>CAZUJF010000004.1:150311-244778 GCA_964619955.1 uncultured Planctomycetales bacterium
CGGACGCCATCTCCAAGAAGCTCTCCATGGACATGAAGGAGGCCGAGGCCCTCAAACGCTCGGCCACCGGCGCCTCGGCCGGGGGCGGGGAGGGTTCGATGCCCATCGTCATGGTGGACGACGGCGGCGCGGGCGGGCGCCGCGAGCGCTCGACGACCAAGGTCCCCATCGTCCTCCTCGAAAAGGGCGACACGGGCAAATACGGCTCCCCCGCCGCCTCCGGAGGCGGCGACGCCGACCGGGTGATGGACTGCATCAACGGCGTGATCGAGGACATCTGCCACGACATCAACATCTCGATCGACTACTTCGAGAACCAGTACGACAAGAAGGTGGAGGAGGTCTACATCACCGGCGGCGCCTCCAACACGCCCGGATTGCTCGAGGTCCTAGAGCGGACCGTCCAGAAGCCCGTCAACCGCTGGAACCCGCTGCAGTTCATGGAGGCGGGGCTCTCGAAGGACTCCCAGCAGGAGCTCCAGGATTACGCGTCCCAGGCGGCCATCGCGCTCGGACTCGCCGCCCGCGTGGCGGACTAGCGTCGCCCCCCGATTTTCTTGACAAGCCCCCCGGGGGTGGTAGACTTCTCAATCATGTCTGCCCGCACGATTGTCGGCTTGGATATCGGTTCCAAGTTCATAAAAGCCGTGCAGCTCGCCGACCAGAACGGCCGCTTCGTGATCACGGAATTCGGCATCCAGGAGATCAACCCCGACGTCTCGATCCCGGACACCATCACCGAGCTGTTCTCGCGCAAGTCCTTCAAATCCAAGCGCGTCGTCACCTCGGTGTCCGGCCGCTTCGTCTTCGTCCGCTACATCTCCATGCCCGTGATGAGCGACGAGGAGCTCGCCAACGCCGCCAAGTACGAGCTCGGCAAATACATCCCCGTCGAGGTCGACGAGGTCCTCCACGACTCCCAGAAGCTCGAGGAGCTCGCCGCGCAGGAGGGCCAGGAGCCCGAGATGCGCGTCCTCCTCGTCGCCGCCAAGCGCACCTTCATCGACGAGCATGTGGGGCTCCTGGAGACCTCGGGGCTCCAGCCCGCGATCGTCGACGTCGACTCCTTCGCCCTGGGCAACGCCTACGAGCTCTCCGGCCTGGTCAACCCGCAGGCGATCGCCCAGGGGAAGCTCGTCGCGCTGGTCGACATCGGCGCCTCCAAGACGAACATCAACATCATGAGCGACAGCCTCTCCTACTTCACCCGCGAATTCTACAAGGGCGGGGACGACCTCACGGACGCCATCTCCAAGAAGCTCTCCATGGACATGAAGGAGGCCGAGGCCCTCAAGCGGAACCCCGGCGGCGAGATGGAGAAGGTCCAGGAAAGCATCACGGGCGTCGTGGAGGACATCTGCCACGACATCAACATCTCGATCGACTACTTCGAGAACCAGTACGACAAGAAGGTGGAGGAGGTCTACATCACCGGCGGCGCCTCCGCCACCCCGGGCCTCCAGGAAATCCTCGAGCGGACGGTGCAGAAGCCCGTCAACAAATGGAACCCGCTCCAGTACATGGAACAGGAGCTCTCCAAGGACTCCCAGCAGGAGCTTCAGGACTACGCGTGCCAGGGAGCCATCGCCCTGGGTCTTGCCTCACGGGTTCGTCGGGATTAATTGAACGATGATCAAGATCAACCTGCTGCCCGTCGAGAAGCGCAAAACGGAGCGCACGCCGCTCCCGCGGATGCTTCTGATCATGGGGACCGCCGCGGTGGCGGCCATCGCGGTCCTGGCCAACGTGGTCGTCTATCTCCAGATCGTGGGCATCGAAAACTCCATCAAGGAGCGCCAGGACACGCTGGAGCGCCTGAAGCCCAAGGTCGCCGAGCACGACCGCCTGCAGGCGCGGGTGGCGCAGCTCAAGGCGAAGGTCAGCGAGATCGAAAGCCTCGTCAAGCGCGAGGTGGAGTACTGGCGCGCGGTCAACGCCCTCTGGGACGTGATCCAGGAAAGCCCGAAGGTCTGGATCGACGACCTGCGCATCCTGGACAGCACCGCGGCCTCCGGCGAAATGAAGCGCATCGACCCCGATGCCAAGGACGGGTCGCCGTACGGGGTGTCGATGCGCTGCCACGTCGCGGGCGACGAGGTCATCGAGATGACCGCCTTCCGCGAAAGGCTGAAGACCAACCCCTTCCTGAAGGAATTCCTGTCCACGGTGAATTTCAACGTCGACTGGCGGGTGGATCCGGAGAAGGATTTCGCCGAGGAGAACTCGATCTCCTTCCAGGTGTCCATCCTGGGCCCCATGGTCCCGCCCACGAAGGTCAAAGCCGGCGCCGGGGCCGCGAAGGCTCCGGGAACGGCCGCCACGGCCGCGCCCCAGGGAGGACAGACGAAATGAGCGAGAAACAGGTCACCATCATCACGATCGTCATCCTCGTGCTCTTCCTCCTGGCGGGAGGCAGCGGCTTCTACTACCTCTATTTCGTGGTGCGCGAGGAGAAGCTCCAGGAGCTGGCGGGTCTGGACGCCCAGGTGAACGACGCGAACGCCAAAGTCAGCAAGATTCCGGCCCTGCTCAAGGAGATCGAGAACCTCGAGAAGCAGGAGAAGGAGAAGATCCAGCAGATCCCCGACCTGACGCGCATGGAATACGACGCCTTCGCCAACATGCTGGACATGTTCCGGAACCAGGCGGGGGTGAACGTTTCCAGGGGCGGCTGGGCCGTCCCCACGCGCCCCTCCCCCCTGCCGGGAAGGCCGCCGGTGAACATCCCCCCCTCGGTCCACAAGATCCAGTACGACCTGAGCGTCACGGGCAGCTTCTACCAGCTGCTGCGCTACGTCAACCTGCTGGAGCAGCAGCGCCGCTTCATCGGGGTGCAGACCTTCACGATCGGCAAGGCCAGCGGCGAAGGCTCCGAGAAGGGCGGAAAGGCGACGGCTCCCAAGCGCGACCTGAAGATCACGATCTACAGCTACACGTACAAGCCGCCTCCGACTCCGTTCCAGATCGAGGTCAAGGAAGTCGTCTCCGGGAAATCCACCGACATCCCGGATTGACCGCCCGCCGGAAACAGAAAAGCCCGCGACCTTCCGGTCGCGGGCTTTTTTATTCGGCCTGATAGCCGCCTACTTCTGGATCTCCGCGAGGACCTTCTCGTACTCCGAGTACACGTCCGTCAGCTCGAAGCGCGTGCGGTCCTTCTTCACCATCTCGACCGCCTCGTCCTTCTTCCCGCTGTCCTTGAGGTTGGTGGAGCGGGTGCGCAGCGTGCCCACGGCCTCCTTGGCGCGGACGTTGATGTTGTTGAGCTCGCCCTGGGCCTTGGTCTTCTCGTCGGAGGAGGCGGAGCCGGCGAGGAAGTCCTTCCACTCCCGGATGGCGTTCGAGTAGTGCGCCGAGCCGTCCTTGGCGCCCAGCTTGTGCTTTTCGGTGATCTCCTGCCGGCGGAACTGGAAATTGGACCGCTTGTCGATCTGGATCTGGGTATCGATCATCTTCTGCAGGATTTCGATCTGCTTGCCGAGGTCGACCAGCCAGGGGACGTTGGCGTTCCCGTAGGCCTCCTTCATCCGCTTGCCTTCCTGGAGCAGCTCGTTGGCTTCCTTGTTGGTGGACTTGTCGACGCGGGCCTTGTAATCGGCCCACTTCTGGGTGGCGCCCGCCTTCAGGTTCTTGTTCTCCTCGGTGGCCCGGATCTGAGCCTTGATCTCCGCGGCCTGGCCCTTCCACTTGTCGCCGACGCAGAGTTCCAGGGCCTTCTTGAACTCGGCGATGGCGGCGTCGTATTTGTCCTGGCTGTCGAGCTCGACCGCCTTCTTCATGAAGCCTTCGAGCTGGGAGCGGACTAGGTCGGAGGTGTCCTTGGGCCAGAAGAGGATCAGCGTGATGACGACGACGAAGACGACGCCGATGGTGCCCAGCAGGATCACCATGGGATTGGCCTTCTTCCGCCGGCCCTCGGCCTTGAACTTCTGCGTGGCGCTCACCGCCAGGCCGCGCGTGGTGGCTCCGGAGCCGCCCCCCCGCTGGGTCGTCTTCTTCATGGCGGCCGTCGAGCCCGCCTTGGGGATGGACTGCGTGGAGGGCTTCACGGTGTCGATGCGGGAGGTGATCCGCCGGGTCTGGGCGATGGGGATCTGCGCCGTGGCCACCTTGGCGCTCTGGGTCGTCTTGGCGGCGGGCGCCTGGACCTTGGGGAGGGCCGCGGTCGCGGAGGCGCTCTTGGGCTTGGCCGCGGGCGCGGGTTTGGCCGCCTCGGCCTCCTCGAAGGTGATGGTCGTGGATCCGATCTGGATCTTGTCCCCGGGAGCCAGCATCTGCTGCTTGTTGATCTGCACCCCGTTGAGGAAGGTGCCGTTGCCGCTGGAGAGGTCGACGCACTGGAAGCCCTTGGGGGTCTTCACGATCTGGCAGTGCCGGCGGGAGGCCTTGATGTCCTTGAGCCGGATGTCGCTCTCGAGGCCCCGGCCCAGCGTCACGCTGGGGTTCTCCAGGGGATATTTCTGATCGACGCCTTCACTGGAAACGGTGATGCTCGCCATGCTGACCTCCCGTGCCTGCCGCAGGCGGCGACTCAGGCGCCGTCTGCCTCACGACCTGGAAGCGCCGGCCCAGACCGGGGCGCGACCCTTCGGATCCGGGGGCGGGGTTCCTCGCCGGAAACGGGAGGGCGCGGCACGGACGACCTCGTCCGCCGCGATCGACCCCGCCCGTCCGATGGGTGCAACTCCGGCCTCATCACAAGAGGCGTCCGTCCCCAGCCCCGAGGGCGAATTATAGGGCCCTGCCGCCGGGGAGTTCAAGAGAATCGCTCGAACCGGTCACGAGGCGCGCTTCTGGAACAGCTCCGCGGCCCGTGCGGGCGGGAGCTTCGCGAGCCGATCGAGCTCCAGGGGGTCGATCGGCAGCAGCCTGCCGATGAGGAGGTAGTCGAAGTCCCCGTCGCCGCAGACCTGCACGGCCTGGATGCAGGCCTCCATCAAGGGGGCGAGCCCGGGGCGCCCGGGGTGCGCCAGAAAGCGGTGCTGCGTGAAGAGCCGGTGCAGATCCATCGTCGACGCGGTCGCGCGCCGGCGCCCGAGCGGCCCCCCCGCCCTTTTCGCCGGCCGCACCCGCGCGGTGAAGGATCCGGCCTCAAGCTTCGTCAGCGCCCCCTCGTATTCCGCCGTGCCGTCCCAGAGCCAGAGATCGCAGTCGCGTCCCATATCCGCCTCCCGGGGGCCGCGCCTTCCGTGGCGACCCATTCCTGACTCATTTATAGCATAGCAAATGCATTCCGGGGCAAAAAAATTCACGGCCGGGGGGCCGGACCCAGGACCTCCGAGACCTTCAGCGCGAACTGCTCGCCCCGCCGGACGCAGGTGCCGCGGGCCACCACGCGGTCCGCCACCCGCAGATCCAGGGCTTCGTCCGCCGGATGCTCGAACGTCACCAGGTCGCCGGGCCTGAACGCGAGCACCTCCTTCAATTTCAGCGTCTTGCGCGCCAGCACCGCCGCCGCCGTGAGCGGCACGGAGAGCAGCGCCTTGTCCACCCCGGCCGCCGGCGGCCCCAGGGGGGCCTCCTCCGGAAGCACCGACGCCCGCGCGCGGATCCCGGGCACCAGGGAGGGCTCCTTCAGCGGCGCCGTCTGCAGCACCCGCACGGCCTTCTGGTCCTTCAGACGCCCCATCCGCCCGAGAAACTTCGGCCTCCCCTCCACCAGGATCTGCACGGGGGCGGACTGCGGCTGCGTCGTCACGAGCAGGTCCCCCACCCGGAGCGACGCCAGATCCCCGAGGGCGATCCGCTCCAGCGGCAGCCGGACCTCCAGTTCCACGTCGGCCGGCGCCAGACGCCTGCTCAGCGCCGCTTCCGCCCCGGAGGCCCCCTCCTTGCGCTTTCCGGAGAAGGAGGTCGTCGCCACCATCTTCGGCAGGAAGGGTTCGATCGCGATCGCCGGAAACGCCAGTTCCAGCGACCCCCGGTGGTCCCCCATCGCCAGCTCGAGCGAGACGGACACCGACGGCTCGTCGGGATTTTCGAAGCGGATGACGGCGGGGTCGCCCTCCCGGCGGATCACCTTGAAATGCACCGGCGCCACCGGCGTCCAGGTCTCGCGCAGCGCCTCCAGCAGACGCGCCACCAGCGTCTCCGCCACGTTCCATTCCAGCGCCGAGAGGGCCCGCTCCTTCTGCGGCGGCCCCACCTTGCCCGCCCCCATGAGCCGCTCCAGGATCGGATACGCGATCGTGGGATTCAACGCCAGGAGGAAGTGCCCCTCCAGCGGCTCGGCCGACACGAGGAACAGCATCGTGGGGTGCGGCAGCGTCTCCAGCACCTCCCGGATGGGCTGCTGGTGCACGCCCGCCAGGCGGGCCTCCACGTTCCGCATCAGCATCCCGGACAGGCCGGCCTGCAGCGTGCGCGCAAAGGCCTCGTGCAGGCCCTGGAGGAAACGAACCTGCTCCGCCGGGACCCTCATGGGACGGCGGAAGTCGTAGTCTTCGACCGAGACGTCCCTGCCGGCGGCGCCCCCTCCCGTGTCTATGGCCGAGAGAAGGGCGTCCACCTCGTGCTGGGACAGGATCTTGTCCGGTTCCGGCATCTTACTCCACGATCTTCTCCGCCGGGGCGGACATGCGCCAGCGGCGGAGCAGCGATTCCACGTACACGGGATCCGAGGCCAGCGCCTGGATCTCGCCGCGCAGGTCCTGGTGGCGGCGTTTCGCGCGCTCCAGGTCGCGGTCGAGCGCCCGGTGCTGCCGCTCGATCCCCGCCCGCTCCCGGCGCGCCTCTGCAGACTGCGCCACCAGCAGGCCTCCCAACATCAGCACCGCGATCACCACCGCGGCGCTCCCCGCCCGCCCCGACCAGACGGCGGCGCGGTCCCGGAACGTACCCCAATCCAGCTGCATAATACCCCCCCGGCACCCCCCTTGACGGCTTTTCCCGCGGGTGCTACCCTTCTTATCGTCATGCTGCTGCTGTTTGCTAAATATGGACGTAAAGAGCTTTTTCTTTTCGTCTTCATCTGGGCTTTGATCGGGGCCGCCCTCTGCTTCGCCCCCCCGTACGCCCGTTACGCCCTCCCCCTCCCGATCATCGGTATCCTCTTCACGCTCAACTTCTTCCGCGATCCGGCCCGCCGGATCCCCACCGAATCCGGCCTGATGGTTTCCCCCGCCGACGGCACCGTCAACGAGATCTCCGAGGCGGTCGAAAACGACTTTTTGAAGGTGCCCTGCCACAAAATCGGAATTTTCCTCTCGGTGTTCGACGTCCACATCAACCGCTCCCCCTGCGACGGCCAGGTCCACGCCCTCAAGTACCGTCCGGGGAAATTCCTCGACGCCCGGGACCCCCGCTGCGGGGCCGAAAACGAGGCCAATTCGATGCATGTCGGCGGCGTCGTCGTCCGCCAGATCGCCGGCCTCATCGCCCGGCGCATCGTCTGCGAATCCAAACCCGGCGACACCCTCGCCCGGGGCCAGCAGTTCGGCATGATCAAATTCGGCTCGCGCACGGAATTGTGGATCCCCAAGGACCAGGTCCGGGAAATCTGCGTCAAACTCAACGACAAGGTGAAAGGTGGAGAGACCCTCCTCGCCCGAGTCGGCTAGACGCTGGGGCTTCCGGCGCCCGCGGCGCCTGAGGACCATCGCGCTCCTGCCCACCCTCATCACGCTCGGCAACGGCGTCCTGGGCATGATCGCGATCATGATGGTCGGCCAGGGCCTCGAGGCCGACGAGGCCGGCCGCAGCCTGAAGTACTTCCACAACGCCGCCTGGTGCATCCTCGCCGCCATGATCTTCGACGCCCTCGACGGCTTCGTGGCCCGCATGACCCGCACCACCTCCAACTTCGGGGCCATGCTGGACTCGCTCTGCGACCTCGTCACCTTCGGCGTCGCCCCGGGCTTCCTCACCTTCGCCCTCACCCGCGACCAGTCGGGCTTCTGGGCCCGCCCCGTCCAGGCCGTCTGCGTCCTCTACGCGATGTGCGCCCTCATCCGCCTCGCCCGCTTCACCGTGGAAACCACGCCGGACGAGAGCTCCCACCGCGAATTCGCCGGCCTGCCCTCCCCCGCCGCCGCCGGCGTCGTGGCCGCCGCCGTGCTCTCCCTGCGCTTCCTCGAAGTGGAGCTGCTGACGCTGCACAACATCATCCGCGCCTCCCTGCCCGCCCTCGCCCTGGCCACCGGCATCCTCATGGTCTCCCGCGTCCGCTACGTCCACCTGGTCAACAAGCTGCTCCGCGGCCGGCGCCCCTTCATCACCCTGATCGAGATCGCGCTCGTCGCCGCCCTCGTCTACCAGTTCCAGGAATTCGCCTTCTTCATCGCCTTTTTCGGATATGCGGTGTCGGGCCCCGCCCTCGGGGTCAAGCGCCGCATCCTCCGTCCCAAGTCGCCCCCGGAGGCGGCCACCCCCGATCGGAACCCCCGCGTTTGAGGAAAGCATGGGCGTGCTGGCGTACGTCGGCCTGGGCTCGAACCTCGGCGACCGCGAGAGCCTGATCACGAAGGCCCTCGAGGCGCTCCGGCCCCGGCGCGTCTCCCGCGTCCTCGAGACCGAACCCTGGGGGCTCCGGGAGCAGCCGCGCTTCCTCAACGCCGTCGCCGAGCTGCAGACCGACCTGTCCGCGCAGGCCCTGCTCGCCCGCCTCCGGGACGTGGAGGACCGCCTCGGCCGCGTCCGCGCGCAACGCTGGGGCCCCCGGACCATGGACCTGGATCTGCTGCTCTACGGCGACGTCGCCCTGGAAAGCGACGCGCTCTCGATCCCGCACCCGCGCCTCGCCGGCCGGCGCTTCGTCCTCGAAGGCCTCGCCGAACTCTGCCCGGAACATCGCGTGCCCGGACTCGAACGCACCGTGCGGGAACTGCTGGAGGACTTGCCATGACGCGCGTCCTGGAAACCATCAGCGGCGTCAAATCCCTGGTCGCCGCCTGCCGGAAGAAGGGCCTCAGCGTGGGCTTCGTGCCCACCATGGGCGCCTTCCACGAGGGGCACCTCTCCCTCATGCGCGCCGCCCGCAAGGAAAACGACATCGTCGTCGTGAGCATCTTCGTCAACCCCATCCAGTTTTCGGTCGGCGAGGATTTCGACCGCTACCCGCGCCGCCTCGAACAGGACCTCAAGATGGCCGAGAGCGAGGGCGTCGCGGCCGTGTTCATCCCCTCCGTCGCCGAGATGTACCCCAAGGGCTTCGACACCTTCGTCGACCAGAACGAGGACGGCCTGGCCGACAAGCTCTGCGGCAGCTTCCGCCCCGGCCACTTCCGCGGCGTCATGACGATCGTCACCAAGCTCTTCAACATCGTCACTCCCGACACGGCCTACTTCGGACAGAAGGACTACCAGCAGGGGCTCCTCATCCGGCGCATCACCGTGGACCTGAACCTCCCCGTCACGGTCAAGGTCCTCCCCACCGTCCGCGAGGACGACGGCGTCGCCATGAGCTCGCGCAACGCCTACCTCGGCCCCAAGCAGCGCCTCGACGCGATCTGCCTCAGCCAGGCGCTCAAGCGCGCCCAGGACCTCATCCACGGCGGACAGAACTCCGCCCCCAAGGTCGCCGCCGAGCTGCGCAAGTTCATCCACAAGACCAAGGGCGCCCGCGTCGAATACGTCGAGATCGTCAACTCGGAGACGCTGGAGCCGGTCAAGGAGATCAAGGGGCGCACCCTCATCGCCCTCGCCGTGCGCATCGGCAAGGCGCGCCTCATCGACAACATCCTCCTATGAAACCCCTCCGCCTCCGCTGCCCCGCCAAACTCAACCTCTTCCTCGAGATCCTGGGCCGGCGCCCCGACGGCTACCACGAACTCTCCTCCGTGATGGTCCCGGTGGACGTCTACGACACCCTGGAACTGAGCCCCGCGCGGCGCTTTTCGATCGAGGTCGACGGCCCCCCGCTGCCCGGCATGAACACCGTGGAGAAGGCCTGGCGCGCCGTCGCGAACCGGCGGAAGATCCCCCCCGTCCGCGTGCGCCTGCAGAAGGGCATCCCCGCCGGCAGCGGCACCGGCGGCGGCAGTTCGGACGCCGCCGCGATGATCGAGGCCCTCGACGTGATGTTCGACCTCGGCCTCGACCGCCACGAGGTCGCCGCCGAGATCGGCAGCGACGTGAACTTCTTCCTGGAGCGCGGGCCCGCCCTCTGCACGGGCCGCGGCGAGAAGGTCGCCCCCGTCCCTTCCGGGCCGCCGCTCTTCGGAGTCCTCTACTGGCCCGGCTTCGGCCTCAGCACCGCCGCCGTTTATCGGAAAGTTCGAGAGTTCTTGACATCCAACCCCCGTTCCGTTACAGATTTCTTAAACATATTCGCCCGGTCCGGGGCGGGGCCCCTCGGGCGCGCTCTTTTCAACCGGCTCGAGAGTTCCGCCTTTGCCCTGCACCCGGAGCTGGCCTCCCTGCGCGACCGGATGGCCCGCCTGCTCCCGCACGGGGCGAGGATGACCGGCTCGGGCTCCGCGCTCTACGGATTGTGCGATTCGCGCGCGGAAGCGGTGCGGGCCGCGCGCCGCATCCGTTCGGAGCTGGCCGGGTTCGTCGCATCCATCCGTCTGATGGATCGGGGGTCGTCGTGGAGATCACGGAAGTCCGCGTCAAGCTGATCGGGCGCCGCAACGACAAGCTGCGGGCGTTCTGTTCCATCACCCTTTCGAACTCCTTCGTCATCCGCGACCTCAAGATCATCGAGGGCCTCAAGGGCGCGTTCGTCGCCATGCCCTCCCGGAAGATCTGCGACCGCTGCCCCCAGTGCGGCGGCAAGAACGCCCTCCGCGCCAAATTCTGCAGCGATTGCGGCAGCCGCCTCGGGGCGGACCGCGCCCCGGTGGATCCCGCCGGACGCGCCAAACTGCACGCCGACATCGCCCATCCCATCAACCCCGCCGCCCGCGAGGCCCTCCACAAGCGCATCCTCGCCGCCTATCACGAGGAGGTCGAGCGCTCCAAACTCCCCGGCTACAAGCCCGTGGAGATCTACGATTCCAACGAAGAGTACGACCTGTAGCGCCCGCGGCGGCCCCCCGCTATCATGAGGCCCATGGCCGACTTCCGCAGCATCCCCAAGGTCGACGTCGTCCTCGCCCACCCGGGCGCCCAGCCGCTCATCGCCGAATCGGGCCGGGAGTTCTTCTCGACCTGCCTCGACGAGGTCTTCGAGGGCATCCGGGGACGCATGAAGCAGGGCCAGGCGGCCGCCACGGACGTGCCCGCCATCCTCGGCGCCGTCAAGGAACGCCTCGCCGCCCGCCGCGCCCCCAAGCTCTGCCGCGCCGTCAACGCCACCGGCGTCATCCTCCACACCGGGCTCGGACGCGCCGTGCTCGCCCCCGCCGCCCTGGAAGCCGTCGCGCGCGAACAGCGCGGCTATTCCCTGCTCGAAGTCGACCGCGCCTCGGGCGAGCGCTCGATCCGCGAAGCCCACGTCCTCGACCTCATCCGCGAGATCACCGGGGCGGAGGCGGCCACCGTCGTCAACAACAACGCCGGCGCCACGCTCATCGCGCTCGCCGCCCTCGCCCAGGGCCGCGAAGTCGTCACCTCCCGCGGCCAGCTCGTCGAAATCGGCGGCTCCTTCCGCATCCCCGACGTGATGAAGCAGAGCGGCGCGAAACTCGTCGAGATCGGCACCACCAACAAGACCTATTTATCCGATTTCGAGAACGCGATCACCGGGGAGACCGCGCTCCTCATGCGCGTCCACACCTCGAACTTCCGCATCCTCGGCTTCACGCACTTCCCCTCGCTCGAGGAACTCGTCGCGCTCGGACGGAAACGGAACATCCCCGTCATGGACGACCTCGGCTCCGGGGCCTTCGTCGATCTCTCCGCCTACGGCGTGAAGGATGAACCCACCGTGCAGGAGAGCGTGGGAAGCGGCGCGGACGTCATCACGTTCAGCGGGGACAAGCTCCTCGGCGGCCCCCAGGCGGGCCTCATCGTCGGCCGCAAGGACGCGGTCTCGCGCATCCGCAAACACCCGCTCTTCCGCGCCCTCCGCGTGGACAAGCTGACGCTCACGGCGCTCGAGGCCACCCTGAAGCTCTACCTCGACAAGGAACGCCTCTTCCGCGAACTGCCCACGCTGCGCATGATTTCCATGAGCCTGGAGGAGTGCGGACAGCGCGCCGCATCACTGGCGGCCCGGCTCAAGGACGTGCCCGGCCTCGCCGTCGAGATCTTGGACGACGCCAGCCAGTTCGGCGGCGGCTCGGTCCCCACCCAGGAGATCCCCACCCGCGTGGTCGCCCTCAAGCCGGCCAAGCTTGCGTTGCAGGCGCTCTACGAACGCCTGCGCCTCGGCGAGCCCTGCGTCTTCGCGCGGGTACAGCGCGACCGCGTCCTGCTCGACGTCCGCACCTTGCAGGAGGGCGAGGACGCCGAACTCGCCGCCGCCGTCCGCCGCGCCTGCGGCGCCTGAAGACCGTCCTTCACTCCCCGTCCGCCCTCCGGTAGAATTCCCAGCCTCATGGGCAAGATCTACCTCGAGACCTACGGCTGCCAGATGAACGTGCTGGACAGCGATCTCATCCTCTCGAAGATGCTCGCCCAGGGCTACTCCCGCACCGAGCAGCGCGAGGAGGCGGACGTCATCCTCTTCAACACCTGCTCCGTCCGCGAACACGCCGAGGAGCGCGCCCTCTCCAACGCGGGCATCGTCGGCAGACTCCGGAAGGAGCGCCCGGACCTCGTCGTCGGCGTCGTCGGCTGCATGGCCCAGAACCGCCAGGACCAGCTCTTCCGCCAGCTGCCCCACGTGCAGCTCGTGGTCGGGCCGCGCATGATGGGCGCCATTCCGCGCCTCGTGAACGAGATCCGCGCCACCGGGGAGCGACGCATCGCCGTCGCCGACTTCGACGAGGAGTTCATCGACGGCGCCGACGCCGTCGACTCCCGCGCCACCCAGACCCAGGCCTACGTCAAGGCGATGGAGGGCTGCGACCTCTCCTGCGCCTTCTGTATCGTGCCGCGCACCCGCGGCGCCGAGACCAGCCGCCCGCCGGAACGGATCGTCGAGGAGGTCCGCCGCCTCGCGGAGCAGGGCTGCCTCGAAGTCACGCTGCTCGGCCAGACCGTCAATTCGTACGGGAAAGGGTTGCGCCCGGCCTGCGACCTGGGCGGGCTCCTGCGCCGCGTCAGCGGGGTGGACGGCATCCGCCGCATCCGCTTCATCACCTCCCACCCCTCGTTCGTGCGGACCTCGCTCGTCGAGGCCCTGCGCGACCTGCCCAAGGTCTGCAAGTACCTGCATTTCCCGGTGCAGTCCGGCTCCGACCGCGTCCTCAAAGCCATGCGCCGCGGCTACACGACCGCGCGGTATCTCGAGATCGTCGAGACGCTGCGCCGCGAAGTGCCCGGCATCGAACTCGCCAGCGACTTCATCGTCGGCTTCCCCGGCGAGACCGCCGAGGACTTCGACCGCACGCTGGACATCCTCGAGCGCGTCCGCTTCCAGAACGCGTTCTTCTTCAAGTACTCCCCCCGGCCCGGAACGGATGCGGCCGCGCTGCCGGACGACGTCCCCGAGGAGGAGAAGAAACGCCGCCATCAGATCCTGCTCGACGCGCAGGACCGCATCTGCCTCGAAAAGAACCGGGCCCTGGTCGGCCGCCGTTTCGAGGTGCTCGTCGAGGGCCCCAGTAAACGCGATCCGCTCAAACAGACGGGCCGCACGGACACGCACCAGCTCGTCCATTTCGAGGCCGGCCGCGAGCTCACGGGAAAGTTCGTCACCGTGGAGATCGGAAGCGCCACCCCGCATTCGCTGGGCGGTGCGCTCGTATGAGCCGGGACGACGCCCGCTTCATGGCGCGGGCGCTCGCACTCGCCGCCCGCGGAGGCATCCGCACCGCGCCCAATCCGCAGGTCGGCGCCGTCGTGGTCCGCGCAGGACGCGTGGTCGGCGAAGGCTTCCACCGCGCCCCCGGCAGTCCCCACGCGGAAGTCCTGGCGCTGCGCCGCGCGGGCGCCGCCGCCCGGGGCGCCACGCTCTACGTCAGCCTCGAGCCCTGCTCGCCGCATCCCAAGCGCACGCCGCCCTGCACGGAGCTGCTGATCCGCAGCGGCCTCAAGCGGGTCGTCGCGGCGATGAAGGATCCCAACCCGCTGGTGCACGGGCGCGGGCTCGCGTTGCTGCGCCGCGCCGGAATCGAGGTCGTGCCCGGCGTCTGCGCCGCCGAAGCCGCCGGGCTCAACGCGCCGTTCGTCAAGGTCCACACCCGCGGACTCCCTTACGTCGTCGCCAAATGGGCCATGACGCTCGACGGCAAGATCGCGGCCCGCACGGGCGATTCCCGCTGGATCTCAAACGAACGCTCCCGCGCCTGGCTGCATCGCTACCGCGACACGTTCCAGGCCATCCTCGTGGGCAGCGGAACGGTGCTCCGCGACGACCCGACGCTGCGCGGCGCGCGCACCCGCCCGCTGCGCATCGTGCTCGACTCGCTCGCCCGCACGCCGCTCGACTCGAAGCTCGTGAAGACCGCGAAGGAGCAGCCGCTGCTGCTGGCCGTCTCCCCCAAGGCCCCCGAGCGCCGCGTCAAGGCCCTCGAACGCGCCGGCGCGCGCATCCTGACCCTCGACATCAGCGACCTGCACCTCGTTTTCCAGGCCCTGGCCCGGGACGGCATCCAGAAGATCCTGGTGGAGGGCGGCGGCGAGGTTCATGCGAGCGTGCTGGAGGCGCGCCTGGCCGACGAAGCCTGCGTCTTCGTCGCACCGAAGATCATCGGCGGACGCGGGTCGAAGTCGCCGGTGGAGGGCGAGGGCTTCGAGTTCATGGCGGAGGCGCTGAAGCTCGACCGCATCGCGATCGAGCGCAGCGGCGACGACGTCCTGATCCGGGGCCGCTTCGCGCCGTGACGCGCGCGGTCTTCCTCGACGCCGGCCACACGCTGCTCTACGCCCACCCGGATCTCGGGACGATCTACACGCAGGTCACGGTCGAGTTCGGCGTCGAGCTGCCCCCCGCGCGCTTTGCCGCCGTCTTCGGGCCCGTCTTCAAGGTCGCCGTGCAGGAATACGCCTCCCATTCCCACGCGAGCGACGCGCAGGACTTCGCGATGTGGCGTTCGATCACGGGCCGCATCCACGAGGCCCTCCCGGAACTCGCGGGCGTCGACTTCGAAGCCTGGTTCCAGGCGCTCTACCGCCGCTTCGGCGAAGCCTCGGCCTGGAGCGTCTACGACGACGTCGTCCCGGTCCTGCGGCGCCTTCGCGAGCGGGGCCTGATCCTGGGCGTGGTCTCGAACTGGGACAGCCGCCTGCAGGCGATCTCGGACGGACTGGGCCTGACGGACCTCGTCGACTTCCTGGTGATCTCCGCGCGGGCGGGCGTGCGCAAGCCGGACCCCGGCATCTTCCGTCAGGCGCTGGAGCAGGCGGGCGTGGCTCCGGACGAGGCGCTGCACGTGGGCGACGTGCCGGAAGAAGACATCGACGGCGCCCGTCGCGCCGGGATCCGCGGGGTGCTGATCGAGCGCCGCGCGAGGCTCCCGGGCCATCCCGCCCCCGCCGGCACCCCGCTCATCCGCTCGCTGCACGAGCTGGAGGCGCTGCTCTGACCAAGGTAAGACGCCGCCTTCTCATGATCTTCGTCCCGATAGGTCTGCTCGCGGCGATCGCGAGTGGCATCGTCTGGGACGCCCACCGGACCGCCGACGCCGTGCTGGAACAAGGACGAATCGAGACGGACCGGCTCCTCGCCGAATACCGAGCGCGCGACACCCGGCGTCCCCCCTTCGGCGGCGAAGCCCTCGAAGGCGAGGCCTGGGACCTCTATCGGAAGGTGCTTCCGATTTTGGGGAATCTACCGCCAGAGGACAATGAGGCACTCCCTTCCCTGTCAGGCGACGCGGATACGGTACTCGACGACCAACGACAGGCCAATATCTTCGCAAGGCTGGAACCCCAGATCGAGCTTCTGCGCCAAGCGCTGCGACGACATACTGTGAATCCTCGCGCACGGTTCGAAGAGGGGGCAGCCACCCTTGGCGCATTGCCGCTAAACGAGTGCCTGAATACGTCCAGACTCCTCCACGACCAAGCTCGCCACCATGTCCGATTGAATCATCCGGAAGAGGCATTCCACCGAATGCTCCTCGGTTTGGCCTTCGCTCAGGACGTGGGACGTCACAGCGCCATCATCGGCCTGCTCATCAGGGGGGTCTGCGAAGGAATCATGATGGAGGGCTTTCACGAAAACCTCGCTTCCCACACGGCGACGTCTGTCGATTGGACTGGGCTCGCTTCCGGCCTTGACGCTCTGACCGCGATCCGCCCCAATGCAGGAGAAGCCTGGGACGGCGAGGATCTTTTCCTCCGCCACGCAATCCTCGAGCAAGATTTGATGGGCTACTTGAGCCAAAAAGAATCAGCCTTGGGGTGGAGGCACCTATGGTCCGTGAAGATTCTGAGAGCACAATCCATGAATCGGTTCCCCGAGTACGCTAAGCAGGGAAGAGAGTCCTTGCTGCGCCAACCATGGGATCGCATCAAGAGATGGAAGCAGCTCAAAGAAAGCTGGAGTCGCGACTCGAATCCGATCCTGGCCCCTATGGCGGGTAATTTCCACGCTCTGCAGAAGGACATCGAGGGCCTTCTCTCACGCACCCTCCTGCGCGTGGCCGTCGGAATCGCCTGGTATGAGACGGAGAAAGGCGCCTGGCCCGCGACGCTGCAGGATCTGGTGCCGCGCTATCTGGCCGCCGTCCCGCCATGCCCCTACACCGGCACGCCCCTTCGCTACCAGGACGGTCGCGTCTGGTCGGTCGGGGCGGATGGCGTCGACAATGGAGGCCAGCCGGAGCCCCCCAATGACGACCCGGAGAAGGCTGGCGCAGACGTCGTCTGGGTCGTGGCCCGCCGGAAGTAGGTGGCAAACAGTTCCTGGACCAGATCGCTGTCCCGGGAGACGAGTCAGGCAAAGTAGCCCAGAACCTCGGCCGCGCCGGCCACGAGCACCTGGGAGTCCCCGAACTCATGAAGCTTCCACTCGGGCTTCCGGACTATCTGCAGTCCGCGCTTGCAGGGAAGCATCGGTGCGAAGCGTTTCCAGTTGGGCGACGGCTCCGTGTCGGACAGCTTGACCTCGACCGGCAGCCACGGAATGCCGTCGCGGACGATAAGAAAGTCGATCTCCTGCTTCTCCTTGTTGCGGAGGTAGCACAGCTCGAATTCACCCTCGCCCGTGTCGGTCCAGGTGTGACAGGACTTCAGGAGGTGCGAGGCGACGAGGTTCTCGAAACGGGCGGCCTCGCCCGGCACCGCGCCGTAATCCCAGAGGTAGAGCTTCCCCTCCCGCAGCAACGAGCGCGCGATCTTCCGGCTGTACGGCCTGATCTCGAAGAGGTAATACAAATCCTTCAAGTAGGTCGTCCATCGCTTGAGGGTGGGCACGCTGGCTTCCAGATCCCGCCCCAGCGAGGAAAGGCTGAACGGGGAGCCCACCCGCTCAGGCAGGAGCGCCGTCAGCATCTCCAGCCGCTCCAGTTCCGGGAGCCGGCTGAGGTCGCGAAGATCCTCGCGGATGACCAGCTGCTCGCGGCTGCGCCTCCACAAATTGGCTTTCCGGACGCTCTGATCCAGCAGCGGCTGCGGGAACGGACCGTAGGTCATCAACGCATCCAGGCCTTCCCGCCCGGCGCGGCCCCCCTCGCCGGCGCGGGAGTACAGCGCCTCCAGCAGGGCGTCCGGCGCCGGCACGTCCGGACGCGACAATTCCCGCAGCGAGAAGGGATGCAGCCGGAAGGCATAATGCCGTCCCAGCAGGCTGTCGCTCCCCTTGCGATAGACATTCAAGCGGGCGCTGCCGGTCACGAGGAAGTCACAGGGGGATTCCAGGGTGTCGTAGACCCCCTTGAGATTGCGCTTCCAGCGCCGCTCCTTATGGATCTCGTCCAGGACCACCAAGGGAACCTCCGCTCCCGCCCCCCGGGGTACGAGGGTCGACGGATCCCGGGCCCACTCGCGACGGAAGGCGAGTTGATCCCAGTTCCGATACACGCCGACCTTCCGCCGCGCCAGCAGCATCCGAGCCAGCGTGGTCTTCCCGCACTGTCGCGGCCCCGAAACCATCGCGATCTTATGGTCGGCGAACGACAACCCCTCGATGGCTCCGGCGAGCGATCGCTGCTGCATTCTGACTATCTTAACGATTTGAGTTAAAGTGGTCAAACCCGGGAAGGGCCGGAGTGGACGTCGTCTGGGTCGTGGAACGCAGGGGACCCGCTTGCAATCGACGGCTGGAGGCCTTACTGCCGCTCCGGAGAACTCCCCGCCCGCTTGTTCAGCACCAGCATCAGCGTGCCGCCCAGGCGGTCCATCGGCCAGGTGCCCATCCAGTCCTCCTCCACGCGGGCGAGGCGGCGCGCGATGCGTCGCAGCGCGGGACGCAGCCCGGGATCGCCCAGCCAGGGACTCGGCAGCAGGTTCGTGATCGAGTGGATGCCGTAGCTATGGACCGTCTCGAGGCCCAGGCTCCGGCAGCTCCGGCGCAGCTCGCGCGGTGAAAAACAGCGCAGGGGCAGATGCTCCACGGTCCCGTCGAGGCGCGTATACGGATAGTCGATGACGATGCCGCCGCTCCACGAGCGGGTCAGATTCGACAGCGCCTCCCCCACGCCCTGCTCATACCCCAAGGGTCCTCCCGCCAGGCTGTCCAGCAGCGCCCAGATCAGGTCCAGATTCCAGCGCTGCTCCACCTCGACGACGAGCGAGCCGCCGGGCCGGAGCACCCGGGTCATCTCCCTCAGAGCCCGGGAATAGTCGTCGATGAAACTCAGCGTGCTGCCGCAGCAGTTGACCAAGTCGAACGTGGCGTCGGGAAACGGAAGCCCCCGGGCATCCGCGATCCCCAGCCGGCACGGGAGCCCCGCCTGCCCAAGCTTCCCGCGGGTGCAGTTCAGCAGGTCGGCGGCGATGTCCACCCCCGTCGTCGACCAGCCGAGCGACTCCAGCAGCAGGGTCTGGAACCCCGTGCCGCAGCCGACGTCCAGAGCCCGCCGGCCGCCCCCCGCCGGGAAATGCCGGCGCAGCACCTGCTCGATCTGCCGCAGGATGTGGGAGTAGAGCTCGTCGTCGAGCCGGTCGTACTCCGACGCCATCCGGTTGAAAAGCCCCGCCACGCGGTTCCGGGAGAACTTCGGGGCTTCGAGGGGGCTCATGGCGGTCCCGCAAAGGGTAGCGATGCGGAACCGCGCGGTCGACCCCTATTCCGTCCCGGGCTCAGCGCGCCACTTCGACGGTGATGGCCGCCGTGACCGCGGTCGCGCCGTGGCCCGGGCTGCTCATCACGATGCGCTGCAAGGGGGCCTTATGGGTCACCGGGATCGTGATCAGGCGGATCTGGTGTTCCCGCACCACGCCCTCCACGCGTTTCGAACCCGGGACCTCCAGCGTCGACGCGAAGTAGTCCACGAAATGCACGCCGTTCATGAGTTCGACCGTCTCCGTCGCGCCGCCCTCGAAACGGAGCTGCAGCGTGAGGATCGCCGGCCCCTCGAAGGCCTTGCCCGCGCCCCAGCCCGCCACGCCGCCGAGCAGGTGCAGCGCCTTCACCGGCACGCCGACCTTGATCTCGACCCGGTCGGGATAACTCCGCGCGACCTCCTTCCCCCCGCCGCCGCGAAGCACGATCAGGTTCCCGCCCAGCGCGCTTCTTGCGGGATCGACCACGTTGAAGGGGATTCCCGCCGCCTGCACCATCCCGAAGGCGCTGAATTTGACGGTGTCGTTCAGCGCCTCCGCCGAGGCGAAGAGCCCGCGGCGCGTGTCCGCCGTGAAGACCCCCGACAGATCCAGCACGCGATACCGGTCGGCCCCCTCGCAAAGGAAGGCCAGCAGATCGCGGAGCGCGTCGGCGCCCAGCGACTCCAGCCCCTCGGGCATGAGGGACAACGACGACTTCCTTGCGGCGTCGATGCTCGCCTTGGGGATCTCGAGGATGCCGGTCGCCGTCTTGAGCGTCACCTGCGCGTCGTTCTCCTGGGCCAGCAGGCCCGAGAACACGGCCCCGTCCTTCGTCCGCACGTTCCAGGCCTCGTAGCCGGCGTCCACCGCGCGGTTGGGGTCGAGAATGCTCGTGAGCAGGGATTCCGGACCGTGGGCGCCCATGCCGGTCAGCACGGGGCCGACCGGCTGGCCCAGATCGTTGAACCGATGGCAGGCCGCGCAGGTCTTGAGAAAGGCCTCCCGCCCGGCGGCCGGATTCCCCGGCTTCAACACCTGCGGCAGCAGGCCCGCGATCAGGCTGTCCTTGTTCGTCGGCGGCTTCCGGATGGAGTCCAGCAGCTTCACGGCGCGCGACGCCAGATCCTTCTCGGGGTGGGTGCGCAGGCGGTACACGTTGTTGGGGCCGAGGTCGGAGAGCGGCAGCGTCCGGGCTTCGACGGCCTCCAGCACGGCCTGCACCCCCTCGCGGCGGGACAGGAGCAGGCCCAGCGCGACGTCCTGGGCGGAAGTGTCCAGCTTTGGAAGCGCCGTGATGACGAACGCGGCGACCTTGGGATCGCCGGTCGCGCCCAGGGCGGCGATCACATGCCGCTTCAGGGCCGGGGAACCCGGCCCGAGCAGCAGCTTTCCGAGCGCGGGCAGGATGCCGGCATCCGCCTGCCGGGCCCCCAGGAGCGCCGTGGCGGCCTCCATGCGCACGGCGTCGGGCAGGGCCGAGTTCTCGACCCGGGACAGGGACTCGAGGATGCGCGCCGCCACCTCCGCCTTGAGGCTGCCGCCCCAGGCCGCGGCGACGGGGAGCGCCGCCATCGACACCCGGGCGTTCCCGGACCCGAGCAGCGCACGCAGGGCCGCCTGGAGCTCCGCGGAATCCGGGGGAACGGAGGTCAGGGATGCGGCGGCCGTCAGCACGACGGCCTTGAGTTCGTCCGCGCGCGAGGCGGCGGCGGCGGCGAGCAGGCCGGCGAACGGCGCCGCCTCGCCGCGCTCGGCGGCCCGCCGGGCCAGCGCCGTCAGGAAGGGCTGATGGGCGGGCGTCGGCTCGCCCCGGAGCGCCTCCAGGAGCACGAGGGCGGGATCGGCCGCCGCGGCGGCCACGGCCGCCGTGCGGGTCCAGTCGTCCTCCAGCGAGGGATAGAGCGCGAGGAGCTTCGCGGCGGTGGCCGGAGTACCGCGCGTGCGGGCCAGCGCCCGGAGGACGGCCAGGCGGGCGCGCGGGTCGGGATCCTGGAGCCCCGCCGCCAGTTCCGAAGCGACCGCCTCCGCGCCTCCGGCCTCGGCGATCAGCGCCGCGGTCTTCCTGATTTCGGCGACGGGCGACGCCAGGGCCGCACGCAGGAGTTCCGGCGTCACCGTCCCGTGCCGATGCAGGGCCCAGAGCGCGGCCCCGCGGGCCGGCGCCGGCGCGGAAGCCGCGCCGGCGGACAGCGCCGGGGCGTTCCCGGCTTCGGGCTTCGCCGCCAGGAGGCGCAGGGCGTTCGCCCGCACCACGTCGTTGGGATGCGCGAGCGCGGCCGCGAGCGCCGGAACCGACGCTTTCGAGAGGTCCGGAACCTCGAAT
This sequence comes from uncultured Planctomycetales bacterium, assembly GCA_964619955.1. GTDB lineage: Bacteria > Planctomycetota > MHYJ01 > MHYJ01 > JACPRB01 > JACQFK01. The sequence continues at coordinate 171,775 of CAZUJF010000004.1, forward strand.
TTCTTCGCCTCCTTGTGCTGGATCCGGTAGATGCGGCCGAAGTAGTGGTCTCGATCGGGCCGGATGGACGCGCCGGCGCGGCTGTGTTTGGGGCCCCGGGTGTCGCTGTGGGCGATGACCGCGCAGTAAAGATCCACCACGTACATCGCGCCGTCGGGGCCGCCCGTCACGTCGATGGGCCGGAACCAGTAGTCGCGGGACCGGAGGAATTCGGCGTTCGGGCGCACCATGTCGCCGGTGTAGGTGGGGCCGGCCGGACGCGGAACCTCGTGATGCAGGACGTTCAGGATGGGCTCCGTCACGAACGCGGATCTCGACCAGGCTTCGGGCCACGCGCCGCCCTCGTACACGAGGGCCCCGCAGGCGGCGCTGTAGCCGCCGACCACGTCGATCTGCATGAGCGGCGTGCGGTCCGGCATCTTCGGGACGACGACCTTGCGGCCGTCGACGACGGAATGCGCCCCGAACAGCGTCTTGAGGCGTCCGGCCGCGAGGGTCCACTCGGGAATCACGACGTGCTGCAGCGGGCTGCCGCTCGTCGCCTGTCCGAAGAAAAGCTCGAAGTCGCCGGTCACGTGCGCGCCGAACCCGTTGCCTCCCTTCGACGAGACCTGTTCCAGCGCGGACCCGTCGGGCCTGAAACGGAACATCCCGCTCGAGGCGCGCCCCAGGCTCCTCCCGCCGTCGGGCGTCCTGATCTCCTCGTTGCCGCCCATGGACGCGTAGATCCAGCCGTCCGGTCCCGGGATCAGGTGGTTGGCGACGAAATGGGAGTCCCCGGGCTTGAACCCGGTGAGGAGGCGGACCGCGACGTCCGCCTTGTCGTCGCCGTTCGTGTCGCGCAACCAGACCAGGTCGGGCTGGTGCAGCGCGAGGACCCCGTCGCCGTAAAAACAGAATCCGGTTACGAGTTCCAGGCCTTCGTAAAAGACCGATTTCCGGTCCATGCGGCCGTCGCCGTCGGAATCCACAAGGATGCTGATGCGGTCGAGCGCGGGCCGGTCGTAGGTGCCGGGGGTGAGGGTGCCGGTCTCCTTCCACGCCTCGGCCACCGCGGGACGCCGTCCGTTGGGATACTCGGGCGTCTCGGCGACCCAGAGGCGGCCGCGGGCGTCCCACTGGATCGCGATCGGCTTGTTGATGAGAGGCTCGCTCGCCACCACGCCGACCGTGAACTCGGGATGCACGTCCATCTGCTTCACGGTGTCCTCGGGTTTCGAGGGACCGCCTTCGGGGTAGCGGAGGGAGGCGAGTTCCTCCGGAGTGCAGAGGGCGTCGAGGTCGGCGCGCCGCGCGGCCCAGCGGAGTCCGCGCAGGGCGAAGACGCGGAGGCTCGCGTGCCGGAGCGGATCGGCCCCGCCCTGGATCTGGACGACGGCCCGGTGCGCCCGCCCCTCGAAGGCCCACATCTGCGGCTGAAGATCGTAGATGTTGGCGCGGTCGGGCTGTTCGCGCCGTTCGCCGCGGGCCCCCAGGACCTTGGGGGTGAACGCCGAGCCCGTGACCTGGATCGTGTCGGCCAGGTCGAGATCGTAGGCGGTGAGGTCGTTCACATCGAAGGCCCAGGCATCGCGGACGATGGGGTGCAAGCCGGTCGCGACGTAGAGCATCATCAGGCTGCTGAAGGACCGGCTCTTGGACGACCAGGCGCCGCCGGCGAGCGGCGTCCACCAGTCCGGCGTTCCGGCCGCGACGGCTCCGCCGAGCAGCACGAGTCCGCCGCCGCGCGCCGTGAAGGCCTCCAAGGCGCCGCGGGCGTCGGAAGGCAGCGGCGTGAATCCGCTGCGGTGCAGCAGCAGGACATCGAGATCCTTCAGGCCGGCGGCCTCCACGGCTGCTTCACGGACGCTCACGCCCCGGCTTTTCAGGAGGGACAGCGCGTCCGCCGCGACCGTGGGGACGTCCGAATGGATGCCCACGCGGAGCGGCGCCTCTTGGACCGCCCCGCAAAGAAGGAGGATGCAACTCGCAAGGTTCATACCCGATTCCCCATCACTGGGAGGGTTCCAGAGCACCTCGCATGCCAGAGGTGCGCTTACATGAGCTTGAAGGTCAGCGACTTACACGCCAGATTAATTTCACCTCAGGCGTAAGCTGTAACCGGTTACACTCAACTGTAACCTATTGGCCGCTTTTCGCCGGGATCGCCTCATGAGCGGACGCCTCTATCTGGGAACGACGTCCTGGAGCTGGACGGACTGGATCAAGTCCGGCTTCTACCCGGCAGGCTCGAAGCCGGGGGATTTCCTCGCCCACTACGCCCGCGTCTTCGACACCGTCGAAATCGACAGCACCTTCTACTCGATCCCGTCGCAGAAACTCTGCCTCCGCTGGCGGACGGTCACGCCGGACGACTTCTGGTTCTCCGCCAAGGTCCCGAAACGGTTCACGAGCGAGAAAGCCCTCGAGGGCTGCGCCCCGGAATGGGCGCTCTTCACGAAGTCCATGGCCGAACTGGGGCCCAAGCTCCGCTTCCTCGTCCTCCAGTTCGGCTACTTCAACCTGCAATCGCAGATCCCCTCCCTCGAAACCTTCCTCGAACGTCTGAAGCGCTTCCTCGACGAGTGCCCCGCCCCCTGCCCGCTCGCGCTGGAAACCCGCAACCCGAAATGGCTGCAGCCGGCGCTCTTCGACTTCCTGCGCGAACGGAAGATCAGCCTCGTCCTGGCGGACCAGAAATGGATGCCGAAGCCGAAGGCCCTCGTCGAAACCCACGGCGCGGCGCTGCTCACGGGATCGACGGCCTACGTCCGCCTCATCGGGGACCGCGAGCAGCACGACCAGGTCACCGAGGGGGTCGACCGCCTCGTCATCGACCGCTCGGAGGAACTGAAAGCGATCACCGAGGTGGCGGCGGGCTTCCTGGAGAAGGAGCTCCAGGTCGTCATCTACGCGAACAACCGCTACGAGGGGAACGGTCCCACGACCGTGCAGCGCCTCGCCGCGCTCCTCGAGGGCCGCGGCCACAGGGTCTGGCGCCGCGCCCACGAAGGCTAAGGGGCCGGCTCTTCGCCGCCGAACAAGCCCTTGAGCTTCCCCCACACGCTCCGCGAGCGCGCGCCGCGCGGCTCCTCGTTGAGCGGCTCCCCGGCGAGAAAATGATTGATGTCCTCCGCCAGCGCCTTGGCGGACGGATAGCGCTTCGACTTCTCGCGCGCCATCGCCTTCTGGATGATGGCGACCACGTCCTCGGGCAGCCCCGGCACGTACATCGTGACGGGCTCCGGCGCCTCCTTGGGCAGCAGCGCGAGGACCTCGTCCGGCGTCTTGCCCGTGTAGGGGCAGTAGCCGCTGACCATCTCGTAAAGCACCGCGCCCAGCGAAAACACGTCGCTCAGGTTGTCGACCTGCTCCATGTCGCCGATCGCCTGCTCGGGGGGCATGTAATACGGCGTGCCCATGATCACGCCCTTCACGTAGGCGCTGTCGCCGATCTGCGTGATCTTCGCGAGGCCGAAGTCCATGAGCCAGGGCTTGGCGCTCTTGTCGATGATGATGTTGGCGGGCTTGATGTCGCGGTGATAGACGCCGAGGCCGTGGGCGAAATCGACCGCGAGCGTCAGGTCCCGGATGAGTTCCAGCGCCTTCCTCAGCGGCATGCCCTTGCCGCGCACGATGCGCGCGGTTTCGCGGCGCTCCTCGGGCTGGAAGCGGTCCTTGTCGGAGATGAACGTCGTCTGGAAGGCGCGCTCGTCGATGCCCTCGCGCACGACGCCGTCGAGCGTGACGCCCTCGATGTACTGCATCGTGTAGTAGAAATGGTTGTCCACGGTGCCGAAGTCCAGGATGGGCACGATGTTCGGGTGCCGCAGGTCGGCGTGCGCGCGCGTCTCGTTGTAGAAGCGCTTCACGTCCTCGACGTCGCCGAAGGGCGTCTTGACCCCGGCGGCGGTGTCGCTTTCGTGCGGCAGGATCTTGAGGGCGAGGGCCTTGTTGAGGTCCTGCTGCCAGGCCTTGTAGACGATGCCCGCGCCGCCGCGGCCGATCTCCTTGATGAGGATGTATTTCCCGAAGCGCTTGGAGGGTTCGGCGGCGGCCAGGCGGACCTCGTCGGGCAGCTCGACGTCCTGCTCCTTGGAGGCCGTGTCGAGGGCCTCCTTCACCGCGCTCGCCATCTTGGCGAAGAGGAAGGGTACGCCGGCCCCGCAGGAGGCGCAGGTGTATTCGTCCTCCCCGCCGGGGGTGCTGGGCAGCTGGATGGCCGCGCCGCAGTCCGGGCACGCGTAGAGCTGGAGGTTCTGCAGCTGGAGCGCGGTCTCGAGGGCGTCCTTGTGGACGTAGTTGCGCCGCAGCAGGATCTCGCCCAGCAGGGGGACGGGCTGGATGCCGAGTTCGGCCATGCGCCCCTGGAGGCGGAGGCACTCGTTGACCTGGTACTCGGTGGCGAGGCCGCGGGCGACGAGGGTGCGTCCGAGCAGCAGGCTGCGGCGGTTGGGCACGGAGGCCCCGTCGGGGGAGGCCTCGAAGGCCTTCTTCTGGATCTCGACGAGGCGTTCGACGTCCTCGTGCCGCAGGTAGCCGCGCGAGACCATGATGGAGCCGATGGATTTGGAGGGGTTCCGCTCCTGGCTCTGCAGGCAGTCGAAGAGCTGTTCGCGGGTGATCAGACCTTCACGGAGCGCGATCTTTCCGAGGAGCAGATCGACGCGGGAGGAGGACATCGCTGAGGGATTATAACCTCAGGACTTCCTCCGGGCCAGCCCGTCCCGCCACTTCACCCCGTCGTCGCGGACCTCGTCGACGAGCCTCGACTCGGGGAGGTCCTACCCCTTGAAGGCGTGGACCGCCTTCAGCGTCCGGTCGATGTCCCCGCGCGTGTGCGCGTAGCTGACGAACCAGGCCTCGAACTGCGACGGCGCCAGCGCCACGCCGTGCGCCCGCATGTGCCGGTGGAAACGCCCGAAGCGCTTCACGTCCGCCTTCGCCGCCGACGGCCAGTCCGTCACCGGCTTCGCGGTGAAAAACGGCGTCAGCATGGACCCCATCCGGTTCACCGTCACGCCGCGAAAGCCGGCTTCCAGCTGCGCCGCGAGATCCTCGAGATTCGCGTAGATCGAAGGGTCCTCCCTCAGGACCCGGAGCTGCGCCAGCCCCGCCGCCACCGCGAGCGGATTCCCCGACAGCGTCCCCGCCTGATACACGGGGCCTTCCGGCGACACCAGATCCATGATGTCCCGCCGTCCGCCGTACGCCGCCGCGGGCAGCCCGCCGCCGATGATCTTGCCGAGCACCGTCAGATCGGGCGTCACGCCGAAAATCGCCTGCGCGCCGCCGTAACACAGGCGGAAGCCCGTGATGACCTCGTCGAAGATCAGCAGCACGCCGTGCTTCGTGCAGAGCTCGCGGATCCCCTCCAGGAATCCCGGCGCGGGCGGGACCACGCCCATGTTCCCCGCCACCGGCTCCAAGATCAGACACGCGATCTCCCGGTGGCGTTTCTTCAGGAAGACCCGGACCGCCTCCAGGTCGTTGTACGGCAGCACGTGCGTGTGTTTCGCGAAGTCCGCCGGCACGCCGGGGCTCGTCGGGACCCCGAACGTCGCCAGCCCCGACCCCGCCTGCACCAGCATCCCGTCGCTGTGTCCGTGATAACAGCCCTCGAATTTGACGACGCCGTCGCGCTTCGTGAAGCCGCGGGCCACCCGGAGCGCGCTCATCACCGCCTCGGTCCCGCTGGAAACCAGGCGCACCTTCTCCATCGAGGGGATCGCAGCCCGCAGCGCTTCCGCGAGCTCGACTTCCGCGAGGGTGGGGGCCCCGAAGGACGTCCCCTTCGCCGCGGCGCGCGCCACCGCGTCCAGCACCGCCTTCGGCGCGTGCCCCAGGATCAGCGGGCCCCACGACCCGACGTAGTCGATGTACTCGTGGCCGTCCAGGTCGCGGATCCGCGCGCCCTTCGCCTCCGCGACGAAGAACGGCGAGCCGCCCACGGCGCGGAACGCGCGCACCGGGGAGTTGACCCCGCCGGGAATCACCTCGCGGGCCCGGGCAAACGCGGCCTCGTTGCGGGAATTGGGCTTCTTTCTCACGTCCTCAAGTGTAGGGGCGGATGCGGTGCTGTCAATCGCCGTTTCAGAGAGAGGGGCCGTCCCGGCTGGAATGTGGGATAATGGAGTGACCAAGGAGTAGGGATGGCGTACCGCACGATCCAGAAGGGCGACAGGATCTCCGAATACACCCTGCTCGAGAAGCTCGGGGAGGGCGGCTTCGGGGAGGTCTGGAAGGCGGAGCACGCCCAGATCCCCGGCAAGTTCGTCGCGATCAAGGTCCCCACCCGCGTCGAGAGCATGGACTACCTCCGCCAGGAGGCCCTTTTCCAGCACCAGCTCGACCACCCCAACATCGTCAAGACCATCGGCCTCGACACCCAGCACGACCCGCCCTATTTCATCATGGAGTACGTCGAGGGCCGCAACCTGCGGCAGTTCATGCTCGAGGACGGCATCCTGCCGCCCCCCTACGCCATCGACATCGCCGTGCAGGTCTGCGAGGCCCTCGAATTCGCCCACGGCCGGGGCATCGTCCACAAGGACGTCAAACCCGAGAACATCCTCGTCGAGAAGAAGCGCGTCGACGTCACCAACAAGGGCAAGGCCCTGCTGCACTACGTCAAGCTCACGGACCTCGGCCTCGGCATGCCGCCGGGCCGCAGCCAGAGCGAGATCCTCATCTCCGAGAACGCCCGCACCAGCGGCATGCGCATCCTCTCCGGGACGCTCTTCTACATGGCGCCGGAGCAGATGGTCCCGGGACGGCTCATCGACGCCCGCTGCGACCTCTACTCGCTCGGCGTCGTCCTCTACGAAATGCTCACGGGCGAACTCCCCCTCGGCATGGACCTGCCGAGCGAGCTCAACCCCGTGGTCACCCCGGAGCTCGACGCGATCTGCAAGCGCGCCCTCTCCATCGACCGGGACATCCGTTACCCGAACGCCCGGGAGATGGCGGCCGATCTCCAGAAAGCCAAGGACGCCCTCCTCCACAAACTCGTCGCGTCCGGCGCCCCCGCGGTATCGAGACACCTGACCCCCCGGCAGGTCCCCCTCTCCCCCGCCGCGGCCGTCGAGGTCGTGCCCCGCCGCCGCCTGCGTCCCTTCCTGGAGGGGGCCTTCGCCGCCTTCGTGATCCTCCTGCTCCTGGCCGGCGGTTTCGCCTTCCAGAAACTCCGCCGGGAAGGCCGGCCCAAGCCCCCGGCCGCCGTCGAATCCCCCCGCGGCTACACCCTCGGCGGGCCGATCCTCATCGACTCCAAACCCGGCGAGGCGCAGGTCTGGCTCGACGGCATCCGCGCCGGCACCACCCCCGTCCAGATTCACGCCCTCAGCTACGACCGCCATGAGATCCGCCTGGTGCGGGAGTACTTCGAAGCGCGGGAACTCGTCCTCGAACCGCGTCCGGCGGCGGGCCGCGGCCGCTTCGCCGTCCTGGACCGCGCCCTGCGCAAGGAGATCGGCGTTCGCGACTACTCCAACGGCGGCTCCCTCGAGGGCGTGGAACTCGCGCGCCAGAAAGGCCGCCTCCAGATCCATACGCCGCAGGTGGACCGCGCCAGCGTCACCATCGACGGCCATTTCTACGGGACCACGCCCTTCTCCGAGCTGCTCGACGCAGGCATCCACCACGTCGTGCTCTCGAAGGAGGGTTACCAGGACCTGAGCTTCTACGAGAAGCTGGAGGGCGGCGCCACCGTCGGCAAGCCCCTCACCCTGCTGCCCCTGGGCGACAGCAGCGTGCCCATCCGCGGCGGCCTCGTGCCCGTGCAGATCACGTCGACGCCCCCCGGCGCCACCGTCTTCGTGAACGACGAGGAGCGCGGCCGCACGCCCCTCAGCCTCGAGGTCGTGCCCGGGCAGTTCGAACTGCGCCTCGCGCTGAAATACCACGAGCCCCGCAGCGCCACCCTCGCGATCGACGGTCCCGCGCTGCGCTCCTACGACCTCGTCCGGCTGCGCGCCGCCGCGGCGTTCGAGTCCGACCCGCCGGGCGCCCTCGTCTTCGTCGACGGAGCGAAGCTCGGCGTCACGCCGTTGTCCACGGACGGCATCGAGGGCGGCTCGCATCAGGCGCGCTTCGTGCTCGACGGTTATTACGAGCAGACGGCGTCGTTCGAGATCGTCAGCCGCGACCCGGCCGAGAAGCCCGTGCGCGCCACGCTGCAGAAGGTGCCCCCGGCACGGCTCGGCGTCGATGCCGACCTCAAGGGCGTCGAGGTGTTCATCGACGGCAAGTCCGCCGGGCGGGTGCCGCTCGCCTCCCTGCAGATCCCCGCGGGCGACCACCGGGTGCGGGTGCTCGGCGTGGAACGCAGTCTGAACCTCGAGCCCGGCGCCGAGAAGAAGCTCAGTTTCCTGCTGAAGGATCTGGACCTGCTGCGCGTCCCCGAGGGCGAGTTCACGTACGGCTCCGCGCAGCCGAATCCCGGGGAGCTGTCTGCGCGGACGGAGAAGACGGGGGCCTATCTCATCGACCGGACCGAGGTCACGAACGAGCAGTACGCCGTCTTCTACCGCCACGTGAGTTCGACGGGCGACCACAGCCGCTGCCACCCGGAGGAGGACCCCGTCACGCGCGAGCGGCAGCATCGTCCCGCGCAGTGGAGCGACGCGTCCTACAACGACCCGCGCCAGCCGGTGGTGGGGGTGAACTGGTTCGACGCCTACGCGTACGCGGCCTGGGCGGGCAAGCGCCTGCCGACGGAGCGCGAATGGGAGAAGGCGGCCCGCGGCAAGACGGGCGGGCTGTATCCCTGGGGCAACGACTGGGCGCCGAACGAGAAGCGCTGCAACGCGTCGGGGCGGGCGGACGGCTACGAGTTCACGGCGCCGGTGGGCGCCTGTCCGGGCGCGAGCCCCTTCGGCTGTTTCGACATGGTGGGCAACGCGAGCGAATGGTGCGCGGACGATTATCCCGGCAAGGCCCCGAGCAAGGTGATCCGCGGCGGCAGCTTCCGCGACAAGGAATGGGTCACCACGACCTCGCGCTGGGACGAGCGTCCCGGCGTCAGCAGCGCCACCCTCGGCTTCCGCTGCGTCGCCGACGAGCGGCGCTGAGGAGCGCCCATGAGCAAGGGCCGCGGGATCCACTGGACGACGATCCTCTTGCTGGCCCTTTTCGGCGTGGCAGGGGCTCGTTTCGCCTGGGTAGGTCTTCAGACGTCCACCTCCAACCCCGCCTTCTGCTGGAACTGCTATGCGTTCCTCCAGCACGTTCATGTGAATTATCACAGCACCGAGCGATCCGCTGCTTTTCAGTTGCCCACGATCGTTTCGGCGCAGCGGGACTTCCGCGAAAATGATCGCGACCACAACGGCGTACGAGATTACTGGAGGGAAGATGTCGCCGGCCTCTACTTTCTCCGCCCCGTCGTAAAGGAAGGAGCCAATAGCGACACGATACGCCTGATCGAACAATCCCTTGCTTTGGCGGATGCCGCTCCCAAGACGGCATTTCCGGAGAACGTCACACCCGGTGCCAAAGTCGGCTTTCTTTACAAAACCCTGCTTCATAGCGACGAATCTGCTGTGGGGCCTGACCGCTTCGCGGTTTGCGCCTACCCCGCCGGCCCCCAAGGCCATCGTTTCGTGTTCATCCTGGATGAGAGCGGGGTCATATATTTTGCTGACTTCAAAAGACTGGGAATTCCTGAGAAGTACCCTTCGAAAGCAGAACGGGACCTTAACTGGGTACTTTTCAACCGGGGAAGCACCTCCCAGAAGGTTCCACGCTAATCCCTGAGTCGAAGATCTCAACTCCCCACCCCGATGGTACACTTCAAGCGGTGAGGACTCAGCTGACCTTCAGGAGACACGGCGTGCCGCATGACACTCCGGACATCAAGGCGCTCGACGGCATCGTGTCCAACGAAGTATTGAAGGCCATGAAGGCGGCTCACGAATCACTCCAGAGCGCCGGGATCCCCCATGCACTGGTGGGAGCACTGGCCGTGGGCGCTTACGGATATCCACGAGCCAGCAAAGACGTGGACTTCCTGGTCGGAGATGAAGCCTTCGATCACCATTCCAGCGGCATCGTCACGCTCAAGCCGGGCGTCCCGGTGGAATTCAAGGGGATCATCATCGACCCCATCTCCATCGCCCCCGGCTCGGAGCATCTGAAGCAGGCCCTCGACCGGCCCATTGAAAGCGATGGGATTCCCGTCGCGCCCCCCGCCGCCCTGATCTATATGAAACTGATGTCTCCGCGGAGAAAGGACGCCGCGGATGTCGTGGAACTCATCGCGGGCGGCCTCGGCACGAAACCGATCCTGGCCTATCTTGAGAAACACGCCCCCACCCTGATCCCGAAGTTCAAGGAACTGGCCGAAGAGTCGGAGCGGTCTTAGCGGTCCACCGAGGCGACCAGGGGCTGGGTCGCCTTCTTGAGGAAGAGGATCGCGAAGCAGGTCTGCCAGACCGCGTTCTCGCCGCTGCTGTCCTTGTTCCAGGAGCCGTCCGCGCCCTGCGCCGCGAGCAGCACCCGGGCCCCGTCGACGTACCAGTCCTTGTTGCCGAGCAGCGGATTCTCCGTGAGGATGCACGCCCGCTCGAGGGCGTAGAGGTAGTAGTAGCGCGCCGCGTTGGGGCTGCCGTCGCCGAAGTGCACCCGCGCCCCGGGATTGCCCGTCACCGTGTAGTTCTTCGCCAGCCAGGCCAGGCCGCCCTGCACGACGGGGTCCTTCTTCCAGCTCTTGTCGAGCAGATGGTCGTAGATCGCCACCGCGCCGACCGCCCCCGCCGTCATCGACCCGTAGGGCTCGGCGCCGTCGTTGATCCGGTAGCCCCAGCCCTGCGGCACGCCCCCGCCCGGGCCCGTGGCGACGGACTTGTCGTCGCCCTCCTTCACCGCCGTCGTCACCCACCACTGGCGCGCGAGACTGACCACGGAGCGCGGGATGTCGACCCCCGCCTCCTCGCAGGCCCGGATGCCGAGCGCCGCGTACTGGCTGTTTGAATTGTCGCCCGCATCTCCCACCTGGCGGGTCGGCGTGACCTTGATCCGGCTGCGCACCTGGGGTTTCACGCGGGGCCCCTCGGGCTTCCCGCCGAAGGAGCGCACGTGCGCCTTGTCCCCGCCGCCCCCGCTGGGCGTCCCCTGCGGGCCCACGACCGGCTCGCCGTAGCCCCACTGGCCGTTGCGCGCCTGATTGTCGACCAGGAACTGCGCGCACTGGACAATCTTCTTCTGCCAGGTCTTCCGGTCGACCTCCTCGAGGATCATCGCCTGGAGCGCCGCCTTGTACGTGCGGCCGAGCGGAGCCGCGAGCATCTTCTGGAAGTACTCGCGGAACTTGGGCTCGCTTTCAGGGACCCCGGCGTGCACGAAGGTCCAGAGGATGAGTTCGTCGGAGTCGGGCACGTGCCAGCCGTCGTCCGGCTTGGCGAAGGACGGCGACCCCGCGCTCTTGAGCCACTCCACGCCCTTCGCGACGGCGGCGTCGATGGACTTCTGGTCCAGCGCGGGCGGATTCTGGGCCGCGGCCTGCAGGAGCAACACCAAACTCAATACCATATCCTATGTAGGGTACCTCATCGCTTCCCCTCACGCAAGGAAGCGCCCGTCCTTCATCTGGATGAGGCGGTCCGCGTCCTTCGAGAGTTCCGGATTGTGGGTCACCACGACCAGCGTCGCGCCCGTCAGCTTCCGAGCCGCGAGGATGCACTCCATGATCTGGCGGCCCGTGGCGGAGTCGACGTCGCCCGTCGGCTCGTCCGCCAGGATCAATCCGGGACGGTTCGCCAGCGCCCGGGCGATCGCCACCCGCTGACGCTCGCCGCCGGAGAGCCGCGTCGCGATCGCATCCTTGCGGTGGCTCATCGAGACCGCCCCCAGCAGTTCCTCCGCCCTCGACCGGCGTTCCCGCGGCGGCACCCGGAGCGCGATCATCGGGATCTCGATGTTCTCCACGGACGTCAGCGTCGGGATCAGATTGTGCAGTTGGAAGATGAAGCCGACCTCCTTCGCCCGCACCGAGTCGAGATCCGGCTCCTTCGCCAGCTCACGCCCGTTCAGCCAGACCTCGCCGCTCGTGGGACGGTCCAGCGCGCCGATGAGGTGCAGGAACGACGACTTGCCCGAGCCGCTCGGCCCCATGAGGCAGACGAACTCGCCCTTCGCCACGTCCAGGCTCACGCCGGCGAGCGCCGTCACCGAGCCCTCCTCGTAGCGTTTCACGAGATTGACGGCGCGGATGGCAGGGTCACTCATACTTCAGCGCCTCGATGGGCGAGAGCCGCCCCGCCTGCCACGCGGGATAGAGCGAGCCCAGGAACCCGAGCAAGACCGCGATGACAAACGCCTGCACAAACAGTTCCGGTGAATAGCGCGTGTCGAGGAAGCCTTGCGGGCCCCAGCGGATCAGCAGCTCCGCCCCCGCCGTCCCGACGATGAGGCCCAGGAATCCCCCCACCGCGCTGATGGCGACGCCCTCCGATAGGATGAGCTTGAGCACCAGCCCGCGGCTCCAGCCCACCGCCCGCAGCGTCCCGATCTCGCGCGTCCGCTCGGACACGCTCATCAGCATCGTATTGAGCACCCCCAGGCCGCCCACCGCCACGCTCACCAGCGAGATCACCCAGACGAACCAGTCGATGTACTCCAGCTGGTTGTAGAAGCCCCCGAACTCCTCGGTCCGCATCGCCTTGAGGTGCTCGAATTTCGACTCGATCGCCGACTGCACCCGCGCCAGGTCGGCGGCCTCTTTCAGGTAGAGGAACCCCATCGCGATAGCCTCGCCCATCTTGAGCTGGCCCTGGACGACGTGGTTGGTGACCAGCGCGCCCACGGTCTCGAACGAGACCCCCGATTCGAAGACCCCCGTCACCGTCAGGACACGTCCGAAGAGTTCGATCGTGTCCCCGGGTTTCAGCCCGAGGTTCTGCGCGGCCACCGAGCCGAGCATGATTTCGTCGTCCTTCTCGATCACGCGGCCGTTGAGCCGCTTGCGGTACTTGTCGAGCAGCCGCTCCCCGGGCGTGCGCCCGAAGACCAGCAGCGCGGGCATGCCCGCCTTCACCTTGAGCCCGCGAGGGGACGCGATCGTGAACGTGCCCCGCGACAGATGCTCCACTCCCGGGAGGGCCCGGATGTAGTCCTGCTCCTCCTTCGAGATCCGGCTGAAGGCGGGGTCCTGCACGGTCTTGTTCACGATCAGGACCTGCGCGCCGCTCTCGCGCATGTACTGGCTGAGCCCCTGCTTGAAGCCCTGGGCCACCGCGTTGAACGCGATGATCGCCGCCACGCCGATGGCGATACCGAGCACGGACAGCGTCGTGCGCACCCGGCGGCGGAGGAGGTTCTTGAGGACTAGCACGCTTTCAGCGCCGCGCGGAGGTCGTGGATGATGTCGTTGGCGTCCTCGATCCCGATGGACAGCCGCACGCCGCCGGGATCCAGATGCCCCGCCCGCTGCACGTCGGGTGGCAGCGCGGAATGCGTCATGCCCGTGGGCTTCTCGATGAGCGTGCGGATCTGGCCCAGCGACACCGCCAGCGTCAGCGTGTACGCGTGTTTCGAACAGTGGTTGACGAGGCGGGAGGCGGCCTTGCCCCCGCCCTTCACCACGAAGTAGATCATGTTCGAGGGCGCGAAGGTGCCGTCGAAGTCCACCATCTGCTTCAGCGCCAGCGTCCGCTGGGGGAAGCTCTCCAGGCCCGGGAAGGCCACGCGCTTCACCTTGGGGTGTCCCTCGAGGAAGCGCGCCACCGCGTGCGCGTTCTCCTCCTCCTTGCGGAGCCGCAGCTCCAGCGACGGCAGGCCGTAGACGAGAATGGGCCAGGCGTTCTTGGACGAGAGCACGCCGCCGAAATCCTTCCGGTACAGCAGCAGCTGACTCTCGCGCTCGCGCGAGGAGATCACCGCGCCGCCCATGTCCGTGCCGAAGCCGCAGATGTTCTTGGTCAGGCTGTGCACGACGAGGTCCGCCCCGAGCCCCAGGGGGCGCTGGCAGAACGGCGTCGCGAACGTGTTGTCCACGATCGAGATGAGCTTCCGCTTCCGGCAGATCGCGCTCACCGCGGCGATGTCCACCAGTTCCAGCGTGGGGTTCACCGGGGTCTCGTAGATCAGCGCCCGGCTGCGTTTCCCGATCGCCTTCGCCAGGGTCTCCGGCCGCGTGAGGTCCACGTACTTGACCGAGACGCCCATCCGGGGCATCCAGTTCGTCAGCAGGCTGTACGTGCAGCCGTAGAGGGCGTGGTGGGCGAGGATCTCATCGCCGGCGCGCACGGAAACACCGATCGCGGCGGCGATGGCGGCCATGCCGCTGGCGAACGTGACGCAGGCCCCGCCGCCCTCGACGAACGCGAGCCGCTCCTCGAGCATCGCCCGCGTCGGCTCGTCCAGGCGGTCGTAGATGAAGATCTCCGAACGCCGGTGCTCGCGCCCCTTGGGATCGGAATACCCGCAGAAGCCCGCCTTGCCGCGCTCCGCCGTCTCCAGCCGGTACGTGCTGGACGACGAGATCGGCGGGACGACGTGGTGCTTGAAATCCCACTTGGACGTGAGGTACTTCCCATGCACGAGAAAGCTGTGCCGGGAGTACGGAGGCGTGTAGCCGCTCTTGTGCCGCGCCATGCTGGAGGGGGATTATCCCCCCCTTTTCCGGGGGGTGTCAACCCTGCTATACTGTTGCGCTTCATGAACTTGGAGAAGGCCCGCGAAATCCTCAAGGCGGAGGCGGCCGCGATCGTTTCGGTGGCCGTCCGCCTGGGAACCTCCTTCGAGACCGCCGTCGCCGCGCTGGCCTCCTGCAAAGGCCACGTCATCGTCACCGGCATGGGCAAGGCGGGCCTGATCGGCCAGAAGATCTCCGCCACCCTCGCCTCCACCGGCACCCCCTCGCTTTTCCTGCATCCCGCCGAGGCCTATCACGGGGACCTCGGCCGGGTGCTGCCGGACGACGTCGTCCTGGCGCTCTCCAACAGCGGGGAGACCGACGAGCTCGTGAAACTCCTCCCCTCGCTGAAGCAGCTGGGCACGAAACTCGTGGCGCTCACGGCGTCCAAGAGCTCGACCCTCGGATCGAACGCCGACATCGTGGTCGAACTCGGACGCATCGAGGAGGCCTGTCCGCTCGGCCTCGCCCCCTCCGCCACCACCACTGCCCTGCTCGCCCTGGGCGACGCCCTCGCGCTCTGCGTCCTCGAGGCGCGCGGCTTCGACAAGGAGCGCTTCGCCTTCTACCACCCGGGCGGCCAGCTCGGGCGCAAGCTGCTCCGCGTCTCCGAGGTCATGCGCAGCGGCGAGCGCAGCCCCGTCGTCAGGGAGGACACGCTCCTCAGCGACGCCATCGCCGCGATCACGAAGGCCCGCGCGGGCGCCGTCTCCGTGGCCGACGCCTCGGGGCGCCTGAGCGGCATCTTCACGGACGGCGACCTGCGCCGGACCATGAGCCGCAACCCCGGCCTGCTCACCGCCCGCATCGGCGAGGTGATGACCCGCGGGCCCCGGACGATCGGACCGGACCGCCTCGCCAGCGAGGCGCTGGGCGTGCTCCGCGAGAAGAAGATCGACGAACTCCCCGTCGTCGGCCCCCGCGGCGAGCCGCTGGGCATGATCGACGTGCAGGATCTGCTCGACGTCGGGGTGGCCCTTTGATCCTGGCGCTCCTCGCGCTTCTCGCGGTCCAGCAGCCCCCGCTTTCGAAGGACCCCATCCGGGACTGGATGTACCAGCGCAAGGAGATCAACCCCCGGACCGGCCGCGAGGAAGTCACCGTGATCCTGCAGGGCGCGGAAGCGGTCCCGCTGGACCTCACCAAGGGCAGGGAGATCTTTCAGGTCCGCGGCGCCGCCGCCCGCTACTTCACCGAGCCCCGGAAACCCGGCGACAAGTCCGAGGAGATCCGCATCTCCGCGGAGCGGGCGCGCATGGACAACGCCGCCCGCGTCCTGGAGCTCAAGGACCGCGTCCGCGTCGAGAAGGCCGACGGCAGCCTGCTCAGCACCCCCAGCGCCCTGCTGCGCTTCCACAGCCGCTGGGTCTGCCCCGCCTGCGGCACGCTCGAGGAGAAGGCGGGCCTCTGTCCGGACCACAACACCGAGCGCCGCGAAAAGACGACGATCGACCTGGAATGCGACCGGGACTTCGAACTGCTCCGACCCGACGGCATCATCCGGGGCGAACTGCTTTCCGCCGACGACGCCATCCGCGAGCTCAAGATCCTGCGCAACGGCTTCCTGGAACTCTCGGGCGAGCCGGCCTCGATCGCCGGCGCCGCCACCGGCCCGGTCCTCCCCCCCCTCCGGGCCGCCTTCACGCAGGTGCACTCGAAGGGGCCGCTGCATCTGCGCGAGGGAGACGGACAGACGGTGGTGCGGGGCAGCGAAGGCATCCGGGTGGACCGCATCGACGCCAAGGGGACGATGACGCTGACCGCGCGGCAGGGCACGGTGGTCGCGGCGCTGAAGGAGGATCCCGTCACGCTGAGAAAGACCCTCGTTCCCCGCCTCGTCGACGCCTCGGGCGACGTCAAGCTGGACGGCTCCACGTTCGGCGACGGCGCCTCCCATTTCGTCTCGGGAGAAACGCTCCTCTGGGAAATCGATCCGCAGCAGGATTACACCTTCGACCTGGCCCGGCTCTCCTCCCCCGACGGGGCCCTCGAGCTCCGCACCGGGAGCAACGTCCTGCGCTCCCGCCGGCTCATCCTCGACCGCTCCAGCGGCCTCGCCCTCTTCGAAGGGCAGGTGCAGGGCCGGCTGAGCACGCAGAAGAACCCGAAGGCGCCGCCCATGGAACTCGCCTGCGACCACCTCTCGACGCGGCTCTCGGACCCCGAACCGGGCGTCCGGCGCGGCATCAGTTTTCTCGAGGCCACGGGCCATGTCGTCCTGGGCGGGCTCATGGACCGCGACGGGGCCGAGCCGGGGCGCGCGGAGGCCGACCGCTTCGTCTGGGACGCCGTCGAGGAACGCGGCCTGCTCGAGGCCCGTCCGGTCGTCCGCATCCTCCGGGGCCGCAGCGTGATCACCGCTCCGCGGATCGTGCTCGAATCCCCCGAGCTGATCGTCCTCAAGGGGCCGAAGCATGTGCGGATGATCCAGGAGAGCGAGGGAAAGACGGAGGAGTACCGGGCGACCTGCGAAGGGGACCTGATTCTCGACCAGGTCACGGGGCTCCTGAAAATGCGCGATGACTGCCTGCTGAAGACCGGGGACCTGCAGATGCGGGCGGGCCGCATCGACGCGGTGCTCGGGACGGCGGGCCGCGGCCTGGAATCGCTGCTGGCCCGCGGAGACGTGCGGATCCGGAGGCTCAAGGACGGCACGAACCTCTACGGCGAACGACTGGTCTTCAAACCCGCCGACCAAAGCTTCACGCTCCATGGATCGCCGTACGCCGTGGCCGACACGGGGCGGACCCTGATGGTCCAGGAGCGCATCCAGGTCTATGAAAAACCGGCCGGCGACGGGCAGCGGGTCCGCTACACCGAGATGATCGGCGGCAAGGACGGCCTCCGCATCGTCATCGAGGACAAGGGGCGATGAGGACCGTCAGCCTGATCCCGGGAGGCGATCCCGCGCGGGTGTCCGCCGTGGCGCGGCTGATCCAGGCTTCAGGCGCCAAGCTCGACTTCGAGGAGGCCCTTGATTCGGACCTCGCCGCCGTCCTGCGCCGCACCCGGGTGGCGCTGGCCGGACCGCTGCCGGGGGGCTCGCTCCCGCTGCGGCGCGCGCTGGATCTTTTCGCGGGACTGCGCCCCGTCCGCTCCCGCGAGGGGGCGTCCCCGGAGATCGATGTCGTCGTGGTCCGGGAGAACCTGGAGGATCTGTCGGCGGGGGCGGAGCACGCGGTGGGCCGGGACGCGGTCTCCGCGGCGCGGATCGTCACGCGCGAAGGCAGCCGACGCATCGCCCATGCCGCGTTCGAGTATGCGGCCCGGAATGCGCGGCGCAAGGTGACGGCCGTCCACGATGCCGGCCTGCTTCCCCTCGGCGACGGCCTGTTCCTCGAGGCGGTCCGCGACGCGGCGCGAGATTACGCCCAGCTGGCCTTCGAGGAGCGGGACTCCGGCACGGTGGCCCGCGAGCTGGCGGGGAGTCCGCAGGACTTCGACGTGCTGCTCTGCCCGGGGCGCAGCGGGGATCTGCTGGCGGCGCTGGCGGCGGGCCTGGCCGGAGGGGCCGGCTTCGCGCCGGCGGTGCAGATGAGCCGGGAAATCGCGCTCTTCGAGGCGGCTTGGGAAAGCGGAGGCGCCGCGGCGCTGATCCGGGCGGGCTGCCTGCTGCTGGAACACCTCAACGAACAGCGCGCCGCCGACCGGCTCTCGGCAGCCCTGAACGCCGCCCCGCCGGAGGAGGACCTCCTGGAAGCCGTCGCCGCCCGCCTCCGCTGAGCCGGCAAGAGGCAACAAAACAGACCGTCTACTTTGTTGCCTCTTCTACTTGTTGGAGCGCAGCAGGTCGAGCAGGCGGCGCACCTGCTTGTGGATCTCCGGCGTGTTCTTGACCACGAGCAGGCCGTTCTGGAGCCGCAGCACCGCCTTGGGATTCTCCTCCCAGCTCCGACCTCCCGTGTGCGTGCGGATCAGCTCCTCGATCGGGACCTCCGACCCCTCCGCGCCCCCCAGGTCCGCCGCCAGCACCCCCGCCCCGGTCGCGCTCAGGTCGATGTCCACCCCCGGGAAGTCCAGCACCGGGTGCAGGATGTCCCGGCAGTCGTAGAGCTCCATCTTCATCGTCCTGTCCGCGATGTCCTCCTTCGTCATCAGCATCAGGACGTTCTCCCGGTACATGACGTCGCAGCCGTGCGGCTGCAGCATCAGCTTCAGCACGCTGTGCAGCGTCAGCTCCGTGATCTTGATCGAGACGACGAGGTTCTTCTCGCGGACCTTCGCGTCCGCCAGGATGTTGATGTCCGCGATCTCGCGCAGATAGTCGACCACCTGGTCCAGCGGCGCCTCCTTGAAATCCAGCGAGAGCTTCAGGTTCTTGAGCTTGCTCTCATACTCCGACTTCCGGGAGTCCTGGGCGGCGAGCGCCAGCCCCAGGGTCAGGAAACACGCCGTCATTTTGATCATGGTCTTCTCCTTACTGACCGAGCGCCTTCCGCCACGCGGCCTGGTCCCGCCCGAAATCCTTCCCCGTCTGGACCTTCAGGAAGCGGAGCGCCTCCGCCCCGAGCTCCGCCGAATCCAGCAGGTCGACCAGCGACGTGAGGGGGAACTCCAGATCCAGCTCCTTCACGATCTCCAGGGCCAGCTTCTGGATCTGCGGCCGCGCGGAATGCAGCAGCGTCACCACCGCCTCCGTGATGCGCCCCTGCGCCTGGCGGTTCAGGCGGTGCAGCTTGTGCAGCACTTCGATCGCCCGGCGCTCCTGCCCCTCGAGCGCCATCGAGATGGCGACCGGGACCAGCTCCACGTCGTCGTCCTCCGCGCCGGGCTCCGGCAGCCGCCAGGCCTCCGCGGGCCGGACCTCCTCGCGCCGGCGGAAGGCGGCGAGGACGCGGTCGCGCGTCGGCGCATCCGCCAGCTTGAAGAGCAGCGCCGCCGCCGCGAAGCGGCTGCGCTCGTCGCTCTCCGGTTCCGCGACGATCCGCTCCAGCGATGCGAAGGCCGGCGCGCCGCCCGCGCCGATCCGCCGCTCGATCTCGGCGGAGGGCTGCTTCGCGTATTCGGCCGCCAGGACGGCGACGTTCAAGGGGGCGACCTCGGCGCGGAACAGGAACGCCGCGCCGGCCAGCAGGATCGCGGCCGCCGCGGCGGAGCGCATCCAGAGACCGCGCGCCGGCCGGGTTCGCAGTTTCAACGCGCTCAGGAATCGGCCGGTGTCCGGGGCCGCAGCCGCCGCCCCGGGCTTGAGCAGGGCCTCCAGCTTCCGGCTCCGCTCCAGCTCCGCCCGGCAGGCGGCGCAGTCTTTCAGATGAAGTTCGACCGCCGCCCCCGCGGCGGCGTCCAGCTCGCCGTCGAGGTATTCGTCCAGACGCAGGTCGTCGCAGCTCATAGATACTCCTTGAGCTCCTCTTTCAGCCGCTTGCGGGCGAGGCAGAGGTTCACCTTCACGTCGTCGTACGTGCAGCCCAGGGCCGCGGCGATCTCGTGGTAGTCCAGCCCCTGGTAGACGTGCAGCGTCAGCACGTCCCGCTGCCGCTCCGGAAGCCGCTCCACCCTCGACTTCACCACGTCCTCCAGCTCGGAGGCCTGCAGGTCCGAGGAGCGGTCCTCCAGGGTCTGGCGGCGCACGGCCGCGTCGCGGACCACGGCGAGGCGGGCCTCCGAACGGCGGTCCCGGCGGAGCCCGTCGCGGTACTGGTTGATGAAGATCCGGTAGAGCCAGGACTTGAACGTGGACTCGCCCCGGAAGGCGTGCAGCGCGCGATAGGCGCTCACGAAGCCCATCTGCGAGAGCTCCTCGGCCTCCTCCGCGTCGCGGGTCAGCCGCAGGCAGAATCCGTACGCTTCCTTCATGTACTTTCGGACGAGGGCCTCGAAGGCCGTCTCCTCGCCCCCCTGGAACTTCAAGACCAGCTCGGCGTCCGCCATGGGGTCGCCCCCGTTCGTTATTCCCTCAGGTGGACGCTCCATGGGACCCATGGTAAAAAGGAAAGTGAGAACCCGGACCCCGTCCGACTTGTGGAGGACGGGGGACCGACGTACTATAGCCTAGACCGATGGGTGAATTCTCGTTCCCCGAGCTGATGATCATCGTGATCATCGCCATCCTGATCTACGGGAAGGAACTCCCGCAGGCCGTGCGCAAGATGGCGAGCCTCTACGGCAAGGCGAAGCGCCAGCTCAGCGACGTGCGGGACGAACTGCAGCGGCAGATCCCCGCCGACGACCTGAGGATCGACACGAGCATCTCCACGGACCCGGGCATCGACCCGCCGCAGACGCCCAACGGGGTCATCGTGAGCCCCCTCCCCGGGCAGGTCTCCCTCTCCTGGAATTCGTCCTCCAACGCCTCCAGCTATATGGTCCGCCGGACCAAGGGCGAGAACGAGCCCTGGCTGGTGGTGGGCGCCTACGTGGTCGACCTGACGTTCATGGATTCGGACGTGGAGGCCGGCCAGACCTACAAATACACCGTCAGCGCCCAGAACAGCGCGGGAGAAAGCGGCGAGTCGGAGGTGGCGGTCGCCGTCATGCCCGCGGCCGAAGGCGCCGCCCCCGCAGCCTCCCCCCCTGAAGCGGGCCCGCCGCCGCCCCCTCCTCCGGCCGATCCCGCGGCGCCCGCCGCGACGGCATAGACGATCGCCCCGGCGCTCACAAATCCACTGGCGCCGCAGGGATCCCCCGGCTACGCTTTGCTCAAACCGGAGTTAATTATCTTGAACCCCCAGGCGCCTCTCCCCGCGGAGCTCCTCCGTTCGATCTTCGAACGGGCGGAGGACGGATTCCTCGTGGCGGATGCCGGAGGCCGGATCCTCACGAGCAATCCGGCCGCCCAGAAATTGCTCGGACGGCCGCCCGAAGTCCTCGTCGGCCGCAGCCTGCCGGATCTCGTGATCCCGCGCCTCCGGGACGCCCTCCGGCAGTCCCTGGACCGGCTTCGGGAGGGCGGCGCCGTCACGCGCGAATGGACGTTCGCGAAGTCCGACGGAACGCCCGTCCAGGCCGAAGCCGTCTTCCAGCGGCTCCCCCAGGATCTGATCGCGGGATTCCTCCGGAACCTGGCACCCCGGAGGAATTCCGAGGAAGCCCTCCGCGCGAGCGAGGAGAAGTACCGCCACCTGGTGGAGACGAGCAACGACCTCATCTGGTCGGTGGATACCGAGGGCCGCTGGACCTTCATGAACCGGAACGCCGCGCGGAAGATCTACGGCTACGAGCCCGAGGAGCTCCTGGGACACGCCTTTGCGGAGATGCTCACTCCCGAGCAGCTCCAGAAGGACCTCGCCACCTTCGCCTCGATCAAGAACGGACAGCCGGTCTTCAACTACCCCACGGTGCATCGCCGCAAGGACGGCTCCCTCGTCCACCTGAACGTCAACGCCATCCCCCTGCTGGGCCCCGACGGGACGGTCCTCGGCACCACGGGGACCGCGACGGACATGACCGAGCGGCTGCGGCTCGAGAGCCAGCTGCTCCAGGCCCAGAAGATGGAAAGCATCGGACGCCTGGCCGGCGGCGTCGCCCACGACTTCAACAACCTCCTGACCTCCATTATCGGCTTCACGGAGCTCGCCCGTGGGGACGGCCTGGACGACGAACGGCGCTCCCGCTATCTCGCGACGGTGAAGGAGGCCGCCGGCCGCGGCGCCGAACTCACCCGGCAGCTCCTCGCCTTCGCCCGGAAGAAGGTCGTTCAGCCGGAACTCGTGGACCTGAACCGGCTCCTGGAACACCAGATGCCGTTCCTGAGGCGCCTGATCGGCGAGGACATCACGTGCCATCTGGTGCCGGAGGAGCCCCTGGGAGGCGTGATGGCGGACGCCGGGAGCATCGAGCAGGTGATCATGAACCTGGCGGTGAACGCCCGCGACGCCATGACGAAGGGGGGCCGGCTGACGCTGGAAACCCGCAACGTCGGCCCGGACGAAGCCCGCGCCGTGATGCCTGCGGAAGCCGCGCCCGGAGCCTGCGTCCTGCTGACGGTGAGCGACACCGGGGAGGGCATGTCGCCGGAGATCCTGTCGCGCCTCTTCGAGCCCTTCTTCACCACCAAACCCCAGGGGCGCGGCACCGGGCTCGGGCTTTCCATGTGCCACGGCATCATCCGGCAGGCGGGCGGCCAGATCACGGTCTCCAGCGCGCCCGGAAAGGGATCTTCGTTCGCGATCTACCTGCCCCGGGTCGACGGCTCCGTCACGACACGCCCCGCGGCCGCCGTCCCGCGACAGGGCGGCCGCGGCCACGAGTCGCTGCTGATCGTGGAAGACGACGGCATGATCCGCGCCCTGGCCCAGGAAACCCTGCAGGATCTGGGGTACCGGGTGCTGGCCGCTTCGGACGGCGAGGAGGCGCTTCAGGTCGCGAAAGCCGCGCCGGCCCCCCCGATCCTGCTGGTCACCGACATCGTCATGCCCCGCATGGGGGGGCGGGAACTGGCCTCCCTGATGCAGGCCGCGAACCCGGGGCTGAAGGTGCTCTACACCTCGGGCTTCACGGAAAACGCCGTCGTGCACGACGGGTTGCTGCTGGAGGGGCTGAACTTCATCCCAAAACCTTACACCCCGGCGCAGCTGGCGGAGCAGATCCGCAAGACCCTCGACGCCGGCCCCCGCTGAGGCGCGCAGAGGGGACGGCTCAGACCGGCTTCCGCGCCTTCCGGACCGGCGCATGCCCGTTGCCGGCGCGCCCGTTGCCCAGCTCCCGCGTCTCGTAGAACATGCGGTCGCTGTCCTCGGTGGCCCACTTCGACTTCCCCTCGCACTTCCAGAGGTGGGTGTTCGTCACGTAGTCCGGGCGCTCCGCCTCCGCGAAGGGCTTCGCGATGAACGCCGGCTCGTACCAGAAGATGCGGTTGTTGGGCTGCGCCGCGAAACAGCCGTTCTCGAGCTTGAGGACGTGCGCGTTCTTGTGGC
This sequence comes from uncultured Planctomycetales bacterium, assembly GCA_964619955.1. Taxonomy (GTDB): domain Bacteria; phylum Planctomycetota; class MHYJ01; order MHYJ01; family JACPRB01; genus JACQFK01. The sequence continues at coordinate 195,241 of CAZUJF010000004.1, forward strand.
CGCCCTCCCCCGGGTCCTCGGAGCCGGGCGTCCCGCACCAGTCCACCGTGAAGGCGTACTCCCCGTCGTACCACTTCCGGTCCCGCAGGTACGTGCGGCACTTCAGGCCCCGAAGATATTCGAAGGAGGTCACCGAGACGTCGTAGGAGAACGAATCCCAGAGTTCGAGGACGTCGAGCGCGATGTCCGGGGCGTCCTTCCTGTGGACCAGGGCGCTGATCGGAAGCCTCGCGATCTGGGCCCCGTTCTCGGTCATGACGTGGAACAGCAGGGCCCGGGTCGGGATGCTCGCGATGCCGAAGACGCAGCAGGACACGAACTCGCCGTGATGGGCCTTCAGGTCGTAGAGGTACTCCTTGCGCAGGAGCGCGTAGAACGGGGGGATCGAGGTGTTCAGAAACATGGCGGTTCATCCTCCAGGAACGGGAGCGAAATCAGCGGGCTGGGGACTTGAGGGAACCCCGGCGACCGGGGAGAGCGCGGAAGGGGCCGGGCGGATCTAGCAGGGATCAGTCACGCAAACATCTTAGACCGACGATCCTAGCGGATTGCGGCGCCGCACGCCATGCCTAAGAGACCGGATCACGGCTTTGAGGCTCCGAGCCTCCGCACCGCGACACCCCAGAGCAGGCTCAGGATCGCGGCGGCGCAGGCTAGGATCAGGCCCGCGCCCCGCAGCGCCTCGAAGCGGAAGAAGCGGGCGATCCAGGGCACGTAGACGACCGCCGCCAGCAGAAGCGGGGCGGAGAGAAGCATGAGCACCATGACCGGATTGCGCGGGCGCCGCATCGCCGCGGAAGCGGGGAACCCGGAACGATTCGCGAAGACGAGCACGAGGTTGCCCGCCACGAGCGTCGCGAACGCCAGCGCCCGCGCCTCCCCCTCGGGCCACTGCTGCGCCCGCGCGTGCAGCAGGACGGCCAGCACGCTCAGCAGGACGCCCGCCCCCTGGAGCAGGCTCAGCCCCAGCGTCTTCGCGGAGAACAACCCCTCCTCCGGGCGCCGGGGCCGGCGGCTAATCAGGTCCGGCTCCTCGGGCTCCCCCTCGAAGGCGATCGAGCAGATGGGGTCGATGATGAGCTCCAGGAAGACGATGTGGGCGGCGAACAGGATGAGCGGCCACTCGAAGAGCACGGGAAAGAAGGCGGCTCCGGCGATGGGCACGTGGATGGAGAAGACGTACGCCATCGCCTTCCGCAGGTTGTCGAAGATCCGCCGGCCCAGCCGCAGGGCGTGCACGATGGAGGCGAAGTCGTCGTCCAGCAGGACCAGCGACGCCGCCTCCCGCGCGACGTCCGTCCCGCGCGAGCCCATCGCGATGCCGATGTGCGCCGCCTTGAGCGCCGGCGCGTCGTTGACGCCGTCCCCCGTCATCGCGACCACCTCGCCGTTCGCCTTGAGCGCGTTCACCAGCCTCAGCTTCTGCTCCGGCACCATGCGGGCGTAGAGGTTCGTCGTCCGCACCCGCTCCCGGAGCCCCGCCTCGTCCAGCGCCGCCAGCTCGGGGCCCGTGAGACAGGCCTCCGCGCCCGGCAGCCCGATCTTCGCGGCCACGCTCCGCGCGGTCCCCGGATAGTCCCCGGTGATCATGACCGTGCGGACCCCGGCCGCGGCGCATTCCCGCAGCGCCGCGGGCACGGACGGGCGGACCGGATCCTCGAAGCCCGCCAGCCCCAGGAATTCGAATTCGAAATCGTGCGGATTCGCGGGGAGCTCCCCGGGCCCGAAGCCCGCGCGGGCCACGCCGAGCACCCGCAGCCCGCGCCCGGCCGCGGCCGCCGCCTCCCCGGACATCCTCCCGGACTCGGCGGGCGCCAGGTGGCACAGGTCCAGGACCGCCTCCGGCGCCCCTTTGGCCGCGATCACGAAGCCGCCCCCGTCCGGACGCTTCCAGACGCGGACCAGCGCCAGCAGTTCCGCCGACAGCGGATACTCCCGGACCAGCGTCCAGTCCCGGTGCACGTGCTCGGATCCCGCCAGCTCCCGGTCGCCCGATTCCCGGACCGCCCGGTCCATCGGGTCGATCGGATCCCGCTGGCTGGCGAGCATGGCGTACTCCAGGAGGGCGTGATGCGACTCCGGCAGCCCCCCCTCCTCCCGGAATTCGTGCCAGAGCCCGCCCGCCCCGAGTTCCCGCAGCAGCATGCGGTTCTGCGTGAGGGTGCCCGTCTTGTCGACGCAGAGCACGGTGGCCGCGCCCAGCATCTCGATCGCGGGCGTGCGCCGCGTCAGGACCCGCTGACGCGCGATGCGCCAGGCGCCCAGCGCCAGGAACACCGTCAGGATGACGGGGAACTCCTCCGGCAGCAGGGAGATGGCCAGGGCCAGCCCGGCCAGGACCGCCTCCAGCCAGGATCCGCGCGTGAAGCCGTAGAGCAGCGTGACGACGGCGCAGAGCAGGATCGCCGCGATCGCGGAGAGACGCACCAGCCGCTCCGTCTCCTTCTGCAGAAGGCTGCGCTCGCCCTGCTCCGCCTCCATGACCTTCCCGAGCCGGCCCAGCTGGGACCGCGGCCCCGTCGCCGTCACGCGGAGCGCCGCCTTTCCCCGCACCCCGAGCGTCCCGGAAAACACGAAGGGCGTGCCGTCCCCGCCGGGGGGCCCCGAGGTCGGCCCCGCGGTCCAGGGCGCCTTGCGGACCGGCACCGATTCCCCGGTGAGGAGCGATTCGTCCACGGAAAGCCCGGCGGAACTGACGACGACCCCGTCCGCCGGGATCCGGTCCCCTTCGCCGACGAGCACGATGTCCTCCCGGACCACCTCGCGCCCCGGGATCCGGGACGCCCGCCCGTCCCGCACCACGCGGGCCCGGGGACTCGACAGGTCCCTCAAGGCCTCGAGCGTGCGCTCCGTCTTGCGCTCCTGGAAATACTCGATCGAGATCACCACGCCGATCGATCCGAGCAGGAAGAGCGCCTCGCCCGGATCCCCGAGGAACAGGTAGATCGCCCCCGAGGCCAGCAGCAGGAGGATCATCGGCTCCCGAACGATCTCCCCCACCAGCTTCAGGCCCTGCCGCCGCCGGGCCCGCGGAATTTCGTTGGGGCCCTCCGAAAGGAGCCGCTCCCGCGCCGCCTCCCCGCTCAGGCCGGGGCCGTAGTCCCTGCCGTCGGCGGGGGCCGGCGCCGGAGCCGTCGTTTCCGCGTTCATGCCTGCGTCTCCCGGATTCCGATCCCCATCGGCCTAACAAATCCGGGGAAGCTGCTCTCCGTTGGGCAGATCGAGGATGCGGCGCGTCCCCAGCGCCGTGCGCACCGTGACCCGGACCTCGCCCGGGGCGCCCACCCGTCCCACCGCCACCGCCCCCGACGAGACGGGGTGACGCTTCAGCAGGTCGAGGGCGCGGGCCGACGCCTCCTCGGGAACGTAGGCGACGAAGCGGCCTTCGTTGGCGACATGGACCGGATCGAGCCCCAGGAGTTCGCAGGCGGCGCGGACCGGCCCGTCCACCGGCACGCGGACCTCGTCGAGTTCCGCGGGAAGGCCGGAGGCCTGCGCGATCTCGACCAGGGCCGCGCCGAGCCCGCCCCGCGTGAGGTCCCGCAGGCAGTGCAGCGGCACGCCCGCCTCGAGCAGCGCGAGCACGGGACCGTGCACCGGGGCGGAGTCGCTCACGATCGAGGACTCCAGGCCGAGCTGTTCGCGGGCGGAAAGGATGGCGACGCCGTGACGGCCCACGTCGCCGGAGAGCAGGATGACGTCGCCGCTCCGCACCCGCGAGGGGGCGATGTCCACGCCGGGGCCGATCAGGCCCACGCCGGCCGTCGCCAGGTAGACGCCGTCGCCCCGGCCGCGATCCACGACCTTCGTGTCCCCGGTGACGATCTGCACTCCGGACGCGTCGGCCGCCGCCCGCATCGACGCCAGGATGCGCGAGAGGGACTCCTTCGGGAAGCCCTCCTCCAGGATGAGCGCGGAGGAGAGCCAGCGGGGCCGGGCCCCGCACATGGCGAGGTCGTTCACGGTCCCGTGCACGGCGAGCGACCCGATGTCGCCGCCCGGGAAGAACAGCGGCTTCACCACGTAGCCGTCCGTCGTGAAGGCCAGCCGCGAACCGCCGGGGTCCAGCACGGCCCCGTCGTGCCGCGCCTCAAGATGCGGATTGCGCAGCGCGGGCAGGACCAGTTCCTCCAGCAGACGCTGCATGAGGCGGCCGCCGCCCCCGTGGGCCATCTGGATGAGGTCGTTCACGAGCGCCCCTCCCCCGGACGATACCGGTAGTAGGCGGCGCAGGCGCCCTCCGACGACACCATGGGCGCGCCCAGCGGCTTGTCCGGCGTGCAGCGGGTCCCGAAGGCGGGGCACTCCACCGGCTTCAGCCGTCCCTGCATGACCTCCCCGCTCCGGCACTCCCCTCCGGCCTCGGGCTCGGGCGCGGCCAGGCCGAAGCGGCGCTCCGCGTCGAAGGCCGCATAGTCCGCGCGCAGCCCGAGACCGCTCGCCGGGATCTCGCCGATCCCCCGCCAGCGCCGGGAAACCACCTGGAAGACCTCGCGGATCAGGTCGCGCGCCGGGACGTTCCCCTCGCGCCGCACGCTGCGGCTGTACTGGTTCTCCACCTCCGCGCGCCCCTCCTCGAGCTGCCGCACGCACATGAGCAGCCCCTGAAGCAGGTCCAGGGGCTCGAATCCGGTGACCACGATGGGCACCCGGTGGCGCGCCACCAGCGGCTCGTACTCCTCGAAGCCCATGACCGTGCAGACGTGGCCCGCGGCGAGGAAGCCCTGGACGCGGTTCCCCGCCGCGGAAACCACGGCCTCCACGGCGGGCGGAACCAGCACGTGGGAGACCAGGAGCGAAAAGTTCCGGAGCCCGAGCGCCGCCGCCTGCTTGACGGCAAGCGCATGGGCCGGCGCGGTCGTCTCGAACCCCACGGCGAAGAAGACCACTTCGCGGGACGGCTCCCGGCGCGCGATCTCCACCGCATCGAGCGGGGAATACACCATCCGGACGTCGGCCCCCTCGGCCTTGGCCTCCAGCAGGCTTCCCTTCGCGCCCGGCACGCGGAGCATGTCGCCGAAACTGCAGAAGATGAAGCCGGGGCGGCGCGCCAGATCCACCGCCTGCGTGATGATCTCCCCGGGCGTGACGCAGACGGGGCAGCCGGGGCCGTGCACCAGATTCAGACCCGGCGGCAGCAGTTCGTCGATCCCGAAGCGGACGATGGCGTGCGTCTGGCCGCCGCAGACCTCCATGATCGTCCAGGGGCGCGTCGCCGCGCGCTTCAGGGCCTCGGCGAAACGCCGCGCTTCCGCCGCATCCCGGTACTCGTCAACGTATTTCAAGGTCGCCGATCTCCTTCAGATACTTGAAGACATGCCCCGCCTCCTCCGCATCGATGCGGCTCAGGGCGACGCCGACATGGACCAGGACGTAGTCCCCCACCGCCGCCTCCGGCACCAGGGTCAGGTTGATCTCGCGAAGGACGCCGCCGAAATCCACGCGCGCGAGCCGGGCCGCGGGGCTCGCATCGACCAGTTCCACCACGCGGCCGGGGACGGCTAGACACATGGCTCTTGCCTCCAAAGCAGGGACGCGATCTGTCCGGCCGCGATCCCCCCGTCGTTGGGCGGGATGCGGCGCTGCAGCCGGGGACGGAACCCCTCCTCCCGAAGTCGGCGGACGGCCTCCTCCGCCAGGGCGCGGTTCTGGAAGCAGCCGCCGCTGAGCACGACGTCCGGGATCCCCTCCCGCCGCGCGGCATCCGCGATCAGATCCGCCATCCCCCGATGGAAACGGGCGGAACAGCGGCCGGGGCTTTCCCCCCGGGCAAGGTCGGCCAGCAATCCGCGCAGCAGCGGGCCCCAGTCACCCTCCGGTCCTATATCGTAGCGACCTTCCGCCGATGCATCGAGCGCGAATTCCAGCGCCATCGCCGCCTGCCCTTCGAAGCCCCCGCGAAGCCGCAGTCCGCAGAGCGCCGCCGCGGCGTCGAAAAGACGCCCGGCGCTCGAGGTCCGGGGACTGTTCACCCCGCGGTCGAGCAGGCCGAGCAGCGGGCCCGACTCCGCGTCCTCGAAACCGGGCGGCGCCGGAAGGTCCCGGCCGAAGAGCTCGAAGAGGACCCCGAGCGCGGAACGCCGCGGCTCGCGGACGGCCGCCTCGCCCCCGGGCAACCGGAACGTCCTCAGGTGCCCCGCGCGCCGGACCCCGTCCGCCTCCACGCGCAGGAATTCGCCGCCCCAGACGCTGCCGTCCGGGCCCCAGCCGGTCCCGTCCCAGGCCACCCCCAGCACGGGGGGCTCCAGGCCGTGTTCCGCCATGGCGGCGAACACGTGGGCGTGGTGGTGCTGCACGGGGCGGGCGGGAAGGCCGCAGTCCCGGGCATGCCGCGTCGTCCGGTAGTCCGGGTGGGCGTCGTGCAGCACCAGGCCCGGGGCGGCCTCCAGCAGTCGCGGCAGATCCCCGGCCGCCTGCCGGAAATGCTCGTACCCGCGGACGGACCCGAGATCGCCGAGGTGCGGCCCCACCACGATCAGGCGGCCCGTGCCGAGCGCCACGCTTCCCTTGAGCTGCGCCCCCACCGCCAGCGCGGCGGGAACGGGCCGGGGCAGCGGGACGCCGTACGGCGCGTACCCGCGTCCGCGCCTCAGGAAACAGGGGGCGCCGTCGATGACGCGCACGACGGAATCGTCCAGGGGCCTCACGATGCCCCGGTCGTGCATGAGAAAGAGGTCGGCGATCCCTCCGAGGCGCTCCAGCGCCTCCGCGTTCCCGATGCAGAGCGGCTCGTCGGACAGATTCCCGCTGGTCGCGACGAGCGGAGGACCGGCCAGCAGTTCGTGAAGCGGGCTGGGCGGCAGCAGCAGTCCCAGCCAGGGATTGCCGGGCGCGACGGAAGGGGCCAGGCCGTCGTTTCCGCGACGGATCAGCACGATGGGAGCCTCGGGGGCGGCGATCAGTTCCTCCTCGATCGGTCCCGGACGGCCGAGACGCCGCACGGTCTCGAGATCGGGCAGGAGCACGGCGAAGGGCTTCTCCTCGCGCGCCTTCCGCTCGCGAAGCCGCCGGACGGCGGTCTCGCTGCAGGCGTCCGTCATCAGCTGGAACCCGCCCACGGATTTGACCGCGACGATCAGGCCTTCCGCGAGGGCCCGTGAGGCGCGCCCCAGGGCCTCGTCGCGGACCGCCAGGAGGCGCCCCCCCGGATCGAGCAGGGTCAGGGAGGGGCCGCAGGCGGGACAGGCGAGCGGCTCGGCATGAAAACGGCGGTCCGCGGGATCTTCGTATTCGCGCCGGCAGTCCGGACAGAACGGGAACTCCTTCATCGTGGTCCGGACCCGGTCCCAGGGCAGCGACTCGAGGACGGAGTAGCGCGGCCCGCAGCGGGTGCAGCTGATGAACGGGTGTCGATACCGGCGGTTCGAGGGATCGCGCAGCTCGCGGAGGCAGTCCGGGCAGGGGGCGCTGTCGGCGGGCACGCTGAACGCGGGCGCGGCGTCGGACAGGCTCGGGCGGATCTCGAACCCGCTCTCGCCCAGCGCCTCCACCCGGGCCGTGTCGAGGCCGCGGATGGCCGCGCGCGGAGGCAGTTCACGCGGAAGCCGCTCCTGGAACGCCTCCAGCGCCGACAGCGGGCCCTCGACCTCGCAGGTCACGCCCCGGGGGCCGTTGCACACCCAGCCGGCAAGGCCGAGCGAACCCGCCAGACGGTGGACGTAGGGCCGGAACCCCACCCCCTGCACGTCGCCCCGGATCTCCAGTCTGAGCCGGCCCTTCATGGCTCCGTCACGTCCGCGCTCTCCAGCACGACCTCCAGCGAGCGGGGATGCAGGGCGTCCTCCGAAAGCGTGAGCTCCAGCGCGGCGCCCTCGGCCGCCGTGCCCCGAGCATCCACCTCGAAATGCTCCCGGAAATGCTCCTTCGAGAAATGGGAGAGGGCGCCCAGCCAGACGCGGACGCAGGTGATGCGCCCGCCGCCGTTCTCGCGGGCCAGCTCCTCCAGCTTCCGGACCAGGCCCTTCATCAACGACGATTCATGCATCGCGCGCCAGCTCCTTCAGGACTTCGTCGGCCGCCCGTCCCACGGCGGCCTCCACCTCGGGGCTCAGGCCTTCCCCATGATCGAAATCGCGGCCCTCGATCCCGAGCACCCGCACCCGGGCGGGCAGACGGCCGAGGACCCGGGCGAGTTCGAGCGCCTCGGACAGGCCGAAGGCGTGCGTCGAACCCCGCGCGTAGGCCGCCGGCAGCGGACCCGCGACGGCATCGTGCCGATGCAGCGTCCCGGGCGCCGCCCCCGAACACGCGGCGTCGATCGCCACCAGCAGACGGACGTCCGCCCAATCCTCCAAGGCCGCCGCGAGATCGCCCTCCCGGACGAGGAGCCGCGCGCCGGCCGGAAGCCGCCCTTCCAGCCGCCGCGCGACCGCCGGCCCCGCGCCGTCGTCCCGGCGGTACGGATTGCCCACGGCCAGGACGAGCGCCGGTTCAAGTGGCATCGATCGTCAGCTTGAGGAAATGGGTCGCGCAGGAGATGCACGGGTCGTAATTGCGCACGGCCTGTTCGCAACGCCGGGTGAGCTGCTCTTGGGACAGCTTCAGGTGTCCCTGGACGAAGCGCCGGAGATCGTCCTCGATCGTCTTCTGATTCTGCGAGGTCGGCGGGACGATCCGCGCCTCGACGATGGAACCGTCGGCCGCGACGCGGTAGCGGTGATACAGAATGCCGCGCGGGGCCTCCGTGCAGGCGGACCCCGTCCCCTCGCGGGGCGTCCAGGCCAGGGCGGGCGCCGCGGGGGGCTCGTAGGCCGCGATGATCCGCAGGGCCTCGTCGACGGCGTAGAGCACCTCGAGCGCCCGCACGATGATGCTCTTGAAGGGATTGCGGACCTCCCCGTCGACGCCCGCCTCCCGGGCGGCCTCGCGGATCGCCGCGGGAAGCCGGTCGCGGTTCAGCGCGTATCGCGCCAGCGGACCCACGAAATACGCGCCGCGCGCCTTCAGCACGCACTGCAGCGCGTTCGAATGGGCGACGTGCTGCTCCTCGAAGTGGGCCTCGTAGTCCCGGACGTCGATGTCGAGCCCGCGGTTCGAGACGAGGCGCCCCTCATTCATCGGATACTCGGAAGGATGCCGCAGGGCGACGAACTCGTAGTCGAATTCCAAATCGGGGAATTCGAAGCCCGAGACCCATTTCAGCAGCGCGGCCGCGCGGTCCCGCGCCGGCTTCAGCACCTCGCCGAGGGCGCGAAGCTCCTCCCGGGACGGCGTCCGGTAGAACCCGCCCACCTTGACGTTCACGGGGTGGATTTCGCGGCCGCCCACGACGCGGACGATCTCATTGCCCGCCTTCTTGAGGGCGAGGGCCGCCTGCACGAGCGCGCCGTGGTCCTTCGCCATGCGGATCGCGTCCTCGTAGCCCAGGAAGTCGGGCGCGTGCAGCATGGCGACGTGCAGGACGTGGCTCTCGATCCACTCGCCGCAGTACAGCAGCCGCCGCAGCTCCCGCAGGGGCCCCACCGCGCGCAGCCCCAGCGCATCCTCCATCGCATGGATCGAGCTCATCTGATAGGCGACGGGGCAGATCCCGCAGATGCGCGCCGTGATGTCCGGCGCCTCGCCGAGCCCCCGCCCGCGGAGGAAGGCCTCGAAGAAGCGCGGGGGCTCGAAGATGCGCAGGCGGCAGTCCTCGACCTTCCCGTCCTTGATCCGGACGGTCAGGGCCCCCTCCCCCTCCACGCGGGCGAGCGCGTCCACCTTGATGGTCCGCGTCTTACTCATGGGCCTCGGCCTCCTTCCGGAACGGGGCGGCCGCGGCGTTGAAGCCCTGGAAGACGCGGACCAGCTGCGGCTTCGTGGCGCCGAGCTCCGTCCACCGCGCCGCGAGCGAGGCGGTGTTCGGCGTCTCCTTCGGACCGAAACAGCCGTAACAGCCCCGGTCGTAGCTCGGACAGATCGCCCCGCAACCGGCGTGCGTGACCGGACCGAGACAGGGCGTGCCTGACGCGACCATGACGCAGACCGTGCCGCGTTGTTTGCATTCCACGCAGACGGCGTTCGCGGGCGTGTTCGGCCGGCGTCCCGCAAGAAACGCCGAGAGGACCTCGAGCAGCTGGGCCTTGTTCACGGGACAGCCGCGCAGCTCGAAGTCGACCGGCACGTGGTCGGCGATCGCCGTCGACGTCGCAAGCGTGTCGATGAACTCCGGGCGCGCGTAGACGGCGCGGATGAACTCCTTCACGTCCCGAAAGTTCCGGAGGGCCTGGATGCCCCCGGACGTCGCGCAGGCGCCGATGGTCACGAGGGTCTTCGAGATCCGGCGCACTTCGCGGAGGCGCTCCGCATCCCCGGCCGTGGTGATCGAACCCTCGACGAGCGAGAGGTCGTACGGCCCGCGCGCGACGGCCCGGCTGGCTTCGAGGAAATGGGCGATCTCGACCGCGCCGGCGACCGCAAGCAGTTCGTCCTCGCAGTCGAGCAGGCTGAGCTGGCAGCCGTCGCAGGACGCGAACTTCCAGACCGCGAGGCGCGGGCGGCGGCGCTTCTTCACAGTTCCCTCACCCTCAGGGCCCGTTCCATCCGGGTCCAGGCAAAGACGGGGCCGTCCTTGCACACGAACTCGGGGCCCAGCTGGCAGTGCCCGCAGAGCCCGACCGCGCACTTCATGTTCCGCTCCATGGAGAGAAAGACGGAGGCGGGGGGCAGACCCAGTCGCAGGAGTTCCGCCCCGACCACCCGCATCATGATCTCCGGGCCGCACATCATGGCCACGGTCTTCGCGGGATCGAAGGAGGAGCGCGCGACCAGCGGCGTGACCATGCCCACGTCGCCCTTCCACGTCGCCCTCGAAGGAGAGTCGACGGTGACCCGGACGTCCGCGTCGAAACGCGACTTCCAGCGGCGCAGCTCGGCGGGATAGAGCAGGTCTTTGGGCGTCCGCGCCCCGACCAGGACGGAGACGCGGCCGAACGCGCCACGATCCGCCAGCACCGCGCGGATCGCCGGGCGCAGGGGCGCCAGGCCGATGCCGCCCGCGACGATCAGAACGTCCTTCCCTTTCGCCTCCTCCACGGGCCAGGCGCTGCCATAGGGCCCGCGCACCCCGAGGGCGTCGCCCCGCTTGGCGGCGCAGATCGCCCGGGTCACCGGGCCGACCGCGCGGATCGTGTGAACCAGGCGTTCCGGTTCGGCCGGGTCCCCGCTGATCGAAATCGCCGCCTCGCCCACGCCGAAGGCGTAGAGCATCGTGAACTGCCCGGGGCGGAAGGCCAGGTCCGCGCCGCCGTCGTCGGCCGAGAGTTCAAGCGTCCACGTGTCGGGCAGCTCGCGCGACGAGCTCCGCACGCGGAAGCGCCGGGGCAGGAGCCTCGCGGCGTCAGCGCTTGGGTGCAGGTCCATAAAGATCCAGCAGTTGCAGTCGGGTGGCCTCGAGCCGGCGCGAGACGATGAGGGCGAGACGCTTCATGAGTTCGTATCCCAGCGCGGGGTCGGCGTCGCATTTCTTCCGGAGGCAGGCCCCGTCGAAGAAGGTCGCCTTCACGTCCTCCCGCGCCCGCGCGTCGAACTGCCAGAGATAGGGCGGAAACAGCCAGGACCAGCCGAGGATCTCCCCCGCGGCGGCGGTCTGCACCGTCACGGAGGGACGCCCGGGCGCATGCAGCTCGACCGACACGGAGCCGCCGCGCAGCGCATAGAAGCGGTCGGCCGCCTCGCCCTCCCGGAACAGGAAGCTGCCCGTGTTGAAATGCACGTTGGAAGCGCAGCCGGCGATGAGCTTCAGGTGCTTCGCCGCAAGCCCCTTGAAGAACTCATGCTCCGCCAGCAGCTGTTCGATGTCCTTCATGTTCCGCCCTTTCCGATCTCCCGAACTTCGACGGTCAGGTCGATGCCGACCGGACACCAGGTGATGCAGCGGCCGCAGCCCGTGCAGCCGGAGCTCCCGAACTGGTCGTGCCAGGAGGACAGCTTGTGGGTGAGCCACTGCCGGTACCGCGACTTCACGGAGGCGCGGACGCTGCCGCCGTGGACCTTGGAGAAGTCCGCCGTGAAACAGGAGTCCCAGCTGCGCCAGCGCTCCGCGTGGTCGCCCGTCAGATCCGTGACGTCCTCGACCGTGCTGCAGAAGCAGGTGGGGCAGGCCATCGTGCAGTTGGCGCAGGCGAGGCAGCGCGAGGCGATCTCGTCCCAGCGCGGATGCTCGGGGTTTTTCGCGAGAAGCTCGCGGGCCCCGGCGTCCATCGTCCGCGTCATCTGGGACCGCGCCACCGCCTCGGCGCGTTCCGGCGCGGCGGCGTCTCCGGAATCCGGCGCCGCGATTTCGAGCGCGCCCAGGAGTTCGCGCCCTTTCTCGGTCCCGGCTTCCAGCAGGAAGCGGTGCCCGCCCTCGAGGATCTCGGTCAGGGCCAGATCGAAGCCCTTTCGGGCGCGGGGGCCCGTGTTCATGGACGCGCAGAAGCAGGTGGCCGCGGCCTGGCCGCAGTTCACCGCGATGAGGAAGAGCCGGTCCCGGCGCGCGCGGTAGAAGGGGTCGGCTTCGCGGAAGACGCGGTCCTGGACCTCCAGCGCGGCCAGCTCGCAGGCGCGCATCCCGAGGAAGGCGAAGCGGGTCTCGTCGGGAGGCTCCGCGCTGACTTCGAAGGAGCGGCCGCTCCGCTGGGCCTGCCAGAGCCGGACCTTGGGAGGGAACAGATACTTCTTCCACGAATGCGGCCCGACGACGTAGCCGAAGAGCGCACGATCCTCGCGCCGCCTGAGCCGATAGAGGCCGGGCCCCTGCTCGTCGGTCCAGCCTTCCGGCAGCTCCGCCGGCGAGGCGAGTTCGTCGTAGACGATCGCCTGCTCCCGGACCGTCGGCCCGACGATTCGAAAACCTCGAACCTTCAGCGCCTCAAACAGGTCCCCGAAACGTCCGCGGGGCAGGACTCGGGACTCCGCCTTCACTCGTCCCACAGTAAAGCAAAGGACCGGCCTCCTGTCCCGCTCTACGCAACGGGGAGCGCGAACTGCGGATTTCTTCAGGTCCCCGGGGAATTCAACGGCCCAACGCCGGGCGATCTGACGCGTACCTATCCCTATGATCCTCCCCATCGTCCTCACCATCGCCTTGGCCCAGGTCAAGATCAGCGTCGATACCAGCCAGGTCCCGGCGTTGAAGGAGTGGGGGGAGAAGGCGAAGGCGCTCTGCGAGGAGTGGTATCCGAAGATGTCGGAATTCCTCGCGACGCCGGGCTTTACGCCGCCGACGGAGGTCGCTCTCGTCTTCGAGAAGGACAAGAAGGGCGTGGCGGACACCGTCGGGAACAAGATCCGCGTCGCGGCGGACTGGGTGACGAAACATCCCGAGGACACGGGCATGATCGTCCATGAACTCGCGCACGTGGTGCAGGCTTATCCGAAGAGCGATCCCGGCTGGGTGACGGAGGGCGTCGCGGACTACATCCGCTACTTCCAGTACGAGAAGAAGAGCGTCCCGCCGAAGGAGAAGCGCAAGGGAAGCTACAAGGACGGCTACCGCACTTCGGCCGCGTTCTTCGCCTGGATCGCGGAGAAGCACGACAAGGACATCGTCAAGAAGCTCAACGAGGTGATGCGCGCCTCGCGCTACAAGGAGGACCTCTTCAAGACCTGGACGGGCAAGGACCTGGAGACGCTCTGGAAGGACTACCTGGCGGGAAGTTGAGGAATCCGTGGTATAGTTCACTTGTTCATGCACCTCCTTCGGACCCTCACGCTCGCCCTGCTCGCCCTGGCGGGAGCCCAGGAGCCTGCCAAAGGCCCCGTCAAGGAGCTCTACGACAGCGGCAAGGTCAAAGCCCAATATCAGCTCGACGAGAAGGGGCTGAAGGACGGGCAGTATCAGGAGTTCTACGAGAACGGCAAGCGCAAGGTCGTCGCGACGTACGTCCACGGCACCCTCGAACGCGTCTACGAGGAATTCCACGAGAACGGGAAACCCCGGGTCAAGAAGCGCTACCTCAAGGGGAAGATCGACGGCGACCTCTTCCGCTTCGACGACAAGGGCCAGGCCCTCCATCGCGTCACGTTCCGCAAAGGCGAGGTCTTCCTCTACCCGGATTTCGTCGCGCCCGTTCCCGCCCATCCGCGCGCGCCGGAGCTGATCCGCAGGCGGCTGGACGAACTCGACCCGCCCGCTCAAAACGGCAAGTGGCCGCTCGCCGAGCGCTACGCCGAAACGCCCGTCCTCACGGCGCCCCACAAAGCGGGCAGACTGAAGAAGGAGTACCTGGAATGGGCCCTGCGCCACGTCCGGGCCTACCGCTTCCTCTCCGAACTCTCGCCGGACATCGAACTGAACGAGGCCTACAACGACCTCGCCCAGCACGGCGCCGGGGTGCTGGCGCTCAACGGCGATCTCTCGCACAGCCCGCCCAAGCCCCCCGGCCTGGCCGACGACTTCTTCAAGAAGGGCTTCGAAGGCTGCGCCAAGAGCAACCTCAGCCTGCATCCGGGCGGCAGCCTGCGGGACTCCGTCGACAACTTCATGGACGACTCCGATCCTTCCAACATCGAACGGGTCGGCCACCGCTGCTGGATCCTCAACGCGCCGCTCGGCAAGATCGGCTTCGGCGAGGCCGGCAAGGAGGGCACGTTCAAGGCGCTCTACGTCGTGGATTCGAGCGCCGGCGCGGGGCCCCGTTCCGGAAAACCCGCCCCCAAGGATGCCGCGAAAGGCCCGGGCTTCGTCGCGTATCCGTCCCGGGGCTATTACCCGGCGGACTACCTGGCCTCCGGCGCCGCCTGGTCCTTCCATCCGCAGGAGGGGGGCGCGTTTCCGCTGAACTCCAAGGACGACGCGCGCCTGGAACTCTGGCGCCTGAACGAGGAGTACGACCTGGCCGAGAAGGTGGAGATCAACCACCTCTCGCTTTCGTCGTTCAAGGCCCTGGTCTTCCGCCCCGTGCTTCCCAAGGGGGATCTGGCCGGCGCCCGCTTCCTCGTCTCGATCGCCTCGGTGAGCAAACCCGGCGCGCGGGTGTCCTATCTCGTGGAATTCATCCGGCGCGCGGCGCCCTAATTCGCGAGCCGGCCCGGTTCGCGAACCCCCGTCCCCGCCTGCTTCGTGGCGGAGTCGCCCAGGTCCTTCCGCATCGCGTCCGCCAAGACCTTGATCTGCTCGACCACGGCCGGATGGCTTGCGCTCACGTCCACGGTTTCTCCGGGGTCCGCTTCGAGGTCGAAGAGCGACAGGTCGATGCGGGCGCTTTCGTACTTCGCCGGAATCCCCTCTTTGCCGCCGTCCCGCCCGGCGAGCGTGGGATGGGCGTGGGGAAAGTGCAGCTTCCACTTCCCCCTCCGCACGGCCTGCAGTTCGCGGCCCCAATAGAAGTAGTAGGCCTCGTGGGGGGACTTCGCAGCGGGCTCGCCGGCGACGAGCGGGCCGATGTCCCGGCCGTCGATGCGCGGCCCCGCAGGCGTCGCCCCGATCCAGGTCGCGATCGTGGGCAGCAGGTCGATCGTCATCGCGGGTTCGCGGCAGACGGTCCCGGCCGGGATCCGTCCCGGACCCCAGAAGAGGGCGGGCACGCGGCAGCCGCCGTCGAACATCGTCCCCTTCCCTTCCCGGAGCGGCCGGGCCGAGCCCGCGTGCTCGCCGTAGCTGAGCCACGGGCCGTTGTCCGAGGTGAAGACGACGATCGTGTCCTTATCGAGGCCCTGCCGCCGGATCGACTCGACGATGCGCCCCACCGAATCGTCGACCTCCATCATCACGTCACCGAAGAGGCCGGCGCCGCTCTTCCCTCGGAAGCGGTCGGAGACATGCAGCGGGACGTGGACCATGCTGTGGGGCACGTAGAGGAAGAAGGGGCGCGCCCGGTTCCGCTCGATGAACGACACCGCCCGCTCGGTGTACTGTCCCGTCAGCCGGTTCTGATCCTCGGGCGAAACCCTGGGGTTGACCACGTCGTTCCCGTCGATCAGAGGCAGATCGGGGAACTGCTTCGCTGTGGGATGCAGCGGCCACATGTCGTTCGAATACGGGAGACCGAAGTACTCGTCGAAGCCGTGCTGGAGCGGGAGGAACGGCCTCCGGTCTCCGAGGTGCCATTTCCCGAAGCAGGCGGTGGCGTAGCCCTTCGACTTGCAGACTTCGGCGAGCGTCGTCTCGGAGGCGCTGATGCCGGTTTTCGAGCCCGGGCCGAGCGCGCCCAGGATCCCGACCCGGACGTTGTAGCAGCCGGTCATGAGCGCCGCGCGCGAGGCCGAGCAGACCGCCTGCGAGACGTAGAAGTCCGTAAAACGGCGCCCCTCGCGAGCCAGCTGGTCCAGGTGGGGCGTGGGATAGGCCTTCGCTCCGAACGCGCCGATGTCCGCATAGCCGAGGTCGTCCATGTAGATGACGACGATGTTGGGCGGGCGCGTCGCCTGCGCCGGCGGCGTGGCGCAGGAGGCGGTCAGCAACGCGAGAAGGCCCAGGCCCATGCCCTTCCTCATGGAAACGACCCTCCTTGGAGCTTCCATGCTACGCTGCCCCCGGATTATTTTCGAAGGATTCACGCCGCTGCGGCAACCAACCTGCAGCCGTGATTCAAGCGATGGCGAATGTCCTCGGTCTCGACCCGGCGGCGTTCTTCGACGAGTTCTACCGCCGCGTCTTCAGCTTCGTCGCCGCAGCGACCGGAGCGACGGCGGCGGACGTGGAGGACCTCGTCCAGGAAACCCTCCTGGAAGCCTGGCGGCAGCGGGACCGCTTCCGGGGCGACGCCGCCCCGCTGACCTGGGTCCTGGCCATCGCGAAGAACCGCATCCGCATGCGACGACGATCCCGGGGGCGGCAAGTCCAGGCCGAGGAGGCGCTCCGTGCCCTGCGGCAAATCGACGCGGGCGAGATCCCGGAGGACCTCGTCCGCTGCGAGGAGAGCGTGCGGCAGGTGCGACGCGCGCTGGAGGCTCTGGAAGCCTCCCACGCGGAAGTTCTGATCCGGCGCTATTTCGAGGGCAAGTCGATCGCGGCCATCGCCCAGGAGCTTGGCGAGAGCGGGAAGGCCGTGGAGTCCCGGCTGCACCGGGCCCGGCAGGAGTTGCGGGACCGGCTCAAGGAAGGAGTGGAAGGTGACGACGCCTGAAGGCCCCCTGGAGCGCAATGTGGATCGCCTGATCCGGGCTGCTGCGCTGCAGCCGGATCCGGAGCAGGCACGGCGGCGCTTCCTGCGCTCCGTGACGAATGAGCGGCCGGCTACGGCATCGAGAACGATGGCCTCGGCAGCGGCCGCCCTGCTGATCGGCTTCGTGCTGTTCTGGGCGTCGCAACCCAAGCCCCCCGCGCTGCATCCCTCCGCCCCGAGTCCGGCGCCTCTTGTGACTCAGGATCCCCCCGCGGCTCCCCTGCTCAGCCCCGAGCATCCCATCGCCCGACCCAAAGTCGCCGGCGGAGACGCGGACCTCGGCGCCGAAGTGGAGTTGTTCACCCAGCGCCGGCGGAACCATCCCTGGGTGCTCAAGGGAAGCACCCGGCTGCCGGAACGCACGCGTCTCAGAGTCGCCCTGTCCCTGCGCCGGGAGCACCTGTCGGACGATCGCCTCGTTTCTCTTCTCGAGGAGGGGAACACGAGCACGGCCAACGTGGTCGACGGCGACTTTGTGGTCAGCAGCGAGGCTCTCTTCCGCGGGCCGTTCACGTTCAAGATCGACTTCCCCGAGGCTCTGCAACGGCAGGACGTGCTCGATCAACTCAAGGGATGGAAAGGAGCCCGCAGCTGGATTCTGGAGTGCGCCGGCTGGGGGGACGACCTGGTCCCCGCCCTGCATCCCGGACTGCTGGCCCTCGAATCCCTCCTGCAAGAGGCCCGGGAGCATCTCAAGCTCTTCGAGGAGGCCCTCGCCTCCGAAGAGCGCTGGAAAGTCGATGGTCCCAGGGTCCTCCTGAACGGCGAACGCCTCCAGCGCAAGATCGAGGCGAAAGGCCCGGGACTGTATCCCGCCGGCTGGGATCTGCTCCACCGGACGATGCGGGATGCCGTGGGAGGCGCGCGTCTCTCCCAATGGAAGGACGGGAAATGGACGGGGCCGGTCACTTACCACGCCGACAAGGAGCCGGTGAAGACCCACCGGGGCGAGCCCTACTCCCTGGCCCGGCTGAAGGAGTACCTGGAGCAGGCGCAGGTCGTCGCGGTCCGCGAGTTCTGCCTCTGGATCATCAAAGATGTTCGACGCGGAGGACATCGTCCCGACCACTTCACGGCCTATAACGGGTGCATCCGCAAGATGAGCGAGGGGCATGGCGCGCGATTTCACAAACTCGCTACAGAATCCCTGGAAGATCTGGAGGCGGATCTGCGACTTTTGAAGAAGGGAGTCCGCTAGAATCACGCGGCGCGGGATCCGATCCTGCGCGGCATGACAAGCACCGAGACACGATCCGACCTGAACAGCCTGCTCCGGCTGGCGCTGCCGATCGCCGCCGTCAACCTGGGCTGGCAGGCCATGGGACTCGTGGACACGGCCGTCGCCGGCCGCGTCGACGCCCTGACGCTCGCCGCCACGGGACTCGGCAACTCCGTCATCAGCATCGCCCAGGTCGGCGGCCTGGGCGTCATCCTCGGCATCGATCCGCTGGCCTCCCAGGCCATCGGGGCGGGGCAGCCCCGCGAGGCCCGGCGCACGCTCTGGGCGGGCATCCACCTCGCCCTCCTCCTCTCCCTTCCGCTCATGCTGCTCACCTGGGGCTGCGGGCAGGCGCTGGAACTCGCCGGCATCCAACCCGACCTGGCCTCCCGCGCCCGGGCCTACCTCAACCCCCGCCTGCTACAACTCCCGCCCTTCCTGGTCTTCATCGCCTTGCGCTCCTACCTGCAGGCGCTGCAGCGCACGGCCCCCCTGCTCCTCGCGATCGTCGTCGCCAACCTCTTCAACCTTGCCGCCGACTGGGCCCTCGTCTTCGGCGTTCCCTCGCTCGGCATTCCTCCCATGGGCGTCGCCGGACTCGCCTGGGCCACGAACGCCGCCACCCTGCTGCAGCTCGGCATCCTCGCCTGGGGCGTCGGCCGGATCGCGCCCGGGGACGGACCCGAGCCGCTGCGGCGCCCCGATCCCGCCCTGCTGCGCCGGGCCTTCGGGATCGGCTTCCCCCTCGGACTGCAGCTGCTCGCGGAAGTCGGCATCTTCTCGATCGTCGGACTGCTCGTCGGACGCATGGGCGTCGTCCAGATGGCCGCCCACCAGCTCGCGCTCACCGTGGCGAGCCTGACGTTCATGGTCCCGCTCGGCATCAGCATGGCCGCCTCCACCCTCGTGGGAAACGCAATCGGCCGAGGCGACACGCCCGCGGCCCGCCGGGCGGGGCTGCTCGGCATCGGACTCGGCGCCGCCTTCATGCTGCTCATGGGCCTCGGGCTCTGGACCCTGCCCGGTCCCGTGGCGCGGCTGCTGACTTCCGATGCCGCGGTGATCCCGGCGGCCGCGGGCCTGCTCGCGATCGCGGGTGCCTTTCAGCTTTTCGACGGCATCCAGTCCTGCGCCTGCGGCGCGCTGCGCGGCGCGGGCGTGACCCGCTGGGCCTTCGGCGCCAACGTGGCGGGCTACTGGCTGCTCGGGCTCCCCTTCGGCCTCTGGCTCGCGCATCGCGCGGGACTCGGCCCGCGCGGGCTCTGGTGGGGGCTGACCGCCGGACTCGCCCTCGTCTCGATCGCCGTGGCCGCGAAATTCGAACGGCTCAGCCGGCGGACGATCCAGCGCCTCTAATCCGGCGTCCAGTAGCCGTTGATCCGGCAGCGCAAGGCCTCCACGCGCAGAGGCTCCGTCTCCGCGAGGTTGCGGGCTTCGAGCGGATCCGCGGACAGCTGGTACAGCTCCGGCGGACCCTTCACGGGAAGGATCAATTTCCAATCTCCGGCGACGCCCCAGCGCGCCTCCAGCCCCGACGCGGGCCGGTCGAGATCCACGGCGTCGTGCGCATAGACCTCACCGAAGACCGCCTCCCGGCGATCCAACGCCGCCCGATCCAGCAGGTCCAGCCCGGGAAGCGCCGGCGAGGGCCGCAGTCCCGCCGCCTTCAGCAGCGTGGGCGCCAGATCGATCGAGCTGACGGGACGCGAGTACGACCCCGGCGTCACCCGCCCCGGCCAGCGCACCAGCATCGGCGTGCGCAATCCCGCCTCATACGGCGTCCGTTTGGACCGCAGGAACGATGGCTTCGCCGGATCCTGGATCCAGCCGTTGTCCGTCACGTACGCGACGACCGTGTTCTCCGCGAGGCCGCGACGGTCGAGCGTCGCCAGCAGCTGGCCGCAGGTCTCGTCGAACCACTCCACCATCGCCCAGTACTTCTCGACATGCAGCGAGGGACCCTTGCCGCGGTAGCGGGCCAGAATCCTCTCGGGCGGATTGTGCGGCTGATGCGGCAGCATCGGCGCGTACCAGACGAAAAACGGCGCGCCCGCCGCCGACGTCGCGTCCAGGAAGTCCTCCACCGGCTGCATCGTCTCGCGCCCGATCGCCAGGCCCGCGTCGCCGTGCCGTCCGCTCTTCAGAGGATCGCCGTGGCTCATGCCGTCCGTAAACCCGCCCGTCCGGAAATGCCCCTGCCACCACTTTCCCGTCTGGAAGCTGCGGTATCCCGCGGCGCCCAGCAGGCGCGGCAGCGTCGGCAGTCGCTCCATGTGCCCGTTCATGCGCTCGCGGTCGCGGCGATACTCCTCGCTCTTGTAGTAGGCCCCTCCGGCCATGCCGGCCGGGCGCTGAGGATCGTTGGAGTAGATCTTCGTCTGATGCGGATACATCCCGCTCAGGATCGTGGCCAGGCTGGGGCAGCACAGGCTTGTCGTCACGTAGCCGTTCGGAAACACGAGGGACTGGGAGGCCAGACGGTCCAGGTGCGGCGTGCGGATCTGCGGGTGGCCCATGAACCCGTAATCGCCCCAGCCCTGGTCGTCGGAAATAATCAGGACGATGTTCGGCGGCGCCGCGGGAGCCCCGGGAGCCGGGCCCGCGCAGCCGGCCAGGAGGAGCAGGGCCGCCAGCAGACGTTTCATGAACTCCTCAACTCGCCGGAGCCCGCGGAGTTGCGTCAATCCAGCGGCATGCCGGAAGCCCGCAGGAGGGCTTCGTGGACCGCGAGATCGTGCGCGGCGCCGTAGGGCAGCTTCGCCGTCCCGCCGATCGCCGCCGCGAAGTCCCGGAATTCCCCCTCATAGCGCCCGCCGCCGCCCGGAAACTTGACCGTCTGCTGTCCGGCCTTGTAGGCCCCCCGCGGCTTCTCCAGCCCGAGCACGACCTGCGCCGGCTCGAGGGGGCGGATCTCGACGAAGCCCTCCGTCCCCGCCACGCTGAACTGCCGCCGCGGACCGCCGAAGGGATCCACGATCTCGCTGCGGATCGTCGCCACCATCTTCGGATATTCGAAAACAGCCAGCTGGTTGTCCGCGCGGCCGTCCTTGCCGAGGCGGCGCGCATGCGGCGTCACCTTGTCCGGCGGCCCCGCCACGGCGACGAGCGCATCGATCAAATGCCCCCCGAGTTCGTACATCGTCCCGCCCGGCTCCGGGCTGTGGCCTGGACGCTGCTCGGGGGAGGACTTCTTTCCGATCACGCCGTTCACCTCGATGACGTCGCCGATCCAGCCCTCCTTCACCGCCTGGAGGCAGAGCCGGAAACCGGGGTTGTAGCGGAACATGTAGCCGAGCTGGACGAGAAGTCCCTTCGCCTTCGCCTCCTCCAGCAGGCTGCGGAACTGGGGCAGCGACGGTCCCGCGGGTTTGTCGAGATGCACGTGCCGGCCCGCCGCCACGCAGCGCCGCGCGGTCGGGACGAGGTCCTCGACCGCGGTCTCGACCGCGACCAGCGCCAGATCCGGCGTCCCCAGCAGTTCCGCCTCGTCCAGGAAGCGGACGTCCTTGTAGGCGGGCTTCTTCATCGCCCGTTCCCGGCGGGCGGGGTCGGGTTCCACCACGCCCACGACCTCGAAGAGCGCGTCGAGGGCGCGCAGCGTCTCCAGCTTCCCGTCCGCATGACCGTGCACGGTCCCGATCTGCCCCGCCTTGATGCGGGCGCCGGGACGGGCGTAGGCGACGGAGGCGAGCGCCAGGGAGCCGGAGGCGAGGAACTCGCGCCGTCTCATGGCGACTTCGGCGTGAGGATCGAGACCGCGTAGTTGCGCTCGTCGAAATGTTCGCGGAGGCGGGACTCCAGCGCCTTCGCACTCAGCTTGGAGATGACCTTGGGCACCTCGAAGAGGTCCTGGTTGCGCTGGACGGCGCCCATCAGCATGAACGCCGTCGCATCCGGCGTGTCGAACGCGCGGATGAACTTGCCCAGGCGCTTGCGCTTCGAGCGCTCGACATCCGCCTTCTTCAAGCCGCTCTTCCTCGCCTTGTGGAGTTCCAGCAGGACCTCCTCGGCGAGGCGCTCGGGCTCCTCCGTTTCGCCCCCGATCAGCGAGAACCCGAAGGCGTCCTCCGCGCTGTACGAGAAGGCGAAACTGTCGTCGATCAAGCCCGCCTCGTAGTGTTTCGTGTAGAAGGAGCTCGACCGTCCGAAGAGCAGGTCCAGCACCACGGACGACTCGATCTCGCGCGCCAGCGAGCGCTCCGTCCCGATCCTGAGGTCCTTGAACCCCACGATGACCCGGGGCCGGGACACCGCCATCGGGGTGCGGACCACGCGATCCACGACCCCGGACGGCTCCACCGGCCAGTGCCGCGCGATGGGCCCCTGCGCGCGGAAGCGCTCCGCGGGCAGCGCCTTGTCGGCCAGGGCGAAGGCCTCCGCGGGATCGAAGTCCCCCGCCAGCACGAGCACCATGTTGGAGGGGTTGTAGAACATCCGGTAGCAGGCCTCGAGCAGGTCGCGGTCGATCTTCTGGATGTCGGAGACCTCTCCGCCGATGTCCAGCCGCACGGGGTGCGTCGTGTAGAGCACCCGCATCAGGCTCTTGTAGAGGCGGTGGTCCGGGGAGTCCTCGTACATCTTGAGCTCCTGCTCGATGATGAGCTTCTCCTTCGCGACGTTGTCCGCCTCGAAGTAGGGCTGCGACACGAAGCTCACCAGCAGGTCGAGGTTCTTCTCGAAATGGCCGCTCGCCGTGAAGTAATAGGCCGTGGCCGTGTAGTCGGTGAACGCGTTCGAGGAGGCGCCGTAGCGCCCGAACTCCATGAGCACGTCCTCGCCGCCCGCCTTCTTGAAGAGCTGGTGTTCGAGGAAATGCGCGATCCCCGGGGGCGTCTCCAGCTTGGGCTTCCCGTCGGGCGTGAAGGCCAGGTCGATCGACCCGTAGCGGGTGGCGAAGATCCCGACCTTCTTCGAGAAGCCCTTCTTGGGGACGGCGAAGCAGTTCAGGCCGCAGGAGAGCGTCGCGGAGACGATCTCCTCGCGCAGCACGGGGCTGGAGTGTTTCCGGAGATTCATGTTGACGCGTTTTCGGAGCGGCTCGATAATATCGGCGCCCGCATCCCATGACAAATGATTCCCGCCCTTCCTCGTATAATCAGTAGCTTCGAGGGACCGACCATGAGCCGTTTGAGCCTGCCCGCCCTGCTCCTGCTCGTCGTCGGACTCCCGGGCGCCGCGCAGGACGAGAAGAAACCCGCCCCGAAGCAGGACGCGATGAAGGAGAAGACGGCCCTCCACAAGGCGGACGTCACCCGCATCCGGGGGCTGGACTTCAAGCGGGAGGTGACGGTCGGCATCTACTCCAAGGACGAGCTCCTGGAGTTCCTCAAGGGGGAGTTCCAGAAGGAACTGCCCAAGGACAAGGCCGCGATGTACCAGCGCGCCTACGCCAAATTCGGCCTCATCCCCTGGAACCTCGACATCTACGAGGCCTATCTCGACCTCTTCTCGAGCTCGGTGGCGGGCTTCTACCATCCGAAAACCAAGGAGCTCCGCCTGATCCGCGCCGGCGACGGCAATCCCGCCGAGGAGCAGGCCCTCAAGGCCCTGGGCATGGACATGGAGCGCATCACGATGGTCCACGAACTCGCCCATGCGGCGCAGGACCAGCATTTCGAGCTCTCCACGCTGCCGCTCGAGGACGAGACCAACGACGACCTGATCCTCGCCGTCAAGAGCGTCATCGAGGGCGACGCCTCGGCGGTGGGCTGGAAGTACCAGTTCAAGGACCAGTTCAACGTCGCGATCGGCACCATCAACGCCTCGTACAAGACCGGCATGCTGCCGGGCAAGGCGGGCCAGCTGCCGGCCTTCCTCCGGCAGACGCTCACGTTCCCCTACGGGTACGGCACCGAATTCGTCGTCAAGTACGTCAAGGGGATCAACGGGGAGCTGAAGGACGTCAGCAGGCTCTTCAAGGACCTGCCGCTGTCCAGCGAGCAGATCCTGCATCCCGACCGCTACTACGACAAGCGGGACAACCCGACCCTCGTCACCCTCCCGGATCTCGAGAAGCTCTTCGGCGGCGCCTGGAAGCAGTCGCTGAGCAACGTGCACGGCGAGTTCTCCATCAAGCTGCTCCTGAAGGAATTCCGGACCGACAAACTCAGGCTGCCGGTGATCGACCGCGCCGCGGACGGATGGGACGGCGACCGCTACATCGTCCTCGAGCGGGAGAACCAGAAGCTTCAGAAGCAGAATGTCTGCGAGAAATGCGCCCATGCGCAGGATGAGGCGGGGACCTGCCCCAAATGCGGGGGCGCGCTGAGCTTCCAGGAGAGCTGGGAGCGGCCCCGGGTCATGCTCGTGTGGGCCTCCACCTGGGACACGGAGAAGGACGCCGTCGAGTTTTTCGACGCCTACGCCCTCGCGCTCGAGAAGAAATACCTCCAGGAAACCCCCGAGGGCGAGCGCAGCGGCCCCCTCAAGTTCAGCACGGCCTGGGGCGAGGTGCTCCTCGAGCGCCGCGGCCCGGACGTGCTCGTGCTGGACGGGGCGGACGCCGCCGCGATCGGAAAGGCCGACCGCCTCTTCGCCGGCCTCAAGAAATCCGAGATCACGCAGATCGAGCGGATCCCCAAGTTCGTCTGCGAGAAGGACGGGACCAAGGCCGCCTTCGAGGGCGCCTGCGCCAAGTGCGGCCAGCCGCTCAAGTACAAGGACGAGGAGAAGCCCTCCAGGAAGAAGCGGGACTACTCGGTCACGGGCGGGGACTGATGCCTCGCGGCCCGGGCGTGATCGCGCTGCTCACGGACTTCGGCCTGCGGGACCCCTACGTGGGCCTGATGAAGGGCGCCCTGCTCTCCGTGAATCCCGCCGCCCGGATCGTCGACCTGACCCACGACCTCGCGCCGCAGGACGTGGCCGGGGCCGCGCGGATCCTCGCCTCGGCCTGGAGTTACTTCCCTCCCGGCACGATCTTCGTCGCGGTCGTCGATCCCGGCGTCGGCACCGCGCGCGCCGCGCTGGGCGTCGAAGCGGAGGGCCGACTCTTCCTCGCCCCCGACAACGGCCTGCTCGGGTTCCTGAACGCCGGGCGCAGCGTCCGGCTGGAGCGGCGGCGCTGGTTTCGAAAGCCCGTCTCGAACACGTTCCACGGACGGGATGTCTTCGCCCCCGTGGCGGGACACCTCTCCAAGGGGGTGGATCTCGACCGCTTCGGACCCCGGATCCGGAGCATCCTGCGCCTGAAGACGCCCCCTCCCGCGAAACCGGGGACGGGCCGGATCGTCGACATCGACCGCTTCGGCAACCTGATCACCGACCTTCCCGCCGCCGCGCTGGCGGGACGGCCGCGCATCCGAATCCGGCGGCGTCTCATCCGCGGAGCCACGACCTCCTATGGATGCGTCCGTCCCGGGACGCTGATCGCCCTCGCCGGCTCCACCGGGCATCTCGAAATATCCGTCAGCCAGGGGGACGCCCGGCGCAGGCTCGGCGCCCGCGTCGGGGATCCCGTCACCGTGAGACACGACCCATGAAGATCGCCTATCTCGACCTCTTCTGCGGCCTGAGCGGGGACATCACGCTGGGCTGCCTCGTCGACGCCGGCCTCCCCTTCGACGAACTCCGCGACGGACTGGCCAAGCTGCCCCTCAAGGGCTATTCCCTCGCCTGGCGCCGCGTCATGAAACACGCGATCTACGCCACCAAGGTCGACGTCACCATCGCCGGGAAGCGCCAGACGCCGACCAGCGAGGTTCCCCACAGCCACTCACACGAAACGCCCCACGCGCACGCGCCGGAGGAGGCCCACGGGCACACGTCCCTCAAGGAGATCCTCGCGCTCATCAAACGCAGCGGTCTGCCGGCCGCGGTGAAACGATCGGCCGCCGACTGCTTCACGAGGCTCGGCGAGGTCGAGGGCCGCATCCACGGCATCCCGCCGCTGAAGGTCCGCTTCCACGAGGTGGGCGCCGTCGATTCCATCATCGACATCGTCGGCAGCTGCCTCGGCTTCCACCTCCTGGGCATCGAGCGACTGTACTGCTCCCGCGTCCCGGTCGCGCGCGGCGAGATCCAGACGCGGCACGGCCGGCTGCCCAATCCCGGCCCCGCCGCGATGGGTCTGCTGACGGGCTTCCCGCTGGTCTCCGTGGACATCGAGCGCGAGATCCTCACTCCGACCGGCGCCGCGCTGCTCGCGACCTTCGTGAAGGAACCCGGGCGTTTCCCGGAGATGACCCTGCAGGCGACGGGCTGGGGGGCCGGCGAATGGGACCTGCCGGAACGCGCCAATGTCGCGCGCCTCCTGATCGGCGAAGCCGCGGAGCCCGAGCGCTCCGACGTCGTCTGGCTCGTCGAAACCAACCTCGACAACGTCACCGGCGAGCTCGTCGGACATCTCTTCGACCGTCTGTTCGCGTCCGGCGCGCTGGACGTCTACACGACGCCGATCCAGATGAAGAAGTCGCGGCCCGGCGTGAAGGTGTCGGTGCTGGTCCCGCCCGCCCGGCTCCGCGACGTCGAAAGCCTGCTCCTCCGGGAGACGCCGACCTTCGGGATCCGGCGCGTGCTGATGGAGCGCTCGAAGCTCGACCGCCACGAAAAGACGGTGAAGACGCGCTATGGGACCATCCGCGTCAAGGTGGGCTCCCTGGACGGCGAAACGTTGAAGGCCTCCCCGGAATACGAGGACTGCCGCGCCGCGGCGGCGCGCCACGGGGTGCCGCTGGCCCGCGTCATCGAAGCTGCGCGCGAGGCCTGGCGCGCCCGGTGACGGCTTTCCCGGACCCCCAAAACCGCGCTTTGCAGATATAGTCATCTTGTGAACGTCCTGACCCTGCTGGTCCTGCTCCTGCCGCAAGCCGCTCCCGCGGGACGGGAGGACTTCGAGGACGAACCCTTCGCCGGCGGCCTGCCCGAGGGCTGGCGCCGCGTCGAGGACGAGCACCACCCCGCCTACAACGAAGCCGCCGTCGTCCGGGATCCCGCGGCGAACTCCGGGACCCACGTCCTGCGGCTCCGCACCCAGCGCGGGGCGGTCACGGTGGAGCAGCTTCCCAAGAAAGCCTGGCGTATCGAGGCCGGCCGCCCCTACCGGCTCTCCGGCCGGGCCCGGCTCCTGGAGCCGAAAGCCAACGCCGCCTCCCTCACGATCACCTGGAGGAACCGGCGCTTCGAACCCCTGGGCGAACGCACCTCCGCCCCGCTTCACGAGGGCGGGGAATGGCGCGAGCTGGCCCTCGAACTGCCCCCCGCGCCCGCGGACTGCCTCTGGGCCACCGTGCGCCTCACGTACGACGGACCGGACGTGCGGGGGGAATGCGCGTTCGACCGCATCGAACTCGCCCCGGCCGTGCGGCTCGAGGTGCGCCCGGCCGGACGCGACCTCGCCCTCTTCGAAACCGGCCAGCCGCTGCGCCTCGAGGTCTCCGCCGTCGGTCTGGCCCCCGGCGAGCATGGCCTGGAAGTCGACGTGCGGGGCCCCTCCGGACCCGAATTGCGCCGCCCCTTCCGGCTCCTCCTGCCCGCCCCGCGCCCCCAGATCCTCGAACTGCCCGCGCTGGCGCCCGGCGCCTTCGTCGTGTCCGTGCACCTCGCGACCCCCCTCCTGAAACGGGAGCTGCCGCTGCTCGTCGCCAACCGCTGGACGACGCCGCCTTCCGCCGCGCCGCCCTTCGGACTTTCGTTCAATCCCATCGTCGGCGATGCGCCCTCGCCCGGGGAATTGCTCGGCTGGATCGGCGCCCGCCGCGCCCGCGTCGTCTTCTGGGACGTCCCTCCCCCCGCCCAGGGGGCGCCGCCCTCGGACGCCGACCTCTTCGAGTTCCTCCAGCGCCTCGCCCGGGGCGCCCCCGGCGGCCTCGAAATCACCGGCGTGCTCGCGCGCCCGCCCCGCACCCTGGCCTCCCAACGGGGCTTCGACACGATGGCGGAATTCCTCGCCCAGGACAGGACGGTCTGGGAGCCGCCGGTGCGCGCCACCCTCTCGCGCTTCCGCGAACTCGTGCCCTGGTGGCAGGCGGGCACCGCGGACGACGCGCCCGCCCAGGGACCCGACGAGTTCCTGAAGCAGACCGAGGGCCGCCGCTTGAAGATCCTCCCGGCGGCGGATCTCGCGACGCTCCTGCGCGCCCTGGTCCAGCAGGCCGCCTCCGGGGACCCGGTCCCCGTCCTGCTGTCCGTGGCGCCGCCCCTCGTCGACGCCGCGGGCGCGCCGGCCGCCGGACTGCTCGCCCTGCGCGCCCTCAACGACATCCTCGCCGGCGCCCGGCCCCGCACGCCCCTCCTGCAGCTCGGGACTCCCGTGCGCGAATTCGCGTTCGAGAAGGACGGCCGCGTGCTCTTCGCCCTCTGGAGCGAGTCCGGCGAGGTGGAGCGCGAGATCCAGATCGGCGCCGGCGCCGCCGTCTACCCGCCCCTCGGCGCCGTCCGGCCCATGGCCGAGGTGGAACGCCTGCGCCTCGGACCCGTCCCCGTCTTCGTCGCCGGGGCGGACGCCTTCTTCCTCGAAAGTCAGTCCAGCTTGCGCCTCAGCGACCCCGAACGCCCGGCCGACGGGACCGTCACGCTGCCCCTCCGTGCAGACCCCACGCGGCGTTTGATCAGCTTCCGCAATCTTTCCGAGGATCTGGAGATCACGGACGTGCGCATCCGGCTTGAACCCACCTTTCCCGCCGACTGGATCGTGCGGCCGCGCACCCTGGGCGTCGAGCGCCTCGCCCGCCGAAAGGAACTCTCCCAGGAGCTGAGCTTCACGCTGCCCCCGGGGGAAAGCGAGCGCGACCAGGAGCTGCGCTTCGAGATCCGCTTCCAGAGGGACGGCAAGGAGCACGTCATGCAGGCGACGAGGATCGTGCGGCTGCAGTCCCCCATCGTCGTGGAGCCGCGTTTCCAGCCTTCGGATTCGGACCCGGACGCGCGGAAAGTGTCGTTCAAGATCGTGAACGGCAGCGCGGATCCGGTGAACCTGCTGCTGCGCCTGCGCCTCCCCGGGCTTCCCGAGCAGCTCGTGCCGCTGGGCCGCCTGCTTCCGGGCGCCGAGGCCTCGACCCCCGACTACGTCGTGAGCGGCCTGACCGCGCTCGCCCCCGCTTACCGCATCGTCGACCTGATCGGCGAGGAGCGCGGCGGCGGGCGCATCCAGTTCCGGAAGACGATTCCGCTGCGCTGAGCGCCCCCCGCGGTGCTATTCTCTCCCCCCGTATGGCGGAATTCGCGGAAGTCGTGCTCGCGCTGCCCCTCGACCGCAGTTTCACCTACCGCATCCCCTTCTCGATGCGCGGGCGCGTCGTCCCGGGCGTCCGCGTCAGCGTCCCCTTCGGCCCGCGCACCCTCGCCGGCTTCGTCGTGGCGCTCAAGGATCGCGCGGACTTTCCCCGCATCCGGGATCTCCGGGACGCCACAGACGAGGTCCTCGCCGACGCGCGCACCCTCGACCTGACCCGCTGGCTCGCGCGCCGCTACGCCTGCTCCTGGGGCGAGGCGCTCAACGCCGCGATCCCCGCGGGCGTGCGCGTCAAGAATCCCGGCCAGACGTTCCATTACGTCGGCGCCGGCACGGGCGAGCCCAAGGGACCGAAGCAGAAGGCGGCCCTCGCCTATGCGAAGACGCTGACGGAGGCGATGCCGCGCCGCGCCTTCGAGGACAAGGCGGGGGTTTCCGCATCGACCGTCGCCGCCATGATCAAGGCGGGCTATCTCAAGGAGACGATCGTCCAGCCCGGGGCCGACCTGCTCGCCGACGCCGTGCGCGAGGCCCCCAAGACGATCGAGCTCACGAACGACCAGCGGGAGGC
The DNA here is from genome assembly GCA_964619955.1 of uncultured Planctomycetales bacterium. GTDB lineage: Bacteria > Planctomycetota > MHYJ01 > MHYJ01 > JACPRB01 > JACQFK01. Next base: position 225,267 of record CAZUJF010000004.1, read on the forward strand.
GCTCGACGTGATCGCCAAGGGACCGGGAGTTGTGCTCCTGCAGGGCGTCACCGGCAGCGGCAAGACGGAAGTCTACCTCCAAGCCATCCAGCAGGCGATCACTGCGGGGAAACAGGCCATCGTCCTGGTCCCCGAGATCGCGCTCACGCCGCAGACGGTATCCCGCTTCCGCGCGCGTTTCCCCCGCATCGCGGTGCTGCACAGCGTGCTCACGGGCGCCGACCGCGCGGGGCAGTGGCGCGCCATCCGGGACGGCAAGATCGACGTCGTCGTGGGCGCGCGCTCCGCCGTCTTCGCCCCCGTCCCGCGCCTCGGCGTGCTCGTCCTCGACGAGGAGCACGAGACGGCCTACAAGCAGGAGAACGACCCGCGCTACCACGCCCGCGACGTGGCGGTGCACCGCGCGCGCGCCGAGGGCGCGGTCGTGATCCTCGGCAGCGCGACGCCCTCGCTCGAATCGCTGCACCGGGCGCGCAGCGGCGACTACCGTCTCGCCCGGCTGCCCTCCCGCGTCGAGGGACGCGAGATGCCGGAGATCGAGGTGGTGGACATGACGGCGGAGGAGGCGGAGACGAAGCGCCGCCCGATCCTCTCGCGCCGTCTCGACCAGCTGCTGCGCCAGGCCTCGGAGCGCGGGGAGCAGTCCATCCTCTTCCTGAACCGCCGCGGCTTCATCACGCACATCTCCTGCCGGCGCTGCGGCTGGTTCTTCCGCTGCCGCCAGTGCGACGTCGCGATGACGTACCACAAGGAGAGCGACCGCGCCGTCTGCCATTACTGCAACGAGGCGGGGCCGCTGCCGCAGCTGTGTCCCGACTGCGGGTCGGGGGCGCTGCTGCAGTACGGCGTGGGGACGGAGCGCATCGAGTCGGAGATCCGCGGCACGTTCCCGGGCTTCGCGGTGTCCCGCATGGACTCCGACTCCATGAAGACGCGCGGCGACTACAAGCGCTCGCTCGCCGCGCTCTGGGAGGGGGACACGGACATCCTGGTGGGCACGCAGATGATCGCGAAGGGCCTGGACGTGCCGGACGTGACGCTCGTGGGGGTGATCAGCGGGGACACGGCGTTCCACATCCCGGACTTCCGCGCCTCCGAGAAGACCTTCCAGCTGATCACGCAGGTGGCGGGGCGCACGGGACGGGGCGACAAGGGCGGCCGCGTCGTCGTGCAGACGTATTACCCGCAGCATCCCGCGATCAAGGCTGCCGCAACGTACGACTTCGAGGGTTTCGTGCAGCGGGAGTTGGAGCAGCGCAAGGACCTGGGCTATCCGCCGTTCGCGACGCTGGTGCGGCTCCTGGTGTCCGGCGAGGATCGGAAGGCGCTGGGGGAGGCGGCGGTGGATCTGGGCACGAAGCTCGGCGGGATCTTCAAGGCGGACCGGGCCGTGCTGCTAGGTCCGGCGGAGCCGCCGCTCGCGCGCCTCAAGGGCCGCTGGCGGCTGCACTTTCTGATGAAGTGTCCCGACCTCGAGGCGGTGCTGGACGATCTGCGGGCGCTCGGCCAAGGCTGGAAGGGCGGCTCGAAGGTGCAGCTCGCGATCGACATCGATCCGGTGTCGCTGCTGTGAGCCTCGGAAGACTGCTGACCAGCGGCGCGATCCTCGGGTTTTTCTTCCTGCTCGGCGCCTATCTGTTGAATCACGCCCGGACGGCGGACGCGCAGGCGCGGGCCGTCCAAGCCTCCTGGCGGGAGACTCCGGCGACCGTGTTGACCTTTGGAGAGAAGAGCACCCGCACCTACGACAAGGATAAGAAGACCTGGAGCACGACGCGCTGGAAGGAGCTCACGTACGCGTACGAAGTCGCGGGCCGCCGCTACGCGGGCAACCAATACGACGTCCTGTCGCGGCATGTCGTGCCGGATCAGCTCAGCTACGCGTCAGGTCAGACGCTCCGCTGTTTCGTCAATCCTGCGACCCCCTCCGAAGCCGTGCTCAGCGCCGTGCTGCCGGACCTGAGGGTCTTCTACGTCGTCTCGGCGCTTTTCATGGGCATCCCCCTCCTGTTGCTCCCGCTCCTCGGCTGGCGCTATTGGAGAGGTCAACGGGCCGACCCGCCGGTAGCCCCAAGCGAAGCATCGTAGTCCACCTCCGCTTCTTCTATTCGCCCAACCCTGGGTAGGGGCACCCGACGATGTTTTTGCAGATTAAGGCTGCAGGCGTTGACGCAGGTCTGATACCGAACACGCGCCGCGCTTCAGCGGGCCAGGATCCCGCCGTCGCCGGGGACGCGCTCGAGGGCGGGGTCCCGGGAAAAGGTCAGGGTCGCACGCACGCCCCGCACGGGTTCGTTGGAGAGCTCCAGCGTTCCTCCGTGGGCATCCATGATCTTGCGGCTCGTGGCCAGCCCAAGGCCGTTCCCGGAGGCTTTCGTGGTGAAGAAGGGGCGGAACAGCTTGCTCCGCGCCTCGGGGTCGATGCCGGGGCCGTCGTCGATGACGGACAGCGAGACGTTCTGCCGGCCGCGGGAACAAAGCAGCCGGATGACGCCCGCCCCCTTCAGCGCCTCCGCCGCGTTCAGCAGCAGATTCCAAAGCACCTGCTCGACGAGCGAACGGTCGGCGCTCAGCGGGACCTCCCCGCCGTCGTCCAGGTCGACGCGGATCCCTTCGAAGAGCGGATGGTGCCGGGTCATCTCCAGGACGCGCCGGGCGGACTCCCGCAGGTCCATGCGGTCCTTCCGGACGGCCCAGGGCTTCGCGAGCAGGAGCAGCTGGTGCACCGTCCGGTCGAGCCGGGTCACCTCGCCGACCACCGCCTTCATGATGTCCCGGGTCGGGCTGCCCTCCGGACAGGCGTCCCCCAAGACCTGGAGCGACCCGCTGATGGCCGCCAGCGGGTTCTTGATCTCGTGCGCGATGGCCGCCGCGGTCTCCCCGATGGCCGCCAGGCTCCGCGTGCGGACGAGTTCGTCCTCCATCGCCTTCACCGCGCTCAGGTCATGAAGGAATCCCGCGAAGAGCCGCCGGGAGCCCGCCTGAAGTTCGCTCAGCGACACGAAGACGGGGACGACGGAGCCGTCCTTCCTGCGTCCGGCAAGCTCCCGTCCCGGATCGGCCGCGAGACCGTCCTCTCCGGCCAGCGAAGGCAGGAGAAGGCCGAGTTGGCGGCCGGCGAGTTCGGTCGCGGCGTACCCGAAGATGCGCGCGACGGCGGGATTGTGGGATTCGATCAGGCCGCCCGCATCCGCCACGAGGATGCCGTCCCCCGTCGATTCGAAGACCGCCTTGAGCCGTCCTTCGCTCTCGGCGAGATGTTCGACCGCCTCGTTCCTCTGGAAGAGCAGCCCCAGGTGGGCGCCGATGGAATCCATGGTCCGGAGGAAGTCGGCATCGGGCGTCCGCGGCTCCCGGTCGAAGAACGCCATGACGCCGAAGACCTCGTCCCTGGCCCAGATGGGGAACCCGAAGGCGCCGCGCAGGCCCGTCTTCAGGGCCTCGCGCCGCCGGACGAAGCCCTCGTCCCGGGTGACATCGGGAATCCAGACCGGCTTGCGGCCGGCCCAGACGCGCCCGGGCAGGCCGACGCTCTCCGCCAGCGTGGCCGAGCGCCCGGCCCGGATGAATTCCGTGATGCGGAGCGACGCATCCTTCCAGCTGTAGACGTGACGGAGGGCGCGGCGGGTCCGGTCCACGAGCCAGACCTCCCCGACCGGCCAGCCGAAGCAGCCGCAGAGGGTCTTGAGGATCCGGGGCGCGGCCGCATCGAGCGACAGGCCCTCGACCAGGATCTCCGTGACCCGGTACTGGACCTCGTGGAGCAGGCTCATCCAGCGGGCCTCGACGCTTTCGCGGAAGACGAGCGTGTTGCCGAGCCGCTCTTCCGAGGGCCCGAGGACGGGAAACATCGTCACCCGGAATTCCCTGCCCGCGCCCTCCTCCGGGGCCAGCCGGAACGGGAAGGGGACGCCCTCCCCGCGCCGCGCCGACTCGTCCGCGACCGCCCGGAGCGCCGCGGAGGCCAGGGGCCGGTCCAGGGATTCCGGCCGGCATCCCTTCGCGCGCTCCTCGCCGACGCCGAAGAGGGCGGCGGCCGCGGGATTCCAGAGCGCGATCCGCCCGTCCGGGTCCAGCCCGACCACGGGATCGCCCTGATGCCGCGCCAGCGACTCCAGAAACGGCCCTCCGCAGGACGGCTTGCGTGGAGTCGTCATCCCGTTGATTATACAACCCGGTTACGCATCCGCGTCAACCGCGGCGTCCGGGGGAGCGGATTACCGGGCGAGCGCCTCTTTCTGCAGGTCCCGGAGGCGGGCGCAGCCGGATTCCGCCATCTGGTGCATCGCGAGCAGCCGCGCCACGTCGAACGGCGTCTTCTCCGCGGTGCCCTGCACCTCGACGATCAGGCCCTTCCCCGTCAGCACGACGTTCATGTCCACCTCGGCGCGGGAATCCTCCTGGTAGTTCAGGTCGAGCAGCACCTCGCCCTTGCAGACGCCGACGCTCACGGCGGCGATGCTGTCCTTCAGCGGCGGGGCGACGAACTTCACGCCTTCCTTCTGCATGTACGTCACCGCGTCCATGAGCGCGACGTAGGAGCCCGTGATGGCGGCCGTGCGCGTGCCCCCGTCGGCCTGCAGCACGTCGCAGTCCAGCCAGATCGTCCGCTCGCCGAGCATCTCCATGTCCACGATCGCCCGCATGGCGCGGCCGATGAGGCGCTGGATCTCGGAACCGCGGCCGTCCACCTTGCCCGAGCGCTCCCGGGGCTTGCGGTCGTTCGTGGAGCCGGGCAGCATGCCGTACTCCGCGGTCACCCAGCCCTGCCCCTTCCCCTCCATCCACTTCGGGACCTCGAAGGCCACGCAGGCCGTGCAGAGGATCTTCGTCTTTCCGAATTCCACGAGCACCGAGCCCGGCGCGTTCGTGGTGAAATGCCGGGTGAACGTCACGGGCCGGAGCTGGTCGGCCTTGCGGCCGTCGATGCGGCTCATTCTTCCTCCCCTGTCGTCGCGGCCGGGCCGGCCTCCGCGGCCTTCGCCGCCTCGTCCGTCTTGCGCTGCCGGGCGATGCCGTCGAGCATGCCGTTGATCTCGTACATCTTCTCCATCTGCTCGTCGATCTCGAAGCGGATCTGCGGGAAGCTCCGCATCTGGATCCGGCGCGTCAGCTCCCGCTGGACGAAGCCCTGGGCCGACTTCAGGCCGGACAGCGACAGCTTCTTCTCTTTCTTCGTCCCGAGGATGGTGACGTAGATCACCGCGTAGCTGAAGTCGTCCGAGACCTTGGCGCGCGTCACGGTGACGAAGCCCAGGCGCGGGTCGCTCATCTCCTTCAGGAGGATCAGGCTCGTCTCGCGGACGATCTGCGCGGCCAGGCGGTCCTTGCGGAAGTTGGAACTCATTCCCCGTAAATCTCCTGCTCCTCGCCCACGAGCTGGACGCCGCCGAAATAGCGCACGTAGCGGACCACGCCCGACAGGACGCTCTGGACGAAGCCCGAATCGTTGCCCACCGCGGCGACCCCGATCTCGGCCGTCTGCCAGACGTCCTGCTCGTCCGTCTCCGCCGCGGCCACGTTGAACTTGTTGTGCAGGGTGTCCTTCAGGCTCCGCAGGACGCGGCGCTTCTCCTTCAGGGTGTGGCAGTCCCGCAGGAGCAGGCGCAGCTTGAGGGTCCCGACGATCATGCGGCCGCGCCGGTGGCGCTACTTCTTCTTCTCGAGCTTGCGCGCCACCTTCTGGACGATGAAGGCCTCCAGGATGTCGTTCTTGCGGATGTCGTCGTGCTTCACCAGCCGGATGCCGCACTCGTAGCCCTCGGCGACTTCCTTCACGTCGTCCTTGAAGCGCTTGAGGCTCTCGACCTTCCCGGTGTGCACGACCTTGCCGTCCCGGATGATCCGGACCTGGCTCTGCCGCTCGAATTTGCCGTCGATCATCATGCAGCCGGCGATGGCGCCCACGCGGGAGATCCGGAAGACCTCCTTGACGACGGCATGCCCCTGTTTCTGCTCCACCAGCTCCGGTTCGAGCAGGCCCTCGAGGGCGGCCTGCATCTCCTCGATGACCTGGTAGATGACCGTGTAGTTCTTGATCTCGACGCCGCGCACGCGCGCCAGCTCGGCCGCGCGGTCCTCGGTCTCCACGTGGAAGCCGATGACGATCGCGTCCGAGGCGTCCGCCAGCAGGATGTCGCTCTCCGACACCGCGCCCACGCTGCAGTGCAGGATGCGGAGCTTGACCTCCTCGGTGGACAGGCCCGGCAGGGCCTCCTTGAGCACCTCGAGGGAGCCCTTCACGTCGGTCTTGAGGACGACGCGGACCTCCTTCAGGTTGCCGCTTTCGATCTTCTTGAAAAGCCCTTCCATGGTGACGTGCTGCCGTTCGAGCAGCGACGCCTCGCGGGCCTTCTGCTGGCGCGACTCCGCCACTTCCTTCGCCTGGCTCACGTCCTCCACGACGTGGAAGATGTCGCCGGCGTCGGGCACTTCGACGAGGCCCGTCAGCTCCACCGGCGTCGAGGGGCCGGCGCTGTCGACCGTGCGGCCCAGGTCGTTGTGCATGGCGCGGACGCGGCCGTAGCCGCTGCCGGCGAGCAGCACGTCGCCGCGTTTGAGCGTCCCGTTCTGGACGAGGATGTGCGCCACGACGCCGCGGTCGTCCGTCTTCTTCGCCTCGAGCACGACGCCCGTGGCCGCGCGCTTGGGGTTGGCCTTGAGCTCGAGCAGCTCCGCCTCGAGGGCGAGCATCTCGAGCAGGTGCTCGACGCCCTGGCCCGTGAGCGCGGAGACCTCGCAGCACACCGTGGTGCCGCCCCAGTCCTCCGGCTGCAGCCCGAGCGCCGCGAGCTGGCCCTTGACCTTCATCGGGTTGGCCGAGGGCTTGTCGATCTTGTTGAGCGCGACGATGACCTTCACCCCGGCGGCCTTGGCGTGGTTGATCGCCTCCTCCGTCTGGGGCATGACGCCGTCGGCGGCGTCCACCACGATGACGACGACGTCCGTCGCCTTCGCGCCGCGCGCGCGCATGTTCGTGAACGCCTCGTGGCCCGGGGTGTCGAGGAAGACCACCGAGCGGCCGTCCTTCACCGCGATCTTGTACGCGCCGATGTGCTGGGTGATGCCGCCCGACTCGCCCGCGGCGACCGTGGTGTTGCGGATCTTGTCGAGCAGCGAGGTCTTGCCGTGGTCGACGTGGCCCATGAACGTCACCACCGGGGAGCGCAGCACGAGGTCCTTCGGGTCGTCCTTGACGCCCGCGGTCTCGTGGACCTTGTCCTCCTCGGTCTTGCGCTTGACGACGGTGATGTCGCGCTTGAATTCGACGGCCATCAGTTCGACCATGGTCTGGTCCAGGCTGGCGTTCTGGCTCGTGATGAGGGCGCCCTGGTCCATCAGCTTCTTGATGACCTGGTTGACCTTGATGCCCGTCTCCTCGCAGAAGTTCTTGATGCTGATGGGGACCGCGACCTCGATCTTGCGGTCCGCGATCGCGGGCACCACCGGCCGCGGCGCGGACGGCTTCTGCGGATGCGAGTGCGCGGTGCGGTGCGAGGGGTGCGGGGTGAAGCGGCCGCCGAAGGGCGGACGGGGCCCCAGCGGGGGACGGGGCGGCTGCACGGGCGGCTGCCCGGGGCGCGCGCCGGCCACGAAGCTGCCGGGGCGGCCCGGCGCATGGGAGACCGGCCCCGAAGGCGCCGCGGCCTTGGCCACCGGCTTGACGTGACGCTTGTCCTTGGACTCGTCGGCCTGCGTGTCGCGGGTGAAGACCTCGATCTCGATCGGGCGCATCGCGTGGAGTTCCTTCGCCGCGCCGATGACCTTGTCGACGTCGATGAGGGGCTTGGCGACCTCCTGCTTGATGGCCTCCTGCTCCTCCTTGGAGAGGCCCAGGTGCTTCGGCGCGGTGCCCGGGGCCGCCTTGGCGGCGTCCGTCGCGCCCAGGCGGAACTCCTGGACGACCTTGGATTTCTTGCCGGAGGCCTTGGCCGGGGCGGCGGGCGCCTTGCCTTCGTCCTTCTTCGCGGCGGCGGGGGCGGCGCCCTCGGGGGCGGGCTCCTTCTTCTTGACCGCGCGCTTGGGCTTCGCCTCGCCCTCCACGACGGGCTTCTTCTCGGGTTTCGGCTCGTTCGCCTTCGCGGCGGCGCGGGCGGACTCCTCGGCCACGGCGCGGGCGTAGACTTCCATCAGGGCCGGCGAGGTCGAGAGCTTGGAACGATGGGGCACCTGCGCGCGGACCGCGGCGGCCATGCGGGCGTCGACGGAGGCCTTGGCGTCCTCCACCTTGATGCCCTTGGCCTTCGCCAGCTCGACGAGTTCGGCGGCCTTGTAGCCCAGTTCCTTGGCGAGTTCGCTAACCCTCATGCCTTCTTCTCTTCCTGCGGGGGCGTCGCCGGGGTCTCCGACTCAAGCGCGGGGGGTTCCACGGGAACCTCCACGGCATCGCCCTCCTGGGCCGTAACCGGTTCGGAGCCGGGCTCCGCGCCCAGCTCAAAGATGTCGATTTCCCAGCCGGCGAGCTTGGAGGCCAGCCGGACGTTCCGGCCGCCCTTCCCGATCGCCTGCGAGAGCTGGTCCTTCTGCACGTAGACCGTCGCCCGGTGCGCGGCCTCGTCCAGCGTCAGTTCGGTGATCTCCGCCGGCTTCAGCGAGTTCCGGATCAGGTCGATCGGGACCTCGCTCCAGCGGACGATGTCGACGTTTTCGCCGTTGAGCTCGTCCACGACGTTCCGGATGCGGCTGCCGCGGACGCCCACGCAGGCGCCCAGGCAGTCCACCCGCTCGTTCGTCGAGTGCACGGTGATCTTGGTCCGGTAGCCCGGCTCGCGGGCGATCCCCTTGATCACCACCGTGCCGTCGGCGATCTCCGGGACCTCGAGCTCGAAGAGCCGCCGCACGAAGTCCTCGTGCGCGCGGGAGACGAAGATGCGGATCCGCGTGCCGCGCCGTTCCACCTCGGAGACGTAGGCGCGCAGATGGTCGCCGATCCGGTAGCTCTCGCCGGGGACCTGGTCCCCCTTGAGCATCGTGGCCTCGGCCTTTTCGCCGATCTTGAGGATCAGGTTGGGCCCCTCGAAGCGGTTGACCGTCCCCCCCGCGATGTCGCCCTTCTTGTGGGCGAATTCGCTGAAGACGCTCTCGCTTTCGACCTCCCGGAGCTTCTGGACGAAGAGCTGCCGGGCCGCCTGGAAGGCGATCCGGCCGAGGGTCGAGGTGTTGATCTCGGTTTCGCCGTCGAACGCCGAAATCTCGCCCTTTTCGCGGTCGATCCGCACGACCGGGGCCTCTTTCGTGTTCAAATGCTTCTTGGCCGCCAGGGCGAGCGCCTGCTCGAGGGACTCGAAGATGAGTTCCTTGTCGATCCCCTTCTCGCGATGGAGAGCGTCCACGATTCTCAGAACTTCGGGCCCGTTCATGCTTTCCTTCCTGTGTCGGAGGCCGCCGACGGGATAAAAAAAAGTGGGTTGAGCCCACTTTCGAACATCCGTCGTGACGGTGGTGCTGGTTCGGCTCCCTTACATTGTGCAGCATCTTAGCGTCGCCCCCTGCTGAAAGTCAAGCGGGGACTCCGGCGCGGGAGGCCTTCCGGAGCGCCGCGCCGCTTGTCTTCCCCCCGCGCTTTGCTATAATCCGCCGCGTTGCGGTTCCGGACGCTGGTGTTGTCCCTGGTCCCCGGCGTGGCCCATATCCATCTGGGAAGGCCGGGCCGCGGGGTGGCTTATTTCCTCCTGTTCGCGGTGAGCCTGAATTCGGCCCTCATGGCCTCCCTCCTTCTCCCCGGGTCCCAGTTCCGCCTCGGCTGCGCCCTCGCCACCGGGGGCTTCTGGCTGCTGGCCTTCTATGACGCGATGAGGATCGCCGGCCGCGGCGCCGCCGCCCGGCGGGCCGCCGCGCTCGCCGCCGCCATGGCGGGCGACGACGAGGCGAGGAAAGTCACCCGTCGCGCGGAGACCTCCGGACATGTCTGACGCCCGTGAGAAGTGCGGCCTCTTCGGCATCTTCGGCTCCGCCGACGCCGCCCAGATGACCTACACCGGCCTCTTCGCCCAGCAGCACCGCGGGCAGGAGTCCGCCGGCATAGTCACCATCCAGGACGGCAAGCTCGTCAGCCACAAGGGCATGGGCCTCGTCTCCGACGTCTTCACCCGGGACCGGCTCTCCGCCCTGAAGTCCCACGCCGCCATCGGCCACGTGCGCTATTCCACGACGGGCTCCTCCAACCCGGAGAACGCCCAGCCGCTCGTCGCCCTCTCCTCCCTGTGCATGATCGCCGTGGCCCACAACGGCAACCTCGTCAACTCCCACACGCTGCGCAAGGAGATCGAGGCCCAGGGCCAGTTCTTCCCCGTCTTCCACACCACGACCGACACCGAGATCATCCTCTACCTCGTGGCCCGCTCCGCGAACCTCGAAAAGGGGCTCAAGCAGGCCATGAACATGATCAAGGGCGCCTTCTCGCTGCTCTTCCTGACCCCCACGGAGCTCATCGCGGTGCGCGACCCCCAGGGCTTCCGCCCGCTCGTGCTCGGCAAGAAGGGCAGCGCCTGGTGCGTCGCCTCGGAGACCTGCGCCTTCGACCTCCAGAAGATCGAGTACCAGCGCGACATCGAGCCCGGCGAGATCGTCATCATCGACAAGAACGGCCCGCGCTCGGAGCGCTTCCTCCCCAAGAAGGAATGCAAGCCCGCCCACTGCATCTTCGAGCACGTCTACTTCGCCCGTCCCGACAGCCGGGTCCACGGGGACCTCGTCCAGGGCGTCCGCCACCGCCTCGGCCAGCAGCTCGCGCGCGAGCACCCCGTGGAGGCGGACTTCGTCACGCCCATCCCCGACAGCGGCGTCTACCCCGCCCAGGGCTACGCCGAGCAGGCGAAGATCCCCTACAAGCAGGCCTACGTCCGCAACCACTACGTCGGCCGGACCTTCATCCAGCCCTCCCAGGACCAGCGCGCCTCCAACGTCGACATCAAGCTCGCCGTCATCCCCGACATGGTGCGCGGCAAACGCGTGATCGTCATCGACGACTCCGTCATCCGCGGCACCACCTCCCGCTCGCGCATCCGGCACCTCCGCGACGCGGGCGCAAAGGAGGTGCACCTCCGCGTGTCCTGCCCGCCGACGCGGAACCCCTGCTACTACGGGATCGACTTCCCGGACCCCAAGGAGCTCGTCGCCTCGAACCACACCGTCGAGGAGATCCGCAAGCACATCGGCGTCGACACGCTGGGCTACCTCAGCATCGCGGGCATGCTCTCCGCCGTGAGCAACCCCGCGGACCACTACTGCACGGCCTGCTGGAGCGGGACCTACCCGGTCGCGCCCGTGGACACCATGGTCAAGGGAATGCACGAGAAAGGCTGCGGATAAACCATCATGCCGCTCACCTACGTGGACGCCGGGGTCGACCAGACCAAGAAGGACAAGGTCATCGACCGCATCCTCCAGATGATCCGCCGCACCTACGACCGCGGCGTCGTCGACCTCCCCTGGGGCTTCGCGGGCCTCTATTCGCTCGTGAACTCGGACCTCTTCAAGAAGCCGATGAAGCACCCCGTGCTCGTCGCCTGCACCGACGGGGTCGGCACCAAGCTCAAGCTGGCGCGCCTGCTGGGCAAACACGACACCGTCGGCATCGACCTCGTCGCGATGAGCGTCAACGACCTCGTCGTCACGGGGGCCCGGCCGCTCTTCTTCCTCGACTACATCGCGATGGGCAGGGTCGACCGCCGCGTGCTCCTGGAACTGGTCAAGGGCATCGTCGCCGGCTGCCGGGAATCGCAGTGCGCCCTGCTCGGCGGCGAGACCGCCGAGATGCCCGGCCATTACGACCAGGGCGACTACGACCTCGCGGGCTTCTGCGTCGGGATCGTGGACAAGCCGGACATCATCGACGGCTCGCGCGTGCGCGCCGGCGACGACGTGATCGCCCTGCCCTCCAGCGGCCTGCACTCGAACGGCTACTCCCTCGCGCGCAAGATCGTCGAGAAGGCGGATCTCCGCGCGAGGTTCGGCGGCTCCACGCTGGGCCGCACGCTGCTCGCCCCGACGCGCCTCTACGCGCGCCCCGTCAAGGCCCTCCTCCTGAAGCACCGCGTGAAGGCCATGGCGAACATCACCGGCGGCGGCATGGTCGAGAACATCCCGCGCGTGATCCCCAAGGGGCTGGCCGTGGAGATCCGCGAGGGCTCCTGGAGCATCCCGCCGATCTTCGCGTTCCTGCAGAAGCGGGGCGACGTGCCGCGGGAGGAGATGTACCGCGTCTTCAACATGGGCGTCGGGATGGTCGTGGTCAGCGCCCCGAAGGAAACCGCCTCGGTGCTGCGGACGCTCGCCCGCGCCGGGGAGAAGCCGCGGGTGATCGGACGCGTCGTCCGCGGCGACCGGGAAGTCCGCATCCTCTGAGGGGGCTTCCCCCTGGCGGACCCGGCCCGTATAATCCCCGGCCTGGTGCAGGGTTCCCGCCCGGCGCCTGCGTCCCGATACTCGGAGGTGAGCCCCGCATGAACCGTCCGCTGATGTCACTCGCCCTGCTGGCCGCGGCCGGCTGCGCGCCGTTCGCGTCGACCCAGGAACTCCAGGAGGTCTCCGACCGCGTCGACAAGTTCAACGCGCAGACCGCCCAGAAGAACGACATGCAGGCGCTGCTCTACGAAGAGGTCGTCAAGCAGAACAAGTCGCTCACCGAGAAGATGCTCCAGACCGAGTCCCTCACGAAGGCCCTGGAGGACAGCGTGCGCCGCCTCGAGGACCAGATCAAGACGCTCGTCGCCCAGGCCGAGGCCCAGAGCCGCTCCGGCACCCCCCCGGCCGCCGTCCCGGGCGGCGCCGCGAACCCCGAGCCCGTCAAGGCGCAGCTCAAGCTCGAGGACATCCTCCGCGAGATCGAGGTGACGCTCTCCGAGCTGCGCAACGGTAAACTCAAGCCCGACGAGGCCGCCGCCCGGCTCCGCATCCATGCGGCCCACGCGGCCCCCAAGGTCGTCGGCGAGATCCGGGATCATTTCGCGAACCTCGACTACGCCCAGCAGCTCGAGGGCATCCTCGCCCGCCTCCCGGCCGCCGAGCTCAAGGTGCCCCTCCAGCATGCGCTCCAGCAGCGCGCCACCCGCGAGTCCGGGGTGCGCGTCGTGGGCGCCGTGGGCGACAAGGAGCTCTCCAGGATCCTGGAGGCGCTTGTCGCCGACCCCGACGAGGATTTCCGCCTCGCCGTGGGCGAATCCCTCGTGAAGTGCCGCAATTCGGCGGGCCTCCCGCTGCTCGTGGGCTCCCTCAAGAGCGCGCAGGGCGCCACCCGCCTCATCGCGATCAGCGCCCTCAAGAAGGTCAACCGCGGCGAGGACCTCGGCTTCCGCGCCCAGGCGCCCCTGGCTCAGAACGCCGCCGCCCTCAAGGCCTGGGACGAGTGGCTCGAGAAGTTCGGCAAGGCCCTCTTCGAATAGGCCCGGAACGATGGCGGAACCCTTCAGTTTCGAGTTCGACCTCTTCGGCGAGGGGAAGAAGGACCGCTCGCTCACCGGCCAGATCAAGGAGTGGGTCCGCGCCCACCTCAAGCTCGACGCCGCGGTCACCGTCCTCGTCGCCGAGATCTACTGCGACATGCCCGGCTGCGCCCCCGTCGAAACCCACGTCGCCGTGCTGCGCGACACCACCCGCGACCAGTACCGCATCCTGCGGCCGATGAAGGAAGTCATCAAACAGGACATCCCGCGCATGATCCCCAATCCCGAGGGGCACGGCGCGCGCATCGACGTCGACAAGCTCGGAGAAGGGACGAAGTGGGCGTGACGGTCCCGGTCACGGTCCTCACGGGCTTCCTGGGCGCCGGCAAGACCACGCTGCTCAACCGCATCCTCACGGAGCGGCACGGCTGGAAGGTCGCCGTCATCGAGAACGAGTTCGGCGAGATCGGCGTCGACAACGAACTCGTCATGGCCACCGAGGAGGACATCATCGTCCTCAACAACGGCTGCGTCTGCTGCTCCATCCGCGGGGACCTCATCCAGACCATGAGCCGGCTGCTCCAGCGGCCGGAGAAGTTCGACGCCTTCCTCATCGAGACCACCGGCCTCGCCGACCCCTCCCCCGTCATCCAGTCGTTCTTCGTGGACGAGGATCTCAAGGACAGGATCCGCCTCGACGCCGTCGTCACGCTCGTCGACGCGAAACACATCGGCCTGCACTGGGACACGTCGAAGGAGGCCCGCGAGCAGATCGCGTTCGCGGACATCGTCCTGCTCAACAAGACCGACCTGGCGACGCCGGCCGAACTCGACGCGATCGAGGCGCGGGTGCGCGGGCTGAACGGGCTGGCGCGCATCCACCGGACGCGGGACGCGAAGATCGACCTCGATCTCGTGCTCGGCGTGGGCGCCTTCGACCTCTCCAAGCGCCTGGAGGTTTCGCCGAAGCTGCTCGAGGGGGACGGCCATCACGAGCACGAACACGGCATCAGCTCCGTGGCGTTCCGGGAGCCGGGCCCCGTGGACGGGCGCAAGCTCAACGCCTGGCTCGGGGGCCTGCTCAAGACCCGCGGCAGCGACATCTACCGCATGAAGGGCATCGTCGAGGTGGCCGGCGAGAAACGCCGGGTGGTCTTCCAGGGCGTGCACATGCTCTTCGACGGCCGTCCGGACAGGCCGTGGGAGGAGGGCGAGGACCGCTCCAGCGTCCTGGTCTTCATCGGCCGCAACCTCGACCGCGAAGAGCTTCGCGCCGCGCTCCTCGCTTGCAAGGTCTGACCCGATCAAATTGATCGGCCACCCCGGAGCGCGGCGGCGGCGCTGCCGTGGCTCGTTCCTTGCGTAGACGACCCCCGGATGTGGAAGAGCGGCACCGCCCGGAAGATCCTGCCGGCCGCACTCGCGTCCCGGCGCTGGCTGGGCTGGAGCGGGGCCTCCCTCCTGGCGGCGCTCCTCGCGGGGCTGCTGGGCTTTCTCAGCACGTCCCCCGCCCTGGCTGGTGCCTCCAAGATGTTCGCCCTCCTGCTCGTGATGAGCTGCGCCGTGTTCTTCGCCATCGACCGCTCCTCCCAGAAACGGACCCGCTGAAACCGGGTCATGGCACGCGCCTTGCGTTGTCTGCCCGCGAACGGCGACGACCGTGACGCCCCGAACTCCAGACAAAGGACCCGAGCATGAACATCTACGTGAGCAATCTGTCGTCCGACACCACCCGGGAGGACTTGCGGAAGGTCTTCGAAGTCCACGGCGAAGTGTCCGGAGTCACGATCCAGACCGAGGAGCGGCAGCAGGGCCTGCACACGGGGGCCTCGAAGGGGTACGGCTTCGTGGTCATGCCGGACAACAGCGGCGCCCGCCTCGCCGTCGCCGCGCTCGACGCCCACACCCTCCGCGGCCTTCCCATGAAGGTGCAGCGGGCGCGCCCCTCCCGTAACTCCCGGGGACGCTGAGCGACGCCCCCTGGCCTGGCTGCGACCGGAGGCTGATCGGAGAACGCCCCATGGGAAACGCTGACGACTCGCTCCGCGCGACGCGCCTGGTGTTCTACAAGGAGGACATCGAGCTCATCGGCAAGTCCCTCCTCTCGTTCCTCAAGAACGCCAACGCCCAATGCGCGCTTCTCGTGGACAAGGACGGCCACCTGGTGACTCAGGAGGGCGAATCGTCCGTCTACGACATGGACACCATCTCGGCGCTCGTCGCCGGGTCCTTCGCGGCGACCCGGCAGATGGCGAAACTCCTCGGAGAGGACGAGTTCTCGCTCATGTTCCACCAGGGGAAGAAGGACAACATCCAGCTCTCGCTCGTGGGCGACCGCACGATCCTGGCGGTCATCTTCGACGACCGGACCACCCTCGGGATGGTCCGCCTCTACTCCAGCCAGGTCTCGTCGAAGCTGGGACAGATCTTCAAGGACATCTCGATCCGCAAGGGCGAGGGGGAGAAGATCTCGCTCGAATTCGGGAAGGCCGCCCGCGGGAAGCTCGACGACATCTTCGGGAATTAGACCGCCCCCGCGGCGCCCCGGCGCCAGGCGCTCAACTTCCGCTGGAGCGTGGCGATGCCGATGCCGAGCGCGCGTGCCGCCTGCTTCCGGTCGCCCGACTTGGACTCCAGCACCGCGAGGATGTAGTCGCGTTCGATGTCCCGGAGGGGCCGGAGGGCATCCTGCAGTTCCGGAAGCGGCGGCGCCGAACGCACCTCGGGCGGCAGATCCTCCAGCTCCACGCGGCTCCCCGCGGCGACCGCCACGGCGCGCTCCATGACGTTGGCCAGCTCGCGGACGTTGCCGGGCCACGAATAGCCCAGCAGCCGGTCGGCCACCGGCGCGGTGAGGGCGTCGACCGGCCGCTTCATGCGCAGCGCGGCCTCCGCCAGAAGGATCCTCGCCAGCGGGAGCAGATCCTCCTTCCGCTTGCGGAGCGGGGGCACCGCCAGTTCCATCACCTTGAGCCGGTAGTAGAGATCCTCCCGGAACCGTTTCGCGGCCACCTCCGGGACCAGATCCTTGTTCGTCGCGGTGATGATGCGGACGCTGATCCGCCGGTTCTGGTTCTCCCCGACGCGCCGCACCTCCCGCTCCTGGAGCACCCGCAGCAGCTTCACCTGCATGGAGAGCGGGATTTCCCCCACCTCGTCCAGGAACAGCGTCCCCCCGTTGGCCGCCTCGAAGAGCCCCGGCCGGTCCACCGTCGCGCCGGTGAAGGCGCCCCGGGCGTGCCCGAAGAGCTCGCTTTCCAGCAGCGTCTCGCTGATCGCCCCGCAATTGACCGCCACGAAGGGGCCGCCGGCGCAGGCCGAGTTGTCGTGGACGAAACGCGCGACGCGCTCCTTGCCGGTCCCGCTCTCCCCCGTGATGAGCACCGTGGAGTCGACCTTCGAAATCGTCCGGGCCAGATCCATGACCCGCCGCATCTCCAGGCTCCGAGCCACGATGGCGGCGGGATCGTCGTCGACCCGGGCGACCTGCGCCAGTTTCCGCGTGCGCTCCCGCAGCTTGTGCTCGGTCCGTTTGAGCGCCTGGGCGACCTCCTTGAGCGCCGTGTCCACGTCCTCCCGCTTGAACATGGACAATTGCTCGGCGAATTCCGCCCCCCACTGATCCGCGGGCTTGATCGCGACATGGCAGGCCGTGTCCCCCCGCCCCATGCAGCGGTCCTCCAGGGCGTAGACCTCGCCCCCCGCGGCGAAACTCAGGTACCCGCTGAGCAGACCGCAGAGCGTCCAGCAGACGGGATAATCCGAAAGACCGTCGTGGAGGAGGTGCTGCTCGGCCTCATAGGAGACGCGCCAGGTCTCCCCTTCCGCCGCGACGGGGGAGCCCCCCCCGGGCTCCAGCATGAAGAGCCCCTGCAGCGCATAGATCCTCGCGCCCGCCCTCCGCCAGTCGTCGTCGCTGTCCCATTTGAACTGGGTCCGCATGGCCTCGGCCAGGCGGCGGCCGTGGACGTAGCCGAAGCGGCTCAGGATCCCCCGGGCCACCCGCACGCCGAAGGTGTCGATCAACTCCTTCCGAAGGAGGCCCTGGGCCACCGCGTCGATGATGAGCGCCCGCTGACCGGCGAAATGGACCAACCCCCCTCCGGGGTCAAGCTGGAGCAGTTCCTTCAGATCCAGATCTTCGACGCGCACACGGCACCTCAGGGCAAGCGGTCCACTGTAGCACGTCCACGGGACGCCCTCTCACGGAACTTCGGCGTCCGCGGACGTCGCCCCTATCAGATTGATCCTTGCGGACATCAGAATGATCCGCGACCGTCCGCAAAGCGGCGCCGAAGCGGCGTGGCCCCCCCTTTGCTCCCGTGACTGCGGATCCCCGGGGGATTTCCCCGGAACGAGGTGCTCTATGCTGAGATGGTCCCTGCTGTTCTTCATCGTCGCGGTCGTCGCGGGCGTGCTCGGTTTCGGGGGCTTCTCCTCGGGCGCCGCCGAGATCGCCCGGCTCTGCTTCTTTTTCTTCATCGTGGTCTTCGCCGTCTCTCTGATCCGGGAACTGCTGACGGGACGCAAACCGTCCCCCCCGTTCTAGTGGTGAGTCAACTTTCAATCCGTAGGTGCCCGCCGATGCGGGCAACCTACGGATTGAAGTCAGTCGAACCGCTGGGCCGGTGCAGCGTCGACGCATGATCACATTGCGGAGGGCGGAGGAACGCCGCCGCCTCAGGCGCGGCGCTCATGAAACCTGGATGACGTTCGACCCGGAGAACGCCCGCGATCCCCTTCGGCACGGCTTTCACTGCCTCAGGTCCCTCACCGAGGAGCAGCTCGGCCCCGGGGCGGCCCTCCATCCCCATCCCCCGGAGAGCCTGGTCCTCCTCACCTATGTCCGGGAAGGCGCCCTCACCCATCAGCCCGCGGGCGAGGCCCCCGGCCGCCAGGGTCCCGGCGAGATCCGGAGGACCAGCGTCGCCCGGGGCGCCGCCCACCCCTCCGCCAACGCCTCCCGTGCGGATCCCGCCCATGTGATCCAGGGATGTCTCAGCCTCGCGGACGGCGCCGTGCACGACCGTTGGGAGCAGCGTCGCTTCCCCATCGCCGACCGGGAGGGGATCCTCCGCCTCGTCGCCTCCCTCGAGGGGGCGCAGGCATCGCTCCGGATGCCCCAGGACGTGCGCATCTACTCTTCCGTGCTTCTCCTGGGACACCATCTGATCCATGAACTCGGATCGGGCCGGGGAGCCTGGCTCCAGGTGGTCCGGGGAACCGTCCTGCTCCGCGATCAGGAACTCCGCGCCGGAGACGGCGCGGCATTGGAAGACGAGGCCGCGCTCTCCCTCACCGCCCGGGATTCCGCCGAAATCATGCTTTTCGACCTCGCCTGATTCCGCGGCCCCCGCCTTGCTGGTAGAGCAGCCATGGAACGGACGCGCCCCGGCGTGATCGCCGGCCCCCTCCCGTGCTTCACCCCGGGACCGGAGCCTTCGGCTTGTTTCCTTTTTTTGTTTTGGAGATGACCATGACTGAAGAGAAGAAAATGGGGATCGATACGCCGCCCGCCGTCGAAACGGCGCCCCCGCGCATTTTCCTGTCCCAGGTGGCCGATGCCGTCGCGCCCGTGGTGGTCCCTGCCGTGCCCGCCGCCCCCGCGCCGAAGTAGCCCTCCTCAGATCCGGGAGGGCAGCCGTCCGGCTGCCATCCCGGATCCGCAGGACCCCTCGCCGCACATTCCGGGATTCCCCGCATCGTGGCACGCCTCTTGCGCACACGACCTCATGATTTCAATCCAACCCCTTCGCGAAAAAGTGGTCGTCGAACGCATGGAAGCGGAGCTCAAGAGCGCCGGGGGCATCCTCATCCCGGACAGCGCCAAGGAGAAACCCCTGCGGGGCACCGTCATCGGCGTGGGACCCGGGCGCGTCCTCGAGAGCGGGGACGTGAGGGCCCTCGAGGTCAGGAAAGGCGACAAGGTGCTCTTCGGCGGCTGCTCCGGCAGCGAGATCAAACACGACGGCAAAGACTACCTGATCGTGAACGAGAGCGAGATCTTCGCCGTCATCGGCCCGTAACACCCTTTCCAAGGAATCGACCATGTCCGCCAAGAGAATCGTCTTCGACCAGGAGGCCCGCGAGGCCATCCGCCGCGGCGTCAAGCAGCTCGCCCGCGCGGTGA
>CAZUJF010000005.1:0-216939 GCA_964619955.1 uncultured Planctomycetales bacterium
TCCATCCCACTCACTTCAGCAACATCAGCCCGGCATTGTTTCTACCAAAGCCTGGACGCGCGGGGGCCGCCCGGGGCGGTGAGGTCGGCAGGTTCATCGAGGCGAGGATTTTCCGGATCACCTCCTCCTTCGCCAAGGCTACGGAGGACAAGTCCGGCTCCTCGATCATCGCGATCACCTGCATGCGGCCCTGGCAGTTCGGGCACTGCAACACATCCATCTCGAAGGTCCGCTTCAGCAACGTCGCCCAGTCCGTCCGCTTGCGGGAACGGCGGGGGCCAGGCACCGGCTCCGCCAGGGTTCCCCCCGTGAACAGCGGGGCTCTCGGAGTAAGGTCCGGCAGGGGCGCGGGCGTCGGGGCGGGAGGCGCCGGCGGGGACTGGGGAGTGGAAGTATGATTGGGTTGGGGTGGTTAGGCTGGGGAGCGGGCAGCTTCCCCTCGTGGCGCAGACCCGAGCCTGGCATGGAACCACCGGGAGCTGAGATCCGCGCCAACCCGGCGCTTACACGAGCGGCTTGACCCGCAGCTTCCGGAACCAGACCTCGAACTTGGGGTCGTGGCCCTGGAGCGCGAACGTGCCGCTATTGCGTGACCGCGCCGGCGGCCTCAGGGTTTGGCCGGCACATCCACCGGACGGACCGTATCGGAGAGCGAGGCTCCGCGGGCCTCGCGGCGGTGCTCGAAGGGGTCCGTCGACACGGCGGCGGCCGCGGCCGGGGCGCCGGAGGTGGCGGGCGGCGCCGGCAGGGGGCCCGGGCCCACGCCGCGGGACAGCTTCAGCACGCCGCGCTCGGGGTCGGCGACGGCCGCCGCGACCGCCGGCAGTTCGCCCGACGAAGCGCGCAGGATGAGCACGGCGGGCGTGCCCTCGGGGGGCAGCAGGTGCTTGGCCGTGTCCACCTTGATCATGCCCTCTTCCTTCATCGTGAAGGCGCTCTGCATCACCACTTCATCCGTGACGGGATAGAGGGCGATCAGCGTGCCGGAGACATCCGCGCCGAACTTGCCCTCCTTCTGCACCGAGCCCGTGAAATGCCAGCGCAGCGGGGGCAGCGGCCGGCCCGTGCGCTTTTCGAGCAGCACGGATTCCGCGCGCACCTGGCGCGCCGGAAGTCCGCCCGAGGCGGGAAGGTCGAGCAGGATGTCGACGAAGGGCCCCGTCGCCGCACCCTCGCCGCGCACGGGTTTGCCCGGCTTGAGGCCGATCGATTCGAGCGCCTTGTGGACCTCGCTGGGGGCGACCTCGAACGTCACGACCGTCTCGTGCGCCTTCTGCCCCTTCGGCGCCGGCAGCGTCGCGAAGACCTCGATGGGATAGATCTCCGCGAGGTTGGCCAGCTTGCGCGGCGCGATCTTCACCGGCACGCGGACTTCCTTTTTCGCCGCGTCCGCCGTCACCTGCGGAAGCAGGACCAGGACCGCCAGCAGCATGTTCATGTCACTTTCCCTCGCCAATGCACACGATGACCGTTTCCGCGCCGGCGGACTTGCCCTCGACGTTGGCCGTCGCGATGAAGAGCCGGCCGCTCTGCAGCACCGGGCCGCCGTAGACCATCCCGGGCGCCTTCACCGCGGGGTCGGCCGCCAGGTCCAGCGTCCAGCGCAGTTTTCCATCCGCAAGCGCCAGCGCGTGGACCTTCCCGTCCAGGTCGGCCGTGTAGACGGCGTCCCCGCCGGTCGCGGCGCCCGCGAAATACGGCGCGCCCGTCTTCGTCGTCCAGCGCGCCTTGCCCGTCTTCAAATCGAGCGCCTGCACTTCGCCCGCCGAATCGCAGACCAGCGCGAGATCGCCCGCCACCGCGGCGCTCGAGAGGAACGCCCGGTCGGCCTGCTTCCGCCACTCGACGGCGCCGTCCGGCTTGAGGCAGAGGACCTCGCCCTTCGCGCCCGCGAGCTCCTTCGGGTCGTAACGGATGCTGCTGCCCGTCACGATGAGCCGGTCACCCGCCAGCGTGGCCCCGCCCCAGGCGTTCAGGTTCAGCGGGGCCTTCCAGAGTTCGGCCCCGTCGGCCGCGTTCAGGCAGACGAGGGCGCGCTCCCCGAACTTCTCCTTCTCGAGGTGCGACGTCGCCACGTAGACCCGGCCGCCGGCGGCGAGCAGCGGGGCGTCGACGTGCCAGGCGCCCTTGCCCTTCTCCCAGAGGACCTTGGGCGAGGGCCTGGGCAGGTTCGCCTCGCCGGGCGGGATGGCGAAGTCCGGGTCCTTCTTCTTGTCGATCTCGTAGGCGTCCACCATGGACTTCCATTTCGCGTCCACCGCCTTCTCGGCCTCGGCGAGCGTGAGTTCCTTGCCGTCCAGGCTGACGCGGCTGAGGTCGACGCAGATCACGCCGGCGTTGCCGCCGCCGCAGTAGACGCGGCCGTCCGCCACCGCGGGCGAAGCTTCGATGTGGACCAGCTCGCCGGGGACCTCCAGACGCCAGAGCGAGCGCCCGTCGGACACGCGCATCGCGTGCAGCGAGGAGCCGTCGGTCTGGTGCATGCCCTCGCCGAAATACAGCACGCCCTTGACGATCGCGGGGGATCCGACCGTGGGGAGCCGGACCAGCGGGGCGCCCTTCGACCAGGCGACTTTGCCGTCGGCGCACTCAAAGGCGCGGAGCGAGCCCGTGTTGAAGGCGCCCAGCGCGACGACGAAGAGACGGCCCGCGCCGGCCGAGGGCGGCGCGAGAAACTGCTCCTTGGAGCGGTGCACCCAGAGCACCTTGGGCGCGGCGGGGCCGGCCTTGCCGTCGGACGCGGTCCGCGCGGAGCCGCCCCGGTGCGAGTCCCAGTCCTGGGCCTGCACCGCGGAGACGCAGAGGAGGAGGATCAGAAGGGCGGGACGGATCATCGCGCGGCGTCTCCGAGCAGGATGAAGGGCTCCTGCCCCTCGTTGTTGAAGACCACGTCGATCACGCCGTCCTTGTTCACGTCCGCCCCCGACACGCCGCGCGAATTCAGCACCCGGCGGTCGAGGCCGATCTCCTTGGAGGCGTCCTGGAACCTGCCGTTGCCCAGGTTGCGGAAGTAGCGGTTTGTGCCGCCCAGGCAGGCGACGAGCAGGTCGGGTTTCCCCTTCTTGAAGAGGTCCGTCCAAGCGGCCGTCACCGAGCGGCCCGTGAAGGCGGCCAGGTCGCCGGACTGGGCGGTGACGTCCGTGAACTTCCAGGCTCCGTCGTTCCGCATCAGCTTGAGGCCCTTCGCCTGGGGCAGGATCAGGTCGAGATCCTTGTCGCCGTCGAAGTCGGCGGCCGCGGGCGCGACGCCGCCGGCCGTGTAGCCGAGCGAGCCGCGGTCTTCCGTGAAGCCCGCCGGGGTGTTCCGGAGGAAGACGCCGTTCGCGGCGCTGTAGAGGATGTCCTGGCGGCCGTCGCCGTCGAAGTCGGCGACGAGCAGATGATCGCCCTTGACGCCCCCGGCGCGGCCCTCGGCTCCGAAGCCGACCGCGGCGCTGATGTCGGTGAACGGGGGCCCCGAGGGCGCCTCGGGGGGCTTGGCGGCGAAGTAGAAGCCGAACTCGCCGCCGCCCTGGACGATCTTGATCAGGAGCGTGTTCTTGCCGGCCTGGAGCGCGAGCTTGGCGAGGTTCTGGTCCGGCGCCGCGCCGCGGCCGGCGTTCTCGGAGACGACCTTCTTGCCGTTGAACCAGACGACGATGCCGTCGTCGCTGCCGAACGAGGCGGGCATCTCCCCGGGGCCGTCGGCCTCGATCTCGCGGTAGAGGTACGCGACCGCGTCGTTGTGAAACGGCGCGGCCAGCACGGGAAGGAAGCTATGCACCGCGCCGTCCGGGAAATTCGGCTTCTGCCAGGCCACCGGCTGGTTGCCCTTGCCCGGATACTTGGCGTCGAGCTTGATCTCCGTCTCGGGAGGGTAGGCCTTCTCGAAGCCCTGGCCCCCGGCGTTCTCGAAGCTGCCGATGAGGCTCCAGGGGCCGAGGCGGGGCGCGGCGGGCGCCTTGGCGGCGGCCGTCGCGGGATTCTTGTAGGCGCGGAGTCCCAGGAAGCCGTTGGCGAGGACGATGTCGGGCCTGCCGTCGGCGTCGACGTCGGCCCAGGCCGCCGCCGTGACGTTGTAGTACGGCTCGCGCGGGAGCCGCGCCGAGTCGTCCTTGAACGAGGTCCCGAGGTTCGTGAGCAGCACGGGTCCCGACGGCGTGCCCAGCAGCAGGTCGGGCTTGCCGTCGCCGTTGTAGTCGGCCCAGGAGGCGGAACGGGCGCCGCCCTTCACGGGCAGCGCCACCTCGTTGAGCGCGCCGCCGTCGGGCTGGACCAGGACGACCTTGGTCTCGCCGAAGAGGCAGATGTCCGTGTCGCCGTCGCCGTCGAAATCCGCGGTGGCCATGCCGCGCGCATCGGGGTCGACGCGGGTGAGCGCGGCGGTATGGCTGAATCCGGGCATGTGGGAGATGCGGCGGAAGTCCTCGCTGCCCCAGCCGATGAAATCGCGCGGGGCGTTGTAGTCGTTGAGCTTGAGGCTGGCGCGCAGGCGCTGGACCTTGGCGGTGCGGAGCTGGATGGCGTTCTTGTCGCCGTCCATCATCGCGGGGACGATGACCTCCTTGCCGGCCATGATCTCCTCGACGGCCATGACGAGCTTCTCGGGGCGGCCGGCGAAGCTGCGGAGCAGGTAGGGCTCGGCGTGGCTCATGCCCCAGTCCGGCCCGCCGCCGTAGGACTGGTACCAGTACATGTCGATGCAGGTCTCGCTGGCGTTGCCGTTGTACATGAAGAGGGCGAGCTTGCCGGGCTCGGCCCAGGCCATGACGTTCTGCCACTCGCGGGGATGGAAGCCCGCCTTGGCGATGTTGTGGCGGAGGATCTCGGAGGGGTGCGTGCCCTTCATGTCCCGGACCTTCTTGTAGAGGATCCGGTTGTTCTCCTTGTCCACCTTGTCGACCTGGATGATGAGGATGTTGGTGGACTCGGCGACGAGGCGGCCGAGCGAGTACGGGACCTCGATGTACGCGGCGGCGGGCATCGCGGCCCAGAGGAGGGCCAGGAGCCCGAGCAGGGCGGCCGGTCTTGGACGGATCATGGCTTCGCCTCCTTCAGCAGGCGGCGCGCGGGCTCCGCCCATTCGCTGCCGCCGAAATCCTTCACGAGACTTTCGAGGATGGGGACCGCCTGGGCGGCCTGGTTCGCCGCTTTCAAAGCGGCCGCGTGGTGCCAGCGGAGCAGCGGGACCCAGCCCGCGCGGGCCGCGTCCTTGAGCAGCGCGGCCTCGTGCTTCGTGCGGCAGTCGGTGAGGACCGCGGCCGCCTGGCCGGGGTTGTTCGCGGCGCGGTAGAGCTGGGCCTGCCGCAGCAGCGCGAGCGGCGCGACCGGGGAGTTCCCCAGCGGGTCGGCCTTGAAGCGCTCCAGCTTCTGGATCGCCTGGTTCGGGTCGCCCGCGAGGGCGAAGCAGTTCGCGCGTTCGTACTCCGCCACCGGCCGCAGCGCATGGTTCGCATGCTGCGCCCGGAACGCCTCGTAGAGCTCGCGCGCCTGGTTCGCCGCGGCCGTCCGCTCGGCGGGCTCGGCGAGCAGCGCGGCCGTCTGGCGCAGCGCCCCCGCCACCTTCAGCGTCATTTCGGGCGACGGCGCGGCCGACGCGGCCTTCTGCAGCTGGCTCACGGCCTCCTGCAGATCCTTCAGCAGGGCGGCCGCCTGGAGCGCCTCGACCGCGTCCTCGGCGGGCGGCAGCGTCCGGAGCAGGCATTCCGCGTGGATCAGCGCGGCCCCGGCGAGTTCGCCGACCCGGTCGGAGTCGGGGATCGCGCGGACCTGCTGCAGCGCCTCGGGCAGGCGGTTCAGTCGGAAGAGGGCGGAGGCCATGCGGAAGCGCGCGATCAGGCCGACGGCGGCGTCGCCCGTGATCTGCTCGTAGCGCTTGACGGCGTCCGCGAGCGCGGCGGGGTTCTTCCCGCCGGCGGCGGCCGCGGCGTCGGCGAGGCTGAGCTGGACGCCGGCGCCGAAGGGGCTCGACGGGAACTGCTTCGCGAAGAGGCCCGCCGTCGCCTCGGCTTCAGGGACCTTCCCGGCGGCGGCCTGCGCGGCGGCGAGCCGGGCGAGCGCCTCCTCCGCATGCGGGCCCGCCGCCAAAGTCTGGTAGATCGCCGCCGCCTCCGCGGGCTTGCCCGCGCGCCCGAGGGCGTCGCCGAGGGCGAGCTGGATCTCGGCCGTCGCGGGGGCCGAGGGCGACTCCGGCGCCTCGACCGCCTTGGCCAGGTGCTCCAGCACGTCGGCGGGTTTGGAGCCGTCGGTTTTCAGAATGGCCTGGGCCGTGCCCCAGCGCGCGGTCCGGGCGAGCCGGGCGTGGGCGAGCAGGGGCTGCAGGGTCTTGACGGCCTCGGCATTCTGCCGGAGGCGGACCTGGCAGAGGCCGGCGCGGAGCCGCGCCTCCTCGACGAGGCCGGCGCGCTTCTCCTTCTGCACGATCTGGAGGAAGCGGGCCAGCGCGGCCTCGAACTGCTTCAGTTCGAAGAGGAGGGTGCCGGAATGGTAGACCGCGTCGGCGACGAAGTCCGGCACCGGAGTTTTCTTGTCGGCCGGCATCTTCTCGAACGCCGGGGCGACCGCGTCGTAGTTGGCCCCCGCCTCGGTGAACTCGCCGGCGCGGTGATGGAGCCGGCCGAGCAGATAGCGCGCGTGGGCGGCGTAGAGCGGCTGCTCGAAGGGCGCCAGGCGGGCCAGGGCGCGGCCGGCGACGAGGTCGTTCTCGGCGGCGAAGGCGGCGCAGCCCAGATAGTAGAAGAAGCGGAAACGCTCGGGGCTGCCCCCCGCCGCGGCATCCCGGGCGAGCGGTTCCAGGACGGCGAGCGCCTCCTTGGGTTTCGCGGCCGCGAGGTGGGCGGCGGCCTGGTCGCAGGCGGCCTTGAGCGGGTCGGCGGCCTGCCCGGCGGCCAGGACCGCGATCGAAAGCATGGTCATCAGCATCAGGTACCTCCGCTTCCTCTCCCTATCGCGCGAGAGGCGGCACTCGTGACTTCGCCACAGTGGAATCCGTGATCCGGATCGCTCCGGCGTTACGCAAAGAGTTCACTTCGGCGCCTCGAAGACCGCCGCGGGATCGAAGGCGGGCCAGGTCCCGCCCTCCTTGGGCGGGGGCGGGAGCGCCTCGATCCGCTCGCGGGTCCAGGGGCCGAACGCAGTGGGCGCCGGCGCCTTCGCCCGGCCGGAGACGATCTTCCCCACCAGTTCGGCGAGCTCCCCCGGCGTTCCGAGGAAGACCTTGTTCATGCCGACTTCGAGGTTGAGGAGATTCCAGGCGGCCTCGCCCGCCTGGACTTTCAGGAAGAGCCGGTTGAGGTAGACCATCGCGAAGGCGGCGCGATCCGTGTTCTCGACGAGCGTGTAGAACACCGTCACCGGGGTGCCGGCGACGGCGTGCCGGAGCGCGGCGTCGGGGTGCCAGTCCTTGGCGGTGCTCAAGTCGATGCGGATGCGCTCGTAGGCGGTCTTGCTCTTCACCGCCTTGGCGACCTTGAGGATGACGATCTTCTTCTCGAGGCTGACCGCGTCCACCGTCCCGGTGACCACGACCGGGGACTCCTTCACCAGGATCGCCAGCGACGACGGGGCCTCGATGTAGGCGGGGAGGACGGCCAGGGCCATGAGGGGCAGCGCCGCGGGCAGTTTCATGTGGACACCTTAGAATATCCGGACCCGGGCCGAACGTCACAGACAACGTCGGACTTCGTCGCGGAGCGCCGGTGGACTGCGTACCCCGTCCGGCTCCGCC
This sequence comes from uncultured Planctomycetales bacterium, assembly GCA_964619955.1. GTDB lineage: Bacteria > Planctomycetota > MHYJ01 > MHYJ01 > JACPRB01 > JACQFK01. Next base: position 7,706 of record CAZUJF010000005.1, read on the forward strand.
GTTACGGGCGCCGGAATGTTTTCGCTCGACCGACGGCAGGCGCATCGGGTAATGAACAGGGGATGCAGATGATGAAACTCCCGCGGGCGGCCTTCTTCGGGGCGCTCGCGCTGATGTGCGCGGACGGCCTGGCCCAGGACACCCGTCCTCCCCGCGCGCAGGGGCCGGTCGGGCCGGTGGGTCACTGGACGGGGGACGACGGCTCGACGCCCGCCGCCGCGGCCGACGCCTCGGGCAACGGCTTCAAGGGGACGTACGCGGCGGGCGCCGGCGTGTCGACCGAGGTCCCGGCGACGAAGTTCCCCAACACCGGCAGCTTCGCGCTCGACGGGAAGACCGGGGTGGTCTCCGTCCCCGACGCCCCGCTGCTGCAGATGCCGGCGGATTTCACGCTCTCATTCTGGAAGCGCAAGACCGCGCACAACGCCGACTGGGTCCGCATCGTGGGCAAGGGGAACGGGGCGCAGCGGAACTTCGGCCTCTGGGAGTATCCCGGCGAGGGCGGCCAGCTCAAGTTCCAGTGCTTCAGCCAGGGCGGCGCGTCGATTCTCGAACTCGACAGCGGGCCCATGCCGACGATCAACACCTGGCACCACATCCTCTGCACGGTGTCCGTGAACTTCGCGGCACTGTACGTCGACGGAAAGCCGGCGGGCAGCGCCCAGCGGAACGGCCCGCCCGGGATCGCGCCCGATCCCGTGACGTTCGGGCATGCCGGCTATCACGGGTTTTTCGCCGGCCAGATCGACGACGTCCGGCTCTACGACCGCAGCCTGTCGATGGGCGAGATCGTGTATCTCGCGGCCGGCTTTGGGGCTCCGGCGGCCCCCGCCGGGCTGCAGGTGGCGAACGGCGCGCTCGTGTGGACGGCGTCGCCCACGCCGCCCCCCAACGGGACCGTGACCTGGTACGCCGTGAAGCGCTCGAAGACCTCGGGGAGCGGTTTCGCGCCGCTGGCCTCGCTGCTGACCTCCACGAGTTTCGTCGACGGCCAGGCGGAGCCCGGCTCCACGTACCACTATGTGGTGACGGCGCTCAACACGGGCGGCGAGAGCGGCCCCTCGAACGAGGTCAAGGTCACGAAGTAGCGGCTTCAGTCCCCCCGGAAGCAGTAGAGGTGCGCGTCGCTCCGGAGCAGCAGACGGTTCCGGGCGGCGGCGGGCGAGGCGACGATCCGCTCGCCCAGGCGGGTCTCCCCGAGCAGCTGGAACTTGTCCTCGATCCGCGCGGCGAAGACCGTGCCGTCCTCCCGCGCCGCGTAGAGGATGCCGCCTGCGATGAGCGGGGAGGCGTAGTAGCTTCCCGCACCCCGGGGCAGCGCCTCCTGCCACAGCGTCTTTCCGTCCGCGGGGTCGAGGCAGACGACTTCTCCGCGGTGCCGCAGGAGATAGACGCGGCCCTTGTACGCGGCCGGCGTGGGGACGAAGACGCCGACATCCTCGCGTTTCCAGAGGCGATGGGTCGCGGTCACGTCCCCCGCGCCCCCGAGCCGGATGCCGTGCACGCGGGCCTGGCCGGGGCGGTCGTCGCGGCCGACCGGGACGACGACCGTGTCGCCCGCGATCACCGGGGTGGAGATGGCGGGCCAGTAACCGGTCCCGTCGGGGTTGAAGCCGCCGCAGGACCAGAGGAGCTTCCCGTCGGCGGCATCGTGCGCGCTGAGCAGGTCCGCGCCCCAGAGCAGCAGGGCCGGGCGGCCCTCGTGCGAGAAGACCAGCGGCGTCGTGTAGCCGTTGTCGTTCTCGACCGGCACCTTGAACGTGCGCGGCTGCTTCCAGCGCAACGCGCCGTCCGCCTTGTCGAAGGCGGCGACCCAGGATTCGCCGTTGTGCATCCGCGCGAGGATGACGTGGGCGTCCGTGACGACCGGCGAGCTGCCCTGGTCCCAGAAGAGTTTTTCCGGGCCGAACTGCTCGATGATGTTGAGCTGCCAGCGCAGGCCGCCGTCGAGATCCAGCGCCGCCAGCCGTCCGCTGCGGAAGTAGACGAAGAGGCTGCGTCCGTCCGTGGCGGGCGACGCGTTGCAGCTGGAGCCGAGCGTCTTGTGTTTCGCCGCGCTCTGCGCCCCGAGCCGCGTCTCCCAGAGGGGGTTGCCCGAGAGGTCGAAGGCGAGCGCGGCATCCTGCCCCTCGGAGGAGGAGCTCAGGTAGATGCGGTCTTTCAAAAGGAGGGGTGTCGAGCCGCCTTTCCCCGGCAGCTTGATCTTCCAGGAGGGCGCCTCCCATTTGGAGGGATAGGATCCCGTCTCGACGCTCCCCGTCGCCTGCGGGCCGCGCCAGTGCGACCAGTCCTCCTGGGCCTGCAGGACCGGGGCGGCAGCAAGGAGACCGAGGAGCAGGGCGGAGCGGTGCATGAGGGATTAATTCGGCCGGGCTTCCTCGGTGCGGTCGGCCTCGGTGGCGAGCACCCTCGTGCTGTTGAAGTTGAAGACGACCCGGCCGACGCCGCGGTAGTACCACACCGGGCATTCCTCGTCGTAGTGGAAGGACTTGCGCCACCAGCCGTTGGCCTTGAACTGAGGCTTCCCGAGGACCTTCACGACCTCGGCGGGGCCGTCCTGTCGCGGCGTGATGCCCGCGATGGGCCCTTCGTCGGGACGCCAGTCGCCGGGCGGGGTGTCCAGAATGCACGATGAAAGCCCCAGGGCCAGGATCGCGGCGAAGATGCGCATGGCGATACTCCTCAACGGCTACGTCTTAATACACCGGCGACGGAGCAGAAACAGAAGGGCGAATTCGATTCCGAGCAGCCCGCAGCCGCCGCCCCCGCCTCCTCCTCCTCCGCCCGCGGCCGGGGGAGGCGGCGTGTAGTCCACCGTGAGCACGGCGGCGCTGCTGTTGCCGGCGGCGTCCTGCGCCGTGACCGTGACCGCGTTCTGGCCCGTCTGCAGGGGGATGCTCGCCGTCCAGGCCGTGAGCGTCCCGCCCGCCAGGCCGGCCTGGCCGCGGTCCGTCACCCAGCTGACTTGCGTCACCGCGACGTTGTCCGACGCCGACCCCGTCAGGGCGAAGGGCGTGGCGGAGGTCGAGAACGTGGGCAGGGTCGTGGGCGTGAGGATGGAGATCGCAGGAGCGGTCGTGTCGCCCCCGCCGCCGCCGGGGGCGGTCACCGTGACCACGGTGCTCGAGTACGCCCTCGGGCCCTCGTTCGGTCCCGTGGGGACGATGACCTCGAAATCGTCGCCGATGAAGTCCGTGAGTTCGTCCAGATCGGCCAGGCGGCCGTCCGATCCCGCCGACATCCTCCAGTTGCCGCCGTTGTCGGCGACGAACATGCCGTATTTCTTGAGCGCGAGGGCGATGGCCTTCGGGTGCGGGCTCATGGCGGCGATCAGGTTGTTCACGCGCGTCGAGTTCTTCAGCCGGAAGCGCTCCCCCATGCGCGGACGAAAGGCCTCTGTGTGCGATGACGTCTTATGCGTCGCGGGATAGACGTAGGAGCCGCGCGTGCTGCTGAACGTCACGCGCAGGGCGTGTTCGACCATGCCGCGGGCGCATTCGTCGTAGCGGGGGATCGAAGGGAGGATCGGCAGGCCCGCGGCGTCGGCCGAGGTGTAGGTGTCGGGCCGCAGCGTGTTGGTTCTGAAGTTGAACGTGGCTTCGTTGGTCGCCGACCAGTTGAAGGACCCGTCGCGCCTCAGCTCCCAGAACTCGAAGATCTTCCCGTTGACGGCGTCGAGCAGGCTGCCGTGGCGGTCGCCGAGGATGACGGGATTGTTGAGCTGGCTGTTGGCCAGGCTGCGCGTGTCGTCGATATCCCAGCCCTCGATGGGCGTTCCGTCGGGGATCGGATAGGGTCCCGGATCCGACTCGTCCACGTAATCCGGATCCAGCGGGACGACCTTGGTCGCCTGGGCCGCCGGCACGATGACGAAGTTCATGTCCCGGTTGAGGGCGAGACGGGTGCTGGACCCGAGGAACGTGATCATCAGGTCGCTGTTGGGGTCGACGGGGCGCTGGGAGATGTCCTCGTTCCAGGGGTTGTTGGCCGGCATCAGCTGGAGGGCGCTCATCACGGCATCCGCCTGGGTCGTGTTCCAGAGGAGGGGTCCGCCGATCGCCGGCAGGCTGCCGAGCGTCCGCCCCTCGTGATTCGTGGTGGAAGGAGGCAGGCCCAGCCAGGCGCCGCCGGTCGGACTGTGGAGGCGGACCATGAAGACCTTGTTCACGAGCGTGTTGTTGAGGATCGTGATCGAAATGTTCTTGTTGGCGGTTTCCGCATTCGCCCAGGACAGCGTGCCGGTCTTCGCGACGTAGTCCGTGCCCGCGATCGCGGTGCCGTTGACGGTCTCGTAGCTGCAGCCCACCGCGCCGGAGGAGCCCACGGTGCGCGTCACCGGGATCGTGACGGAACCGCCCGCCGCGCTGACGCTGAACGTGGCGGACGAGACCTGCAGCGAGCCGGGCTCCGGGGAGGGGGCCTGGAGCGCGGCCAGGAGGAGGATCAGGCTCATCCCTCCATGATAGCGGATCCGGCCGCCTCCCTCGAATCATCCTTGACTCTACATCTCCATTCAGTATTCTGCATACAGCACGCGGAGTGCATTAGAATTCGGGTTTCCCCTAGGAGAAGGCCGGATGCCGCCTGAAACAAGACGCCTGTCCCGGACGTTTCTGGTCCAGTCCGCCTATGAGGCCATCCTCGACCGGGTCCTCTCCGGCGCCCTGCCCAGCGGCACCGTCGTGAGCGAAGTCGAACTCGCCCGCAGCCTCGGCGTCAGCCGGACGCCCGTCCATCTCGCCGTCACGCAACTGGCCCGCGAAGGGCTCGTCGAACATCGCGCCGGACTCAAACCCCGGGTCGCCCGCTTCGGCAAAGAGGACCTCGTCGAGATCTACGAGATGCGCCTGCTCCTCGAAACCGCGGCCGTCGAACGCGCCGCCGAACACCTCGACCCCAAAGTGCTGGCGGAGCTCCTGCGGGGCGCGGAACAGCTCATCGGCGACGCGTCGGAGTCGGCCTCCTGGATCCGGAAGACCCTGGATTTCGACGTCGAATTCCACGACGCCCTGGCCTCGGCGGGCGGCAACCGGCGGCTCCGCGAGGAGATCGCGAAGTACCGGCTCCTGGTCCGCGCCTTCTGCCGCATGACCGCGGACGCCAAGACCCTGCTCGCGGCCCTGAAGGAACACCTCGCGGTACTCAAGGCCCTTCAAGGACGCAATCCCGCCATCGCCTGCCAGGCCATGGCGCGCCACATCCAGAACCGCCTCGACGCCGTCCTCGAAAAGCTCTATCCGGAGATCGTATGAACGGCTTGCTGCTGGCGCTGCTGCTGGCGGTCCCGGTCCAGGAACGGCCGAAGAAGGTCGTCCTGCTCGCCGGCCCGCTGGACACCCACCCGCGCGACACCCACGAATACGAACGCAACATCCTGCTCCTGCGCCACTGTCTCGCGCAGTCGCCACTGTTCAAGCAGGTAAACATTGAGACGCACTTCAACGGCTGGCCGGCCGATCCCGCGACGCTCGACGACGCCGACACGATCTTCATGACCTCGGGGGGTTGCGACCGCCGCCTCGAGGACCACCCGCTCTACGTCGGCGAACGCCTGGCCGTCCTCGGCCGGCAGATGAAGCGCGGCTGCGGCGTCATCTTCTTCCATTGGAGCACCTTCCATCCGGCGAAACACCACGACGCGATCACCGAATGGGCGGGCGGCTATTTCGACTACGAGACGGGCCCCGGCGCGAACAAGTGGTACTCGCGCATCCAGACCAAGGAGTGGATGACGGCGATCGGCGCGCCCGGACATCCCGTCGCGCGCGGCGTGAAGCCGTTCAAGCTCAAGGAGGAGTTCTACTCCCGTATCCGCTTCCGCGAGGAGGATTCCCGGCTCACGCACGTGCTGCTGCAGGAGGCGGGGGACGTCCGGGCGAACTCCGTCGGCTGGGCCGTCGAGCGCGCCGACGGCGGCCGCGGCTTCGGATTCACGGGCGGGCATTTCTACGCCAACTGGTGGAACGAGGACTACCGCCGCCTCATCCTCAACGCGATTGCGTGGACCGCGAAGCTCGAGGTTCCCGCGGAGGGCGTGGGCCCCACGCTCGAGCCGCTCGTGAGGACCCTGATCCTCACCGGCCACAATCATCCGGCCCACGACTGGAAGACGACGACGCCGGCGCTGCTCGGCGTCCTCGAGCGCGACCCGCGGCTCCGGGTGGATGTCTGCGAGGATCCCGCGGAACTCGCGACGCGTCTCGAAAACGTCGATCTGCTCGTGCTCAACTACAACAACTGGGACCAGCCCGGACTGAGCGAGCCTGCGAAGGCGGGGCTGCTCAAGTTCCTCGCGCGGGGCGGGGGACTCTCGGTGATCCACTTCGCCAACGGAGCGTGGAACAAGACCCTGCCCGCGAAGGATTCGGAGTGGGAGGAGTACCGCGCGCGGCTCGTGCGCCGGGCCTGGATGCATCCGGACAGCACCCACGACGCGTTCGGGACCTTCCGAGTCGAGATCCCGCCCCTGAAGCACGAGATCATCGAGGGATTGAAAGCCTTCGACACCGTCGATGAGCTTTATGTGAAGCAGGGCGGAGAGCTGCCGATCGAGCCGCTGGCGTTTGCGCGCTCGAAGATCACGGGCAAGGACGAGCCTCTCGCCTGGGCCTACGAGATCGGGACGGCCCGGGCCTTCCAGACGCTGCTCGGTCATTCGGCGGAGTCGATCCGCAAGGCGGGCGATCTGATCCGCCGCGGTTCCGTCTGGGCGGCGCGCCGCGGTCCGCTCGAGTTTGATCCCCCCGCGCTTCCCGAGCAAGTTCTTCAGCGTCCCGGCGCGTGGAAGCCCAAGCCCTCGGAGAAGAAGTCCCAGGTGCTGCCGTCTGATCCCGGCATGGACGGGGGCAAGGGCGGCCATTGGGGCATGAAGGGTGAGAAGGACTGGGCGGACGCGCGGTGGAGCCAGATGGACACGGGGCCGTTCATGTCCTCGTCGCTCAAGACGCCCGGCGGCGCGGTTCCGCGTGCGATCTCGATCCGCCTCCCCGACGGCGGGGTCTGTTTTGATGCCGACGCGCTCGGGGTCCGGGCCTCGTGGAGCGGCGCCTTCCTCGCGTTCAGTCCCACGCGCTACGGTCTGATCGAGATGCCCCGCATCGGGGGCGACGTGCGGCAGTCCGCCCCCGCGGGCCCTCTTTGGAACGAGGCGGGAACCTACAAGGGGCTGTTCCTGCACGGCTCCCGCGTGGTGCTCACGTACGAGGTCGGCGGCACGCCGGTGTTGGAATTGCCGGAGCTGCAATCGAGGACCTGGAAGTTCGGGCCTCGCCCGAAGGCGCTGACGCTGGCCTTGGTCGAGGGCCCGCTGGACGCGGCCGTCAGCGGTCCCGCATCGTTGCGTCGCGACGGATCGCGGCTCTATCTGGACATCCCGGCGGGAGAGAGCGCCGTCCTCATCAAGGTCGGCCCGACGAAGTCCGAGCCCGAAGATCCCGAGTTGCTCACGAAGGGCGCGCCGGGACGCTGGGAGGCCCAGCCGCCGCTCAAGGGACAGCTGGGCCGCGAGCCGGGTCCCTACGTCCTCGACACCGTCCCGGTCCCGTTCGTAAATCCTTGGAAGGCGCTGCTCTTCCTCACGGGCCTGGACTTCTTCGAGAACGGGGACGCCGCGGTCTGCACGGTGCACGGCGACGTCTGGCGCGTGAGCGGGATCGACGCGACGCTGGCGGCAGTCCGTTGGAAGCGGATGGCGACGGGCCTCTTCCAGCCGCTGGGCTTGCGGATCGTCGACGGTCTCGTCCATGTGCTCGGCCGCGACCGGATCACGAGGCTGCGGGACCTGAACGGCGACGGCGAGGCGGACGTCTATGAAAGCCTGGCGCCGCTGGGGATGACGTCGCTGGGCGGGCACGATTATGCGGCCGGCCTGGAGAGCGACGCGGAGGGCAACTTCTACTACGTGGATCCGAAGGGGCTGCATCAGGTGTCCCGCGACGGCGCGCGGCATCGCACGATTGCGTCGGGCTGGCGCAATCCGATCGCGCTGTCCCGTTCAGCGGACGGCACGCTGACGGTGTCGCCGCAGGAGGGGGAATGGACGCCGGCCTCCTCGATCACGATCGCGCGGGAAGGCGGCTGGTACGGCTACGGCGGACCGCGTCCCGCCCCGGAGCGTCCGCTGGGCTACGACGTGCCGCTCTGCTGGATCCCCCGCGGCGTGGACAACTCGACGGGCGGCCAGGCCTGGGTCGAGAGCGAACGCTGGGGTCCTTTGAATGGCCAGCTGCTGAGTTTCTCGTTCGGGCAGAGTTCGATGATGCTGGTGCTGCGGGAGCAGGTGGGCGGGCTCTGGCAGGGCGGCGTGGTCCCGTTCCGGCTGAGCTTCGCGTCCGGCGCCGTGCGCGGCCGCTTCTCGCCCGCCGACGGCCAGCTCTACGTCGTGGGCACGAAGGGCTGGGTGACGAACGCGGTGCGGGACGGCTGTCTGCAGCGGGTGCGCTACACGGGGGCGCCCGTCGTGCTGCCCGTGGCGATGAAGACGCTGCCGGGGGCGCTGAAGCTGACGTTCTCGGCGCCGCTCGAGCGCGAGACGGCGGAGAGCACGGACCGCTGGGCGGCCGAGATGTGGAACTACGTTTATGCGGCGGCCTACGGCTCGAAGGAGTACTCGGTGTTGCAGTCCGGGGTGGAGGGCCACGACGAGCTGGAGCTCGCGGCCGCCGCGCTTTCAGAGGACGGGCTCACGGTGACGCTGAAGCTTCCCTCGCTGCGGCCGGTGATGCAGCTGCGCATGCGCTACAACCTGCGCTCCGCCGCCGGCGCCCCGGTGAAGGGCGAGCTTTCCGCGACGATCCACCGGGTGGGGGGCTGAGATCGCGCTGAAAGCGCCTTTCCCCAGCGGACTTCTCGCCTATGATGGACGAGCATGCTCCGCCTGCTTGGTGTCGGATTCCTGCTTAGTCTGCTTGCAGCATCGTTTTTCGCCCTCACCGGGCAATCTCATAAGGGCATTGAAGAAACCTTAAGCCGAGGGCCAGACGGTTCTATTGGCATGGGTTTCGCCATGGCATCGATGCCGCCGATCAAAGTGAATCCACCCTTTCAAAATCTCGCCTCGCCCGGCGACCGAATCGAATACTACGAGAGCATGATCATCTTGGGGGTGACGGTAATCCGGTGTTTCCAGGCCCGTCTCATCCGGGACGGGCGGGAACTTGCGCGCTGGAACGACACGGCTCTTCACCCTATGGTGATCATGATGCTCGGCGCGCTCATTCCCTTCGGGCTTTCCGTCGTGGTGGCTCTGTGCTGGCGCAGTGCCGCGGGACGAAAGGCCTCTGCCCTCAGGTCATCTTAGAAGCCGGCGCAGCCAGGCAGGCTGGAGCTCCGGGCGCGTCACGAGCATCCCCGCTTCGAAGGCCGCCACCTGATGGAACGGATGCCGCATATCGCTATTGTCGAAGACCAGGACATGGGGCAATTCCCGGAGGGCGCGCTTCAGGTTGGCCAGGCTTCGCGGGAAGCGAGCCCTCAATTTTTCGTCGGGCACGTCGTGTCCTCCCTGGGAGACCCGCATCGCGACGCGCTCCTCCGATAAACGCCATGTCTCCAGCGCGATGAAGCAAAGCACCACGGTGTACCCCGCTGCGGCCGCTTCCTTCAGGAAGCCCACCTTGGCCCCCGCAGGGTCTGAGAAGACAGTCTCGAAGACGAAACTCTCCCGTTGTGCCAGCAGGATCCGGCGGACGGCCTCGGCGGCGTCCGCCGCGGCGTAGGCCTCGAGATCCAGCTCATGGGCCAGGACGTCGGCATTCACGAAGCGGAGGCCTGCAGCCTGAAGGTGTGCATGGTAGAACGTGGTCTTGCCCGCCCCATTAGGGCCCGCCACGGCCACGATGAGGGGCCGTTGGTCGAAGATCCCGCTTTTGTTCAACGGGCGCTCTTGAAGGTCCGTCCGACGAAACGGCCCGTGCGGCGGCGGCCGTCCGCGTCGATGCGGACCAGCCAGCCCGGTTTTCCGGGCGCAGGCTCGTAGTGCGGGTAGGGACGCTCCTTCAGGTAGTCGGCGACCCGGCGCCGGCCTTCGGGCGAGTCGACGGAGCGGAGGCATTCGGACAGGGGCCTGGCCCGGCCGGATTCCTGCAGCGCCAGGACCTGGGTGCCCGCCAGGAGGGGCTCCAGCGCCCGGCCCAGGGTGGCCCAGAATTCGATCTGGCCCGCGATCGAACGCTTCAGGAGGCCGCCCGTCTGCCGCGCATCCAGGATCAGGGCATCCGAGATCTTGACCGGCTGGCTCATGTCTGGAGGGTAGCAAAATGCTACCATTCAAATCAAGAGGCCGGCGATCTTCTGCATCGCCTCGGTGTCGACTTCCTGGAGGAACAGATGCTTGATCCGAGCCGGGGGCCTCAGGGCTTGCCGGCGAGCTTCGCCTTCTCGGCCGGCCAGTTCGGATTGGGCAGCGATTCCCAGAGGCGGACCGAGTCCACCGCGAACGACTCTCCCGAGACGGGGAAGCCGAACGTGGACTTGTCCAACGCCACGCCGTCGTGCTCCCCGAAGGCGACGACCTTGTCGTCCACCTGGGCGAGGAACTCGCGTCCGCGGATCTCGATCAGCAGGCGGTGCCATTCCCCGGCCTTCAGCTCGACCGCGCCCTTGGCGAGCGTCTGCGGCTTTTCATCGCCGTTCTTGGGCACGTCGCGCCGGAGCGTGAAGCCCTGGGGCGTGAGGATCACCCGGCAGATGTGACCCTTGCCGTCGAAGCTGCACGTCGCCTGTTTGGCGCCGTCGAGCTTGAACGAGAACTGCAGGAGGAAGTCCTTCGCCGGCAGCGGGTGTTTGATCACGGCGGCATGTTTGTCCGCGGCCAGCTCCTTGCCGCGCAGGGCGCCGTCGGCGATTGTCCACTCGCCCTTCGACTTCTTCCAGTCCGCGGGGACCTCGGCGCCGCCGAAATCCTCCGAGAACAGCAGCTTGCCGCGGAGGGAGAGGCGGGAGGCCAGATCCGCAGGCGCTTCCTGCAGCGCCAGCGCGAGGACACAGGCGGTCAGCATCATGAGGGTTCCTTTCGCAACAGACCTGTGAACCCGGAAGCGGCGGAAGGGTTCCGCAGAATCGTTGTTATTTCGGGCGCGCCCAGCGCTCCCACGCGGCGTCGATCTCGTCCGGGTCCGCCGGGCCGCGGTGGATGTGGAAGCGGTACTTGAGGCGCAGGGGCGCCTCCTTCGTCACGACGACGTCCGCCTCCTCGCTGAACGAGCTGCCCATCCAGCCGTCCCCGCGCACGTGGAAGTATGTCGGATGGTTGGCGTTGTCGGGATGATCCATCAGCGTGATGCCCTCGACGGTCGAGGGGGTGCTGCGGCCGGAGTAGTCGCACCACTTCGCCCGGCGGTGCGGCATGAGCTGCGCCTCGTTGATCCGCCGCTCGCTGCTGGTGATCGTCCCGCCGCCGTCGTTCGTGCCCATCATCTTCGCGACCCGCAGAGCGAGCAGGCCGAAGTGGCTCCTGCCGAACGTGACGGGCGCGGAGGCCGGCGTGAGCGTGAGCTCGAGGTCGAGCGCGTATTCGCCCGGGCCCCCGGGAATGAGCGTCCAGAGACGTTCGTCGAGCAGCAGCGGCTTCTGGTCGGCGTCGAGCCAGCGGGCGCGCACCCGCATCCGGCCCTGCTCGCCGTCCTCCAGCTTGACGATGCGCTCGTGCACGATGCGCCCCTGCTCCCAGAAGTTCTGCCCGTTCACGTTCTGGTGTCCGATCCAGAGGCTGAGGTGGTGCCGGTGCGTGAACGGATCGTGGGGATGCGTGAGCCGCGTGAGCGGCGCGCCGGCGGGGCCGATGACGGGGTAGAAATACGGCTTGGGCGCGCGGCCCCCGTAGTGGTAGCGAAGGACCTCGCGGCCGTCGGTCCGGAACGAGATCTGGTCGTCGGGCTGGGGGACCAGCTGCGTCCGCGGCCAGTCCGCCGCGGGGATGCCGGCGCAGCCGGAGAGGAGGAGGGCGCCGAGGACGGCTAATTTCTGGCGCAAACCCTGATTTTACGAACCGTTTCGGCGTTTTGTGCTTCCAATAGTATATGGATCGGGAAGGGGTGATCCCGCGCGAGCCGCGCGCGAAGACCTCGCTGGCCTGCGAGGTCTTGAGCGAGCGGGGGCGCACCGTGGCGCAGCTTCGGGATCTGAGCGCGGGCGGCTGCCGCATCGACTGCGCCCGCGGCTACGAGCCGCCGCCGCTGCTCGTCATCACGGTGCAGGTCCCCGGACGCCTCGCCACGGTCGACCTGCCCGCCGAGCTGCGCTGGCTCGGACCGGGACAGAGCCCCGACCTCAGCGCCCTGGGCTGCCGCTTCATCCACTCGCCCCGCTCCCGGCGCGAAGCCGAGGCCCTCTTCACCGAGCTGGCCTGCCGTCCGCAGTCCTCCGCCCGTCCCGGCGATTCCACCCACAAGCTGCCCCCCGCGGCCCGCCGCTGACGTTGTAATAGGCGCCCCCGTTCGGGCTATTCATTCCCCGGAGGATACTGCGCTCATGATGCATCTCGTCGCCGCCGCGCTGCTGTCGCTGTCCGCCCAGGAACCCGCCCCCAAGGCGCCCGAGGGCTGGAAGGTCGAGGTCGTCGCGAAATACCCCGACATCAAGTTCCCGTCCGTGCTCTGCTTCGCCCCCGACGGCCGCCTCTTCGTCGGCGAGGATCCGATGGACATGGACGGCCCCGTCAACAAACCCATCGACCGCATCCTCTGTTACCACCCGGACGGGAAGGTCACCGTCTTCGCCGAGAACCTCTACGCCGTCTTCGGCCTGCAATACCTCGACGGCAAACTCTACGTCCATCACACGCCGCGCTTCAGCGTCTTCACCGACGACCACGGCGTGGGGAAGGACCGCGTCGACCTCATCGAGTGCACGAATCCGAACCCTGCGCCCGGCTTCAACGACCACATCCCCTCGAACTGCCGCATCGCGATGGACGGCTACCTCTACGTCAGCGTCGGCGACAAGGGCCTCTACGGCGCGGTCGGCAAGGACGGCAAAACCGCGCAGATCTTCGGCGGCGGCATCTTCCGCATCCGCCCCGACGGCACGGACCTCGAGGTCTACTCGACCGGGACGCGCAACCACCTCGACGTCGCGGTGACGCACGAGGACGAGCTCTTCACGTACGACAATACCGACGACGGCCACGGCTGGTGGACGCGCGTGACGCACATGGTGGACGGCGGCTTCTACGGCTATCCCTGGGACTACAAGCCGCGCCGCCCCTACACGCTCTGGATGATGGACGATTTCAAGGGCGGCTCCGGCTGCGCATCGATCGCGTACAACGAGGACGCGCTGCCCGCCAACTACCGCGGCAATCTCTTCCTGTCCGACTGGGCGCGCAAGGAGGTCCTGCGCCTCGAGATCGCGCGCGAGGGGGCCACCTGGAAGATCCTCAAGACGGAGAAGTTCCTCACGGGCGTCAGCGGCGGGGAGTTCCGCCCGCTCGGCCTGGCCGTGTCGCCGGACGGGATGTCGCTCTACGTCTGCGACTGGAATTACGGCGGCTGGGTGGCGAAAGGCAAACAGACGGGGCGCCTCATCAAGGCGACGTACACGGGCGGGGCGAGTCTCGCCGCGCCCAAGCCCGCGTGGTACGTCCCGGCGGCGACGGCGAAGACTTTCGAGGCGTCGAACGCGGAGCTGGTGAAGGGGCTCTCGCATCCGTCGCACGAGGTCCGGTTGACGGCGCAGCGCCGGCTGGCGGACCGCAAGGCGGTGCCGGAGCTCGAGGCGGTGCTGGCCTCCGGGGACGCGGCCGCGAAGCGCCACGCCCTCTGGGCGCTGGACGCGCTGGGGAAGACCGGCCTCGCGGCGCTCAAGGACGCCGATGCCTCGGTGCGGCGCCAGGCGGCGCGGCAACTGGGCACGCGGAAGCTGGCTCCGGCGGGCGTGTTCCCGCTGCTCAAGGATGCCGACGCGAGCGTTCGATTCCAGGCGGCGACCGCGCTGGGGCGGATCGGCGATGCCTGCGCCGTCGTAGGGCTGGTCGATCTTCTGGAGGAAAAGGATCTCTTCGTCCGCTACGCCGCGTTCAAGGCGCTCAACCGCCTGGGACGCGAGAAACCCGCTTCGTGGAGTCTCATCGTGGCGGGTCTGGAAAGTCCGAAGCCCGAAGTCCGCGAGGGCACGCTCTTTGCGTTGCGTGAAACCTACGATGAGAATTTGGTCAAAGCGCTGATCGCGGCGCCGAAGTCCCCGGAGTCCCTCGCCGCGCTCGCCGAGCTGCACCGCAGTCCGGCGCCGTGGAAGGGGCAGTGGTGGGGCACGCAGCCGGTGGCGCAGCCGCGGCCCGCGAAGGTCGTGGAGTACGCGGGCACGAAGCTCGTGCTCGAGGCGCTGCGGGCCGCGCTCGGCGACGCGAACGCCGCGATCCGTCGGGCGGCCGTCGAGAGCGTGCTCGTCACGAAGGATCTTCAGACGGCGAAGTCGCTCCGCGAACTCTTTGCGAAGGAGTCCGACGTCGAGGTCCGCAAGGGCATCCTCAAGGCGCTGGGCGCGCTCAAAGACGCCGCCGCCGCGGAGCTGGTGGCGTCCGCGTTCAAGGATCCCGCCCTGCTCGTCGAAGCCGCGAACGCCGCCGAGGCGATCGGCGGACCGGCCTTGATCAAAATGCTGGCCGAGCTCGCGGAGGGCGCGACCGCCTCTGAGATCCTGCTGCCGGCGCTCGGCGCGCTGGGCCGTCTGAAGGCCGGCGCTCCCACGGCGGCGAAACACGCCGCCCACGCGGATGCGAAGGTCGCGCTGGCCGCTCTGAACGCGCTCGGCCAGATCGGCGGGGAGGTCTCCCTGCAAGCCCTGATGAAGGCGCTGGAGGATGCGCGCCTCGACGTGCGCAAGGCGGCGCTCGGCGCCCTGGGCGGGCTCGCCTCGAAGTCCGCGATCCCCGCGCTGCTCAAGAGCTCGCTGGACAAGGCCACCCGCTTCGAGGCCATCGCGGCGCTCGCGGCGACCCCGGACCTGCGCGCGCTCGACGCCTTCCTTGAGGGGCTGGGAAGCCGCAACGCGACGCTCCGCGAGTCCTGCCGCAAGGCGGTCGCCGTCCTCGGTCCGGCCGCCCTGCCCGCGATCGAGGCGCAGATGGAGGCGGCGTCGCTGTCCAACGAAGTGGTGACCGAGCTGCAGCGCATCTACAACAAACCGACCGCCATCAGCGAGTGGATGATCCTCGGATCGTTCGCGAACCCCTGTCCCGAGCCGTTTCCCGCGGACGCGCCGGCGATGGAGTCGGAGTTCAAGGACGCCGCGGGCAAGGCGGTCCGCTGGAAGCCGGCGAAGGTCTCGGGCGAGCACGGCATGGTGGACCTCGGGAGGCAGATGACGATCCAGAGCGACGCGACCGTCTATGCGACGACGACGCTGGAGTCGGCGTCCGACCGCGAGGTGGAGTTCGTGGCCGGCAGCGACGACACGCTGACCGTCTGGCTCAACGGAAAGAAGCTCTTCGAGGACCTGAACAACCACGGCTGGAAGTGGGACGCCTACCATTTCCGCGGGACGCTCAAGGCCGGCCGCAACGTGATCCTGGTGAAGTGCGCGAACTCGGGCGGCGGCTGGCAGTTCTCGCTCGCGGTTCCCGCGGCGCGCCAGGGACGCCTCTTCGAGGCGAAGCCGCAGAAGCTCGATCCGAAGGTTTACGCGGCCTTCGCGCGGAAGAACGCGGGGGACGCGGCGCGCGGCCGCGCGCTCTTCGCCGACCTGAAGGGCATCGCCTGCATCAAGTGCCACAAGCTGGAGGGGCAGGGCGGCGAGGTGGGGCCGGACCTCACGGGCGTTGGCGGCAAGTACGGGAAGGACCACTTCATCGAGGCGATCCTCGCGCCGTCGGCGAAGATCCTGGACGGCTACAAGCTGACGAAGATCCTCACGAAATCCGGCGACGTGAAGGCCGGGCGTTTCCTGGGAGAGACCGGGGACGAGATCGTGCTCATGGACGCGGAGGGGAAGAAGCTGCCGGTCCGCAAGGCGGACGTCGAGCAGCGCGCCGAGAGCGAGCTGTCGCTGATGCCCGAGGGCCTGAACACGGGGTTGTCGCTGCAGGACTTCGCGGACCTGGTGGGCTTCCTGGAGTCGCTGAAGAAATAGCTATTTGCCCAGCAGCAGCAGCCCGGCGCCGTCGATCTCGTCGCCGGCGCTCCCGAAGAGGCCGAGCACCGGCGTGCCGTCGCCGCCGAGGGTGAGCTCCTCGCCTCCGCCGCGATGGCCGATCCAGTCGCTTTCATAGCGGTCCGGCGCCGCGAGGCGTGCGCCGGAGATCCGCATGAAGACGAGCTTGAAGGCGTTGAGGCGGTCCGTGCCGCGGGCGACCATGCCGCCCACGGCGTAGCCCGGTTTCGCGACGATCTCCAGTCCCAGGCCGCCCTTCCCGAATTTCCCGCCCTCGCCCTCCCCGGAGGCCCCGGTGTAGAGCGGCTGCAGGGCGTTGAGGTTGCCCGGTCCGGTCAGGCTGTACCGGAACCCCCTCAGGAACATCCTCGGCTGGGGGGCGTCCGAGAAATCGGAGCCGCCCGTTCCCCCGATGTGCGCGCTCTTGACGAGCGGGCCCTCGGGCGACGAGGGACGGAAGCTGGGGCGGGGCGTCCGGCGGGAGAGCAGCCCTCCGTAGGGCGAGAGTCTCGAGGGCGGGATCGGACGCTCGAGGGCCCCGCCCGGGAGCTGCCAGCCCACCGCGACATGTTCGTTGCCGCCGCCCTGCTTCTGGAGCACCTCGATGTAGTAGCGTTTCCCGCCGACGAGCGTGACGGGGGAGGACTTCTGCTGGCCGGGGTCGGCGTCCCACTTGCGCTGGTCCACCGCATGATTCAGCCCGCAGAGCCGCTGCTTCTTCGCCGGCGTGTCGTCCGTGCTGAGCCAGAGCTCCGAGTGGTCGTCGCTGGCGATCCAGAAGACGTACTCGCCGGAGGCGGGCGGATGGACGTAGCCGCGGATGCGGCAGCCGTAGTCGTTGCCCATGCTCCAGGAGTCGATGTGGGTGATGGGGCCGGAGAGGTCCGGCTTGCCCTCCTTGAACTTCGCGCTGCCGGTCATGCCCCCGATGGCGTCGCCTCCGATGCCGCGGTAGATCTCTCGAAGGATCGTGCCCGTGGGGCTTAAGTCGACGGGAGGCCGGCTCTTCAGGAGTTCCTTCACCTCGCCCTCGCGCGGCTGGCCCGAGCGGACCGCGCTGACGGCGAGATAGGCGACGGAGAAGCCCTTCTGCTCGCTGAGGAGGCGGAGCTTCTTCGGCCCCGGCGCGGCGAACTTGAGCGGGCCCAGCTCGACCCAGACCCAGCGGTCCGGCTCCTTGGGGCCGGTGTGGTCGGAGTGCTTCTTCTTCAGGCCAGCCGCGGGCGGCTTCACCGCGATCCACTCCTCGCCCCCGGGCTCGGCGGTCACGGTCTCCCTCGGATTCTTCGCGGAGGGGCCGCTGAGCCCGCTGCCCTGGAGGTAGAACGTGAAGACCTCCTGGCAGCAGCCGCCCGCGTAGACCCAGGCCTTGTAGGCCGCGCCGGCCTGGACGCCGACCTCGACTTCGAGCGCGTTGCCGGCGGCCTTGCCCGCGGCGGAGTCCGCCGTCGAGTACCAGAAGGATTCGATCTTCGAGCTCGAGGAGGGGCTGAACGTGCCCGTGCCCGCCAGATCCTCGGAGAAGAAGAAGAAGTCCCGGGTCGCCGCGAGGCGGTCCTCGAGGAAGGCCTTGTTGCGCAGGGCGAACGCGGAGGGCTTCGCCAGCAGGACCGCGTAGATCTCGCCGGCGGCGCCCCGGGTCTTCATGGCGGCGAAGTCCTCCTCCGCCGCCCAGAAGCGGCGCCGGATCTCGCCCTCGGCGGGGTCGGGCGTGCGCGGGAGGCTCTTCCACTTGTCGGGGAGGGAGGACGCGGACTGCCCGTCGAGCGCGGCGAGCAGGGCGGCGGCGCGGGCGTCCGTCGGACGCTTGTCGCCGCGCAGGGCCAGCAGGGCGGCGACGCTGCCGGCGCCGATCTCGCCCGCCGGGACGTCGAGGACCCCGCCCTCGGCCTGCAGCGCGACGCCCCGGGGGCCGGCGTCCAGGATCGCGCCCTCCAGCAGTTCGGTCGTGCCGCTTTCGCCGATGAACTCCAGCTTCACTTTCGAGCCCTTCGCCCAGCGGGGGAGGAGTTTCGGGACCTCGGCGAGGGCGTCGGCGGCCAGTTTGAGGTCCGCGAGGTCCTCCTCCGCCTCCTTCTTCGCCGCCGCATCCGTCAGGGCCGCGGCGATCTGCCGGACCTGCAGCAGCGAAGCGGCGTAATCGCGCGAGGCGGCGGGGCCCAGGGCCTTCGCCCAGGCGGCGCGGTAGGTGTCGAGGGGCGTGGCGGGTTTGGGCGGGGCCGGCTTCGGCGGGGCGGGTTTGGGTTTCGGCTTGGGCTTCGGGGGCGTCCCGGGGACCGCCGGCGGTTCCGCGGCGTCGACGGCCTTTTCGAAATCCTCGGAGGCCGTCGCGACCCCGAGCGCCTCGACGCGGCCGCGCAGCTGCTCCACCTGGGCGGCATCCTTGCGCTTCGCGGCGGCGACGGCCAGGTCGATCAGCGGCTGGGCGAGGCGCCGCGCCGCGGCGTCGAGCTTCTGGATCCTGCCGTCGAGGGCGCGGATCCATTCCGGGTTCTCGCGGCGCTTCCGGGCGGCGTCGAGCATCAGGGCGGCTTCGCGGAGCTGCTCCTTCTGGATCAGCGGCAGCGTCAGCGCGTCGATCTCGTCCAGCTCCTGGGCGAACGACTTCGGGGGCTCGGGCGCCGGGGCCGGGACGGGGGGCGGAGCCGGCGCCGGCGGTTTCGGGCCCGGGGGGCCGGTGACCGAAACGTGGTCCGGCGGAGGGGGCGGCGGCTTGGAGCCTCCCGAAAGCGCGGCGATGAGGAGGATGAGCACGACGAGCGCCCCGACGCCCGCGCCGATCCAGAGCGCGGCCCGGGATTTGGCGGGCGCGGGCGCCGCCGGGGCGGGCGTGCGGGGGATGGCGCGGAGTTTCGCGGAGGATTCCGGCGACGGGCTGCGGACGATCGGGATGCGTCCCGAGGAGCCGCCGGAGCTTTTCCTGACCGCCTGCTGTTTGAGGCGCTCCAGTTCGGCGTCCGGATCGGGCAGGTGGGTGAGCAGGCTGCGGACGCAGTCCGGGCAGGCCACCTGGGCGCCGACGCGGAAGGCTTTGCCCTTTTCGAAGTCGGATCCCAGGAGGCGGTTCTGGCACTTGAAGCAGTAGACGATTTCTTGACCCATGCGCTCAGGGCGGCCGCCGCGCCTTCTCCCGCTTTCTATAGGATACTCCGCGGACTGGGTTTCGACGCCCTTAAACGTTGAGCCCGCCGTGAGAGGCCTCGATTCCTTACGGCGGGCGAAACCCTCCGAAGCCCACGCCTCAAGGGGCGAAGGAGGGTGGACTCGAGTCGCCCGTCAGGAAAGGGGTTCTGACGGGCGGCTCAAACGTGCAGGTACTGGCGGCGGAACTCGCGGGGGCTGGCCCCCTTCAGCGCCAGGAAGCGCCGGTTGAAATGGGAGAGGTTCTGGAAGCCGCTGTCGAAGGCGATCTCGGACACGGAGCGCGTGCCTTCGATGAGCTCCCGGCAGGCGCGGCCGATGCGCAGTTCCGTGAGATAGCCCACCAGGGTCTTGCCGGTGGCGCGCTTGAACGCGCGGGTGAAGGCGGGGATGGACAGGTGGGCGAGGGCCGCCGCCTCGGGCAGCGTGATCCCCTCCGTGAAGCGGGCGTCGAGGACGCGGCAGACGGCGTCGATGCGCCCGGAGGCGCTCGGACGCGGACCCGGCGTGTAGGCGCGGCTGGCGAGCGGGACCGCCCGGCGTTCGCGGGCCAGGCGCCCGAGGAAGTCCAGCAGTCCGAGGTAGCGCGCCGGCCCCGCCCGGCGTTCGAGGTCCTTCATCCGCGCCGCCAGGCCGCGTCCGGGGAAGCGCAGCCCCCGCGAGGCGCGTTCCAGCAGCGCCCGCACGGCGCGGAACTCGGGCGCGGCGGGGACCAGGTCGTTCCGGAACTGGCAGAAGAGGGCCTCGTGCAGGCCGCCGCGGGCCGGGTCGGAGGCCCAGGTGTGCGGCAGGTGGGGGCCGAGCAGGACGAGGTCGCCGTCGGCGTACGGCTCGACGGAATCGCCCACGAAGCGCCGTCCGCGGCTCCGGAGGATGAGCGTGATCTCGAATTCGGGGTGGAAGTGCCAGGCGAAGCCGAAGCCGCGGTCCCGCCGCCGCCGGCAGAGGAACGACGCCCCGCTCTGGGGGGCGACCTTCTCCAGGTAGGCCAGCATGATACGATCGTACCTGAACGGACGATCCAAAAGTATCAATAATGCATCAGCCCGGCGTGGCCCGCCGGGCGTCGGCGGGGCATACTGCGGCGGCTGATTACGAGGAGGCACTCATGAGCGCCACGCTGGCCCCGGCCCGGACCGAGATCGACGCGCCCTTCCGTCTCACGGAGGCGCAGATCCGCTTCTACCGCGAGAACGGCTTCGTGAAGCTCAAGGACGTCTTCGGCGCGGAGACGCTCGCGTATTACGGGCGCGAGATCACCCGGAAGGTCCACGAGCTCAACACGCTGCACCTGCCGATGGAGCAGCGGACCACGTACCAGAAGGCCTTCCTCCAGGTCATGAACCTCTGGACGAAGAGCGGGCTCGTGAAGGAGTTCGTCTTCGGGAGGCGGCTGGCGCGGATCGCGGCGGAGCTCATGGGCGTGACGGGCGT
This sequence comes from uncultured Planctomycetales bacterium, assembly GCA_964619955.1. Classification (GTDB taxonomy): domain Bacteria; phylum Planctomycetota; class MHYJ01; order MHYJ01; family JACPRB01; genus JACQFK01. Next base: position 28,367 of record CAZUJF010000005.1, read on the forward strand.
GCGGCTCTACCACGACCAGGCGCTCTACAAGGAGGGGAAGGGCGGCTTCACCCCCTGGCACGCGGACCAGTATTACTGGCCGATGGCGTCGGCCCATTCGGTCACCGCGTGGGTGCCGCTGCAGGACACGCCGATGGAGTTGGGGCCGCTCGCGTTCTCGCCGCGCACGCACCTGACGGATCTCGGACGCAACCTGCCCATCAGCGACCAGAGCGAGACCCAGATCGAGCGCAAGTTCAAGGAGGGGGGCTTCACGATGTCCGAGGAGCCCTTCCGGCTCGGCGAGGTCAGCTTCCATGCGGGCTGGACCTTCCACCGCGCCGGCCGCAACCTCAGCGAGCGCCCGCGCGAGGTGATGACCGTGATCTACATGGACGAGGCCATGCGCCTCGCCGCGCCGCGCAACGAGAACCAGCAGGCCGACCGGGAGGCCTGGTGTCCCGGCGCCGAAGTCGGGGAGCTGATCGACACGCCGCTCAACCCGGTGCTGTGGACGGCTTCCTAGGATTTCTTGCCGGCAGGGATGCGCGCGCGCACGTAGAGGCCCGTGATGAGGCCGAGCACCGCGGGCGGGATCGCGGCCCGGCTCAGGAGGAAGGCCTGAAGCTCCTCCCAGTTCACGGCGACGTTCTTCGCCTTCCACCAGCTGATCGCCGCCGTGAGGCCTGAGAACGCGCCTGAAAAGACCAGCAGGCCGAGGATGAGGCCCGCCACCATCATCGCCCCCGCGCCGAGGCCCCAGCGGGCGAGGCGGCCGGAGAGGGACGCGGTGACCCAGCCCGACGCAAAGGCGCCCGTGGTGGCGGAAATCGTGTCCCGGAGCTCCGTCTCGGTCACGAACCAGCAGACCGCCCACTGGCCCAGCGCCCAGAGGAGGGCGGCGCTCCAGACGGGGGTCTTGGGTCCCTTGGACTTCTTCTCAGCACCCATCCTTTTACTTTACCACCCCGTCCCGGGCTCCGCTCCGGGAAATGTTTACAGGGCCCCGAACCCCGGGTATGAATGACGGCCATCTATGAAGACGCTGCGAATCGCGCTGCTCCTGCTGCTCGGAGGCTGCTCCCTGACGGGGCTCAGCCCCGCCCCCATCCGCGTGGGGGCCTACCTCGACGCCGAGCCCGCGCTCATCTTCGAGGCGGCGGACGCGGGCGTCACCGCGGTCTGCCTCCCCGCCGTCGCGGGCCGCATCGTCCACTACAGCCTGGGGGGCGAGAACATCCTCTGGAACAATCCGGACGCCCAGGGCAAGGACCGTCCGCAGGGCGGGTACGGGCTGGACCTGGGGCCGGAGATGCGCGGCCTGCCGCGGCACGCCGCGATCTGGGAGGCGCCTCATCAGTGGGGCCTGCTCGCCGGCGGCGTGGCGACCGTCGCCAGCGGGGCGGACGCCGCCCTGGGCATGAAGGTCGACAAACAGCTGGCCCTGGATGCCGCGACGGGCAATCTCGAGATCATCCAGCGCATGCGCAACATCTCCGGCGCGGAGCAGGCCTACTGCATCTGGGACCGCACGCTCTGCAAGTCCGGCGGCTGGACGCTGATCCCGCTCAACCGCAAGAGCCGCTTCCCGGCCCGCTGGGCGCTCGGCAAGCGGATCACCCCCGCGAAGTGGGAGTACGACGGGGTCGCCCCCTCGCATCCGAACATGAAGGTGATCGACGACCTGCTCGTGGTGCGCTCCATCGGGCCCGAGCAGAAGGTCGGCGCCGACTCCGACGCCGGCTGGATCGCCTACATCCGCGGGCGGCTGCTCTTCGTGAAGTACTACCCCTACACCGCGGACGGACTCTACAGCGACGGCGGCCTCTCCGTGGCGCATTACTACAACGACCGCATCGCGGAGCTGGAGCCCATCAGCCCGGAGATCAAGCTGCCGCCCTCGTCGGACTACACGTTCCCCGAACGCTGGACCCTGACCCGCCTGGAGCAGGAACCCCGGACGGCCGAGGAGGCCGCCGCGATCGCGGAGCTCGTGCCCTCTTCGCCGTTCTGAGGCCGTAGGTTAGTCATGAAGACGCTCGCCGCGCTGCTGCTCCTCGCGGGCACGCCCCAGGAGCCGCGTTATCCCGTGCTGCCCCTCGGTTCGGCGGCGCCGGACTTCGACCTCCCCGGCGCGGACGGCAAACGCTGGCGCCTGCAGGACTTCGCCGCGCACAAGCTGCTGCTCGTCGTCTTCGACACGGTCCACTGCCCGACCTCGCAGAACTACGAGGAGCGGCTCAAGAAGATCTTCGAGGACTACAAGGACAGGGGCGTCGGCATGATCGCGATCTCGCCGAATTTTCCGCCGGCGGTCCGCCTCGACGAACTGGGCTACTCGGACCTCGACGATTCGCTGGAATCCATGACGATCCGCGCGCGGGACCACAAGATCCCGTATCCGTTCTGCTACGACGGCGAGCCGAACAAGGTCTCCCAGGCCTACGGCCCCAAGGCCACGCCCCACTGCTTCCTCTTCGACGCGGAGCGGAAGCTGCGCTACCAGGGAGGCGTGGACGACAACGAAAACGTGGCGAAGCTGAAGGTCTCGCATCTCCGCAACGCGCTCGACGCGCTGCTCGCCGGCCAGCCGCCGCCGGCGGCCGAGACGAAGGTCTTCGGCTGCTCGACCAAGTGGCCGCACAAGGTCGGCGCGAACGAGGAGTACAACGCGCGCATCGCCGCCGAGCCGGTCGCCGTGGAGGCCACGGACGCCGCCGCGCTGGCGGAACTGCTCAAGAACGACTCCGGCAAGGTTCGGCTCATCCACGTCTGGTCGCCGGCGGACGCCTCGCAGCTCCCCGCGCTGGTCACGATGCACCACATGTACCGCCGGCGCAACTTCCAGCTGCTGCTGGTGGCCGTGGGTCCCGCGGACTCGAGGGAGGCCGTGCTCGCGGCGCTCAGGAAACAGGCGCCGGCCGCGTCCAACCGGAACCTGCTGGCCGCGGATCCCGCGCCGCTGGCGCCCGGGACGTATCTGATCGGCGCCGCGAACGAGGTGCTGCTGCGCAAGCAGGGCGCGCTCGACCTGCTCGAGCTGCGCCGTGCGATCGTGCGGAACCTGAAGGAGGACCGCCTCCGCTAGTCCCGCTTCTGGAGCTTGGACAGCAGCCGCAGGACCTCGAGGTAGAGCCACACCAGGGTGACGAGCAGCGCGAAGCCGCCGTACCACTCCATGAACTTCGGCGCGCCGTCGCGGGCGCCGCGTTCGATGAGGTCGAAGTCGAGGATCAGGTTCAGCGTCGCGATCCCCACCACGAAAAGGCTGAAGCCGATGCCGATCGCCCCGCCCTGGTGGATGAAGGGGATCGACATGCCGAACATGCCCATGATCCAGCTGGCCAGGTAGAGGAGGCCGATGCCGCCCGTCGCCGCCATCACCCCCAGCGTGAAGCGCGGGGTGGCGCGCAGGATCTTCATCGAGAACAGGACGAGCATGACCAGGAAGAGGGCGAACGTGAGGCCCACGGACTGCAGCACGATGCCCTTGAAGCGCATCTCGGCGAAGGCGGAGACGCCGCCGAGGAAGAGCCCTTCGAGGGCCGCGTAGAGCGGCGCCAGGATCGGGGACGCCGTCGGCTTGAACATGATCACGAGCGCCAGGACCAGGCCGCCGATGAGGCCGCCCATCATCCAGGGCAGCACCGCCGACACTTCCCGGCCCGCCGAGAAGAAGCGCGACCAGGTCCAGATCGCCGTGCCCGAGGCGATCGCGACCAGCAGGAACGTCTTGTTCAGCGTCCCCTGCACGGTCATCGCGGCCTCGCTGCGGACGGCCTGCGCCGCATGGCGGCCGAAGAAGTTGTCCGAAAGGGCCGGGTTCGACGTGCGCATGCTCATGAGATCCTCTTTCACTCAACGCCGGGGGGCCGCCGGTCCATTCCCTACTTCAGCGGCCGTCCCAGCAGGTCCACGTTCTGGATCTTGAACTCCACCTCGAACTGGGCGAGGTTCTCGTACATCTTGGCGACGATCCTCCCTTTCGCGGGGAACTTCCCCTGGATCGAGAAGGTGAAGACGGTCGAATCTCCGCCGCTCATGTAGCCCGAGCGCTGCACCTCGAGCGGCTTGCCCTGGGCGTCGAGGAACTCGACGGCCTCCAGCGCGTCGGGCGCGACCTCGATCTTCAGCTCCATCTGCTCGGACTTCCCGTCGAACTCGTCCTTGGCGATCTTGTCGATGGAGGCGCCGAACGCCTTGCCCCTGGTGCCCGCCTTGAAGTCGGCCAGGCCGAGGTCGACCGCCTTGATCTTGCCGCCCACCGTGTAGGTCAGCGTCCCGGAGACCTCCTTGATGCCGCGGGCCTTGGGGGAGGGCGCCTTCATCTGGGCGTCGAAGACGACGGCCGCCTTGTCCTCGGAGAGGTGCGGGAAGTGGATGGAGCGGTCGAACTCGCGCTCGGGCAGCAGGTCCTCGCCGTTGTCCGTCACGGCCTTGCTGAGCAGCCCCTCCTTGATGCCCAGCACGGCGCCGGGCAGTTCGGCGACGAGCGCGAGGGTCAGGCCCTCGGACATCGAATTCAGCGGCGAGATGCCGCGCTCGCGGTCCTGGAAGTGGACGAGGCGCGCGCCGCCGACCTTCACGGACTTGAGCGGGCCGCCCTTGGAGGGGGCGGCCGCGGCGAGGGGTTTCCTGCCGCCCTCGCCGGCGCCGAAGGGCGCGCGGAGCGCCTCCATGCCCGCGCGGGCGGGGGCGGCCTCGGCCTCGTAGTCGAAAAGCGCCTTGAGCGGGGCCTTCACGACCACGCGCGGCGGCCCCTTCGACCCGAACATCTTCTCCAGGAACGCGTCGTCCTCGAAGGGGTTGCCCTCGTTCATGTCCTTGCCCGACTCGAGCTGCCGGCGCATGAAGGCGTCGTCCATCATCATCTCGTCGATGGCCTTCATCATCGCCTTGCCCTCGAGGGCGATCTCGACGCTGCCGGGCCCCGCCGCCTTGAAGATGCCGGAGGCCCCGACGGCGCCCGGGACGTTGATCTTCGTCTTCATGCGGAGATCCTTGAGGAAGGTCTCCATGAAGGCCTTGCCCTGCTGGTACTTGGCGCGCTCCTCGCGGATCTTCGCCTTGATCTGCTCGTCCGTGAGCTTGCCCGCCTCGGGCGCCGCGCCGCCGCGTTTCGCCTTCCGCTCGTCCTTGAGCTCGAGGACGAAGCCGCCCTGGCCGTCCTCCTGCAGCCCGAGCTCGGGGCCGGAGGACTGCATGCCCAGGACGTTCAGCTTGAGGCCCTTGAGGTCCTTGAAGTAGGCGGTGCCGGTGAACGAGACCTTGCCGTCGTCGCGGAGCTTCGCCTCCACGCCGGTCCAGGCGTCGACGCCCTGGGACTTCTCCAGGGTCTCGCGCGCGGCCTCCTTCATCGCCTGCTCGGGCGGCTTCTTGTCGTTGCCGAAATCGATGCGCATCGGGGTGCCGACGGCGACGATGCGGACCTTGCCGGAGCCGTCGGCGTTGAGCGTGAACTCCTGTTCGGTGTCGAGGCAGCCGGCGGCGGCGATTCCCAGCAGGACGGCGAAGGCGAGCTTCATCGGGGACTCCCTTTAAGATCCGGTGACCTCTTTAAGACGGGCGAAGAAGGCCCGCTTGCGGTCGGTGTTCAGGTCCCAGCGCACAGGCGGGGACTGGTAGCCGTCATGATAGTTGTTTTTGCCCGGGTCGAAATAGCCCCAGCCGCAATATTCCGAAAGGGCGGCCTTGAAGTTGTAGTCGGGCTTGTCGAAGTCGAAGTGGTCGTCCTCGTTGAAGAGGACCGGCATCGGCCGGTAGCCGGGGACCTGGCGGGTTTTGCGGACCATGTCGGCGATCTTCGCGGGATCGGCGACGCCGTTGCCGTGCAGGAGGAGGAAATCGGAGGCGCGGACGACGTTCTCCTTCGGGATCACGCCGCCGCCGTAGCTCGTCCCGGCGAGGAAGCCCGCCTTGCGGATCCGCTGGATGACTTCGTGGATGCGCTCGGGTTTAAGGATCGCGTGATCATAGCGGACGTTGCACTCGTTGTTGGCTTCGATGACGACGTTTGTCCAGCCGCCCAGCTTGAGCCAGAGCAGGGAGGTGTCGACGGCGCGGAGCGCGGCGCTCTCGTCGGCGAGGCGTTCGTCCTGGCCGAAGTAGAAGAGCCCGAGGATGACGACCATGCCGAGTTCGTCGGCGCGGTCGAGGACGCGGGCGAGGCGGGACAGCGCGGCGGGGTCGAGCGTGCCTGAGCTCGTGAAGGCGGAGTTGTGCCAGGGTTGTTTGTTGGAGTAGCCCTCGGGGCTGCCGCCCTGGAGGTTGAGGGTGATGCCGAGCAGCCCGTGCCGGCGCCATTCGGGCATCGCGGCGATGAACTCGCGGGTGTTGCGCTCGGGGTCCCAGGTCTTCGTGTCGGGGTAGGCCCAGCGCGCGCGGGTTTCCGGGTTCGCGTCGTCGAACGAGGCCTGGACCATGCGGGAGTTGAGGAGCAGGCCCTCGATCTTCTTCCCCTGCCAGGAGCGGCCCTCGTACGTGGGTTTGCCGTTGATGTGGAACGCGTCGCCGGCGATGGAGACGCGGGTCCGCCGCTCGCGGGGTCCCTCCTGCGTCGCGGTGCAGGCGGACAAGAGCAGGAGCAGGCCGGCGCAGGTTTTCATGCGCAGTATCCTCCGTCGATGACGAGCGCGGTTCCGGTCGCGAACGCGGTTTCCGGCGCGGCGAGGTAGAGGATGCCGGCGGCCATCTCCTCCGCGGTCCCGAGCCGTCCCATGGGCTGGCGGTTCACCAGGGCCGCGAGGGCGGCCTTCGGGTCCGCCGCCTCCTTCAGGCGCTTGTCGATCCACGGGGTCATCGTGGTGCCGGGGCAGAGGCAGTTGACGCGGACGCCGTCCTTGACGTGGTCCACGGCCATGCCCCGGGTGAGCCCGACGATGGCGTGTTTGGAGGCGGTGTAGGCGCAGCGGTCGAGGATGCCGCGCAGCCCCGCGATGGAGGCGGTGTTGACGATGACGCCGCGCTTGCGGGGGAGGAAGACGCGGCCGAGGACCTCCTTGGAGAGCAGGAAGGTGCCCTTGACGTTGACGCGGAAGATGGCGTCGAACTGCTCCTCGCTGGTGGTGACGGCGCTGCCGGCGCTGCCGATGCCGGCGTTGTTGCAGAGGATGTCGAGGCCCTTGAAGGCCTTCAGGGTTTCGTCGACGAGGCGGGCGCAGTCGGCGGCCTTGGAGACGTCGCCGGTGAGGGCGACGGCCCTGCCGCGGGCCTTCTTGATCTTCGCGACGCTGCCCGCGGCGGCCTCGCCGGAGAGGTCGGCGACGGCGACTTTCGCGCCTTCCGCGGCGAAGGCGAGCGCGGCGGCCTGGCCGATGCCGCTGCCGGCGCCGGTGATGAGGACGACCTGGTTCTGGAAGCGCTTGCTCATATCAGTGGTCTCCGTGGGCGACGAGTGTATCCGGAGGAGGCGTGCGGGAGGAAGGGGCGCAGAGGCAGCGGAGGAGCAGGGCGGCGCCCTCGGGGTTGGGGGCGGATTTCGAGATGGCGAAGGCGAGGGTCCCGCCGCAGGGGAGCATGACGAGGGCGCCGTCGACGCGGCAGCGCTCGAGTTCGTCCGGCGCGAGCGCGGAGAGGTCGAGCGGAGGGACGAGGCCGTCGAGCGGGGCGAAGTCCTCCGCGCGGGACGTGCGGGGGTCGGCGGCGACGAGATCGAGGTCGGAGGCGGCGTCGTCGACGAGCTGGACATGAAGTCCGGTGAGGCGTTCGAAGGTGGGGAGGCGCCGGGCGAGGAGGGCGGCGGCGGGCCCCTCGGGCAGCCGGGCGCGGACGAGGGTGGAGCGTTTCACCGGGGGCTGATCATCGGGGGGAGGCCGGGGCGCGTCAAGGAATTGAGCCCGCCGTCAGAAGCCCCTATCCCCCCGGCATCGTGCGATCCCGGTAGGCGCTCGGGGAGAGGCCCACCTCGCGGACGAACACCTCGTGCAGCCGGATGGGATCTCCGAATCCCGATTCCTTGGCGACCTGCTTGATGAGCAGGCCCGTTTCGGACAGGAGGCGCTTCGCCTTGAGGATCCGGAGCCGGCGGATCTCCGCGGCGATGGAGCGGCCGGAGCTGTCCCGGAAACGCCGCTCGAGTCTCCGGCGCGAAGCGACCTGGATGCCGGCGGCGACGTCCGCGACCCGGATCGGTTTCGCGAGATGGCGGTCGATGAAGCGCATCGCCGCGGCGACCAGCGGGTCCGTCATGGCGAAATAGTCCGTCGAATCGCGGCGGATGATGCCGTCGGGCTCCAGAAGCTCGTGCCGGGTCCGCGGAGGCCTGCCCTTCATGATCAGGTCCAGCATCCGGGCCGCCCGGAAGCCGACCTGGAGGTAATTGACGTCGACCGAGGTGAGGGAGGGGGGCGGCGTCAGGTTGATGTGCGTCTCGTTGGACGCGGTGATCAGGGCGACCTCCTCGGGCACCTTCAGCTTCCGCCTCAGGCAGGCGTTCACGACGTAGCGCGCCGTGGTGTCGAAGTACGCGATCAGGAGCCCCAGCGGCGTCGGCCAGGAGCCGATCCAGGCCGACAGCGTGGCCTGAAAGCGGGCCCAGGCCTTCGGGGTCTTGTAGTAGGCCATCGAGGCGCGGGCGCAGCTGCAGCGGCAGCCGGCATCCCGGAGCACCTGGTGAAACGCGGAGGTGATGAGGCGCTGCCCCGTCTCCCCGCGCACGCCCAGGCAGCCGAAGTGGCGGAAGCCCCGTTCCAGCAGGTGCTCCGCCGCCAGCCGCCCGATCGCGGGGAGATCCGGGAAGACGCCGGGCAGATCGTCGCGGACGGGGGAGTTGAACCAGGTGTTCACCAGCGGCACCCCGGCGCGGCGCGCGGCGGCCGCGAGCGCCGGGGTCGCCCGCGCGATCAGCCCGTCGTACGGCCGCCGCCGGCCCCGGGACGACCCGAGCCGGTCCTGGATGAACTCGTCGACCTCGAACGTCCAGTGCGGGGCCTCGCGCGAGTATTGCTGGATCCCCGCGAACACGTCCAGGTGCCGCCGGAGCGGCCAGGAGAGGTCCAGCGCGAGACCTATGCGGCGGGTCCGCATCGGGACCTCCTCCGGCCCTGCCTCCGGTCGTAGCATCCTGGCGCGTATTCGTAGGTCATCCGGGCTTACCATACCATGAAGGAAGCGGCGATTCCCGGCGAAGGAGACCGCGCGGGCGGCCGCGGGCAGGCGGACGGTAAGGAGCGGGACGATGGCGGGGATGCGGACTCTGGTTCTGCTGGGAGTGCTGGCGATATCGAGCGACGCCCCGGGCGTCCAGGAGCGGCCGGGCCCCGGGTTTCCCGCCGACGAACCCGCGAAAATCGCGCAGGTCTTTTTCGCGCAGCATCACGTGCAGGCTCCCGACCATCCGTACTTCACGCTCGTCGGAGATCTGGAGGCCCTGCTCAAGGTCCAGGTGTGCTCGGAACGGGGCTCCCGGTCGCCCGGCGTGTTCGCCCGGCTGCAGCTCGGATCCAGGACCCTGGAATTGCCCCTGAGGGGGCCGGAGCGGCTGCCCCTCCCCCCCGCCGGGAATCCCCTCCTCATGAAACACGCCTATGAGGACAGTTTCACGGCCCTGGTCCCCGGGGAATGGATCGCACCCGGCCTGCGGGTCACGGTCGAATTGAGGCGGCCGAAGCCCGCGGAACAGGCGGGCTTCCCTCTGGATCGCGTGGTCTTCGACAAGCTCCGCGTCGGGGCCCCCACCCGTCTGCTCCTGACGATGTTCGACGTTCATTGCCTTGGCAGGACGGAGGGGGACTATCCCGCCGGGTGGTTCGAAGAACTGGGCGCGAAGCTTCCCGTGGCGGAGTTGAATCTGCGCAGGGTCCGGGACATCGTCTTCGATGAGATCGTCCATCTGCCGCGGGGCGGGAAACCCGCGACGCGGTTCGGCAGCGTCAAGGAATACGAAAGAATGACGGGGCTGAAGTTCGACGGCGAGCAGGATTTGACGGGGAAATGGATCGGGGCGATCAAACTCGCGGCCGGGGCGGGTTTCGGCGGGACGCGGAGGCTCTACTATCTGAACATCTACGGCGTTCCGAACAACGGCGGGGAGGCGGGGGGGCTGACGGGGGTCGGCAACGGGAAGATGCACGGGATCCTGCTCCACGAGCTCGGCCATGCCCTCGGGCTGCCGCACTGGAGCGGGTCGAAGCAGTATCCCTACGTGGGAAGCCGGCATGGAATCCCGTCCGATTCCGAGACGACGCCTCATGCCGGGCCCACCTGGGCCTTCGATCTCGCCAGGCGCGTGTTCCTGCCGCCCACGGTGCAGGAAGGCGCGCGGAGCGGCACTCCGGGAAGGTACAAGCGGGATCCCATGGCCGGAGGCGGAACGGGGGACCAGGAGAAGCCCTATCTGTTCAGGCACTTCTCCGATTATTCGGTCGACCGCATGCGCCAGACCCTGGAAAAAACCCAGGTGGTCTGGGATGAGCGCGCCGGGCGCTATGCTTCCTGGAGCCCGGAGACGGGGTCGTACTCCTCACCCGCCCGTGGAAGAGGCGGGCCGAATTGCCCCATCGAGGACGAAGTCGAGGTGATCAGCCTGCTGGCGACGGCCAGCCTGGTGACCTCCGAGGCGAACATCGTCTATCCTCCGATCGGGCCCTACCCGGCCGGGTTTCTCGAGCTGTTTGAGGCGTCGACGCCGGAAGATCGCGCGAGGGCCCGGAAGTCCGGCTACGGAGAGGCGAGCAACATCTGCCTCCGGGTGACCCAGGGGGGGAAGGTGAGGACCTACCTGCGGGACTTCCGCCTGGATCCGGCGGCGGATCCCCTGAGCGCCGACAGCCTCAAGATCTTCGCCCTGAACCTGCCTGCGCGAAACGGCGAGGTCACCCAGGTGGATCTTCTGTACACGCCGGGGGTGATGGGCAAGGGGGTCGAGAAGGACTGCGAGGTGCTGCACAGCTGGACCCGGGCCTCCAAGCCCGGACACAAGACGCAGACCGTCACCGCCGTCTATCCCGCGGGAAGGCGGGAGCCGGGCAGATGAAGGGAATCCCGCCGCGGTCCCCGGCGGGTGCCGGCAAAAGTCGTAGGCTTATGCCGCATAAGCGTATGTCGAGAAGGCTTATGGTACCCTGAAGGGGTCGGGTTCCGTTCAAGCGACCCTGCCCCCGGGTGATCGTGGGACCGGTGACTATGACGCATGCCCTGGAATCCCTGTGCCGCCTGCTCGTGTGCGCCCTGGCGGCCGCCCCGCAGGAAGCCAAGACCGTACCCGTCTTCCGGGACGGCGAGGCGCAGGTGGTCGAGGGGTTCCGGAAGCGCGCCGACTGGATCCGGCACGACCTCTGGGTGGAGACCCCGTTCGACAGCGACGGGGACGGCAAACCCGACCGGATGCATGTCGACGTCACGCGGCCGAAGCAGACGGACACGGAGGGGCTCCGGGTCCCCGTCGTCTACGAGTCCAGCCCCTACTACTCCGGCGTCGGAGGCGACGCCAAGGAGTACTTCTGGAACCCGCGCCAGGAGCTCGGCACGCCCCCGCCGAAGCGGACGAACATCCCCCCGATCAAACCCCAGGCCCGGCGTCCCGCCATCTCGGACTCGCAGGTCGCGGCCTGGGTGCCCCGGGGCTACGCCGTCGTCCACTCCGAATCCCCCGGCACCGGCCTCTCGCAGGGCTGCCCGACGGTCGGCGCGGACAACGAGTCGCTCGCCCCGAAGGCCGTCATCGACTGGCTCAACGGACGGGCGGCGGGCTACACGGCCCCCGTCGGAGGCGAGCCCGTCAAGGCGTACTGGTCGACCGGCAAGGTCGGGATGACGGGCACCTCATACAACGGAACGCTGAGCCTGGCGGCGGCGACCACGGGTGTCGAGGGGTTGGAGGCCATCATTCCCATCGCCCCCAACACGTCGTACTACCACTACTACCGCTCCCACGGGCTGATCCGGCACCCCGGCGGCTACATGGGCGAGGACATCGACGTCCTCTACGAGTTCATCAACAGCGGCGACCCCGAACGGCGCGGCTGCTGCGATCGGACGGTCCGGGATGAAGTCATGCTCAAGAAGTTCGACCGGATCAGCGGCGACTACAACGAGTTCTGGGCCGGCCGCGATTACATCCACAAGCTGGGCCCCGTGAAGGCGGCCACGCTGATGGCGCACGCCTTCAACGACTGGAACGTCATGCCCGAGCACAGCGTGCGGATCTACGAGGCGCTCAAGAAGAAGGGCCTCCCGGTGCAGGCGTACTTCCATCAGGGCGGGCACGGCGGGGAGCCGCCGATGAAGCTGATGAACCGCTGGTTCACCCGCTACCTCCACGGCGTCGAGAACGGGGTCGAAAAGGATCCGCGCTCCTGGATCGTCCGGGAGGACGCCTCGCCCAAGGAGCCCGTGTCGTACGCGGACTACCCGCATCCCGACGCCGTCCGGGTCCCGCTCCATCCGAAGGCGGGCGGCGGAGCCGTCGGGGCGCTCGGCCCGGCCGCGGAGGGCGGGCAGGGCCTGGAGAAGCTGGTCGACGACGTCGCCTTCAGCGGCGAGGATCTCGCGAAAGCGGAGTCGTCGAAGCAGCGGCTGCTCTACGCCACGCCGCCGCTCGCGCGGGCGCTCCACGTGTCCGGCACGCCCCGGCTCCGGATCCGGCTGGCCTCCAGCAAGCCGGCCGCGAACCTGTCCGTGTGGCTCGTCTCCCTCCCGTGGACGGAGAAGGCCAAGATCACGCAGAACATCATCACGCGGGGCTGGGCCGATCCTCAGAACCACCGCTCCCTCACCGAGAGCGAGCCGCTGGAGCCGGGCCGCTTCTACGAGTGGAGCTTCGACCTGCAGCCGGACGACCAGGTCATCCCCGCGGGACGGAGGATCGGCCTGATGATCTTCTCGAGCGACCGGGACTTCACCCTGTGGCCGGAGGCGGGCACGGAGCTGACGGTCGACCTGGACCGCACCCTCCTGGAGTTGCCGGTCGTGGGCGGCGCCCCGGCGCTGCGTGAAGCGATGGACGGGAAGGGCCGATGATCCGCCGGAGGCCGCGCTTGAAAGCGTTGATCTCCGGGACGATCCCGCTGCTCGCCGCCTTTGCGATGCTGCCTCCGGTCCCCGCCCAGGCCGACGTCGACATCCTCCCCCTGACCCCTGAGGCGGCGCTGCCCTACAAGCTGGACACCGCCTTCTACAAGAAGCGCGCCGTCGTTCAGGACATCCTCATCGTCAGCTCGGGCAAGGTGCCCGATGTCGCCTATCGGGAAACCGCCTACCTCTTCGACCGGGTCATGAGGAGCATCGCCGCGCCCGTCGCCCGGCGCATCCGCGACCAGAAGGTCGTGTGCATCCTGATCGGCCGGGACGAGCTGACCTCCGAGCTTCCCCAGTTCTCCTCCGACAAGAAGGGCAAGGAGCTCGATTTCTACAATTGGCGCAACCGGGGCTTCCTCACGAGGAAAGAAGGCCATCCCACCATGCTCTTCTCCGAGGAGGACGTCCTGGAGTACGAAGGGGGGATGCAGCTCGAAAGCATCCTGATCCACGAGTTCGGCCACGTCATCGACGGGGCGGGCTTCGACAAGGAGCTGAAGGACCGCCTGACCCAGGCCTACACGAACGCCAAAGAGAAGGGTCTTTGGAACGACGGGTACGCCGCCCAGCGTTTCCGGCGGGTGCGGAGCACGGAGCCCGTCAGCCTCTACGACGCGCTGCTCCAGTCGTTCCCCGCACGATCGCCCGAACTCATCCGGAAGTGTCTCGACGGCGGAGACATCCTCGTCAACGGAAAGCCGGCCCACTCCAAGGTCAAGGTCACCCGGGAGGACAAGGTGCTCATCGTCTTCGGCGGGCCCAAGCCCTGTTATGCCACCGTGAGCCGGGCGGAATACTGGGCCGAGGGCGTGCAGGCGTGGTACGACACGAACCGCACCCAGGATCACGACCACAACCACATCCATACCCGCGAACAGCTCAAGAGCTACGATCCGGAGCTGGCCAGGCTCTGCGGGGAGGTGCTGGGCGACTCCGAATGGCGCTTCGTCTCCCCCCGCCGGCGTGCGGGCACGGAACATCTCAAGGACTACGACCCGGCGACCGCTCCCAAGATGGTCAAACTCGATCACATTGATGCGGCGGCCCAGGATTACTACGACGACTATTGGAAGACCTATTGGAAGCGGCTGTACGAAAAGCACGGACTGGGCGAGGATCCGCATTAACCCAGGCGCGCAGAGGGGGGACGCTGATCTCCCCGGAGGACCGGCCGCCCGAGGCCGGAAAGACAGGTGGACGAACCATGCCGAAGAGAATGCTGCAAAGCCTGGTGTTCCTGGTGCTGGCCTCCGCGGGATCCGCACAGGATGCGAAACAGGCGCCGCCCCGGCCCGACGGAAAGCCGGCGGACATGAGCAAGCCGGTCCAGGTCTTCATCCTGCTGGGCCAGTCCAACATGGTCGGCATGGGGAAGATCGCCGGCGGGGACGGCTCCCTCGAGCACGCGGTCAAGGTGAAGAACAAGTATCCCTACCTGGTGGACGCGTCGGGCGCCTGGGTGGAGCGCAAGGACGTCCGCTTCGTGCGCTACATGTCCGGCAAGGGTCCCCTCAACAACGAGTGGATGGGCATCAAGAGCGGGACCATCGGGCCGGAGTTCGGCATCGCCAACGAGGTGGGCAACGCGCTCGACGAGCCGGTCATGATCCTCAAGTGCTGCATCGGCAACCGCAGCATCGGCTGGGACCTGCTGCCGCCGGGCAGTGCGCGGTTCGAGGAGAACGGCCAGATCTACGCGGGCTACAAGGATCCGGCGCCTTTTTGGCCCAAGGGCACGGAGCCCAAGGCGGGCGGCTGGTACGCCGGCAAGCAGTACGACGACGACACCGCCGACGCGAAAAAGGCCCTGGCCGCGCTCGCCACGCACTACCCCGGGGCGAAGGGCTTCGAAGTGGCCGGCTTCTTCTTCTGGCAGGGGGAGAAGGACAACGGGAATCCCGTGCATGCCAAGTACTACGAGCAGAACCTCGTGAACTTCATCAAGGCGCTGCGCAAGGACTTCAACGCCCCGGACGCGAAGTTCGTCTGCGCCACCCTGGGCGAGGCCGTCAAGGGCAGCGGAAACAAGGTGATGGAAGGGCACTTCGCCGTGGACGGGAACAGCGGCAGGCACCCCGAGTTCAGGGGCAACGTGGCCACCGTGTACGCGAATCCCCTGTCGATGGGAGGCAGCGGAAACGGCCACTACGGCGGCAACGCCGAGACCTACATGAACGTCGGGGAGGCCATGGGCAAGGCCATGGTAGAGTTGCTGAAGGTCAAGGCGCCCGCCAAGAAGAAGTAGGGCGGTCCATGGCCGGGCTTCTTGAAGAGAAGGCGAAATGACATGCACGGGTTGATGCTGGCGGCGGCCCTGGCGGCCGCGGGTCCCGGCGAGCCGCGCGGCCCGGTGAAGGTCTTCGTCCTCGCGGGCCAGTCGAACATGGAAGGCCAGGGGATGATCCGCGGGGAGAAGCCCGGGACCCTGGAGTCCCTGCTCAAGGATCCCGCTTCCGCCCCGCGTTTCAAGCACCTGGTCGACGCCCAGGGCAAGTGGGTCGTGCGCGACGACGTCTGGATCTGGTACCTGGGCCGCACGGGCGGTCTCACGGTGGGCTACAGTCCGAAGGAAGACGCCATCGGCCCCGAGCTGCAGTTCGGGCACCTCATGGGCGACGCCTTCGACGCGCCGGTCCTGCTGATCAAGACCGCCTGGGGCGGCAAGAGCCTGGCGAAGGACTTCCGGCCTCCCGGTGCGGGGGGCGAGGTCGGGCCTTTCTACACGGCGATGCTGGCGCACGTGAAGGAGGTGCTGGCCGGCCTCAAGTCCCTCTTCCCGCCCTACGACGGGCAGGGCTTCGAGATCGCCGGCTTCGGCTGGCACCAGGGCTGGAACGACCGCGTCAACCAGGCCTACAACGATGAATACGAGCGGAACCTGGCGCACTTCATCCGCGACGTGCGCAAGGACCTGGGCGTCCCGAAGCTGCCGTTCGTGATCGCGGAGACGGGCATGACGGGGCCCGGGGAGAAACACCCCCGCGCGCTGTCGCTCATGAAGGCGCAGGCCGCGGTGGCCGAGTATCCGGAGTTCAAGGGCAACGTCGCGTTCGTCGGGACGAAGGAGTTCTGGCGGCCGGCCGAAGCCTCCCCGGCGAACCAGGGCTTCCACTGGAACCGGAATGCCGAGACCTACTTCCTGATCGGCGAGGCCATGGGGAAGGCCATGCTGAAGCTGCTGGAGGGCCGGTGAGCGCCCCCGCGGGAGAAGCGCTGCTCACCGTCGCGGAACGCTCGGGGTTCCGGCAGACCGGGCGGACGGACGAGGTCGAGCGTCTCGCCCGGGTCTACGCGGAAACATGGCCGGAGGCCGTCCGCAGTTTCGAGTACGGCCGCTCCGCCGAGGGCCGCCCCCTCCGGGCGATCCTGGCCACCCGCTGCGGCGAACTGTCGGCGGAGCAGGTGAGGTCCCGGGGCATCCCGGTCCTCCTGATCCAGGCCGGCATCCACCCGGGGGAGAGCGACGGCAAGGACGCCGGATTCATGGTCCTGCGCGAGCTGCTGCAGGACGGGACGCCCGCGTCCCCGCTCCGGGACGTCGCGCTGCTCTTCGTCCCCGCCTTCAACACCGACGGCCACGAGCGGACCGGGCGCTGGAGCCGTCCCAACCAGGTCGGCCCCGAGGAGACGGGATGGCGGACGACGGCGCACAACCTGAACCTCAACCGGGACTACATGAAGGCGGACGCGCCGGAGATGCGGGCGATGCTGCGTCTGCTGGACGCCTGGGATCCGCTCGTCTGCGCGGATATGCACGTGACCGACGGGGCGGATTTCGAGCCGGACATCTCCATCCAGGTGGAGCCGATCTACCAGGGGGATCCGGCGCTTCGCGAGAGCGCCCTCCAGTTGAGGGACGGCCTGATCGGGAAGCTCGCCGCGTCGGGGTCGCTCCCGCTGCCGTTCTATCCCGACCTGGTCCGGACCGACGACCCCGCGTCGGGCTTCGTGCTCACGGTGTACTCCCCGCGTTTTTCCACGGGCTATTTCCCCGCGCGCAACCGCTTCAGCGTGCTGGTCGAGACGCACTCCTGGAAGGACTACGCCCGGCGCGTCCGGGTGACGCGCAACACCATTCACGGCCTGCTCGACCTGACGGCGCGCCACGGCCGCGAGTGGCTGGAGCAGGTCCGCCGGGCCGACGCGGCCGGACGGGAGGCGGGCGGGCGGGACTTCGCGCTCGACTATGCCGCGGGATGGCGCGAGCCGACCGACGCGCAGGGCCCGGAGGAGGCCGCCGGGGAGGTGGAGCTGATCGACTTCCGGGGCTATGCCTACACCCGCGAGCCGTCGGACGTCTCCGGAACCCTGAGGACCACGTACGATCCGGCGACGCCGCAGATCTGGCGCGTCCCGTTCCGGAAGAACACGGCGCCCTCGCTGGTCGTGCGGGCCCCGCGGCAGGGCTACCTGCTGCCGGCCGCCTATGCGACGGAGCTCGGGGAGAAGCTGGCCCGGCACGGCATCATCACGCAGCCGTTCGACGGCGGGGTGCGGCAGGTGGAGGTCTTCCGCGCGTCCCGGGCGGTCTTCGCCCCGCGGCCCTTCGAGGGGCGCATGCGGGTGACGCTCGAGGGGGACTGGCGTCCGGAGACGCGGCAGGTTCCGGCGGGCTCGCTGCTGGCGCCCATCGGGCAGCCGCGCGCGCGGCTGCTCCTGGCGCTGCTCGAACCGCGGGCGCCCGACTCCCTGGCCTCCTGGGGCTTCTTCAACGCCTGCTTCGAGCAGAAGGAGCATGTCGAGCCCTACGTGGCGGAACAGCTTGCGGAGGAGATGCTGGCGGCCGAACCCCGTCTGGCGGAGGAATTCCGGCGCGCGCTGGCGGCGGATGCGGACCTCGCCGCAAGCCCGGCGGCGCGGCTGGAGTTCTTCCTGCGCCGGCACGGCTCGTGGGACGAACGCCTCAATCTCTATCCGGTCTTCCGGATTTGAAGGGTGGGGTCGGATTCCAAGGCGGGGGACATCCGGCGCTTCCCGCCGTTCGCCGGACTGGAGGCGCCCCAGGAGAACGTCCGGCTCGGCGAGTTCCTCGCGGACGGCTACCTGAAGAGCCGGTGACGGGATCCTCCGGGGCGGGTCAGTCCGCCTCAGTTCCCCTCTGGACCTCCTGGATTCCCTCCAGCGTCAACGCCCCGAGACTCGTCTCCCTGCTTCCGAAGATCCGGATCTCGTCGATGAGCCCCGGGAACGAGCGGCCGGGGAATGCCGGCCGGTTCGAGAGGTTGACGTTGCCGACGGAGAGCACCGGGGAGGCCTTCGGGCCGACCGAGCCCCGGTTGTAGTCGAAGCTCTTGGCGAACTGCGCGGCTCCGCCCCAGGAGCCGATGTAGAACTTGACGTGCTCCACCGCAAGCCCCTGATCGTAGGTCACCGCGAAGAATCGCCACTTGTCCCGGGGCCGGAGCGTGCCGGCGGTTTTCTTGTCGAAGCCGGGAATCAGACCGCCCTCCGTCTTGGCAGGGGAACGATGAGCCCGTTCGTTGATTCCCAGCTGAAGGGCGCCTCCTCGCTGGTAGACGAGTTCCACGCCGTCCTTCCCGTCGAGCAGCCAGGAGAGGATCGGTCGCCCCTCATCGTCGTCTCCGCTTTCCCCCTGGAGGCTGATCCACCCGGTGAGCGTGAAGGAGGTCAGTCCCTGAAGGGGCGCGCCCCGGCCGGCGACCAGGTCCACCGCTTTCGCGCCCGCTTCGATCCCGAAGTCGACTGATCGTCCTCCGCTGCGCGTGGGCTGGTTGCCGCTCCAGACGGGGGGAGGATCGGAAAACCTGGCCCGCGCCCAGGCGTTCGCCGAAAGGCCCAGGTTGGAGGTCAGCGCCCCGTCGAGGTCGTTGAAGCCCAGGTCGACGAGCAGCAGGGGCGGGAGGGCGGGGGCGGAGGCCCCGGGATCACGCGCGGCGCTGCGCTCCTGCTCCTCCGCCTTCCGGGCCTGCTCGATGAAGTCCGGGCCGCGACGCTTGAACCAGATCTCCATCTCCTTCATCGAGGGGTATCGTTCGCCGGAGATCCTCCGGACCTCGGCCAGGAGGGCGGTCTGGACGGCGGTGATCTGGCCCTTTTCCGCGTTCGTCGCCGTCAACAACCTCCTCTCGAGCCGGCCCTGTTCTTCGAAGAGGGCGGGCAGCGAGAGGTGGGCGGGCAGGCCGGCCAGCTTCCGGATCCCCCGGGTCGCGCGGCCAGGGTCCTTGTTCTGGATTTCCGCCTGGAAGAGGGGCAGCGCCGAGGCATGTCCGACCCTGGCGATCGCCTTCCACGCCGCCGAAAGGAGGAAGGGATTCCCTTCGAAGGAGGGAAGCGCCCGCAGGAGCGCCTTGGACGCCGCCGCGCTGCCCCGGAAGGCGGACAGGGTCGTGAGGGTGGCCAGGGGAAGCACGGCATGCGGGTCCGCGGGCTTCGGGGACAGGTGGGGGGCGAGGGCGGAGACGAGATCCTCCCGCCCGGGACGACCGAACTCCAGGATGAGCGCGGCCTGGGCCTCGGGCTTCTCGGTCAGCTGCATGTTCTTCCGGAAGGCCTCGAGGGCGGCCGGCAGGTCCCCCTCGTCCCCGGCTCCGCACAGCCCCCCGGGGAGCGCCAGGAGGGCGGTGATCAGCGCGCACATCATGAGTCACCTCCGGTTCAAGCGTGGATGCCCGAAGGTACCCTTCGGAGGCTTATGTTATTGCGACAATAACCTACGTGCATTGCCAGTAAGCGCGGAGGGCATGACCTGTCGCAAATAGCCAAACCAATGGCGCACTTCCGGCGCGGCCTGAAGCGTCTCTTAGAGCACCGGGGGGCCGGTGTCCCGGCCGAACAGAACCGCGCTGGAGAACATCTATGCACGCCATGCTTCATCGCAGGGGCTTGAACGCCCTCAGTTCCCTGTTCTTCTTCGCCCTTGCTTCGGAAGCGGTCGCGCTCCAGGCGCCCAACTGGGACTGGGACCGGAAGTCGGGAGGAACGGGGCCCGATGCCCAGGTCCCCGGCGCCTACTGGAATCTCGGCCCCACGGGGATCCGGGCGCGGCAGTTCGAACTCCACCTCGAGGCCAGGTTCGTGTTTCCCGGCTCCCCCGCCGCCGGAAAGATCGCCGTCGGGGACAAGATCGTCGGGGTCAACGGCAAGCGCTTCACCTGCCGCTACAACGCCAAACAAGGCCAGGGCGTCACCGAGAACGAAGGTCCCGTCTACGAAGTCGGCATGGCCATCGAGGACAGCGAGGGGGGCGAGGGGCAGTTGTCCTTCATGGTCGATCGGGAAGGCGCGACGAAGACCGTCGGCGTCCCGATCCGGAAACTGGGCCGCTACGCCTCCACGTTTCCGTATCGATGCAAGAAGTCCGACCGTCTGTACGAGGAAATCTGCGAGCACCTCGGGAAGACGCAGCTTCCCAACGGGGACTGGGGCGGCGTCCACGTCACGGCCACGTCGGCGCTCGCCCTGCTGGGAAGCGGAAAGCCCGAATATGCGAAGCACTGCAAGAAGGCGGCGGATTACCTGAGGGACATCAACCCGACGGATCCCCAGGGACTGAACAACTGGAGCATGATCTACGCGGGGATCTATCTCTCGGAGTACTACCTGGCGACGCGGGATGAGAGCGTCCTTCCCACGCTTCGAAAGGTCGACCAGGGCCTGGTATTCGGACACCTGGGCGGCGGGAAGTTCCAGCACCAGAAGAATTGGGGGGGCTACGAACACCTGGGGATCATGGTCGCCCAGGCGGTCATGGCGTGGTCTCTCATGGAGAAGTGCGGCATCAAGGTGACGAAGGACGTGTACGAGCTGACGCGGGCCCACCTGATCGACATCACGGCGTCGAACGGTCACGTCGGATACGCCTCCGGCAAGTCGGACGAGGTCACCAATCATGGCCGCACGGGCGCGGGGGTGCTCGGGATCTATCTGTCGCGCCGCGACCCGCAGGACGATCAATACATCCAGACCGGGTGCAAATACTTCAACTCCAGCTGGGGCCTCTGGGCCCATTGTCACGCCTCCCAGGGCGTCGCGATGAAGTGGAGCGCCCTGGCCGCGGCGCTCGTCCCCGGGGAATTCCGGAAGCTGATGGATCGCCAGGTCTGGTTCCTGAACATCGCCCGCTCCTACGAGCCGGGCGAATATGTCTCTCAACCCACCCGGGACGGGGCCAGCACGGGAGACCTGATCACCTGGTGGCCGCGGAGCTATATCACCGCCTCCATGGGTCTGATTTACGCGCTCAAGGAGCGGAAGCTCCGGATCACCGGAGGGTCGAAATACATCCTGGGCGTGCGGGAGTCCTCGCTGACGGCGCTGACGAAGCCCGCCTACAAGGCCGTCGAAAAGGAGGATCTGGGACGGGCCTGGGTGGAGCTGGGCAAGGCCAGGCAAAGTGCGAATGCGGGCGAGGAGGACCTCAAGGTGATCCAGTCGCTCACAGCCCATGTGCTCAAGGAGGCGGAGGGCCCCCTGACGCAGCTGAAGACCCTGGATAAGGGCCCGGATGTGGCGCGCCTCCAGGAAGTCCTCTCCCAGGCCAGGAAGACCCTGGCCGGCGTGGGACCGTTCGATGAGCTGGCCGCCGCGATCGAGGCGTCTCTCCTGACCGAACCCCGGAAATCCGAACTGCAGGTGGGGAGGCAGTTCTACCAGCTTGTGGACAAGGAGCTGGATCTCGAGAAGAAGGCGAGGAAGACGGCGGCCAAAGGCCCCGCGAAGGAGCCGAGAATGCCGGCCCCCAGGGTGATCAAGAGTTTTTCCGACTTCGCCCAAAAGCATCCGGAGTCGGTCTACGGGAAGGCGGCGGCGAAGCTCGCCGGGCAGCTCGAGGCGCCGGCCCTGAATTTCGATCTCGAAAGCCATCTGCAGCAGCTACGGCTGGAGGCGCTCTCCCAGGCATGATCCGGAATCAAGGACCTCGTCCTGAGGCTTCAGCTCCTGGTCGCGGTGGCGTCCGGGGCCGGATTTGGCGATCCCGATTCGCCCGGGCTCACTTCGGCGTTCCGTTCCCGATGCGGAGGAGCTCGGGGGTCTCGGTGGACGCTTCGATGGCCTGGATCGTGTCGCGGACCGACTTCGCCTTCCGCTTGCTCAGGTCCTTCGGGTAGTTCTTCTCGCCGGCCTCGAAGCGCTCGGCGAGCTTCTGCAACTCGGGAAGAGTCACCTTCGCCCGGGCCCCGTAGGTGAGCAGGATCTTCAAGATCTCGGGGATCCGCTTCTCGCTTCCCCAGGGATTCTGGTCCCGGGCGTAGCGGACGCCGGCGTCGATGCCCTCTTCGATCCGGTGCGTCGCGAGGATCCGGAGGCCCTCGACGCGGATGCCGTCGGCGAACATCTCGCCGCTGGGCGCCGGCTCCAGGACGGCCTGGAGGACGGCCGGGAGGAGCGGCTTGATCTCCGCCAGCGACAGGTTCCGGAGGACCGAGCCCAGGGAGCTGCGGGCCTGGCCGTCCTCGTTCCGGAGACCGTTCCGGACCGCGGCATAAAGGTTTTCCCGATCGACGCCCTCCAGGGAGCGCCCGAGCATACCCCGGCCGCCGAACAGCGCGCTGCACAAATGCCGCTGCTCCATGCCGCGCGGATCCTGAGTCGAGGCGGGAGTCGCGAGCCGCCGGAGGAGGTCCGGGACGGCGGCAGCCGCCGCCTTTCCGATGGCCGCCAGGGCCTCGGCGGAGCGGATCCTCAGCCAGAGATCCTCGTGCCGGAGGGCCTGCTGCAGCGCGGGCACGGCGGGAGCGGCGGCGCCTTTCAATTCCTGGAGGGCTTCGCACGCCCCGTAGCGCGTATTGAGCTCAGGAGCTTCGAGCATCTTGATCAGCGCCGGGATCGTCTCCGGACCGCCCCGCGCCAGGGCCATTGCCGAGCGCCGGCGGACGATGGGGGACCAGCTCGACAGGTCCTGCAGCAGCCGGGAGGCCTCCCGTCCCTGGTATCCGTTTTTCCGGGACGCGAAGTAGTCCCGCCCCGCGGCGATGACGGCGCCCGCCTCGTTCGCGGTCAGGGCCGGCGCCGCGGAGGGCTTGCGGCCCGTGATCAGGAGCTTCTTCTGCTGAAGACCGAAGGTGAGCAGGTAGGCGCCCGTGGTGTCCCAGTTCGTGTACGAGCCGTGCTCCTCCTCGCCCTCGGGCGAGCCCTGGTAGGCGAAGCGGCCGTCCCAGCCCCGGGCCAGGTCGTAGTACCAGCCCTGCTCCTTCCAATAGGCGCCCGAGGCCAGCGGGCCGCTGCGGGAGACCCCGGGCATCGCCCAGAAGACGTTGTAGAAGTTCCCGGTGTGGCCGCGCTCGCGCTCGTCGTAGGCCGCCGTCGCCATTTTCGAGAAGAACCCGGCCGCGTCCTTGTCCCCCAGGAGGTCGAAGAGGATCGCCCCGGCGGAACATTTGCCGTTGTCCTCGTGACCGGGCCACGCCGCATGGTCCCCGTAGGGGATCGCGCCCTTGTTCACGTACCAGCGGAGGAAGACCGAGCCTTTGGCGAGGGCGCGGTCCACATCGGCATTCTTCACCCCGGCCTCGCGCGCGGCGGCCAGGGAGATCAGCAGCCCGAGGCCCGGCAGGTTCATGCAGCCGTATCCCGAGAGGGTGCCCTGGGGGGTGGCGAAGCCGTGGCCCCAGGTGCCGACGGCGCTGGCCCCGCGCCCGATCTCCGTGGCGAGGCGCTGGAGCCCCTCCTGGACGGAGACGTCGCCGGTCGAGAGGACATACTCCGCGAGGAAGAGCGTCGCGGAACCGTAATGCCAGGTGGGAAGGGACTCGGACCTGAAGGCGGCCACCTTCCGGGCGTAGGCGGCGAGCAGCGGCCGGTACTCCTCGCGCCCGGAGGCGAGCAGGGCCAGGGCGTTCAGGTCGTTCGGGATGCTCACCTTGTCCGGAGGGGACTTGGCGATGGCCTGGCACCCCAGGTCGAAGATGCGCTTCGATTTGGGACAGTCGTAGGGAGCGGTGGCGCTGTAGCGGCCCAGGATCTCCAGTTTCAGCTGCACGGTCTCGGTCTTGCCCTCGCGCCAGCGGAGGAGGTCCAGGCGTCCGCCGCCCGTCTCCTCCTCGGCGGCCGTGACCGCGCGCGCAAACGCGATGCGCGCGTCGGAGTTGAAGGGACGGGTCCCGATTCCGAGGAGGACGTCGCCGGGGGACAGGATCCCGTCCGCGGGCGAGCCCTTGGCCACCTTCGTCACCATGATCTGCCGGGACAAGGCGCTGTGCCCGCCCGAGCTGTGCATCCACCCGCGCGCGCCGCTGGGGCCGAGGGTCCAGTCGTGGCCGGGTCCCCTCGGCTCGCCCTTCGTGAGATCGGGGACGGCCTGGGGAAGGGCCAGGGCGAAGAGCGGGACGCACAGCCAGGCGGCAAGGATCATGCGCGGTCTCCCAAAAGGAAGTGGGGAACTCGCACGTCTCCACCTTCCAGACTAAGGATACGATCGGGGACGGGGAGAGGCGCGTCAGAGAATTGTCGAATTGCGACAGCCGTCCACGGCGTATCGCATGGCGCAGGAAGCCGAAGTGTCGGCGCAAACCTCCGCCGCATCCCCATCGATACCGGGCCCACAGGGCGATGATCAGCGTCAGGGGGGGGCATGGGGAGTTCCCCATCCCCCGGGCAGGGGGGAAGTCGGATCACGTCGAAGGGCGGCGCTCCGTTCGTATCGTCGGGGATTGCCTGGAAGGACTTGACGCTGAGCGGCGAGCTTGGTTAAATCGCCGGCTCAGCAGTTCAAGCGGGCGTAGTTCAGTGGTAGAACGTCTCGTTGCCAACGAGAAGGTCGCCAGTTCAAATCTGGTCGCCCGCTCCACTCACAACCCCCAGAGGTGAGTGCCCTCCGTAGCGCCACTCCAAAGATGCGCGAAGGCGGGCCCCCTCCCCAGCGAGCCTCCGGGTTCCTCCGCTGCCGGGCACTCTCCGCACCGAAATCGGCAGAGTTTGCCAGAACTTCGCCAGAGGAGGTACCTATGCCCCAGCGTATCCACATCGGCATGGGAGCCACGCTCTTCACGCTCCCCGGCCAGCACCCTTGCCGAGACCGCGGGCTCCTGGGGTTCTGAGTCCTATCCTGTCGCACGGAGAGGACATCCTGTGCCCATGAGAGTCGTTTGCATTTCCGACACCCATCTCGCCCATCAGGAGATGGATCTCAGGATCCCCGACGGCGATCTTCTGGTCCACGCAGGCGACGGGACCTTCGAGGGGACGCCGGCAGAAATGGCCGGCTTCTTGAGGTGGCTGGCGGGCCTTCGACATCCCCGCAAGGTCCTCATCGCCGGCAACCACGACCGGTTCTTCCAGAAGGACCCCGCCTTGGCACGGTCCATCCTTCCTGCCGGGATCACGTACCTCGAGGACAGCGGGGTCGAGATCGGCGGACTGAAGATCTACGGGAGTCCCTGGCAGCCCGAGTTCCTGTGCTGGGCCTTCAATCTCCCGCGCGGGCCGCGGCTCCGGGAGAAGTGGAGCAGGATCCCGAAGGGCGTCGACGTCCTCGTGACCCACGGGCCTCCGGCGGGGATCCTTGATCTTACGCCGCACGGGGAGCACGTCGGTTGCGCGGATCTCCGGCGAGCGGTCGAGCGGGTGAGGCCGCGCCTCCACGTCTTCGGCCACATCCATCACGGCCATGGCATGCAGGACGTCGGGCCCACGCGTTTCGTGAACGCCAGCATTTGCGACGAAGCCTGCGCTCCGGCTTGCTCCAACA
Organism: uncultured Planctomycetales bacterium; assembly: GCA_964619955.1. GTDB lineage: Bacteria > Planctomycetota > MHYJ01 > MHYJ01 > JACPRB01 > JACQFK01. The sequence continues at coordinate 54,006 of CAZUJF010000005.1, forward strand.
AATGGGTCCAGGGCGCTTGCGAGAACCCGCCTTGACGGCTCGAAGCGGGACCTGAGCGTGGGACCCTGCCGGACGGGGCGCTTCTCCGCGGCTGCCCCGGCGTGCTAAGATGCCCCTATGACGATCCGGGAACGCCGGGAACGCGAGTGGCTGGAAAGCGAGGTCCGCCTCGCCGCCTCGCTCAGCGACCGCGATCGCATCCGGATCCTGCGCGACCTCCTCCGCACCGTCGACGCGATCCAGCGCAGCAAGACGCCCGTCGAACTGCGGCGCGAGGCGGAGATCCGCCTGCTGCTGGAAGACGGACCCGCCCGGACGCGTTACGCCGCCCTGGCGGAGCGTCTCGGATGAGCCTCGCCGGTCTTGTCGACGTCATCCACTGGCTGGAGGGCGTCTTCGACCGCCTCCAGCTCCAGTACTCCTACGGCGGCGCCATCGCCTACAACTACTACGGCCCGCCGCGACTGACCCAGGACGTCGACGTCCTCGCCCTCATCCCCGCCCTCAAGACAAGCGCGTTGGTGGAGGAACTTTCGGCGGAAGGCTGCCTCTACGGAGAGGCGGATCCTCGTCCTCTTGAGCTGAAGACGGTCCTGGAGGACCTGCGAAGCAAGGCCCATCTGGCGGTGTTCCTGTGCCGCGGCATCCGGGTCGAGCTGTTCGTGCCCTGACATCCCTTTCATCACCGGGTGCTGGAACGCAGCCCGGAGCGGGACCTGGAAGGACGGAAGATCCGGATCCATGCGGCCGAAGACCTGATCGTGTTCAAGAAGATCTCCGACCGCTCCAAAGACCTCGGCGACATCAAGGCCATGCTCATGGCCCAGAAAGGCAAGCTGGACCTGGGAAGGCTGGCCGTCGACGCCCGGGGCCTCCTGAGCGACGACAGCTTCCGGGAACTGGAGGGCCTGATCGCCCAGTACGGATAGTCGATCGTTCGCGGCTTCTACTTCGCCGCCGCCTGCAGCAGCTGCGCGAAGCCCTGGAAGACCGCCGCCAGCGTCGACGCCGCCTCCGGCGGTGCCTCGATCCGCAGGCCGCCCGACTTCGTCTTCTCCACCTTGAGCGCGCCGAAGAGCTTCGCGACGTCCACGGCCGGCGCCTCCGGCTCCGGCGCGCGGTCCTTCGACTCCTCGGCCGCGGCCACGAGGGCGTCGACCTCGCGATCTCCCGCGTCGTCCTGCGGCGCCTCCTTCGGCGGCGCGACGACCATCTTCTCGATCCGCGACAGGAAGCTTCCCGACTGCTCGAAGCTCACCGTGTCGGAGGTCCCGTCGAAAAGCCCCTTGAAGATCGCCTGCTTCCCGCCGACCAGAAGGGCGATCCGCGACTCGATCCCCCCTTCGCTCACGAGGTTGTAGACGTCGATCGGCTTCTTCTGCCCGAGCCGGTGGATCCGCCCGATCCGCTGCTCGAGGACCGCGGGATTCCAGGGAAGCTCGAGGTTGATGCAGGCGTTCGCCGCCCGCTGAAGGTTCAGCCCGACCCCGCCCGCGTCCGTGGCGAAAAGCACGCGGCAGCCCGGGTCGTCGTGGAAGTCGACGATGTTCTGCGTCCGCTGCTTCGGCCCTTCGTCGCCCGTGAAAAACGCCGCCCGCGCGCCGGCCCGCGCCAGCAGGCCGCGCGTCGCCCAGTCCGCCAGCTTCAGCATGCGCTTCCACTGGCTGAAGACGACGACCTTGCGGCCCTGCTCCACGGCGAGCTGCTCGATGAGTTCGCGGAGTTCCAGCAGCTTGGGGCTGCTCAGCCCCTTGAGCGTCGACTCGGCCGGCCGCTCGATCTTCGCGAGGTCCGGCCAGACCTCGTCGAAGTTCAGCTGCGCCATGCCGTTGGAGATGATCCGCTGCGTCGCCAGGAGCTGCATGAGCCTGAGGAACTCCGGCGGCGTGAGCGGCCGCTTCTTGCCGATGTGGGCCAGACGCGCGATCGACGGGTCGAGCTCCGCGTGCGCCGCCTGCTGCTCGGGCGTCATCTCGACCCCCACCCGCGCGTCCGTCCGATCGGGGAGCTGCGAAAGGACGTCCGCCCGCACCCGCCGCAGCATGCAGCCGGAGAGCCGCTCGCGCAGCGTGTCCAGGTTCCGCGCGCCGCCGGGCGTCGCGTGCCAGGGCGCCAGCCGCCACTTGGGCTCGAGCGCGTGGTCGTCGACCCACTCCACGATCGACGCCAGCTCGTCGATGCGGTTCTCCATCGGCGTCCCGGTCAGCACCAGCCGGTACGGGGGATCCAGCCGCTTCACCGTGAGCGCCGTCTTCGTCGCCCAGTTCTTCATCCGCTGCGCCTCGTCGAGCACCACGAGGTCGGGCTCCCAGGCGCGGACGACGTCGACGTCCCGGATCAGCTGCTCGTAGTTCGTGATCAGGAAGCCGCGCTTGCAGGCGTCGAAGGCGCCGCCGCGGAGCTCGGGGCCGCCGTCGAGGACCTTCGCCGGGACGTCCGTGAAGGACTGCCATTCGCGGAGCCATTGGGGCTTGAGCGCGGCGGGCGCCACGATCAGGGCGCGGCGGAGGCGCCCCGCGTGCCACAGCGCGTGGCAGGCCGCGATCGCCTGCGCCGTCTTGCCGAGGCCCATGTCGTCGGCGAGCAGGAGGCGTCCGCGCTCGAGGAAGCGCTGGACCCCCTCGCGCTGGTAAGGGAAGAGGCGCTGCTTGAGCGAGGCGAGGGCCTTCAGGGGGGCGTCGACGTCCCGCGGTCGCCGCAGCCGCCGGCGCTCCTCGCTGAGCAGGGCGTGAAGCGCGGGCTCGCGGCCGCTCTCGCCGAGCAGGACCTCGACGAGCGCGAGCCGCTTCTCGGGTTTCGAAGGGATGTCGACGGCCGGCCGGACCTGGGCCAGCCAGTCGCCCGCGCCGGTGAGCGGGCGCACGGGATGCCAGCGCAGCGGGGCTTCCGGCGGCGTTTCGGCCTTCGCCCGCTCGAAGAGGCGGGGCTTCGACCCCAGGTCGTCGAGCACGGCCGCGAGGTGCTTGCAGATGCCGAGGGAGCTGCGGAGAAAATCGGGACAGTCGCAGCTGCCGTCGAGGGGGTCGACCTGGACGAGCAGGGTCCGGTAGGGGCGGACGGGGGAGCCCTTGCGGCGCGTCGTGTAGGGGCCGAGCAGGCGGCCGCCGGCGGGGCGGGAGGCGATGCTGAGGCCGTCGGCTTTGCCGAACGACATCCGCCGCAGCAGCGCCTCGAGGGCCTCGCGCTGGACGGGCCAGTCGGCATCGGCGGTCGTCGACAGCAGGTGCCGCACGAGCAGGTCCGCGGGGATGGCGCCGGTCTTGCGGTGGGCTCGGGACAGGAGAACCTGGAAGGCTTCCTGGGCGTCGGCGGGGGCGGCGACGGCCGTCTGTTCCATGGCTCTCTCCAAAAGGTCCCCGCTGTCGTATCAGGGAAAGGGCTTCCGCGCAATCATTGCAAGCTCCTTCATCCCCGCGATACGATCGGGGCCGCGGAGCATGATGGAGAACCGCCGGCTTGAGCTTCTGCACCTGGGTGCGGAGTTCCTCTCCAAGGTCTGCCGCCTGGAGGGGATCGGGCGCATCGCCCTCGTCGGCTCCCTCTGCACAGCGAAGCCGGACCCGAAGGACATCGATTTCCTGGTCAGCGTGACGGCCGGGTCGGACCTGGCCGGCCTGGCCGCGCTTTCCCGCCGGCTCAAGGGCGGCGCGCAAAGTTTGAATCGGGGTGCCGACATCTTCCTGGTCGAGGACGGACGCTACAGCGGGAGGATATGCGGATTCCGCGAGTGCCGGCCCCGGGTTCGCTGCAGGGCTCGGCACTGCGGCCTGCGCCCCCACCTGAACGACGACCTGGATGCTTTCACGCTGCGCCCGGACTTGATCGCAGACCCGCCGCTGCTGCTCTGGCCGGTCTGGAAGGCGCATGCCGATGTCCCGAGGGACACGCTTGAGGGACTGGGGATTTTCGAGCCCGGGAGCTGACGCCTACCGACCCCCCTCCGCAGCAGCCACCGCGCGGTGCGCGATCCCCTGCAGAAACGCAGCGTCCTCCGGCGCCAGGCCCTTCGGCAGGAAGCCGTTGCCGACGCAAGTCTCCTTGAAGAGGATCTCGTACCAGACGCAGGCTCCCAGGTACTCGCCCGCGAGACCCGCGTGGTGGCCGTCCATGCCGAGGACCTGCTTGCCCTCCTTCGACGTCGTCCAGCGCCAGCCCACGTGGAGCGAGTGCTTCTGATCCGGCAGCGCCGGGGCCACCGCCTTCTTCGGGTCCCACGAGGCATCGGGTTTGAACCCCCGCTCCGCGTCCGTGTCCGCCAGCTGGAAGGCATCCCCGACGGGGAGCCGGCGCAGACCCAGCTCCTTCGCGATCGTGAGGTAGGCGCTGCTCAGGCCCGCGTGCATCGCCTCCCGGGTGGACGGCTCCACCTTCGGCGTCTTGGGCGCGAAGCGCGGATCGTCGCAGCGGTACGCCCAGGTCTGGTGCAGCAGCAGCTCCGCCTTCGGCGCGTGCTTCTTCACGTACGCCTGCAGCTGCCCGGCGAAGGGGCGGTAGGTGTCGACGTCGTGGCTCTTGAGGCTCGCCTGCTGGATCGTGACGTAGTCCCAGGCCTCGGACGCCAGCGTCTGGCTCAGGCTCCGTTTCCCGTAGAGGCCCGCCGGATCCTCGGGGTTCTTCTCGTTCGCCTGGATCTTCGTCCAGTGGACCTCCATCGACGCGCCGCCGACGGACATCGGCTGATGGATCAGGACGTGGCCGCCCGCCTTGGCGAGGTCGCCGAGGAAGTGCGTCGCGTTGCCGGAGAAGCTGTTGCCGATCGTCAGGAGGCGGACGGTCTTGGGGGCGGGCGCGGCGAGGGCGGGGAGGCAAAAGAGAAGCAGGAGCAGGGCGCGGCGGGACAAGCGTGCGAAATCGTTCATCGGACTCCTTCTCCAGTACGGGGAACGCGGTTCCGGCATCTTAGCAGCCCCTGCGACGCCTGTCCCGCGCCTCCCGCTCGAATCACCCATTAAGTGACCTAATGGGTACATCGATTATGCTTGCCTCTCACGGGGAAGGGGGGTACACCAGTCATGGGGTCCGGGGTGGCGGGCCCGGCCGGCTTGGTGATGGGTGTGAGGGTGATCGGATGAAAAAGCAGCCGCGTTCCCGCTTGGTCTTTGCCTGGATGGCGCTGCTGCTGCCCGCCGCCGCCGCGCCCGCCTGGGCCCAGACCGGCAACGGCCTGGTCGGCGAGTACTACCAGACCGACAATTTCACCGGCGCGATCAACACCGTGAGATTCAACGAACCCGCGATCAATTACAATTTCATGGATGTCGCTGTTCCTGGAACGACGCTCCCCAGCACCAACTACTTCAGCATCCGCTGGCGCGGCCAGATCGAGGCGCCCTTCACGGAGACCTTCACCTTCTACACCACCGTGGACGACAATGCCCGCCTCGTCATCAACGGCACCCAGGTCATCGCCAACGGCGGTTCGGGGTCCGGCACCATCGCCCTCACGGCGGGGTCCCGATATGACTTCATGCTGGAGTTCCGCGAATTCACCGGCAACGCGAGCGTCCGTCTGGAGTGGTCCAGCCCGTCGCTAACGAGGGTCGATGTGCCCCAGAACCGCTTCTATTCCCCCACCGCCGTCCCCGCCACGCCCACGATCGCCCCCAACGGCGGCATCACGCCCCAGAGCGTCGCGTTGAGCACGACGACGGCGGGCGCGAGCATCTATTATACCTTGGACGGCAGCGATCCCGGACTCACGAACCCCGCGACGGGCACCGGCATCCTCTGGACCGGGACGAACTTCAACGTCACCACGTACACCAAGGTGCGCGCCAGGGCCTATCTGGGCGGCGTGAGCAGCGCCCTGCTCGTCAGCAATCAGTTCAGTCCCTCCTACCCGGTCGTGGCCGCCCCGGCCACGAGCACCCCCGGCCTCTACCTCAAGTACTTCTGGTACAACCCCGGAAACGGGCTGGCCGTCGACTTCGATGCGACGATTCCCCCCGGTCCTCCTCAGCAGCGGGCCGTCGTCACTGCCGTGACCAACGTGTTTCCCGGCCGTGACCGGAACGATAATTTCTCGGTGATCGTGAAAGGCTATCTCACGATCCCCACGGCCGGCCTCTGGACCTTCTATACCAACTCCGACGACGGCAGCCGGCTTTACATCGACGGCGTTTGGGTGGTCGACAACGACGGCTACCATGGCAACCAGGAGCGCTCGGGCCAGATCGCGCTGGATGCCGGACTGCACACCATCGAATCCCGGTATTTTGAAGGGACCGGCGGAACGGAACCCTACGCCGCCAATTGGGAGGGGCCCGGTCAGACGAAGGCCGTCATTCCCACCTCCGCCCTGAGCACGGAGGCCATCGTGGCCACTCCGACCTTCTCGCCGGCGGCGCCTGCAACGTTCGCGACCAGCCAGACGGTCACGATCTCCTGCGCCACGCCGGGGGCGCTCATCTATTACACCACCGACGGTTCCGCCCCGGACGCGCGGCTGGCGGAAGGCGTGGGCTACAGCGGCATGCAGGTGACGCTGGGCGCCACGACGAGGATTCGGGCGCTCGCGTACGCCACCGGCATGAATCCCAGCGCGATTTCCTCCGCGACGTATACGCAGACCGGGTCCTATCCCCAGCCCTCCCTCGTGATCGCCTCCGGCATCAACACCGACGTGGTCGTGAGCTTCGACCGCCCCGTCACGGCGGCCACGGCGGGCAATTTCGCGAACTACACGATTAACAACGGCGTCACCGTCTCCGCCGCGACCGTGATCCCCAAGACCGGCACGGTGGTCGGACAGTGGAGCTTGAACGCGGACCCGCTCGTGGATTCGACCGGGGCCAATGCCAACGGCTCCCTGGTCGACGGTGCCGTCATCGCCGGTGGACTCTTCGCTCCGGTCCCGGGGAACACCGGCAGCCTCTTTTTTGACGGAGTTAACGACTACGCCACGATCCCCGACGGGGCCGCGCTGGAGGTCGGGGACGACAGTTTCACCGTCACCGCCTGGATCCTGCCCACCAGCATCAACACCAACAAGCGGATCGTCAACAAGTGGGACAACGCCACGAACGGCGGGCAGGGCTGGCATCTGGATCTGGAGAACACGACCTTCCGTTTCCGCCTGCGGGACACGGCCGGCCGCAACCTCCAGGCGACGTTCCCCAGCAGCATCACGGCGAATGCCTGGTCGTTCGTGTCGGCCCGCTTTGATGCCGAAAGGAAGCAGCTGTCGGTCTTCCATAACGGCGTGCCCTTGACGGGCGCCCTCGTCAACGACGATGTCGCCATAGATGACCTGTCCAACGCCGCCGTCCTCGCATTCGGCTCGATTCCTTCGGTGCCCGGGAACTGGTTCGCCGGGAACATCGACGAGGTCAAGCTCTGGAGGATCGCCCTCAGCAACGAGGACATCCGGGCAATGACCACCGGCGTGGACACGTTCTCCAGCTCCGTCCGCCTGACCACGTCCGCCATCGCCCCGGCCCTGACCCACACGCTGACGGTGCAGAACGTGACCGATCATTTCGGCGTGGCCATGCCCGCGGGCGGTCTCACTCGGAACTTCCGCTACCTTCCCATGGGAACCGTCCGGATGGAGTTCTTCGCGACTCCTTACCTGGTCACTGTCGGCGATTCCGGCGGCAATGTCACGGACTTCACCCGGAAAGCGATCTATCCCTACAAGCCGACCAGCGCCCAGTCGCTCACCGTTTTCGAAAACAACACTGCTCAGGATGATTTCGGAGCCCGGACCCGGGGCTATTTCGTGCCGAACGCCACGGGAAGCTGGCGCCTCGCCTCGACCAGCGATGACGCGGCCCAGCTCTGGCTCAGCACGAACGAAGACCCGGCGAACAAGATCCTGATCTCACGGAATCTCAACTGGGGCGACTTTCTGAAATATGACGACGCCGACATCCGGCAATCCGTCCCCATCCCCCTGGTCGCGGGACAGAAATACTATATCGAGCAGCTGTTCAAGGAGGGCGGCGGCGGCGACCACATGTCCGTCGCGGCCATCCCCGACGGAGGCATCCAGATCCCTCCCGACACCCTTTCCATCCCCGCCACCATGATCTGTCCGATCGAGCCGCTCCTGACGATCGTCCAGCAGCCCCGGGGGCTCATGCTGAATGCGGGCGGGACCGGCACCCTGACGGTCGCCGCTCAGGGCACCGCCCCGCTGACCTATCAATGGCGGCGGAACGGCGTGAATCTGGTGAACGGAGGCGTGATCTCGGGCGCCACGAGCTCCACCCTCACGCTCACCGGCGCCACGCTTCAGGACAGCGGTTACTACGACGTGATCGTCACGGACGTCTACGGGAACATCACGAGCGCCACTGCGGTGGTCACCGTGATCGATGTCGCGGCGGCGCCGACGCTGAGCGCCGTGGCCCCGGCCACCGGAAGGCTGATCGGCGGCGATCTCGTGACCCTGACCGGCACCAACTTCATCCCCGGCGCGCTCAAGGTCAGCTTCGGCGGCCTCGACGCCACCGGGATCGTGTTCGTGTCCACCACCTCCGTCACCTGCCTCATCCCGCCCCACGCCGCGGGTCTGGTCGACGTGGTCGTGACCACCCCCGCCGGACCGCCGGCCACCCTGGTCGGCGGTTTCACCTATCTGCCTCCGCCCACGATCAGCAGCATCAATACCACCGCTCCCGCCGCGTTCGGCCCCTACGGCCCCATCGGCGGCACCAACACCGTCACGATCACCGGAACGAACTTCGTCAACGGGGCGACCACGGTCAAGTTCGGGAGCGGCGATGCAACTTCAGTGGTGGTGACGGGGACGACGTCCCTGACTTGCGTCGCGCCCGACAATCTCGTCGCGGGGGTCGTCGATGTGTCCGTCTCGGACTTTTTCGGGACCGTCATCGCGACCGGCGGCTACGAATACGTCGCGGCCCCCACGGCCGTCACGATCCTCCCGACGGACGGTCCGGTCGGCGGCGGGCAGGCGTTCACCCTGACCGGCACGAACCTCATTCCCGGCTACACCACGGTGAATTTCGCGACGAACGCCGCCACGGGCGTCACGGTCGCCGGCGCGAGAACCTCCCTGACCGGCACGACCCCGGCGGGTTCGGTCGCGACGGTGGCCGTCACCGTGGTCGCGCCGGGCGGCACCTCGGGCGCGCTGCCCGGCGGTTACACGTATCACCCGGTGCCGACGGCGTCGGGCATGGTCCCCGCCTCCGGCCCCACCCTCGGCGGCACGTCCGTCACCATCACCGGCACGGGCTTCGCCTCCGGTCTCACTTCAGTCACCTTCGGCGGCACGGCGGGAACGGGCGTGACGGTCGGCGGTGGCGGCACCACGATCACCGTCACCACCCCCTCCCATCTCCCGGGCGACTTCGACGTGGTGGTCACCACTCCGGGCGGCCCGGTGACGGTGCCCGGCCAATTCACCTACTCCGGGCCGTTCATCACGTCGGTCACCAACAGCGCGGGTCCCGCGATCGGCGGCGACACGGTGACGATCGTCGGCGTCGGTTTCACCGGGGTCACCGATGTCCGCTTCGGAGGCTCGTCGGGCATCATCACGTCTTCCAACGCCACGCAGATCGTGGTGACCACGCCCTTCCACGCGGCCGGGCCGGTGCTGGTCGAGGTGCTGACGCCGGGCGGGAACGACGACCTCCCCAACGGCTACACGTTCTACGATCCCCCCACGCTCACCAGCGTGACCCTCAACCAGGGCCCCGCGCTCGGCGGCCAGACCGTCACCCTGGCCGGGACCAATTTCGTCCAGGGCTTCACGACGGTAATGCTCGGCGGGACGGCCGCCACGGGCGTCACGGTCGGCGGGGGTGGCACCAGCCTGACCTGCGTCACGCCGCTGCATGCCGCGGGTCTCTTCAGCGTGGACGTCGCGACCTTCGTCACCCAGGTCGCGACGCTGTCCAACTCCTATACGTTCATCGATCCGCCGACGGTCGCCTCGATCATGCCGACCCGAGGCTCCACCCTCGGCGGCCAGACGGTCACGATCACCGGCTCGAACTTCGTGGACGGCCAGACGACCGTGCTCTTCGGCATCGGATCGGCGACCGGAGTGACCGTCGCCTCGGGCGGCGCCAGCCTGACCTGCACGACCCCTGCCGGCGCGGGCACCGTCAGCGTCCAGGTGACCACGTTCGGACTCCAGCCGGCCGCGCTCCCGAACAGCTACACCTTCGTCAATTCCGCCACGCTGGTCGACCTCGGGATCACCCTGACGGCGGATAATGCCACGCCCGCCTTGGGCGACCCCGTGGTCCTGACCGCCGTGCTCACGAATGTCGGCGCGCTGGGCGGCGTCGGCATCGTCGTCCGGGAACTGCTGCCCGCCGGGATCACCTTCGTGGCCGCTTCGCCGACCCAGGGCACCTACGACTCCGCCACGGGACTCTGGAACGTCGGCAGCGTGGGACCCGCCGGTGGCACCGCGACCCTGCTGCTCAGCGTGCTGGTCAACACGACCAGCGCCGTCACCGTCACCGCGGAAGTCACGGCCTGTACGCCCGACGACGTCGACTCCACCGTGAACAACTCGGTGACGGGCGAGGACGATCAGGCCTCCGTCACGTTCCAGACCGCGTTCCAGATCAACAGCCCCGCGGCGCTGCCCTCCGCGACCACGGGGGCCTACTACTGGCAGCCGCTGCAGATCCAGGGCGGCGCTCCGCCGTACGTCTGGACCCTGGTCTCGGGCAGCCTGCCCTTCAACCTCGATCCCGTCACCGGTATCATCAGCGGAATCGCGCCCGCGCCGGGCGTGTACCCCTTCACCCTCTCGGTGTCGGATTCGGACGGCCCCCCCAGCAGCCTGACCCAGGCCTTCAGCATCACCGTCAATCCCGCGAACGGCGCGGCCCCGACCGTCAACGCCTCCCCCGTGCCGCCGGACGGCGTCGTCGGCACCGCCTATGACTTCACGTTCACCGCGGTCGACTCGGCCCCGCCCTACACCTGGACGCTGAGCGTGCCCGCGCTGCCCGGCGGCCTCACCCTCAATTCCCGGACCGGACGTCTCGCGGGCACTCCGACGGCCGCCGGCGTCTTCAACTTCACGATCCAGGCGGCGTCGGGCGTCCAGAACGGCAGCCGCGCCTTCACCATCACGATCGCCCCGCCGGCGCTTTCGTTCCGCACGCTCTCGCTGCCGAACGCCGCCGTGGGCCAGTTCTACACACAGCAGGTGGAACTCGAGGGCGGGCTCGGGCCGACCTTCACCTGGTCGCTGTCCGCCGGCACGCTCCCCACGGGACTCTCCCTGACGGGGAACACCCGGAGCGCCACGCTGTCCGGCACCCCGCTCGGCAGCGGGCCTTCGACCTTCACCCTGCAGGCGATCGACGGCGGCCCCTCGGGGGCGACCGTGACCCGGAGTTTCTCGATCACCACGTCGCCGGCCGCGGGCCTCGCGTTCGAGGTCACCACGACGTCCCTCCCGAGGGGCACGCAGGGACGCGCCTACAGCGCCCAGCTCAACTCGAGGGGCGGCACGGGACTGCCCTCCTGGAGCCTCGCCTCGGGCCAGCTGCCCGCGGGGCTCTCCCTCAGCAACCTGACCGGCCAGATCTCGGGCACCCCCACGGCCTCCGGTCGCTACGAGATCGTGGTCCAGGGTTCGGCCGGGTCCTCCGACACCCAGGCGCTGACGCTCGACGTCGCGCCCGCGCCGCAGATCACGACCCCGGCGACGCTGCCGTCCGCGATCCAGGGGGAGCCGTACGCCCTCGCCCTCGAGGTGAGCGGCGGACAGGCGCCCTTCACCTGGACGTCCACCACGCTGCCCGCGTCCGGAATCTCCCTCAATGCCTACTCGGGCGTGATCTCCGGCGCTCCGCCGGGAGCCGTCCCCGTCTTCGACGTCACCGTCACGGACGTCAACGGCGCGACGGACACCGTGAATTTCACCCTGACGGTGCTGAACCCGGCGGCGATCGTGCTTCTCGCCTCCCCGCCCGACGCCCAGGTCGGGGTGCCCTATTCGACCACGCTGACGGCGCTCGGCGGGACGCCGGCGTACGCCTACTCGGTCATCGTGGGCACGCTGCCCGCGGGCCTCAGCCTGGATCCCCTCACGGGCGTGATCTCCGGGACGCCGACCGTCGCGGGCGCCGTGCTGCTGACGTTCCAGGTCACAGGCGGCGGCACGGCCACGGCGGGGCCGCTCACGCTGACGGTGAACGCGGCCGCGCTGAGCATCACGCCGCTGTCCGCGCCGGGCGCCGATCCCGGCGTGCCGTTCACGATGACCCTGACGGCGCTCAACGCCTCGGGGGCCGTCACCTGGCAGATCGTCGAAGGCTCGCTGCCCGCGGGCCTCTCGCTGGATTCCGCGACCGGGATCCTTTCGGGCACGCCGTTCAGCTCCGGCACCTTCTTCTTCCGCGTGCGCGCCACGGATGCCGCGGGGAACAGCGCCGAACGGCGCTACACGATGGGGGTGGCCCCGGGGGCCGCGGCCGCGGTCCCGGGCGCGGCGGGCAGCGGGAGCGAAGGCGGCAGTTCCTGCAGCCTCGGCTCCGCGGGTGCGGACGGCGTTCCGTGGACGCTTCTGGCGCTGGCCGCTATGATCGCGGCGGCGGCGTGGATCGCGGGTCGGCGCGCCGCCTGATCCTGGAAGGGAAACAGACATGAGCCCACTGATCCTTGCGCTGCTGCCGGTGCTTCTGGGAGGACCGGAGGAAGACCGCCTGCCGCTCTCGCTGGCGGAGGCCGAAGCGGCGCAGGATCCCCCCATGCCCGGCGAGTACCGCCGCCGCGTCAACGAGCTCGAGGCCCGCAAGTCCAAGGTCGACGCCTGGGGCTCGGCGGCCCGCGCGCCGCTCCCCGACTCGCGCGCCAACGCCTGGCACGGCCTCTTCAACACGCCCGCCCTCGAGGACGCCGGGCTCATCGTGCCCAAGACGTTCCATTTCAGGCTCTGGCTGGATCTCGCCACGAGCGACTGGAGCAGCGACGAGGGCGGCGGCCCCGGCGTCTTCAACGCGGTCAGCCTCACCGAGACCCTCGCCGTCGACTACGCCTTCACGGATCTCTTCCAGGTCGGCGTCCGGCTCGTCCTGGGCGAACTCATGGCGGGGGACGAGGACTTCATCCGGGTCTACCAGGACGGGGCCCAGCTCGTCGACAACGGCACGCGCGGCTTCGGCATCGAGAGCGCGGTCTTCCGCGTCAAGCACGCCTATCCGACGAAGTTCGCGGCCCTGGCGGCGGCGCTGGAAGTGAAGATCCCGCTCGCGAACGAGGAGGATCTGCTGACGGCGCAGACGATCGACATCGCCCTGACGGGGATCGCGACGAAGAATTTCGGGCCGGTGTCCCTCAGCCTCAATGTCGGCATCGTCGTCCCGCTCGGCGATCCGAAGGTCTTCGTCGACCACGACGAGGCGAACCCCTACCTCCAGGGCGGGATCGCCTTTGCGTGGCAGGCCCACGAACGCTTCTGCTTCCTCGCGCAGCTGGAGTTCAACTCCAGCGCCTGGTCGGAGGTCAAGGCGATCGACGAAGCCGTGATCGCGTTCCTGCTGGGCGGCCGCCAGCGCCTCTTCAAGTCGGTCTTCGCCACCGCGGGCATCGGCATCGGCCTCACCGACGCCTCCGGCGACCTCTTCGTCACGGCCGGGTTGGACGCGTATTACTAACAGCCGTGGCCAAATCCCCCTCCGGCGGATAGACTGACCCTGCTTCAGCGGCTCCTTTGGGGCGCCGCCGGCGGGTTCTTTTTAATGCGAACCGGACGTCCCGGCCTCCGCAGTCTTGGGGGAGGCCCTCGTGCGCCTGACGTGGATCCGGTCGTCCCAGAACCCGGCGGCCGATCCCGCCTCCGCGCCGGAGGACCGCGGTCCGTTCCGCAGCGAATCCCTCAGCCTCGACGACGTGGAGTCGCGGGCCCGCGAACTCGCCCCCCGCTTCCGCCTCGCGAAAAACCCCCGCCGCGGCGCCCGCGTCTTCTTCCGCCGCCTGCGGGAGAACGACCGGATCCTGCGGCAGGCCTATGAGGGGCTGGCGCGCGACGTCGCCCAGGCCCGGCCGGTCGCCCCCGCGGGGGAGTGGCTGCTCGACAACTTTCACCTCGTCGAATCCCAGATCTTCGACGTCTCCCGCAACCTCCCGCTGCAGTATTACCGGGAACTCCCCAAACTGGCGTCGCGCGAGCTGGGGGGCGTCGCCCGCGTCTACGCGATGGCGCTCGAGGCGATCCGCCACAGCGACGGCCGCCTGGACCCCGGCCGCCTCCACCGCTTCGTGGCCTCCTACCAGACGCAGGCGCCGCTGACGATGGGCGAACTCTGGGCCTGGCCCCTCATGCTCAAGGCCGGCCTCGTGGAAAACCTCCGGCGGCTGGCGGCGGAGCTCCTGGACGACCGCGAGGCCCGCGCGCGCGCGGAGTCGGCGTTCGCGCGTTTCGACGGCGCGACCCTGGATCTCGACTTCCCCGACGCGGCGGGCAGCGCCTGCCTCGTCGAGCTGTTCCAGCGCATGCAGGAGTACGGCCCCCGCGTCGCGCCGCTGCGCGCGAAGCTCGAGGAGCGCCTCGGCGCCCTCGGCCGGAGCCCGGAGGATGCGATCCGCGCCGAGCACCAGCGGCAGGCGAACCTGCAGGTCTCGATGGGGAACGCGATCACGAGCCTGCGCTTCTGCTCCACGACCGACTGGAACCGCACCTTCGAGAGCCTGAGCCAGGTCGAGTTGATCCTCAACCGCGACCCCTCGGGAGTCTATGCCAAGATGGACTTCGGGAGCCGCGACCGCTACCGGCACGCGGTCGAGGAACTCGCGCGGCGCAGCGGGGAGGACCAGGTGCGGGTCGCGCTCAAGAGCGTCGAGGAGGCCCGCCGGGCCGCCGAGGGACGGGCGGCCGATCCGCGCGAGACCCATGTCGGGCACACGCTGGTCGGGAAGGGGCGCCGGGCCTTCGAGCGGGAACTCGGATTCCGCCCCGGCCTCCGCCGCCGGATCCGCCGGATCCTCTACGCGAACGCCGTGCCGCTCTACCTGGGCTCCGTCGTCCTGCTCACGGCCGCGTTCATGGCCCTCGCCGTCCTGGGCGCCCGCGGCCTTGCCGCGCAGGCCGCCGTGGCGCTGCTCGCGGCCGTCCCTGCGAGCGAACTGGCCCTGGCGCTCGTCCAGTGGGCCGTCTCGCGCCGCATCCCGCCGCGGCGGCTCCCCCGGCTCGATCTCGCGACGGGGATCCCCGAGGAGGGCCGGACCCTGGTGGTCATCCCCACGATGCTCCCCGGCGTCCAGGAGGTGCGCGACCTGCTCGACCACCTCGAAGTCCAGGCCCTGGGGAATCCGGATCCCCGCACCGGCTTCGCGATCCTCGGGGATTTCCTCGACGCGGCGACGGAGACCCGGCCGGACGACGAGGCCGTCCTCTCCGCGGCCCGCGCCGGCATCCGCGAGCTCAACCTCCGGCACGGCGTCGACGGCCGCGGCCCCTTCTACCTCTTCCACCGGAAGCGCCTCTTCAACCCCGGGGAGAACTGCTTCATGGGGTGGGAGCGCAAGCGGGGGAAGATCGAGGAGTTCAACCGCCTGCTCCGGGGCGACACGACCACCAGCTACACCACCCAAGTCGGCGACCTCTCCGTCCTGCCCTCGGTCCGCTTCGTCCTCACGCTCGACCGCGACACGCGGCTGCCCCGCGACGCCGCGCGGGAGCTCGTGGGCATCCTGCTCCATCCGCTCCACCGGCCCCGCTTCGACCCCGTCCGCGGCGTCGTGACCGAGGGCTACGCCATCCTCCAGCCGCGCGTCAGCGTCACCCTCGCGAGTTCGAAGGGCTCGATCTTCTCCCGGATCCACGCGGGCGCCACCGGGATCGACCCGTACACGACGGCCGTCTCGGACTGCTACCAGGACCTCTTCGGCGAGGGCATCTACACGGGGAAGGGGCTCTACGACGTGGACGCCTTCATGGCCGCGATGAAGGGGCGGGCCCCGGAGAACGCGCTCCTCTCCCACGATCTCTTCGAGGGCCTGCACGCCCGGACGGCGCTCGTGACGGACGTCGAAGTGGTCGACGATTACCCGGCGAGCGTGCGCACCCACGCCCGCCGCCAGCAGCGCTGGGTCCGCGGCGACTGGCAGCTGCTCCGCTGGCTGCTCCCGTTCGTCCCGGGGCCGGGGGGCTCCGTCCGCAACCCCCACTCCGTCCTGGGGTTGTGGAAGATCGCGGACAACCTCCGTCGCAGCCTGGTGCCGGTCGCCGCGATGGCGGCCTTCGCCGCGGCCTGGACGGTGCTGCCCGGGTCCCCGCTCGCCTGGACGCTCGCCGTCCTGAGCAGCCTCTTCATCCCGGTGCTGCGGCCCCTGGCGGGCTTCATCGGCGGGCCGGGCCCCCGGGAGCCGCTGGGGATCTTCCTGGGGCGCGCCGGGGAGGACCTTTCGGCGGCGGCCTCCCAGTGGCTCGTCACGCTGCTCCTCCTGCCGTACCACGCCTGGATCATGAGCCAGGCCGTCGCGGTCACGCTCTGGCGCGTCGTCGTCTCGAGGCGGCGCCTGCTGGTCTGGGAAACCGCCGCCGCCGCGACCCGGCGGATGTCGGGCCGTGCGGGCCGCTCGGAACTTCCCCGCTTCTTGAAGGCGATGGCGGCGAGCCCCCTCCTGGCGGCGGCTCTGACCGCCGCGGTCGGCGCGTGGCGCCGGGAGGCGCTTTGGGTGGCGGTCCCGCTCCTCCTGCTCTGGGCCGTCGCGCCCGTCGCGGCCTGGGCGATCAGCCGCCCGCTTCGGACGCGGCGCCGGCCGATGACGGAGGCCGACCGGGGGATGCTGCGGCGCGTCGCCCGGAAGACCTGGCGCTATTTCGAGACGTTCGTGGGCCCGGAGGATCATGACCTTCCGCCGGACAACTACCAGGAAGCGGCGGTGGAGGCGCTCGCCCGCCGCACCTCGCCCACCAACCTCGGCCTGGCCCTGAACGCCGCCGTCGCCGCGTACGAGCTGGGATATCTTTCGCTCCGGGACCTGTCCGCCCGGCTCGGCCGGGCGCTCTCGACGATGGAGTCCCTGGAGCGCTACGAGGGCCATTTCCTCAACTGGTACGAGACGCGGACCCTCGCCCCGCTCCTGCCGCACTACGTCTCGACGGTGGACAGCGGGAACCTGGCCGCCTCGCTGCTCGCCGTCGCCTCGGGGCTCCGGCGCATGGGCGGGGCGTGCCGGAGCGACGCGGTGCTCCGGGACGCGCGGGACGACGCGAAGGCGCTGCTCGGCGAAGCGCTCACGGAGGAGGACCGCGCCTATTGGACCCTCGCCGTCTCCCGGGGGACTTCGGAAGGACCCGACGTCGTCCCGACGCCGGGGCTCCGCGGCGAACTCGACTCCCTGGCGCGGCGCGCGGAGGCGCTCGCCGAGGGGATGAATTTCCGCTTCCTCTACGATCCCCTGCGGAGGCTTTTCTCCGTCGGCTACCGCCTCGCGGACGCCGAAGGCCCCGGGCGGCCGGACGTCTCCACCTACGACCTCCTGGCCTCGGAGTCGCGCCTCGCGAGCTTCGTCGCGATCGCCAAGGGCGACGTCCCCCAGGCCCACTGGTTCCACCTCGGCCGCCCGATGGCCAGCCTCAAGGGCCGCACGACGCTCGTCTCCTGGAGCGCCTCGATGTTCGAGTACCTGATGCCGCTGCTGTTCCAGAAGTCGCATCCGGGAACGCTGCTCGACCGGAGCTGCCGGGCGGCCGTCGAGTGCCAGATCGACTACGTCCGCGACCTCGGCGTCCCCTGGGGGATCTCCGAATCGGCGTACACCCTCGTCGACCGGGAGGGCATCCATCAGTACAAGGCCTTCGGGGTTCCGGGCATCGGATTGAAACGCGGTCTGAGCCACGAGCTGGTCGTCGCCCCCTACGCGACGGCCCTGGCCGCCCTCCTGGATCCGCACCGGGCGGCGGACAATTTCCGGCACCTGGCGCGGCTGGGTCTGGAGGGCCGCTACGGGTTCTACGAGGCGATCGATTTCACGCCGCCCAAGAGCTACCCGGAGGATGCCGCCGCGCCGCCGCGCGCGCCGGGCGCCCGGGGGGTCGTGATCCGGTCGTTCATGGCCCATCACCAGGGCATGACCCTGGTCGCGCTGGCGAACGTCCTCCTGGATTCCCGGATCGTGGAGGACTTCCACGCGGACGCCCGCGTGAGGGCCACGGAACTCCTGCTCCAGGAGCGGTCGGCCCGCCCGCGCCCCGTGAAACCCGTCCGGCGCGCCGAGGCGACCCATCTTCCGTCGCCCTTCATGGCGGAGGCGGCGACCCGCTTCCGCACGCCCCACACGCCCCACCCGCAGGCCCACTTCCTGTCCAACGGATCGTTCACGACCGTGGTGACCAACGCGGGCGGGGGCGCCTCCATCGCCGGCGGCCGGACGCTCACCCGCTGGCGGGAGGACCGCACCCGGGATCCGGGGAGCAGCTTCCTCTATCTGCGCGACGTCCGCGGCGGCACCCTCTGGTCCGCGACGCACCATCCGGTGGGGCGGGAGGCGGAGGAGTACCGGGTCACCTTCCTCCCCGAGAAGGCGGTCTTCCAGCGGCGGGACGACGGCATCGAGACGCAGCTCGAGATCGTGGTTTCGCCGGAGGACGACGTCGAGGTGCGGAGGCTCTCCCTCAGCAACCGGAGCGACCGGATGCGGGAGATCGAGGTGACCAGCTACGTCGAGCTCGCCCTGGCGCACCGGGCGGACGACCTCGCCCATCCCGCGTTCGGAAAGCTCTTCCTCGAAACCTCGTATCTGCCCGCCTGCTCGGCCATCCTCTGCGGCCGCCGGCCGCGCTCCGCCGGCGAGCCGGGGATCTGGGCGGTGCACGCCCTGGGCGTGGAAGGCGCGCCGCGGGGCCAGGTGGAATGGGAGACGGACCGGGCGAAGTTCCTGGGCCGCGGGCGCGGGCCGGAGGATCCGGTCTCGCTCGACGGGCGCCCGCTCTCCGGGTCGACGGGCGCCGTCCTGGACGCCGTCGCCTGCCTCCGCACCCGGGTCAAGGTGCTTCCGGGAGGGTCCGTGCGGCTCGTCTTCATCACCGGCGCGGCCCCGGGACGGGACGCGGCCGCCGCCCTGGCCGGACGCTACGGCGACGCCGCCCAGGCCTCGCGCACGTTCGCGCTGGCCTTCACCCACAGCCAGATCGAACTGCGCCACCTGGGCATCACGGCGCAGGAGGCCCGGCTCTTCCAGCGGCTCGCCTCCCCGGTCTTTTTCACCGACGCCTCCCTCCGGGCCGATCCCCAGACCTGGGCGCAGAACACCCTGGGGCAGGCCTCCCTGTGGCGGCACGGGATCTCGGGCGATCTGCCCCTGGTGCTCCTGCGGGTGGGCTCGGAGAAGGATCTTCCCCTCGTCCGGCAGGTGCTCAAGGCCCACGAGTACTGGCGTCTGCGGGGCCTGAACGCGGACCTCGTCCTGCTGAACGAGCATCCGGTCGGCTACCGCGACGAGATGCAGCAGAGCCTGACGGCGATCCTCGACGCCGGATCCTGGGCCGCCCTGAAACAGCGGCCGGGGGGCGTCTTCCTGCTGCGCAGCGACGGCATGGACGAGGGGGAGCTCGTGCTCCTGGCGGCGGTGGCTCGCGCGGTGCTGCCGGGGGACCGGGGAGACCTGGAGGCCCAGCTCAATCGGCCCGTCCGGGAACCGGCCTGGCCGGCCCGGCTGCAGTCCGCGGCGCACGGGATCGTCCACGAGGGGCCCGACCCGGCGCCGCCGGAGCTCGCGATGTGGAACGGCCTCGGGGGATATTCCCGGGACGGCCGCGAGTACGTCGTGGTCCTCGAGGGCGACCGGGAGACGCCGCTGCCGTGGGCGAACGTGATCGCCAATCCCGGTTTCGGGACCGTGGTGACGACGGCGGGGGCCGCCTTCACCTGGTCGGAGAACAGCCGCGAGAACCGGCTGACGCCCTTCGCGAACGACGCCGTGACGGATCCGCCGTCCGAGGCGATCTACCTTCGCGACGACGAGGACGGCGCGGTCTGGACGGCGACGCCGGGGCCGCGGAAACACGCGGACCGGAAGGGCCGCTGGGTGGCGGCCCACGGCGCGGGCCGCAGCTCGTTCGCCCATGGCGAGCGCGGGATCGCCCACGAACTCGAGGTCTTCGTCCACCCCGACGACCCGGTCAAGATCTCGATCCTCACGCTGCGGAACGACTCGCCGCTGCGGCGGCGCGTGAGCGTCTTCGCCTACAACGAGTGGGTCCTGGGGCCGCCCCGCTCGAACGATCACCTGCACGTCATCACGGAATTCGACCCCGAGACCGGGGCGGTGCTCGCGCGGAACCCCTACACCCAGGACTTCCAGGGCCGGGTCGGCTTCGCGGGCCTGGGCGAGCGGCCCACGTCCGCCACCGGCGACCGCCTCGAATTCCTGGGCCGGAACGGCGGTCCGGCGCGGCCGGCCGCGCTGGAACGCCGGGGCCTGGCGGGGCGCTTCGGCGCCGGCCTGGACCCCTGCGCGGCGCTGCATCTGGCGGTCGAACTCGCCCCGGGCGAGACGCGGCGGGTCGTCCATCTGCTGGGCCAGGCGCGTCACCGGGTCCAGGCGCGCGACCTCCTCCGGCGCCACGGGAGCGCGGAGCGGGCCGCCGAGATCGGACGCGACGTCGACCGCCGCTGGGACGAGATCCTGGGGACGCTTCAGGTCAGGACGCCGGACGATTCGTTCGACCTGCTCATGAACCGCTGGCTGCTGTATCAGGATCTCTCGTGTCGCGTCTGGGCGCGCACGGGGTATTCGCAGCCCGGCGGGGCCTTCGGCTTCCGGGACCAGATCCAGGACGTGATGGCGCTGGGGCTCGCGCGCCCCGCGTTGTACCGCGAACATCTGCTCCGCGCCGCCGGGCGGCAGTTCGTCGAGGGGGACGTCCAGCACTGGTGGCATCCCCCGGCCGGCCGGGGGACGCGGACGCGCTGCTCCGACGACCTCCTGTGGCTGCCCTACGCGGTCGAGCACTACGTGGAGACGACGGGGGACGCCGGCCTGCTGGACGTCGAGGTCCCGTTCCTGGAGGCGCCGCCGCTGGCGCCGGAGGCGGTGGACGCCTACGGGCTGCCGGCCGAGTCGGCGGCGCGGGGCACGGTGTACGAGCATTGCACGCGGGCCATCGAGCGGACGCTTTCGTACGGGGCGCACGGACTGCCGTTGATGGGCTCGGGGGACTGGAACGACGGGATGAATCTCGTCGGGGCCGGGGGAAAGGGGGAGAGCACCTGGCTGGGCTGGTTCCTCCACGGGGTGCTGACCCGCTTCGGCGCCCTGGCGGAGCGGAGGGGCGACGCGGCGCGCGCGGCGCGCTACCGGGGCGAGGCCGTCCGGCTCGCCGAGAAACTGGAGCTGGCGTGGGACGGCGAGTGGTACCGGCGGGGCTATTTCGACGACGGCGCTCCGCTCGGGTCCCTGCACGGCGAGGAATGCAAGATCGACTCGATCGCCCAGTCGTGGGCGGTCCTGTCCGGCGCCGCCCCGCTGCAACGGGCGGAGCGGGCGATGGACGCGGTGCGGACGCACCTCATCCGGCGCGGCGCGCGCCTCGTCCTCCTCCTGACCCCGCCGTTCGACAGTTCTTCCGCGGACCCCGGCTACATCAAGGGATACGTGCCCGGGATCCGGGAGAACGGGGGCCAGTACACCCAGGCGGCGGTCTGGACGGCGATCGCGCTCGCGAAGCTCGGGCACGGCGACGAGGCCATGGAGCTGTTCCACATGTTCAACCCCGTCAACCGCACCCGGACGCCGGCCGACCGGGAGCTCTACAAGGCCGAGCCCTTCGCGATGGCCGGCGACGTGTACGCGCATCCGCAGCACCTGGGACGCGGGGGATGGACCTGGTACACGGGCTCGGCGGGCTGGGCGTACCGCCTGGGGTCGGAAAGCCTGCTCGGGCTCGCGCGGCACGGAGCCTCCTTCTCGCTCGACCCCTGCATCCCGACGGCGTGGAAGAGATTCGAGATGACCTGGCGCTTCGGAACCTCGCGTTACGAGATCGAGGTCGAGAATCCGGAAGCCCGCTGCCGCGGCGTCTCCGAGGCCCGGCTGGACGGCGTCCTCGTGGATCCCGGAGCGATCCCCCTCGTCGACGACGGCCGGGAGCACCGGGTGCGCGCGACCCTGGGCCGGGGCGCCGGCAGCCCCTGAAGTTTTTAGGGGGGGCGCGCCCCGCGCGCGGACTATACTGTCCTCCCGTAGGTTCGACAGGGAGGATTCATGAGAGCGTTCAGTCTCGCCGTCCTGCTCGCCGCCGTCTCCTGCACGTCGCCGGAATCCGCGGCCCGCATGGACGCCCCGCCCGCCTCGCCGCGCGCCCCCGCCCAGGACGGCAAGCTGCGCATCATCGCCTTCGGCGCGCACCCCGACGACTGCGAGATCCAGGAGGGCGGCGTCGCCGCCAAGTGGGCGAAGCTCGGACATCACGTCAAGTTCGTGTCCTGCACCAACGGCGACATCGGCCACTGGGGCATGGCGGGCGGCGCGCTCGCCAACCGGCGCCTCGCGGAGGTGAAGAAGACCGGCCAGATCCTCGGCATCACCTCCCAGGTGCTCGACATCCACGACGGCGAGCTCATGGTGACGATGGAGAACCGCCGCACGCTCGTCCGCCTCATCCGCGAATGGAACGCCGACGTCGTGATCAGCCACCGCCCCAACGACTACCATCCCGACCACCGCTACGTCGGCGTGCTCGTGATGGACGCGGCGTACATGGTGACCGTGCCCTACTTCTGCCCCGACACCCCGCACCTCACGAAGAACCCCGTCTTCCTCTTCTCGGAGGACCGCTTCCGAAAACCCAATCCGTTCCAGGCGGACATCACCGTCGCCATCGACGACGTCGTCGAGCAGAAGCTGGCCGCGATGGAGGCCCTCGAGTCCCAGTTCTACGAGGGCGGCTGCAACGGCGGGCCGCATCTCGTGCCCGATCCGAAGGACGCGGCCGCCGTCGCCGCCCGCAAGAAGCAGGTGCGCGACCAGTTCTCCGCGCGCTTCGAAGGAACCGCGAACCGCTACCGCCCCGGACTGGAGCTCTACTACGGCGCCACCCCCGGAGCGAAGGCGCGCTATGCCGAGGCCTTCGAGATCTGCGAGTACGGACGTCGTCCCGATCCCAAGGAGATCCGCCGGCTCTTCCCGTTCTTCCCGTGATCGTGACGTGAACTCGGAAGCCGCGCTGCGCGCCCTCGCGGAGACCGCCGTCGAGCACGCGCGCCGGGAGCACGGGACGGCGCTCGATCCGGAAGGCGCGGACCGCATCCTGCGCGCCGAGGCCGGCGATCCGGGGCGCTTCGAGACGCTGGCCGCGTGCTACGGCGCCTGGCTGGGCGAACTCGCCCGGCGGCGCTGGGGGGCCGCCTGGGCCGGCCTCGAGGAACCCGTCGCGCCGCGCCTGAGGATCGGGGGAACCTGGGTCAGCCCCGTCGACGCCGTCCGCCGCCGCCTAAGCGATCCGTTCGCTCCGACGATCCCCGCCGTCCTCCGCGAGCTGGAACGCCTGGCCGCCCCCGTCTCACGGGAGGCGGTGCTCGAGCAGAACCGCGCCGCCTGGGGTGCCCTCGCGGCCGATCCGCGTTTTGCCGGACCGCTGCCGCAGCTGGCGGAGGACGCCCTCGACCCCTGGCTCCGCGACGAGGGCGTGAAGGGGAAGGATCTGCTCTGTCTCGCGGCGGGCGGAGGCCGGCAGGGTCCCCTGCACGCCGCCGCGGGCGCCCGCGTCACCGTGGTGGATCTCAGCGAGGCGATGCTGGAGCACGACCGCCGCGCCGGGCTACGCACGCTCTGCGCCTCGATCGACCGCCTCGACGGGCTCGCGGACGCGTCCTTCGACATCGTCGTCCAGCCCGTCAGCGCCTGCTACGTGGCGGATCTCGGCGCCGCGCACCGGGAGCTCGCGCGCGTGCTCCGCAAGGGCGGCCTTTACGTCGTCCAGCACAAGCAGCCCGGGACCGCGAACGCCGAACCGGGGACGCGGGAATTCGCGCATCCGCTGGAGGATCTGATCGGGGGCTTGTGCCGCGCGGGCTTCGCGATCGAGGATTTCCGGGAGCCGCCCCGGGGGGACGCCCTCGCGCCGCCGGGCTCCGCGGCCCGGGAGGCCTGTGCGCGGCCGCCCTATCTGAAACTCAAGGCGCGGCGGGTCTAATACTCGGGATTGCGGCGCATCCGGAAGGGCTGGCTCTTCACGATCGTCAGCACCAGCGTCGAGAAGCGGTAGCCGCCCTCCGCGGCGGCCTTGCGCGCGTCGCGCACCACGCACTCGTCGTTGGGCTGCAGGCCCCGGCCCAGCGCGTAGATGAGCAGGTTCTCCGTCATCACGCGGACGAAGTCGTCCTTCTTCTCGAGCAGGACCTGCTTGAGCTCGACGGGACCCTTGAAGACGCGGCCGTTGGGCAGCACGCCGGAGGCGTCCACCGGCGCGCCCTCCTCGACGTCCCGCCAGCGCCCGATCGCGTCGTAGTTCTCCAGGCTGAACCCGAGCGGGTCGATCTTGACGTGGCAGCTCATGCACTCGGGCTTGGTCCGGTGCAGTTCCAGCCGCTGACGCAGGGTCAGCTTCGCGCCCGTGTCCTTCGTCTCCTCCAGCTGCGGGACATCCGGCGGCGGGGGCGGCGGCGGCGTGCCGAGGATCGAGGCGGCGATGTAGTTGCCGCGGCGCGGGACGTTGTTGCGGTCCGTGTCCGCCTGCAGCATGAGCACGGCCGCGCTCGTCAGGAGGCCGCCACGGCGGCGGTCCTGGATCGCGACGCGCCGGAACTCGCCGCCTTTCACGCCGTCGAGGCCGTAATGCCGCGCGAGCTCCTCGTTGACCCAGACGAAGTCGGCGTCGACCAGCTCCAAAAGCGGCCGGTCCTCGCGGACGAAGCGGGAGAGCGTGCGGTCAAGCTCCTCCTGCATCGCGTGCTTCAGGGACGGCGTGAACTGCGGGAACAGCTTCGCGTCGGGTTTGTGCGTCGCGAGGCCGCGCAGCTGCAGCCACTGGCCGAAGAAGTTGTCCGCGAGCGCGCGGCTGCGGGGGTCCGCGAGCAGCCGCTTCGTCTGCGCCTCCAGCGCCCCCGGGGAGGAGAGCCCGCCCTTCGCGGCCAGCGCGAGCAGTTCGTCGTCGGGCGGCGCGGACCAGAGGAAGAAGCTCAGGCGGGAGGCGAGGTCGTAGTCGTCCACCGCATACGGGCCCTTCACGTCCGGGAGCGCGGTCTCGATGCGGACGAGGAAGCGCGGGGAGATGAGGATCGCGGTTAGCAGGGATCCGACGGCGGAGTCATGCGTCTGGCCCTTGCCGCGGGCCTTGTCGTAGACCAGCAGCAGGCGGGTGAGAAAGGGCTCCTCGGCCGGGCGCCGGAAGGCCTTGAGGGCGAAGCGCGCGGCGATCTGGCGGGCGGCGTCGCGGTCCTGGCCGGCCGCGATGAAGACCCGCTGGCGGGCCTCGGGCTTCGCGAGGATCGCGGCGACGAGTTTCTTCGCCGCCCCGTGGTACTGTTCGACGAGGACGGGGGAGAGGCTGAGGGCCTCGGCGATGCTGTCGAAGCCGTAGCTCGACGCGTCGGGCGAGAATTCGTCGGCGAGCTTGAGGTCGAGCCCCGTGAGTTCGAGGACGGAGTTGTCGTACTCCGCCCGGTTGAGACGCCGGATGGAGGGCTTGCCCGGGTCCCGCTTGTCGTTGCAGTCCAGCTGCCCGAGCGTCTTCTCGATGAACGCGATCAGGTGTTTGCGCTGCTCGTCCGTCGGCTGCTTTTCCTTCTTGGGGGGCATCTCGCCCGCGCGGACGGCCTCGAGGGCGGTGGTCCAGGTCTTGCGCTCCTGGAGGATGAGCCGGAGGTCCGTGTCCTTCTCGAGGTTGACGTTGCCCTTCTTCTTGTCCGCGTTGTGGCAGCGGAAGCAGAGATTGCGCATCAGCGGCTGGATGCGGCGGTCGAAGGAGAGCGGGTCGATCTCCTCGGGTTTCGCCTGCAGGGCCAGCAGGAGGGCGAGGGCCGGGAGCATCTTACGAGAGGACGCCCAAGGACCCGGTACTGTCGCCGAATTGCTTGAGGTTCACCCCCGCTCGGCCGGCCATCTCGACGAAGAGGTTGCAGAGCGGGGTTTTCTTCCCGAAGGCCACGTGGCGGCCGCCCTTGACCGCGCCCGCGACCACGATGGGCAGGTCGTCGTGGTTGTGCTTGTTGCCGTCGCTGATGCCGGAGCCGTAGCAGAAGAGGACGTGGTCCAGCAGCGTGCCGTCGCCCTCCTGGATGCGGCCCAGGCGCTGGAGCATCTTCGCGAAGAGGGACATGTGGTGCGTGTTGATGTTCGTGAGCTTCTGCAGGGCGTCGGCCTTGTTCTGGTGGTGCGAGGTCGAGTGGTGGGTGCCGGGCGCCTGGACCTCGGGGTAGGCGCGGCCGGATTTTTCGAAGGAGAAGAGGAAGCTGGCGACGCGCGTCGTGTCGGTCTGGAACGCGAGCGTGAGGATGTCGAGCATCAGCGTGACGTGGTCCGCATAGACGGAGGGGATGCCCTTGCCCCCGGGCAGGGTCACCGCCTGCAGGCCCTCGTCCTTGAGGTTGTCCTGGTGGTGCGAGTGCGCGTCCTTCGCGCCGTCGATCCGCTTCTCGATGCTGCGCAGGCCCTCGAAGTACTCCTCGAGCTTGCGGCGGTCGCTGAAGCCGAGTTTCGCCTGCAGGTCGCGGGCGTCCTCGCGGACGGCGTCGAGAAGGCTGCCCTCGACCGTGTCCGTCTTGGCGGCGGCCGCGGCCTCGGGGGCGTTCCAGTCGGGGCGCCGCAGGGCGCGCCCCTTGAAGAGGCGTTCGTAGAGGGTCTTGGGGTTCAGCTCGAGCGCGGCGGGGGTGGTCTTGCTGCGCCACGAGATGTTGGACATGTAGGTGCCGCTGTAGCCGTGGTCGCCGCGATGGCCGGGATCGATGCCCAGGGCGAGGGAGTCCACCGGGGTGCGGACGCCGATCTGCTGGGCGGCGACCTGGTCGATGGAGGGGCCGCCGACCTCGGGCTCCTCGGAGTGTTTGCACTTGAGGCCGGTGAGGAAGCCGCCGCCCGCGGGCTCGTGTCCGGCGGCCTTGCCGACGCAGTGTTCGGCGTTGAGGTCGCTCAGGACGAGGACGTTCTTCTTGAGGGGTTCGAGGGGCTTGAGGATGGCGGGCAGCTCGCCGAGCGGGCCGGCCTCCTTGGGGCGCCAGTTCGGCATGACCACGCCGTTGGGGACGTAGAAGAAGCCGAGGCGCAGCGGGGGGCCGGCGGCCGTGCCGGCGGCGGCCTTGGGGATCATGGCCTCGAGCCAGGGCAGGGCGAGGGCGGCGCCCGCTCCGCGGAGGAGGGTGCGCCGGGAGACGCTGTTCATGCCAATACAACACGTCCGGCGGGGTCCGCGTGGCGGGCGGCGGCCAAAATCAGCCGCCAATTAATTTCACGACTCCGGCGACCTGTGCGGCGAGGGTTTCGAGCTCCTTGAGCGCGGCGCCGCAGCTGACGGGATCGCCGGCGCCCTGGATGACGGCTCTGAGGTCCGCGATGAGGAGCTCGAGCTTCGGGGTGCGTCCGGCGATGCCGTCGAAAGCGGCGTCCTGGATCGCGTACTGGTGCCGGCGGATCTGGGCGAAGGCCTCGGCGCGCTTCGCGGCATCGGGCTCCGCGAACGCGTAGGCCTGCAGGGCGGCGATGGCGGCGCGGTAGTAGTCGCTCGTGGGGTTCATCGGCGTCGGGCCTCCTGGTAGGCGAGCGCGAGTTCGCGGAAGCGCAGGGCGTCCTCGGTGAAGCCCCGGAGCAGCGTCCGGGAGTTTCCGCCCGTCGCGACTCGAAGGGTGTGGAAGGCGGTCTGTACGGAGGCGAGGACCTTGACGTGGTCCTCGACGAGCCGGGCGTGGGCGGTGATTTCCTGCTGGAGGCGTTTCGCCTCTCCGGCGGTCCGCTCCAGCGCTTCTCGCAATGAGGCGAGTGCTTCAAGGGTGGTCGCGTCCGCGTCGCGGGCGGAGTCGTCGGACTGGTGGACGCAGGGGGGCGGTCGAATGCCGCCTTCAAGTTCAATCGTCTGCAGCACGCGGTTGAAGGCGTCGATGGCCGTCTGGACGGGGGTCGAGGTCTTGAGGGTTTTCAGGAGGGCCAGCATGCGGAAGCGAAGTTCAGCCACGCGCTCGTGAGGCGCGGTCAGGCGGATCTTGAGGCGCTGGACCTCGACGGCGTGGAGGTCGGGAGCGTCCTCGATGAGGATCTTGAGGATGCCGCCCAGGGGTTTTTCGGCGGCCTCGACGGCCTTCCGGAATTCCTCGCGGCGCAGCAGGTCGTCGATGAACGCGAGCGCCTCGGAAAGCATGTCGAGGTAGGGCACGGCTTTGGCCATGACGCGGGAGGCGCCGCTGACGAAGGTGCCGAGCGTTTCGCCGAGGGCCTGGAGGCTGCCGCGGATCTCCTCCGGATCGGCGCCTTCGGCGAGGCGGACGAGCACGAGGTTGTACGCGTCGACGACGTCGAGGGCGGCGAGCCGGGCGCCCAGGGCGTCCAGGCGCTCCTTGAGGGCCGCGACGCGTTCCTCGACGGTCCTTCCGGAAGCCGGATCGGCGGAGGCTTCGCGCGCGGCGAGGCGGGCGGAGAGGACGAGGTCGCGGGCCGAACTGCGCGCGAGGGCGTAGGCTTCCTGGTAGGCGCCGAGTTCCTCGCGCGGCACGACGGCGCAGCCGGCAAGGACGAGCAGGGAGGCGGCGCGCAGGATCTGCATAGGGAACAAAATAGGGTGAGTCCTCAGGAGTTCTGCTCAGGTCTTGGAGTCTGCGGAATATTCTCGAACTTTTGCAGGATGGTGCAGGTTACATTTCCAGTTAAGCAGCCGGCCATGCCCTTATGAGCACCGGTAGTGCGCGCTAATTCCGGTTCGTCTGGTCTTTCGTCGCACTCGTATGAGATGACCTTTCCCGCCAGTGCAAGGGGTGTTGCGGTGAGTGAAACGCTCAGTGCTTTTGTCGTGTTAAGTTTTCCTCGAAATCTAACGGTGCCTGATAAGGAGGTGAACTGCTTACAACTTGGGGGATTCCGTACTTCGTAGTAAGCCCGTGGAGCATTGCGAAAATTTGCATTGGGGAGGTGCAATCTTTGCGCTTTCTCAAGGATGCCGTGATAGGCGTCGAAAAGGCGCGCCATTTATTGCGAACCTTGGATCTTGCCTTTCTTGACGAGGGAGTTGCAAAGGCCAATAACAAAGTCCAGGGACAACCCAAGATGATCTGCGATCTCAAGCTGATCAAGTGATGGAGTCTTGGAGAGGAGAAGCATAATCGCCGCTTCAGCCTCCACTTGGCTCATAACCACCTCTTGAACTGGCGAACAAAGGGAGATCTTTTCGGGGGCCCCGAGAGCGTTGGACTCCGTTCCATGGAGCATTGGTATCAATAGCTCTGATCGCAGGTCGCCAAAGGTCGAGATGATTACTTGGGCATCGCTAGCTAACCGAATAATTTGGTATTGCGATGTGGAGGGGGATGCGGCCGACAGCGTAGAGCGCTGTTCGCCCGAAGAGGAGTATTTGGGGAGTTCACCAGTTATGGTTGAGGACGCTGTTTCGGACCGGGGTCCAAGTCCAAGGGGAATTGTCGCAGTTGTTGACATGGCGTGCTCCTACTCTAGTAGGTTGCAAACAAACTCGGTGCTCTTATTATAGCCTTCTTCCAATTCCTTCAAGAGCCAAGTTCGATTTCCTAGTTCTACATCCTTTGTAATTTCGTAGTGGTTGTTCACATACGCACCCAGACATCCCTGTTTTGTGGCGCTTGGTCCGATCTGAACCTCCCGCCTAGCTCCTTCTGGGTGCGTAAGGCCAAATGTAACCGATGCATGCATGGGGATCCAAGGAGATGCTTTGGGAATTGCCTTGCTGATGAATCTGTCAGCCATCCATTTAGAAGGATCTGATCCAGCAAGCCCATCCAGGGCAAGGTCGAAGAAGAAATTAAGCCCATATGCATTTATCTTCATGGGGTACTTGGTGTCGATAAGTGTCTTGTGCACCTTTGCGAAAGCTTCAGCGGTTTCGGTGATCGTGCCGGTCGTAACTTCGAGTTTTGAGGGCCCAAGGATAAGCATCTTTTGAACCTGCCCGCCGGGGCGCGTCACAGTTAATCCAACATTCGTCATCTGAATGATGGTATTGACGGGGTCTCCGAACAGCGTAAGGCAAAACTCTCTGCTCAATGGGATGTCTGCTTCTTTGGTTACGGTGTATACCGCCGCAATGTTGTAACCCAGTCCGCTGATCTTGTGCATATGGTCCTCGCCGTAATCTGGTTCAGGATTACAGCACTGATTTTAGTGTTGGTCAATGGGGATACAAAACATTGGGAATAAGGCTGTTGTGCGATGCGCGCGGGATGCTACCGGCCGCGTTCGCGGAGTGTCAAGAAAGCGTGGAACCTACTTCTTCTTCGCCGGCCCCTCCCGCGAGGACGCGAGGTATTCGAGCAGCGCGGCGAGGTCGGCTTCGGGCAGCTGGTCCACCAGGCCGACCGGCATGATCGAAAGCGCCGAGGCCTTCATGAGCTCGATCGAGGCACGCGGCACCACGTGGGCCTTGCCCTCCACGTCGAGCAGCTCGACGGTCGTCTGCGTCTCCGTGTCGAGACGGCCCGCCAAAACCTGGCCGTCCAGCGTCTTCACCTGCCACATCCGGAAGTTCATCTCCACGCTCCGGTTCGGGTCGACGATCTCGAGCAGGATGTCCTTCCGCGCCCGCGCGCCGATCCCGTTCAGCTCGGGGCCCACGCGGCCGACGGCGTCCCCCAGGCGGTGGCATTTCGCGCAGAGCGTCGTGAAGAGCTCCCGGCCGCGCGCGACGTCGCCCTGGCGCTCCGTCAGCGGGAGCAGCTTCTGGTAGAGCGCCTCCCGGTCGGCCGAGACCGCCCCCGCGCCGGAGGCCGCGAGCTTCGCCGCCCGCGCGGCCACGGCCGCGTCGGGATGGACCTTCAACTGCTGCCACTGCGCGGCACCGAGCTCGCTCTTGGGAAGAGTCGCCATTTCGAGCGCTTCGAGCAGGGAGGCCGTCCAGGCCGGCTGCCGCAGCAGCGCCGCGAGCGTGCGACCCTTCGCCGCGGGCGTGAACTGCTCCCAGCGGGACAGGAACGCGGCGCCGGCGGAGGGGCAGCGGCTCTCAACGGCCGCGTCGATCAGGCCCAGCACCAGCGCGGGCGGGGCGGGCGGCGCCGCGGGGGACAGCACCCGGCCCAGCGTCTCCTCCGTGTCGTCGAGGCGGATCAGCGAACGCGCGGCGGCGACGCGCTCCTCGGCGGTGGCCTTCGCGTCGGCGAGCCGTGCCGTCAGCGCGTCCGCCGTGGACTTCAGCGCGCCCGCAAAGAGATCCCGCCGGCCCCAGCGGTTCGCCAGCGTGAGCAGCCGCTCCCGGCGCTCCACGGGAAGGGATTCCATGAGCGCGGCGAGCTCCGGGACGCGGTCGGCGGAGATCTCCGCGCGCACGCCGTCCGGCCAGCCCTCGGCCAGGCCGTCGAGCACGAACGCGGCGAGCGCGGGATCCGCCGCTCTCAGCGAGACGAGCACGTCCGCGACCGAGTCGGCGGGACCGCGTCGCGCGTAGTGCCGGGTCACGGTGCTCACGACGGCGCCCGCGCGTCCGGCGAGTCCGGCCCCGCTGAGTTCCACCAGCGAGACCTCGTCGAAGCAGGCCTCCCCGCGCGACTGACCCCAGCCGCCGAAGAGGCAGTTCACGGTGATCTTCTCGACGCCTTCCGCGCTGAACGTGGTTTCGACGCGACGCCAGTCCGACGTGCCCGAGACCGCGGCCGTCGCGACGGGCGGGTTCTGCAACTCGTGGATGTTCAGCAGCGCGCCGCGGCCCGAGCCGGCGGCGAGGTCCTTCGTGCGGATCCAGGCGGAAAGCCGGTAGCGGACGCCGGGACGGACCTCGGCGTTGAAGCTCCAACTCGCATCCGCGCCGGACTCGGAGCGGATGCGCGCGGACTTCGTCCCGTGCCGTCCCTCGGGGGCGATGTCGAGCTCGGCCTTGCCTGCGTAGACCGCCTTGCGCCAGGGCCCGGGCGGATCCTCGAAGGAGGCGTTGCGGATCTTGTTGGCGGAGGAGGGCGCCGCGGCGGCCGGACCTTCCGCTTTGAACCCGGCGAGCGCGGCGCGGAGGAAACCCGCATCATGACGCGCCCCCGCGGCCGTGATCGCGTCGGGGATCCACTTGTCCCCTGCGTTCTCGGGTTTTCGGAGCGCGGCGAAGACGGCGGCACCGGCTTCGGGTGAGGCAGAGCTCTCGGAAAGAGCGAGCAGCGCGGCGAGGCGCACCTGCGCGTCCGGGTCCGTGAGCATCGGCAGCAGGGCTTCCCCTTGCGGCAGCGTCATAGCCGCGGCGCGTCGCACGGCGGCGGACGGATGGCCGAGCGCCCCGGTCCCGAGCGCGGGGTCCAGGGCGCCCAGCCCGTGGAGGGTCCAGAGGGCATGGAGGGCGCCGGGGGCGAGCCCGAGCGCGTCCACGGAGCGGTCGCGGACCCGGGCCTCGAGGGCCGGAACCGCGGCCTTGGCGCCGCGCTCCACCAGGAGCCGCTGCGCGTGCAGGCGCCAGAAGAGGTTGTCGTTGCCGAGGGCGGCGACGAGGTCCGCGTCGGACGCCCTGTCGAGCCGCAGCGGCGCGGGCGTCGCGGCGCCCTTGGGGAGGATGCGGTAGATGCGGCCGTGGCGTTTGTCGCGGAGGCCGATCTCGTAGGCGTTGCCGCGGCCGTTCTTGAAGCCGGCCGGCGTGGGGTTGTGCTGGACGATGTAGTTGTACCAGTCCAGCATCCAGACGGCGCCGTCGGGCCCGACCTCGGCCGCGATGGGCGCGGTCCATTCGTCGTCGCTCGCGGCGAGGTTCCACACGGGCTTCGAGCGGAAGGCGGCGCCGTCCGCCGTGATCTCGAACGTCGCGACGAGATGCCCGGTGGGCTCGCAGACGAACGCCGTCCGGTTCCAGTACTCCTTCGGGAAGAGTCGCGCCGTGTAGAGGGCGTGGCCCGCCGCGGCGGTGAAGCGGCCGTGGGCGTCGACCTGGCGGACCTTGTCGGTGACAGGATGGAACTCGGGATTGTCGGAGATGCCGTTGAGCCGCGAGGCCGACCAGCCCCGCACGCCCTCGTAATAGCGGTTCGCGATCGGCATGTACTCGCTCGGGTTGCCGTTGGCGGTGGACCCGAAGAGCTGGCCGTCCTCGCTGAAGCCCGTGCCCCAGCTGTTGTTGTTCGTGGAGCGGATGAACTCCAGCTCGGAGCCGTCGGGCTTGAAGCGGTAGAAGCCCATCGCGAACTGATGTTTTTTGCCGCCCACCGTTCCGTTGAAGCCGGAGTAGCCGACGATGCCCCAGATCCGGTTGTCGAAGCCCCAGCGGAGGTTGGACGGGCCCGCGTGCGTGTCGCCGGTGCCCCAGCCGCTGAAGAGGACGCGGCGCTCGTCGGCGCGGTCGTCGCCGTCGCTGTCGCGCAGGAACAGCATGTGCGGCGCCTGGGCGACGATGACGCCGCCGTTCGCGAAGACGAGGCTGGTCGGGATGGAGAGCTTGTCGGCGAAGATCGTGAACCTGTCCGCGCGGCCGTCGCCGTCCGTGTCCTCGCAGATCTTCAGCCGGTCGCGGCCGAGCCCCTCGGGCTGCATCTCGTTGGGGTAGTCGATGGTCTCGGAGATCCAGAGGCGGCCGCGGGCGTCCCAGGCGAGGGCGACGGGTTTGACGATGTCGGGATCGGAGGCGAAGAGCCGCGCCTCGAAGCCGTCGGGGACGCGGAGGCGCTTCGCGGAGAGCTTCGCCTCGACGGGCCGCTGCATGCGCTTCCACGACTCGCCCAGCTTGTGGCTGCCGGCGTAGAAGGGGACGTCGGCGTCCTCGTATTCGAAGGGGTCCTGGGCGGCGGCGCAGAGGAGGAGGGCGGCAAGGTGGATCATAAAAGTCCTCAAGAGGCGGAGGTCCAGGCGAGGCGCGGGGCCAGGGTGTCCATCAAACGGTCGACGACGGCGGCGAGGGCGCCCTGGCGTTTGGAGCCGCGGGCCTGGACGAGGCGGCAGCGTTCGAACGAGGGCGGCAGGGTGCGGCTCCGGACGCGCTCGCGGAGGCTGGCGAAGTAGGGTTCGCGGGATTCGATGAGCCGTCCGTGGAGGATGAGCGTCGAGGGGTTGAAGATGCTGATGACGGTGCCGACGGCGACGGCGAGCGCGTCGAGCGTGCGCTCGAGGGGGGCGCGGAGCCGGGCCTCGTCGCCGTCGAGCAGCCGGAGCGCCTCGGCGATGTCGACGCGGCGCCGGAGGACCTCGGAGACGCCGCGCGCGAAAGCCGTGTCGCTCGCCAGGGTTTCGAGACAGCCGCGGTTCCCGCAGCCGCAGGGGCGTCCTCCCGGATCGGCGGGGAGGTGGCCGAGTTCGCCGGCGAGTCCGCTGCCGCCCTCGAGCAGGCGGCCGCCGCTCATGACGCCGAGACCGAGACCCGTGCTGGCGTCGAGCATGGCGAAATCGCTCCTGCCGCGGGCCGCGCCCCAGAGGGATTCGGCGAGACAGAGCCCGTGGGATTCCTGGCGGACCGTGCAGGGCACCCCGAGGCGCTCCTCGAGATCGCGGGCCGGCGTCCGTCCGTCCGTCAGGTGCAGGTTCGGCGAGAGGAGGCCCCGGCCCTCCGCGCGGTCCAGCAGGCCGGGGCAGCTGATCCCGACCCCGAGGGTCGTGAAGCCCGGATCCCGGAGGAGAGGGGCGATGCGGTCGGCGAGGCATTCCAGGAGGCGGCCGTAGGTGGACGGCGTGGGAAACGAGAGGACGGCGCCGGGCTCGACGCGGCCGTCGAGGCCGGCGGTCAGCACGTCGCAATAGCCCGCGTCCAGGACCACGCCGTAGATCCGGGTGCCGCGTGCGGCGGGGCGAAGCACGTGCGCCGGCCTTCCGGGCAGGGCGGGGGCGGTCTCGTCCTCCTCGATCAGGCCGGCGCGGAGCAGGGCCTCGACGGCCTTCGAGACGGTGGGGGCGCTGAGGCCGGCGCGGCGGACGAGGTCGGCACGCGAGGCGGGGCCGCCTTGCAGCAGCGCCTCCAGGAGGCGGCGTCCGTTCAGACGTCCCAGCAGGGCCGGGGCGACTTCTCGCTTCATAGTTAGTTAAGTATCTTAACAAACTATCGGCACCGAAGTTTCAGGAATCAAGCGTAGCGGTCCGGCGAGAGCAGGCTGAGGTCGTGGCCTGGATCCTCGCCCGTTACGAGCCGGGCGACGAGCTCGCCGGTGATCGGTCCGAGCGAGAGGCCGATCATGGCGTGTCCGGCGGCGACGACGAGGTTGTCCCAGCGCCGGGGGCGTCCCAGATAGGGAAGGCCGTCGGGGGTGCAGGGCCGCAGGCCGCGCCAGACCTCCCGCTCGGGGAGCCCTTCGAGGCCCTCGAGGCCGCTGCGGGCGCCGCGGCGGATCGCCTCGACGCGGCGTTCGTTGATCGAGAGGTCCAGGCCGGCGAGTTCCAGCGTGCCCGCGATCCGGAGGGACGGGCCCATCGGCGTGACGGCGACGCGGGCCTCCATCAGGAGGAGCGGAAGCGCGGGCGGGACCGGGGGCGCCTGCAGGGTGAGGCTGTAGCCCTTGGCGGGCTGGATCGGCAGCGAGAGGCCGAGGGCGCGGCCGAGTTCGGGACTCCAGGAGCCCGCGGCGAGCACGAACTGCTCGCCCTCGAGTTCCCCCTGCGAGGTCAGCAGCGCGCGGATGCGGCGGCCCTCCGCGCGGACGCCCGTGATCTCCGTGCCGGCCAGGAACTCCGCGCCGGCGGCCTGGCGCGCGAGGCCCTGGACGAACTTGAGGGGATCGAGGTGCGCATCGGCGGGGTAGTGGACGGCCCCCGCCAGGCCCGGACGCAGGGCGGGGACGAGGGCGCGGGCGGCCTCCGGATCCAGAATGCGGGTTTCGAGTCCGAATCCGTTGAGGATCTTCGCCTCCTCCAGGCCCTCGTGCAGGCCCGCCGGGGTCTGATAGACGAGCAGCAGGCCTTGGCGCGCGAAGTGACAGTCCACGCCGCCCGGACCCGCCAGGCGTTCATAAAGCGCCGCGCTGGCAAGGTGGAGCTCGCGCAGCAGCGGGGCCGCGCGCCGGGCGCGCTCCTCCGTGCAGGCCGCGCGGAACTTCCAGAGCCAGCCCCAGAGCGCGGGGCTCCAGCGGAAGCGGATGGTGAAGGGGCTGTCGGGGTTGAAGAGGTAGCGGAGGCCCTGCGCGAGCGCCCCCGGCGAGGCCATCGGCAGCGAGTGGCTGGGGACGACGAGGCCCGCGTTCCCGCCGGAGCAGCCCGAGCCCGGGGCGCCCCGGTCGGCGACGAGGACGCGGCGGCCCCGCGCCGCCAGGGCGTGCGCCGCGCAGACGCCCGCCACCCCGGCCCCGGCCACGACCACGTCCGCCTTCTGCATCCGCCCCTCAGAGTAGTTATATTGTGTACAAGAGTAAATACTGAATCGACCCGGAGCCTGGCCGTGTAGAATCGGCACTAACTCGGATTAGCCTATGATATCGCTGCTGCTGGCCTGCCTGGCGCTCCAGGATCCCTCCCCCCACGAGCGGGAGCGCATCGACGAGGTCGCGGCCGGCGCCTGGACCTTCGAGTCCGCCGGCGGCTGGGAGGCGGCGCACGAGGCGCGGGCGCGGGCCGTGGACGGGGTGCTGGAGGTGGAGGCCACGGGGCCCGATCCCTACCTGCACGGGCCCGCGATGCGGATCCCGGGTCCGCTGCGGGTGCGGCTCCGGATGCGCTCCGCGGGCGCGGGACAGGGCCAGCTCTTCTGGATCTCGGAAGGCGAGGGCTTCAACGAGGAGCGCGGGGCCTTCTTCGAGATGGTGCACGACGGGGCGTGGCACGACTACGACGTGATCGCGGAGGCGGCCGGGCCGCTCGTCCGCTTCCGGCTCGATCCCGGGCAGGGGGCGGGCCGGATCGGGATCGACGAGATCCGGGTCTTCCGCTTCCGCCGGCATCCGCTCGAGATCCTGAAGCAGGAGGCGGGGGACGGGGTTCTCGCGCTCACCGTGAAGAACCACGGGCCCGAGGCCCGGACCGTGCGGGCGGGCGGCGGGGAGCAGATCGTGGCGGCGGGAGGGACGGTGCGTTTGACGGCCCCGTTCCCGAAGGGCCCGGCGTTTCCACGGGCGGAGCTGGCGCTGGAAAGCGAGGGCTTGCCGCTGCAGCGACGCGCGGCGACGCTTCCGGATGCCGCTGTTACGCGCGACTGGACGGTCCTCAAGAGCGGAGCCGCGGAGCTGCGGCTGGATCCCGAGGGCGCCGGCGCATGGATCCTCCTGGAGGGCCGCCCCGTGGCGATCCTCGCGCCGCTGGTCGAGGGCGTCGTCCGCTGGGAGCGGGAGGGGACGCTGTTCCGGGCGCCCGGCGTCCGGATCGGCTTCAGCGCCGACCCGGCAGGCTTCGCGGTGGAGCTGCAGGCCGATCGTGAAGTGGAGGGCCCCGTCCTCCGGGTGCTGGGCGGACTGGAACAGGGGCTCTTCGCGGGCATCGAGCATCTGGGGCGCGGCGAGCGCTCCTCGTCGAAGCTGGACCTGGAAACGCCGGAGCACCGCCGCTTCACGCCGCCGCGGCGCCACGTGACGATGCCGCTGATGGCGGTCGTCACGGAGCGGGGCGGGGCGTCGCTGACCTGGTCGGACATGACGCTGCAACCCGTCTTCGCGGCGCCGAACGTCTACGATGGAACCTCCGATCATCGGATGGCGCTGCGGGGGCGCCGGATCGAGGCCATAATCCGCGTGGCGCCGGGGCGGCTCGAGGACTTCATCCTGGAGGCGGTCCGCCGCCGCGGGCTGCCTCCGCTGCCCGAGGGGCCGGCGGATACGGAGGCGCTGGCGCTGGAGGCCCTGAAGGGGCCGCTCAAGACGCCGGGGGAGGAGGGCTGGGGGCATTGCGCGGAGCCCTCGTGGAAGCGGGCGCCTTTTGCGGACCACGCCTCCGCTTGGTGGCGGCTGACGGGGGAAGTCCCGGCGCTGCCGCGGCTGCAGCCCGGCGGAGCGCACCTCGCCGACGAGTCCGTCTATTTCGCCGCCGGCCGCGTGGAGGAATGGCTGCGGATGCGCCGCTCCCGTGTGGCGGGGCTGCTCCGGGAGTTGAAGCCCGACGGTTCGTTCCGCTATGCGGGGAAGCTCGCGCGCGGGCATTCGGAGGACACGGCGAGCGGCTATTGCGCCCAGCGGGTCGTGGAGCTGCTCGAGTTCGCCCGCTGGACGGGGGACGCGGCGGCGCTCGACGGCGGGCTCCGCGGGCTCGACTTCCTCAAGCGCTTCGACACGCCGCGCGGGGCGCAGACCTGGGAAATGCCGCTGCACACGCCGGACCTGCTGGGCGCGGCCTGGCTGGTCTGGGCGAACGTGCGCGGCTTCGAGCTCAGCGGGCGCGCGGCCTATCTCGACGAGGCGCGGCGCTGGGCGCTGTCGGGCGTGCCGTACCTCTACCAGTGGAGCGACCGTCCGGTGATGACGTGGGCCACGATCGCGGTGCTGGGGGCGACGCAATGGACGGCGCCCAACTGGATCGGGCTGCCCGTGCAGTGGTGCGGGGGCGTCTACGGCTACGCGCTGGCCCTGCTCGCCCCGCACGACCGCACGCTCGACTGGTCGACGATCGCGCGGGGGATCCTCGTCGCGGGGGAGCAGATGCTCGCCCCGGACGGCCCGCACAAGGGCTGTCTGCCGGACTCGTTCGCGCTCGCGACGCAGGAGCGCCGCGGCCCGTTCATCAATCCCTGCGCGCTGCTCACGCTGCGCCGGGCGCTCGACGGAAAACCGCACGGGATCCACGCGGCGTGGGACGGCACCCTGCGCGTCGCGTCGCCGTTTCCGGTCGAGGTCCGGGACGGCCGGGCCCGCATCCGCGCCCGCGAGGGCGCCGTCTATTCGGTCCTTCTCAACGGCGCCAAGACCGTCACGATCACGTCGAAGGGGCTGGACGAGCTCGCCCCCTGATCAACTCCGGGGCTCGACGCCGAGCAGCGTGCGCACGAAGAAGTCGCGCATCCGGCGGGTCCCGTAGGGGCCGCCCCCGGCGCCGTGGCCGGCCCCCGGGATCAGGACCAGCTCGAAGTCCTTGTCCGCCTTCACCAGCGCGTTCACGACCTGCATCGTGGAGGCGGGGTCGACGTTGCGGTCGAGCTCGCCGACGAGGAGCATGAGGCGCCCCTTCAGCCTGGCGGCCTGCGTGACGTTGGACTGCTCCGCGTAGTGCGGGCCGACGGGCCAGCCCATCCAGAGTTCGTTCCACCAGATCTTGTCCATGCGGTTGTCGTGGCAGCCGCAGTCCGCCGCCGCGGCCTTGTAGAAGTCCCCGTGCGCGAGCAGGGCCCGCAGCGCGCTCTGTCCGCCGGCGGATCCGCCGTAGATGCCCACGCGCGAGAGGTCGAGCTGCGGGTACTTCGCCGCCGCGGCCTTCATCCAGAGGATGCGGTCGGGGAAGCCGGAATCGCCGAGGTTCTTCCAGCAGACGTCGTGGAAGGCCTTGGACCGGTTGGAGGTCCCCATGCCGTCGATCTGGACGACGATGAAGCCGAGTTCGGCGAGGGACTGCGCGCCGTGCCAGGCGCGGAAGCTCTTGGGCACGTGCGAATCATGCGGACCCGCATAGATCTGCTCGACGACGGGGTAGCGCTTCGCGGGGTCGAAGGTCGAGGGGCGGTGGAGGATGCCCCAGATGTCGGTCGCCCCGTCGCGGCCTTTCGCGGTGAAGCGCTCGGGCCGGGGGATGCCGGGGGCCTCGGCGCGCTCGAGGACGAGGACGAGCGAGCCGTCCGCCGCGCGTCGCAGTTCGGTGACGGGCGGCTGATCCACGCGCGACCAGGTGTCCACGAAGAAGCGCCGGTCGGGCGAGAAGACGGCCTTGTGGGTGCCGTCGCCCTCGGTGAGGACGACGAGGCCGCCGCCGTCGAAGTTCACCCGGGCGTGGTGGACGTGGTAGGGGTCCTGCCCGGGGCGGATCCCGCCGGCGCGGAACCAGATCTCGCGGCGCTCCTCGTCCACGTGGTCGACGCCGCGGACGACCCAGGGGCCCGACGTGACGGCGTTCTTGAGTTTCCCGGTCCGTGCATCGAAGAGATACAGATGGTTCCAGCCGTCGCGTTCGGACATCCAGAGCAGCTCGCCGGTGGCGTCGAGGAAGCGCTGGTACTGCTTGTGGGCGTAGTCGAAGAACGTGGCGCAGCGCTCCTCGACGAGCGTCGAGACGGAGCCGGAGGCGGCGTCGACGGCAAGGATGCGGAAGAGCTGGTGACCGCGCCGGTTGTACGAGAACGTGAGGCGGCGGCCGTCGGGATCCCAGCGGAAGCGGTCCAGGCTCCAGGGGACGGGAAAAAGGTCGGGGGCGACCGCGATCGCGGACGGGCCGGCCAGGTCGAAGAGATGCAGCCGCAGTTCCGGCAGGGCGTCGCCGGGTTTGGCATAGCGCAGGGTGTGGACCCTGGGCTGGACCTGGTCCTTCGGCGACGATTCCACCAGGGTGATCTGGCGTTCATCGCCGCCGCGGCTGCGGAGGGCGGCCAGGCGGCGGGAGTCCGGGGCCCACCAGACGCGGGTGCCGTAGGGGAAGTCCGCCGTGCCGTCCTTCGACAGGGCAAGCTCCTCCCGGCCGGCCCGCAGCCAGAGGTTGTGATCGCGGACGAAGGCCGTCCAGCGGCCGTCGGGGGACTTCTCGCGCGGCGGGGAGGCGGGCGGCTCCGCCTTGGGGGCGGGGCCCAGCTCCCGGTTCATGAGGTCGGGGGAGGGGTGGGCCGTGCGGGTGCCGGCCCCGGGATCGACGCGGACGTGCTCCAGGGCCCCGCCCGGGCTGCGGACGGAGTACCAGAAGACCTCGGAGCCCGGGATCCAGCGGGGGCCGACGTCGGCGCGGGAGAGGGCGTCGCGGCATTTGCGCGGCAGCTCTTCCGCGCGCCGGTAGTCCTCCGCGGCGCCCTGGGCGAGCAGCGACAGGGCGAGGGTCAGGGCGGCAGTCATGGAGACTCATACGCCCTGGACCAGCCTTTTGTGTGCAAAAACACAGGTGGCGGGTTCAGGGGGCGAGCTCGGGCCACTCCTCGAGGGGGAGGCGGGCGAGGCGGTCCATCATGCGGCGCAGCAGCGGGGCCTGGGCGCGGATGTGGCGGGAGAGCAGGGCGGCGGCGCCGTCCCAGTCGCGCCGCAGGAGCCGGCGCAGGATCTCGACGTGGTGCCGGGCCATGAGGCCGACGGCCCGGGCGCCGCGGGTGGCGTAGTAGAAGAGGGTGGTGTAGTAGGCGCCGTGGGTGCCGATGAACTCCTGGATGAAGCGGTTGCCGCTCTTGCGGACGAGGTAGGGGTGCAGTTCCGAGTCCACGGCCGCCGCGCCGCGCCCCCCGCCGGGCCGGTTCAGGGAGAGGATGCGCCTGAGGTCTTCCGGGACGAGGCGGCGCCGCGCGAGTTCGAGGGCCTTGAGTTCGAGGAGTTCCCGGACCTGCAGATAGGCGAGCATGTCGCGCTCCTGGAAGGGGCGCACGCGCCAGCCGCGGCGGGGGACGTGTTCGATCAGGCCGGCGCCGGCGAGGCGGCTGAAGATCTGGCGCAGCACGGTGCGGCCGATGCCCAGGGCGGCGGCGGTGACCTCTTCGCGGAGGAAGTCCGCCTCGCCGCGCAGGCTGCGCCGCAGCACGTCCCGGGCGAGGATGCGGTGCCAGTCCTTCGGCGGCCGCGGGGGCGGGGCGGGCCGCGACGCGCGCGGCGGGGAGGGGTTCACGGAGAGCCGGCCGCTCTCCTCCTTGTGGATGAGCCTCTCGCGGACGAGGTCCTCGACGGCCTCCCGCACGGGCGTGAGGCTCACGCCGTAATGGCGCGACAGGTCGCGCAGCGTGAGGGCGGGGGGGCGCCCGCCCGAATGCAGGCGCGCCCGGAGGTCGTCCCGGATGTACGTGGCCAGCGTCATGAGATCCCGGCGATTCTACTTGACCCGGCGGAGTCCTCCCACATAATGTGTTATTGTATGCAAAAGATAGATCCGGCGCCCGCGGAGCTCTGGCCCGCGGGCTATCCGGCGGAGGAGTTCGCGGCCCGGCGGGCGAAGGTCTTCGACGCGGTGGGGCCGGCGGCCGCGGCGCTGCTCCAGGGCGCCGGTCCGGTGCGGGCCTCCGAGCGCTTCCGGCAGAGCAACGAGTTCTTCCATCTCTGCGGCGTCGAGGTCCCGCAGGCCTTCCTGCTGCTCGACGGCCGCAGGCGGCGCACGACGCTCTTTCTGCCGCCGCGGGACGAGCGCCACGCGCGGGTGAACGGCGAAACGCTCACGGCGGATTCCGGCGCCGGGGGCGCGCAGCTCACGGGGGTGGACGAGATCCTGCCTTCGGCCGGCCTGGCCGCCGCGCTGCAGGGGCTCCCGGTCGTCTACGTCCCGAAGGCCCCGGCCGAGGGGCGCTGGACGTCGCGGGACGGCGCGCTGAAGGCCGCGTCCCTCGTCGCGGCGGACCCCTGGGACGGCGCGCCGTCGCGGGAGGAGCGCTTCGCGGAGGCCGTGCGGCGCCTGGGCGGCGTCGCCGACGTCCGGGACCTGAGCCCGATCCTGGACCGGATCCGGATGGTCAAATCCCCGCGCGAACGCGCCTGGCTCCGGCAGGCCGGACGGCTCTCCGGACTGGCGGTGCGGCGCGCGATGGCCGTGACGGAACCCGGTCTTTCCACGCGGCGCCTCGAGGCCGAAATGGAGTTCCTCTACCGCGAGGGCGGCGCGTCGGGCGAGGGCTACGCCCCCCTCATCCCCGCGGGCGAGCACGTCTGGCACGCGCACTGGTGCCGCAACGACGAGAAGCTCGTCGCGGGCGACTGGGTCCTCTTCGACTGCGCGCCCGAGGTGAACTACATGACGAGCGACATCGGCCGGCTCTGGCCGGTCGACGGGCGCTACCGCCCCTGGCAGCGCGAGCTCTATTCCTTCATGGTCGACTACCACAAGACGCTGCTCCGGCTCATCCGTCCGGGGCGTTTCGCGGGCGACATCCTCGAGGAGGCCGCCTCGTCGATGAAGCAGGTCGTGGAATCGAGGTCCTGGTCCTGCCCCGACTTCGCCGAGGCCGCCCGGGCGACGCTGACCTATCAGGGTCACCTCTCCCATCCGGTGGGCATGGCCGTCCACGATCCGGGCGACTACTTCAAGGCGCCGCTGGAACCCGGGGTGACCTTCGCGGTCGACCCCCAGCTCTGGGTGCACGGGCGGAAGCTTTACGTGCGGGTGGAGGACACCGTCATCGTCACCGAGGACGGGATCGAGAATCTGACGCGGGAGGCCCCGCTGGAACTGGACGAGGTCGAGGCCCTGGTGGGCCGGGCTTAAGGAGACGGACATGCGCGTGGACTGGAAGGGCGTTTATCCCGCGGCGACGACCGCGTTCCGGCCGGACGAATCGGTGGACCTGAAGGCGACGGCCGCGCATCTCGATGCGCTCATCAAGGCGGGCGTGCACGGCCTCGTCGTGCTCGGCACCGTGGGCGAGAACCACTCGCTCGAATACGACGAGAAGATGGCCGTCCTGCGCGCCTCCGTGGAGGCGGTCGGCGGCCGCGTGCCGCTGCTGACCGGCGTGGCGCAGAACACCACGGCGGCCGCGTGCCGCTTTTCGGCGGACGCCGAGAAGGCGGGTCTGGACGGGCTCATGGTCCTGCCCGCGATGATCTACAAGAGCGACCCGCGGGAGACGATGGCGCATTTCCGGGCGGTGGCCCGGGCGTCCGGGCTGCCCATCCTCTGCTACAACAACCCGGTCTCCTACGGGGTCGATCTCACGCCCGACCTCTTCGCCGAGCTGGCCGACGAGAAGAACTTCGTCGCGATCAAGGAGTCGTCCGAGAACCCGCGCCGGCTGACGGACCTCGTCAACACCGTCGGGGACCGCTACATCCTCTTCAGCGGGGTGGACGACCTGATGCTGGAAAGCATGGTCCTGGGATCTCAGGGCTGGATCTCGGGCCTCGTGAACGCGTTCCCGGCGGAGAGCATGAAGCTCTGGGATCTCGCCGCCGCCGGACGCTACGAGGAGGCGCTCGCGATCTACCGCTGGTACACGCCGCTCCTGCATCTGGACACGCACCCCAAGCTTGTGCAATACATCAAGCTGGCGATGGCCGAGGCGGGCATGGGGACGGAGACGACCCGCGCGCCGCGCCTGCGCCTCGAGGGGGAGGAGCGCGCCCGCATCCTCGGGATCATCCGCAAGGCGATCCAGAACCGTCCGCGCCTGAAGGAGGCAGCCCGCCATGGCCGCACGAAAAGCGTCGTTCGTTCGGGTCGTTGATTCCCACACGGGCGGCGAACCCACGCGGGTCGTGATCGCGGGCGGGCCGGAGCTCGGCCGCGGATCCATGGCGGTCCGCCTCGAACGCTTCCGGCGCCGCTTCGACGGCTTCCGCTCCGCGGTCGTGAACGAGCCGCGGGGCTCGGACGTGCTCGTGGGCGCCCTGCTCTGCAGGCCCGTGGACCCTGCGTCGGCCGCGGGCGTGATCTTCTTCAACAACGTCGGCTTTCTCGGGATGTGCGGCCAC
This sequence comes from uncultured Planctomycetales bacterium, assembly GCA_964619955.1. Taxonomy (GTDB): domain Bacteria; phylum Planctomycetota; class MHYJ01; order MHYJ01; family JACPRB01; genus JACQFK01. The sequence continues at coordinate 98,423 of CAZUJF010000005.1, forward strand.
GGGACGATCGGCCTGCTCGCGACGCTGGCGCATCTGGGCCGGATCCAACCCGGCGAACACCGGATCGAAACGCCGGTGGGGACGGTCACCGGCACGCTGCTGCGGTCCGGCGCCGTTCGGATCCGCAACGTCGCGAGCTATCGTCATCGGAAGGGCGTGACGGTCCGGACCCCCCTCGGCCGCCGCGTGACGGGCGACGTGGCCTGGAGCGGCAACTGGTTCTTCCTCGTCGGCACCCATGGACAGCGCCTTGAAGCGGGGAACGTCGCATCGCTCACGGCGTTCGCCGAGGACGTGAAGCGGGGCCTGGTCCGCGCGGGCGTCACGGGGAAGGACGGGGCGGAGATCGACCACATCGAGCTGTTCTCACCGTCGCCGCGCCGGGGCCTGGACAGCCGGAACTTCGTGCTCTGCCCCGGCGGCGCCTACGACCGCTCGCCGTGCGGGACGGGCACCAGCGCCAAGGCCGCGTGCCTGTACGCGGACGGGAAACTTCCCCCGGGGAAGATCTGGCGGCAGGAAAGCATCATCGGCAGCGTCTTCGAGGCTTCAGTCGTCGTTGAAGACGGCCTCGTCTTCCCCGTGATCCAGGGCGAGGCCCACGTGACGGGGGAATCACGCCTGATCCTGGATCCGCGGGATCCCTTCGTGAACGGTATCGGAGCCAAGTCATGACAGCGACCCGCCTGCTGCCCCTGCTGGTCCTGGCCGGCTGCGTCTCGGCGCCGGCCGCGTCGCAGGAGCCGGCGGCCGCGAACCCGCTGCCTCCGCTGATCGAGCGCTGGGCCGAGGACCGCGATGCGCTGAAGCGCGCGGTGTTGTTCCCCGGATCCGCGAAGGGACGGGAGCGTCTGCTGAAATTCCACGGGGAGGCGCGGGACCCGGATCCGGCGTCGCTGTCGCCGGCGGGTCTCATCGACCTCGTCCTCTGGCGGACCCGGATCGCGCGGGATCGGGAGGAATTGGAGCGCACGGCGAAGGCCGAGGCGGAGATCGCCCCCTTGGTGCCGTTCGCAGGGGTGATCGCAGGCCTGGAGGAATCGCGCCGGCGCTTTGAATCGATCGACGCCCCGAAGGCGGCGCAGACGCTCTCGGATCTGGCGAAGCAGGCGGAGGACCTGAAGAAGGCCGCTCCGGCGGCGGCCCGTCCGGCGGCGCGTCGTGCGTCGCGCCTGGTCTTCGCGCTCCGGGACGTGCTGAAATCCTGGCAGCGCTTTTACGCGGGCTACCACCCCGAGTTCACCTGGTGGGCGCAGAAGCCCTGGGAGCGGGCGGACAAGGCGCTGGACGCCTACGGCGCGTGGCTGCGGGACGAGCGCGCGAAGGAGAACGAGCCGGGCGCGGCGGGTCTCGTGGGCGATCCGATCGGCGCGGAGGCGCTGCGGTCGGAGCTGGCGCGCGAGCGGATCGCGTACACGCCGGAGGAGCTCATCGCGGCGGCGGAGAAGGAGTTCGCCTGGTGCGAGGAGCGGATGCGCGAGGCCGCGCGCGAGCTGGACTGCGGGGACGACGTGAAGAAGGCCCTCGAGCAGGTGAAGTCGGCCCATGTGGAGCCGGGTCGGCAGCCGGACCTGGTGCGCGATTACGCGCGCCTCGCGGTGGAGTTCCTGGAGCAGCGGGAGCTGGTCACGATCCCGGAGCTCTGCAAGGAAGTCTGGCGCATGGAGATGATGTCACCCGAGCGCCAGAAGGTGACGCCGTACTTCACGGGGGGCGAGGTGGTGAGCGTCTCGTTCCCGACGGCGGACATGGACCACGACCAGAAGCGGATGAGCCTGCGGGGCAACAACAAACACTTCGCCTGGGCGACGGTGCACCACGAGGTGATCCCCGGCCACCATCTGCAGCTCTACATGGCGGAGCGCTTTGCGACGCACCGGAAGCCGTTCCGGACGCCGTTCCTCGTGGAAGGCTGGGCGCTCTATTGGGAGCTGCGGCTCTGGGACCTCGGTTTCGCGCGCTCGGCCGGGGACAGGGTCGGCATGCTCTTCTGGCGCATGCACCGGGCGGCGCGGATCATCGTGTCGCTGAAGTTCCATCTCGGGACGATGACGCCGTCGGAGATGACGGACTTCCTCGTCGACCGCGTGGGCCACGAGCGTGACGGGGCGACGGCGGAGGTGCGCCGCTACATCGGGGGCGACTATCCGCCGCTGTACCAGGCGGCGTATCTGCTGGGGGGGATGCAGCTGCGCGCGCTGCAGCGGGAACTGGTGGGGTCCGGCCGGATGACGGAGCGGGCCTTCCACGACGCGGTGCTGCGCGAGAACGCGATTCCGATCGAGCTGATCCGCGCGTCGCTGTCGGGCGTCCGCATCGATCCCGCGGCGCCGCCGTCCTGGAAGTTTCTGGAGGCGGGGCGGTAAGGGCATAAAAAATGTGATATCCTGACGAAGATGGCCTCCACGGCGCCTGAAGGGCTGGACCGGCTTCTGGATCATCGGCTCGGCCGCATCGCCGTCCGCCGCGGCCTGATCGACGAGGCCCGGCTCCAGGAGGCCCTCCAGGACCAGGCCGAGGGCGTCCGCCGCGGCCGCAAGAAGCCCCGTCGCCTCGGCGTCATTCTCGCGGAACGGCGCTGGATCAGCGACGCCGACCTGGCCCGGCTCCTGGAGGAGCAGGAGGCGCTCGTGCTCGCCGCCCAGGTCCGGCGCCGCGACGACTCCCTTCTGGGGCGCATCCTGGTCGACGCGGGCCTGTGTTCCGCCGAACATGTCGAGGAGGCCCTCAAGGCGCAGTCCCTCGCCCTCGAGCACGGCGGCGACGTCATCCCCCTGCTCGGGGAACTCCTCGTCGCGCAGGGCCATGCCCGCCGCGAGGACGTGGACCAGGCCCTCGAACTGCAGCAGCAGTCCTCCCTGCATTGCGCCGCCTGCGGCAAGGACGCCCCGCTGGACGCCGAGCGCTGCGCCTGCGGGGGAAGCCTGGAATCGGCCGCGCCCCCCGAGCCCGAGCCCCCGCCCGAACCTGCGGAAGCGCCCGGGCTGCCGGCCGTGGGTCGCTACCAGATCCGCCGGCTCATCGGCCGCGGGGGCGTCGGCGCCGTCTACGAGGCGCTCGATCCCTCGCTGCAACGGCGCGTCGCCCTGAAGGTCCTCCGCAGCGAACTCGAACAGAAGGGCACCCGCGAGACCGAGGTCCGGCGCTTCAACCGGGAGGCCCGCCTCGCCGCGCGCCTGCCCAAACATCCGTGCATCGTCGAGATCTATGAAACCGGCGGCGATGCGGGGCGCCATTTCATCGCCATGGAATTCATCGAGGGGAAGACCTTCGGCGAGTGGCGCAAGTCCGGGCCGCCGCTCCGCCGGCAGATCCACGTCCTGGCCGAAGTCTGCCGCGCCGTCCAGCACGCCCACGAACACGGCGTGCTTCACCGGGACCTCAAGCCCCGCAACGTGCTGGTGGATGCGAACGACCGGCCGTTCGTCCTCGACTTCGGCCTGGCGAGGCCGATGAACGAGGGCGCGGACGTCTCGGGCGTGATCTGCGGGACGGCGGCCTACATGAGCCCCGAACAGGCGACGGGGGCGGAGGACATCGACGGCCGTGCGGACGTCTACTCGCTCGGCGTGATGCTCTACGAGATCCTCTCCGGACGGAGTCCGTTCGAAGGGGCGGACCGGAAGGAGATCCTCCGGAGGGTCCGCGAAGGCGCGGTTCCCCCGGCGGGCGGCCTGGCGCGCTCCCGCGGCTTCCCGAACGTCGACGCCGCGATCCAGGCGGTCTGCCGCAAGGCGATGTCCCCGAAGCGGGAGGATCGTTTTGCGGACGCCCGCTCGCTGGCCGAGGCGCTGGAAGGCTGGCTCCAGTCGAAGGAGACGCCGGCCCGGGCCGAGGCGGGGACCGCCCGGAAGCCGGGGGGAAGGCGACGGGCCTATTTGATCGCGAGCGCCCTCGCGGCGGCCTGTCTCGTGCTGGCCGTCGCGGTGGCCGCCCTCATGCCGGGTCCGGGCGACCGCGCCGTGCGACGCGGGGAGGCGCTGTCGAAGGCCGGGGAACTGGAGCGCGCGCTCGAGGCCTTCGACCAGGCGCTGAAGGAGAACCCCTCGCACCCGGGGGCGCGGGCCGGACGGGCCGAGGCCCGGCAGCGGCTGCTGGGCGCCGCCGCGCGGGACGTGGAGGAGCGGAGCGCCGCGCTCGACCGGGCCCGCCTCGAGGCGGAGTCCGCCACCCAGGCGCTGCAGGGAGCGAGCCTTCGCACGGAGGCTTCGCTCCGGGAGCGCCAGGCCGCGTCGCAGAAGCAGCTCGAGACGGCGGACCGGGAGCTGCGCCGGGCCCGCGAGCGTCTCAAGGCGCTGGCCGAGGCGCCGGGTCCCTGAGCGGGCGCGCCACCGCTTCAAACGAGCCAGAGCGCCGCGGTGCCGGCCCCGCCCGCGAGCAGCACGGCGAGGAACGAGAGGACGACCCCGCGCCGGAATCCCGGCCCGCCCAGCGCGACCGCCATCACGGCCTTGACGACGGAGTTCGCGGCGATCGCGACGACGATGGTCGTCGCCCCCGCTTTGACGGCGAGCCCCGTCGCGACCATGTCCGCCGCCGAGATGGTGATCGCGTCCACGTCCGTCGTTCCGGCGATCGCCGATGCGAGGTAGATGCCCCCCAGGGGCAGATGGCGCCTGGCCGCCTCCACCAGGAACAGGATCGCCGCCATCAGGAGTCCGAATTTCAGGGCCGATCCGAGTTCGAACGGATTGTTCAGGCGGATCTGCTCCGCCTCGGCCTTTGCGCGGCTGCTCTTGAGGTGCAGCACCAGGGCCGACAAGATCCCCGCCCCCGCCATGGCTCCGATCGGGAGGGCCAGCGGGAGGATCAAGGCGGCATTCAGCACGCCGACCAGGATGAAGACGCGGCCGAGCATGACGGTCGACGCCAGAACGGTCGCCAGCGCGCACGATTCGGCGAGACCGGGGTCGCGTTTCGACCGGGCCGACATCGAGAGCGTGACCGCCGTGGACGAGGCGAGCCCGCCCAGGACCCCCGTGACGCCGAGGCCCCTGCCGGGCCCCAGAATCCGGTTGGCGAGGTAGCCCACGAATCCGACGGACGCGATCAGGGTCACCATCAGGCCGAGGCCGCGCGGATTCCAGAGGGTCCAGGTCCCCGGCCCCATTTTCACGTTCGGCAGCAGCGGCAGGACGATCACGGTCGCGATGAGGAACTTCACCGTGGCGATGAGGTCGTCGCCGGAGACCTTCGCGGCCAGATTGTGCAGCGGTTGCTTCGTCGAAAGGAGCGTCGTGACGACGATGCCGAGGCTCGAGACGAGCAGCAGCCGGTCGGACAGCGTCCCGAGCCCCGCCTCGGACATCGCCAGCGCCCCGAGAAGGAACGTCGCGACAAGCGCGGATTCCGTCGTCATGCCGTGGCCGCGCCCGGTCCGGACGTCGTCCCAGTAGCTGATGATGAGGGGCACCGCCAGGACGACGAACCCGGCGATGACGATCCACGGGCCGATCGTGCGGCTCAGCAGGACCGAGACGGCCCCCGAGATCGCGAAAATCGGGTAGGTGCGGATGCCGCCGAGGATGAGGTTGCGCGGCCGGCCTTCCTGCGCCGCATGCTGCTCGCGCTGGAGGCCGATGAGAAAGCCGACGCTGATGGCGACGGCGAGAGAGACGTAGAGTTCGTGACCGGTCATGCGGGAACAGGGACGTTCAACGATGCACACCGGACCCCCCGGGGTCCGGCATCCCCAGGCAACCGAGCAATCCGCTTGCCACGCGGGGGTCCTGTTGCGAAGTCCGGCAGGGGCCGAATGGGGGCGGAGGATTTTCCGGCTGAGTCGGGGAAATTGCGCGCCGCGCCCGCTCTCTCATGCCGGATTCGGTGATGAATTGAAACCCCGCTCCTTCCGCTCCGGTATCCCCTGCTGAACGATGGAGGTGCTCCGATGCTGATGGCGGACGTGGCGATCTGGACGGCCCTTTTCGTGGGCCTCATGGTGGTGCTGCCGGCGGTCTGGCTGCTCTTCGGCGCGCTGTGGCCCTCGGCGGTCGGCCGGGCCCAGGCCCGTTTCCCCGCGCGGCCGGTCGCGACGTTCTTCGCGGGCCTCGGCGCCGCGCTCGTTTTCACGGTGCTCATCGCGGTCTTCACGAAAGTGAACGCCGCGCCGCTCGCGCTCGTCGTGTTCGCCTTCGCGCTCGGCTGGTCCTTCCTCGGCCTGTCCGGCCTCGCGCGCCATGTGGGCTCCCGGCTGACGTCGCCGCAGGAACCCCCCTGGAAAGCCCAGCTCCGCGGCGGGATCGTCCTGGCTCTCTCGTTCCTCGTCCCCTTCCTCGGCTGGCTGCTGATCTTCCCGGTCGCCCTCGTCCTCGGCGCGGGCGCGGCCACGATCGCGGTCTTCCGGCGGGCTCCGGTCGTCGTGCCGGTCCTCGAGCCTGAGAAGGCGGAGCTGGCCGCGTGAAGCTCTCCCGGCGGGCCTTCGTCGCCGGCGGCGCCGCGGCCGCCCTGGGGGGCTGCGACGGGATCTACAGCACGGTCTCGCAGAATCTTGCGGGGGGCGTGCCGGCGGTTTTCGCGCGTCCCGACGGCGAACGCGTCGACCCCGACCACGCCTTCCTCCAGCGCGCGACATTCGGGCCGGCGCCGGGGGATCTGGACCGCCTCCGCAGCCTGGGCCGCGAGGCCTGGCTCGACGAACAGCTGCATCCGGAGCGCCTGGGCGACGCCCCCTGCGAGCTGCTCGCGCGACGCTTCGAGTCGCTGCACTTCTCGGCGGGCAACCTGAAGGAGTTCAAGCGGGAGGTCGTCGAGGACGAGCTCGCCCGCGCGACCCTGCTCCGCGCGGTGTACAGCCGGCGGCAGCTCTACGAGGTCGCGGTGCATTTCTGGACCGACCACCTCAACGTCTTCCAGGGCAAGGGCGACTGCGCCTGGTACAAGACGGCCGAGGACCGCGACGTCATCCGTCGCCACGCCCTGGGCCGCTTCCGCGACCTGATCCGCGCGTCGGCCCTGTCCCCCGCGATGCTCGTCTACCTCGACGGCCGGACGAACCGGAAGGGGAAGCCGAACGAGAACTACGCGCGCGAACTGCTCGAACTGCACACGCTCGGCGTGCACGGCGGCTACAGCCAGAGCGACGTGATGGAGGCGGCGCGCTGCCTGACCGGCTGGGACGTGGACTTGAAGCGCGGTCTGCCGCTCTTCCGGCCGGAGTTCCACGACGACGGCGCCAAGCGGCTGCTCGGCGCGACGATCCCGGCGGGGGGCGGCGCGGAGGATCTGGAGCGCCTGCTCGACGTCGTCTGCGGCCATCCGGCCACGGCCGCCTACGTGGCGCAGAAACTCTGCCGGCGCTTCGTCGCGGAGGAGCCGCCGAAGGATCTGGTGCGGCGGGTGGCGGCTCGATTCACGGAGACCCGGGGGGATCTTCGGGAGACCCTGCGGGAGACGCTGCGGGGCGTCGGGAGCGGCGCGCCGCGCTTCAAGCGTCCGTTCCATTTCGTGGTGTCCGCCCTGCGCGGCCTGGCGGCGCAGACCCAGGGGAAGCGCGGGCTGAGGGCCTATCTCGACCGGATGGGACAGGCGTCCTTCCAGTACCCGACCCCCGACGGCTATCCGGAGGAGGCGGAGCCGTGGCACGGCACGCTGCTCTGGCGCTGGAACTTCGCGCTCGAGCTGGCGAAGGGAAAGGCGGCGGACGCCCGGGCGGCGCTGGACGTCGAGGACCGCGAGGCGGCGTTCCGGCATCTGATCGGACGGCGCCCGGCCGAAGCCGAACGCCGGGCGCTCCTCGAGGCTGCGGATTCCCGGGAGGCTCTCGCGCTGGTGCTCGCGGGCCCGGCGTTCCAGTGGTTCTAGACCGATGATGAATCGACGCGCGCTGCTCAAGTCCCTCTGCTTCGGCGCCTCCGGGGCGCCGGCCCTGGTCGTCGTGTTCCTGCGCGGCGGCGCGGACGGCCTGAACCTGGTCGCGCCGGTCTTCGAGAAGGACTACGTCCGGCTCCGCCCCACGCTCGCGCTCCGGGAGACGCTGCCGCTCGACGGGGGCTTCGGCCTGCACCCGGCGTTCGCGCCGCTGCATCCGCTGTGGACCGAGGGCCGCCTGGCGCTGGTGCACGCCGTGGGGTCGGACGACGCGACGCGCTCGCATTTCGAGGCGCAGGATCTCATGGAACACGCGGGGCGTCCCGAGGAGGGCGTCTCGGGCGGCTGGATCGCGCGGCACCTGCGTTCGAAGCCGGGCTCGCGCGGCGCGGTGGCGGCGGTCGCGATCGGGCCCACGCTGCCGGAGGCGCTGCGCGGGGCGCCCGGGGCCTGCGCGCTGGAGCGCATCGAGCAGGTCGCGCTGCCCGAGGCGTCGCCGCGGTTTACGCAGGCGCTCGAGGTGCTGTATCGCGCGGACGGTTCCGGGGCCGGACGGGCGGGCCAGTCCACGTTCCGCCTTCTGGAACGCATCAACCGCGCGAAGGCGGCGGCGCCGTCCGCGGGCTATCCCGACAGCTCCTTCGGGACGTCCCTCCGGGAACTGGCGCGGCTGCTCAAGGCGGACGCCGGACTCGAGGCGGCCTGTCTGGACCTCGGCGGCTGGGACACGCATTTCGGGCAGGCGCTGGGTTTCCACGGCCAGGTGGCGGATCTCGCCGGGGGGCTGGCCGCGTTCGAAAAGGACCTCGCGGCGCGCATGGACCGGACGATCGTGCTGGTCATGACCGAGTTCGGCCGGCGCGCCTACGAGAACGAGACGCTCGGCACCGATCACGGCCGCGCGAGCGTGATGTTCGCGATGGGCGGCGGCGTGCGCGGGCGCCGCATCTACGGGGACTGGCCGGGCCTGAACTCCCTCGAGGGACCGGGCGACCTGAAGGTGACGACCGACTACCGCGACATCCTCTCGGAGCTCGTGGTGAAGTCCCTGGGGAATCCGAACGTGGCCGAGGTGTTCCCCGGCCGGACGCCGTCGTACCGCGGCCTCTGGGCCTGATCCGCCTCGCCGCCAAACCGTTACCCGCGGGCCGCCCCGGGTTATCCTGTGCAACGATCGGAGATTCCCCATGAACGTCCTCTGGCTGGCGCTCGGCTTGCTTCAGAACCCCGACCGCGCCGAACTTCATCCGCTCACGGACGGCTGGCTGGCCGTGCGCATCGTCGACGGCCGCGTGGAGCACCACGGGAAGGGGCAGAAGCGGACCGACGAGAAGGTCTTCGTGCGCCGCATCCCGGAAGCCGTGGCGGACCGGCCGGAGTCCTGGACGGTCGGCAGCCCGGACGACCCCGCCTACCGCGACCCGAAGCGGCCGCTGAAACTCGCGCGGAAGACGCGCGGCATCGACTTCGCCTGGATGATGGAGCGCTGGGAGAACGGCCGCGCCGTCAACATCTCGCCCGACCACGTCAAGGAGCACTGGATCTACCTCGCGCTTCCGACGCCCCTGAAGCGCGGCTGCAGCTACCGCGTGTCGGCCGAGGCCGTGCTGCCCGGCACGCCGATCCCGGTCCTGCGCTTCGACGAGCGCAGTTCGCGCTCGGAGGCCGTGCACGTCAACCTGATCGGCTACGTCACGAATTCCCCGGTGAAGTACGGGTATGTCTACTCGTGGATGGGGGACGGCGGCGGCCTGGACGTGGCCCCGCTGGCCGGACGCCCCTTCGAGCTGCTGGAGCAGCCGGGCGGCCAGGTGCGCCACACGGGGAAGCTGGCGCTCCGCGGCTCGAAGTCGCAGCCCGAAACGGGGCAGGCGGCCGATTCGCCACCGGTGGGGAACTTCCTGAACGCGGACGTGCTCGAGGCGGATTTCAGCGCGTTCGCGCAGCCCGGCCGCTACGTGCTCTCCGTGCCCGGGGTCGGCTGTTCGTTCCCCTTCGCGATCGGCGACGACGTCTACCGTCCGGCGTTCAGCGTCACCGCGAGAGGCCTGTACCACAACCGGAGCGGAATCGCGCTGACGAAGCCGTACACCGAGTTCGAGCGTCCCGCGCCGCATCATCCGAAGCTCACGCCCGGCTTCGCGGGCAAGCTGGTCTACACGCGCTCGCGTTTCGTCGACTGGGTCAACGGCGACGCGGACAAGGTCGATCGTCCGGCGATCGAGAAGGGGATCGTCGGACCGCTCGACGTCGCGGGCTGGTACCAGGATGCGGGCGACTGGGACGGCTACCTCTCCCATCTCAACGTCGCGAGTTCGCTGCTGCTGGCGTACGAGCTGGCGCCGGGGAACTTCCGGGACGGCGAGCTGAACCTCCCCGAAAGCGGCAACGGGGTGCCGGACATCCTCGACGAGGCGGCGTGGCTGCCGCGCTTCTGCCTCCGTCTCCGCGCCGAACTGCAGGCGAAGGGCTACGGCAGCGGCGGGATCGGCCTGCGGATCTGCGGCGACCACTTCGGCGGGGACGGCGAGGGCGTGCCGTCCTGGCTCGACGTGCAGCGGCAGTGGATCGTGTCGGGCGAGGATCCCTGGAGCACGCTGCGCTACGCGGCCGTCGCGGCGCATCTCGCGTGGGCGCTGCGCAAGGCGGGCGTGGCGGACCCGGAGAAGGCCGACTGGGCGAAGGAAGCGGTCGAGAGCTGGCGCTGGGCGCTGTCTCATGCGAGCGCGGAGGACGAGAAAGGCCGGCGCTCGTCGGGCGGTCCGCTGCGGGAGGTCCGGGCGTACGCGGCCGCGGCGCTGTTCCGGCTGACGGGGGAGGCGGAATATCAGAAGAAGCTGGCCGAGGACACGGCGGGACTCGGCCCCGACGCGGAACTGGGGGAGGGGCTGCGCTGGGGTCCCTGGGTGCATCTGCTCGGGGGCGGGACGGGATCCTATGATGCGGCGCTGCTCGCGCGGCTGCGGACGCCGGTGCTGAAATCCTGCGAGCGGCTGGCGCTGGAGTCGTCCTCGAAGCGCGCGCTGCGCTGGGGCGGGCACTGGTGGATTCCGATGCTGGTGGGTCATCAGACGACGCCGTGGATCTTCGAGGGCATGGTCGGCTGCGCGCTGACGCGGGACTCGGATCCGGCGAAGTCGCGGGCTTTTCGCGCGGCGGTGACGACGACGGCGGACTACGTGCTCGGGACGAACGCGCTGAACATGACGTGGACGACGGGGCTGGGGGCGCGGCATCCGGTGCACGTGTTCCACATGGACGCCTGGTACAACGGCAAGCCGACGGTGCATCCAGGGGTCATTCCCTACGGGCCGTGGAAGAAGGTGAAGCCGGTCGGGACGGGCCCCTGGGAGAACGACTGGGCGAACACGAGCCTGCATCCGGGGATCGACGCCTGGCCGGGCAACGAGCGCTGGTTCGAGAACCGCGGCTCGCCGCTGGCCTCCGAATTCACGATTCACCAGACGACCTGCACCTCGGCGGCCGTCTTCGGCTGGCTCTGCGGACCCGCGCCGGCGAAGTGAGCCCCTTCAGCCCGGAGGCCCGCCGTGCCGATGAAGTTGCCGGATGAGTGAGCACGGAATGCTGCTGGGCTTTCTGGCGGGATCGCTGCTCTTCGCCCTCACGGTGGGGGCGCTGGGACGGGCGCCGCGGGGATTCCGGCGCCGGCGCGCCTATCCCGAAAAACCCGTGTCGTCCTTCGGGCTCTTCGATGCCGTGCAGGCCCGGCTCGGGCGCACGCCCTTCGACCGCATGAACCCGGTGGAGCAGCGCTACATCCTCGACCTGCTCTGGCGCGCGGACGCGGAGGACGTCGACGACGGCATCCACGCCCGCATCCAGATCCTGCTCGGCGAGATCGTGCTGAGCGCCGGACGCAAGCGCGAGGCGGCCGAGCATTTCCGCAATGCCCTGCGCTGGGAGCCCCAGGCCCCCGTGCGCCGCACGCTGGAAAGCCTGGAGTCGCCCCTCGAAGCGGCCCTGCTCCGCCGCGCCGCTTAACGAACCGCTGCCGTCGCCTTCAGGGCGTACTGCTCCAGCTTGCGGGCGTCCGCGTGGAACTTCCGGATGCCGTCGGCCAGCTTCTCCGTGGCCATCGCATCCTCGTTGTGCTGCCAGCGGAAGGCCTTCTCGTCGAGCGTGATCTTCTTCACGTCGGCCGCCTTGGCCTTCGCGACCGTCAGCGCGCAGGGGACCTCGCCCGGCGCGGCCTCGAGTTTCGCAAGCAGGTCGGGGCTGATCGTCAGCAGGTCGGAGCCGGCGAGCAGCAGGATCTGCTCCACCTTGCGGAAGCTGGCGCCCATCACCTGGGTTTTGTAGTCGAACTTCTTGTAGTAGGTGTAGATCTTCGTCACGGACGCGACGCCCGGATCCTCGGCGGGCGGGATCTCCGCGCCCTTTTCCTTCTTGAAGTAGTCGTAGATGCGGCCGACGAAGGGCGAGATGAGCGTGACTTTCGCCTCGGCGCACGCGACGGCCTGCGCGAAGGAGAAGAGCAGCGTCAGGTTGCAGTGGATGCCCTCCTTCTCGAGGACCTCCGCGGCCTTGATGCCCTCCCAGGTCGAGGCGATCTTGATGAGGATGCGGTTCGAGTCGACGCCGGCCTTCCGGTAGAGGTCGATGAGCCGGTGCGCCTTCGCCAGCGTGGCCTGCGTGTCGAAGCTCAGGTTCGCGTCGACCTCCGTCGAGACGCGGCCCGGGATGATCTTCAGGATCTCCTTCCCGAAATTCACGCCGAGATGCTCCATGAACGCCTCGACATTGCCGCCGGAGCTGGACAGCGCCGCGTCCACGAGCGGGCGGTATTCGGGCTTCTGCGCCGCCTGGAAGAGCAGCGACGGATTGGTCGTCGCGTCCTGCGGCTTGTACTTGGCGATGGAGTCGACGTCGCCGGTGTCGGCGACCACGGTCGTGTGCTTCTTCAGGCCTTCCAGCTGGTTCATGAGTCATCCTCTCGAGCAGGGACCGGGAAAAACCGGCGCGGAGTGTAGCATGGAGGGCGCGGACTTTTCCACGTCCGCTGCGCGTTCCCGGGGTTGAGCCCTCCGATGAGCCTTGATAAACTGATGCCCCTCATGCCCGACGAAGTCCGCTCCGCGTCCCGGGACCTTTCCGCCCTCAGGATCTCCCGGGACCCGAACCGGCCCGGCTCCAAGGGTCCTTGGCTGACGCTGTTCGTCCTGATCCTGGCGGGCGTGGGCGGCTGGTTCGGCTGGCAGAAGTGGGGGGCGTCGTCGCAGCTGCCGGAAGTGGAAGCCGGGCTGGTGCGCCTCGTGGGGGCCGCGGAGGCGAGCGGCATCCTTTCCGCCAGCGGCTACATCCTGCCGGACCGCAAAGCGGACGTCTCCTCGAAGACCTTCGGGCGCCTCGAGTGGATCGGCGTGGACGTCGGCTCGAAGGTGAAGAAGGACGACGTCATCGCCCGGCTCGCCAACGCCGACCTCGCCGCGGGGGTGGAGGAGTCCAAGGCCGCCCTGCGCGACGCGGAGCGCGAACACGCGCGCTGGAAGAAGATCGTCGAGCAGGGGATCGAGCCCAAGGAGCGGCTCGACAAGGCGGAAACCCTCCTCGACCTGGCGCGGGCGCGCTTGAAACAGGTGGAGGCCGCGCTCGAGTACACCCTGATCCGGGCGCCCTTCGACGGCGTCGTGGTGAAGCGCCTGGCCCAGGCGGGCGAGACCGTCGGGCCCTCGCCGGCCGGCGGGGGCGGCGGCGCGCTCTGCACGCTCATCGACCGGAACTCGCTGGAGATGGTCGCCGACGTGAACGAGGCCAACATCGGCAAGGTCAGCCCGGGGCAGAAATGCGAGGTCTCCGTCGACGCGCGCGGCGAGCGCAAGTACCGCGGCGAGGTGCGGCAGATCGTGCCGACGGCGGACCGCCAGAAGGGCGTCGTGCAGGTGAAGGTCCGGCTGCTGGACGCCGACGAGGGCCTGCTGCCCGAGATGGCGGCGCGCGCGACGTTCCTGCGCGAGGGCGTTCCCGCGGGCTCGGCCCGCAAGGTGATCGCCCCGCGGGGCGCGGTCCGCGAGCGCGGCGGCGTGAAACAGGTGCTCATCCTCGAGGCCGGCCGCGTGCGGGCGCAGACCGTGTCGGCGGGGCCCGAGGGCGAGGACGGCGTCGAGATCTCCTCCGGCCTGAGCGGGGGGGAGCAGGTGCTCACCGGCGGGGCTTCCGTCGAGGACGGCCAGGCGGTGCGCCTCAAGGGCGCGGCGCGGTAACGCAGAGGAGACAGCATGAGCCAGCCCGTCGTGCGGGTCGAGGGCGTGTCGAAGACCTATTACCGGGACACCACCCCCGTCCCGGTCCTGGAATCCATCGACCTGGCGGTCGCGGAGGGGGAGTTCGTCGCGCTGATGGGCCCCTCGGGCTCCGGCAAGTCGACGCTGCTGAACCTGATCGCGGGCATCGACCGCCCCTCGCAGGGGCGCATCATCGTCGCGGAGCAGGACATCGCGGGCATGTCGGAGCGCCAGCTTGCGGGCTTCCGCTCGCGCCACATCGGCTTCATCTTCCAGCTCTACAACCTGATCCCCGTGATGACGGCGTTCGAGAACGTGGAGCTGCCGCTGCTGCTGACGCCGCTGTCGAAGGCGGAGCGGCGCAAGCACGTGATGATGGCGCTGGACGTGGTGGGCCTCGCGGACCGGCAGGACCACTCCCCGCGGCAGCTCTCGGGCGGCCAGGAGCAGCGCGTCGCGATCGCGCGCGCGATCGTGACGGATCCGACGCTGCTGCTGGCGGACGAGCCCACGGGCGACCTCGACAAGAAGAGCGAGGAGGAGGTGCTCGTCCTCCTCAAGCGCCTCAACGGCGAGTTCAAGAAGGCGATCGTGATGGTGACGCACGACCCGAAGGCGGCGGCCTGCGCCGCGCGGACGGTCATGCTCGAGAAGGGCTCGCTGGTGGGCAAGGCGTGAAGCTGCTGCCCCTCGTCTGGCGCAACGCGCTGCGGAACCGCCTCCGGACGACCCTCACGATGCTGGGGATCGGTTTCCTCATCTTCGTGCTCGTCTTCATCATCACGGCGCTGCTCGAGATCCAGGCCTGGGAGCGCGTGGCGGAGAAGACGCGCCGGGTGGTGGTGCAGCACTCGACGGGCCTCTCCACGATGCTGCCGATCGAGCTGGAGACCTACCTGCAGTCCGAGGAGATCCGCCGCCATTCCAAGCACCTCATCAAGTTCAACTGGTTCGGCGGCTACTGGAAGGACAAGGAGAACTGGCCCGCCAACTTCGCGGTGGACATCGAGCCCTGGCGGCTGCTCTTCCCGGACGTGCACGTCCCGGACGCCGCGTTCGAGAAGCTCCGGAAGACGAAGGCCGGCTGCCTGGTCGGCGAGAACCTCATGCGGCGCTACGGCTGGAAGGTGGACCAGCGGATCGTGCTGACGGGGACGTTTTATCCCGCGAACGCGGATCTGGAGATCGTGGGGACGCTGACGGCGGACGACGTGCGGCAGGAGGAGATGATCGTCTTCCGCTGGGACTACTTCGACGAGCTGATGGAAGGCCGGAAGATGGTCGGCACCTACTGGATGCAGGCGCTGACGCCGGACGACATCCCGAAGCTGAAGGACCTGATCGACACGCGCACGAAGAACTCCTCGGATCCCACGGAGACGATCACGGAGAAGGAGTTCGCCGCGCAGTTCATGCAGATGATGGGCAACGTGAAGGCGCTCGTCACGATGATCTGCAGCGTGGTGCTCGTGATCATGGTGGTGATGACGGCGAACACGATGGCGATGTCGGCGCGCGAGCGCGTGACGGAGATCGCCGTGATGCGGACGCTCGGCTTCCGCTCGGGGCAGATCCTCTTCCTCATCCTCTCGGAGGCCGTGGTGGTGAGCCTGCTGGCCGCGGCCGGCGCGCTGGGGGTGGCGTTCTTCGTCTTCAACGTGGTCAAGGTCTCGCCGAGCTCCACGTATTTCCCGGTCTTCCTCCTGCAGGCCCCGGCGGTCGGCGCGGGGCTTGCGGCGGCCCTCTTCTGCGGGGTCGCCAGTTCCGCGATCCCGGGGATCCGGGCCTCGCGGCGCAAGATCGTGGACGGCCTGAGGCAGGTGGTCTGATGGCGATCCCGCTGCGCTACAACGTCCGGAACCTGAAGGTCCGCTGGGTGACGTCGCTGCTGACCGTCGGCGGCATCGTCGCCGTCACGATGATGTTCGTGATGATGTTCGCGATGGGCATCGGGGTGGAGCGCTCGCTGGTGGGCTCCGGCCACCCGCTCAACATCATCGCGCTGCGCACGGGCACGACGGCGGAGAGCCAGAGCCTCGTGACGAAGCGGCAGGTGGACGACCTGCTCTCGCTGCCGGGGATCCCCCGGGACGAGAAGGGCGAGCCGCTGGTCTCGGCGGAGCTCGTCGTGGTCTCGAATTTCGTGAAGGTGGACGGGACGCGGGCGAACATCGCGATCCGCGGGGTGGGGCCGCAGGCGGCGAAGCTGCGGGACGGCCTGACGCTCGTCGAGGGCCGCTGGTTCAAGCCGAGCCTCGGGGAGGTCCTGGTCGGCCGGGGGGCGGCGCGGCGCTTCCAGGGCGTGAAGCTCGGCGACCGTCCCTGGTTCCGCGGGCGGCAATGGACGGTCGTGGGCGTCTTCGAATGCGACGGGCAGGCGTACGAATCGGAGGTCTGGGGGGACCTGGACGATCTGAAGGCGCAGTTCAAGCGCGACTATTCCGCGGTGCTGATCCGGACGCGGAGCCTGGCCGAGGGGGAGCGCATCTCGCGGGTGATCCGGGAGGACAAGCAGTTCAAGCTCGATGCGAAGCCGCACATCGAGTACTACAAGGACCAGAACATGGGCGCGCAGATGATCAAGGCGATCGCCTCGGTGATGGGGGTCGTGCTCTCGATCGGGGCGATCTTCGGCGCGGCGAACACGATGTACGCGGCGGTGGCGTCAAGGACGCGCGAGATCGCGACGATGCGGGTGCTGGGCTTCTCGCGGATCTCGATCTGGATCTCGTTCGTGGCGGAGGCGGGCTTCCTCGGCCTCGTGGGCGGCGCGATCGGATCGGGCTTCGCCTATCTCATTTTCAACAACATGACGACGGGGACGGTGAACTGGCAGTCGTTCAGCGAGCTGGCGTTCCAGTTCCGGGTGACGCCGGGCCTGATGGGCACGGGCATTCTGCTGTCGTGTCTGATGGGCGTGCTGGGCGGTTTTTTCCCGGCCTGGCGGGCCTCGCGGGTCCCGATCGCCCGCGCGCTGCGGGGGCTCTGAGCCGGTCACATTTTTTCTCACCCGGACCCCGGCGGACGGCGTTCATCAAGTACACTCCTGAAGAGGCGGAGTGCGGGCTCGGGGAGGAATTCCATGGGTAAGGCGGCCTGGCTGTTCCTGGTCCTGGCGGCGACGGCGTCCGCCCAGGTGGACGAAAAAGCGGTCGAGGAGGCCGTCGGCCGCTTCAAGAAGGCCATGGCGAACCCCAACGCCTCCGCCCGGGCCTCGGCGATCGCCGAGCTTTCCCGCACGCCCCACGACAAGACCTTCAAGATGATCGTGCCGTACCTGAGCTCCGACGTGAAGGACGTGCGCAAATCCGCGGCGAAGGGCATGGCGCAATTCGGCGACTGGAAGAAGGTCGCGATCCCGATGCTCGTCGCGGCGCTGCAGCCCAACCGGAAGGAGCCCGAGGTCCAGGTCGAGATCTTCGGGGCGCTGGGCAAGCTGGCCGATCCCGCCGCGCTGTCCGCGGTGCACGGGGCGTTCAAGGAGGACGACGTCCGGGTGGCTCGCGCCGCGATCGCCTGCGCGGGCGCGATGCGGATCAAGGAGTCGATCGATGCGCTGCTGGACCTGCAGAAGGACGTCCAGAAGTGGCTGAAGAACAAACAGGGCGGCCCCTACAAGGACGACAAGGGGCAGCAGGGGGACGAGAACGCCTGCAAGGGGCGTCTCGAGGGCGTGCAGGAAGAGATCCTGAAGGCCTTCAAGGCGATCACGCTCGAGCGCTGGGCCTCGGCGGCGGAATGGGAGCTCTGGTGGGCGAAGAAGAAGGCCACCTTCGAGGTCCCGCCCAAGCCCGAGGATAAGAAGTAGCGCTACTCGAAGACCAGCACGCCGAACTTCCGGATCTCGTGGAAGCTCGGCCCCACCGGCGACCAGTCCCACTGCGTGAGGCGGCCGTCGTCCGTGTCGACCCGGTAGATGTTCGCGCGCCAGCGCGAGCCCGGCGCGGGCGGGACGTTCTGCAGCGGCTTGAGCAGGTCGTAGGGGATGAACACCTCGGCCCGCCAGCCCTGGATGGCCGAGCCGCTTTTCGCCTCGCCGCCCAGCAGCGCGACCGCCTTGCGGATCCTGCGCGGCCCCTCGTAATTCCAGGGCAGCCAGCCGTGGAACTTGCCGTCCGCGTTGGGGACGAGCAGGGGGAGCTCCTTGCCGAGCGGCGAGATCTCGTACTCGAAGTAGAGCGGATGGCGCTCGTCGGGCCAGAAGAACGCCTCGAAGACGTCCTCGGTCCAGAGCAGTCCGTGGTCCTTGTCGATCGCGGCGCTGAGTTTCCGGTCGCTGCCCTCGGCCAGCAGGTAGATGCCCTTGGGGGAATGCAGGAGCTTGAAGCGGGCGTCGTAGGCCAGGCCCTCGGGCTGGCGGCGCCGCAGGGGGACCCAGTCGGCCCGCTTCCAGGCGGGGGCGGAGCCGCTGCCGTCGACCTCGAAGTCGTCGGCCGAGCGGACGAGGAGGCGGGGGCGGTCGACGTCGGGGGGGCCGAGGTCCGCCTCCGCCGTGCAGGCGGCCAGCAGGGGGAGGAGGAGGAGCGCCGGGCGGGGTCGCATCGGCACAACCATAAGGGGCGGGGCGGCTTCGCGCCAGCGAATTCCGCGGCGGGGAACGGGGGGCTTCCGGTAGACTTTCCCGCATGGGAAAGTCGCTGCTGCCCGCGCTCCTGCTGCTCCTGCCCGCCTTCCAGGCGGAGGAGCGGCCGAACATCGTGGTCATCCTCGCCGACGATCTCGGCGCGACGGATCTCGGCGTGACGGGGAGCCGCTTCTACGAGACGCCGAACATCGACCGCCTCGCCGCGGGCGGCGTGCGGTTTTCGACGGCGTACAGCGCCTGCACGGTGTGTTCGCCCACGCGGGCGAGCCTGCTGACGGGGAAATATCCCGCGCGGCTGCATCTCACGGACTGGATCGCGGGGCACGTGCGGCCCAAGGCGAAGCTGCGGGTGCCCGCCTGGATCCAGCAGCTGGGGACGGAGGAAGTGACGCTGGCGAAGGCGCTCAAGGCGATGGGGTACGCGACGGGGGCGGTCGGGAAGTGGCATCTGGGCGGCGAGGACTTCCGGGCGCAGCTGCACGGCTTCGACGTCTCGATCGCCGGGACTCCGAAGGGCCAGCCGCCGAGCTACGTCAGCCCCTACAAGATCCCGACGCTGCCGGACGGGCCGAAGGGGGAGTATCTGACGGACCGCCTCGCGGAGGAGGCGTCGAAGTTCATCAGGGACCACAAGGACAAGCCCTTCTTCCTGTATCTGCCGCACTTCGCCGTGCACACGCCGCTGCAGGCGAAGCAGGAGCTGGTGGACCGCTACAAGGGGAAGGCGGACGCCGCGAGTGCGCAGAAGAACGTGATCTACGCGGCGATGCTGCAGAGTCTGGACGAGGCCGTGGGGCGCGTGCTCGCGACGCTCGAGGAGGCGGGCCTGACGAAGAAGACGCTCGTCGTGTTCACGTCGGACAACGGGGGTCTGCTGCCGGTGACGTCGAATCTCGGTCTGCGCGCGGGCAAGGGCTCCGCGTACGAGGGCGGGGTGCGCGTGCCGGCGATCGCCTCGTGGCCGGGCCGTTTTCCCGGCGGCCGGGTGCTGGACGTTCCCATGATCACGCCGGACTGGTTCCCGACGCTGCTCGACGTGGCGGGGGTGCGCTGGGACGGCATCCCCGGCGTCGACGGCGTGAGCCTGCTGCCGCTGCTGAAGGGGGCGGCCGCGCCGGCGGCCCGGACGCTGTACTGGCATTATCCGCACTATCATCCGGGCGGGGCGACGCCCCACGGGGCGCTGCGGGAGGGCGACTGGCGGCTGGTCGAGTTTTTCGAGGACGGCCGGGCGGAGCTCTACGATCTCAAGGGGGATCCCTCGGAGCAGAAGGATCTGGCGGCGGAGCAGCCCGGGAAGCTGAAGGAGCTCCGGGAGAAGCTGGCGGCCTGGCGGCGCTCGGTGGGGGCCCAGATGCCCACGGCGAACCCCGACTACGAGGCGCCGAAGAAGTAGCGCCTCCCCGCCCGAAATCCCGGGGTCTGCTTGTGGCGGGACCGCCCCGGTGCTAAACTCGACTTTTGCACATTAGCCCCCCGGGGCGTCAGGAAACAGACATGACCCGCACCCGCATCGTCGCCACCCTCGGCCCCGCCTCGTCCTCCTCGGACAAGATCCGCGCCCTGATCGACGCGGGCGTGGACGTCTTCCGCCTGAACTTCTCGCACGGCAGCCACGCCCAGCACGGCGAGCTGGTCAAGGGCATCCGCCACCTCGCGGGCGACCGCCCCGTGGCGATCCTCCAGGACCTCTGCGGTCCCAAGCTCCGGCTCAAGAAGCCCGTGAAAGGCAAGACGGGCGACGTGGTCGAGGTCGACCTGCCCCCCACCGTGAAGAAGGGCGAGCCCGTGCTGCTCGCGGACGGCCTGCTCCAGCTCGAAGTCGTCGACTCCAAACACAGCCGCATCATCGTGGGCGGCGACATCCCGGCGGGCAAGGGCATCAACCTGCCGTCCTCGGACATCGACGTCCCCTCGCTCACGGAGAAGGACCGCGTGGACCTCGCCTTCGGCGTGAAGCTGCAGGTCGACTACGTGGCGCTCTCCTTCGTGCGGCGCGCGAGCGACCTCGACGAGGTCAAGAAATGCGGCATCCCGGTGATCGCCAAGATCGAGAAGCCCGAGGCGGTGCGCCGCATCGAGGAGATCGTGCGCGCGGCCGACGGCGTCATGGTGGCCCGCGGCGACCTCGGCGTCGAGATTCCCATCGAGCGCGTCCCCGTCGTCCAGAAGCGCGTCATCAACCTCGCCAACCGCGAGGGCAAGATGGTCATCACCGCGACGCAGATGCTGCGCTCGATGGTGGACAACCCGCACCCCACCCGGGCCGAGGCGACGGACGTGGCCAACGCCGTGCTCGACGGCACCGACGCGGTCATGCTCTCCGAGGAGACCGCCGCGGGCAACTACCCCGTCGAGTCGGTCAACATGATGGCCCGCATCCTCTCGGAGGCCGAGCCGATGCTCGTGCCGCGGTCCGACATGCTCGGGCCGGACGTCCCCGACGCGATCGCGCACACCGCCTGCATCCTGGCGGAGCGCGTCGGCGCGCGCGCGATCGTCGTGCTCACGAGCACGGGCTTCACCGCGAAGAAGATCGCCTGCTACCGCCCGCGGGTCCCGATCATCGTGCTGACCAACTCCGAGATCGTGCGCCGGCGCCTCTCCCTCGTCTGGGGCGTGACGGCGCTCATGGCCCCCTGGTTCAACGAGACCGCCCCGGTGCTCGAGCGCTTCCGGGAGTCCCTGGCCGGCATCCTGCCCGCCGGCTCGACGATCGTGATCACCGCCGGCTGGCCCTTCGCGCGTCCCGGCACGACCAATCTCGTCCACGTCACCACGGTTTGAAGGAGACGCCCATGAAGCTCCGCACGATCGCGCTGTCCGTCCTGTCCGCGGGACTCTTCCTCGCCGGCGCCCGGGCGCAGGACGAGGCGAAGCCGCTGAAGATCTACTGGATCGACGTCGAGGGCGGCGCGGCCACGCTCGTCGTCACCCCGTCGGGCGAGGGCATCCTCATGGACTGCGGCTGGCCCGGGGAGCGGGACGCCGCGCGCATCGAGAAGACGGCCCGCGCGGCCGGCCTCGACGAGATCGGCCACTACATCACGAGCCACTATCACGTCGACCACTGGGGCGGCCTGGCCGAGCTCGACAAGCGCATCCGCCTCCGGCGCATGTACTACCACGAATTTCCCGGCGAGGGCGCGAAGGACGTGGACCCCAAGCTGAAGGAGTCCTTCGTCAAGCTGGCGGCCGGCCGGGGCGTGGTCGCGCATGCGGGGGATCCCCTCCAGGTCCACGGGCTGTCCGTGAAGTACCTCAGTTCGAACGGGCTCGTGGCCGGGGAGGCGCCGGGCGCCCCGCAGGTGCGCAAGTGCGCGGCGAACCCGGAGCATCCCGCGAAACCCGAGGACGGCTCGGACAACGCCCGCAGCATCGGCTACCTGCTCTCCTGGAGGGGCTTCGAGTTCCTCAATCTCGGCGACCTGACCTGGAACGTGGAGCACAAGCTGGTCTGCCCCGAAAACACGATCGGGAAGGTGGACGTCTACCAGACCACGCACCACGGCCTGGACCAGAGCAACCACCCCGCGCTGCTGGCGGCGGTGGAGCCCACGGTGGCGGTGATGAACAACGGGGCAAAGAAGGGCGGCCAGGCGACGGTCGTCCAGCTCCTGCGCAAGCTGCCGTCCCTGAAGGGGTTTTTCCAGGTGCACCGCAACGTGCAGAGCGGGAAAGGGGACAACGTCGCGCCCGAGTTCGTCGCGAACGACGACGAGAAGTGCGAAGGGCACGGCCTCGTGCTGACCGTGGCGCCCGACGGGAAGAGCTACACCGTCGAGGTTCCGTCGAAGGGGACGAAGAAGACCTTCCAGACGAAGTAGCTGCGAACTGCCTGCTACCAGCTTCCGCCCTCAGACCTTGACGGTGGTCCGCAGGGCGTCCTCGATGGGCAGCCCCAGGCAGAGCTCCACGAAGAGGTCGGTCTTCAGCGGATCCGGCTCCTCGCCGAGGCTGCGGAACTGGTTCCTCGCCAGCGCCCCGAAGAACGCGCGGCGGATGCCGGGGCCTTCGCGGTCCTTGATGAGGAACTTCACGCGGCCGTGCTGGCCCGCCTGCTCCTCGCCCTCGAGGCTCGCCTGGTCCTGGAACGTTACGTCGACGCCGCGCTCGCGCAGCGCGCGGATGAACACGTCGTTCCGCGAATAGGCGTCGAGGCGGAATTCCTTGAGCAGGGCGCGGACGTCGTTCGCGATGTGCTCGCGGGTTTCCGGGTCGATGGGGGAGTAGCGCACCGCGTAGTCGGAGATGCAGGTGTCGGCGGTCGGCCCGAGGCACTTCGTGCAGTAGGTGCCCTTGCAGGTCGCGCAGCGGATCCGGTCGCGGCCGCGGAAGCCGCCGCAGCGGGCGCAGCCGAGCATGGAGACGTCGGGGATCGGCGTGATGTTGTCGGTGCGGCGCGCCTGGATGGCTTCGAGGACGGTGAGGGAGGAGTTGCGGGAGAGGCGGCCTTCGAGGTTGCGCTCGTCGGTGCCCGCCAGCTGCCGCAGCTGCGCCCAGTCGCGGATCTTGCCGGACTCCCAGATCATGCGGCGCCAGTCGTCGAGGAAGAGCTCCTGCTCCTTCCGCTTCTTGTCCGGCACCTCGATGTAGTCGCCCACCTGCGTGAGGGCGAGGAGGAGCAGCGCCGCGTCGAGGCCCAGCTTCACCGACGCCTCGGTGATCGGGAGGATCTTCCGGAGCGGGTCGGAGAACTTGACCTTCTTCGGGGGAGGGGGCGCGAGTTTCTTCAGGGTGGTGACGACGGCGTCCACGAGGTCGGGGACCCCGCGGCTGCCGATCACGCCGCGGCGTTCGAGGGACCAGGCTTGGACGAGCGCGGCCTCGACTTCCGCGATGACGTAGTCGAGTCCTTTGGATTCCAGGGCGGCGACGGCCTCTTTGATGCGCGTCTTGACGGTCGTGGGTGTCTCAGCCATGCAGGCATTGTACGGATTGACGCTGGCGGAGCAAGGAAGACGCGCTCAGGCCGGCCCGCCGGTTTCCGCGAGCGCGGAACCCTCGAAGGCGCGGATGGCCCGCCGCAGGTCGTCCGGGATCGGAACCGGGCGGCGCGTCCCGGGGTCGATCATGACGTGGACGCTTCCGCCCTCGGCGACGAGCGAGCCGTCGTGCTTCTGCTCGACGCGAAGCTCGAAGGCGAGCGACGTGCGGCCCAGCTTCGAGATCCGCGAGCGGACGACGAGGACGTCCTCGAAGCGCGCGGGGGCGCGGAAATCCGCGGAGGCGTGCACGATGAGGTTGGTCCCCTCGCCGGTGAGGTAGCGGGGGAGCAGGCCGAGGTTGCGGACGTAGTCCATGCGGGCGACGTCGAAGTAGGTGAAGAAGGAGCCGTGGAAGACCACGCCCATGGCGTCGGTCTCGGGGAGCCGGACCCGGAGTTCGCTCGAGAATTTGTAGGCCATGCGGGGGTGATTCTACCGCGCGGACGCGGTCGGCGACAGGGGAACCGGCTCCAGCCGGGGCCGTTTGGGGGGGAGCGGCACGGCGGGACGGCGCTCCGTCCGGAGCCAGCCGAGCAGGTGCCGGCGGCACCAGGCGAGATCGGAGACGAGCCGCGCGAGCCGCTGCCGCGCGCCGGGGGGCGGGAGCGGCCGGCTCCAGTCGTCGCTGCAGCCGGGCAGGCCGAGGGCGTGGGCGAGCGCGTCGGCGATGCGGGCGTGCCCGTCGGCGTTGGCGTGGAAGCGGTCGTCGCTCCACATGCGGCGGTCCGAGCCCACGGCGTGGGCGGCGAAGTCGACGAGGCGCGCGCCGCTTTCCGCCGAGGCCCGCCGCAGGGCGTCGTTCATGGCGCCGATGCGGCGCCTCAGGAAACGCCCGATCGGCATGACGCCGGTGAGGTCCGGGAGGGTGAACGTGAGCACGACGGCGCCGGCGTCGATGAACGCGCGCTGCATGCGGCACACCTCGTCGCGGACGTGGTCCGCGTCGAAGCGGCGCTCGAGCAGGTCGTTGGAGCCCGCGAAGACGGTGGCGAGGTCGGGGCGCATCTCGAGGGCGGGGGCGAGCTGCTCCTCGCGGATCTCGCGGGTGAGCTTGCCGCGCACGGCCAGGTTCGCGTAGAGCAGGGCGCCCTGCGTGCGGGCGATGCGTTCGGCGAGACGGTTGGCCCAGCCGCGAAAGCCGCCCGCGCCGTCGGGGTCGTCGAGCCCCTCGGTGGAGCTGTCGCCGATCGCCACGTAGCGTTCGAAGCGCGGAGGCATACGAGGGCCCAGTGTAGCAAACGGGGCGGTCTTGACCCCCGCGGCGTCATCCCGGAAGATCGGGCCATGACCGTTCTCCTGCTCGCCCTGCTGCTTCCGCTTCAGGCCAAGGCCCCGCCCGAGCGTCCGGCGCCGACCGTGGCGGACTACGTCTATGGCCGGGACTCCGAGCGCCAGAAATTCGACTTCTGGCAGGCGAAGAGCGAGAAGCCCACGCCCGTCGTGCTGCTCATCCACGGCGGCGGCTGGGTGAATGGAAGCAAGGAGGGCTACGGGCGCGGGGCGATCCAGCCCTATCTCGATGCCGGCATCTCCGTGGCCTCCATCAACTATCGCTTCATCGCGCAGGCGATGGAGCAGAAGGTCGAGCCGCCCGTGAAGGCCTGCGTGGGCGACGCGGCCCGGGCCCTTCAGACGATCCGGTCCAAGGCGAAGGAGTGGAATCTCGATCCCCGCCGCATCGGGGCCACCGGGGGCTCGGCGGGCGCCTGCACGTCGCTCTGGCTGGCCTTGCACGACGATCTCGCCGATCCCGCGAGCGCCGATCCCGTCGCCCGGGAATCGACGCGACTGTTCTGCGCGGCCGTGAGCGGCGCGCAGACCTCCCTCGATCCCCGTGAACTGCGGGACTGGATCCCGAACGCGATCTACGGCGGCCATGCGTTCGGCTTCGCCGCGAAAGGGCGCACGAGGGCGCAGGAATTCGATCTGTTGATCGAGCAGCGGGAGAAGGTTCTGCCCTGGATCCGGGAGTATTCGCCGATCGAGCTGGTCTCCAAGGACGATCCGCCGCTCTACCTCGACTACCCGAATCAGAAGACGCCGCCGGTCCTGGGTCAGAAGGAGCCGGATCCCACGCACTCCGCCATCTACGGGATCAAGCTGGCGGAGAAATGCACGGCTCTCGGGGTCGCCTGCAGACTCGCCTATCCCGCGGGCGCCCCGGATGCGACGTTCGGATCGGTCGCGAAATTCCTGATCGCGACGCTCAAGGCGGAATAGGGAAACCGGAGGTGCCGATGAGACGTGTCCTGCCCGCGCTGTTCCCGTTCCTGCTCGCCTGCGCGGCGCCCCGTTTCGACGTCGTCTTCGGATCCTGCAGCAAACACGTCGAGCATCCCATGCTGGACCAGGTCCTCGCCCGGCCCATGGACCTCTTCCTCTACATGGGCGACAACATCTACGCCGACACGACCGACATGGCCGTGATGCGGCGGAAGTACGACGCGCTCAAGACGAGCCGCTTCCATCGGGAGCTCCGCGCGCGCGTGCCCGTGCTCGCCACCTGGGACGACCACGACTTCGGCGGCAACGACGTGGGAGCGGAATATCCGATGAAGCGCGAGTCCCAGAAGGAGTTCCTCGACTGGCTCGACGCCCCGCCGGAGGATCCCCGACGCTCGCGGGAGGGCGTGTATTCCGCGGAGATCCACGGCCCCCCGGGCCGCCGCCTGCAGGTGATCCTGCTCGACACGCGCACCTTCCGCAGTCCGATGAAGCGCGCGGAGAAGGGACAGGAGACGCCGGCGGGACCCTGGCTGCCGACCGACGATCCGGAGGCGACCGTGCTCGGCGCCGCGCAATGGGCCTGGCTCGAAGGGGAGCTCCGCAAGCCTGCGGAGCTGCGCCTCGTCGTCTCGAGCATCCAGTTCGCCGCGGGGGCCTGCGGAGCCGAGGGCTGGTCCAACTTCCCGCGGGAGCAGCGCCGCTTCCTGGATCTCGTCGCGAAGACCCGCGCGGACGGCGTCCTCATCCTGAGCGGGGACCGCCACTGGAGCGAGCTCTCGCGCCTCGACGGGCCGCTCGGCTATCCGATCTGGGACCTCACGGCGAGCGCGCTCACGCAGCCGCATCTGCGCGGGACGCCGTCCCCCAACCCGAACCGCGCCCTGCCCGCGACGTTCCACGCCCCGAACGCGGGGTCGCTGGGCATCGAATGGGGCCTGCCCGATCCGCGGCTCACGCTGCGCATCTTCGACGCGGCGGGCACGGTGCGCCTCGAGCAGGGGCTGCTCCTGTCCTCGCTCCGCGCGCGCTAACCCCCGTACGCCTGGGCACGCCTGGGGTCATTTAATTTCCATGAAATAAGATGATAATAATTGTAACGTAAGCACTCCGACCGGCTATGGAGGCGCGGATGAAGATCACGGTGAACGAGGTGGCGCGGCGGGCGCGGGTCTCGCTGGGAAGCGTGAGCCGGGTGCTCAGCGGCGCGCCGGACGTCTCCCCGGAGATGGCGGCGAAGGTCCGGAAGGCGGCCCGGGACCTGGGTTATCAGCCCCTGCGACGCCGCGCGGGGGGCGGCCGCCATCCGCTCCAAGGGCGCACGCTGGCGCTCGTCCTCCTGGGCATGGGCCAGAGCCTGCTGCGCCTGCCGGTCATCGCCGCCGCCATCCACGGCGTCGAGGCCGCCCTCTCGGAGGCCGGGGCGCGGCTCTTCATCGCCGACGTCCCGGGGCTCGACCGCGTGCCGGAGGCGCTCTGCCGGGGCCGGGTGGACGGATTGATCCTGAAATCCGCGCTGCAGGGGGACGTCATCGGACGCCTTCATCCCGGGCTGCGCGCCCGGATCCAGGAACTGCCCAGCGTCTGGTTCCTCGGCCGGCCCGCCGGGATCACGGGGGATGTCGTCCAGGCGGACGACCGTGCCGTCGGCCGCCTCGCGGCGGAGCATCTCGTCGCGCGCGGCCACCGCCGCGTGGCGTACCTCAACCCCAAGTCCGGGCACCTCCTCTTCGGCCGCCGGGAGGAATCCTTCCTCTGGCGCGCGCGGGAGCTCGGCGCCCGGGCCCGCTCGGTCCCGGCGCCCGCCGGGGACTGGGGCCTGCCGCTCGGGGTGGTGGAGCGCACCGACGCGATCCAGGCGATGCTCGACCGGCTCCTCCGCGGGCCCGCGCGTCCGAGCGCCGTCTTCGTGCCCGCCGACTCCATCGCCGCCGCGCTCTACCGGGCCCTGCAGGAGCGGGGGCTCCGTCCCGGCGCCGACCTGGCCGTCGTCTCCTGCAACCACGAACCGCCGATCCTGGCGGGCCTTTTCCCGTCGCTCAGCACCGTCGACATCCGCGCGGAGCAGATCGGACGGCGCGCCGTCGATCAGCTGGCGGTGCGCATCGCGAACCCCGGCGCCCCGCCCGTCGACATCGGCCTGGAACCCGCGCTCGTGGAGGGCGCCTCCGTCCCCGTCTTGGAGCGCTGACATGAACCGACGCCAGTTTCTCGCCGCCGGCGGCCTGGCCGGCGCCGCCCTGGGCCTGAAGCCCCGGGCCGTGTCCGGGAAGATCGACTGCCAGAGCCATCTCTTCCCGCCCGAGATCCTCGAGATCCTGGAGCGGCGCGAACAGGGTCCGCGGCTCGTGCGGCGCGGCGACGACCGCATCGTCCTCGTCGGCGGTTGGGAGCGGAAGGTCTTCCCGCACCACTCCGATCCGGAGGCCAAGCTCGCCGCCATGGACGCCTCCGGCATCCAGCTGGCCGCGCTGAGCATCAACGATCCCGGGCCGGAGCGCTTCGGCGCCGAAGCGCCGCAGATCGCCCGGCTGCAGAACGATTACATCGCCGGCGTCGCGCGCCGCCATCCGGGCCGCTTCCTCCCGCTCGCCGTCCTGCCCCTGCTGCACATGGAGGAGGCGCTGAAGGAGCTCGAACGCTGCGCCTCCCGCCTGGGCATGCGCGGCATCCTCCTCTACTCGAACCTCGAGGGGCGCTTCCCGGACGAGCCGGAGTTCCGGCCCTTCTTCCGCCGCGCGGCGGAGATGGGGCTGCCTGTACTCCTCCATCCCGCGTACCCCGTCACCTTCGAGGCCGTCCGGGGCTACGAGATGACCTCCGGGCTGGGCCTCATGTTCGACACGACCATCGCCCTCACCCGGATCATCCTCTCGGGCCTGCTCGAGGAGCTGCCGCGGCTCCGCCTCGTCTGCCCGCATGCGGGGGGCACGCTGCCGTATCTGCTCGGGCGCGTGGACCACCAGGTGCGCGTCCTCAAGCGCGGCGGCGGGAAGCTCCGCCGGCCGCCCTCGGAATATCTCCGTCAGGTCTGGCTGGACGCCGTCACGCCGCTGGCGCCCGCGCTGCGCTGCGCGATCGACATCGTGGGGGCGGACCGCATGCTCTACTCCTCGGATCATCCCTGGGTGGACCCGGCCCTCATCGTGCAGACCGTGGATTCCCTCGGGTTGCCGGATGCGGAGCGGACCGCGATCTACCGCGGCAATGCCCGGACCCTGTTCGATCTCAAGGACTGACCATGACGGCTCTGCTGTTGATTTGCCTGCTCCAGGCGGAGCCGCGCGCGATTCCGACCTTCGAGTGCATGAGCCTGGAATGGGACCGCCCCGCGGGCGGCCCCGGCTTGCGCTGCGAGGTCGCGGTGCGCCCGGCCGGAGGCGTCTGGGCGCCCGCCCAGGATCTGGTCTGGGATCCCGTCGAGCGGCAGTACCGCGGGAGCGTCGTCGGACTGCGTCCCGGTCTTGCGCATGAATTCCGCCTCCGGGTCGGCGGGGACACGGCCCTCGTCAGCGCCTCCACCTGGGCGGAGCGATTCCCGGTCGCGTCGACGACCCGGCTTCCGAAGGGCGTGGTCCGCGAGGCGCTGCTCATCACGGAAGGCGGGACTGCGTCCGGCTACCGCGTCTACCGGGCCCATCCCGAGGGGACCGTGATCGACGTCGAGGGCCGCGCGGAGGCGGCGGTGCGGATCCGGGCGGACTACGTCATCCTGCACGGCGTCGTCGTGAAAGGCGGCGGGACCCACGGGATCCTGGTGGAGAACCGGCACGACGTCGTCATCGAGGGCTGCGACGTGAGCGGCTGGGGGCGCCTGGAGCCCGCGGCGGACCCGGCGAAGCGGCCCGACATCGGCGCCCAGCTCGACAGCGGGATCTTCTGCGAGGGGAGGGACGTCGAGCGCGTCGTGATCCAGGGGAACCGCCTCCACCATCCGCGCTGGACCTCGAACGACTGGAGCGAATGGAGCCCGTACTTCAAAAGCAACCATCCCCAGGGCCCGAAGGCCGTGGTTTTCAAGCCGCAGACACGGGGACGGCACGTGATCCGGCACAACGAGGTGTGGTCGGACGACGCCCATCTCTTCAACGACCTGCTGCTGGAGTCGAATCCGGCCTGGCCGGGAAACGGGCTCAACCGCGACTCGGACATCCACGGCAACCGCCTCAGCCACGCGGTGGACGACGCGATCGAGATCGAGCGCGGGACGCGCAACGTCCGCGTCTGGGGGAACTACTTCGACCGCGCGGGGATCAAGACGATCTCGGTGCGTCCCTCGTGGGAGGGGCCGTACTACATCTTCCGCAACGTGGTCGACCGCAGCTACGTCCCGAAGGCGAAGACGAGCTACCAGGGGCGGGACATCCCCGTGGGCATGTTCATCGTCGGGGCCGGTCGGGGCCCGGCGGGCGCGTCGTCGGAGCCGCGCGAGCGCGGCCTCGGCTTCGTGTACCACAACACGCTGCTGTGTCCCGAGGGCGCGGGCTTCGAACGGTTCCTCGTGGCGGATTTTCCCCAGGGGCTGGTGAAGCCCGAACTCTGGTTCGTGAGCCGCAACAACGTCGCGCCGACGCGGCCCGTGCGCGCCGTGCCGAATTCCCCGGTGAACGACTTCTTCACCAGCCAGGTGATCACGGACTACGACCTCTTCACGGGTCCGGTGGACCGCCCCGCCGCCGCCGGTCCGCATAACGTGGCGGGTCCGCCGCGCTTCCGGGCGGAGCACGGGACGGGACCTTCCGGGCGCTACCAGCTGCAGCCGGGCTCCCTGGGCCATGATGCGGGGCTGGTCCTGCCGGGCTTCAACGACGGGTTTGCGGGGAAGGCGCCGGATCTCGGCGCGCATGAGGACGGCGCAGCGCCGCTGGTCTTCGGCGTGGCGGGCTGGGTCCCGGCCGTTGGTGCGGAGAGCCGCTAGATGCTGCTGCTCGCGGTGCTGCTCGTGCAGGAATCGCTGGCGGACCTGCCGGTTCCGGAGGGAGCGGTACCGCCGGGCGGCTGGGCGCTGGAGCGGCAGGCGGATGGACTCGTGATTCCCGCGCAGGTCTGGGAGGGGCGGCTCCACTTCCTGGACCGCGGACGCGGGGACAGTTACCGGGCGCTGCCCGCGACGGCGCCCGCGGCCGGGTGGACGCTGGAGGAGGCGGCGGGGGGTGCGCTCGTGATCCGGCACGGAGACCGGGAGGCGGCCGTGTATCGTTCCACCGCGGTCGCGCCACCGGCCGGGCTGGATCCGGTCTACACGCGCGGCGGCTTCCTGCATCCGCTGCGCAGTCCCTCGGGTCAGATCCTCACGAACGCGAGTCCCCGTCATCACGCGCACCACTACGGGGTTTGGAGCGGCTGGAAGCGGGCGGTGCTGGGGGAGCGCGAGGCGGACCTCTGGCTGCCCGCGGCGCGGACGGGTTCGGTGGAGGCTCTGGGGATCGAGTCGCGCAGCTCCGGTCCCGTGTTCGCGGGGTTCCGGGCCCGGCACCGCTTCAAGATCGGCGGGCGTCCGGCGATCGAGGAAACCTGGGACGTGAAGCTCTTCGCGGTCGCCGGGGTCTACGTCCTGGATCTCCAATCGATCCAGGAGGTTACCGCCGCCGTCCAGATCTCGGAGCATCGCTATGGCGGCATCGGGTTTCGCGGTCCGCCGGCGTGGGAGGGCAAGGACGGGATGCTTGTGCGGACGAACGAAGGGAAGGCGCGGGAGGCGGCGCAGGGGAGCCGGCCGGACTGGTTCGTGTGCTCGGGGACGGGGGGCGCGGTGGGTCTGATCGGCCACGCCTCGAACCTGCGGGCTCCTCAGTCCGTCCGGGTGCATCCGGACGAGCCGTTCCTGAACTGGTCGCTGCCGGCGGACGGCGCGTTCGGCCTCGTCCCGGGAGCGCCGCTGCGCCTGCGCTACCGTTTCGTGCTGGCCGACGCGGCGCCGCCCGAGGCCTTGATGAACGCCCTCTCGCGGAGCTTTTCCAGCCCGACACCCCCGAAGCGGGTGCCCTGATCCGGTCCGGCGGCGGCTACAGCGGCAGGGCGACGCCCTCGCGGCGCGGGTCCGCGACGCCGACGATGGTGCCGTCCTCGAGGATCTCGATCCCGTGCACGCCGCCGAAGAAGAGGTCCTGCTTGCGGCGCTCCGTCACCGGCTGGTCGAGTTCCTTCTTCGCCCGCGCGCGGATCTCGTCGGGGATGTCGCCCTCGAAGAAGAAGCGGCCCTCCTCCCAGTGCACGCGGCCGGCGGCGACCGCGCGCTCCAGGTCCATGCCCTGGTGCAGCACGTTGCCGATCACCTGCGCCATCGCGGGGAAGATGCGCACGCTGCCCGGCGTGCCCAGGGACAGCCGCGGACGGCCGTTGCGGAACACGATCGTGGGCGCCATGTTCGCGACCGAGCGCTTGTTCGCGCCGATCGAGTTCGGGTGGCCGGGGAAGCGCTCCATGTCGCTGATGTCGTCGTTGAGCAGGATGCCGTAGCCCTGCGCCACGACGCCGCTCCCGAAAAAGTGGCCGATCGTCTGGCTCAGCGAGACGACCGTGCCCTCGGCGTCGACGACGACGAGGTGCGTGGTGCCGCCGCCCGCGGGCGGACCCTTGGGACCCTCGACCAGCTTCGTCAGGTCGATCGCCATCTGGTCCGGGTCGCCGATGACGGGGTCCAGCTCCTTGAAGATCGTCCGCATCGTGCGCACGAGGCGGACGGGATCCTTGTCGTAGCGCAGTAGCGTCTGCAGGATGCCCGCGCCGCCGCGAGAGGGCGGGGGCGTGGTCGCGATGCGGTGGCCCGCGACCTCCGCCCAGAGCGGCGCGCGGGTCTTGACGTCGTATTTCGCGAGGTCGTCGCGGCCCCAGACGGGCCCGGTCAGGTTCGCGGCGCGCGTGAGGGCGAGGCCGACCTCGCCGGTGTAGCAGGCCTCGAAGCCGCGCTCGGACACGATGCGCAGCGAGCGGGCCAGGTCCTTCTGCACGAGCCGCTCGCCCGCCTTGAAGCGCGCGCCGTTGTTGTAGAAGATCTTCGCGCACTCGGGGTTCGAGCGCACGGTGCTTTCGAAGAGGGCGGAGCAGTAGGCGAAGACGTCGCCGACCTCGAAGCCGTCGGAGGCGAGGCTGATCGCGCGCCGGGCGAGGCGGGCCAGCGGCAGCTTGCGGCCGTGTTTCTCGAGGGCGAGCCCGAGCAGGCGGCCGAGCCCGGGCACCGCGGCCGAGTAGGGGCCGATCTTGGGCACCCAGGGAAGCATCACGCGCTTCGGATAGACGTAGTCCTCGCTCATGAGGGAGGACAGCTTCGCGCGGCCGTCGATGATCTCGGTCTTCGCGATGGCCCCGCCGGGGGCGATGATCATGAAGCCGCCGCCGCCGAGGCCCGAGGCGTGGGGCTCGACGACGCCGAGCGCGAGCGAGACCGCGACGGCGGCCTCGACCGCGTTGCCGCCTTCGGCGAGGATCTCGCGGCCGGCCTCCGCCGCCAGCGGATGCGCCGCGACGACCATGCCGGACTTCGAACGGGAGACTTTCATGAGGGCGGACAGCATAACATCCGACGAATCGCGACGGGAGATTTTTGGATTGCAGTTGTGCTTCCGGGATTAGAGGCTAGAATTATCCGGGTTCGAAGTTTGGAGAGAGAGGGGCCATGGATACCGCGTTACATCGCGTTTCATTTCAGGTTCTCACCGACGCCCAGCTGTTGTCGATGATCGGCAGCTCCGCCGACCGCCTCCCCCGCAGCGCCGTGGAGGAGGGCGTCCGCCGCGGCGCCCGCTTCGCCGGCGCGCTGACGGAGCTCTGCCGGGACGAGCAGTCCTGGCGCCAGACGGGCGCGGCCTACTGGGCCCCCGTCCACGCCACGTTCATCCTCGGCGCGATGGAGAGCGAGGCCGCGCTCCGCGGTCTGCTCGCGGCGCTGCGCTGGTCGGTGCTCTACGACGTGGACTGGGTCCACGAGCAGCTGCCCTCGCTCTTCGGCCCCATCGGCCGGGCCGCGATCGCGCCCCTCCGGGCGCACGTCGCGGACGCCGCGGGCTCCGAGGCCGGACGCACGACCGCGATCCGCTGCCTCGCCGGCGTGGCGGCGCACCATCCCATCCACCAGGGCGAGATCCTCGACTCCCTGCGGGCGCTGGCCGACGACGACGCGCAGCCGGAGTTCGCGCGGCGCGCCGCGGCGGAGGTGCTGATCGCGTTCGTGCGTCCCGGCGACCGAGGCGCGGCGGCGGGCGCGGCGATCCGGCAGCAGTGGTCCGACCGGCCCGCGTCGTTCGACGTGGCCGACGTCGAGGCCGCCTGGGCGCGGGGCGTGCAGCGCCTCGCCGCCTACCGGCAGGACTGGCTGGATTTCTACGGCCCCGAGGCGGTGGAGTCCCGGCAGCGCCGCTGGCGCGCGGAGGCGGAGGACCGCCGCTGGGCGCGGGGCACCGAGGACGGCGCCCCCTGGGTGGAGGAGCAGCGCCAGCGCTTCCTCACGAAATTCGAATTCACGCTCGGCGACCTGGACGACCAGGAGCGTGGCGACGCCTGCTGGGTCTCCGAGTCGCTCGTCGACTACCTGGTCTGGCACGAGGGCGCCGCCCCCTGGCGCCTGAACGGCCCGACCACGTTCGGCTACCTGATGGACTACTTCTCGCGCCGGGTGATGCTGGATCACCCCGGCCGCATCGAGGCCGTGCCGCCGCAGCTGCTGCGCTTCGCCCGTTTCTGCGCGGAGCGCGCGTTCATCGCCGGCGAGGACCTCGCCGACGTGGAGCGCGTCGTGGAGGAGGAGCGGGACGCCTTCGTGGGCGTCGCGCTCGATCCCGAGCGGCGCCGCATCGCGCGCGAGGTGCTCGAGCGGATGGTGGCGGCGGGGATCGACCCCCGGGATCCGGGTCGCGGCGTGGTCGCGCCCGCCCCGCTGCCCCCGTCGAAGGAGCGGCCCACCTCCCGCCGCCAGCGCCCGGGCTGAGCTTTCAGGTGTGATCCGGGGCCGGGGCCCGTATAATCGGGCCCGATTCGATGGCCGGAGGACCCCGGATGAACTGTCTGAGCGCTCTTGTCCTGTCCCTTGCCGCGGCGCAGGAGGACCCCTTCAAGTTCCCGATCGAGGAGCTCGTCCTCGACAACGGGATGCGCATCCTCATCGTCGAGCGGCGCGACGTGCCCCGCGTCTACTGTTCGCTCTGGTGGCGCGTCGGCTCGGTCCATGAGCGTCCCGGCGCCACCGGCCTCTCGCACTTCTTCGAGCACATGATGTTCATGGGCACCGACCGGGTCGGGACGAAGGATCCCGTCAAGGACGCGGAGCTCAACGCGAAGATCGAGGCCGTCATGGGTCGGATCCGCGAGATCAAGCTCCGGCGCCTCGAGCGCGCCCGCCGCGGGGAGCCCGTGAACGCCGCCGACGAGGAGTCGTACAAGGCGCTCTGGAAGGAGTACGAGGGCCACGTCGAGGCCCAGAAGGCGGTCATCGTCCCGGAGCACCTTTCCAAGATCCTTCAGTCCGCGGGGGGGACGGGGCTCAACGCGACGACGTCCTTCGACCGCACGAACTACTTCGTCGAGCTGCCCGCCAACAAGGCCGAGCTCTTCCTCTGGCTGGAGAGCGACCGCTTCCGCCAGCCCGTCTTCCGCAGCTTCTACCCGGAGCGCGAGGTCGTGAAGGAGGAGCGGCGCATGCGGACCGACTCCACCCCGACCGGCCTGATCGGCGAGGCCTACTGGGCGTCGTTCTGGCAGGCGCATCCGTACCGCTGGCCGGTGATCGGCTGGATGAGCGACATCGACCAGTACTCGCTCACGGACGCGCAGCGCTATTACGACACGCAGTACTCCCCGGAGAACTGCACCGCGATCTTCGTCGGGGACGTGAACACGGAGGAGCTGAAGCGGCTCTGCAAGGGCTACTTCGGGCTCCTGAAGCGGAAACCGGCGGGACGCGATCCGGTCGTGACCGTCGAGACCGAGCAGGCCGCCGAGAGGCGGATGCGGGCCGAAGCGGACGCCAACGACGAGATCAACGTCCGCTGGCACGGCCCCTCGGGCGTGCATGCGGATTCCGCGGCCTGCGACCTGCTCATGACGGTCTTCGGGGGCCGCAGCGGGCGGCTCCACCGGCCGCTGGTCGAGGAGAAGAAGCTCGCGCTCGAGGTCGAGGCGTACTACCACTCGCTCCGCTACGGCGGGGTCATCCATCTCGGGGTGAATCCGCGCGAGGGCGTGGATCCGGCGGAGGCCGAGAAGGCCCTGCTCGCCATCGTGGAGGAGGTCCGCGAGAAGGGCGTCACGGAGCGCGAGCTGCAGAAGGCGCGCAACCAGCAGATGGCGGATCTCGTGCGCGGACTCAAGACGAACGCGGGCATCGCCCAGCAGCTCGGCTACTTCGAGACCATCGGCACGCAGAAGGACTTCTTCGCCTACGCCCGGGCGATGCAGGCCGTCACGGCGGCGGACCTGCAGCGCTGCGCGAAGCAATATCTGAAGCCCACGGGGCGCAACGTGCTGACGATCGTGCGGAAGGAGAAGAAATGAGGCGCGCGACGCTCCTTCTCATCCTCGGGCTGGGGGCCTGCCGCGGCGCGGCGCTGGAAGCGCCGCCGGTGGCGCACTTTGACCAGATCCCCTACCGCCCGCTGACGTTTACGGTCCCCGACGCCGCCGCGATGCGGGTCGTGCTGGCCGGCGGCATTCCCGCCTACCTGGTGGAGGATCCCGCGCTGCCGATGGTCGACCTGCGGATCCTGGTCCGCGGCGGCAGTTTCGACGAGCCCAAGGGCCGGGAGGGCCTGGCCGACCTGACGGCGAGCCTGATGCGCACGGGCGGTACGGCCGCGCGGGCGCCGGAGGTGGTGGACGAGGAGCTCGACTTCCTCGCCGCGCAGCTCTCCATCGGCGTCGACGACGTGCAGGGCGCGGTCTCGCTCTCGATCCTTTCGAAGGACCTCGACAAGGGCCTCGAGATCCTCTGGGACGTGCTGAAGAACCCCGCGTTCAAGCAGGACCGCCTGGACACGCTGAAGGCGCAGGCGCTGGACGGGCTCAAGTCCCGGAACGACCGCACCGCCTCGATCGAGGCGCGCGAGGTGAACCAGCTTTTCTACGGGGACTATCCGCTGAACCGGCTCACGACGAAGGCGTCGCTGGAGGCGCTGACCCGCGAGGATCTGCAGGCCTACCACCGCTGGTGGATGCAGCCGAAGAACTTCCTGATCGCGGCGGCGGGCGCGTTCAAGCGCGACGAGCTCGTCAGGAAGCTCGAGGCGGCGTTCAAGGCCTGGCCGGCGCCCCCCGAGCCCAGCGCGCCGCGGGTCGTCCCGCCGCCCGTGACCCAGCAGCCGAAGCCGGGGATCTACGCCTTCCACAAGGAGGGCAAGAACATCAACCAGGGCCGGGTGACGTTCGGACACATGGGCGTCGACGTCAAACACCCCGACGTGCAGGCGCTGCGCGTGATGAGCTACATCCTGGGCGCGGGCGGCTTCAGCTCGCGGCTCATGCAGAAGGTGCGGACGGAGGAGGGGCTTGCCTACGACGTGCGCAGCGACCTGCGTCCCGGCATCGTCTATCCGTTCCCCTTCAAGTTCATCTTCCAGTCGAAGAGCGAGTCGGTCGCGTACGCGGGCAAGCTCTGCCTTGCGGAGATCGAGAAGATCCGCACGGGCGGGGTGAGCGCCGAGGAGCTGAAGGCGGCGCAGCAGTTCTACGTGGACGCGTTCCCGGCGCTCTTCTTCGGCACGCGCTTCCAGACGGCGGCGACGTACGCGCAGGCAGAGCTGGTCGGGCTGCCGAAGGACTACTACACGACCTACCGCGAGAAGATCCAGAAGCTGACGACGGACGAGATCCGGCGCGTGGCGCAGGAGCACCTCAAGCCGGAGCGCTTCGCCTGGGTCGTGGTGGGCAACCTGGCGGACATCAAGAAGGGCGACGGGAAGCATCCCGTGAAGCTCGAGGATCTCGGCCCGGTCACCGAGCTGCCCCTGGCCGACCCCTACACGCTGGAGAGAAAGAAATGAGCGCGGAGATCCGGCAGCCCGACCAGCTCGGCGGCCTCACGGGGCGGCGCACGAAGGCCGACTACCACAAATCGATGGATGCGACGTCGCTGGCGATGTCGATCTCGAACCACCTCAAGTACACGCTCGCCAAACACCCCGCGGGCGCGACGCTGCACGACCGCTACTGGGCGACGGCCTGCGCGATCCGGGACCGCCTGGTCGACCGCTGGGTGGCCACGCAGAGCGCGTACCACGAGCAGGACGTGAAGCGCGCCTACTACCTCTCGATGGAGTACCTGCCCGGCCGCACGCTGCGCAACAGCATCATCAACCTCGGCCTCTCCGAGGGCTTCGCGCAGGCGATGCAGGAGCTCGGGTGGAACGCCGCCGAGCTGCTGGAGGTGGAGCCGGACGCCGGCCTCGGCAACGGCGGCCTCGGGCGCCTCGCCTCCTGCCTGCTCGACGCGATGGCGACGATCCAGGTGCCCGCGATGGGCTACGGGCTGCGCTACGAGTTCGGCATGTTCCGGCAGTCGATCCGGGACGGCGCGCAGGCGGAGGAGCCGGACTACTGGCTGCGCCTGGGCAGCCCCTGGGAGATCAGCCGTCCCGAGGCGACGTTCCCGATCAAGATGTACGGCAACGTCATCTGGGGCGCGCACCCCGACGGCCGCCCGCGCCGCGAATGGGTGGACACGCAGGAGCTCTGGGCCGTGCCCGTGGACGTGCCGATCCCCGGCTACGGCAACAACACGGTGAACCTGCTGCGCCTCTGGGCGGCGACGGGCACCGACCTCTTCGACTACGAGTACTTCAACTCCGGCGACTACATCCGCTCCATCGAGCGGTCCATGCACCACGAAAACATCACGCGCGTGCTGTATCCCAACGACAAGGTCGCGGTGGGGCAGGAGCTGAGGCTCCGGCAGGAGTACTTCCTCGCCAGCGCGTCGCTGCAGGACATGGTCCGGCGCTACAAGCGCACGCATTCGGACTTCTCGGCCTTCGCCGAGAAGGTCGCCGTCCAGATCAACGACACCCATCCCGCGGTCGCGGTCGCGGAGCTGCTGCGCATCTTCGTCGACATCGAGGGCCTGGAATGGGAGAAGGCCTGGTCGATCGTCCAGAACACCTTCGGCTACACGAACCACACGCTGATGCCCGAGGCGCTGGAAAAGTGGTCCCTCGAGCTTTTCGGCCGGGTGCTGCCGCGGCACCTCGAGCTGATCTTCGAGATCAACCACCACTTCATGCAGACGGTGCTGAAGAAGTACCCCGGCGACATCGACCGCATGCGGCGCCTCTCCCTCATCGAGGAGGGCCGCGAGAAGTACGTGCGCATGGCGCATCTCGCGGTCGTGGGCAGCCACTCGGTGAACGGCGTCTCGGAGCTGCACGGGCGGCTTCTGCGGGAGCGGCTCTTCTTCGAATTCAACGAGCTGTATCCGGGCAAGTTCAACTCGAAGACCAACGGGATCACGCCGCGGCGCTGGCTGCTGTCCTGCAACCCGGGGCTGGCGGGCCTGATCGCGGACCGCATCGGCACCCAGTGGCCGGCGGACCTGGACCAGCTGCGCAAGCTGACGCCGCTCGCGGAGGACGCGGGGTTCCGCGCGGAATGGCGCGGAGTGAAGCGCCGCAACAAGGAGCGGCTCTCCGCCCTGATCGCGCAGATGAGCGGCGTGAAGATCTCGCCGGACGCGATGATGGACGTGCAGGTCAAGCGCATCCACGAGTACAAGCGCCAGCTGATGAACCTCCTGCGCGTCATCGACCTCTACCGCCGCATGAAGGCGCCCGGGGGCGAGTCGCTCGCGCCGCGCACGGTGCTCTTCGGCGGCAAGGCGGCGCCCGGCTACGACATGGCGAAGCTGGTGATCCGCCTGATCAACGGGGTCGCGGAGGTGGTGAACCGGGATCCGGCGCTGGACGGCCGTCTCCGGGTGGTTTTCCTCGAGAACTACGGCGTCTCGCTGGCGGAGGTCGTGATCCCCGCGGCGGACCTCTCCGAGCAGATCTCCACGGCGGGCATGGAGGCCTCGGGCACGGGCAACATGAAGTTCTCGCTCAACGGCGCGCTCACGATCGGCACGCTCGACGGCGCGAACATCGAGATCATGGAGGAGGTCGGGGAGAAGAACATCTTCATCTTCGGCCTCACCTCCGACGAGGTCGACCGGCAGCGCGAGGGCGGCTACGAGCCCATGCAGGAGATCGAGTCCAACCGGGCGCTGGCCGACGTGATCAAGATGATCGCCGAGGGGGCCTTCAGCCGGGGCGACCGCTCGCTCTACCGGCCGATCATCGACTCGCTCATGCACCGCGACTGGTTCATGGTCTGCCGCGATTTCGCGTCGTACATGGAATGCCAGGACCGGGTGGGGAGGCTCTGGGGGGATCCCGAGGGCTGGTCCCGGATGTCGGTGCTGAACACCGCCGGCATGGGGAAGTTCTCGGCCGACCGCTGCGCGATGCAGTACGCGCGGGAGATCTGGAAGGTCAACCCCACGCCGATCGCGGTGCAGCCGTAGAATGGGGTAGGATCACCTAATACGGGGAGTGAGACGATGATGACCCTGACGGCGGCTTTGCTTGCGGTGAGCTTGGTCGAACCGCTGGCGCTCCTCCAGGAAAACGCGACCGCGGTGCGGACCGAGAAGTCCGACTACACGACCGCGGTGGCGAAGTGCCGCGAGGCGGAGGGCCTCATCGATTCCGACCCCCAAAGCGCCATCGACCGCCTGACGGAAGTCATCGCGAACCCCAAGGTCGCCGCCAAGATCGAGCGGCGCCTCCGCATCGAGGAGCGTCCCGCCGAGTACACGCCCTACTACAACTTCACGCCGTACCTCTACCGCGCGCAGGCGCGGATCGCGCTGGCGAAGAAGCTGGAGAAGACGGACGCCGAGGTCGCGCAGAAGCTGCTGGCGGCCGCGCTGGAGGATCTGAAGGAATCCTCGGGCCGGAAGGTCGACAAGGCGGGGGAGCTCGTCAAGGGGGTGGAGGCCGAGGTCGCCAAGCTCAAGGCGGCGGCCTTCAGCGCGCCCTCGACGCCCGCCGCGGCGGACCCGCTGGTCAAGTTCCGCGAGACCTGGGACCCCTACCTCCTCGAGCAGAAGTTCAAGTCGGCGCTCAAGCTCATCGAGTCGGACAAGACGCTGACCGCGGAGCAGAAGAAGGGGTTCCAGACGACCACGGAGCAGAAATGCCGCGATCTCGTCCTGAGGCAGGTCGCGGCCTTCCGTCCCCGCTTCGTGAGCGGCCTCTCGCAGGGGCTGGACCGGCTGACGTCCGACGAATTCGACGTGATCTTCGCGCTGCCCGCCCCGGACGAGCTGGTGGCGAGCCATCCCGTGCTGGACTGGGCCCGCCTGCATCTCGCGGCGTTCCGGGACGTGCAGGCCGGCCGCGCCGCGCCGCCGACCCTGCTGCCCGCGGCCGCCGCGGCCGCGGTCCTGGAGACGGAGGGGGCGAATCCCTGGTTCCAGGCCGTCGAGGCGGCCGCCTATCAGGGTCTGAAGGCGGCCGTGACGGCGGAGGTGGATCGTTCGAGGGACGCCGCGAAGGCGGACCGGGAGAAGGCCCGGGCCCAGGCCCTGGCGCTCGCCGGGCAGTGGAAGGCCTTCCTGCAGAAGGTGGATCCCAAGATCCAGGAGCGCAACCGCTTCCTGGCGGATCACGACGGACAAGTCTCGCGTCTCCTCGAGGCGTTCCCGTCCGACCTCGCCGAGCTGGACAAGCTCGACGCGCTGCTCGAGGGGGTCTTCGCGGCGGCCTCGCCCGAGGCCGAGCTCGAGAAGGTCGAGCGGACGCTGGAAGGCCTTGAAGCGCGCGCCAACATCTCCCGGGAGTCGCGCCAGCGGCTCTTCACGGGGCGCGCCGTGGCGGCGGCCCTGCGCGGGCTGCTCGCCGGGCGTTCCGAGGACGCCGTGGCCTCCGAGCTGTCCGCGATCCGGGGCAAGCTGCGCGAGGTGGGCGGTCCCGCCGAGGTGAAGCAGTACGGGCCGCGGGTGGAGAAGGTCGTGGCAGGGTTGCGGTAGCTCGTAGCTTGTAGCCGGGGCAGGAAGCGAAGCGAGGCCTACTGCTCCGTGACGCGGAGCTGGGGGTCCTGCAGGCGCCCGCTGAGGAGCACCGCGCGGCCGTCCTTGAGCTGCGCCGCGGCCAGCTTCACCGATTTCTTGCCGAGCTGGGGGTGCGCCAGCTCGATCTCGTAATCGCCGATCTCCAGGTTGGCCACGACCAGCGGCGTGGCGCGCTGGGCGAGGGGCACGTCCTTGCCGCCGCGCTTGAATTTCGTCACCTCGGCGTAGGGCCCGACGATCACGCGCAGGGTGAAGCTGCCCTTGTAGTCGGCGATCTTGGCGGCCTCGGCGCGGGTCTTGGCGACGGAATCCATCGTCCGTTTGAGCGCCTCGACGCCCTTGCCCGCCGCGGCGAAGGTGTCGCACCAGCCCACGATGTGGGCGGCGGCCGCCCGCTTCTCCTCGATGCCGCCGGAGAGGCGGCTGAGCCGGGTCTCCGCCTTGTCGGCCTGGTTGGAGCACCAGTCGCGCACGTCCGGCTCCCGCAGCGGCGCCTCGGTGTTCAGCGAGGCGAGGAGCTTGCGGGCCCGTTCGGCGAGCGTCGCGTCCCCCGGCTTCCAGTCGTCGTGGTCGAGCAGATCGCGCACCTCGAGCCAGGCGTTCCGCCAGGCCGCCTCCTTCTTGGCGGCCTTGTCCTCGACGGGGACCGCCACCGGGGCCGGCACGGGCGCGGGGTTCACGACGACCGCCGGCTGCGCCGGCGGGGGCTGGACCGGGGGCGGCTTCTTCAGCAGGACGGCCGCGGTGACGCCGCCCGCCAGCAGGACGGCGAGGCCGGCCACCAGGGGCCAGACGTTCCGCTTCATCTGCCGGGCGGCGAGCTTGATCGAACTCGGCGAGCGCGCCTCGACCTCCTGGTTGGAGAGGTGCCGCTTGAGGTCCTCGGCGAGGGCGTGCGCGGTGGGGTAGCGGTCGGCCTTCTCCTTGGACATCGCCTTGAGGATGATGGCCTCGACCTGCTCGGGGATCTCGGGGTTGTGGCTGCGGGGCGGCGCGGGCTCGTCCTTGCAGACCTTCATCAGGATCTCCATCGGAGTCTGACCCGTGAAGGGCTGCTTCTTGCAGAGGACCGCGTACATCGTGGCGCCCAGCGAATAGATGTCCGTCTGGCCGTCGATCGCGTCGAGCCGGCCCTGCGCCTGCTCGGGGGGCATGTAGGCCGGGGTGCCCATGATCGCGCCGGACACGGACAGCGAGCTCTCCGCCTGGATCGCCTTGGCGAGGCCGAAGTCCATGACGTAGGGCCAGCGGTCGCTGGTGAGCATGACGTTCTGGGGCTTGAGGTCGCGGTGCACGACGCCCGCCTTGTGGGCGGCCTCGATGCCCTGGGCCACCTTCATGAAGATGTCCAGGAGTTCGTTCATCGGCAGGTTGATCGCGGCGGCCATGGTGGAGCCGTCGATGTACTCCATGGCGAGGTAGTGGCGGGTGGACTGGCCGGCCTGCGTGGCGGGGGCCTCGCCGACCTCGTAGATGGGCGCGATGTTGGGGTGCCGCAGGCGGGCGGCGAGCTTGGCTTCGCGCTGGAAGCGGAGCACGTCCTCGTCGTCGGACACGATCAGGAACTTGATGGCGACCCAGCGGGTGAGCTTGCGGTCCCAGCCCTTCCAGACCGTGCCCATGCCGCCCTTGCCGATCTGCTTGACGAGGATGTACTGGTTGATCTGGCGGCTGAGGTCGCCCTCGAACTGCCGGGCCTCCTCGGGGATGTCGTCGATGCGGGACTTGGAGGAGGCGGCGCCCTTCTTGTTGGCGGATCCGCTGGCGGAGCTTTTGCAGTCCTTGTGGCTCTC
The DNA here is from genome assembly GCA_964619955.1 of uncultured Planctomycetales bacterium. Taxonomy (GTDB): domain Bacteria; phylum Planctomycetota; class MHYJ01; order MHYJ01; family JACPRB01; genus JACQFK01. Next base: position 142,096 of record CAZUJF010000005.1, read on the forward strand.
GCCGGCGTAGGAGGAGCCGCAGTCCCCGCAGACCTTGGTGGTGACGTCGACGCCGCCGGAACCGGAACCCGACGGAGTCTTGTCGGGATCCGGCATTTTGATGGTATCGCCCATGTCGGGCTAAATTATAGCCCTCGGCGGAGCCGGGGGGCAAGGGCCGCGGCGAAGAGGGCGAGGAGCCCCAGGAACAGCCCCCCGGGCGCGGCGGATCCGCAGGCGCACTCGCGGTCCCGGGTGCCCTCCTCGTGGTCGTTGTAGCGCGGCTGGAGGGACATCGGCACCTCGTTGAGCTCGTTGGAGACGCCGCTGGACATGACGCCGTTGGCCACGACGACGTAGTAGTAGCGGTTCGGGTTCACGACCCCGGTGTCGAGGTAGCTGGTTCCGGTGACGGTGGCGACCAGATTGGCCGGGATGGCGGCCGTGCCGGGGCTGCCGCTCCGGTAGACCGAGTACGAGGACGCGCCGGCCACCGCGGTCCAGGTGAGCAGGAGCTGGTTGCCCTCCGGGCTGCTGAGCGAGGTGAGCGTCGGGGCGGCCATGCCGTTGACGAGGACGCCGATCTCCGGCTGCGACAGGGCCCGGTTGAAGATCCGGGCCTCGTCCATGTAGCCCTGGAGGCGGTTCGAGCCATAGTCGCTGCCGAGGTGCAGGGGGTCGGTGCTTGCGCCCAGAGCGCCGACGGGGACGGCCGTGGGACCGGTGACGACGCTAGGACCGCCGATGGGAGTGCGGTAGAGGGTGATGGTGTTGGCGCCGGAATCGTAGACGCCGGCAATATGGATCCAGGCATTGGCGGCCTGCGTATTGAAATTGTACTCGGCGACCTCATATTGGGCGGTTCCGTTGCCGATGGCGAACTGGGGGTAGTTGTACCCGGCCCCGACCCCGCCCAGCCGGAGAAGGTAGCCGCTGATCGACGTGGTGTAGTTCCACTTTTCAATGAGGCCCATCTGATTGGCCGTGACCGCGGTGGGCCGCACCCAGACGGCCAGCGTGAGCGACCCCGTGATCGACAGGGAGGCGTTGTGGGGGACGGTCATCCGTCCGGGATTGGTCGCGGCATTGGCGATCTGGAGGCTCTGGGAATTGCCCGCAGGCACGGAAGGGGGAGTGGTGGCCGAGACCGCCGCGCCGGTCTGGAGCGTGCCGGTGTTGCCGTTGCCGGAAGCGTCGGTCACCGAGGTGCCGCTGACGTTTCCGGGTTCGAAATCATAGTAGGCCACGAGACTGGGGATCGCCTGGAAGAAGACCGCCGCGCCCGCCGTGGACGCGAGCAGCAGGCCCAGCAGCGCCGAAAACTTTTTCGAACCCATCACCCCTCCGGAAATTCAGGACGAACCCATGGACTCCGGGTATGGGTGGGGGGAGGAGGCGCGGAAATAACGCTGAAATGAAATTAAGTTGCCCTAGGACGGGGGCAGCTTGACCTGCAGGGTGCCGGTGGGGAGCTGCAGGACGTCGTTGGTGCGCACGGGCTTGCGGCGCTTGATCTTGCGGCCGCGGTAGAGGATGCCGTTGGAGCTCTGCAGGTCGAAGATCCAGAGGATGCCGTCGTGGACCGCCAGGGCCGCGTGGGTGCCGGAGAACATCTTGTCGGGCACGACGGTCGCGCATTCGGGGGCGCGGCCGAGCACGTGGGTCTCGCCCTCCTTGATCAGGATCTCCTTCTTCACCTGCGGGTGCTCGAGCGTGACCAGGTAGGCCTGGTGCTTGGGCATGGTCTCCGTGACGACCATCGAGCTGTCGTCGCCCGCGATGGATTCGGGGCGGAACGTGACGTCCGTCATCGGGTTCGGATTCGGCTTCTTGAAGACGATGGAGAAGCGGTTGAAGCCCTTGAAGACCTCGGGCCCGTGGGGCAGGAAGCCCTCGCGCTCCGCGGGGGTCATCGAATTCCAGGACTCCGCCGTCACGGAGGTCTCGCAGGCGCCCGTCACGGTGAGGAGGCGGGCGGCCAGGTTGACGGTGTTGCCGTGGATGTCGCCGTCCCCGTGGAAGAGCTCCCCCGTGTGGCAGGCGATGCGGACGGCGAGCTCCTGCATGTTGTCCCGGGCGAGCACGTCGCAGAGGCGGTGGACCTCCTTGGCGCAGTTGAGGGAGCCGCTCACCTCCTCGAACGTGAGCAGCTGGCCGTCGCCGGTGGACTTGATGAACTTCCCCTTCAGGTCGGGGAGGAATCCCTGGATGCGGGACTCCAGCTTCTTCACCAGGTCGACGGCGACGGAGTCCGAGACCTTGTTGTACATCTTCACCGACCCGACGAGGTCGGTGAACATGACGGTCATCACGCTTGTTTCCACGAAATAGGAATGTACCCGATTCCGTTCGCAGGACAACGGTTTCTTGCGCTTCGTATAATCGAACGCGCGTGGAAAATTTTGCGGGGTGCCGGATCCTGGGAACCCTGGGCCGGGGCGGGACGGGGACGGTCTACAAGGCGGAGCGGGACGGCCGCACGGTCGCGCTGAAGGTCCTGGCGGAGCCGGCGTCCGCCGACGCGACGCAGGTGGCGCGCTTCGTCCAGGAGGGGCGCATCCTGGCGACCCTGGATCATCCCGCGATCGTGAAGATCCTCGACACGGGGGTGGAGCAGGGGCGGCCCTACCTGGTCCTCGAGTACGTGGAGGGGCCGACGTTCGCGAAATGCATCGAGCGGCGCGCCTTCACCGCGAAGGAGGCCGCGTTCATCCTCTCGGCGGTGGCCCGCGGCCTGCACCACGCGCACCGGGCCGGGGTGGTGCACGGGGACGTGGGCCCGGCGAACATCCTGCTCAAGAGCGACGGTTCGCCGAAGCTGACGGATTTCGGGGTGGCGCGCTTCCGCGGCGGCTCGGTCTGGGCGCCGGGCACGACGGGCGGGACGCCGGTCTACATGAGCCCCGAGCAGGCGGCGGCGATGCATGACGTGATCGACGGCCGTTCCGACGTCTACTCTTTGGGGGCCGTGCTTTACGAGACGCTGACGGGACGGGCGCCCTTCGCCGGGCGTTCGACGGCGGAGATCCTGGAGCGGGTCGCGAAGACCGTGCCGCCCACGCCGCGACAGCTGGACGCGGCGGTGGATGCGGCCCTGGAGCGGGTGGTGCTGCGCGCGATGGACAAGGATCCGGCGCGCCGTTATCCTACGGCGAAGGATTTCGCCGACGCCCTGCACGCCTGGGCGGCGGGGGCCACGGACTGGTTTTCGATGCTGCCGTCATGAGCAAATTCCACGTCGTCGAGGGTCCGCTCCGGGGGAAGACCTTCGAGATCACCGAGCTCGCCTCCATCGGGCGGGGCGAGACCTGCGCCGTGCGGCTGGACGGCCGCCACATCTCGCGCATCCACGCGCGGCTGGAGAAGCGTCCCGAGGGGATGCAGATCAAGGACAACGGCTCGCGCAACGGGATCTTCGTCAACGGGCAGAACGTGAAGGAGGCCTTCCTCCGTCCGGACGACCTGATCGAGATCGGCGAGCACGTGCTGGTCTTCGATCCCACGAAGGATCCGGACAAGCTGCCGCGTTCGGCGGCGATCGACAGCATGGCGGATCCCTTCGCCCCGGGCGAGCCGGACGAGCGGCTGCAGAAGCTGCTGGGGGTCGCGGCCTCGCTGGCGGCGCTGGACGACGAGAAGGAGATCGCGCGGCACCTGCTGGAGGCGCTGATGGTCGGCATCGGCGCGGAGCGCGGTTTCGTGATGGCGGCGGACGCCGCGGGGCAGCTGCAGCCGCTGGCGCGCAAGGCCCCGGCGGGCGAGGAGTTCGCGCTGTCGAACGTGCTGCACCACCAGGTGGCGCGGGAGCGCCGCGCGGTGATCGCGACGGACGTGCTGCGGAAGGAGCCGGACGCGGGCCGCACGGTGGGGGTGCTCTGCGCGCCGCTCGCCACGAAGACGGGCTACCTGGGGCTGGCGTACCTGGACTCGAAGCTGCCGGAAGGGGAGACGAAGCCGCGCTTCAAGTCGAGCGATCTGCGCTTCGCCTCCGCGCTCTGCATTTTCGCGGGCACGCGGCTCGCGCAGCTGCGGCGGATCGGGTCGGGCTCCTGGGCGGGCGCCAAGACGCTGCCCGAGCTGGTCTCGGCCTTCGAGCGGGAGGTCCTCGTGGGGGCCCTGCACGCCGCGAAAGGCGACCTGGCCGGCGCCTCCAAGGCCCTGGGGATCGAGAAGCCCGCGCTCGAGGAGCGCCTCAAGGCGCTGAAGCTCGTGACCGCCGGCGACACGGAGTGGAAGTCCGTCGCGCCGTAGAACGGGAGCCGGTGGACGGTAGCCCGTAGTTGGAAGCCGGTAGGCCCCCCGAATCCTCCACCCGGGCGTTGTTCAGAGACGGCATGTGTGCTCTCATAGGGGGATGCCGTGCTGTCCCGCCTGTCTCGTCGAGCACCCCCCGGGGACCGAACGCTGCCCGTCCTGCGAGATCGACCTGGGGGAGCGTCCGGAGGAGGCGCCGATCGAAGGGGAGGGCCCCCCGCCGGGGCCGCTGGTCACCGTCGCGAGCTTCGATCTGCCGCTGACCGCCACGTTGCTGTCCAGGCGGCTGGAGGCCGAGGGGATCGAATGTTTCATCGCCGATGCGGAAATCGTCGGTGCGTACAACCTCCTCTCCGGAGCTGTCGGCGGGGTCAAGGTGCAGGTTCGGGAGTCCGACGCCGCCCGTGCGGCCGCCCTGATCCGGGAAGGCGCCGCCGTACGACCCGCAGCCCCCTCCTGCCCCCGCTGTGGATCGACGGAGCTCAGGCGCCGGGGTTTGCCCGTGATCCTGGCCGCCCTGCTGCTTCTGATCGTCGCCGAGTTGTCGCTGTTCCTGTCGGTGCACTGGGAGTGCCAGAAGTGCCGCCATCGCTGGAAGTGACCCATGGTCCTTTAAAATGGAAAGAGGCCGGATCGGGGGAGGGTGATCCGGCCTCTAGAAGAGAGGGTCTTTGTGTCCTGCATGAGGAGTATCGCCCAGTGCTGTGACAGGATGTGACACAGGCAAGGGCGCCTGCGAATATTCTGCCCGGCCCCCCCCCCCACGGTCGCCAAACACGTTTCCAGACGGTCTGGAAACGTGTTGGGGTAGGCGCGGACCTTGGAGTTATTCCAGCAAGAGCGCGGCGAGGGCGGGAACGCGGGGGCGTTCGAGGGCGCCCCAGGCCTGGGTGCCTTCGGGATCCCGCGCGACGGCTTCCAGAAGGGCCTGACGGGCGGCACCCTCCCGCTCCTGGCGGAGCTCGAAAAGACAGAGCGCCCAGGAGGCCTCCGCCCGCTCGGGATTCAGCTCGGCCGCCTGACGGAGGACCCGCCGGGCGTCGTCGATCGCCTCCTGCTCCTCGTGGACCCGGGCAAGTGCGACCAGGTAACGGTCGTCCCAGGGGACCTTGTCGTGCGCCGAGAGCAGCAGCTTTCGGGCGTCGTCGACCCGGTTCTGAGATTCCAGCAGCCGGGCGAGCAGGGCGACCGCGCTGCCGAGGTGGGGGGCCGCCTTGGAGGCCGCTTCGAACGCCTCCTTCGTGCGGTTCTGCTGGGCGCGCAGCTCCGCGAGCGCCAGGAGCGCCTCGGGCAGCTCCGGGTCCTCCCCGAGGGCCTGCTGGACGAGGGCCTCGGCTCCGTCGAGGTCGTCCCGTCGCACGAGCAGGGCCGCCCGGCCGGCCTTGGCGAGCGGCAGCTTCACCCAGCGGTCGGCGGCGTCGAAGTCCCCGAGGGCCTTCGCGTCGGAGCGCAGCAGCCCCCGTTCGTTGTGGAGGCAGGCGAGTTCGTGGGGGAGATCGTCGTCGGGATGCTCCCGAGCCGCGGATTCCAGGAGCGTGAGGGCCTCATCCCAGCGGCGCTCTTCCGCGAGTTCGCGGGCGCGCAGCACGGCGTCGACGGGGTCCATGACGCGGGGCTTAGTCGTTCCCGCCCAGGAGACGGCGGAAGTCCCGGTCGGCGGCGAAGTCCCCGAACTTGCGCAGCGGGGAGCCGAGGTCGTCCTTCCAGAGCTTCACGGCGCGCTCGCGGTTCAGGGCGACGCAGCGCTTGAGGTAGTCGAGGGCCGGGTCCCGCTCCCCGCGGGAGGCGTGGTGGCCGGCCAGCCCGAAATTGGCCTCGAAGTTGTTCGCGTTGATCGCGAGCGCGCGCGCCCACCATTCCGGGGCGGCCTCGCTCTCGCCCTTCGCGTAGACGAGCGAATCGCCGACGGCGGCCTGCAGCACGTCGCTCTCGGGGAAGCGCCCGGCGCCCTCGACGATGAGCTCGTGGGCGCGGTCCATGTTCTCGAGGCGGAGATACGCCTGCCAGACGCCGCGGTAGAGCTCGGGCGTGGCGTGGCCGAGGCCGAGGGACTGCTCATAGGCGCGCGCGGCGCTCTTGGGCTCGTCCCAGGCCATCATCAGGTGTCCGAGCGTTTCGTGCGTGGGGCCGAAGCGGTCGTCCGCCTCGAGGGCCTCGGTGAGGAGGCGGTCCGCCTCGTCCAGGCTTCCCTCGGCGAGATGCGCGCGGGCGAGGGCGACGAGGGCCCCCGGGCGGTGCTCCCAGCGCAGGGACTGCTGGAAATCCGAGCGGGCCTCGCGCAGGCGGCCCTTCTTCGCGCGGGATTCCCCGCGGCGCAGGAGGACCTCGGCGATCTGGGGACGGATGTCGCCCGCGTCGGGGTATTTCTCGGACAAATGCATGAGATCGCGCAGGGCCTCGTCGTACTTCCCGGTGTCGAGCACCTGCGCGACGCGCTTCAGGACCTTGGTGACTTCGCCTTCCTTGGGGGGCATCTCTGTCCTCTATATACACGACGCCCGGGGCCGTGCGTTTGTTCCCCCGAAGTGTACCCCATCCAGGCTCCGGCCGTCCCGGTTTCCCTTCTTCGCTCCTTTGGTACTGGGCTTCGAAGGACAAGAGGGCACGGCCCGATGGGGTATGTTCTAACTGAGAGTGGATGTCCGACGAAGATCGGATCAGGCTGGCGAGCTTGAGCTATCCGGCCTGGGAGAAGGCCAGTTAATTGCTGATGCCGCCTCCGGAGCCGGACGATCCCAGTTCAACCCACTGCAATCCATCCCAGCGCTTCAAGTAGATGGCCGCGCGGTTAGGACTCGTATCGACCCAAGCTGCCGCTGGGGCATTTGCCGTGTCCCGAGCAAGCGAGGGATTCTGGGAGGCGCCCGAGGTATTACTAAGCCCGATTCCAGAACCAGAGCCGCCGAGTTGCACCCACTGCAATCCATCCCAGCGTTTGAGGAAGATCTCGCTGTCGGCGGTACCTTCCTGCCAGGCAACCAAGGATTGGTTCCCAGATTCAAGCGTCAAGGAGCATGCTTGGGACGCGACCGAGGTTCCGCTAATTCCCCCGCCGGTTGCAGAACTCGCAAGCTCAATCCACTGCGCTCCATCCCATCGCTTGAGGTAGATCTCTAGATTGCCGGGGGTCCCATCCTGCCAGGCAATCACGGGACTCCCTGTGCTCTCCAGGGCCAGGCTTGGGAACTCGGAGATCCCCGTGGTATTGCTCACTCCTCCCGTTGAGGCTGACCCTGCCAGCTCTTCCCAGGCCGCTCCGGTCCATCGTTTGAAATAGACCTCGAGGTTGCCCGAAGTGCCATCCTGCCAGGCAACGGCGGGGTGGCCCACGGTGTTGAGGGCCAGCGACGGGGCTGCGCCGATGCCGGTCGCGGCGATCCCTGAGGCCGTCGCGGAGCTCCCGACTTCGACCCAGGCTGCGCCGGTCCAGCGCTTGAGATACAGGCTCCAGGTGGCGGTCATCGGAGCGACACGTTCCCAGGCGACCACGGGGTTATCGGCCGCATCCACGGCAAGCGTCGGGTGGTAGGCGCTTCCGCCGCCGATGCCGAAACTGCTGATGCCCCCGGCGCTCGCCGAACCTCCCAGTTCAATCCAGGAAGCACCGTTCCAGCGCATGAGATAGATCTCGGAGTTACCCGATGCCGTATCACACCAGGCGACCATAGGGTTGCCTGTGGAATCGATCGCCACGACTCCATCCGAAGCGCTTTGCGGGGAGTTGCTGATGCCACCGCCGCTCCCGGAGGCGCCCAGTTCTTCCCAAACGGCGCCGGTCCATCGCCTCAAGTAGATCTGGGAGCGACCGGAAGCGGTTCCCTGCCATCCCACGACGGGATTGGAACCGAAGATGGCGATGCTAGGCGATCCAAACGATAACATCTGCGGAGGAAGATCGTCGTCCCGGTTCTCGCAGGCAGGGACGAGGGAGGACAGTGCTGCCAGCATGGCCAAACGGACCCACAGCAGTTTGCCACTTCGCATCCGCCCCTCCAGGCGCTATTGCAGAGCCTTGTAGGCGTTCACGGTCCCCTTCTTCCTGAAGAAGGCAACCAAGCCCTGATCAAAGTCCACATTGTTGGTCATGCGGTCGCTGATCTCAATAGCAGTAAGTGCGGGATATTGGGACTTGATCAGGCCTGCGGTTCCTGCCACAAGGGGGGCGGAGAAGGAGGTACCTTGCGTGACCGTGTACATGCCTCCGAGTGTGGAGGTTAAGATCTGGACTCCGGGCGCCCCTAGTTCGATCGCTTGGGTGCCACCATTGGAGAAGCCCGCAATCGCCCCGAATTTGTCCGTTGCGCCGACGCCGAGGACGTGTGGATGATTCATTTCCACCGGGAAGTGCAGGTTATACGTCGCGTCGACATTTACGTTGTCATTGCCTGCCGCGACAGTCACGAAAACGTTGCCAACTGTCGCGTTAAATTGCACGCTAAGGGGGAGTGACTGACTTCCATCCAAAATCCACTGAACGCTAACGTTGGCGATGGACGCTCCCATCTGGCGCGCATAACTGAGCGCGCCGAAGAATGCAGACGTGGTGGCCAAGCCGCTGGAACTGAAGACTCTCAGTGGCATGATACGCGCATTCCAGCAAACCCCGGCAATCCCGACACCATTGTTGCCTCTCGCACCAATTACACCGGCGACCGCAGTGCCATGAAAGTCAAATGGGGCCACGTTGTTATTGTTGTCGCCGAAGTTCCATCCGTTGATGTCGTCGATGAAACCGTTGGAGTCGTCGTCAACCCCAGGAATACCGGCTTGTTCGATAGTGTTTACCCACACATTCCCTGCGAGGTCCGGATGGGAAAGTTCCATGCCCGTGTCGAGTACAGCTATCACCACCGCATTGCTGCCCGTCGTGATGGCCCAGGCTTCGGGGGCGTCGATATCCTTATCCGGAGTGCCGTAGAACGGTGCTCCACCGGCGTTGTGAAGGCTCCATTGGTTCCCGAATGCTGAATCGTCTGGGAACACTTGAGCCGCTTGGCCAGCAAGGAATCCAAGGTAGTCGGGACACGCGGCTGCAACCTCAGGCATCGCCCCGAGCGTCTGCTGGACAGCCAGTTCATTGGAATCTAGAGGGAGATCAAGAACATAATAGGGCATGAATGGATCCTTCGATCGGATTGCGGCTCCAAGGCTCGCTACGATGGCATCTATGCCTGCCTGAGGCGTGCCATCCTTAAAGAGAACGGTCATTCGATCGGGAACGAAGGTGTCGAAGGGGGCACGCGTGACCGCGCCTGCCCGTACCTTGACGACTGGCTTAACTCGAAGGCCATTGGGATGATCCGTAACCATGGTCTTGTCAGGGTCAAGGGCCACGGTCACATCTGTAGTCCACTTGTCCTTGATTTCAACAATCTGATCAGCGCTGATGGTCTTGAAGCCACTTGTCGCCCCGCTTGGAATATCTACGGGCTCGCTTCCACCGAGACCACGGGTTGCAGTTGCGTAGTCAATGATGAAGCGTATCTGGTGGATAAGGCCTTCTCGGGGCACCAAGATCTCCGAGAATACCCGTGGTGTAACCCCCGAGAGTCCTACCAGCCCCATGTCTTGTGGGGTATTCGAGATTGTCAGCAGTTCTTCCTGGCTGGTGGGTGTGTCGGAGATTGTTACGTCAATTCTGACAACGTGGAGGTTGAGCTCTAGGATGTCCTCTAATGGAACAGGATCGATATTGATGCGAAGGAGCCCAGGATCAGCAGGGCCAGGAGTGCCGCCACCACCTCCACCGCCGCAGGCAGGCAGGGTCAGAGCGAGCAAGCCTATCCAGACAAATCGAGACTTCCAACTCCCATGGTCAGCTGACGACATGGTGGCACCCTCCCGATCTCTTGAGCGTCCTCCGGTAGGGCCAGAAGACTCAATATATAATTCTACGTTCAAGGACATAAATACTTTTTAAATAGTTCAATATTAGCGGGAGAGGTGGAGGGGAAGTCGGCCCCCCCCCCGCTCTCCCCAAGCATGAAAACCCGCGCCCGATCCTCCTTCGCTCATCTTTCGAGGGCGGAGGGTTTCGCCCGCCGTAAGGAATGGGAGCTTTTACGGCGGCCTCAACCTTGCGCCCCCCGCTTGCCTCCCCGTACAGTAGGGCCCATGAGCCGCGTCCGCTATACCCTCTCGATGCCCGAGCCCGCCACCCACCTCCTCCATGTCCGCGTGGAGGTCGAGGGCGCCCCCGGGCCCGTCACCGATTTCGTCATGCCCGCCTGGACCCCCGGCTCGTACAAGATCCGCGATTACGCCCGGAACGTGCAGGACTTCGACGCGGGCCCGCACGCCTGGCGGAAGATCGACAAGAGCCGCTGGCGCGTCGAGGCCGGCGGGACCGTCGCCGTCGAATACGACGTCTGGGCCTTCGAGCTCTCCGTCCAGAGCTCCCACCTCGACGCCGACCACGCCTTCATCAACGGCGCGAGCGTCTTCTGCAGCGTCGACGGCCTCAAGGACGCCCCCGTCACGCTCGAGATCCGCGCCCCCCGGGGCTGGCGCGTCGCCACCGGGCTCGATCCCGCCGGCAAAGGCTGGTCCGCCCCCGGCTACGACGTGCTCGTGGACTCCCCGATCGAGATCGGGACCTTCGAAGACCACCGCTTCCGCGTCAAGGGTGTGCCGCACCAGCTCGTCCTGCACGGCCCGGGCAACCATGACGCCAAGCGCCTCGTCGCGGACCTGAAGAAGATCGTCGAGACCGAAGTCCGCATCATGCGCCACATCCCCTACCGCCGCTACGTCTTCCTCCTGCACAACAGCACGGAGCGCGGCGGCGGCCTGGAGCACCTGAACTCGACCGCCCTCCAGTACCCGCCCTACTCGTACCGGCCGCGCGAGAAGTACGAGAACTTCCTCGAGCTCGCCGCCCACGAATTCTTCCACCTCTGGAACGTCAAACGCATCCGCCCGGAGAAACTCGGCCCCTTCGACTACGAGAAGGAGGTCTACACCGGCCTGCTCTGGGTCATGGAGGGGATCACCAGCTACTACGACACGCTCGTGGTCTGCCGCGCGAAGCTCTTCGGCGCCGAGCGCTACTTCAAGAAAACCGCCGAGCGCATCCAGAAGTACGAGGAGAAACCCGGGCGCAAACGCCAGTCGCTCAGCGCCTCGAGCTTCGACACCTGGATCAAGCTCTACCAGCCGAACGAAAACGCCCCCAACTGCCAGATGAGCTACTATGAAAAAGGCGAGCTCGTCGGCATGTGCCTCGACCTGGAGATCCGCCAGCGCACCCGCGGCCGGCGCTCGCTGGACGACGTCATGCGCCTGCTCTACACCGAGTGGGCCCGGAAGGGGAAGGGCTTCCCCGAGCCCGAGTTCCGCCGCGCCTGCGAACGCGTCGCCGGCTCGGACCTCGGGCGCTTCTTCAAGGACTACGTCGACGGCGTCGCCGACGTCCCCTGGAACCGCTTCCTCGGCTACGCGGGCCTCGAGGTCCATCGCGAGCCCCGCAAACCCGAGGCCGGGGAGGAGGCCCGCAAGGAACGCCCCTGGCTGGGGGTCAACGTCTCGAAGACCGGCTCCTCGCTCACGATCTCCCAGGTGATCGAGGGCGGACCCGCCTGGAAGGCCGGCCTTTCCGCGAAGGACGAGATCATCGCCCTCGACGGCCTGAAGCTGAACCCCGACGAGTTCGACAAGCGCCTCGACGAGGCCGGGCCCGGCGAACGCCTGCGCTTCAGCCTCTTCCGCTCGGGATCCCTGCGCGAGATCACCGTGCGCCTCGGCCGGCAGGAGAACGTGACCTGGACCCTGCGGAAACTCAAAAGCGCCACCCCCGCCCAGAAGCGTCTGCGGGAGGGCTGGCTCTGGGGGAAGGGCCTCTAGACAGCGCGGGCGACTTATCCTATACCCACCTTCGTAATTTCGGAGATATCGTGGCCAGCAGCCCCCCCCTTCGCGAAGCCTCCAAGGCCCTCGAAGCCCTCTTCGCCGAGCGCGTGCTCGTGCTCGACGGCGGCATGGGCACCCAGATCCAGGTGCGGAACCTGACGGCGCAGGACTTCGGCGGCCCCGAACTCGAGGGCTGCAACGAGAACCTCGTGCTCACGCGCCCCGACGTGATCCGCGACATCCACGCCGCGTACTTCGAGGCGGGGGCGGACATCGTCGAGACCAACTCCTTCGGCGGCGCGCCGTTCGTGCTCGGCGAATACGGGCTCTCCGACAAGGCGGAGCAGATCAACGAGGCTTCCGCCCGGGTCGCCCGCGAGGCGGCGGCGAAGTTCCCGGGGCCGCGTTTCGTGGCAGGCTCGATGGGCCCCACGACGAAGACGATCACGGTCACCGGCGGCATCACGTTCCCGGAGCTCATCGAGAACTACCGCATCCAGGCCCGCGGCCTGCTCAAGGGCGGCGTGGACGCGCTCCTGCTTGAAACCGCCCAGGACACGCGCAACGTCAAGGCGGGGCTGCTCGGTATCGACGCCGCCCAGCGCGAGATCGGCTTCCGCGTCCCGCTCATGATCTCCGCCACGATCGAGCCCATGGGCACCATGCTCGCGGGGCAGGGCATCGAGGCGTTCTATGCCTCGGTCGAACACGTCGCCCCGCTCTCCGTGGGGCTCAACTGCGGGACCGGCCCCGAGTTCATGACCGACCATCTGCGGACGCTGTCCGCCCTCGCGCGCTCCTACGTCACCTGCTATCCGAACGCGGGCCTGCCCGACTCGGACGGCAAGTACAACGAGACGCCCGCGATGGTCGCCGCGGCCCTCGCGCGCTTCATCGAGCAGGGCTGGGTGAACCTGGTCGGCGGCTGCTGCGGCACCACGCCGGCGTACATCCGGGAGATCGCGAAGGTCGCCCGCGCCGGGCGCCCGCGCAAGCCCGCCACCGCGCGGCTCACGCACGTCTCGGGCATCGAGTACGTCCCCTGCGAGGAGTCGAGCCGGCCGCTCATCGTGGGCGAGCGCACCAACGTGACGGGCTCGAAGAAGTTCCGCGAGCTCATCATGACGGGGAAGATCGAGGAGGCCGCCGAGATCGGCCGCAAGCAGGTCAAGGCCGGCGCGCACATCCTCGACGTCAACCTCCAGCACACCGAGGTCGACGAGCTCGGGGCGACGAACGCGTTCTTCGACAAGCTCATCCGGATGGTCAAGGTCCCGTTCATGATCGACACCACGAACCCCAAGGGCGTGGAGCTCGCCCTCTCGTGGTCGCAGGGCAAGGCGCTCATCAACTCCATCAACCTCGAGGACGGCGAGGACAAGTTCGAGAAGATCAGCGGGCTCGCGCGGCGCTACGGCGCGGCCCTCGTGGTGGGCTGCATCGACGAGAAGGGCCAGGCGATCTCCGCCGAGGGCAAGCTCGCCGTGGCGGAGCGCAGCTACGAGCTGCTAACGAAAAAGTACGGGATCGAGCCCGAGGACATCGTCTGGGACCCGCTCGTGTTCCCCTGCGCCTCGGGCGACAAGAACTACACGGGCTCCGCGGCGGAGACCATCGAGGCGATCCGGCAGCTCAAGATCCGCTATCCCGGGACCAAGACCGTGCTGGGGATCTCCAACGTCTCGTTCGGCGTCCCGCCCGCGGGCCGCGAAGTGCTCAACGCCGTCTTCCTCTACCACAACACGAAGGCCGGGCTCGATTTCGCGATCGTCTCCTCCGAGAAGCTGGTGCGCTACGCCGGCATCCCGGAGGAGGAGAAGAAGCTTTGCGACGACCTGCTCTTCAACCGCGGGGCGGACCCCATCGCGGCGTTCGTCGCCCACTTCCGCGGACGCAAGACCGCCGCGGCCTCGACGCAGAAGCGCTCGCTCGACGAGCGCCTCGCCCGCTACATCATCGAGGGGACGAAGGAGGGGTTGATCGCCGACCTCGACGAGAAGCGCTCCACGACGCCCCCGCTCGAGATCATCAACGGGCCGCTCATGAAGGGCATGGACGAGGTCGGCCGCCTCTTCAACGCGAACGAACTGATCGTCGCGGAGGTGCTGCAGTCCGCCGAGGCGATGAAAGCGGCGGTGGCGCACCTCGAGCAGTTCATGGAGAAGGCGGATGCGCAGAACCGCGGCAAGATGATCCTCGCCACGGTGAAGGGCGACGTGCACGACATCGGCAAGAACCTCGTCGAGATCATCCTCTCGAATAACGGCTACACCATCGTGAACCTCGGCATCAAGGTCGCGCCCGAGGAGTTGATCAAGGCGGTGCGGCAGCACAAACCGGACCTCATCGGCCTTTCGGGGCTGCTGGTGAAGTCCGCCCAGCAGATGGAGGTCACCGCGCTGGACCTGAAGACGGCGGGCATCCGCCTGCCGATCCTGGTGGGCGGCGCGGCGCTGACGAAGAAGTTCACGTACACGCGGATCCGCAAGGCCTACGGCGGGTTTGTGGGCTACGCGCGCGACGCGATGCAGGGGCTCGACCTGGCGAACCAGACGGTGAATGTCGAGGCGCGCGAGATCCTGGACCGCAAGATCTCGGCGGAGGCCGAGAAGATGGGCGAGAGCGGGGCCCCCGTGGACGCGGCCCCCGCCGTCGTGTCCACGGTCCGCAGCCGCCTCGTCCGGGCCGACGTGCCCGTGCTGTCCGCGCCGGATTTCGAGCGCCATGAGGTCTCGATCCCGGATCTGCGGGCGATCTGGCCGTACTTGAACCCCTTCATGCTCTACGGCAAACACCTGGGCGTGAAGGGGTCCATCGAGCGCCTCATCGAGGCGAAGGACGCGAAGTTCCTGGAGATGCAGGGGATCGTGCAGGAGATCCAGCGCCGCTGCGAGCAGGACGGCTGGATGAAGGCGCGCGGGGTCTATCGGTTCTTCAAGGCGGTCTCCGCGGGGAACCGGCTGACGCTGCTCGACGGCGGCGGCAAGGAGTTGGAGCACTTCGAGTTCCCGCGGCAGCCGAAGCCGGACGGGCTCTGCCTGGCGGATTACGCGCCCCCGGCGGGGGCCCCGGACACGGTGGCGCTCTTCCTCGTCACGACGGGCGAGGGCATCCGCACGCGGGCGGAGGAGCTGAAGAACAAGGGTCAGTATCTCTACTCGCACACGCTGCAGTCGGTCGCGATCGAGGCGGCGGAGGGCTACGCGGAGAAGCTGCACCGCGACCTGCGCACGCTGTGGGGGATCGCCGATCCGCCCGAGCTGACGATGAACGACCGCTTCAAGGCGAAGTACCGGGGCATCCGCGTGAGCTTCGGCTACCCCGCGTGCCCGAATCTCGCCGACCAGGAGAAGCTCTTCAAACTCCTCAAGCCGGAGGAGATCGGCGTGAAGCTGACCGAGGGGCACATGATGGACCCCGAGGCCTCCGTCTCGGCGCTCGTCTTCCACCACCCGCAGGCGGAATACTTCAACGCGGCGTCGGCGGAGTAGAATAGGCGGGTTGTGAAGCACCCCTCGCTCTCCGAGCTGCTCGAGCTCGAACTCCAGATCGCCGACGACCGCCGTCTCGATGAGGGACGGCTGCGCGAGCGCGACCGCGCCATCGGACGGCGCTTTTCCGGGAGCGGGCTGGCTTCCTGGGCACTCCTGCTCGGATGGCTGCGGGAGGTCCGCCCAGGCTCCTCCGTTCGACACGCGTTCTCGCTGGTGCGCGTCCTCCTCGTCCTGCTGGGCCTGCTGGGGGGCGCCGGGGCGGCGGCCGCGTTCCTGACGCCGCTGCACGGGCGGCCGGTGAACGTCTTCAGCGCCCTCGCCTGGCTGGTGGGCGTCCAGATCCTGCTGCTGGGGCTGCTCTTCCTGGGACTGCTGCCGCGCCGGCCGGGCCCCGGCGTGCAGCTGCTGCGCGGCTTGATCGAGCGGCTGGGGCGTTTCCGGGCGCGGGCGGCGAAGCTCAACGGCGTCGAGCGCTGGACCTTCATCGCTCTCGTTCAGCAGTTCGGCGTCGCATTCAATGTCGCGGCGATCCTGACGGCCCTGCTGCTGGTGACGTTCACGGACCTCGCCTTCGCGTGGAGCACGACGCTGCGGCTTCACGACGGCGCCTTCGCTTCGCTGGTGGAGGCCGTCGCGCTGCCGTGGGGGGGGCTGCTGCCGGACGCCTCGCCGAGCTTCCGCCTGGTCGAGCTGACGCGCTATTCGCAGGTCGAAGGGCGTTATCTGCACCCGGAAGGCGGCCCCGGGATCGGGGGCGCCTGGTGGCCGTTTCTCGTGGCGGCCCTGGGGGTCTACGGGCTGCTGCCGCGGCTTTTCGTATGGTGTTTTGCGGCGCTCTCCGCCCGCAAGGCCCTGCGGAGCGTCACGGTGGAGGGCGACGCCGAATACGCCCGCATTCTCGAGCGCCTCGGGTTCGCCCATCTTCAGGTGCGCGCCGACGAAGAGGCGCCGGCGACGGAGATCCCTTTGAAGCCCGGAATCAAGGCCGGGCTTCCGGCGGCGGAACGTCCCTGCGTGCTGGTGCTCTGGGAGGGCGTGACGCTGGACGACGCCGCGGTCCGCGCGAGGTTCGGGTGGACGGTGGGGCGCCGCCAGGGTCCCGGCGACGCGCCGGCGGGACCCGCGCCGGTGATCCTGGTCCCGCCGCCCTGGGAGGATCCGACCAAGGCGTATCTGCGCCGCGTCCGGGCCTGGCGCGAGGCGGTCGGGCGGGAGGGCATGATCGTGCTGTATCTGCTCGAGGGCGGGCGGCGGGAGGTCTGGGAGCGCGTGCTCGAGACGCTGGGGGATCCCGCCCTGCGCGTGGAGACAGCCGCGTGAGCCTTCCCGAGTTCGTCGTGGTGGGCCGCGTCAACAAGGGCAAGTCGACGATCGTGTCCGCGCTGACGGAGGACGAGTCGGTCCGCATCGGCCCGCTGCCGGGGACGACCCGGAAGTGCCGGCGCTTCGAGGTCGCGCTCGACGGGCGTCCGCTGCTCGCCATCATCGACACGCCGGGCTTCCAGGACGCGGCCGCGGCGCTGGCCTGGATGCAGGCGCGGGAGCGCACGGCCGCGGAGCGTCCGGAGATCGTCGCGGACTTCGTGCGCGCCCACGAGGGGAAGCCGGACTTCGAGGACGAGGTCGAGCTCTTGAAGCCGGTCCTCGCGGGGGCGGCGATCCTCTACGTCGTCGACGGCACGGTGCCCTTCCTCGGGGACTACACGGCGGAGATGGAGATCCTCCGCTGGACGGGGCGTCCGCGCCTGGCGCTGTTCAATCCCATCGAGAAGCGGGGCGATTACACGGAGACCTGGCGGCGCGCGCTCGACCAGTACTTCTCGATCGTGCGCGCCTTCGACGGGCAGCAGGCGGGGTTCGAGGAGCGGGTGCAGATCCTGGAGGCCTTCAAGCAGCTCCGGGAGGCGGGGCGGCCGGAGATCGAGCAGGCGATCGCGGCGTACCGGCGCGACTGGGCGGAGCGGCGGCGGCAGGCAGCGGAACTCGTCGCCGATTTCGTGGCGCAGGCCGTGCGCTTCCACGTGGACGTGCCCTGCGGGCGCGGCGAGGCGCCGGGGGACGGCGCCTACCGGGAGGCGATCGCGGGGCTGGAGCGGGAGGCGCGCCGGAGGGTGGAGGAGATCTACCATTTCCGCGCGCTGGAGGTCGAGGAGGCGGCGCTGCCGCTGCCGGCGTCCACGAGCGACCTGTTCTCGGAGCAGACCTGGAAGGTTTTCGGACTGGCGCCGCAGCAGCTGGTGCTGGCGGAGGCGGTGGGGGGCGGGCTGCTGGGCGGGACGCTCGATGTGGCCGTGGGCGGCGCGTCGTTCCTGACGGGCGCGCTGCTGGGCTGTGCGGGGGGCGCGGCGCACGGGTTGTGGATGGCGTGGAAGCGGCGGCCCTCGCTCGAGGCGGTGCTGAAGCAGGCGGCGGGGCAGGCGATCTGGCGGGTGGGGCCGCATCCCGACCGGCAGTTTTTCTGGATCCTGGTGGACCGGGCGCTGCAGCACGCGCGGGCGCTGCGGGACCGCTCCCACGGCCGCCGCGACAAGCTGGTGCTCCAGGGCTTGATCCGGGAGCTGGACCGTTCCTTGCGTCATCCGCTGGAGGAGGCGGCCGCGCGGCTGCGGAAGTCGGAACTGCGGCCCGAGCAGCGGGCGGCGTTCATCCGGGCGCTGGAAGCGGTGCTGGAGGTGTGAGGGCTACTTCTCCGGGCGGGCGGACTTCTGCCATTTCTGGTGGACGCCGTTGATCGCGCCGGCCATCGAGCCGGCCAGGCCGCCGGCGCGGCGCAGGTCCGCGAGCGCCTTGGACGTCTCCCGGGCCTCTTGGTAGACGCGGGCGCGCACGAGATACGCGAGATAGGCCACCGCGGGGGTCGGCGGCGCGGCTTCGACGCTCTTCTCCGCGTCGGCCCGGGCGCCGGCCAGGTCCTCGATGTTGAGGCGCACGACGGCCCGCAGGATCCGGGACTCCAGCGCGGTCGGCTCCAGCTCCAGCGCCGTGCTCAGCGCGCTGTTCGCCTTGCGCCACTCGCCGCTCTCCACGTGGATGCACGCGAGCATCAGGTGGAACGCGTAGTCCGCGCGGCCCAGCGGACGGATCGTCTCGAGCTTGTCGAGCGCGGCGGGCAGGTCGCGGCGCCTGAAGTCCTGCAGCGCCTTCAGGCCGAAGCGCTCGAAGGTGTTCTGCACCTTGTCCGCCTTGTCGGTCCAGAAGCCGAGCCCCTTCAGCGCGGTCTCGCGCGCGCCGCGGTCGCGGACCTCGTCGAGGCCGTGCCCGTGCAGCATGTAGAGGATCAGCTGGCTGATCGCCGCGCCGAAGGCGACGGGCCCCGAGTCGGAGCTGTACTGGCTGGCCTCCCGGAAGTCGCGCTCGCCGAGCTCGAACTCGCCGAGCCGCAGCTGGACCTGGCCGCGGAAGTGCAGCGCCTCGGCGTAGGTCTTGTCCTTGGCGAGGGCGCGGGTGAGCGCGTCGCGCGCCTCCTGGTACTTCTCCTTCACCTCGCCGATCGTGAAACCGCTGCCGGACTCGTCCTGCAGGCGCATCCGGGTGCCGTCCTCGAAGGCCTGCCGCGCGCGGTGGTAGTCGGTGAAGGCGCTGATCCGGGCGAGCCGCTGGCGCTCGAGCTCCTCCTTCTGGGTGCGCACGGCCGCCTCGGTCTCGTCGAGCTTCTTCTCGAGCAGGTCGCGCTCCCGGGCGTCCCGCGCGAGGGCCTCCTCGCAGGTGGAGCGCCGGCGGATCGCCTCGGCGTCGTTGGGGTCGAAGGCGAGGATCTGCAGGGTGAGGCCCAGCGCCTCCTGGTAGCGCATCGCCTGCAGGTTGATCTCCGCCTCGCGATGGTTGCGCTTGATGACCTGGTCCTTGAGCCGGCGCTCCTTGAGCAGCTGCCGCTCCGGATCCTGGCTCTTCTCGTTGGCGAGGTCCCAGAGCTCGCGGGCCTCGGGGTGCGCCTCGTTGTACGCGAGCGCCTTCTCGCAGTAGCCCTGGGCCACCACGAAGCGGCCCTCCTTGTAGGCCTGGCGCGCCTGCTGGAGGAAGTCCTGGATCTTCCACCGCTCGCGGAGGCCCTGGAAGGCGAAGATGCCGCCGATGAGCAGCAGGGCGGCGAGGGCCGCGCCCGCGAGCGTGGCCTGCAGGGGCCGCCGCCGCAGCTCCTTCCAGAAGCGCTCCCGGCGCGACAGGGGCCGCGCGCTGATCGGCTCGCCTTCGAGCCAGCGTCCGAGGTCGTCGGCGAGGGCCCGGGCGGTCTCGTAGCGCCGCTCGGGATCCTTGTCGAGCGCCTTCAGGCAGATGGTCTCGACGTCGGCGTGGATGCGCGGGTTGAGCTGCCGCAGCGGGACCGGGTCGTCGGCCAGCACCGCCATCATGATCTCGGCGGGGGAGTGCCCGTCGAAGGGCGGGCGGCCCGCGAGCGCGTGGTAGAGGACGGCGCCCAGCGAGAAGACGTCCGTGCGGCGGTCCACGGGCTCCCCGCGGGCCTGCTCGGGGGACATGTACTGCGGCGTCCCCACGATCGCGTCGGACAGCGTGATCGAGTCCTCCTTCTTGATGGGCTTGGCGAGGCCGAAGTCCATGACGAAGACCCGCCCGTCGGCCTTCTGCACCATGATGTTGTGCGGCTTGAGGTCGCGGTGGATGATGTTCTTCGTGTGGGCGAAGTCCGCCGCGAGCGTGGCCTCGCGGAGGATCTCGATCGCCTTGCGGGGGGCGAGGTGCTTCACCGAGCGCTGCGTGCCCTGCTTGAGCACCGGCGGGGCCATGAGCTTCGCGAGGGAGTCGCCCTCGACGAATTCCATGACCATGAAGTGCTTGCTCTCGTGGGAGCCCACCTCGTAGATCGAGGCGATGTTGGGATGCGAGAGGCTGGCGGCCATCTGCGCCTCGCGGTAGAAGCGCTTGAGCTCCGTGTCCGTCCACATCGTCCCGATGAGGATCTTGATCGCCACATAGCGCCGCAGGTCGGTCTGCCAGGCCTTCCAGACCTGGCCCATGCCGCCGTGGCCGGCTTCGCGGACCAGGACGTAGCGGCCGCCGGCGAATTTCCGGGTGGGGTCCTTCCAGACGGCCGCGACGTCGTCCGGCAGGTCGATCTTGAGGGTCTCGGTCGTGTCGCCCTTCTTGTCGGGGCGTGTATGGGCGGCGGCGGGCGGCGGCGTCGCGCCGGCCGGGCCGGGAGGGCGTCGGGACGGCTCGTCCAGGAGCGGGTTGTGGCTGTCGGTGGCCATACGGCTCTCTATCGTGATCCTCCTCCGCCCGCTCCGCGGGCTGCGGAGGATGAGGCGGCCGCAAGGCCCGGGGGCCTCCTGCGACCGCCTCAAAATTATAGCCGCGCGGGTCCGGAGAAGACAGTTGAACTGGCGGAAAGGCCCGCCTACAATCGGCCTGTTCAGTATGGGGATGGGGATTATGGGCGCCAACGACCTTCCGATGATCAACCAGCCGAGCGATTCGACCAAGATCGATGTCCCGGCGGTCCGCGTCGTGAAGCCCGCCCCCGAGGTCCGGCGCTCCCCCGCCTCGGAGCTGCGGCGCCCCGCCGCCCCCGCGCCCGCGGCGGCCGCCCAGGATCCGCGCGCCGCCTCCGAGGCCCGGAAGGCGGGCACGGTGACGCCGAAGGCCCCCGCGCCGGCGGCCCAGGAATCCACCGAGGACGAGGACGCCGAGAAGCTGCTCCGCGAATACACGGAGCGTCAGAAGACCAAGGTGCTGCGCCTCGAGCAGCAGGTCGTCGAGCAGAAAAAGGTCGCCGCCGAGCGCGACGCGTTCCGCGCGAAGGCCGAGTCGCTGGCGAAGGAGCTCCAGGATTCCCGCCGGCAGCTGGAAGGCTCCGCGAAGAGCGAGGAGGTCATCAAGGACCTGCAGGGGAAGCTCGACGCCGCGCTGCTCTCGCACACGATGGCGACCGACGAGGTCGGCAAGCTCAAGGCCAAGGTCCACGAATACGCCGACGTGCTCAGAAAATCGGAGGCGCGCGCCTCCCAGTTCGAGAAGTCCCTTCACGAGGCCCAGGCGGCGCTGAAGGCCCAGTCCGACGGCCGCAAGGAGGCCGAGTCCCGCGTCGCGGCGGCGCTGCAGGCGCTGCAGGGCGCGTCGCCGGTGGACTCCGCCGTCACGCGCCCCGTGCCGTCGGCGTCCCGCCCCCCCGAGGCGGCCCCGAAGGCGGCGGCCCCCGCGCCCGCGCGCCCGGCGCCCGCCGTCATCCGCAAGTAGCCGCGGCTACTTCCCGGGACGCACGAGCAGGCTGCCGAGCACCTGCGCGTAGATCCGGTGCCCGAAGTCGTTCGGGTGGTTCACGCCGTTGCCCGTCAGATCCGCGTCCCGCTTGTGCCGGTGCAGCTCCGCCCAGACCGAGCTCAGGTCGGCGAGTTCCACGCCGGGGCCGCGGAGCGAGGCGAGGGCGTCGCGGTATTCCGGGAAGCGCTCGTGCCGCAGCGCCGTCCAGTCCGGATTCGCGAGCATCGTCGCCACCAGGATGAATTCCGCCGGCGGATGCGCCTTGCGGACGGCGTCCACCATGCCCTGGAGGTTGGCGCGGTAGGCGTCGGGGGCGAGGCCTGCGGCGTCGTTCATCCCGAACGCGAGCAGGACCAGATCGGGGGCGGCCGCGGCGACCTTCGCGATGTTCTGCAGGCCCCAGGCGCTGCCGGTGCCGCCCACCGCGAAGTTCTTCAGCGAAACTCGGGCGCCGTAGACCGCCTCCAGCCTCCGGACGAGCAGGTCCTGCCAGGCGGGCTGGAAGGGGGCGGCCTTCGCCCAGCCCGAGGCGTTGCAGCCGGTCGAGATGCTGTCGCCCAGCAGCGCGATCGTGAGCGGCCGCTGCTGCTCGAGCAGGCCCGTCGTCCGGGCCAGGCGTTCTGAAAACGCGGGGACGGGGCCCTTCCAGGCGTCCGGCGCGTGGTCGTAGGTGACCTCGACCTGCAGGTCGTGGTACTCGTGGCCGCCGCCGAAGAGGATCTCGCCGCCGCCGTCGCGGTGCGTGAGCCGGAAGGCCTGGCTGCCCGCCGGCCGGCGGAGCTCCGCGGGCGTGCGGCTCGGGATGCGCGAGCCCTCCGGCAGGGTCAGCTCCCGCGCGCCCGCCTTCCAGACCCAGTCGCGGCCCTCCTCATAGGCGATCGTCCCCCGCACCGCCCGCACGCGGGTCGGGACGAAGAGCAGGGGCGCCCGCGCGACGCCGCCGTCCTTCACGAAGAGGACGCTCTCGCCGTCCATCGTCGTCGAGGACCAGAACGGCCGGAGGCGGCCCGGATCGAAATCCCCGGCCTGGAGCAGGACGGCGATCAGCAGCGGCAGCATGCCCCCACTGTCGCCGAAGCAGGGGGGCCTGTCCAGAATCGCCGGATTGACGGGAAGCGGGGGGAGGCCCATAATTGCGCAGGGTTGGCCGCCTCCCGGCGGTGTATCGAGTGTGATTCCCGGAACGACCGTGTCCTCTCATTGCCGCGCCGCGCTCAAGGAGCGGGAGGAGCTCTGTCTCCGCCTGGGGGACGGCCGCCAGATCCTGCTCCTGCGCAAAGGCGGCCTGCGGGAACCGCGCGGCGGCTTCCGGGCGGAGCGCGCGGAGTTCCTGCTCTTTCCCACGCGCTTCCATGAGCAGGGGACGCCGGCCCCCGCCGTCGTCGAGATGACGCTGTTCGCGGAGCTCGACGAGGCCGTTCGGGTGGACGACCCCGGCCGCCTGAAGGGCCTCGAGGAGGCGCACGGGCTGTCCTGGGCGGAGGTGGAGAAGCGCTTCCGCTACGGAACGCAGCCGGGGCTGACCGCGCTGATCCTGAGGGTCTGGCGCCTCTCGCGTCCCGTCCGCGTGGAGGACGCCGGACGCTACGACGGGTGCCGTTCGTGGGTGGAGCTGGCGGACGAGATCGCGCTGCCCGCGGCGACGCCGGTGCTCGACGGCGACGCGTTCCGCGCGAAGGCCGCGCCGATCCGGAAGCAGCTGCATGGTTAAGATCTACACGCGCAAGGGCGACGACGGATCGACCGGGCTCTTCGACGGCTCGCGGGTTCCGAAGGATCACGCCCGCTGCCGCGCGTACGGCGACGTGGACGAGCTGTCCGCCGCGCTCGGCGTGGCGCGCGCCTTCGTGGAGGACGCGGAGATCCGCGATCTCTTGCAGGGCCTGCAGCGCGACCTCCTGGCCCTGGGCGCCCAGCTGGCGGATCCGTCCTACGGGACGAGGCCCGCGAAGGCGAAGACCGGGGTGGGCGAGGACCGCATCCTGGAATTCGAGCGGATGATGGACCGCTACGACGCCGAGCTGCCGCCGCTGAAGGGGTTCATCCTCCGCTGCGGCACGAAGGGGGCGTCGCTGCTGCACCTGGCGTGCACCGTCTGCCGCCGGGCGGAGCGACTGATCGTGGAACTGGCCCGGGAGGCGTCCGTGCCCCCGATCGTGGTGAAGTACGTGAACCGGCTGTCGGATCTGCTGTTCGTCCTGGCCCGAGTGGAGAATAAACGCGGTGGTGAAGAACAAATTCCCTGGTAGGCTCCTGTTCCTCTCGGCCCTCGTGCTGGGCTCCTGCAGCGACGGCGGAGGCGACGGCGTGCACGAGGTCCCCGCCCCGGCCCTTCCGGCGGCCTGGCGGAATCTCTTCCGGACGCCGACCTCGAGCAATCTGCGCGGGGTCCGCTTCGTGAACACGAACCAGGGCTACGTGGTCGGGGATTCCACGAGCATCTTCCGGACCGAGAACGGCGCGGCCGCCGCGGTGAAGGACATCCGCTGGTACCACCACGAGCCCCAGCCCACGACGCGGCAGGGGGACCTGGTCGCGACGGACATCCTGGGCGGTTCGGCGCAGGCGGCCGGCAACGACGGCGCGGGCGGCAAGACCTGGGCCTCCCGCGGGGCGCTCGACTGGTACACCGCCGACGTCGCGGGCTCGGGCTCGCCGATGACGGACATCGACGTCGTCCAGTCCGACCAGTTCGGCGACAATGCCGTCTCGTTCGCCCTCCGGCAGAACGGGGATGTCGTGGCCTCGGGAACGGGCTTCTCGGTGGCGAATTCCGGGGTGACGAACGCCCAGGGCATCGATTTCATCGGAACCACCGGCGTGGGCTATGTCTGCGGCGCGAACGGGGTCATCAACCGCTGCATCAACTCGGGTCAGCTGGGGACGGACTGGACGACGATGCCCTTCGAGCCGACCACGCTGAACATGACGGGGAAGACGCTCTACGCCATCCAGATCGGGAGGACGCTCATCTATGTGGGCGCCACGCCCGTCCTGACGCAATCCGATATCGGGTACGCGGTCGGGGACGACGGGACGCTCCTGGTGCTGAACCCCATCACGACCACGTTTCCCGCGGCGGAGGATCGCTGGAAGCTGCAGAACATCGCGCCGGGAATCCGGCTCTACGGCGTCCATTTCCCGCTGAATCATGAGAACGGATGGGCGGTCGGGGAAAACGGGACCATCATCAAGCTGAACTGGGTGGTGCCGCCGGGCTATCCCGGGACGGCCCCGCAGCCGGAGCAATACGCCTATACGACCGTCAACCAGTCGGTGGCCACCACCCTCGACTTTTTCGACGTCTGGTTTCTGGACGCCAGCACGGGCTACGTGGTGGGGGAGGCCGGGACGGTCTACCGCACTACCAACGGCGGGGCGACCTGGGTGCTGATTTCCGGCGGCTCGCTGGATCATCTCAACGCGATGGACTTTTCCGCTGACGGCCAGAGCGGCATCGCCGTGGGCGAGGGCGGGGTCGTGGCGCGCACGCTCGACGGCGGCGAAAGCTGGAGCATGTCCAACGCCGGCCTGGCCGGGACCGTCTTCTACGGCGTCTCCGTCCCCAAGGTGGGCGGCCTGAACACCGCGTTCATCTGCGGGGACGGCGGCGTCTTCCGCTGCCTGGACATCACGGCGCCCACGCTGTCCTGGAGCCTCCTGACGCTGCCCGCCGGGACCTACCGGCAGGTGCATTTCGCGGCGGGGCCCTCGATGGGCGTCTGCGTGGGGGAGGATCCGGCCCCCGGGGGCAGCGCGGCCCAGGTCTACAGCACGGCCAACGGGGACGCCGCGCTGGCCGGATCCGTGGTCTGGACGGCGGGGACGGGCCTGCCGGCGGACACGAGCTTCTTCTGCGTCGTCTCCGAGCCGGTCAGCTACAACTTCTACGTGGGCGGCGCGGGCGGGAACATCTACACCTCGACGCCCGCCACGCTGCCGGCCTGGACGGCGGTGGCGTCGCCCTCGGCATCGCAGGTGCTGTCGCTGCAGGCGCCCGGGGCCGGCATCACGCTGATGGCGGTGTTCGGGGACAACACCGTCCGGCGCCTGCTCACGGCCGGTCCGCTCTGGCAGATCACGGGGGCGCGCACGGGCACGGCCGCGTCGGTCGGATTCGCGGACGCGAACAACGGGTACCTGGTGACGCAGGGGGCGGGCAAGGGTCTGTTCCGGACGACCGACGGGGGCTCGACCTGGACGCCGCAGCTGATCCATACGTCGAACACGCTGCGCTTCGCCTGGGCGAGTCTCCTGGTCCCGAACCTGGCCTTCGTCTGCGGCGAGAACGGCACCCTGCTGAAGACGATCGTCGGGGGCAACTAACGTTCGCGGCGGCGCTCGAAGCGGTCGGTCGTGCGGCAGTAGAGCTCGCCGCCCATGCGTCCGACGAAGGTGACGAGGGCGGGGTCCACGGCGCCGTTCTTCCAGACCGCGTCGTCGACGTGGGCGTGCACGACGCGTCCGAGGATCAGGGCCGTCCCTTCGACCTCCACGATCTGCAGCCGGGTGCACTCGAGCGCCACGGGGGA
Source organism: uncultured Planctomycetales bacterium (assembly GCA_964619955.1). Lineage (GTDB taxonomy): Bacteria > Planctomycetota > MHYJ01 > MHYJ01 > JACPRB01 > JACQFK01. The sequence goes on from CAZUJF010000005.1 coordinate 168,419, forward strand.
GCCGGCCAGGCGGGGCGGCTTCACCCGGGTCGAGGGCAGGGACTTCAGCCCCGAGAGGTCCAGCTCGCTGACGTTGTGGGGGAGCTCCTTCGCGGCCGCGATCACCCCGTCCATCAGTTCCGGCACCACGACGTTGACGACGAACTCGCCGGTCTCCTCGATGTTCCGCCAGGTGTCCTTCCTCGAGCCGTCGCGCTTCACGGCCACGGCGATGGAGACGACCGGCGGATCGGAGGTGACGCCGTTGAAAAAACTGAAGGGGGCGAGGTTCGTGACGCCCTCGCGGGACAGCGTCGTCACGAAGGCGATGGGGCGCGGCGCGACGCAGCTGATGAGGAAGCGGTAGGCGTCGCGGGGGGACAGGGCGGCGGGATCCAGTTCCATGGGCGGCTCAGTTGAGTCGGGAGAGGAGTTTCCGGAGCAGGACCATCTGCCCCCGGATGTCGTCCGCATCGGGGGCCCGCGGGGCGAGGCGAAGGTAGCGCTCCAGGTCGGGCAGGGCGCGTCCGAACTCCTCGAGGCGCGTCCAGAGGATCCCGCGCTCGCGGTAGTCCTCCGGGGCGCCGGGGTTGAGTTCGAGGCCGAGGTCGATCCATCGGATGGCGCGCGCGAACTCGCCGAGGCCGGCGTGGATGCGGCGGAGGTTGTTCAGCATGCGGGCGAGGATGTCCCGGGGTCCGGCGGTGCCGAACATGCCGTCGTTGAGGGCGACGCCGCCTTCGGGGTTCAGCTGGGCGAGCAGTTCGCCGCACTGCTCGCGGGTGACGCAGCGGGCGTGGAAGCAGTCCACGAGGACTTCGTCGCCGGCGGGCAGGAGGACGCGGGCGAGGAAGTGGCCGGGGAAGCCGACGCCCTCGGTTTCGAAGCCGGCGCGGCGGGCGACCTCGCACCAGACGGCGGCGAGGGTGATGGGGATGCCCGTGCGGCGGTCGATGACCTCGTTGAGGTAGCTGTTGCGGGGGTCGTAGTACTCGTCCATGTTGCCGTGGAAGCCGAGGCGGCCGAAGAAGACCTCGTTGAACTCGTCGACGCCGGCCCGGCTGAGGCCGGAGATCTCCTCGCGCGCCCCGGCGGCGAACTCGTCCAGCTGGGTGAGGTAGAAGGCGGGGTCTATGTCCGGGTATTCGACCCGGGCGATGCGCATGGCGCCGTCGAAGACGTCGGGTTCGTCCATCCGGGGGGAATTGTAGGGCACGGGGCGGGGCGGCGGGGGAAGAAAAGGCCTCAACAAAACAGCCCGTCTGCTTTGTTGCCTCTTCAGGGCAACAAAGCAGACGGGCTGTTTTGTTGAGGGGAAAAGAAAACCCCCGGGTCTTGCGACCCGGGGGTTTCTGAGGGTTTCGGAATCCGGCCTACTTCGTGCCGAACACGTTCGCGTAGCGGTAGTAGACCTCGAGCGTCAGGGCGTTGATGGCGGTGCAGTACACGCGCCCGCCCTCGCCGCTCCAGCGGTCGATCGTCTCCCAGGAGCCGCTCTTGCAGCCCGAGGAGGAGGTGTTCTGGTTCTTCACCAGCGAGGTCTTCATGTCCTCGTTCCAGGCCTTCCACTTCGGGCCGGAGGGGCCGTCGAACTGGAAGAGCGCGAGGCTGGCGTAGTACCAGTAGTAGAAGTCGATGGAGTTGCCGTCCCACTTCGGCTTGTCGCGCAGGAGCAGGTCGCAGCCGGCCGTCAGGCGCGGATCGGACTTGTTCTTGTCCATGAAGATCCGGGACATGACGCCGATGGCCGTCAGGGCTTCGTGGTGGTCGAACTGCTCGTTCATGCCCGGGACGAAGACCTTGCCGGTGCCCTTGTGGGTGTAGCCTACGCGGCCGTAGGCCTCCTCGGTGAACTCGTCGAAGAGGGCGCGGCAGCCGTCGTAGCCGGTGCGGGGGAAGGTGAGGCCGGAGATCTCGGAGGACTTGAGCACCATCGCGGCCCAGCCGGTGACGGAGCTGTCGTTGTCGCCGCACTTGTAGCTGTAGCGCCAGCCCTTGCCGGGGTTCTGGGCGGCGATGACGAAGTCGACCGCCTTCTGGGCCTGGTCCTTGAAGAGGTTCGAGCCGGTCAGGCCGAAGGCCTCGGAGAGGGCCAGCGCGCAGATCGTGTGGTTGTACATGTACTTCTGGGCGTTGCGCGAGCCGATGCAGCCCTCGGGGTCCTGGTGGCTCATCATCCACTGGAGGCCCTTGCGGACGACGTCGCCGAAGCAGATGCCGTCGTAGGTGTCCTTCGAGAGGTGGGAGTAGCCGGCGCCGAGGAAGGCGAGCAGGGAGAGGCCGGTGACGCCGGAGTCGAAGTCCTCGTGGCCGGGGTTGGGCGAGCAGTTCGCGCCCGCCGCGTACTTCTGGATCTTCTTGCACTCGCCGATGTAGCCGGTGATCTTCCAGGAGCCGTCGGCGCCCTGGTGGCGGGAGAGCCACTTGAGGGCCGCGAGCACCGCGTCCTCGGTCTCGCCGCCGCCGCCGCCGCGGGCGACGAGGTTGCGCTTGCCGCCGAGACGGGAGCCGTAGCGGCCGCCGCCGCCGCCGCCGCCGCCGATCACGTCATACGTGCCCTTGCCCTTGAAGGGCTTGTCGCTGACGAAGTCCATCGAGTCGCCCTTGGCCTTGGCGAACTCTTCGTTGTCGGCGGTTTCGTTGTGGTCGGACTCCTCGGCGTCCTTGCGATAGATGGGGTCTTCGACGGACTTCTCCATGTCGAGGACCTTCTTGTTGGGGTCGAGGTCCTTGGGCTTTTCCATCTCCGGGAGCTGGCGCGGCTTGCGCGGCGGGCTCACGACGACGGCTTCCTCGTCGATGTTGGCGTTCGCCGCCCAGAAGAAGCCGATGAGCAGGGCCACCATGACGTGGCCGCCGGTGGAAATGGCCCACCAGGGGGTGTTGGCGATGATCTTGCCCCCGATCGTCTCGGGCGGGGGAGGAGGAAGGTCCATCTCCTCCTGCTCGTCCTCCAGGGGCTCTTCCTCGGGCATCGGGACGTTGCGAGTCGCCATAAGACCTTCTCCTTAGCTACCGTTCAGGACCCGGGATCGTACCCCAGCCCGGACTTTGACTGCAAGGACAACTAACGGACCGCATCCGTGAAAGTTCATTTCCTCGTCGGATTTAACGATGACAACATGTTTGAAATCAATGAGTTGCGGTAATCGCCGATCTTTTTATGAATAAACCCAACCCCGGGGCCGGGGCGTGCCAGGATAATCCGGCCCCGGGGCGGGCAAACAAGCATTGAAGGTCCAAAGCTCACAGCTCGTATCAACGGTCCGGATGCCGGAAAGTTCATTTGTAATGGGGAGCCCGGGAATCGGCCGGCCTTTCGACCCCCATTCTCCAAAAGTGGGACGCTGGCACATCGATTGCTATTATTGCCGGCGGATGGATCTCGCCCCTCCGGCGCCCGTCGCCTCTTTCCCCGCCCCTTTTCCGGAACGGATGTCCGACGCTTTCGTGGCGCTGGATGCCCGCGGCTGCTGCACCTACGTCAACGCGGCGGCCGCCGCCCTGTCCGCCTGCCGGCCCGAGGACCTGCTCGGAAAGCCGGTGTCATCCCTGTTCCCGGAAGCGGTGGACGGCCCCCTCCCCCTCGCCGTGGAAGGGGTGCTGCGGACCCGGCGTCCCGTGCAGGTCGAGGTGCCGTATCCGCCCCGGGACCGGCGCTACGTGTGTCGGGTCCAGCCCAGTCCCCAGGGGGTCGAGATCTTCCTCAGCGACCCCCTCGCTTCGGGGAACGGGGGGCAGGAATCCCGGGAGAGCCAGGCGCGCCTGAAAACCGTCTTTGAGTCCCCGATGTTCGGGCTGCTGTTTTGGAACGCCAAGGGCGAGATCAGCGACGCGAACGAGGCCTTTCTCGCCCTGGTCGGGTACACGCGGGAGGACCTGCGCGCCGGCCGGCTGCGCTGGAGGGACTTGACCCCACCCGAGCAGGCCGGCCTCGACGACCAGGCGCTCCGCGACGTGGCCCGGCAGGGATCCTGCGCGCCGTACGAAAAGGACTATATCCGGAAGGACGGCTCGCGCGTCCCGGTCCTGATCGGGCGCTCGCTCGTCACCCGTGAACCGCTCTCGGGCGTGGCGTTCGTGCTGGATCTGACCGATCGGCGCCGGGCGGAGGCGGCGGCTCGCCGCTCGGAGGAGCTGTTCCGGCAGCTCGCGGAGAACATCGACGAGATCTTCTGGATCGCCTCCCCCGATCTGTCCGCGATTCACTACCTGAGCCCCGCCTTCGAGCGGATCTTCGGATGTCCCCGGGAGAAGTTGTACGCGGATCCGTCGTGCTGGCCGGAGTTCGTCCACCCCGAGGACCGGGAGCGCGTGATGAAGGCCGCCGCCGAGCGGATTCCCGCGGGGACCTACGATGTGCAGTTCCGGCTCGTCACCCCCGACGGCACCGAACGCTGGGTCTGGGAGCGCTCCTTCGTCCTGCGCGACGCTTCCGGCCGGATGGAGCGCGTCGCGGGATTCATGGAGGACATCACGACGCTCAAGCGCGCCGAACTGGCCCTCCAGGACAGGATCCGGCGGCAGTCGCTGCTCGCCGCTCTCGGGCGCGTCGCGGTGGGCGATTCCCCGGTGCCGGCGCTCCTGGAGCAGGCGCTGCTCGCCGTCACCGGGGGTCTGGGGCTGAGCCGGGTCCAGATGCTGGAACTCCTGCCGGCGGACGCCGGGATGATCCTCCGCGCGGGGCTGGGTTGGACGACGGGTCTCGTCGGGAGCCTGCAGCTGCCGTGCGGCCCGGGGACGCTGTACGGGCACGCGCTTCGCAGCCCGACCCCCGTCGCCACCGAGGACGTTTCGGCCGAGCTGCGCTTCACGTGCCCCGAAGTCCTCCGCAGGCACGGCGCCGTCGGCGGGCTCCTGGTGGCGCTCGGGAAGGAGGACCGCCGCTGGGGGATCCTGGCGGCCTTTTCGACGTCCCCCCGGCATTTCGCCGAGGAGGACCTCCATTTCATCGAGTCCATCGGCCATCTGCTGGGAGACGCCCTTCAGCGCCGCGCCCGGGAGGCGGAATTGAGGGAGAGCCGGGACCGCATCACGGAAGACCTGGACCGCAGCCGGGACCGCATCCAGATGCTTGAGGAGCAGACGGGGTCGAGGTCCAGCCTGGGGCACCTGGTGGGGAGCAGCGCCGCGATGCAGGAAGTGTACCGTCGCATCCGTCTGGCGGCTCCGAGCGACGTGAACGTCCTCATGACGGGGGAAAGCGGGACGGGGAAGGAACTGGCCGCCGCCGCCATTCACGGGCTCAGCGCGCGGGGGTCGGGGCCCTTCGTGGGGGTGAACTGCTCGGCCATCCCGGAGGCCCTGCTCGAGAGCGAAATCTTCGGCCACGTGAAAGGGGCCTTCACGGGGGCCTATCGCGACAAGGTGGGCCTCTTCGAGCTGGCGGATCGCGGCACGTTGCTCCTGGATGAAGTGGGCGACATGAGTCCGCTCCTGCAGGTCAAGATCCTCCGGGCCCTCCAGGAGCGACGGATCCGCAGGGTGGGCGGCGAAGAGTTCATCCCGATCGACACCCGGATTATCGCCGCCACCAACCGGAAGCTCCCCGAACTCCTGCTCGCCGGGACGCTGCGGGAGGACTTTTACTACCGGATCAAGGTCTTTGAAATCCGGATGCCGCCGCTTCGGGAGCGTCGGGAGGACATCCCCCTCCTGGTCGAGGCTTTCATCGCCGACCTGTCCAAAACCCTCAACCGCGACCTCGGCCGGATCGCCCCGGCCGCGCTGCAGGCCCTGATGGGCCATGCCTGGCCCGGCAACGTGCGGGAACTCCGCAACGCCATCGAGCACGCCCTCGTCATCAGCCCGGGGAAGGAGATCACGGCGAAGGATCTGCCGGTGGAGATCCTCGCCCGGACCCCGGCGCTCATACTCCAAGAGGACGTTCGCCGGGATCAAATCACCCGGGCCCTCAAGAGCACCCGCTGGAATCGTACGCTCGCTGCCAAACTGCTCAAGGTAAGCCGCGTAACCCTCTGGAAGCATATGCGCCGGCTTGAAATCCGAGCTCCAGACAGCTCCCCGTAACTCCAGCAAAGCTCGGAGTTTTGGAGCGTTAACGTTAACGTTTGCTAGTGTTAACTCTGAAGTTAGCGGTTGTGTGGCAAAATCATGCTCCTGTGCCTTGGCTGGAGGCTTGCTTGCTAAATATTTAGTGAACGGTCAGGTGATGGAGGCGCCCCTCCCCCCTCAGTCTGCGTGAGTCGCCATGAGTCCCGCGCTCAACCCCCGATTTCTGGCCTTCCATCGTACGCTCACGACTGCGTGCGCACTTTCGGTGCAGGTGATCGGAGCCCTGGTCCTTCTGGGCTGGATCTTCGACCTCTCCTCCCTGAAGCATCTGGCCCCGGGTCTGGCGTCCATGAAGCCCAATACCGCCCTGGCCTTCATTCTGGAGGGCCTGGCGCTCTGGTTCCTGGGAAGGCCCGAGACGACGGTGGGCCGGACCCGGGCGGCCCGCGGGGCGGCGGCGCTGGCCGCGCTGCTCGGCCTCCTCACCCTGGGCGAGTATCTGCTGGGTTCGGATTTCGGACTCGACCAGGTTCTGTTCCGGGACACGGAAGCGGGCCTCCTGTACCCGGGTCGCATGTCCCCCGCCACGGCCGTCGATTTCATCCTTTTCGGGGCCGTGCTCCTGCTTCTGGACGTCCCCTGGGCCCGGCGGCTCCGCGCCGCGTTGATGGTCGGCGGAACGCTGATCGCCCTGCTGGCGCTGGTGGGGTACGGGCTGTCCGTCCGCTCCCTCTACGCCGTGGGCGCGTTCACGCCCATCGCCCTCCACACGAGCGCCGCCTTCCTGCTCCTCTCGGCGGGCCTCCTCTTTGCGCGGCCCACGGCGGGCTTGGCGGCCCTCCTGGCCAGCGACACCGTGGGCGGCCAGGTGGCGAGGCGGCTCCTGCCGGGGGCGCTCTTCATCCCCCTCCTCCTGGGCTGGTTCCGCCTGCTGGGGGAACGCGCCGATCTGTACGACGGAACGTTCGGACTGGCCCTCTACGCCGTCACCAACGTGGGGGTGATCGGAGGCCTGGTTGCCTGGATCGCCTTTGCGCTGGACCGGGCCGACCGGGACCGCCGTCTCGCCGAGGAGCGCTTCCGCGCCACGTTCGAGCAGGCGGCCGTGGGCGTGGCCCTCCTCTCCCCCGAGGGGCGCTGGCTTCGGGTGAACCGGAAACTCTGCGACATCGTGGGCTACCCCCCCGCGGAACTGCTCCAGAAGACGTTCCAGGACATCACCCACCCCGAGGACCTCGATGCGGATCTCGCTCTCGCCCGCCGGGTGCTCGCCGGGGACCTTGAAACCTACACCCTGGAAAAACGCTACTTCCGAAAGGACGCCTCGATCGTCTGGATCAACCTCACGGTGTCCCTGGTCCGGGCCGCCGACGGGGCGCCCGAGTATTTCATCGCGGTGGTGGAGGACATTTCACGGCGGAGGGCCGCCGAGGATTCGCTGAGGATGAGCGAGGCGCGGTTCCGCTCGCTGAGCGAGTCCGAACTCATCGGCATCATCGTCGCGGATTTCGAGGGCCGGATCCTGGAGGCGAATCCGGCCTTCCTGAAGATGGTCGGCTACGGCCGCGAGGACGTCGATGCGGGCCGGATCCGCCTGGATGAGCTGACGCCCTCCGTCTTCCGGGAGCAGGACCAGCACGCCATCGCCCAGCTCAAGGCCGGCGGGGTGGCCCCGCCCTGGCAGAAGGAATACATCCGGAAAGACGGCAGCCGCATGCCCGTCCTCGTCGGCGTGAGCCCGCTCAAGGGATCGGCCGCCGCCGTGGTCGCGTTCGCCCTCGACCTGAGCGAGAAGCGGCGGCTCGAGGAGCAGCTCCGGCATGCCCAGCGGATGGAGATCGTCGGCCGCCTGGCCGGGGGCGTCGCCCACGACTTCAACAACCTGCTCACGCCGATCCTCGGGTACTGCGAGATGCTCCTCGCCCAGCTGCGCCCGGGGGAACGCTTCTGGGAGGAGGTCGAGCAGATCCGGAGCTCCGGGGATCGCGCGGCCGCCCTCACCCGGCAGCTTCTGGCCTTCAGCCGCAAGCAGGTCCTGAAGCCGAAGGTGGTGAGCCTGAACACGGTCGTGGCCGACGTGCAGAAACTGCTGCGGCGCGTGATCGGGGAGGACATCGCGATCGATCTCCGGCTGGATCCCGGCCTCGGCGCCGTGGAGGTCGACCCGACCCAGATGGACCAGGTCCTCCTGAACCTGGCGGTCAATGCGCGCGACGCGATGCCCGCGGGAGGGCGGATTCTGATCGAGACGACGAACGTGCAGATGGACGAGGCTCATGTCTCCTCCCACCCCGAGCTGGTTTCGGGGCCGTACGTCCTGCTCTCGCTGAGCGACACCGGGACGGGGATGGATGCGGTGACCCTGGGCCGCCTCTTCGAACCCTTCTTCACCACGAAGGAGCTGGGCAAGGGCACGGGACTCGGGCTGGCGACGGTCCAGGGGATCGTCCGCCAGAGCGGGGGCCACATCTGGGTCTACAGCGAGCCCGGTCACGGCACGACGTTCAAGATCTACTTCCCGGCCGTCCGGAGCGCGGCGGGAACGGATCTCCGGCCGAAGCCCGGGGCGGTGGGGGCGGCCGGAGGAACGGAAACCCTCCTGCTGGTCGAGGACGATGCGGCGCTTCGGACCTTCGCCGTGCGGGCCCTGGAGGGGAAGGGCTACCGGATCCTCGCCGCGTCCAGCGGCGAGGGGGCCCTCCAGGCGGCCCAGGCCCATCCCGGGGCGATCCATCTCTGCCTCACGGACGTCGTCATGCCGGGCCTCAGCGGGCGCGACACGGCGTCCAGGCTCCAGGCGCTGCGGCCCGACCTGAAGGTCCTGTTCATGTCCGGCTACTCGGGCAACACCGTGGCGAAGTACGGGGTTCTGGAGCAGGGGGTGGACCTCCTCGAGAAGCCCTTCACCGCCGGCGAACTCGTTCGCCGCGTGCGGGAGATCCTGGACCGTCCGGCGGGCGGGGACGCCGGACGCTCACAGGATCCCCCGGCCGGCCGCTAGCGTCCGCTGCCGAACACGTTGGCGTAGCGGTAGTAGACCTCCAGGGTCAGGGCGTTGATGGCCGTGGCGTAGACCCGGCCTCCTTCGCAGCTCCAGCGGTCCACCGGTTCCCAGGAGCCCGACCGGCAGCCCGAGGATTCCAGGTTCTGGTGTTTGAGCAGGGCGTTTTTCATCGGCTCGTTCCACGAGGCCCAGTTGGCGCTCTTGGCGCCTTCGAACTGGAAGAGGGCGAGGGCCGCCGAATACCAGTAGTAGAAGTCGATCTGGTTCCCGTCCCAGGCCGGCTTGTCCCGGAGCAGCAGCGCGACCCCGTTCTTCATCCGCGGATCGCTTTTCTCCTTGTCGATGAAGATGCGCGACATCACCGCGATCGCCGTCAGCGTCTCGTGGTGGTCGTAGTGCTCGTTCTTGCCCGGGATGAAGACCTTGCCGGTGCCCTTGTGCGTGTAGCCGACGCGGCCGTAGGTCTCCTCCGTCGCCTCGTCGAACCAGGCCCGCGCCCCGTCATACGCCGTGCGGGGGAAGTCGAGCTGCGAGATCTCCGCGCTCTTGAGCGCCATGGCCGCCCAGCCGGTGACGGAGCTGTCGTTGTCGCCGCACTTGTGGCTGTAGCGCCAGCCCTTGCCGGGGTTCTGCGCGGCGACGATGAAGTCCACCGCCCGCTGCGCGTTGCCCTTGAAGAGGCCCGAGCCCGTGAGCCCGTACGCCTCGTTCAGCGCGAGGGCGCAGATCGCGTGGTTGTACATGTACTTGGACACGCTGCGGGGCCCGACGCAGCCCTCGGGGTCCTGCTGGCTCATCATCCACTGCAGGCCCTTGCGGACCACGTCGCCGAAGTTGATGCCGTCGTAGCTGTCCTTGGAGAGGTGCGAGAAGCCGGCGCCGAGGAAGGCGAGCAGGGAGAGGCCGGTCACGCCCGCGTCGAACTCCTCCATGCCCGGGTTGGGCGAGCAGGTCTGCTTGCAGCGGCCCACGTAGCCGGTCACGGTCCAGGAGCCGTCCGCGTTCTGATGCCGCGCCAGCCAGCGCAGCGCGGAGATGACGGCGTCGTAGGGCTCCTTGCCTCCGATGCAGCCTGTGCCGTTGCCCCCGGTGCCGCCCGGCCGCTTGCCGTATTTGCTGCCCGGTCCTCCCGCAGCCCCGATCACGTCGTTGAAGGATTTGCACTTGATGAAGGGCTTGTCGGAGACGGCGTCGAGGTTGTCCCCTTGCTTCATCGGAAGGAAATCCTCGCTGGGATCGGAGAGGGGCTGATCGTCGGGATTCTTCACAATCGCCTGATCAGGATTCTCCGCTTTCAGCGGGAACACCTTGTCCGCCGGAGGCAGGTCCAAGGGAGGCTTCATTTCCGGAGGCTTGACGAGCTTGCGGGTCTGAGCTGTGACGATGACTTCCTCCGCCGGGATGCTGTTCGCCCAGAAAAACCCGATGGCCAGGACCACGGCCACGTGGGCGCCGGTCGAGATCGACCACCAGGGGGTGCTGCGGATCGTCCGTCCGACCAGACCCTCGTCTTCGGGCGGGGGCAGGGCGGGCAGCGCCAGGTCTTCCAGGGGATCCTCGGTCTTCGGGGCGTGCATGAAAGCTCCTATCCCCTGGCACGCATCCCGTACCAACGGAGGGACGCTTGAAAAGTTCGGGTGAAATTTCCGAAGGACCTACTATGATGGTCGCCTGAACGAAGGGATATTTATGAACAAAACTCCGTCGATCCTCGCGCTGCTCTCCGGTCTGGCGCTCGCCGCGTGCGAGCCGGCCGCGCCGGCCACGTCCTCCGCCCCCAAGGCGCCCGCGGTCGCGGCCGCCACCGCCGCCGCGCCCCAGGCGGACGGCTTTGCGCTCCCCGGCGATCCGAAGAACTACGCGCCTCATCCCAAGTTCGAGGCCATGAAGGTCCCCGCCGACAACCCGATCACGCTCGAGAAGGCCACGCTCGGCTGGAAGCTCTGGTTCGACAAGCGCCTCTCCGGCGACGGCACCCGCTCCTGCTACGGCTGCCACGTCAACGAGAAGGGCCTCACGGACGGCGTGGCCCTGAACAAGGGCGCGTACGAGAAGCCGCTGACGCGCCACACGCCGACGCTCTGGAACATCGGCTATCACAGCGAATGGTACTGGGACGGCCGCTCCAAGGCGCTCGAGGGCCAGGCCCTCGCGGCCTGGAAGCTCGCCAACATGGGCGCCAAGGACAAGGAGAAGGACGAGATCCGCGCCGACATCGTCGCGAAGCTCGGCGAGCTCTACAAGGACGGGTTCCAGAAGGCCTTCGGCGGCCCCGCGACCGAGAAGAACATCGCCCAGGCGCTCGCCACGTTCATGCGCACGATCATCGGCAAGGACAGCGACTGGGACCGCGGCACGATGAGCGACGCGGCCAAGCGCGGCTGGGAGGCCTTCCAGAAGGCCAAGTGCACCAACTGCCACGCGGGCACGTTCTTCACCGACCTCCAGTTCCACAACGTCGGCATCGGCCTGAAGGACGGCAAGCCCGCCGACGTGGGCCGGCAGAAGGTCACGAACAAGGACGAGGACACGGGCGCGTTCAAGACCCCGACGCTCCGCGACGTCGCCCGCTCCGCCCCCTACTTCCACGACGGGTCGGTCGCGACCCTCGAGGAGGCGGTCAAGTTCATGCTGGCCGGCGGCGCCGAGAACCCCTTCCTCGACAGGAAGAACCTGCAGAAGGCGGCGCTGAGCGAGGCGGAGACGAAGGACCTCGTCGAGTTCCTCAAGGCCCTCAGCGACAGCCACCGGATTCCGGAACCCAAACTCCCGTAAGGGGGGAGGGTCCGGCGGATCACCCGCCCATGAAGGGGCGGGCGCCGAACCAGACCCAGGCCGCCACGACGACGGCCGCGGCGAGGTCGAGCAGCGCGCCCGCCGCCGCCATCGTCCGCATCTTCACGTAGCGCGTCCCGAAGACGATCGCGTTGGGCGGCGTCCCGCAGGGCAGCATGAAGTCGCAGCTCGAGGACATCGCCACGCCGTAGAGATACGGCAGCGCCCGCCCCGCGTTCGTGCGTCCCGCGTCCACCATGCCCGTGACGAGGATCATCATCAGGTTCGCCGCCGCGGCGTTGGCGCTGAAGGCGCTGAGGAAGACGGTGACGATCGTGACCACGAGCATGAGCAGGAAGGGATGCAGCTGCGCCGCGGGCTGCACGAGCTGCCCCAGCCAGTTCGAGAGCTCGCTGCCCAGCACCACGCTCGCGAGCGCGTAGCTGCCCCCCAGCAGGATCAGCACGTCCCAGGGCATGCGTTTGAGGCTCGCCGGGCGCAGCGTCCCCGCGAGGAAGAGCAGCAGCGGCGCGAGCAGCGCGGCGATCGCGTCGAACTCGTCGCCCTTCAGCCCCAGGCCGCTGGAAGTCCGGATCGGCTCGTTCAGGATCCAGAGCAGGCTCGTGAGGCCGAAGACCCCGAGCACGACCTTCTCGTGGTGCGCCATGACGCCGAGCTTCCGGATCTCGAGCTCGATGATGTCGCTCTCCATCGTCCGCGTCTTTTCGGAACGGCAGAGCCAGGCCAGCAGGAAGTACACCACCGGCAGGAAGAGCAGCACGAAGGGGAGGCCCACCAGCAGATAGTCGAGGAAGCTGATGGTCTGCTTGTAGACCGTGGCGACGTGGCCGGCGAGCTGCATGTTCGGCGGCGTGCCGATGATCGTGCCGATGCCGCCCACGTTCGCGCCGTACGCGATCGCCAGCATGATGGACTGCCCCAGCAGCGGCAGGCGCCCGCCCTCGCGCGCCTCCAGCTGCGTGATCACCGCCAGCCCGATCGGGACCATCATCACGGCGGCCGCGGTGTTCGAGATCCAGAGCGAGATGAACGCGGTCGAGACGATGAAGCCGAGCAGGATGCGGCGCGGGCTGGAGCCGATCACCTTCATGATGTTCAGCGCGATGCGGCGGTGCAGGTTGTGCTGCTCCATCGCGACCCCGATGAGCATGCCGCCCATGAAGATCATGATGAAGGGGTTCCAGTAGGTCGGCGCGATGCGGCCCGCGTTGGCGAGGAAGCGCTCCCCGAAACCCGGCGCGCCCTTCTCGATCGACGCGAAGACGGGGAAGAAGGGGACGAGCACCAGCGGCAGCAGCGCCACCCAGTGGAAGGGCAGCGCCTCCGTGACCCACCAGAACGCCATGAGCACCAGCAGCGCGAGGCCGCGGTTCGCCGTCGCCGAGGGCGCGAAGGGGTGGATCTCCTGGGCGATCCAGAAGAGCAGCGGAACGGCGAAGAGGATGCCGCGGGTGAGCGCGGAACGGCGCGGTGCCTCGTCGGTCATGAGGGTGCTCAGTATAATGCCCGGCTGCGATGCATGGCTCCTCAAACCCGTCCAGCCCCCGCCGCTGCCCCCGCTGCCGCGTGGGACTCGAGTTCTGCTTCTGCGCCAGCCTGCGGACGGTGGAGACGGAGACCTCGGTGGACATCGTCATGCACCACCGCGAGCGGCTCCGCTCGTCCAACACCGCGAACCTGGCCCTGCTCAGCCTGCCCAAGGCCCGGGTCCATGTGCGGGGCGGGATGGATCATGTCTTCGAGGGCGGCTCCGTCCTGCTCGAAGGAAACAACCCGCTCTATCTCTTCCCGCTGGAACGGGCGCTTCCCCTGACGGAGGACTACGTCCGCGAGCTGCGGCGGCGGGATCCGCGGCCGCTGCAGCTGATCCTGCCCGACGGCAGCTGGGGCCAGGCGCGGAAGGTGCTCGAACGGGAGAAGGCCTTCTGGCGGATGCCGGTGGTCTGCCTGCGCGGGCTGCCGCCGTCGCGCTACCGCCTGAGGACGGGGCCCTCGCGCGACGGCCTGGCCACGTTCGAGGCGCTCGCCCACGCGCTCTCGGTCATCGAGGGCCGCGACCGCATGGCGGGGCTCTTCGAAAACTTCGAGGTGATGGTCGAGCAGAACCTGAAGATGCGGGGCCGCTTCCCCTTCGACCGTCTCACGCGCGCCCCGGGCTCCGGGCTCACCCCCGGTGGATCATCGTCCCCGACCCCGCCTCGGTGAAGACCTCGGCGAGCAGCGTCGAGGGCTTCTTGCCGCTGATGATGTGCACGCTCTGCACGCCGTCCTTGAGCGCCTCCACCGCGGACTGGGCCTTCGGGATCATGCCGCCCTTGATCACCCCGTCCTTGATCAGCTGGGCGACCTCCTCCGGCGTCACGCGCGAGATGAGCGACTTGTCCCCGCGGAGGATGCCCTCCACGTCCGTCACCAGGATCAGCTTCTCGGCCTTCAGCGCCGCGGCGACCTCCGCCGCCACCGTGTCGGCGTTGATGTTGAGGATGTTGCCGTCGTCGTCCCCGCCCAGCGAGGCCATGATCGGGAGGAAGTCCGCGTTCAGCAGGGTGATGAGGAGCTTCGGGTCGATGGACTCGATGTCGCCCACGTGGCCGTAGTCGACGATCTCCTCCTTGCCCGTCTTCTCGTTGAGGACCTTCTTCGGCGGCCGCTTCACCGCGTTGACGATGCCGCCGTCCACGCCGGAGATGCCCACCGCCTCGACGCCCGCCTCCCGGACCGCGGCCAGGATCTCCGTGTTGATCTTCCCGGCGAAGACCATCATCACGACGTCCAGCGTCTGCTCGTCGGTGATGCGGCGGCCCTCGACCATGCGGGGCTTGATGCCCAGCTGCTTGGAGAGCTCCGTCGCCTGCTTGCCGCCGCCGTGGACCATGACCACGCGGATGCCGACCTGCGCCAGCAGCGCGACCTCCTCGCAGAAGGCGTGCAGCACCGCCTCGTCGTCGGCGATCTCGCCGCCGATCTTCACGACGAAGGTCTTGTTCTTGAACTTGTTGATGTACGGCAGCGACTGCCGCAGCAAACCCAGGTCTTCCGCGCGCATGATGGCTCCTAGATCAATTCGGACAGCAAGGCCTTCTGGACGTGCAGGCGGTTCTCCGCCTCGTCGTAGATCGCGCCGGCGTCGAGGATGGCGTCCGCCACCTCCACGTTGCGCCGCACCGGGAGGCAGTGCAGGAAGTGCGCGCCCTTGGGGATCCGGTCGCAGATCCACGGCTTCAGGGTCTCGCGCAGCTTCTTCTCCTCCTCCCAGCGGCCGTAATAGGCCGAGCCGCCCCAGGATTTCGCGTAGACGATCTGCGCGCCCTCGAGGCCCTCCTCCTTGGAGTGCACGATGCGCGGCTTCCGGGGCAGCGCCGCCAGGAAGGACGGCTCCAGCGGCAGCTCCTTCGGGTGCGCGATCGTGAGATCCGCCCCGAGCTGGGACAGCGCCGCCGCGAACGAGTTCGGCACCGCCATCGGCAGCGCCTTCGGATGGTACGCCCAGGTGAGCAGCACCTTCGCGCCCTTGATCTTTCCCAGGCGCTCGCGGACCGTCAGCGCGTCGGCCAGGCCCTGGCAGGGGTGCCAGAGCGCCGATTCCATGTTGATCACCGGGACCGTGGCGTATTTCCGGAACGACTCGATCACCGGATCGGAGAGGTCCTCCTCGAGGGACTTCATCCCGGGGAACGCCCGCACCGCGATCGCGTCGACGTAGCGCGAAAGCACGCGCGCGGCGTCCTTGATGTGCTCGGTCTTGTCCTGGTCCATCACCGCGCCCTCGCGGTATTCGAGCGTCCAGGACTCGCTGCCCACCGACATCGTCACGGCCTGCCCGCCGAGCTCGGCGATGCCGACCTCGAAGGAGACCCGCGTCCGCAGCGAGGGGTTGAAGAACACGAGGGCCACGCTCTTCCCCTCGAGGGGGCGCTTGCCGCCCTTTTTGCCGCGGGCTTTTTTCAGCGCCGCGGCGCGGTCGAGCAGGAACTCGAGTTCCGCGGGCTTGAACTCCAGCGTGTTGACGAACGAACGGTTCTTGAGCTTCATTTCACGACGGCTCCGGCGGCGACCGGCGAGGCGGACTTCAAGACCTCGCCGAGGGTCTTGAGGAAGGAGTCCACCTGCGCATGGGTGAGCGTGAGGGGAGGGAGCAGGCGCAGCACCCCGGGCTCGTCGGACGTGCCCGTGATGAAGCCCTTTTCAAGGAGCGCCTTCTGCAGGACCGGCGACTCCTGCGCGGTCTTGAACGCGAGCAGGAGGCCCATGCCCCGGACCTCGAGGACCCCGGGGGTGCTTCCGAGTTGCTGCATCAGATGCCGGCTCACGTCGACGACGTTCGGCAGCAGCCCCTCGACGACCTCGAGCGTCGCCTTCATCGCGGCCATCGCGACGGGCCCCGCGCCGAACGTGGCGCCGTACTCGCCGTACTGCACCTTGTCGGCGATCGCCGGCGTGGCGAGCACGGCGGAGAGCGGGATGCCGCTGCCGATCGCCTTCGCGAGCGTCACGAGGTCCGCGTCCACGCCGTAGCGGCCGCTGAAGAACATCGTCCCGGTCCGGCCGATGCCGGTCTGGACCTCGTCGTAGATGAGCAGCGTCCCGTTCTTCGTGCAGGCTTCGCGCAGTCTCTGGAAGTACTCCGGCGGCGCGGTTTTGCAACCCGCCATCGACTGGATGGGCTCGAGGATGACCGCCGCCGTCCGTTCGGTCAGCGCGGGCACGCTGCCGAAGGGCACGAACGTGATCCCGGGGACCAGCGGCTCGGACTGCTTGCGGTACTTTTCGATGCCGGTGACGGACATGGCCCCCGCGGTGCGGCCGTGGAAGCCCGCCAGCATGGCGACGATGTCCGTCCGGCCCGTGTGGCGCCGCGCCATCTTGAGGGCGTTCTCGTTGGCCTCGGCGCCGGAGTTGGCGAAGAGCGCGGCACTGAAGCCCTTCGCGTGTTTCAGCAGCAGCGCGGCGGCCTCCTCGCGGAGCGGGAAGCCCGCGACGTTGGAGTAGAAGATCAGCTTTCCGACCTGCTCCTGCACCGCCTTCACGACGCGGGGATGGCAGTGCCCGGTCGAGCAGACGGCGTGGCCGGCGTAGAGGTCGAGGTATTTCTTTCCGGCGGTGTCCCAGACCCAGACGTCCTCGCCGCGGGCGAGTTCGAGGGGCAGGGTCTTGAAGGTCTTCAGGAGCGAGGTCATGTCGTTCTTCCTTACGGTTGGGCGGGCGGGGCGGAGAGTCCCGCGTCCTCGGGCAGCCCCAGCATCAGGTTGAGGCACTGCACGCCCTGGCCGGCGCCGCCTTTCACCAGGTTGTCGATGGAGGCGAAGACGATCGCCGTCTTTCCCTCGGCGCAGACGCCGAGATCGACGAAGTTCGAGCCCTTCACGTGGTTCACGTTTGTGCTGCCCTTCGAGATCCGCACGAAGCGTTCGCCCGCGTAGGCCTTCTGGAAAAGCGCGAGGACCTCGTCCTGGCTCATCTCGCGTTTCAGCGGCACGTAGCTCGTCGTGAAGACGCCGCGCACCAGCGGGGTGGAGTGCGGCTGGAACAGGACTTTGACCCCCGAAGCCTGCTCGATCTCCGGCGTGTGCCGGTGATGGAACATCTCGTAGCCGAAAAAGCTCGTCGCGCGGAACGGATGATGCGTCTTCTCTCCCGGTTTGATGCCGGAGCCGGAGGAGCCCGTCTTGCCGTCCACGATCGCCCGGCCGTCGGCGAGCTCCCGCAGCGGGAACAGCGAGAGGATCGCGGCGCTCGCGAAGCAGCCGCCCGCGGCGACAAAGCGCGCCTTCCGGATCGCCTCGCGGTTGATCTCGGGGATGCCGTACGCGAACTGCCTGAGCAGCTCCGGCGCCTTGTGCGGCTGTTTGTAGTACTGCTCGAAGACCTTCACGTCCTGGAGGCGGAAGTCCCCGGAGAGGTCGACGACCTTCCCCTTGAGCTTCGGCGCGACGTCCATCGCCTGCCCGTGGGGGAGGGAGAGCACGTAGGCCTCCGCCTCCGGGATCTCCTTCTGGTAGACGAGGTCGGAGTAGCCGCGGAGGTTGGGCTGGATCTCGTCGAGCCGCTTGCCCGCGCTCTCGTGGCCCGTGACGGCGACGAGATCGATGTTGGGGTGGCCCAGAAGCAGCCGGACGGCCTCGCCGCCGATGTAGCCCGAGGCGCCGACGACGACGGTCTTGATCTTGGTCATGTGAGCACCGGGGTCAGCAGATGAAGGAGTTTCTGGGAGTCCGTCAGCGCATTCGCCGCGGGGAGCCCCAGGGTCTTTTCGAGGTACGTGATGCCCGCCTCCGTGTCCGTGGCGGGCCCGCAGACGGCGGTGATCTTGAGTCCGCGCTGGCCGAAGAACTCCTTGCCGCCCCAGGCGGCCGTGAGGTCGCTCGCGCAGAAGACGATCGCGTCGATGTGGCTCATGAGGGCGCGGTCGTCGAAGAAGGTCTCGACCTTGTAGTGGCCCAGGATGCCGTCGCCGAGCTCCATGACGACGACGTCGACGTCCTTCATCTCCGCCACGATGGAGCGGGCGATGCCCGCGATGTCGTCCGCGTCGACGGTGGAGGGCACGCCGCAGTCGAGGAAGCTCAGCGTCTTGACGGCGCCCGCGTCCTTCATGCGGATCGTGTCCTTGAGGCACGCGATACCCGTGATCTTGGCGCCGCCGACCTTGAGGCCCTGCCAGGAGAGCCCCTTGATGAGCTCCTCGGTGCTCGAGGTCTTCCCCACGTTCATGCACGAGCCGCAGACGAGGATGATCGGCTTGGCCTGGGCGAGCACGGGGACCTTGGGCAGGGCGGTCTCGCGCAGGTTGCGCTTGGAGATGCCGAGCACCTCCACGAGCACGGGCTCGCCGAGGTCCTTGTGGCCCGAGACGAAGCGCCCCGTCACGCCGCCGAGGTTGAGGAGGTGGAGCTTGTCGCCCGAGGTGATGCGGTAGGGGGCGTAGCCCACGAAGCCCCGCAGCGCCTGGCGGCTGCCGAGCGCGGCGGCGATGACGTCCCCCTTCTTCACGACGACACGCTCGCCCGTGACGGTCTCCAGCTCCGCATAGAGGGGGTTTTCCGTGAGGGCGCGCACGACGACGAGCTGGCCCGCGTCCGCGGACCCCTGGCGGTGCACTTCCACCGGGTTCTGGAGCTTGAACGGGAGCGTGACGGACGCGAACGTCTTGACCTGGATCTTCATGCCGGGCCCTTCAAAAGCCGGGCCGCGCGGGCCGCCACGCCCTCGGGCGAGGTGCCGCCGGGGGACTTCCGCTGGGTCACCGAGGCCTGGGGCGTGAGCAGCGCGTACGCGTCCTCGCCGAAGAGCGGCGAGCAGGCCTTCAGCTCGGCGATCGGGATCGCGGCGGGCGAGACGTTCCGCTCGGCGCAGGCGCGCATGAGCCGGGCGACGGCGCCGTGGGCGTCCCGGAACGGCATGCCCTTCTTCGCGAGGTACTCCGCGAGATCGGTCGCGAGCATCTGGGGGTCGGAGGCCATCGCGAGCATCCGCTCCTCGACGACCTTCATGCCGTCGACGGCCAGCTGGACGGCCCGCAGGGACAGGCGCGCCGTCTCCGCCGCGGCGAAGACGGGGGGCTTGGTCTCCTGCAGGTCCCGGTTGTAGCCGAGGGGCAGGCCCTTCAGCGTCATCAGCAGCGTGACGAGCTGGCCCGTCACGGAGCCCGCCTTGCCGCGGACGAGCTCGATCATGTCGGGGTTCTTCTTCTGCGGCATGATGGACGAGCTGGTGCAGAGCTCGTCGGGCAGCTCGATGAAGCCGAACTCCGGCGTGGACCAGAGGATCATGTCCTCGGCCATCTGCGACAGATGCGTCGTGAGGATCGCGCAGGCGGAGACGAACTCGACGGCGAAGTCGCGGTCGCTGACGGCGTCGATGGAGTTCGTGAACGCCCCGCCCGCGAACCCGAGGTCCCGCGCCGTGAAGGCGGGGTCGGTGTCGAGCGAGGTCCCCGCCAGGGCGCAGGCCCCGAGGGGCGAGACGTCGCAGCGCTTCCGGGCGTCCTCGAAGCGGCCCTGGTCGCGCGCCAGCCGGTCGTGGTAGCAGAGCAGCACGTGGCCGAAGACCACCGGCTGCGCGTGCTGGAGGTGCGTGATCCCGGGGAAAAGGGTCCGGGCGTGTTCGCCGGCGCGTTTCGCCAGCGCGAGGCGGAGCGTCCCCAGGGCGGCCGCGATCTCCGTGCAGGCGTCCCGGGTCCAGAGGCGCAGATCGAGCGCGACCTGGTCGTTCCGGCTCCGCGCGGTGTGCAACTTCGCCCCGACGGCGGCGCCGACGAGCGTGGTGAGCCGCTTCTCCACGTTCATGTGGACGTCCTCGTGCGCGACGTCCAGCGTGAAGGCCCCGGCCTTCCAGTCCGCGAGGACCTGGTCGAGGCCCTGGACGATCGCGGCGGCCTCGGCGTCCGTGAGAACGCCCTTCGAGGCGAGCATGCGGGCGTGCGCCTGCGAGCCGCGGACGTCCTGCGCGACGAGGTTCGCGTCGGCCTCGATGGAGGCGACGAACCTGCCGGCGAACTCGTCCGCGGGCTTCGAGAAGCGCTCCCGGAGCAGTTCCTGGGACACTAGAGGGCCCCCTTCGGCATCGTCTTCATGCGCTGTCCTTCTTGTGGGTCTTCAGGTCGAGGATCTTCTTGGCGAGCCGCCGGGCGGGCACGCCCTCGCGGACGACCAGGAGCAGGGTGTCGTCGCCGGCCACGGTGCCGACGATCTCCGGCCAGCCGAGGCGGTCGAAGGCGAGGGCGAGCGGGGAGGCCTCCCCGAGGTCGGTCTTGACCACGAGCAGGTTGCCGGAGCAGTCCACCTTCCGCACCAGGCGCGCCACCATGAGCGTCGCCTTCATGTGCAGGGGCGGGGCCACCGACTCCACCAGGGAGTAGCGGTAGTTCTGCCCGTCGTCGCTCACCTTGACGAGGCCGAGCTCGCGGAAATCCCGCGAGAGCGTGGCCTGGTCGGCCACGACGCCGCGGGCCTTGAGCAGGTCCTTGAGCTCCGCCTGCGTCGAGACCGCCTGCTTCGCGATCACGTCCAGAAGGGCCTTTTGGCGCTCCGCTTTCGTGTTCATATTTATGCAGCAAGACTACAAGAATATGCAGGCCTTGTAAAGGCCTATTCCGAAAGAATTCCGCGCAGGGCGGGTTCGAGCTGCGGGTGGCGGAAGACGAAGCCGCTGCGGAGCGTGCGCTCCGGCCGGCAGCGCTGGCTCGAGGCGAGCACCGTGGCGACCTTTCCGAAAAGGAGCCGCAGCTGGAAATACGGCATCGGCAGGATCGTGGGCCGTCCCAGGACGCGGCCGAGCGTCTTCGTGAAGTCGAGGTTCGTGACGGGCTCCGGCGAGGCTCCGAGCAGGGGGCCGGAGAGGTCCTCGCGTCCGGCGGCGTGCAGGAGCAGGGCGCACAAATCCTCGCGGTGGATCCAGCTCATCCACTGCCGGCCGCTGCCGAGCCGCCCGCCCAGGCCCAGCTTGAAGGGCGTGAGCATCTTCGCCAGGGCGCCCCCGCCCGGGCCGAGCACGAGGGAGATGCGGACCTGCACGTTCCGGCAGGGCGCCTGGAGGGCCTCCTCCTCCCAGCCGCGGCAGACGTCCGCGAGGAAGCCCGCGCCCGGGGCGGAGTCCTCCGTGAGGACCTCGTCGGCGCGGTCCCCGTAGTAGCCGATCGCCGAGGCGGAGACGAGGACCTTCGGACCGCCCGCGCGGATTCCTGCGACGAGGTTTCGGGTTCCGAGGACACGGCTGTCCCGGATGCGCGCCATCTTCGACTTCGTCCAGCGCCCCTCGGCGACGGGGTCGCCCGCGAGATGGATCACGGCGTCGACGCCGTCGAGCGGCGCGGGGCCGGAGAGCGGATCCCAGAGCCGTTCGCCGGAGCTGCGTCCGAGGTGCAGGACCTCGTGTCCGCGTTCGCGGGCCAGGTCGCAGAGGCGGCGCCCGACGAAGCCGGACGCCCCCGTGACGGCGAGGATCATGCGCAAAGAATGCGGGATGCGGGCGGAAGAAGCAAGGAAGGGGCCGATCTTATTTCGGCGCGTACTGCGCGAACGTCAGCGTGGCGGAGGAGAGGTTCTGGCCGGCGTACGTGACCTGGAGGTTCTTCGCCTTCACCGAGCGGCGCTCGGTCTCGACCAGGCGGAGCAGGTCGACGAGCGCGTCGCGGGACACGGGCGCCTCCTTCGAGAGCGGCCGCAGCGTGACGGTGTACGAGCTCTCCCTCCACGAACCGGTGGTCTGGTCCTGGTTCTTGGCGATCGTGAACATGCCCGCCGGGATCTGGGCCTGGCGGGCCTTGCGGTCGATGAACGTGAGCAGGTCCTCCGTCGATTCCTGCATCCCCTTGCGCGTCTTGTTCGAGCGCAGCATCTCCTCCACCGGCCGCTTCCACTTCGCCATGGAGGCGTAGTCGTCCTTCGCCCGCTGCAGGTCCTCGCGGGACTTGCGCGCCTCCAGATGGCCCCAGAAGGCCGCGCCCCCCGCGGCGGCGCAGAGCAGACCCGCCACGATCAGGCCCAGGAACCCTCCGCCCGTCTTTGCGGCCATCGCTATCCCTGCCTCCCGCCCTTGATCGAGCGGATCGTGAACTGGTACAGCGCCCCGTCGGGGAGCGGGGAGAGCGTGCCGACGTAGTCCGCGTTCGCGAAAAGTTCCACGGCGCGCAGCTCCTGCTTGAGCAGCCCGGCGAACTCCAGGTTGCGGATCTTCCCCCGGAGCGTCATCGTCAGCGATTCGTTGCCCTGCAGCGTGTTCTGCTGCACGTCGACGGTCTCCAGCTCCAGGTAGAGCTGCCCGTCCCCGATCGTGCGGTCGCCGTATTTCTGCTGGAATTTGAGCAGGGCCCCCGCGAGGTCGCGCCAGGCCTCCCGGGCGGACGCCTTGACGGGAAGGTCCGCACCCTGGGCGCCCTGCGCCTGCTTGAAGAGGGCCCGCATCTTGTCGTAGGCCCCCGAGGCGTCGGGCAGGGTCTCCCCGGAGACGGTCTCGTAGAGCGAACGCTGGTACTCGCGCACCGACTGGGCGTCCACTTTCAGGTCCTTGTTCTTGAAGAAGAAGTGCAGGCCCACGGCGGCGAGCAGGACGATGACGAGCTCGAGCGTGACGAGCCCCGTCGACTTCGCCGCCTCGAATTTCTTCGCGTAGCCGAACTCGTCCTGCCGGAAGTCCATGCCGAGGGGGTCCACCCCGGCCCCCTTGAGCGCCAGGCCGAGCGCGGCGGCGATGCGGGGCGAGGCCCCCGCGGGGACCGTCCCCGGCTCGGACGTCACGGCCCCCAGGAGGTCGAAGCTCCGGACGGGGATCCCCGTCGTGCGGTCCAGTTGCGCCGCCGTGTCCGCCGTGGCGATGTCCCCCGCGAGCAGGATGTGCGCGGGGCTCGCCGATCCCGCGTTCGCCAGCAGGAAGCGCGAAATCTCCCGGCCCAGCAGCTCGATGAGGCCGTCCGAGGGCGCGCCCTCCTCCAGCGAAAAGCGCAGCGTGCGGATCGAGCGCGGCCGGCGCTCCTCGATGAACACGATCTTGGTGAAGCGCGGCGTGCCGTAGATCAGCAGGTGCGGGGCGTCCGTGTCGATGGCCCCGGCGTGCACGTACGCGGAAAAGACGGCGGCGATGTCGAGGTCGAGGGCCACGGGGTCGGCCCCCGCGGCCTGCAGCAGCTTGAGTCGCCGTCCCGCCGCCTCCTTCGGCAGCGCCGCGGCGACGAGCAGCGTGCCCTTCTCGGTCTCCCCGGTCTTCGTGTGGGCGACGACGAGGTCCTCGACCGCGTAGTTGTGGATCAGGCTTTCCAGCTCGAAGCGGACGGTCTTGCGGATCTGCTCTTCGCCCTTGAAGGGGAGGGTGATCTCGCGGAGGATCGCCTCGCCCGAATCGACGGCCGCGACGAGCCGCCCGCGGGGGATCTTGGCGTCGTCCAAGGCGGCTTTCAACGTCGCGGCGGCCCGATCCTCCCAGGCGGCCTCCCCGGCGGGGATCGGCGCCTCGATGAACTGGAGGATGCGCGTCTCCTTCCCGGAATGGTCCAGGGAGAGGATGCTGGCCCGGGAGAGCGTGACCTCAATGCCGACGGCGCGCGTCATCGGCGTTTTAACGACGCCGGGCGGCCTTCGTTGGGTAGCTGCCCTGGAAGACCTCCACCGCGGGCCCGGTCATCAGGATATGGCCGTTGGCGGCGTGCTCGATCTCCAGCGTGCCGCCGCTGAGGTCCACCCGGACCTTGCGGTTCACGAGGCCGCGGCTGGACAGCGCGAAGCCCACGGCGCAGGCGCCGCTGCCGCAGGCGTGCGTCTCGCCGCTGCCGCGCTCCCAGGTGCGCTGCCGCACGCGGCTCTTCGAGAGGATCTCGACGAACTCCACGTTGACGCGGGAGGGGAAGTCCGGGTGCTTCTCGATGAGCGGGCCCTTCGTGGTGACGGGGGCGCGGTCGACGGAGCCGACGACGATGACGCAGTGCGGGTTGCCCATCGAGGCGACCAGGCCGTGTTTCGTCTGAAGGAGGGTTTGGACGCCGTCCGCGCGGACGTGGAAGTCGCGGGGCACGACGCGGGCGGGGCCCATGTCGACGGTCACCTGCTCGACCTTGCCGCCTTTGGCGTGAAGTTCGAGCGAGACGACGCCGCTCTTGGTCTCGACCGTGAGGGATTTGCGCCGGGTCAGGCCGTGGTCGAAGACGTATTTGCCGATGCAGCGGATGCCGTTGCCGCACATCGAGCCCTCGGAGCCGTCCGCGTTGAACATGATCATGCGGAAGTCGGCCTGCTTCGAGGGCGCGATCAGGATGAGGCCGTCGGAGCCGACGCCGCGGTGGCGGTCGCTGACGGCGATCGCGAGGGCCGCGGGGTCGCTGATCTTTTCGCGGTGGGCGTCGACGTAGACGTAGTCGTTGCCGCAGCCGTGCATTTTCGTGAAGTTCATGGCGCGCCATGGTAGCGGTGGCGTTTCTTGACGTCAATCGGGCCTCCCGCTACCGTGGCGCCGCGCATGATCACGGTGGGCATCGACGAAGTCGGCTACGGCCCCAAGCTGGGGCCGCTGATCCTGGTGGCGGCGGCCGCCCGGGGGCCGCTCCGGGCCCCCTGCCGCATCGGCGATTCCAAGAAGGTCTTCAGCCAGGCCCGCGGAGTGGGGACGCTGGAGCCGGCGGTGCTGGGGTTCGTGGGGGCCCCGACCTTCGCGTCGCTGCTGGAGCGGCTGGGGTCGCGGCTGCCGGAGGCGCCCTGGTACGCCCCGACGCTGGCGCTGCCGAAGCTGCCGGCACTGCCGGGGCTCGAGGGCTGCTGGGCGCGCTTCGTGGATCCCGCCGAGTTCAACGCGGGCACGCGGGACCTGAACAAGAGCGATTTTCTCTTCGAGGCCGCCGCGGGGTTGATCAACCGCGTCCGCGCGGAACGTTCCGGGCCGCTGCGATTCCTGGTGGGCAAGCAGGGCGGCCGCCGCTACTATCGCAAGGGCCTCGAGCGCGCCGTCTCGCCGGATCTGCGCGTGATCGAGGAGACCCGGAGACGCTCGGCCTACGAGCTCCCCGGGGCGGGCATCGAGTTCCTCATGGATGCGGAGGAGCAGCACGAGCTGGTGGCGCTCGCCTCGATGGTGGGGAAGTACCTGCGCGAGCGGGCGATGGAGCTGATGAACGCCTGGTGGGCGGTCCGGGTGCCGGGCTTGAAGCCGACGGCGGGCTACGGCACGGACGCCGGCCGCTGGTTCCGGGAGATCGAAGGGGCGCGGGCGGGAGTCGCGCGAGACTTCATCTGGCGAAACCGCTGAAGAGGGAATGAGGAATGGAGAATGAGGAATCGCGAAGCGAATTCCCTATTCCCCATTCCGGATTCCCTCCCAATTCTTGAACCCAAGAGGATGCTTCGATGAGCGACGTGCGATTGATGACCCTGGACCCCGGCCATTTCCATGCCGCGCTGGTGCAGAAGTTCAAGGTGCCCGGGGCGTCGCCCCAGGCCGACGTCTATGCGCCGCTCGGGCCGGATCTGCTCGGGCACCTGGGCCGCATCTCGGCGTTCAACACCCGCAAGGAAAACCCCACGGACTGGCGCCTCGAGGTCCACACGGGCCCCGACTACCAGGAGCGGATGTTCCGCGAGCGCCCGGGCAACGTGGTGGTGCTCTCCGGGCGCAACGACCTCAAGATCGACCGCATCAAGGCGGCGGTGGAGGCGGGCTTCCACGTCCTGGCGGACAAGCCGTGGATCATCTCCTCCGCGGACCTGCCCAAGCTCGAGTCGGCGCTGGAGACGGCGGAGCGCAAGGGGCTGGTCGCGTACGACATCATGACCGAGCGCTTCGAGACCACGTCGCTCCTGCAGTCCGGGCTGATGCGCGACCCGGACGTCTTCGGGTCGCAGATCCCCGGCACGCCCGCCGAGCCCGGCGTCTTCATGGAGAGCGTGCATTACCTGATGAAGCTGGTGGCGGGCGTCCCGAACCGGCGTCCGCCCTGGTACTTCGACGTGTTCCGCCAGGGGGAGGGGCTCAACGACGTCGGCACGCACCTGGTGGACATGGTCCAGTGGCAGCTCTTCCCGGAGCAGGCGCTCGACGTCGCGCGGGACCTCAAGCTGCTGCAGGCGGGCCGCAAACCGACGCTGATCCCGCTCGAGGGCTTCCGGAAGGTGACGGGCGAGGCGGAGTTCCCGGACTTCCTGCGGGGCGCGCTGAGCGGCGGCGCGCTGCCGTACTACTGCAACACCGACGTGAGCTACGCGCTGCGCGGGGTGCACGTGAAGCTGAACGTCCTCTGGGACTTCGAGCAGCCGATGAGCGAGGGCGACCGCCATTACGCGTACTACCGCGGGACGAAGAGCCGCATCGAGGTGCGCCAGACGAAGGAGCAGAACTTCAAGCCCGAGCTCTACGTCGTCCCGAACGATGCCGCGCGCCGCGGGGACCTCAAGGCGGCGCTCGCGAAGCGGGTGGGGGAGCTGGAGAAGCGGTTCGCGGGGATCGCGCTGCGCGATGCGGGTCCGGATTTCCGGGTGGAGATCCCGGACGTGCACCGTCAGGGTCACGAGGCGCACTTCACGGCGGTCTTCGAGCGCTTCCTGGGCTACCTGAAGAACCCCCGCTCGTTGCCGGCCTGGGAGAAGCCGAACATGCTGGTCAAGTACGGCACGACGAACCGCGGGGTGGACCTGGCGCGGGCCTGAACGTGCCGCGCATGTTATACTCCCGGCGCTTTCGGGGTCCTTTCGGATGATTTGGGTGCGTTCATGAGCAAGATTCTGCAGTCGCTGCCGGTCGGCGAGCCCGTCGGGATCGCGTTTTCAGGCGGCCTCGACACCAGCGCGGCGATCTACTGGATGCGGCAGAAGGGCGCCGTGCCCTACTGCTACACCGCGAACCTGGGGCAGCCCGACGAGTCGGACTACGAGGAGATCCCGAGGAAGGCGCTCGGCTACGGGGCCGAGAAGGCCCGCCTCATCGACTGCCGTCTGCGGCTGGTCCTCGAGGGTTTCGCCGCGCTCCAGTGCGGCGCCTTCCATATCACCACCGCCGGCCTGCCCTACTTCAACACCACGCCGCTGGGCCGCGCCGTCACCGGCACGATGCTGGTCGGCGCGATGAAGGAGGACCAGGTCCACATCTGGGGCGACGGCTCCACGTACAAGGGCAACGACATCGAGCGCTTCTACCGCTACGGCCTGATGGTCAACCCGGCCCTGCGGATCTACAAGCCCTGGCTCGACGCGCAGTTCATCAAGGAGCTGGGGGGCCGCAAGGAGATGTCCGAACTCCTCGAGAAGGCCGGCCTGAACTACAAGATGAGCAAGGAGAAGGCCTACTCGACCGACTCCAACATCTGGGGCGCGACGCACGAGGCCAAGGACCTGGAGCACCTGAACAAGGGCATCAAGATCGTGGCGCCCATCATGGGCGTTGCGTTCTGGCGCGACGACGTCGTCGTCAAGGCCGAGACCGTGACGGTCGGCTTCCAGGAGGGCGTCCCCACGACGCTCAACGGAAAGACCTTCGCCGACCCGGTGGCCCTGGTGCTGGAGGCCAACGCCATCGGCGGCCGGCACGGCCTGGGCATGTCCGACCAGATCGAGAACCGCATCATCGAGGCGAAGAGCCGGGGCATCTACGAGGCGCCCGCGATGGCGCTCCTCTTCATCGCCTACGAGCGGCTGATCACGGGCATCCACAACGAGGGGACGATCGAGCAGTATCGCGACATGGGCCGCCGCCTCGGCCGGCTGCTCTACGAGGGCCGCTGGTTCGACCCGCAGGCGATCATGCTGCGCGAGACGCTGCAGCGCTGGGTGGCGCGGGCGGTCACGGGCGAGGTCAGCCTCGAACTGCGCCGCGGCAACGACTACACGATCCTCGACACGAAGAGCCCGAACCTCACGTACAAGCCGGAGCGGCTGACGATGGAGAGCGGCCAGGGCGAGTTCTCGCCGCTGGACCGCATCGGCCAGCTCACGATGCGCAACCTGGACATCACGGACAGCCGCGACAAGCTGTTCATCTACGCCCGGAGCGGGCTGCTCGCCCCGTCCGCGTTCGAGGGGATGGGCCTGCTGGAGGCCCCGGCGAAGGATCCGAAGGGCGGCCCGCCGCCCAAGAAATGACCTGAACTCATGAAGCTCGCCGCGTTTCTCCTGGGCATCGTCGGCAGCGTCGTGCTCGGACTCTTCGCCTCGAAGGGGCTGGATCATCGGGACTACTCCGGGAGCGTCGGCGAGAAGCTGGGAAGCCATCCCGGCTGCCCCACGCTCTGGGTGGTTTTCGACAAGGCCCCGGACGTCGTCCCCGACGGCATGCTGTCCTGCAGCTGCCCGGCGCAGGCCGAGGCGGGGGCGGCGGGGAAGCCGATCCATCCGCCCCGCGAGGTGGCGGACGCGGCGGCCCCGGCGGATCAGCTGAGCATCTCCTACACGGAGTTCCGGTCCCCGTTCGGGGGGAAGAAGGTCTCGGGGCTTTCGTACGGGCTCATGCGCGGCATCGACCGGCAGACCTTCGTGGTCTCCCCGGCCTGGTCGGCCTACTCGAAATTCGCCCTCATCACCGCGGCGCCGTTCCTCGTCGGCTTGGTCCTGTCGCTCGGCCTGGGCCTCCTTCCCTCGAAACGGGGCTGATCCGGCGGCTTCGCTTCCGCGGGATGCCGGCCCGGCTTATAATGGGACCCATCCTGTCACAAGAATGCCGTAAACTCCGAGCCGGAGGGGGACCATGAAACGCAAGGAACGGGGGCGCCAGCTCCTGCGCATCCTCAAGCTGATCAAGCTCTTCGAGCACGCCCGCTACGGCAAGACGATCCCCGCGCTCTGCAAGGAGCTCGACGTCACGCGGCGCACGCTGTACCGCGACCTGGACATGCTCGAGGACGCCGGCTACCGCTTCATCAAGGAGGGCGGCGGGGGAGGGGAGTCGAAGACCTGGCGCCTGCCGCCGGGCATGCGCCGCGCGCCCGACCAGCCCTACGCGGAAACCGAGCTGCTCTCGCTCTACTTCTGCATGAACCTGCTGCAGCCCTTCCGGGGCACGCCGCTGCGGGACGGCCTCGAGTCCCTGCTCGCCAAGATCGAGGCGACGTTCACCGAGAAGCAGCGCGAATACTTCGGCGACCTCGTCTTCACGCACGTCGCGAAGATGACGCCGTCCAAGGACTACCGCCGCCACGCCGCCGCGGTGAGCGGCCTCTCGAAGGCCTGCCTCGAGCACGTGAAGGTCGAACTGGTCTACCAGTCCCGCGAGAACGAGTCGAAGACCTACCTGTTCTCCCCCTACTGCGTCGCCTATTACGGCGGCGAGCTCTACACGATCGGCTGGAGCGACCTGCGGCAGTCCGTGCGCACGCTGCGGGTGGACCGCATCCGCACGATCAAGGCGACGTCGCAGCGTTTCGAGCGGCCGAAGGACTTCGACCCGGAGAACTATCTCGGCCGCAGCTTCGGCATCTACTCGGAGGGGGAGCAGGAGAAGGTCCAGATCGAGTTCGCGAAGGAGGCGGCCCGCACCGTGCGCGAGCGCGAGTGGCATCCGACGCAGCGGATCGAGGAGCTGCCCGACGGGCGCGTGATCCTGAAGATGAGCGTGCAGGGCATCTCCGAGGTCGCCCGCTGGGTGCTCTACCACGCCCCCTACGCGACCGTCGTGGAGCCGCCCGAATTGAGGAAGCTGGTGGCGGAGAACGCGAGGAAGGCGGCCGCAGGACACCTGAAGGAGGCCGGTTCATGAATCTGTCGCCGATCATCGGATGCCTGGTCCTGGTGCTGTCCGCGCAGGAGCCCCCGTCGGACGATTTGAGGATGCAGCCGGCCTGGAAGAAGGCGGCGGCACTGGCGGCGAAGGTCCGGGAGGCCCCCGGAATCCCCGCGGAGCTGCGGAAATCCCTGGAGACGGACTACGCCGGACTGGAACAGGAGCGGGCCGGCCTGCAGCCCGAGTGGACCCGCATGCTCCCGCTGCGGCAGAAGCTGCAGAAGGAGTTTCAGGACCAGAAACAGGACGGCACGGACCAGGCGCGGGGGGTGCAGGCCCACGCCATGCTGGGCAAACACGCCTGCCCCTGCGCCGAATTCGAGCGGCTCAAGATCTGGCAGGGTCGCGTGGACGGGCAGGCCATCGTCCTGGAGCAGCGCCAGAAGGCCTTCAACGACGAGTTCAATCCGCTCATGGAGGGGGTCCTGACGCTCTTCGAGAGCGGAGTGACGCCGTTTGCGGAGGATGCCGGGCGGGCCCTGGCCCATGCGGCGACGATCGCCCAGGCGCGTGCGGCGCTGGAAAAGTCCCTGGAGGGGCTGCGCCGGGACGTTCAACAGACGCAGGCGGCGCTGAAGCGGCTCCAGACCTCCATCACCCAGGGAAACGCCGAGCTGGAAGCCTGGACGAAGGCGTCGCAGGAGGCCTCGCGCGAGTCGCTGGAGCGCGCCGGGTTCTTCGCGGCGGAAGGCCTCCAGACCTACCTGGAGCTCTCGCGGAAGGCGAGGCTGGAGGACGTCGACGGGGCGATCACGAAGGTCAGACGCCGCATCAAACCCAAGAAACCGGCGGCGGAGCTGCACGCAGAACTGCGCCGGCTGCGGGACCAGAAGAAGGTCCTCGAGAGCGACGAGACCTGGCTGGAGTTGATCGGGCATGCGCGGTCTTCGACCGAACTCTTCATGACGCTCAACAAGGAAAGCTCGGACCGGGAGAAAAAGCTCGAAACGGCCTATTCCAAACTGACGGAGCTGATCGGACGGAAGGAATTCCAGGCCCTCTTCAAGGTCAACAGCCAGCTGGCCGTCTACGCCTCCCTGTCCAAGACCATCGTCGATTCCGCCTACGACGTGACGGTGCAGGGCTTCGCGGTCGCGCGGGTCTTCCAGATGGAGAAGAACAGCGACGCCTATCTGAAGGCGGTCGAGAGGCTTTCCACGCACCTGGAAGGGAAGGTCAAGGAGATCGTCCGGCTCAAGGAGCTTCTGGCCGCCCCGTGATCACTGCTGGAACTGCCTGATCCACTCGCGGCTGTCGCGCACCCAGGCCTCCGCCTCCTCGAGCTTCCCCTTGAGGCGGGCGACGACCTGGTCGAGCCGGGCGCGGATCTCCTCCAGCTTCGCCTTCAACCCGTCCCTGAGGCGGGCGCGTTCGGCGGCCTGCGCCTTGTACTGGTCGAGGGACTTCTTGAGCTCGTCCCGGCGGGCCTTCAGCTGCTTCGCCTTCGCCTCGGGGTCGCGCAGGCGGGCGTTCAGGGCGTCCAGCGGGGGCTTCACCCCGTTGATCTGCTGCTCGAGGCGCTCCGCCTCCTGGAAGGCGGCGTTGCCCCGGGCGATCAGCTGGTTGCCCTCGGCGATCAGTTTGTCGTGGGGAAGATATCTGTAGTCGATCCTCCGGGTATTGCCCTCCACCCATTCGCGGACGATCTGGCATTGCGCCGTGTGACGGTTGTAGAAGGCCGTGGGGTCGGCCTTCATTTCCCGGTCGATGGCATCCGCCTGGATGCGGATCGCGTCGACGCGCTTCTTGTCGGCGGTGAAGATCTGCATCTGGTTGATGCGGGACGTCGTGAGGTCCTGGTACTGGCGGGCCAGCGTGTCCCGGCGGGCGATGTCGTTCCGGATGGGGAAGAGGGCCAGTTCGATCTGGGCGTCCAGTTCGGAGAGGGCTTTTTCGCGCCCGGGCAGTTCCTCCTCCTCTTTCCGGCCTTCGCGCTCGATCTGTTCGATCTTGCTGCGATGCAGGCTCGCCTCCCGTCCCAGCCGGACCGCGTCGCTGGTCTCCTGTCGCTGCCGGGTCGTGTCCAGCTTCAGGTTCTCGAGTTTGTCCTGGACGGCCCGTCGGCGCTCCCACGCCTCCATCGAAGTTCCCGGGCGCGGGTTCGAAGGGATGCCGAAGGCGGGGGTTCCCTGACGGGGGACGACGGGCATCGCGGGGGCCGATTTGGCGTTGTCCCAAACTTTAAGGAGGCCTTCATGCGAGGCCTCGATTCCGGACAAATCCGCCGCCTGCCGGGAGCCCCGTTCCTTCTCGATCGCCCACTCGGGGATGCGCTGGCGTCCGGCCTCCCTGACGAGGTGGGGCCGGAGGGTTTCGTCGCGCAGGACCTGGAGGGCCGTCTCCAGCGTTTTTCGG
This sequence comes from uncultured Planctomycetales bacterium, assembly GCA_964619955.1. GTDB lineage: Bacteria > Planctomycetota > MHYJ01 > MHYJ01 > JACPRB01 > JACQFK01. Next base: position 200,748 of record CAZUJF010000005.1, read on the forward strand.
TGGGCCTCCTTGGCCGGCGTTTCCAACGCCTTCTCGGTTTCCTTCTCGAGCTGGGCGAGGGCGACGGAGGGGGGCACGCCCTTCTGGATCCGCTCCTTCAGCTCCGCGACCACGCCCTCGAAGGCGCCGGTCAGCTCCTCGAGCTTTTCCTGCATGGCCTGGCTTTCCGCCGCCTTGGCCTCCTCGGGTCCCGGCGCGGGCGCCGGCGCGGGATCCTGTCCCAGCAGCAGGCAGAGCAGTCCCGTCAGCAGCATGGGCATCTCCGGTTCAGGGGGTTTCCAGGGGAAGGCGGGAGCGTCCCTTGAGTTCGAGGGTCAGGTCGCGAACGATTTTCCGTCCGGCGGTCTCGATGAGCACCTGATAGGCTCCGGCCGGCACCGCGATCTCCCGCAGGGGTTTGCGGGGGTCGGGTTCGAACCAGAGTCCGGCGAGCAGCCGGGACCCTTTCCTCAATTCGATCGTCGTGCCCATCGCGCCGCTGCCCCCCTCGATCTCAAGAGTGGCGGTCCCCGGCAGGGCCGGGCCTTCCTCCCGGGCCGCCGCGACCGGAACCGGGACGTCCTCCCGGCGGGGCAGGTCGGCCGCGATGCGCTCCAGGACTCCCGCGTCCGGGGGGGCTTCCTCGCCGAACATGCCGACGAGCGACTCCCCGTCGAACCCGGTCCGGTGCAGGTAGTGCCGCGCGCGGTCCCCCAGGGGCCGGCGGGTCAGCGAGTAGGTGTGCAGGACGTCCGGACCTTCGAACACGAGGCAGAGGAGCAGGCGGGGAAGGGCGGGATCCGCGGGAGCGGAGCTGCAGCGCCAACCGGAGACGCGGTAGCCCGCGAACTCCGGCAGGCCTCCCTGCAGGGGGGCGAAGGCGTCGGTCCCGAGGATGCGGAGCAGCTCCCGGAGTCCCGCGGCGTCGGGACCGAAGCCCGCATTGCGCAGGGACTCCGCCGACCGGGGAGGGCATCCGGCGAAGTAATAGGCGCAGGCCCGGTCGAGCGAGTAGCGGGCCTGCTCCGCCACGGTTCCCTGGGGTTCCGGAGGGAGCCTCAGGAGCGCGCGGCAGGCATAGCGCTTCGCGGGTTCCGGCGCGCCCGGGGTCCGAAGGATCTCCCCGAAGACGCCCGCCAGTTTCTGGGGGAGGGTTGCGCTCCGGCCGGCATCCCGCCAGCCCTTCTCCCATGCGTCGGCCGCGGCGATCTTCGCCTCCAGGGCGGCCTTGGCCGACAGGCGGAGATCGCCGGCCCGTTCCCAGGCGCGGGACCGGGCGAGCTGCCAGAAGAGCTCGCGGACCCGGGCTTCCTCGTCGGGCTCCCCCCCGGGGGAAAGCTGGGCCAGGAGGGTGTTCTCGGGCATGGCCCGGATCCGGGTGAGCCGGTTCCCGCTGCGCAGGATGACCCAGTGTTTCGCGCGCTCCCCCTGGGGGATGAGGTACCAGGCCGGGATCTCCCCGGGGGATTCCTCCGTGATCGAGTCCCGCCGGAGCGTGTGGGTGATCCCCTGAAGCTGCAGGGTGCCCGCCGCCGGCCCCCGCAGGTGATTGGCCGGACAGCCCATGCGTTCGGTGATGATGCGGGCGTAGAGTTTCGAGTCGGGACGGAAGGCTTCCAGCACCCGGAGGCCGATCCCGCCGAAGCCCGGGGGGAACTCCTCCTCGACGGTGGATTCCACCGTGGCGATCTTTTCGAGCGTGAAGGCGGAATGCACCTCCGCGCGGATCACGTCCTCGGGCCCCGTGCCGGTGAAGCAAAGCCGGACCATGAGGTCGCAGTCCCGGGTCTTCTCGAGGGAGCTGCGTTGGACGACGCTCTTGAAATGCGGGAGCGGCCGGTTCCAGTCCGGGTCTTCGTACCGGGTGAAGAGGCGGAGCAGGTCCTCGCCCCCGAAGTGCCCGCTCCCGTCCCGCAGGAGGCCCACACGGAGATCGGAATCCATCCCCTTGCGCACGAAGTGCGGGACGCAGCCGGACAGGAGTCCGGCCGCCAGGACGATCCCCCCGAGTCGCATGTTGGCCCTCGCCGCAGCTGCAGGAAAGTCTAACTTATGCAGCCGGGGAAGGGCGGGATAATCGCTCAGGTCCTCAGCCGGCGGCGCGTCCGTTTCTGCACCGCCCGGACCTTGCCGTCCAGCCGGCCCTTCGCGCCCCGGCGCCAGTCGGCCTTGATCGAGAACGTGATCCGGGGGCAGTCGCGGCCCAGCGCCTTCCAGCAGCGCTTCACCACGGCCATGACCTCGTCCCACTCGCCCTCGATGCAGGTGCCCATGGGCCCGAGGCGGTAGTCCAGGCCGCTGCGGTCGATGACCTCGAGCGCGCGGGCCACCCATTTGGAGACGGAGACGCCCCTGCCCATCGGGGACATCGACAATTCGATCAGCAGCATGCCCCCGAGGATACCAAAGCGCATGCGCCCCGCGAGGCTCCTGCTATAATCCCGCGCGTGATCTTCGATCCCGAGCCCGAGGTCGAGCTCCTCAGCGCCCTCCCGGACCCCTACAACACCGCCGTGGCGGCGGCGCGCACCTGCTACAACTCGAAGGTCATCACGCCCGCGGACGTCGACAGGGACGAGAAGTCCCGCGAGCTCCGCGACCGGATCTACGACGGCATCTACGAGGCGGGCCACCACACCACGATCCAGCACCCGACCTTCGTGTTCACCCTCAAGAAGGTTTCGCGCCAGTTCATCTGGAGCTTCCTGCACGCGCACCCCTTCTACAACTCCGAGCAGGTCAGCCAGCGCTACGTCGAGGTGAAGAAGCAGAACTTCGCCGTGCCGCCCCTCGAGGGCGCCGCGCGCGAGGCCTACGTGGACGCCTGCGAGCGCATGATGAAGGCGTATTTCAGGCTCATCGAGCTGCTGGGGCCGCCGGTCGAGGCGGAATACTTCAAGCTCTACCCGGGGCGGCGGAACCGGAAGGAGGCCTGGGAGGCGTCCATCCACAAGCGCGTCCTCGAGGCCGCGCGCTACGTCCTGCCCGTCGCCACGCACGCGCACCTCTATCACACGATCTCCGGCATCACGCTGCACCGCTACCGGAAGCTCTGCGACCAGTTCGACACGCCCCACGAAACGCGCCTCGTCGTGCGCAAGATGGCCGACGCCGTCCAGGCCTTCGACCCGCTGTTCTTCAGGAAGGCGGACGACCCGGTCCCCCTCGAGCAGACGCTCGAATACCGGCTCTTCACGGAGACCCGCGGGGCGGGGGAGGACCGCGGGGCCGCGTTCGTGAAGGAGTTCGACGCGTCGCTGGGCGCGTACCGCTCGAAGCTCTGCGACTGGAAGGTCAACGCCGAGGCGGTGATGGCGCAGTCGGTGCGCAGCGTGCTGGGGCTCGCCCGGGAGCGTCTTTCCGACGCGGACGCGATCGACGCCGTCATGAACCCCGCGAAGAACCGCCTGCTGGGCGAGTCGCTGGTGCTGACGACGATGTCGAAGCTGTCGCGCGCGATGAACCATCCGCACTACACGTTCCGCCGGAAGCTGACGCACACGGCGGATTCGCAGGACCAGCGCCACCGCATGGTGCCGGGCTCGCGTCCGCTGCTCGCGGCGCAGTTCGTGGCGGACCGTCCCGACTACCTGCTGCCGCCGGTCTACGATCTCTGTCCCGAGGCGCGCGACCTGGCCGACGGCCTGATGTCGAAGGTCTGGAAGGTCATCGGGCGGCTGCGCGAGTCGGGCGCGCCCCTCGAGTCGGCGCTCTACCTGCTGCCCAACGCGTTCCCCATCCGCTTCGAGGAGTCGGGGGACCTGATGCACCTGCACCACAAGTGGACCACGCGGCTCTGCTATCTCGCGCAGGAGGAGATCTGGCGCTGCTGCGTGGAGGAGGTGCGCCAGGTGTCGGAGGTGCATCCCGCGATCGCGCGGCACCTCACGGCGCCCTGCGGGATGCGGAAGACCTCCGGCGCGAAGCCCTACTGCCCCGAGGGCGGCCGCTACTGCGGCGTGCGCGTCTGGGAGCTCCCCCTCGAGCGCTACGAGCGGGTGATCTGAGGGGAGGCGAAGGGGAATTGAGTTTCCTAAAGCGCCAGTTTAGGGTTCTCAAGTTGGCCTTTCGCGTGGGGCTGTGCATTCTTGTTGCAGCCGTTTGGGGAATTCTCCTGAGTGCCTGCCACGAGGTCCGCGTGGCGGGTGGGTCCAGGGCGGATACCCCCGAAAAGCTCCTGCGCGCCATTCTAGACTGCTCGAGGAATAGGGATTACGAGCGCGTCAAGAGGCACATCTATCCAATGAAGGTGTACCCCAACCTGACCACACAGGATGCGGCAATCATGTACATGAAAGAGGGTCGCTTGTCGCATATGGGTGACTTCTCCTATTCCGATGCCGCGATGGAGATCATCCTCAATTCCCATCTTCAGCGCTTCACCTCTCACATGGATGCTTCTTGGTTAAGACCCGTCAGCAAAGGGGGGCTGATCGATGACGAGCTTCGAAGGACAACCGCAGGAGATCCACGTCACTTCCTGTTCTTAGACCACCAAGGATGCCACATCCTCCTTGTTCAGCTCGAGGGGGAGTTCAAGCTCCTCTTTTGGGAAGGGATGAATTTCCTTCTGGGATCGAGGAAGTAGGCAGCTCGCTATCCGCTCGTGATCTAATCCCCCGCCCAGGCGAGCTTCAGCTCGCGGAGGTTCATGAGGCCGCCCCTGTTCGCGAGCGGCTTGAGCACCAGCGTGACCGTTCCCTGCGGCAGCCGGATCCGGCCCGGCTCCCGCGTGACGAAGGCGTCCCAGCTGCCCGTGCCCTCCGACCTGCCCCGGAGCTGCTCGGGCCCGCAGACGAGCGCGTACTCGCCGCCGGCGCCGTTGTCCACCGCCTGCGTCAGGCTCACCTTCCAGGACCCCGTGCGCGGCACCTCCAGCGTCCATTCGGCGATGCAGTCAAGGCTGTTGAAGCCCGCGAGGATCGGCTGGCCGCCGCTCTGCGCGACATGCAGCGTCGGCCCTGAGAGCCGCGCCGCGCCGGGGAGCAGGACGAGGTCCTTCGGGGCCTCCCCGAGCTTCAGCTTCTGCTCGTAGTCCACCCGGAGCCGGACGACCTCGCCCGAGCGGTCCCCCGCGATCTTCGCCGCCGCGTCCAGCATGGAGAACACGTCGTTCCGGCGCGTGAAGTTCGCGTCGCGGTCGATGACCGCGCGGATGTCCTTCAGGAACGGCGTGAGGCGGTCGACCGCGACGGGCAGCCGCTTTTGCAGGGTCTCCTTCGCCTGCGCCTCGATCTGCCGCAGCCGCGCCTCCTGCGGGGTCCCGGCGAGCTGCGGCCGGGCGGCGTCCACGCGCGCGAGCACGATCTCCGGGTCGGGCTGGCCGGCGAGGAAACGCTCCAGCTCCTGCAGGAGCAGGGCGGCCCGGTCCGCCGTCCGGGGGCCCGGGACGGGCGGGACGGGGGACGGAGCGGGGGCCGCCTTGCCGGAGGACATCGCGACGACGATCGCCAGGACCAGCGCCACGAGCCCGCCGATCACGTAGAGCAGCGTCAGGGGCGATTTCTTCGGTCCCGGCGGGAGGCTGCCGATCGCGCGGCTCGGCGTCCGCGGGGTGGCCAGCGGATTCCGGGAGCCCGAGGGGCGCCGCGTGCCCGACGCCGGGGAGCGCGCCTCCTCCAGGGGCAGGGGACGGCAGTCCGTGCAGAAGTGCTGGTGCCCGATGGACTGCGCCTTGCGCTTCTCGAAGTCCGTTTCGGTCAGGCGTTTTCCGCAGCCCTGGCAGTAGACGATTTCCCGGCCCATTCGCGGCGACAGTCTACCCGATGGGGGAGGGCCGGGCCAGCGATCAGCGTCCGGGACCGCGTTTGAAGGCGAAGGCGATGAGGATGAGCAGGAAGAGGGCGCCGCCCGCGACCGCCAGGATCAGCGTCAGCGGCGATTTCGCGGAGGCTCCGGGATGCGGACGCGGGTTCCGGCGCGCGCCCGGGATGCGGTCGGTGGCGGTCTTGGATTTCACTTTTGCGTGAACGCCCGTGGGGGGCGTGGGGTCGGGCGTCCGGCAGTCGAGGCAGTAGGGGACGTTCTCGATCCAGTGGGCGCGGCTCTTCTCGAACTCCTCCTCGCGGAGGCTGCGGCCGCACTCGTGACAGTAGACGATGCCCTTGCCCATTCAGGTCGAAGGGCAGTGAACCCGACTTGCGGGTTTTAAGCAAGCAGGATCAGGGGGCGAGGGCGTCCCCGTAGGGGTGCCACTCGATCCCCGGGATGGGGCCGCCCGCGCCGTCCACGAGGCGCACCTGGAGTCCGAAGTTGGTGGTTCCGTTCCGGATCTTGAACAGGAGCCGGTTCCAGCCCTCCTCGAGCTTGACGCGGATCTTGAACTCGTCGGCCTTGAAGCCTCCGGTCCGGTCGTTCTCGTGCACCCGGGTGCCGTTGACCCAGGCCTTGCCGCCGTCGTCGTGCGTGAGGATGAGCTGCGCATCCATCGACTGCGGCGCCTTCACGTGGATCAGCGCGTACGCGGCGCTGTTGTCCGTGGGATTGAAGGTCTTCCCCTTGCTCCATTCGAGGACGGCGTTCGCCCCGGTGACGGCGGCGTCGAAGCGCTTCCACTTCACGTTGCCGCCCTTGCCCTTGACCTCCTTCTTGGGGTCGATGTCCTTCTCCGGCTCCTCGGCCTGGCCGAGCTTGTTGTCGAAGGGCCCGATCACGAGCCACTCCTTCGCCTGGGGCGCCCCCTTGGGGCCGAGGGCGTCGGCGGGGGCGGCCGTCAGCGCCGCCTGGGCCTGCGCGTCGAGTTCCTTCTGCGCGGCGGCGTCCGGCATCGTCGTGCGCGTGGACGACACGATCACGTACTTGATCCCGAAGCCCGCCTGGTCCGTGAGCAGGCGGATCGTCTTGGGCCCGGGCGAGGCGTACTCCCTGGGGAGCGGGAGCGAGATCCAGGCCCAGCGGGCGGGCGTCTTCGGATTCTCCTTGGCGCCCTTGGGCTTGTGCTCCTCGTGCGTCTTCTTGAGGTTCGACGCCATCGGGATCGGCGGCGCCACGTTGTCGCCCGGGTTGATCCCCTGCTCCTTGCCCTTGTGGTTGATGACCCCTTCCGTGGTCTGGTAGAGCGCGCCGAAGACCGGCTGGCAGCAGCCGCCGACGTAGATCCACGCCCGGTACTTGGTGTTGGGCAGCGCGTAGAACTCGGCGTCGACGTAGTTGTTGAGGCTCTCGTTGAAGTCGATGTCCTTGGACGTGACCCAGACGAGTTCGTCCTTCTTGAGCTGGAAGGTGTTCGAGTCGCCCAGCGCCTTCAGGTCCGTGGGCAGGAACGTGTAGTCCTTCCCCGTCGACATGCGCTTCGTGAGCAGGGCCTGGTTGGCGCGGACGATGCGGGCCGTCGAGAAGTCGTTGATCAGCGTCTTGGCCTTCTCCATGGCGGGGCCCCAGGTCTCCTTCTTCCGCCATTCCAGGTCGTGCTGGTGGAAAAGGTCGCGGGCTTCGAGGTCGCGCCCGCCGCTCTTGGGCGCGGCTTCGCGGGCCTCGCCCGACCAGACCAGGAAGCGCTCGGAGACCGCCTGTCCTCCGGCGTAGCCGCGGCCCGCCTCGAGGTCGCCCTCGAGGAAGCAGAGCAGCGCGATCGCGAGGGACTCCTTCTTGTCGAGCGACTTCTTCTGCGCCTTGAGCAGGGAGCCCAGCGTGTCCGCGCTGAGGTCCGCGAATTCGACGAAGCGGATCTCCTCGCGCGTCTTCTTCTCCTTCTCGTCCGTGATCGTGATCTTCAGCTCCAGGCGGCCGGCATCGACCCGGGCGGCGCGTCCCGTGACCTCCTTCCAGACGCCCGGCGCGTGCAGGTATTCGACCGTGACCGTCGAGAGCCTCTTGATGCCGGAGGCGGCCTTGACCAGCTCGTTCATGAGGAACTCGCCGGCGGCGCGGATCGCGTCGGCGTCCTCCGAGGCGGCCTTGCGGACCTCGTCCGAATCCACGGCCTTGGCGGCCTTGCCGAGTTCGGCGACGGCGCCGTCGTAGTCCCGGTTGAAGGCCATGCCCGCGGCGCGCTGCCAGCCGGGCAGGAAGGCCTGCATGTCGGGGGACAGCGGCTTGGAGAAGACGGGCTTCACGGCCGCCTTCACGGCGGGCTTCGCGCCCGGCGTGGCGGGCGGGCGGGCCGGCGTCGCGGGGGCGTCGGGGGTCGCCGCGGCGATCTTGGTGAACTCCTCGATGTAGTCCTTCAGCGCCCATTTGCCCACGACGGCGGCGAGCTTTTCCAGCTCGGCGGCCTCGTTGTTCGCGCGGGCCTCCTCGGCCTTCGCCTTCAGGGTCCGCCAGCGGTCGGCCATGATGCCCTTGTACTGGTCGATCTTCCGGGCGATCGCGTCCTTCCATTCGGGCACGTCGTGTTTGGCCTGCTCGGCGGCCAGCGTGTCGAGCACGGCCTTGAACTCCTCGCCGCCGAACTGCGGCTTGACCTGCTCGTCGAGCGCCGCGGCCGCCTTCTCCAGGCGGGCCAGGAGCACCTCGATCGAATGCTGCGCGTCGGCCGCGAGGTCCGTGCCCTTGGCGAGCTGCTCCACCTCGCGCCACTTCTTGACGAGCTCGCCCCAGGCCTCGGGCTGGCTCTTCTCGAAATTCGTCACCTCGAGCAGCGCCGTCTTGGCGGCCTGCCCGGGTTCGTTCGGTTTGGCCGGCGTCTTCGGGGTCTTGGCCGCCGTGACCTCCGTCGTGGCCGCCGGCGGGGCGGGTTTCTTCTTGCCGCCCGCGAACAGCAGGATCAGGGCGACGATGAGGACCAGCGCGCCGCCGCCGACGCCCGAGAGCATCAGGATCTTCCTCTTTTTCGCGGCGGGATCCCCCTCGACGACCTCGCCCTCCACGATCTCCTCGCCGGGCTCGGCCTTGGGGATGCCGCGCGTCATGCGCTTGGAGGGCCCTTCGACCTTGGGGATGCGGTCGGTCTGGCCCGTGCGCTTTCTCGGGATCGCCCCCGTGTTGCGGGCGCCGCCGAGCCCCTCGGGGTCGAGGCGCTTGATCGTGCCCGTGCCGGATTTGCGCGGCCGCGGCGTGGGCGCCTCGGCGGCCTCCGCCTCGTCGCCCGCCAGGATGCGCTCCTGCTCCTCCGCGCTCAGGTCGGCGACGAGTTCGAAGACGCATTCGTCGCAGCTGATCTTGTCCTGGTAGCGGAAGGCCTTCTTCTTCGCGAAAGCGGAGCTTTCGATCCGGTTGGCGCACTTCCAGCAATAGAAAATTTCTCGACCCATGAGGCTCTTTTCTTTCGAAGGACGCGGAGCTCCGGGAGGACGACGTTCGACCCCCGGGTACCCGCCAGCATCCTACTCCTTCCTAATATATACGTCCAAGGGTCAGGGAAGACGGTCCAAGCGGCCGGAAACCCAGGCGGCCTCCTCCTCCAGGCCGGCCTGCCGGTAGTACTCGAGGAGCCCGCGGTATCGAGGGCGGTCCTCGAAACCGCAGTTCCAGCGGAGCTTGTCCAGGTCCGCGGGGCAGACGTGCAGCGGGTGGCGGTCGTGCTCCTCGAGCGAATTCGCCCCCTGCATCAGGCAGCGGGCCCGCTGACAGTGGGCCAGGGAGAGCCCGTGCGCCGTTTCATGGCAGACGAGTTTGAGCGCGCGCCGGAGCAGGAGCCTCGCGTCGGGGGTCCGATGGCGATGCAGGGAGCACACGGCGCTGCCCGTCCGAAGGCCACCTTCGCCGAACACATAAGGCAGGTCCTGCGCGAAAAGATCCTCGGAACAGAGGCCGAGGCTGACCAACGCGTCGTCCGGGGCGCGGTCCGCAAGGAAGTCGAGCAGCGGGGTGGATTCCAGGCGGGGATGCTCCGGACGCCGGGCGCTGCGGGGCAGCGGCAGCGCCGGAAGGATCCGGGTCTCGAGCCGGAAATAGAGCTCGGAATGCCGCCTCAGGGGCTCCAGGAGCGAGGCGTAGCGGTCCCCGGCGTCGCCGAGCGGCTGGAGGTAGAGGATGCGCTTGCGCGCGGTCTTCCGGTTCGGGCTCCCGGCCGTGTAGCCTGCGAAGTCCTGGACGGGCTCCTTGAAGACAAATCGCCATTCGCCCGGCCGGGGCGGGGCGAGGGGTTCGACGCCGTCGTCCGTCATGCGCGCCGCCCATCATAGCGGCCCGGCGGCGGATTTCCGCGCCGCCCGGGAGGGCGGCTCCGTATCATTCACGAACTCATGATGACGCTCCTGTCCCTGGCGCTGCTCCTCCAGGCGAAGGCCACGGTGATCGCGGGCGGGGGCTCGACGGAAGACGCCGCCCCGGCCCTCGAGGTGCGGCTGAACGAGCCGTTCGGGGTGGATTTCGACGTCGCGGGGGCGATGTACATCGTCGAGCTGGCGGGCAACCGCGTGCGCAAGCTGTCGAAGGACGGGACCGTCACGACCGTCGCGGGCACGGGCAAAAAGGGTTCGTCGGGCGACGGCGGCCCCGCGCTGCGCGCGGAGTTCAACGGGCCGCACCATCTCCTGGTGGGTCCGGAGGGCGACATCTACGTGGCGGACACCTGGAACAACTGCGTGCGTAAGATCGAGGCGAAGACGGGCCGGGTCGTGCGCGTCGCGGGCACGGGGGACAAGGCGCACGCCGGGGACGGCGGCCCCGCGGTGAAGGCGGGCATGGGCGGCATCTACTGCATCGCCTTCGATGCGAAGAAGGAGCACCTCTACGCGGCGGATCTGGACAACCGCCGCGTCCGGAAGATCGTCCTGAAGACGGGGCTCATCAGCACGGTCGCGGGGAACGGGCAGAAGGGGCTTCCGAAGGACGGCGAGCCCGCGGTCTCGCAGCCGCTCGTGGATCCGCGCGCGGTCGCCGTCGATTCGAAGGGCAACGTCTACGTCCTGGAGCGCGGCGGCCACGCGCTGAGGGTGGTGGATGCGGCGGGCCGGATCCGCACGGTGGCGGGGACCGGGAAGGCGGGGCTCTCCGGCGACGGCGGCCCCGCGCTGCAGGCGCAGATGAACGGACCCAAACACATCTCGATCGACGACGAGGACAACGTCCTGATCGCCGACGCGGAGACGAACACCGTCCGGAAGTACTGCCCGAAGGACGGGCGGATGCTGCGGATCTGCGGGACGGGGAGGAAGGGCGCGGGGGCCTCCGGTTCCGTCGCGGAGCAGTTCGAGGTGAGCCGCCCCCACGGGGTGATGCAGGGGCCCGACGGGGCGCTCTACGTCACGGACAGCTACAACCACCGGATCGTCCGGATCAAGTAGAGGGATACGATGGCGAAGAACCCGGCGGCGTCCCTGCGGATCATCGCGTTCGGGGCGCACCCGGACGACTGCGAGCTGCGCGAAGGCGGCGCGGCGGCGAAGTGGGCCGCGGCGGGCGCGAAGGTGAAGTTCGTGTCCTGCACGAACGGCGACGTCGGCCACTGGGGCTCGGCGGGGGGCGCGCTCGCGAAGCGGCGCCTGAAGGAGGTCCAGGCCTGCGCGAAGATCCTGGGGATCGCCACGCAGGTGCTCGACATCCACGACGGGGAGCTGACGACGTCGATGGACAACCGCCGGACGATCTGCCGCCTGATCCGCGAGTGGGGGGCGGACGTGGTCATCAGCCATCGTCCCAACGACTACCACCCGGATCACCGGGCGGTGGGGCAGCTGGTGATGGATTCGGGTTACATGGTGACCGTGCCGTATTTCTGCCCCGACACCCCGCACCTCGTGAAGAACCCCGTCTTCCTCTTCTCCGAGGACGACTTCCAGAAGCCGAACCCGTTCTCGGCCGACGTCGTGGTGGCGGTGGACGGCGTGGTCGAGAAGAAATTCGCCTGCGTCGAGGCGCTCGTGTCGCAGTTCTACGAGGGCGGCTGCAACGGCGGGCCGGACCTGGTGCCGGATCCGAAGGACGCGGCCGCGGTGGCGAAGCGCAAGGGCGACGTGCGGGCGCACTGGGACGCCTGGTTCAGGACGACCGCGGAGCGGTTCCGCGCGCCGCTCGTCGCGAGGTACGGCAAGGCGGCGGGCGCGAAGGTGACGTATGCGGAAGCCTTCGAGCTTTGCGAGTACGGCCGGCGGCCGGACGCGGAGGAGCTGGACGCGCTGTTCCCCCGCTGACGCTATTCGGGCAGGATCCAGACCACCGAGTTGAGATCCCCCGAGATGCGGATCAGCGCGCCGGCGAGCTCCGCCCGGAGCTGCTTGTGGGTCACCGGGCGTCCCGAGACCCGGCGTTCGATCACGAGCGCGCTGAACGACGTCGGCAGTCCGCTTTCCGAGCCGTTCTTCAACCCCGAGACGAAGGCTTCCGCGCGCGCGGCCACCGGCGCGGGCGCCACCACGACCAGGCCGCGGGGATGCGCCTTCGCCGCCTCGACGATCTCGTCCGCGGAGGGCGGGTCGGAGATCGCGAAGCGCAGGACGTGCCAGGATTCGGGCGCCGCGGGCCCGGCCGGCGCGGCGTCCGGGGCGGGGCCGATGCGGCGCCGGGGGCCCATCGAGATCTGGATCTCGGGGCCGGCCTCCCCCGGAAGCGACATGCGTCCCCGGACTCCGTGGCGTCCTCCGGAGGCCGCGATGGCCGGTCCCGCGGGGGCCGGATCGAGGCTTCCGAGTTCCGGATGCCGGCGCAGCACGTCCGCGACGAAGCGCGCCCATTCCGAGTGGACGGCCGCCAGATCCTCGACGGCGATCAGGCCGTCCTCGCCCTGCCGGAGGAAGACCACCTGCTCGACGGGGCCGGAGCGCTGGATTTCCGCGTGGGTGATCTCGTAGTCGGCGCCGCCGCGGCGGGAGGGGACGCGGACGCTGGCGAGCACGCGGAGGATCTTGAAGCCGCTCACGGGGTGGGGAAGGCGGGGCGCCGGGCCCAGTCCATGCCCCACGCGACGACCGACCTGACCTGGCCCGCCCGTTCCTCGCGGACGAATCCCATGGGCACCTGGGGCGAGAACCAGGTCTTCACGGTCGACACGACGGCGGCGTTCTTCTCGATCGTCGCCTCCACCACGAGGCATTCGAAGGAGCGCTGGTTGATCCGGAGGGTGTGCTCCCAGACGCGCCGGGCGGTCAGCAGTCCCTGGGGCGTCTCCGCCTGGATCACGGCGCCGAAGTTCTGGCCCTGCAGCAGGCTCCAGACTTTCGGGGCTTCGGGATCCTGCCCGTACTGGCGGATTTCCGTGAGGAAGGGCCGGTCGTTGTACGTGAAGGATTGCTCCCCGCTGAGGAAGACCACCTGGGGCTCGACTTTCTGTTCGGTCACCGGGCCCGCCTGTCCGTCCTTGCAGACCTGGATCTGCAGGACGGTGAAGCCGTCGCCTTTGGCCTTGACGCCCGTGTCCGTGTAGGTCGTGGCGCCGTTCTGGTCCGTGCGGATGCGGTACCAGGTGCCCACGTCTTCGGCGCCCCAGGGATTGAAGAATTTGGCGGGACGGGGCCGGGGCGGTTCCTTCTTCACCGGCTTCTTCACCGGCTCGGTGACGGCGACCGGCGTCACGGGCTTCGGCGGCTGGACGACCGGTTTCGGGGGCTGAACCACCGGCTTGGGCGGCTCCACGACCGGTTTGGGGGGCTGAACCGCCGGCTTGGGCGGTTCCACGACCGGTTTGGGAGGCTGGACCACCGGCTTGGGCGGCTCCACGACGACCACGGGAGGCGGCTCCACCGGCTTGGGCGCGAGGTTCTTTTCGTAGTAGTCCCAGCCGAAGTATCCGCCCGCGCCGAGCAGCAGGAAGATGACCGCCGCCGCCATTCCGCCGCCGCTCTTCTTCTGCGCGCGGCCCGTGGCCATGACGTTGACCGGCTGGGCGCGTCGCTGCGGCTGGGGGGCCGCGGGGGCGGCCGGGACCGGGACGGGCGGCGCCTGAAGGGCTTCCTGCTCGGCGGCCGCCGGCTGCGCCGTTCCCGACATGCAGTCGCTGGAGCAGAAGGTGCCCGCGGCGGCTTCCAGCAGGCAGAGCGGGCAGACCGCCTTGCCGCAGCGGTCGCAGTTGGCCACCGCGTCCGTGTCGCCGTGGTTCTCGCACTTGGCGCCGATCGGCCGCCATTTGGTGCCTTCGGCGACGATGGGTTCGGGTCCGTCCGAGGGCGGCAGATTCAGGTTGCTGGAGGGGGCCGGTTCCGCGTCGAAGATCGAGGAGAGGGCGTCGTCCCCCGAGGCGGCCGCCGCGCCCGCGGGCTGCGCCACCGGAACGCCGCTGACGAACGCCTGGTGGCATTCGGAGGAGCAGAAGGTGCCCTCCTTCTCGTCGGTGACGCACATGAGGCAGACGGACCTCGAGCAGGCTTTGCACGAAGCCACTGCCAAGGATTCCGGATGGTTGCCGCAGTGTTTTTCCATGAAAATTCCCCTACCGGACCCCGAGGGGGAGTATAGCCCACGGCCCCGTCCTTGGGTAGGCTGGTGTTGAAAAAGGTAGGATGGCGCTCATGGTCCGGCCCCTTCTCGCCCTGTTGCTCGTCGCCGTCGCAGGCTGCGGGAAGCCGTCCGCTCCGCCGCCGCCCCGGAACCCGGGGGTGTTCAAGCCGCTCAGCGGCATTTTGCATTTGACCGTCCGGTCCGGGAGCGGGGACCCTATCTGGGCGCTGCTGAGCCGGGAAGGGGTGACCCGGGTCGAGAAGCTGTCTCCGAATGAGCGTCGCACGCTCCGCTGGCACGAGGAGGTCGACCATCCCCGCGAGTGGAAGCTCAAGTTCGGCCCCACGAAACATCCCGCGTACCGGCTGGTCCTGGTCCGGGACGGCCCCCGGCCCGCGTTCGAGGGGGCGGATCAGGAGGGCTTCCACGATCCCCAAAAAGCCCTCGCGGTCGCCTATTTCGCGATTCCGCTGGACGGGGAGCGTGAGCTGGAGCTTTCGCTGCTGCCGCCCCCGCCGCTGGAGGTCCGGGTTCTGGAGTCGAGCGGCGCCCCCGCCGCGGGAGTGCCGGTGGTCGCCATCCCCTCGCCCCGCTATTTCTTTTCGGACGGGTTCGATGCCGCCGGAGTCGACAGCATGCAGCTGTCCTCCCGCTGGGCCTATTTCAACTTCGATCCCGAACCCCACACGCCCGATCTCTCCGCGCGCTGGCGGGTGCGGCGCACGGATGCGACGGGACGCTGCCGCTTCGAGGGCTTCACCGGCTGGGTGGGCATCTCGGAAAAGACGGAGCACTACGCCCTGCCGCGGAACCGGCTGGTCATGGACGACGTCCGCTCCGTCGACTTCGTCGTCCATCGTCCGGCGGCCAAGCTGCGGCTCGACGCGAAGGGTCTTCCGGGTTCGGATTTCCATTTCCGCGAGCGGGGTTTTCTCGTGGAGGGACACTGGCCCGCGCCGCCCGGCACGGCGCCCCGTCCCTGGAGCGAGAAGATCCCGTTCGTCGGCGGGGATTTCGCGGAGTTCACCACGCCTTCCGTCGAGCTGCGGCTGACGCCGCTCAGCCGCGTCCACCGGATCAAGAGCGGGGGCGTCGTGCGGGACCTCAAGCCGGGGGAGTCGCGCCGCCATCTCGTGGAGCTGGAGCCGCTGCCGCACCGGGTGATTTCGGGCGAGGTGCTGCTCGAGGACCGCGCCGCGGCGGGCAAGGAGCAGTGCATCGTCGAGCTGTGGGGGGCGGCGATGCTCGACATGGACATGACCCGCGGCGGCAGCGGCGTGGCCGGGAGCGGCCGCGTGCCCTTCGTGCTGCGCGCCCTCGACGAGGGGCCGTACAGTCTGGTGGTCCGCACCGGCTCGTATCCCATCACCGTGGTGCCGGACGTGAAGGCTCCGCGCGAGGGGCTTTCGATCCGGATGACGCGGGAGGCGGAGCCGTTCACCTGTCCGCTGACGGTGCGAACGGCGGAGGGGGCGGCCGTGCCGGGCTTCGTCGTGGGCACCTGGCCGCACCGGGATCTGGTGCAGGGCTTCTGGAGCGGGAGCGCGGCGAAGGTCCGACCGGGCCTCAACACGCTGGTGGTGCTGGCGGATGCGGGGGTCGCCGTGCTGCGCGACGTCAAGGCGGAGTCCGGCACGGCCCTGCGGCTCGAGGCGGTGCTTTCACCCGGGGCGGTGCTGAAGGGGCGGCTCGTGGACGGGAAGGGCGCGCCGCTCGCGGGGGAGTGGGTGCATGTGTCGTGGCCCGGGTATCTGCGGATGGCGAACGCCTACCGCTGGCTGGCGGACCGGACGGGCCCCGACGGACGCTTCGAGATCGCCCGGGTGCCCGCGGGTCCCTGGCGCTTGTACGCGCATTCGGACGGCGGGCGGCTCGGGGATGAATTCACGCTGTCCGCCGACGCCCGGGTTCACGACCTGGGCGAGGTCCGCCGGCCCTGACCGGAGGAAAAAAAGCCAGA
>CAZUJF010000006.1:0-7467 GCA_964619955.1 uncultured Planctomycetales bacterium
CACTCGTCGCGAAGGGATTACCGGCTACTGTCTTCGGCTCCCGGGCAATTCCTGCGTCCCCTGGAAACACGAAGGGCCCCCTCCCGTCCGGAAGGGGGCCCTCCTGAGAGCGTGTCGATAAGTACTTTACGGAACCTGTTTCCAGGAGGCGATGGTCCAGGGCACGGCCGCGGTAGCGGGTGTCGAGGGAAGGGCGGGGGGTCTCAGGGTCCCGTCCCGGATGACGGTGTCGAGCGTG
Organism: uncultured Planctomycetales bacterium; assembly: GCA_964619955.1. Lineage (GTDB taxonomy): Bacteria > Planctomycetota > MHYJ01 > MHYJ01 > JACPRB01 > JACQFK01. The sequence goes on from CAZUJF010000006.1 coordinate 239, forward strand.
ACGCTCAGGGGGACGTAACCGGTGCTCGTGTCGCGGACGATCTTGACCTGGTTCCCTGCCGTCATGTTGCCGAAGATCTCGACCTTCTGCGTGCCGCCCGAGGCCGTGGTGGTGTTGAGGTTGGTGGCGTAGAAATTGTTCTCGGCGTACATGAAGGCTTCGAAGTGTTCCACCGTGCCGCTGCCGGGGTCGCCGAAGAAGACGTTGCCGCTCCCGTAAGCCTTGTTGTACTCCTGGGAAGCGCGCTCGTATTCACCTTTGCTGAGATCGATGTCCGGATAGACCTTTCCGCTCTTCCGTACTTCAGCGGCCTTTTTGTTGTAGTTCGCCACAAACTGGTCGATCGTGAGGCCGGAAGCACTGGTCAGGGGCGTGCTGCCCGCCTTCTGGAAGTCGGCGGCCGTCGTGTTCGGGAAGTCGGGGTCGACCAGCGCGATGATGGCCAGGGCGTCGTTCTTGCTCTCAAAGGCCCCGGGGAGGAGCATGTTGTCCGTGAAGCTCACGTTGCCCTTGACGACCATGGTCGCCTTCATGTTCGTCATGCCCGACGGCTTGACGAACTTGTAGCTCTTGTAGGCCTCGCCCGAGACGCGCATGTTGCCGTCGATGAAGTAGACTGCATCGTTGCCGTTGGGGGAGACGTTCACGCCTTGCGCGGTCGTGTCCCCGTTGACCGGGGTCAGGCCGGTTTGCGTCGTTCCCGTCGGGTCTTCGAAATAGTAATCGCTCCGGCCGGAGGCCTTCGGGGTGTACTCGTAGGATTCCGTGCGGTTCGTGACGCCCCCGTTGTTCGTGGGATCCTTGCGGAACATATGGGCGGGTTCGTTCTTGTCCGTGATCTGCACGCCGTTGCTGCCCTTGAAATTGCCGGTGGACCCCTTCTTGGCGAGGTCGTACGCCACATCGATGTAGGCGACGCCGTCGGAGTCCCGACGGGTGCCGCTCCGCAGAGCCTCCGCTTTCTTCTGCCATTCGCTGACGCCCGCCGCGTCCACGCGCAGATCCAAGGCTTCCTGGGACCCCTTCTCGAATGTGGGGCCGCTCAGGGTGGAGAAGTTGGACTCGTTGTAGGTGATCTTGCCGGGATCCACCCCGTTGTCACCCAAGAGCTTCGCACCGGAACTGGCGTCAAAGCTTCCTCCGGTATAGATGTCTCCTTCAATCACATCGCCGTCATTGAAGGAGAGCGTGTATTTGTCCCCTCTGCTGTTTCCCGCGAAAACGGCGTTCCAGTAGACATCGCCCGGGGTGTGGCTCAGGAGGACCTCCACCTTTCGGGTGACTCCGGCAAAGGTCCCCCAAGCCTGAAACTGGTAGAATTGCTGTTCGAATTTGTCGTCAACATCCTTCTTGCCGTCCTTGTTGTCGTCCACGCCATTGGCGCCGTAGTTCACGAGAAGGAAAGGCGCGGCCGCATAGTCCTTGGGTTGCACTCTCGGGTCTTTGGTCGGGATGATGTAGGTGCCGCCCGAGTTCTTTTGAGCCACATTGACGGCGGTGGGGACGGTGGCCCCACCGGGCTTGGGGTAATTGATGGAGTGGACCATCAGTTTGGCGGCGGTGTCCGCAATGAAGAGCGCCTGGACGGCGTGCACCTCTTGCTCGGTCTTCCGCGTATTCAAATAACTGAGCGTCATGTAGGCCCCGCTGATCCCCATGAGGATCAGGGAGATGACGGTAACGATGATCAGCGCACTTCCACGCTCGGAATGTCTTTTGTTCATGGCTCAATTCCTCAAATCAACGGAACCTTCAACGGTCTTGGTCAGGGTGGGCAATTTCCGGTTCTTGGGGTTCGTCTTTTCCAGACGCAACTTGATCGAAATCGTGCTCGGGAGAGGGGGCGGGGTGCCGAGAGGGGGGGGGGCCGAAAACTCCAGGCCGAATTCCGTCTTTGTGAGATCGACGGTCATGAGATTGGAGCAGATCCGGGTGTACTTGGGGGTCGGAAACAGGGTAGTCGAAATCTCGGCTCCCGTCCCATCCACCATCATTTCCCTTTTGACCAGGACCCCTTCGTCCGTCAGCCCATTGTTGTCGTCGTCCTTGTTGGCTACTCCGGACTTCTCGTTGACATCCAGCTCCCAGTAATAGCTCACCTTTCGGGTGAAAATCCGGTCCGCCCCTTTGCCGTAGGCCTCCAGATCCGTCTTCAACCCAGGCAGCCGGAATTCGATGCCCGGGTGTATCTTCCCGTCGGCGACGATCACGGCCGAGGCCGCGCCGCCCTTGAGTTCGGTCAGGCTGCCCGTCCTGACGAAGGAGAATTTGGACTCCCGAAGATCCTTGATGATCAGATTGAGCGCTTCCCGGGCGTCGCTTTCCAGTTTCAGGGTGATCTGGGTCGTTTCCACGTGGGCGGAGGAACTGGCCAGGATCGAGAAGGTGATGGCCAGGATCGCCGCCAGAATGAGGGAGGCGATCAGGACCTCCAGGATGCTGAGGCCCGCCTGTCTTTGCGTGGGTCGGGGGATGTTCATAGGCTTCATTTCTTCATGAACAGGTGGTGGAAAACCAACTGACGGTTGCCCATGACGCCCTTCCAGTTGATTTCGATCTTTACGGGGAGAACGATGTAGGTCGAGGCCTTGTTTTGCGGGGGGGAGGCTTTGGTTTCCACCACTCCATCCCCGTCCAGATCCAGATCCACCACGACCCCCAAGTCGGTCTTGTTGTCCATCAGGAGGCCGGTCTCCGTTTCCAGGAGTTGATTGGCGGCATCCACGGGGAATTTGATCGATCCGACGGGCATCCCGACGGCCTGGGGCTTAAGGATCTCGATCTTGCGCCGATCGGCCTCCGTCAAACCCTTCGCATCCTTGATGGTTGAGTCCAACTCGGGGACGGAAAACGTGCTCTTGCCCACGGCGCTGTATTCTTTGAAAATATCCGCGAAGATGGTGGCCTTCATGGTCTCGATCTTCTTTTCCGCAGCCCTCAGCGCGGTGGCGTTCTCCCGGGCAGCCATATTGCTGCGGGTACTGTACGCGATGACCGACACCAGCCCGAAGAGTGCGGCGCCGGTGATCCCCATGGCGATGATGACCTCTACGAGCGAGAATCCGGTTTCAGAACGGCGGCGAGCCAGCATGTGTCCTCCCAAGGATGGGGTGTGCATCTGCCCCCATGTACCCGATGAGGCAGGGAATCAGCGGAGAATAAGTTCGAAAATGTATGCGGGATGGGCCGGGGCCTATTTGCTCTTGGACCGCTCGAACCAGGCCTGCCACTTTTCCAGGTCCGTTCCAAAGCGTTCTCCGGTAATACCTTGCAGCGACACCCCGGCGGCGCTCCGGATTTCCGTGTCGGAGTCGCTGAGCCAGGTGATCAGGGGATCGATGGCCGCATTCAGTTTCATCCGCTGGCACGCCCCGGCCAGATAGATGCGAGTCCAATGGTCGCGCTCCAGGGACAGCTGGGCCACGATGTCCGGGCCAGCGGCGACGGCGCCGATATTGGACAGCGCCAGCGCCGTGGCGGCTCGGACCCCGGCGTCGCTGTCCCGCAGGAGCGGGGCGAGGGAGGTCCAATGGTCGGCTTTGCCGACCCCGCCCAACGTGGAGGCCGAATCCGCGCGAACCCCCGCGACCGTGGCCCCGAGATTGCCGACGAGGATGCGGATGAAGTTTTCCTTGAGATCATGCTTCGTCGCCAGGTTGCTCGCCATGGAGAGGGCCGGGTTCCGCACTTCCTTGACGGGATCCCCGCAGAGCTCGCTGATCGCGTCGAACCAATCGCGGTCCTCAAGGGAACTCACCAGATTGATCACCAGCCGTCGCACGGCGGGGTCCGGGTCGCGAAGCAGGGGCCGCAGGTGGCGGGTCTTCTCGTCGTCCCCCATGCTTCCGATCGCCTGGACGGCGTTGAGACGCACATCCGGGTTCTGATGGCGGGTCTGCTCCGCCAAGACGAGGGCCGCTTTGGGGGACTTCAACGTGCCCAGGGCGAGCGCCGCGGGCTGCTGAAGCGCGACATCCAGCTTGGGCAGGATCGTCGCCAGATACACGGCCGCCTCTTCGCCGAGCGCGGCGAGCTCCTCGGTGGGGAGGGCGCCCTTTTCGGGATTCTTGTCGGCCTTGTACTTCATCAGCACGTCGTTGACCTTGCGCTGGATGTCGGGGGGCGACTTGACGTCCGGAAGCGGGGTGGGTTCGGCGGTCTTGCCGGGCGTCGTCACGGGGTTCTTGACCGGTGTTTTGACGACCGGGCGCTCGTTCACGCTCCGCATCTTGATGAATTCGATGCGGTTGATCTGGTCCCGGCGGATCACCATCTCCCCGGTGTCGATCTTGAGCAGGACCTCGCTGGGAAGATCCTTCAGCAGCTGGCCATCGATGAAATTTCCGTTCCGGAGATGCACCCGGTGGAATTTGCTCTCCGTCCAGTCGCTTTGCGGCGCCAGGGACAGGAACAGCAGACCGGCCGCCGAAATCATGAAACTCATCCCGCACCTCTCGAACGTATCGCGTCGATATTCCGACTTCCCGAGTGCATTAAAAATTGTATCGCTCCGGAGCCTCAATTGCAAAGGACAATGAGGGTATACTTGAACGGTCTCCAAGGGAGGGAATCGCATGGCCGGGGGGCAGGACACCGCCATCCGGGAGGGGGAAAGCCAGTTTCCGCCCACCGCCTGGAGTCTGCTCGCACGGCTCAAGGACCCCCAGGACCCCCGCGTCCAGGAGTACCTCAACAAGATGATCGGGGCCTACTGGCGGCCCGTGTACAAATACGTCCGCATCGCCTGGAAACGCTCCAACGAGGACGCGAAGGATCTGACCCAGGCGTTCTTCGCCCACGTCCTCGAAGGCGACCTGCTGCTCCGGGCCGACCCCGAGCGCGGCAACTTCCGGAAACTGCTCATGGTGTCCCTGAAGAACTTCCTCAGCAACGAGTCCCGCGCCGGGCAGGCCCGGAAGCGGGGCGGGGACAAGGTCATCGTCTCCATGAACGAGGCGGCGGACGAGGGCTGGGGCCCCGCGACCTCGGATCCGGAGGCGGCCTTCGAGTCCCAGTGGGCCCGGGAGATCCTCGAGCGGTCGATCCAGCGGCTCTCCGACCGCGTCAAATTCGAGGTCTTCATGGCGTTCCGCCGCTTCCACCTCGAGGAGGCGTCCGTGCGCGACATCGCCCGCGAGCTGAAATGCACGGAGGCGCAGGTGGGCCATTTCCTCCAGGACGCCCGCGCCGCGCTCCGGCGGCTCGTGACGGACGAGATCCGGGAGTACGTGCAGGACGACACGGAGATCGCCCGCGAACTGGACCTGCTCTTCCAGGGCTGGCGATGAAACTGGATCCCAAGGCCTTCAAGGGTCTGTCCCGCTTCCTCGCGCCCTCCGCCGGGGGGCCGGTGGCCGACCGCGCCCTGGCGGAGGGCCTGATCGGCCCGGACCAGCTCCAGGAGTGCGTGACGGAGCAGGACAAGACCGGGAAGGCGCTGGACGAGATCCTGGTCGCCCGGGGGCTGCTCAAGGCCGAGGACGTGCTCCGGCTCCGGCATCCGGCGCAGCCGCCCGAGGTGGCGGAGGCGTCGGCGGATCCCTCCCGGATCCTGGGGCAGTACGTGCTCGTGTCCTTCCTGGGCAGCGGGGGCATGGCGGAAGTGTGGAAGGGCTGGGACCGCTCCCTGGGCCGCTGGGTGGCGCTGAAGTTCCTCAAGGCGGGCATCGGCCATTCCGGGCAGCGCATCGAGCGCGAGGGACGCATGGCCGCCGGCCTTTCCCATCCGAACATCGTGCCCATCTACGAACGCGGGGAGCACCAGGGCCGAGCCTACCTGGTGATGCCGCTGGTGGAGGGGAGTCCGATCCGTCCGCCCCTCCCGGCGCGCGAGGCGGCGCGGATCGCGTACGAGGCGGCCTGCGCCCTGGATCACGCGCACCAGCGGGGGGTCATCCATCGGGACGTGAAACCGGCGAATCTCCTGATCGACTCGTCCGGCCGGGTGCTGCTGGCCGATTTCGGCCTCGCGCTGATGGCGGAGGCGGGCACGTCCCGCTGGGCCGTGTCGGGGACCCCGGAGTACGCCAGTCCCGAGCAGATCCGCGGCGACGGCCTGGACACCCGGACCGACATCTACTCCCTGGGCGTCACGCTCTATCATCTCCTGTCGGGGCGGCCGCCCTTCAGCGGCCGCACGCCGGATGAGATCGGGGAGCGGGTCTTGAAGGGCGGGGCGGCGCCGATTCCCGGGGTGCCGCCGCAATTGCACCGGCTCATGGCGAAGGCGATGGAGCGGGACCGGGCCCGGCGCCCGGCCAGCATGGCCGCCGTGGCGGCCGATCTCGAGGCGTTTCTCAAGGGGGGGGCCCCGAAGGCGGTTTCCAAGCGGGCGCTCGCGGCGGCGATCGTCGTCGGAATCCTGCCCTGGGTCGTGACCGGGATCGTGATCTGGCGCAGCGACCCCTCCCGGCAGCAGCGGGCGCTGCTGGCTCCGCTGGCGGAGGGGGAGCGGGAGCTGCTCCGGGCGGAGCAGCAGCGGGGGGATGCCCAGGCGGGGCCGCGCGACTACGAAGCGTCGACGTCGAAGGCGATGGAGGCGTTCGAGCGGGCGCTGGGGCTGGGGGGCGGGGCCCTGCCGGAGGCGTCGCTCGGGATGGGGCGCTGTCTGGAGCTGCTGGGGCGCGGGGAGGCCGCCGAGGCCGCGTTCCGCGCCGCGGTCCCGCTGCCCGCCGCGCATCTGGGCCTGGCCCGGGCGGCGCTGCGGAGGCACTTCGAGGGGAGGCGGGACCTGGACTGGCGGGCGCGCGCGCTTCCCGATCTGGAGCGGGCGCGCGACTCCAGGGTCGGGGATCCCGCGCCGGCCCTGCTCGCCTTCGCGAAGGGGGACTGGGAGAAGGCCTTGGCGGAAACCGCCGGGTGCGGGGATCGGAACCGGAACGACGACGTGCTCTGGATGGCCGCCGCGCTGTCGGCTCTGGAGCTGGGACGCTGGACCGAGGCGCGCCTGTGTCTGGAGCCTGCGCTGCGGCTGCGCCGCGAGGATGCCGTGGCCCGGTATTGGATGGGCGTGATCCTGACGGGGCTGGGGGAGCGGGACTCCGCGATCAACGCGTTCAGCGAGGCGCTGAGGGTGGCTCCGGCGGGCTGGCCGCAGGAAGCGGACGCCCGGAAGCGCCTGGCCGCCCTGCGCCAGTAAGGGGTGCAAAAAAACAGACGGGGGTTTTTTTTGTTGTGCGGGCGGCGACGCGAGGGCCGGGGGGAATAAGGTTTTGCAAGGCGCCCGGGCG
>CAZUJF010000006.1:7477-207378 GCA_964619955.1 uncultured Planctomycetales bacterium
TCCGCATCTCGGGGTTCAAAAAAAACCCCCCGTCTGTTTTTTTTTTGGCCTGCCTACTTCGGGCGGGACTGGGACCACCAGGTTTCCCAGCGCGCCGCGTCGAATCCGTAGTCCAGCTTGCTGACGCCCTGGAGGGCGCCCACCGCCGCCCGCTTGAGATCCTCGTCCTCCCCGCGGAGCCAGGTGATCAGGGTCTCGATGGCGTCGAAGCTCCGGAGATTGCGGATCGCCACGGCGAGCTCGATCTTGACCCGCTTGTCGTCCTCCTGGGAGAGCTGGTCGACCACGTCGCGCTCGGACTCCGGGTGCGCCAGCAGCGCGAGGGTCCTGGCCGCCGCCAGCCGGATCTGGACCTCGGGGTCCCTGAGGAAGGGCGCGGCCGCCCTCCAGCTTTCCTTGGCCCCCGCCCGGCTCAGGGCCGAGAGGAGATCCGTGATCCCGCGGCCGGACGCGCGCTGCAGGCCCTCCGCCAGCATCTCGACCGCGCGGGCCATCCGGTTGTGCTTGCGTCCGAGTTCCAGGACGGCGGTGATCGCCGCCAGGCGCACGCCGGCATCGGCATCCCAGACGGCGTAGCCCAGGCCCTCGAAGGTGTCGAGGTCGCCCAGCAGCTGCATGGCGTGGATGGCGGCCGCGCGGATGTCGGGCTGTTCATCCTGGACCAGGGCCGTGAGGTGGCGGGCGTAGTCGCCGTCCCCGGTGGTGCCGATGATCCGGATCCCCTTGAGCCGGACCGAGGTCGAGCCGCTGTCCAGGAGGCGCACGGCGACCGGGAGGGCGGCCGGATCCTTCATCTGGATGACCGCCGCGGCCACCCGCTCCTTGAGGTCCTCGCTGGGAAGCGTGTCGATCAGGCTGGCCAGGTAGGGCGCGGACTGCTCGCCGAGGCTGCCCAGGCGGAGGGTGAGGTCCTCCTTCTGTTCGCGCGTCGCCAGCTTCATCCGGTCGAGGATCGTGCCGACGTTCTTCACCAAAGAGGGGGGCGCGTCCAGGGGCTGGAGCGGCGCCGCCTTCAGGCTGCCCGCCACCTTGGGCGTGGCGGAGATCTCCACCTTGACCAGGGGCGGATCGAGCTTCGGCTTCTCCCAGATCGAGCGGACCTTGATGAACTCGATCCGGTCGATCATGTCCTTTTTCACGATCATGTTGCCGGAGTTGATCTGCAGAAGGACGTTGAGGTCGTTCGCCTGCAGCAGCTTGCCGTCGATGAAGTTGCCGTTGCGCAAATGCACCCGGTGGAAGCGGCTCTCGGTCCAGGCGAACTCCTGGGCGGAGGCCGATGAAAACATGAACGCCAGGAGCAGGGTGCAGGTCGTCGCGATGTGTCTCATAGAGGTCCCTTTCGTCCGCTTACTGGAGCAGCTTCCGCCAGGAGAGGAGCTTGGCCGAGTCGGGCTGGCTCGCCGGGAGTTTCGCGAGGGCCGCGCTGGAGAACTTGATGTTTGCGCCGCCGTTGCCGAAGACGTTGCCGTCCTTGGAGGACGTCGGCGAGAAGGTCTGGATCATGCCGAGGATATTGGTGTTGGCGTTGACGTGGACGATCGAGTCCGCCAGCAGCACCCCCTTGAAGCCGCCGTGGATGTTCTTCATGCTGGCGCTCATGGTGTCCGTGTGGACGACCAGGATCGAGGGGTCCACGTTCATGTTCTTGTCGTCGCCGAGGTTGAACGAGGAGCCCGGATCGAAGTCGCAGTAGAGGATCTTGCCGCTGGGCATCTTGCCGCCGTTGGCGGAGATGTAGGCCTCGTAGGCGGCTTCCGTCTTGAAGTAGGTGCCGGCGCTCTCGGCCATGCCCTTCAGCGTGCCGCTCTTGAGGCCGAGGGACTCGTCCGGCCCGGCGGGGTAGCCGTCGGGGAAGCTGTGGTTGGCGGACTGGCTGTTCGTGGCGACGCCCTTCGCGGGCGGGGCGTTCCCGTTGCCGCCCGTGGAGGCGCTGCCCCCGGTGCCGATGCCCTTGACGCCCACCACTCCGAAGACGCCCGTGCCCACCACGCTGCTTCCGTTGATGTCCCAGTCCCGGCCGTCGATGGTGATGGTTCCGTTGACGTCCACCGTGTCGTTCGCGACCACCGCCGCGATGCCGTTCACCTTCATCGTCTGCACGGCGTATTCGATCAGGCCTTCGATCTGGCGCTGCGTGCCGTCGGGCAGGGTGGCGGTGACGATGACCAGGACCTTGTTGTCCTTGTCCTCAAGAGGCTTTCCATCCCCGTCGTCGTTGTCCTTGACCTTGACGTGGAGCGAGCCCTTGAGGTAGGGGCTGTTGCAGGCGAAGAAGACGCCGTTGGCGGGGTCCGTCTTCGTCGGGCTGGTCTTGCTGGCGGGCAGGGCGCTGTCGATCGTGTTGAGGCCCGCTTCCTTGCTGTCGTTGCCGTCGCCCAGCTTGGAGCGGTAGGTGGTGTAGGTGCTCCCGGACTTCAGGCTCAGGTAGTCGTCCTTGATGAGCTTCGAGGATTCGGGGGCGCTGTTGCAGTAGGCCAGGATCTCGTTCCAGGTCCAGGTGTTCGTGGAGCGGTGGACATAGAGCGCGCGGCGGGCCTTTTCCATGCCCGCGTCGCACATCAGGAGGGCCTCCTCGGCCTCGATGGAGGCGTACTGCCCCTTGCCGCGGAAGATGCTCTCCGCGAGGAACGCCCCCCCGATCCCGAGCACCATGATGACCACCACGATGGAAAGGAGGAGCGCGCTTCCGCGTTCCTTCCGGCGCTGCGTCATCATCATCGTTCAGCCGCTTTCTACTGGGTGTTCCGGAACTTGAAGGCGTAGGCGGATTTGCGGAGCAGGAAGCTCCTGCCCGAGGGGTCCATGGTGCCGAACCAGGCCGTGACCGTCAGCGCCCGCGCGTTGGCGGCGATGTTGGCCAGCGTGATGGCCGTCCCGCCCGGGCCGTTCTCGTCCACGAAGCGGAAGAGGGGGTCGATGGCCTGCGCCGTCGAGGCGTCCGCCTCGATGTCCCCGTTGTAGACCGCGGGATTCGAGGAGACCTTCAGAATGACGTGGTCGCCGAGGGTTTCCCGGGAAAGCAGCGTGCTCCCCTTGGCCGTCGCGGAGGGGCTTCCGGCCGGGGCGACGACATAGCGCATGATCTTGCCGCGCACGAACGTGTCCGTCTTGTCGCCGTCCCGGTTGATGTCGAAGTTGGTGACCTGGGTGGTGAGGGCCGGGAAGGCGGGGAAGGGCGCGAACCAGTTCCCCATCTGCGTCGCCGTCGGGGAGGCGGAGCTTTCCTTGAAGACCGTGTCGCCCTCGAAGCGCAGGACGCAGGCCAGGTCCTGCCGGAAGCCGGCATTGGCGCCCGGCAGGGTGGAGGGATGGCCGAAGACCACGGTGCCGCTGGTGACGGCTTTGCCTGAGGCGTCCAGATTGCCGGGGACGCGGTAGGCCACCGAGCAGTTGTCCGGCGCCCAGGGGATGCCCAGGGGGAGGCTGCCCGACAGCGCGATCGTGCCGGTGTACTTGGCGGAGAGGAGGTCCTCGCGCAGGGCGGCCAGCAGGCGGCTGCCGCGGTCCTCGAGATCCAGCGTCACGGAGCTCTGGGCGGCGGTGGACGTGGAGGAGAAGAGCAGGGACAGGGTGATGGCCATGACCCCCGCCAGGATGATGGAGGCGATGAGGACCTCGATCAGCGTCAGACCTGCGTTCCGCTTCATTTGGAGTACAGGCTCCTCATCGAGTAGGAGCCGTTCTTCGCGGCCCCCGACCAGTTGATGGCCACGGTGATGTCCAGCAGGTTCGGATTGGTCGTCAGGATGCGGATCTCCCCGCGGCCCCGCTGGCCGCCGGCCGTGTTGCTGGGGTCGCTCAATCCGGCCACGTTGAAGAGGTTGTTGGGGGAGGCGTAGAGCGTGGTGATCTGCGCGAACTGCTGCGATTTGATCTCTTCGATCTTCAGCGCGGCCGCCTCCTTGGCGACCATGAGCTCGCGCATGCGTTCCTTGTTCTGGGAGGAAGTGAGGATCATGCTCATGATGCCCATGAGCGCGACCGCGATGATGCCGAGGGCGAACATGAGTTCCACGAGGGAGAGCCCCCGCCGCCCGCGTCCCGGTCGCTGGAGGTTCGCCACGGTAGCCGCCCTCATATCATCCACCCCATCCGATAGATATAGTAACCCATCGGCAATGGGTGTCAAGGTCGATTCCAAAACACGCCCTCCGGAGCTTTCCGCCCCCGGGCCGGCGTCGCGTTTTGATCCTGAGGCCGCTTCCATGCCGGAGGTACAAGCAAGCGCCGTGCCTGCGTTACCGGAGTCGAAGCAGGGGTGGTCGACCTCATTTTGTGCCGGAAAGGACATTATTGTCAGGCGAAAGCCGCCCTCTCCGAGCTGAGGAGGTCGCGCAGCGTCTGCTCCAGGGGGATCCTGGGCTTCCACCCGGTATGCCTCTGGAATTTCGAAAAATCGCCCGAAAGCGTCGACGGGGGGCCTTGTATCCCCCCTATTTCCAGTCGTATGCGGCTTTCGCCCGCGAGGAGCCGGCAGAGGCCGCCGATGCTGACCGGGCTGCCGGTGGCGACATTGTAGATCTCCCCCCGGCGGCCCCGCTCGGCGGCGGCCAGGTAGGCCCGGGCCATGTCCCGCACATCGAAGAAATCCCGGCGGGGCGAGAGGTTCGAAATCTCAAGCCGGGGCGGCCTCCGCCCGGCCTCGGCGGCGGCGATCTGCCGGGCGATCCGGGGGCACACATAGGCCTCGGTCTGTCCCGGTCCGGTATGGTTGAAGGGACGGAGCAGCACGACATCCCGTCCCGAAGCCAGCGCCAGCGATTCCGCGCAGAGCTTGCTCGCCGCATAGGGCGTTTCGGGGCGGGTGGGATCCTCCTCGCGCGCCCGCGGATTTTCCGAGCCGTAGACGGCGCAGGAACTGGCGATCACGAAGCGGCCGGCGGGGGCCTCCCGCAGCAGCCGGGCGGTCACCCCGGCATTGGCGTCGAAGACCTCCTGTTCGAGCCCCACGGACGCGCTGGGGTTCGAGAAGGCGGCGAGATGAAAGAGGACGTCGCAACGCAGGGCGCGGAGCGGCATCACGGAAAGGTCGCCGTGAAGTCCCGTGCGCCCCTGGCGGTCGATGCCCGTCACGCTCCAGCCGGCCTCCCGGAGGGCGGCCGTCAGATACCGGCCCGCGAAACCCGATGCGCCGGTGACGACCGCTTTCATGGCGCCAGGCGTTCGAGGTCCGCGTCGACCATCATCCGGACCAACTGCTCGAAGGAGACGCCCGGCGTCCAGCCCAGCTTGCGGCGGGCCTTGGCGGCGTCGCCCCGGAGGAGATTGACTTCGGCGGGACGGAACAGCTCGCGGTCGACCACCACGTATTTCTTCCAGTTCAGCCCCACATGGCCGAAGGCGATGCGGCAGAACTCCCGGACCGTGTGGTCCTCGCCGGTCGAGATGACGTAGTCGTCCGCCTGCTTCTGCTGGAGCATCAGCCACATGGCGCGCACGTAGTCCCCGGCGAAGCCCCAGTCCCGGCGCGCGTCCAGGTTGCCCAGGCGCAGCTCCTTCTGGAGGCCGAGCTTGATGGACGCGACGGCGTGGGTGATCTTCCGCGTGACGAATTCCTTGCCGCGCCGCGGGCTCTCGTGGTTGAAGAGGATGCCCGAGCAGGCGTAGAGGTCGTAGGACTCGCGGTAGTTGACGGTGATCCAGTGGCCGTAGACCTTGGCGACGCCGTAGGGGCTTCGCGGATAGAGCGGGGTCCGCTCCGTCTGCGGGGTCTCCTGCACCTTGCCGAACATCTCGCTCGACGAGGCCTGGTAGAAGCGGATCTTCGGATCGACGAGGCGGATCGCCTCGAGCATGCGGGTCACGCCGAGCGCGGTGAATTCGCCCGTGAGCACGGGCTGGACCCAGGAGGTCGGCACGAAGGACTGGGCGGCCAGGTTGTAGATCTCGGCCGGCCGGATCTTCTGGATGGCGTCGATGATCGACAGCTGATCCAGCAGGTCCGCCTGGTGCAGCTGGATGCGGTCGCGGAGGTGGCCGATGCGCTCGAAGTTCTCGGTGGAGGAGCGGCGGACCATGCCGTGGACTTCGTACTTCTTCGAGAGGAGCAGCTCGGCGAGGTAGGAGCCGTCCTGGCCGGTGATGCCGGTGATCAGCGCGCGTTTGGGCATCCGTAGGATCCTCGACCGGGTCCCGGCCTTTTTCGCGCCGCCGTCCGGAAGCGAAAAAGGGTTATGGTGGGCGCGAGAGGAATCGAACCTCCACTGCCTTGCGGCAACTAGCTCCTGAAGCTAGCGCGTCTGCCAGTTCCGCCACGCGCCCCCATGAACGGCGACGATTATAGGCGCGCGGACGATCCTTGCAAGGTCTATTGCTCCTCTTACTGCTCGTAGAGGAAGTTCTTGCGCTGCGACGGATCGAGCGCCGGCGTGGGCCGGCCGCCCGCCATCATCCTGCAGACGTCCGCCACGCCCTCCGCGTCGAGGTGCAGGAACTTGAGCAGTTCGCTGCGGTCCGCGTGCTGGAGGAAGCGGTCGGGGATCGCGTGGATCTTGACCTTGGAGGCGTCCTCGTTGCGCAGGGACAGGGCTTCGAGGACGGCGCTGCCGAAGCCCCCGTGGGTCGCATGATCCTCGAGCGTGAGGACCCAGGGATAGTCGCGCGTGAGCTTGGCCGCCAGGTCGGCGTCCACGGGTTTGGCGAAGCGTCCGTTGGCAACCGCGATGTCGAGCCCTTCCTTGAGCAGCATCTCCCGGGCCGCCAGGGCCTTGTCGGTCATGACGCCGTACGCCAGGATGGCGCCGTCGCGCCCGGGGACCAGCAGTTCGCCCTTGCCCAGGGCGAGGGGGCTGCGCTGGATCTTGTATTTGTCCGGGGCGGGCACGTTTTCGCGGGGGATGCGGATCGCGCTGGGCTGCTTGAGGGCGACGCTGAACTCCAGCATCTCCCGGAGTTCCGGCTCGTCCTTGGGCGCCATCACCACCATGTTGGGGAAGGTGCGGCAGTACGAGATGTCGAAGTTGCCGTGGTGCGTGGGGCCGTCCTCGCCGGCGATCCCGGCACGGTCGAGCACGAGCGTCACCGGCAGGTTGTTGAGGCACATCTCCTGGAACATGATGTCGTAGGCGCGCTGCATGAACGAGGAGTAGATGGCGGCGACGGGACGCAGCCCGCCGTGGGTCATGCCCGCGGCCATGGCGATGCAGGCCTGTTCGCTGATGCCGACGTCGAACGTGCGCGAGGGGAACCTTTTCGCGAAGTCGAGCAGCCCCGTGCCGTCCGGCATCGCGGCCGTGAGCGCGACGATGCGCGCGTCCTTCTCGGCCATCGCGGAAAGCGCGTCCGAGAACGCGGTCGTGTAGGACTTGGACTTGGGCGCGGCGGCGACCTGGGGTTCCAGCTTGTAGCCGGGCGGCAGGGGCTTCGGCGCCTGGTTGGCCTTGTGCACGGCGAAGGGGTCGCACTTGGCGTTGGGGTGGCCCTGGCCCTTCTGGGTCACCACGTGGAGCAGCACGGGCTTCTCCTGGTGCCGCACGTTGTGCAGGATGTGGAGCAACCCCTTGATGTCGTGCCCGTCGATGGGCCCGTAGTACTGCATCCCCAGCCCCGTGAAGAGGTTGGGGAAGAGGGTCTGCTTGAAGCCGCGGCGCACCGCGTCGATCATGTGCTCGGCCGTCTGGCCGCCGGGCAGCTTCTCGAGGAGGCGGTGCAGCTCCTTCTTGGCCTCGTCGTAGAGCGGGGCCGAGCGGAGTTCGTTGAAGTAGAGCGACAGCGAGCCGACCGACTTGGCGATCGACATGCCGTTGTCGTTGAGGATCATGAGGAGGGGGGCGCCCGAGGCGCCGATGTTGTTGATCGCCTCGAAGGCCACGCCGGAGGTCATGGAGCCGTCGCCGATCAGGCTGACGACCTTGCGCTTCCGGCCGAGCTTCTGGTCCGCGATGGCGATGCCCAGCGCGGCGCCGGGGCCGGTGCCGACGTGTCCGAAGTTGAAGGGGTCCGTCTCGCTCTCGGGCTTCCAGCCGAAGCCGCACATGCCGCCGAACTGCCGCAGGCTGGGGAACTTCTCCTTGCGGCCCGTGAGAATCTTATGCGTGTAGGTCTGGTAGCTGCCGTCCCACACGAGCACGTCCTGGGTGACGTCGAACGCGTAGTGCAGCGCGCAGGTCAGCTCGATCACGCCGAGATTGGAGCCGAGGTGCCCGCCCGTCTTGGTGACGACGTCGAGCACGAGCTGGCGGATCTCCTGGGCCAGGGCCGGCAGTTCCTCGGGGTGGAGCTTCTTGATGTCGTTCGTGGCGTTGATGCGGCTGAGCAGATTCGACATTTAGTGCTTTCGGGCGATCACGAACTCCGCAATTTCACGGAGCCGGGCGCCTTTTACCCCCAAAAAACCGATGGCCGTCTTGGCTGCAGAGATTTCCCGGGCGGCATGCCTTCGCGCCGCCTCCAGGCCGTGGAGCCGGACGTAGTTCTTCCGGCCCCGTTCGTGGGCATCCAATATATCATCGACCGCCTGGAAGGCAAGGCCGAGATGCAGCCCGTAGGAGGCGAGTTTTTCCGCCTTCGGGGAGCCCGCCGCCAGGGCGCCCAGATGCGTCGAGGTCCGGAAGAGCGCCGCGGTCTTCTTGGCGTGGATTTCGTTCACATCCGCCCGCGGGGCCAGGTCGATCTCCTGTCCGCCCACCATGCCCGCCGCGCCGGACCCGAGCGCCAGCGAACGGATCATCTCCGGGATGAGGCGCGGGTCCGGCGTGCGGGCGACGGCCTCGAAGGCGGCGGCCTGCAGGGCGTCGCCGGCGAGGATGGCCGTGGCCTCCCCGAACTTGATGTGGCTCGAGGGCTTGCCCCGGCGGACGTCGTCGTCGTCCATGGCCGGAAGATCGTCGTGGATGAGCGAGTAGGTGTGGATGTATTCCACCGCGCAGGCGGCGGGATAGGCGTTGCGCAGGTCCCCGCCCAGGGCCTGGCAGACCTCCAGGGTCAGCATGGGACGCAGGCGCTTCCCGGCGTTGAAGAGCGTGTAGCGCATGGCGTCGAGGAGGCGGGGCGGCACGCCTTTCTTGGGCAGGTGCTTCTCCAGGGCGGACTCGAGGGCGCGGGTAACGGAGGCGGCGAGCATGATTCAAAACCTTCCGAATAAGGGGTTGAATTCAAAGACGGAGCTCAGTCCGCCTTGCGGCGGGGGGCTTTTTCTTCGCTTGTGGGGTCGAAGTCCCGGGTCGTCAGGGTGCCGTCCTTCTCCTTGACCAGGAGCTGGATCTTCTTTTCGGCCTGCTGCAGGATGTCGTAGCAGAGGCGCAGGGACTTGATGCCCGACTCGTATTTCTCGATGGATTCCTCGAGCCCGAGTTTGCCGCCTTCGAGGGCCTTGACGACCTCCTCGACGAGCCGGAGGTGGTCCTCGAACTTCTCCTTTTTCGCGGGCTTCTCAGTCATGGGCCGACATCTTAGCAACGGGCAAAATCAGGCGGTAGCGTTTTCGCCGGGGTCCTTTTCGACGCGCGACACGATCCGGCCCTGACCCAGACGGGTGATGAGGCGGTCCCCGGGCCGGGCCTCGGAGGCGTTCCGGAGGATGGCCCCCGAGTCCGCCTTGCGGGTGATGGAGTAGCCGCGGGCGAGGATGGCGACGGGGGACAGGGCCTCCATCTGGGCGGCCGCCTGTTGCAAGCGGGCCCGGCCGGCCTCGAAGAGGCGCCGGGCGTGCGTGTGGATCAGGTTGGAGAGGTCCGTCAGCCGCTGGCGCGCGGCGACGGGCACCTGCGGCAGGTCGCCGAAGAGGACGTTGCGGTGCAGGTCGAGGCGCTCGCGGAGGTAGTGCACGGCCTGAAGGGCGCCCACGTCTAGGCGGCCGGCCAGGTCGTCCAGCCGCTGGGCGTGCTGCTGGGGGAGCTCTTCGATGCGGCCGAGTGCGCGGCCGCCGCTGAGGGCGTCCAGCTGGGCGCGGGTGAGGTCGGCCTTGACCTTCAGCCCGCGCCGGAGCCGGTCATCGAGCTTGCCCAGGCTTTCGAGCAGGTCGTCGAGCCGGGGCGAGGCCTTCATCGCGCCGTCCGTGGGCGTGAGCGCCCGGACGTCCGCGACGAAGTCGGCGATGGTCGTGTCCGTCTCGTGCCCGACCGCGCTGATGACGGGGATCTTCGAGGCGAAGAGGGCGCGGGCGACGGGTTCTTCGTTGAAGGCCCAGAGGTCCTCGATGGATCCGCCGCCGCGGCCGACGATCATCACGTCGACGTCCGGCATGAGCTGGTTGACCTGGGCGACGGCCGCGGCGATCTCGAGGGAGGCGCCTTCGCCCTGGACGCGCACCGGATAGACGAAGGTCTCCACGTAGGGGCAGCGGCTGCGGAGGGTGCGGGTCATGTCCTGCACGGCGGCCCCGGTGGGGGAGGTGACGAGGACGATCTTGCGCGGGAAGGGCGGCAGGGGGCGTTTGCGGGCCGGGTCGAAGAGGCCCTCGCGGGAGAGCTTCTCCTTGAGCCGTTCGAACTTGAGCTGCAGGGCGCCGGTGCCGCGCGGTTCCAGTTCGTCGACGATGAGCTGGTACTTCCCGTACGGGATGTAGAGGTCGACCTTGCCGAAGGCGAGGACCTGCTGGCCGTTTTCGGGTTCGAAGCGGAGGCGGCCGGCGTTGCCCTTCCACATCGCGCAGGGGATCTGCGATTCGGCGTCCTTGAGGGTGAAGTAGTGGTGTCCGCTGGGCCCGGCGCCCTTGTAGTTGGAGATCTCGCCCGAGACCCAGACGGTGCGGACCTGGTCCTCGATCGCCTTTTTCAGGCGCCGGGTCAGCTCGCCGACCGAAAAGACCTTCTTCTCCGGCGGCGTGAGCGGGATCGGGAT
Source organism: uncultured Planctomycetales bacterium (assembly GCA_964619955.1). GTDB lineage: Bacteria > Planctomycetota > MHYJ01 > MHYJ01 > JACPRB01 > JACQFK01. Next base: position 18,260 of record CAZUJF010000006.1, read on the forward strand.
GTCCACGGGGGCAGTCTAGGCGACCGAAATCCGGCTGTCCACTTTTGATCATTCCCAGTTGACGGGGAGGGGGCACGCTGCAAGAATCGGCGCGATCATGTTCGCCGCCGCGCTGCTCGCCCTGCTGTCCGTGCCGCAGGCGGAACCGCAGGACCGGGGGGACGACTATCGCGCCCCCGGCTACGTCTATGCGCAGCTCCCCAACCCCTGGGGGCGCAGCGGGTGGGAGTTCGGCGCTTTCAAGATCCGGCCGGTCGGGGGCTTCGTCCAGGCCGGGCTTTTCGGCGGATCGGATCTCGACCTCGACGTCCCGCTCGCGATCAACATCTCGAGCGACGGGGTGAACCCTCCGTTGCGGACCCAGTTCGAGTACGACCGGATGAGCTTCCTCGCCGCGGGGATCGGCGGCAGCGCCGATCTCGACGGCCTCCGCCTGTCGCTGTTCCTGTTCTCCGGGGACTTCGAAGCCGAGGGCTCGCTGACCGTCGACGATTCGACGGGCCCCCTCCAGCGCAGCGCGCAGGACGTGGAGGGGGACATGCACGGCCTGCGGGTGGGGGCTTTCTGGCCGGCGATCCGCTACCGTTCGCAGATGGTCGAGGGCTCCCTAGGCCCCGCGCTCGGGGTGGGGTGGATCCACACCGAGATCGACGACGTGCCCGGATCCCCGCTGACCCTGAAGGACGTGACGGACCAGCTCATCGTGACCCTGGGGCCGAGGTTCTCCCTGCGGGGCCTCTGGGGCCGGGTGTCCGCATCCCTGGAGGCCGAGTACGCGGTGGTGTCCGGGGATGCGCGCGGCGCCGTCTACGAGGCGACCCTGGGCCTCGGCCTCGCCTTCTAAGGCGCCCAACAAAACAGCCCGTCTGCTTTGTTGCCCTTGTCTGGCAACAAAGCAGACGGGCTGTTTTGTTGCCCTACTTGACGCTGCCGTCCTCGAAGATCGTCACGCGGCGGATCTCGAGGGCGCGGCCGCTGCCGGAATCAATCGTCGCGATGGCCCCGCAGAGGCGCACGTCCCCCGTGGCCACCTCGAAGTGCGCGGGCATGCCCGTCGTGAAGCGGTGCAGGACCCGGTCCACCCGCCTCCCGATCACGCTCTCATAGGGGCCCGTCATGCCGCAGTCCGTGATGTACGCGGTGCCCTGCGGCAGCACGCGCTCGTCGGCGGTCTGGATGTGCGTGTGCGTCCCGTAGACGAAGCTCGCCAGGCCGTCCATCCACCAGCCCATCGCCACCTTCTCGCTGGTCGCCTCGCAGTGCATGTCGACCGCGATCACGTTCGTCCGGGCCTTCAGTTCCTGGAGGACCCGCTTGCCCACGGTGAACGGGCATTCGCAGGGCGTGTTCATGAACACGCGGCCCTGCAGATGAAGGACGCCGATCTTCACGCCGCCCGCCGTCTCCACGACCGTGAAACCCCGGCCGGGCTGCTCCGCGGGATAGTTCGCCGGACGGATGAGCCGCGGCTCCTTGTCGATGTAGGGGATGATGTCCTTCTTGCCCCAGATGTGGTCGCCGCCGGTGATGACGTTGACCCCGCACTTGAAGAGCTCGTCGGCCTCCGCGGGCATCAACCCGCTGCCGCCCGCGAGGTTCTCGCCGTTGACGATCACGCAGTCGATGAGCTCCTTCCGGCAGAACTCCGGAAGCCGCTGCAGGATGATCGTCCGGCCGGGACGGCCCACCACGTCGCCGATGGCGAGGATGCGCACCTTCATCGGGCGTATTCGACGAAGCGGGTTTCGCGGAGCACCGTGACGCGGACTTCGCCGGGGTACGTCAGCTGCTGTTCGATGGTCTTGGCGACGTCGCGCGCGAGCGTCACCGCCTGGGCGTCGCTGATCTTGTCGCTGTCCACGAGCACGCGCAGTTCGCGGCCCGCCTGGATGGCGTAGACGCCCGTGACGCCGGGCAGGACCTTGGCGACGTTCTCCAGCTCCTGGATCCGCTTGATGTAGCGCTCCATCGATTCGCTGCGGGCGCCGGGGCGCGAGGCCGAGATGGCGTCCGCCGCCGAGGCGATGACCGTGTAGAGGAAGTGCGAATCCGCGTCGTTGTGGTGGTTGGCCGCGGCGTCCACGACCTCCTTCACCTCGTCGAAGCGCTTGAGCAGCTCGCCGCCGATGACGGGGTGCGAGCCCTCGAACTCCTGGTCGACCGCCTTGCCGATGTCGTGGAAGACGCCGCAGCGGCGCGCGAGGCGCACGTCCATCTTCATCTCGGCCGCCATCACGGCGGAGAGGTGCGCGACCTCGCGGACGTGCTGCAGCACGTTCTGGCCGTAGCTGGTGCGGTACTTCAACCGCCCCAGCAGCGTGACCAGCTTGGGATGCACGTTCATCATGTCCTGCTCGCGCAGGAACTCCTTGCCCACCGTGTTGATGTGGTCCTCCATCTCCCGCTTGGTCTGCTCCGTGATCTCCTCGATGCGGGTGGGATGGATGCGGCCGTCCACGATGAGCTTCTCCATGCTGCGGCGCGCCATCTCCCGGCGCACGCCGTCGAACGCGGAGAGCACGATCACGCCCGGCGTGTCGTCCACGATGACGTCGACGCCCGTGGCGCGCTCGAAGGCCCGGATGTTGCGGCCTTCGCGGCCGATGATGCGGCCCTTGAGCTCGTCGGAGGGCAGGTCCAGGACGGTGACCACCGAGTCCGCCGTGTGCGACGCGGCGAAACGCTGGATGGCCATGGTGATGACCCGCTTGGCCTCCTGCTCCGCGTTCTCCTTGGCGAAATCGAGGCGCTTCCGGATCAGGTCGGCCTTCTCCTTCTCGAGCTCGGGTTCGAGCTTGTCGAGCAGGAGCTTGACCGCGTCCTCCTTGGTCAGGCCGGCGACCTTGTGGAGGGTGGACTTCTCCTCCTCCAGGACACGGCCGACTTCCTTCTCCTTCTCGGCCACCACCGTGTCGCGCTTGTCGAGCTCCTTCGCCTTCTGGTCGAGCGTGCGCTCCTTCTGGCCGACCTGGTCGGCGCGCTTCTCGATCATGTCCTCTTTCTTGGTGAGGCGGCCCTCGAGGCTGCGCAGTTCGTTGCGCTCCTCCTTGATGGACTTCTCCGCATCCTCGCGGGACTTCGCGGCTTCCGCGCGGGAGTCCGCGATGGCCTTCTCGGCCTTCGCCGAGGCCTCGGCGAGGATCCGGGCGGCCTCGAGCGAGGCCCGGGACTTCTTGGATTGCGCGATCAGGATGTAGGCGACGAAGAAGCCGGTGGCCAGGGCGGCCACGGCGATGGCGGCGTATTCCATGTTCATCCTCCCTGCATTCAGCGGGGAAGGACGGCGGCCGGTGTCAGGTCAACGGGCGTGCGAGGGCGGACCGGAAGCGGCTTAGCGAGCGAGTACGGCCGTCCGCAAGGTCATCCGGAAAGTTCCCGCGATCTATCTCGTACCGTTGTCGACTGAATCAAGGGCGCCATCACTTCACCGGGTCATCTATATAAACCCTTCGCCTTCAGAATATTCTGGCGACGGGTGACTGGACGCGATTCTAGCTTCATTATCGGCACTGTCAAGGTGCGGAGTTGAGCGGAGCCCGAGGTTATTCTTGACCCCCTCGAAACGCGGCGGGTACACTGGGCCAATCGTTGATGGGCGGAGGGCCCAGCTCCCGGACATGCCGAAACTGATCATCCAGCTGCAGGGACAGGAGTCCGTCGTCGATTTGCAGACGGGCTCCAATACCATCGGGCGGCAGTCCACCAACAGCATCCCCGTCAAGGATTCCACCCTCTCCCGCCTTCATTGCGAGATCCTCCTCGAGGGACGCACGGCCACGCTGGTGGACAAGGGCAGCCGCAACGGCACGCTGCTCAACGGCAGGAAGGTCGCCACCCAGGTTCTGAACCCGGGCGACAAGATCTCCATCGGCGCCACGCTCCTCTGGTTCGAGCAGAAGAACGTCGCCGAGGAGCAGAAGCCGGCGCCCGAAACGCCCGTGCCCATGGCCACGCCGGCGCCGTCCACCCGGCGGGTCCGGAGCGAGCCGGCGGCCGCGGCGGTCCCGACGTCGGAGGCGCTCCGGGACTACGCGTGTTTCACGCCTCCCGGCATCGGCGCGGGAAAAATCGCGGCGGCCTTTCTCGTCCTGGCCCTCCTGGGCGGGGCGGGCTACGGCGCGCGGAGGATCCTGAACGCGCCGCCCGGGCCTTCCGTGGATCTCGAAAACCTGCTCGCGCGCAACGGATCCTTCGACCGCTCCTCCGGCGGACGCGCCGAGGGCTGGACCCTAAGGCCGGGCATCGCGGGCGAGCGTCCGGCCGGGGCGGCCGGCGTGGATCCCGCGCGCGGCCGCAACGGCGGGCCCTGCCTCTTCGTGGACAAGTCCGCGGGCGCGGGGGAGCTGCTTGCCGAATGCGCCTGGCAGGATGATCTGCCGCTGGGCCGCGGCGGGGCCGTGGAGGCCTCCGCCTGGACCCAGTCCGACGGTTTCACGGGCTGGACGGCCCTCAAGGTCGAATGGCTCAAGTCCCCGCGCGGAGCCGTCCTGGCGGAGGAGTATTCGGATCCCGTCACCAAGAGCGCGCAGTGGACCCCGGTGGGGGGCGTCTTCACGCCGCCTCCGGGGGCCGGCGCCTTCCGCTTCGCGCTCGCCGTGCTCGGACGCTCCGGCCGGGTCTTCTTCGACGACGTCTCGGTCAAGCTGCGGCACGCGGGGGCTTCCGGCGGCGGCGATCGGAAGGTGGGTCCCCACCGCATCCTCCATACGAAGCAGGGCCTGCTCCAGGCGGAACTGCGCGGCGGGCGGCGTTCGATCGTGAACATCGGCTGCCGTCTGGAAAGCGAGAAGGAGGGCGCGACGCCCCAGGCCTTCGCCACGGAGGTCGCGCTGGGCGCGGAGGAGGGCGGCCTGCTCTTCCAGGGCCGCCTCGTGAACCCGCTCGATTTCCGCGAAGTGCCGTTCGAGCAGCGGGTGTCCGCGGTGGAGGGCCACGGGGTCGTCGTCTATCAGTTCCGAGGCGATGCCCTCAAACAGACGGACCGCTTTTCGATCGTGCTGACGCTGCCGAAGGTGGAGTCGCTGCGCGGCATCCCGGAACCCGGCGCCGTGACCAGCCGGGTCACCTGCTCCGGCGAGGAGGGCGATTTCGCGATCGAATACCTCGATCCCGCGCGGGTCGTCTCCCGGACCGTGGACGGACGCCTGCGTCTCATCCAGACCTGGGCCGTGGATCCCCAGAGCGAGGATCCCGTTTTCGGCTTCCGCATCCGCGAATCCGGGGGCGGCGGCGGCCCGCTGGATCCCCTCCAGAAGATCGCCGAACTGAGGCAGGCGAAGAAATCCGGCGAGGCGCTGGCCTTCATCAAGGAGGTCGTCGGCAAGACGAAGGAGGCGCCCGTCCGGGAGAAGATGGAGTCGGAGCTGCGCCAGCTCGAGGATGCGCTCAAGCGGGACTGGGCGGATCTGCAGTCGGACGCGTTCCGGGCCCGCATCTCGCGCCATGGGACGCTGGTCGCGCGCACCCTGGACTCGATCGACCAGTTCGTGCGGCACTGGTCGGGCGAAGGATCCGAGCTGAAAGCGGAACAGCTGCGCCAGGAGATCCAGAAGGAACTGGCGGTCGTTTCGGATCCCGCCTCGGAGCGCGCGCGCCGCATCCTCGACCGGGCGAAACAATGCGCCGCGGGGGAGCGCCGGACGCTCGCCCAGGTGCTGCTCCAGACCCTGCTGGGCCGCTATCCCTCGACGGAGGCGGCCCAGGAGGCCCAGCAGCTCCTCAAGACCCTGAAGGCGCCCTGATCGGATCGACGACTGACGATGGCATACGGCATAGATCTCGGGTCCAGCGCGCTCAAGGTGGTGGCCCTGCGCCGCACCCTGAAGGGCTTCAAGGCGGTCGGCGCCTCCCGGAAGCGCGCCCCGCGCGCGGAAGGCGCGGACGCGAAGACCGCGCTGCTCCGCACCCTGCTGGAGGCGCTCGGCCCCGCCCAGGGTTCCCGGCCGGGCGTCGTCGGCCTCGCCGGCCGCGACATCAACCTTCAGCTGCTCCAGCAGCCCGCCATGAAGCCGGTGAACTACCGGGTGATGATGGGCTACGAGCTGGACCAGCGGAAGGGCGAGGCGACGGATCTCTACATCGACTATTGCACGCTGCGGGTGCCGGACGCCTTCACGCCGCAGTACCTGGCGCTCATCGGCATCGGCAAGAGCGCGTACATCGACGACCGCATCGATCTCGCCGTCCGCGCCCGGGTGGACGTGCGGGACGCCGTCCCCAACCCCTTCGCGCTCTATGCCGCCTATCGAAACGCCTACGATCCCGAGGGGTCCACGAACCTGCTGATCGACCTCGGTTCGGACAACATGGATCTGGCGTTCGTGCGGGGCGGGCGCCTGATCTTCGCGCGCAACGTGGGGCAGGGCGCCAATGTCTTCGACAAGCAGATCGCCGGCGCCACCGGGTGCGAACCCGCGGCCGCCGAGTCGATGAAGGCCGCGCAGGGCACGCTGTCCCCCGCGGAGGCTGAGGAGACCGAGGAGCAGCAGACGCTCCGGGGCTGCCTCCGCTCGGCCGCGGGGCAGATCGTCGGCTTCATTAATTCCGCGGTCAACAACGCGAAGATGCAGCTGAACGACCGCGAACTGGCCGTGGACAAGGTCTATCTGTCCGGCGGCGGCGCGCGGCTCAAGGGGCTCGCGGATTACCTCGCGGGGGCGCTCAAGGTTCCGGTGGAGCCGCTGGACCCCTTCCGCCGGGTGGACCTGTCCGCCCTGGAGGCGTCCGTCCGCGAGGAAGTGTCGACGCTGCCCACGGACATGGCGATCGCCACCGGGCTCGCCCAGCTGGTGAGCCCGACGCCGGAAACCGCCGCCTCCATCCTGTCCATCCTGCCGGAGCGCCTCAAGGTTCCGGTGGAGCCGCTGGACCCCTTCCGCCGGGTGGACCTGTCCGCCCTGGAGGCGTCCGTCCGCGAGGAAGTGTCGACGCTGCCCACGGACATGGCGATCGCCACCGGGCTCGCCCAGCTGGTGAGCCCGACGCCGGAAACCGCCGCCTCCATCCTGTCCATCCTGCCGGAGCGCCTCAAGAAGCGCCGCAATTTCTTCCGCACCACGTTCTGGCTGGGCGTCGGGGCCGCGGTGCTCGCGGCTGCCCTGCTCGGCCAGACCGCGCTGCTCTGGCTGAACAAGAACGCGGAGCAGTCCCGGCTGCAGGACTTCACGGCGAAAACGCACGACGTGCGGAAGCGCATCGACGACATGGACCGCTACGAGCGCGAGCAGCGCGAGGCGGCGGCCCGCACGGAGCTGGTGCTCGGCCACATGGCCCCGGGACGGATCGTTATGGAGACGGTGTCGCGCCTGCGGCGGGCGCTGCCCCCGGAGGTCCGCATCCGGGAACTTCGCCTGTCCGACGGCAGCACGAGGAAGAACGACGAGGAGCCGCTGCGGGCCGCGTTCACGGTGCGCCGCCGGGGCCTCGTGAGCGGCGAGATCGAAAGCGAGAACGACCGCGAGCTCCGCCTCAAGGGGCAGCCGGAGCCCTTCCGGGACGAGGACATCGTGGACGGCCTCAAGGGCGGCGTGGTCCGCTGGGCCTCCGCCCAGCGCGCGCTGCTGCTGGTGGGGGAGATCGACGAGTCCATCCGCGGCGGGGCCCGCGAGGCGCTCAACGTGATCCGCGAGCAGCTCACGGACTCCTCGCGCGGCATCAAGGCGAGCCTGCAGAACCAGAAGGCGTCCGACAAGGCGGGCTGGCGCCGCTTCGAAATCGTGGTCGGGGCGGAGTGAGCGATGGAATATTTCTGGAAGGAAAACAAGAAGTTCGTGCTCGCGGTGGGCGGCGCGCTCGTGGTCCTTGTCGTCTATAACTCCCTGGTGCTCTCGAAGCTGCGCGGCGCAGCCGTGCTCGCCCAGTCCAAGCGGAGCCAGGAGAAGCGCTCCCTCGAGGAGAAGCTGCGCTCCGGACTGCCCGGCGACGACGCCCTCTCGCTGGCGAAGCGGGACGGTGAGCTGGTCCGGAAGCAGATGGGCGCGATGGCCCAGGAGAGCCAGTTCAAGATCTCCGACCGCTTCCGCAAGAAGGAGAAGGACTCCGCCAAGGCGTTCTACGACGGCCTGAAGGAGGACCTCAAGGACGAGCTTCAAAAGAAGGCCGTCCAGGGGCGTCTCGCGATCCCGCCCGCCCTGGGGCTCTCGGACGACAGCGCCGAGGAGGATGCGGAGGAGCTGCTGCTGCGCCTCGCCGTGGTGGAGCGGCTGGTGACCCTGGCGGTCGAGTGCGGGGTCGAGAAGATCGAATCCATCGACACGAAGCGCGGCTCCGATGAAGTGAAGAAGGGGGCGTTTCTCCGCAAGACGCCCGTGTCCCTGCGCTTCAGCGGCAAGCCGGAGGCGGTCATGCGGATGCTGCACGGCGCCCAGAAGAAGGGGGCGTACCTGGCGGTGCTCCACTTCGACGCGCTGAGGCCCGACGTGACGCGCGACGTCTTCGAGGCGACGATGACCGTGGCGCTGCTCCGGATGGACGAGAAGGCCGCGCTGGCCTCGGCGGAGGCTCACCGATGAACGCGCTCAAGTCGCTCAACAAGGAGCAGTGGACGGCGCTCATCGCCGTCGTCCTGGGCGCGCTGATGATCCTCTCGGGGGGCCGGTCGGGGTCCGGATCGTCCTCGGATCTGCCGGATCTGACGCCCAACCGGGTCTACGAGCCCTGGCCGCTGCGCTCGGCGGATCTTCCGGATGAGAAGTTCGAACGCTACTGGCAGGGCAAGGACATCTTCCGGCAGGAGGTGAGCTCCAAGCTGGCGGTGCCGCCGATCAAGGCGCCCGAGCCCCGGGAGGAGGACCTGCCGGCCTTTCCCTTCCGTCCGTCGCCCGCCTTCGAGCTCTACAATCCGCTGCCGCTCGCGGGGAAGTATCCGGCGCTGACGCCGGGCCAGCCCCTCATCGCCGAGGCGAATCTGCCGCCCGCCGCGGAGCTGGAGGCGCTGCGCAAGACGGAGGAGCCCGCGCCTCCCGTCCGTCCGGACCGGCGCCTCGAACGCGAGCGCGAATTCCTCATCATCACGCTCAACTCGGGCACCAAGATGGAAGGGCTCGAGGTCACGTTCGAGAACGCCGAGGACTTCATCTTCCGCGACAAGAACAAGCAGCGGATCACCCTCAAGAAGAAGGACATCCGTTCGGTCCTCTATAACCGTACCTTCCAGGACGACTACAAGCTCCGCACCTCGAAGATCGGCCCCGGCCCCAAGGAGGCCGAGGAGCGGGTGAAGCTCGCGCGGCAGCTGCTGGACTGGGGCATGATCCCGGAGGCGAAGACCGAGCTGAGGGACGCGCTCGAGGCGAAGAAGGACACCCTGGACGCGGCCCTGCTGCTGGGGCAGCTGGCGCAGGAGGACGCGGATTTCGAGTCCGCGCTCGCGATCTACCAGGCGGCCCTGGATGCGGGCGCCTCCCCGGCCGAACTGCACTACGAGATCGGGCGCTGCCTGAAGGCCCTCGCGCTGCACGAGGGGGCCGTCGCGGCGTTCGAGAAGGCGGTGGAGGCCCAGACGCGGCACCACAAGGCTCGTCTCGCGCTCGCGCGGAGCCAGTTGGACGCGGGCCTGTCCAAGGCCTCCGTGGAATCCGTGAACGACTTTTTCTCGAAGCTCGGGACCTCGCCGGACACGCTGCCCGCGCACCGCGCGGAAGGCCATCTGGTCCGCGGACTGGCGCTCGTGCGGGAGGGCCAGCTCGAGAAGGCCCGCGTGGATCTCGCCGAGGCGCTCAAACTCGATGCGAACCTCCCCGAGGCGATGAACGCCCAGGGGGCGATTTACGCCGTCGAGGGGAAGTATCCGCAGGCCGCGCCCGAATTCGTGAAGGCGCTGCGCGCCAATCCCTACCTGACGGAAGCCTGGACGAATCTGGCGACGCTGTATCTCCTGGGCGGGAAGTGGGCCGAGGCGGAGTCGCTCTTCGCGGCGGCGCAGCAGCGGGACCCCGCGTCCGTCGAGGCGGCCCTGGGCGCGGGTCTGGCGCAGTTCCTCTCGGGCAAGAAGGAGGCGCCGAAGACGCTGGAGCGCGCGGCGGCCATGGATCCGAAGAACCTCCTGGTCATGATCGCGATGGGCCACGTGAAGCTGCGGGAGGGCGCCGACGAGGAAGCCCTGGCCCGCTTCACGGACGCGCTGAGGGCGGAGTTCCACTACCTGCCCGCGTACGCGGGCGCCGCGGCGGCCTACCTGCGCACGGCGCGCAAGCTCGCGCCGGAATCCGGCGGCGACGAAGGCCGCCTGCGCAAGGTGCAGGAGCTGCGCGTCAATGCCGAGACCCTGATCCGGGCGCTGAGGGATTTCGACCCCAACCGGGCGGGAAACTGGGCGCTGCTTGGCTCCTGTTATGCGGTGACGGGACGGAACGACGAGGCCCGCCAGGCGCTGCGCATGGCCGCGAATCTGTCCGCGCAATCCCAGAAGGTCGCGGATCCCTTCGTGATCTACACGGCGGGTTATCTCGAGTATTTCCACGGGGCCGACACGGACGAGGCGCGGCTCGACCTCGCCCAGCGCGAATTCGCCCAGGGCGTCAAGCTCAAGGGGCAGCTGACGGACGCGTACTCCATGCGCGTGATCGCGGATTGCGAAGCGATGGTGGACGCCATCGAGAACTGGAAGGTCACCTCCGTGCGCTTCGACGAGCGCTTCGAAGGGGACACGGCCAAGTCCATCGGCGGCGGCTGGATCGAGGCGGACAACGTCAACGGCATCTCGATCACGCGGGAGTACAGCAAGGAGAAGGGCGGCCGCGCGAAGTTCGCGGGCATGCAGGTCGGACGCGACTGGTCGGTGACGAGCCTGGCGAAGGACATTCCGGGGCAGGGGTTCCACTCCCTCGAGATCACGCTGCAGCCCGGGAAGGTGGGCAAGGCCGAGTACGGCGTCTCGATCTACTACGCGCAGCAAGGCGAGAACTGGACGGGCTTCCACGTCGGCGTCGCCGGCGACAAGGTCCGCTACCAGCCGCACGGCAGCGACCGCGACATGGACGGCCGGGACATGAGCGTCGGCTGGATGGATGTCCGGGTCCCGCTGCCGGACCCGAAGGAGATCGTGCTCCGGCTTTCGCTGGGCGAGAAGGCGCGGGCGACGAGCCTGACGCTGTCCTACTGGAACGCCGCGAAGGGCGAATGGACGCCGGCGCAGAAAGACATCCCCGTGAACCTGGGGGCCGGGCGCGGCAACTGGCGCGTGGCGGCCTGGACCCGGGCCTGGAAGGGCGAGGAGGTCCTGCTCCACGTCGACAACTTCAAGGTGTTCGAGCGCGCGAGGAGGTAGGCCGTGATCCAGACCCGCCGCAGCGGCTTCACGCTGATCGAACTGCTCGTCGTCATCTGCATCATCGGCATCCTCACGGGCCTGGTGACGGTCGGCATTACGGCCGCGCTGAACTCCTCGAAGGCCAACTCCTCGGAGCTCATGCTGCAGGGGATCTCGGCGGCGCTGGCGACGTACCAGACCCGCTGGGGGGATTATCCGCCGACCTCGCTGAAGGACATCGGCGGCACGGGCCTGAACGACACGAACAACGGCGTGGAGGCCCTGGTGGCCTGCCTGGCGTCGACGCGGCGCGGCCCGAAGCTCTACGATCCGCCCGCGCTGGAGCAGTACGTGAACACGGACGGCGACAAGGCCTCCAACAACATCACGGGGTGGTATTTCGGCGAGAACAACCTGCTGGAGTATTCGGACTTCTTCGGCAACCTCATCGTCTACATGCACCATCGCGACTACAAGAATCCGCGGGCCGGGATGAGCGAGTACATCCTGGGCGAGGGGGCCGAGAAGGTGAAGGTCGGCCCCGAACAGTCGCCGCAGACGAAGACCTTCGTGAGCCCGGACAAGTACCAGCTGCGCAGCGTCGGCCGGGACGGCAAGCCCGGCACGGGCGACGACATCCGGGCCGGGGGCTTTTAGGAAGGGCCCGGTTATGAGGCGCAGCGCCGGACTCCGCGGGCTGACCCTCCTGGAGCTGCTCGCCGTCGTCGTCATCTTCTCGCTCCTGCTCGGCTTCACCATCGCCATCCTCCAGGGCGCCAACAAGGACCTGGGGGTCGCCGCCTCGGCGAACCTGGCGGTCTCGCTGCTCCGCGCGGCGCAGGAGCAGGCGCGCGCGACGTCGTCGCCGGCCTGGGTGCTGCTGAACCCCTCGCAGAACAACATCCGCGTGCTGGTGAAGGAGACGGTCGGGGAGTGGCATCTGGAGGACGCCGAGGGCACGGGGGCCTTCGGGAAGAACGCGAAGATCAACAGCAACAGCGGGACGCCGGTGCAGGCCCGGGTCGGCAAGGGGATCCAGCTCGCGGCGTCCGGGAGCATCTCCTGCGGGGAGGTCACGTTCTACGAGCCCGGCCAGGGCGTCTCGATCGAGTTCTGGTTTCTCCGGCGCTCGGGGCGCATCCGCGGGGTGCTCGCCACGGTGGGGAGCCTGATCGAGATCGCGTCCGAGCCGGACGGCCGGATCTCCGCGAAGGCGGGCGCGGCGACCCTGAACAGCGGGGCGAACCGGATGCCGCTGGAAGCCTGGTGCCGGCTGCAGTTCGTGCACTCGGGCCGGGAGGCCCGCCTCCTGCTCAACGGCCGCGAGGTGGCGCGCGCGGCCGGCACGCTCGACTGGCCGGGGGCGCTGCCGTTCACCGTGGGCGGCCAGGGCTTCGGGGGCCTGGTCGACGAGATCCGCCTGGGGGTCGTGATCCCCCGCAACGAATACACGCTGCCCGCCGAATGCTCGTTCGTCTTCCCCGAGAAGGTCCAGGTGCCCAAGGAGGGGGACGTGGTCGTCGCCTTCGACTCCGAGGGCCGTCTGGACATGCCGGAGGAATTCCGATTCACGATCCGCTCCAGCGAGGCGTCGACGGAGATCCGGATCGGCCCCTCGGGCACCCTCCAGCGCTGAAGCCGCCCGCCGCCGGAATTTCCAGTGGACAGCCTCCGGATGGCCGATAGAATTGCTGAACCGATGAAGACCTTTTTCCTTCTGATGCTGTCGGCCGCCCCGGCCGCCGCCCAGGATTACGTCGACCAGTGGTTCGACCGGGTGAACCGGGACACCCAGTCCTGGCAGAGGCCGCTGGCCCGCTCGTCCGGGCAGCCCTATTACGCGATCGGCGTCATCGGGAGCTACGACACGAACCTGCACCTCAGCGAGTCGGACGAGCAGCGCGAGTCCCTGGCCACGATCTTCGTCCGGACCCGGATGGAGTACGCCGACGCCAAGAGCGACGGCGTCATGGACATGCTGGCGAGCTGGAACCAGTACATCCCCGACAAGGAGTTTTCGGACGACGAGGAGCGCCTGTACTTCAGGATGCGCTATCTGGACCCCAAGGGCTCGATCGAGCTGATCGAGGTGTTCCGTCACGAGAGCGACCCGCTGGACGTGCAGTACGCCGATTTCGCCGAGCGCTACGTGTCCACGACCATCCCCAGGGTCGCCTTCGACGTCGCGGGGGGCTTCGGGACGGAATTCGCGATCCAGTTCGGCTATGTGACGTTCCTCGAGGACGCGCTGAAGATCCAGGACAACTGGAATCTCCGGGCGGATCTCAGCCTGGTCGCCCATCTGACGCAGACCTTCGACGCCGTGGCCCAGGGCGGCTGGATGAAGATCCAGTACACCGAGAACGATTTCGACGTGCCGGGGGTGGACGGCTGGTATGCCCGCGGGGGCGTCCGGGGCGAATTGTGGAAGGGCTTCATCCTGACGCTGCTGGGCGGCGTGGTGAAGGCGGAGTCGGACGAATTCGCCGACGGCACCACGCAGGAGGAGCAGACCGCCGACCTGAGCGGCCACATCCAGTGGGACATCTCCCAGCGGCTGACGCTCTACGCGGACTACACGCGGCAGATCGCCTTCCTGGGGGTGGGCGGGGATCCCTTTGAAATCATCAACCGGGCCATCCTCTCCGTCGAAAGCCCGCTGACCCCGCAGTGGAGCCTGAAGGTGCGGGCCGAGTACGACCTGGCCGAGTCCTCCCTGGGGCTGGAACGGACCTGGATGCAGGGCGGCCTTTCCATCGGCTACAAGGGCGCCGAGAAGTGGGCGGCCGAGGTCGGGGTCGTCTGGCGCCGGACGGAGAGCGGGGAGCCCGTGGACACCGAGGCGGACGGGTGGATCTTCAGCCTCGCGCTGATCGCGACGAATTAGTTCCGGCGTCCGGGGATCGCGGGCTGGACCCAGGCGGACTCGAAGTCTCCCGGATCATACCCGTTCGGATGGCGCCGGCTCGAAAGCACCGTGGCCCGCACGTAGAGCTCATCCCCCGCGAACGCGTATGAAGGCTCGAGGCCCTCGACCTCCGCGAACACGGCGCCCTCCGGCCCGCCCCTTTTCGTCCCGATGAAGCGCGTCCGGTACGTCACGCCGGGCTCGCCGGCGATGCGGATCGCGAGGCGGTCGCGCGAGGGCGCCACGTCCTCGAGCCTCACCCCGCTGGACGCGTAGAAATCGCCCGCGTGCAGGGCGCGCAGGAGCGCCTCCGCCGTCAGCTCCGCGGCGCGCACCTGGATCCATCCGCGCCCCGGCGCCGCGACCGCGGCGGCCTCGTGGTAGTGGTGGGCGTCGTCGGTGGCCAGGGCGTAGAGGGCGGAGCCTCCGGGCTGCGCGAGGCGCAGGGTCAGGACATGATCCCAGATCGCCTCGGTGCCGCGATGCGCGGCGTCGCCGTGGTTGCGCACGCCGCGATGGCCGTTGTAGACCTCGAAGTAGCGTTCGCCGGGGACGGCGGCGATGTCCTCGGCGGTGACGGCCCAGTGGAAGTTGGGGTGGTTGAGGTGGGCGAGGGTGGCGCGTCCGCTGCGACGGCCCTCCGCCTCGACGGCGGCGACGGTCCGGGCCAGGACGTCGCGGACGGAGTTTCCGCCGGTGGGGGGGATGTGGGAGGCGAGGTTGAGGGCGTTGTGGTGGAGGGGCAGCTTCTGGAACTCGTCGGAGATCTCCTCGCCGGGGATGAGCAGGAAGCGGCCGTGCTCCTCGAAGCCGCGGCGCAGTTCGGAGAGGGTTTTCAGGCGCATCTCGGTGGCGCCCTGGCGCTCGCGGAGGACCACGGCGTCCTTGCCGAACCTGTCGATGAGGGGCTGGAGGGTGGCGGGTTTCATGTCCCCCTTGGCGGCGCCGATGCGCTTCCATTTCTCGCCCTCGAGGAGGAGGTTGTGGTCGGAGAGGACGAGGAAGTGGTAGCCGTGGGACTTGTACCAGTCCGTGGAGAGCTCGGGGGCGCCGTCGCCGTCGCTCCAGAGCGTGTGGGTGTGGGTGTTGCCCTTGTACCAGCGGGGGAGCCCGGCGCCCGGGGCGGCGGCGACGCAGGCGAAGAGGGAGCAGAGGAAGAGAAGGAAGAGGCGCCGCGCCCAGTCGAGGTTGTTCACGATCGGCTCCTGAGAAAAGAAAAACCCCCGGAGACCCTTACGATCTCCGGGGGTTGAAGGTGTCCCGTATTCGCTACGCGCGAGTGCGGCGCCGGCGCAGGGCCAGGGCGCCCATGACCAGCAGGAATTCAACGCCCAGCAGGCCGCAGTTGTCCTTGCTCTCCCCTTCGAAGGGAACTTTGGCGTCCTGCACTTCATTGGAGGGGACGCTCTCGCCAAGGCCGTTCTGCGCGGTGACGACGTAGAAAACCTCGGTGGTGCTGGAGGTGGCGGTGTAACTGGTCGCGGCCACCCCGGTCGCGATCGTCGTATAGGGGCCGCCGCTCGTGGCGGAGCGCTTGATGTTGTAGACCACCAGGCCGGATCCGGTCGGCGCGATCCAGGACAGGCTGATGGACGAGGGGCTGGACGAGTCCCCCACGAGGTTGACCGGGGGGGAGATGGCTGCCAGCGTCACCGTGGCGCCGACCTCGGCGGAAAGTGCGCCGTCTCCTGCGGCATTCGTGGCGAAGATAACATAGAAGACGGGCGTTCCCTGGGGCGCGCTGGTGTCGGCGAAGGTCGTCGTGCCCTGGGTGCGGCCCACTTCCGTGTAAGGCCCGCCGGAGGTCGTCGATCGACCGATGACGTATTCGATCGGGAGGCTTCCGCTGGAGGCTGTCCACGAGAGGAAGACCCGGCCGGCGCCCGCCACGGCGGTGGGGCTCGTCGGAGTTGAGGGAATCGTGGGCAGGATCAGGATCAGCGTGGGCGGGGTGGTCACCAGGATCTGGTTGGAGTAGGTGCTCTCACCCAGGCCATTGACGGCGGTGACGACATAGTAATACGAGGAGGACCCCGTCAGGCCGGAGTCGGTGTAGGACGTGGTCGGGACGCCCGTGGCCACCGCGGTGTAGGGCCCGCCGGACGTCGAGCTGCGGTACACGTTGAAGGAGTAGGGCCCGCCGATCGGGCTGTTCCAGGTCAGGAAGGCCTGTCCGCTGCCCGCCGTACCGGCGAGCGTTGTCGGAGGCGCCGACACAGTCAGGACAGGGGTCGTGGCGGAAGCGGTGGCTGAAACGGCCCCGTTCCCGACGCCGTTCACGGCAAAGACCTGGTACTCGAAGGTGGTGGAAGGCGGGAGGCCCGTATCGGTGTAGGTCGGCAGCGTCACGCCTGAGGCGATCACCGCGAAGGCGGCCGCCGTGGGCATGGGTCCCCGCCGTAGGACGGTATAGGAGGTGGCACCGGCCACCGGAATCCAGGTCAGGGAGATCTGACTGGGACCCGCCGTGGCCACCAGACCCGTAAGGGTACCCGGCGCGGAGGGGGTGGTGGCGGTCGCTTCATTGGACCCCAGGCTTTCCTGGT
This sequence comes from uncultured Planctomycetales bacterium, assembly GCA_964619955.1. Taxonomy (GTDB): domain Bacteria; phylum Planctomycetota; class MHYJ01; order MHYJ01; family JACPRB01; genus JACQFK01. The sequence continues at coordinate 34,962 of CAZUJF010000006.1, forward strand.
TGGCGATGTCCACCGCGGTGACCACATAGAAATACGGGGTTCCAGGGCTGAGAGAGTTGATGTCCGAGTAACTGACGCTGCTGAGTCCGGAAGCGATCCGGTTGCCTGCCACGAGGGTTACCGGGCTGGTGGTGCTGCGGTACACGTGATACGTCAGCGTTTGGCCGCCCGGCGGGGCCGACCAGGTCAGGTTGATCTGAAGGCCGTTGGCGGCCGCCGTCAGGTTCGAAGGAGCGACGGGGGGCACCGGCGGGATGGCGGAAACCGAGAAGTCCAGATCGCCATCCAGGTTGGGCCCTGCGGAGACCCAGGCGGAGCGACGTCCGATGTCGTCCACCGTCCGTGCACGCCAGTGATATTGAGTGTTGACGGCCCCCGAGAAGACGATGACCGCCTCGCTGGTGCCGATGTGATCCACGGCGCTGACGGGGATCAATTCGCCCGTGAGGATGTCCCTGCCTACAAACGCGGAGCCGATGGGTCGAATTTCTACCTCCATGAGGACCGTGCGGGCGATGTCCTCCGAGAAGACCTGCCCTCGGAGTTCGACCACCGGACTCGTGGTGCTGCCCCCGAAGGCAATCACGCTGGCAGCTGCAGCGGTTGTCTGACGAAGAGAGCGGGGTTCGTTCTCGTAGAAGCGCCGCAAGTACGTGTCGAAGCTGCCGTTGCTGAAATCCTGCCACGCAATGCTTACGCTTGCGCCGGCCTTCACGACCGGGAAGAGGGATGCGCCGAAAGTCCGGCTGATGCCTCCCAGCCCGGTGGAACTGATTCCGAATGAGGGGTCAAAGCCGACCGAGGTCCAAGGGCCATTGGCCGCAATCGCGCTGCGCTTGACGTAAATCTCCGTATTTCCCGGTTCATCATCCGCCCAAGCGACATAGGCGAAGCCGCCTGAAGCGGCAATCGAGGGGGTCGTGGAACGGTGGTCTCCGAGCAGGGGGATGCTGGCCGTCACGCTGGCGGCGAGATTCCTGCTTACTCGTATCTGGCTATGCGTCAGATCGATGCCTTCTTCCCAGGCGATCCAGATGTTCCCGCCGTCGATGGCGAGCGAAGGATAGACGGAGAGGGTGGCAGTACCGCTCACATCTGTCCGAGGAAAGGCAACGGCCGTGCGGGCCCAGATGGGCTGGGTCTGCCCATCATAGGCGGGGCTCTGATTGGGGTCGATGGGGCCCGGGATGGGTGGGACGAACGTGAACGTCGTCGGGTCATTTGCCAGTGTACCCTGCGCAAAGATGATGTCGTAATCTCCGCCCCGGGTATCCTGCCAGACCAAGCTGATCGTACGGGCCGTGCCGCCCGCGCCTTCGCTGACATGAAGTTTCGGGCGCTCCGAGACGAAGCCTGCAGGAGTGGCGCTGATGCCCGTCGTGCTCACGGGGCCGATATCACCGGGGGTGTACCAGCCCGCCGGTATGATCGGGAAGTTCTCGTAAAAAGTCGCCGTCGCGACTTCGTCCGCCCGCCCCGCGTCACCTGGAAAGAACGCGGCCAAATGGATCTGCGTCGGTCCGGTCGAGGTGTCCTGCCAAGCCACGACAGGCACGGTGGAGATTGCCTGGGTGCTGGGGGCGCGAGTCGTCATGTATGCCACGCTGGGGAAGTACGACTCGCCGCTGCTGTTGCTGACGCCGCCATTGGTTGCCGATCCGTTGAGTTCAATCCAGGCGGTCCCTGTCCACTTCTTCAGGTAGATCTCGAAATTGCCGCTCGAGTCGTCCTGCCACGCCACGAAGACTTCGCCGCTAGGGGTGATCGCAATCGAGGGATTGGTGGCGTTGCCCGTGGTGCCGCTGAGCCCGTTGCCCCCGAAGGATTCGGCATGCGAACGCCATTCGAAGCCGTTCCAGTACCGCAGGTAGATCTTGAAGCGCTTGGTGGCGCCGCTCCCGACCTCCTCAGCCCAGGCCAGGTAGGGATTGCCGCCGCCTTCGATGGCCAGTGCCGGAGTCTGGGAGACCGTCGGGGTTTCGGAAACGCCGCCCAACGTGGCGGACAGATCGATTTCAAGCCAGGGATCCACCACCACAGGCCATTCGGCCTTGGCCATGAACCCGGCCGAGACTTCCAACACGATCCGGCCGTTCTCCATCCGGGGTTGCAGGGCCTCGCGCCGGCCCGCGGCATCGTATGCCAGTGCGCCGTCGTAGATGAGCCGCGAACCATCCTCGAGGGTTCCCAGCGCCACGCCCTGGCGCGAAGGGATCGCCTCAAGGTCTCCCTTCAGGTTTCCCTCGACCTGAACATGCACGCGCAGCGCGCCTTCGCCCAAGGCTTCGTGGATCCGGAAGAGTTGTTCCACCCGGGTGTTCTCGAAGACGTAGACTTCGGTCATGGCGCCGCGATCGATGCTGGCCTGGGCAAATCGGTCCCGCTTCGCAGGGGAATCCTTGAGGGTGCCCGCAACCCCTCCCTGATCGATGGCGGCTCCCTTGAGTCGCACTTCGTGGCCGCGGGTGGCGAAGCGCAGGCCCTGGGCGTCGACCTCAGCCTGATACTTCACACCTCCGAATTGCATGCCTGCGTCAGTAACCTGCTCGGAGACGCGATGGCTGGAGAGTTGGGGCAGGTTGGCCAGCGGCGCGGGACCCGCAAGCGGGGCGGGCGCAGCGTCAGACGAAGCCCGCGCCGGTTCACTTGCCGGCGAAGAGGCAGGGGCCGCCTGCTCGCGCGGAGCTCTCGTCACCAGAAGCAGCAATGCGAGAACGACGGAGAATCCCAGAACCTTGGCTTTCATTCGCGTTCCCTTTTAGCAAACGGGGGTCATCGGTCCCAACGGATGCAAAATCATATCATATGAATCCGCGGCGTCAATGAATGCGGAACCTGGAGGGGCTCGGAGCGCGCCCATGCGAAGTCCGCCTCACCCTCCTTCGCCCCTGAGGGGTGGGCTTCGGAGGGTTTCGCCCGCCGCGGGAAACCGGGCTTCTATTGCGGCGGGCTCAAGTTTGAAAGGGGGCTTTTGTTGACAGATGCGCCGTCGCGGCTATAATTTCACCGAACCGAAGGGCGCCTCCAGGCGCCCGGACATCGAAAGAGGGAAGGGCCTGATGCTGAAGAACTGGGTGGTCTTGGCCGTCCTGCTGGCGCTTCCCGCTGCGGCGGCGGCGCAGGATTTCGGCACCGAATGGTTCGATCGCGTCACCAACGAGATCCAGCAGGAGCGCGGCCCCCAGCTGCCCAAGCCCGTCACCTTCAGCGCCATGGGCGGCGTGGCCTACTATTACGACAACAATCTCTTCCTCACCGAGGACGACGAGGAAAAATCCTCCGTCATCCTCCCGTTCGCCCGGGCCCGCCTCGAATACGCGACCCCCACGCTGGACGTGCAGGCCGACCTGCTGGCGAATTACAAGTTCTACACCACTGATCACGACCTCGACGACGACGAAGAGCGCCTCTACGTGCACCTCCGGCAGCTCGGCGCCAAGCATACGATCGAATTGACGGGCCTGCTCCAGCACATCAGCGATCCCACCGACGCCATCTACTTCGACCGCGTGGAACGGGTCATCGCGACCGCCGTCCCCAAGGTGTCCTTCGATTTCACCAAGACGTGGTCGGTGGAAGTTCGCACCGATTACCAGGTGCTTCGTTATTCCGAGAACGACCTGGGCGATCTCTACGACAACAACAGCACCCGCTTCGACACCACGCTGGTGTGGCGCAGCTTCTGGGGCTTCGACGCCCTGGCCCAGTTCGGCTACATCAACATCGCCTACGTGGGCGGGCAGGACAGCGGCGCCCCGCCCGACGCGTTCGGCTACTATTACCGCGCCGGCTTCCGGGGCGATCTGCTGCCGAATCTCGTGCTGGAGGGTCTGGTCGGCTACACCACGATCGAGACCGATTTCTACCGGGGCACGAGCGAGGACGAGGACGCCAGCGATTTCGACGCGTCCGTGTATCTGCGCTATGAGGCGACGGAGAGCGTCAAGTTCAACGCGCGCTTCGTCCGGCACTTCACGTTCGCCGGCGGCGTCGACTCCTATCAGCTGGTCAACCGCTTCATCCTGGGCGCCGAATGGCAGGCGCTCCAGGAGCTCACGTTCCGCCTCCGGGGCCAGTTCGACGCCACCAAGGGCATGCAGGGCACCGAGCGGCAGTTCTGGTCCGGGAGCCTGGGCGCGGAGTACCGCATCAACGAGCACATCGCCACCGAGGCGGGCGTCACGTTCCGCAAGGGCGACACCACCTACGACAACGAGCTCGAGACGGATTTCACCAACCTGATCTTCCATCTGGGGCTGGCGCTGGTGTGGTAGCGGGGGTTCGCGCTGCGCGCGGGCTTGCAGTTGGTAGCTGGTAGCTGGTAGTCAGCGCCGGAGGGAATCCCGCAGCGCCCGGGCTTCGGCGTCCTCCGGATGCCGTTGAAGCCACTCTTCCAGCAGGATCAACGCCGTATCCTTCCTTCCCAAACCGGCTTCCGCCCTAGCGAGTCCGAATCGCGTTCGACGGTCGTCGGGACGCGACCGCAGGACCTCCCGCAGGTCCCCGGCGGCCGCCTCGTGGAGCCGCTCGTCCAGCGCCAGCAGCCCCCGTTGCAGGACCCATTCCACGTTCGAGGGATCCTTGGTCTTGGCGGCCGTGTAGGCCTCGATGGCCTCCAGGCGCGCCCCCTTCGCCGCGAGGATCCCGCCTTTGAGGCCGTCCCAGGCGGCCGTCGCCGGATCGATGCGCAGCGCGAACGTGATCCGCTCCAGCGCGCGATCGTAGACCTGCAGCTTGAGCCAGGCCGCGGCGGCGGCGGCGTGCGCTGGGGCGTCGGAGGCGGCCCTGAGGCGGCGTTCGCGCAGCGCGGCCTCGAGGCCCCACTGCCCCGCCTCGCGCAGGCGGTCCGCGAAGGCGTCGAAGTCCCGGGCATGTTCGGCCGACTCGGGCACGTGTTTCAGGAAGTAGTCGTGGCCTTCCTTCCAGCGTCCGCGCCGCACCAGTTCCCCCGCGAAGAGGGCCCGGGGCCGGGGCAGGGGCGGAATCAGGGCCTCCATCTGCGCGCCGGGCACGTCGGTGTCGAACAGCTCCTCGAGGACCGCGCCCAGCGCCGACGGTTCCTGCTCGAAGAGACGGTGCAGACAGCGCGCCGCCGCGTCCTTCATCCCGTTGTCCCAGAAGATCAGGCCCGCCTCGCGCTGCAGGTCGGCATGGGCGGGGAAGAGGTCCGCCGCCGCGCCGAAGCGCTGCGGCTCCCCGGTCGCCCGCGCGAGCGCCCAGGCCGCCCGGTGGTCGTAGGGGGACGCCCGGAGCACCGCGCGGGCCTCGGCCTCCGTGCGGGGCTCGCGGGGCAGCTGCAGCAGGGCGACCGCGCCCAGGGCGAACGCGACGCCGGCGAGCGCGGGAGGCCAGGCCGGGCGGGCCTCGCCCCCGCGCACCGCCGCCGCCCCCAGGCCGAAGAGCACCCCGGCGAGCCAGCCGATCGACGGGATGCGCAGGTCGAAGTCGACGAAGGCGTGGATCGCGAGCACGGCGATGCCCGCCATCGCGGCCGCGACCGGCATGCGGTCCGGTCCCGGCAGCGGACGCTGCGCGCGCCAGACCCGGACGAACCAGAGGCCGAGGCCCGCGAGCAGGAGGAGCAGGCCGGGGAAACCGGCTTCGAAAAGGACGTTGACGTATTCGTTGTGCGCGTGCTGGATCTGCCCGGGCATCGTGACCGGCTGGAAGGGGTGGAAGGCCGTGGGGTGCGCGCCCCAGCCGAAGCCGAGCAAGGGCTGCTTCAGGGCCGCGGCGCTCGTGGCCTTCGCGATCTGCCAGCGCAGGTCGCCCGAGGGCTCGAACGGGTCGAGGGTCGAGAAGCGCGCGGCGAGGCCCGTGGGGTCCGCCACGAAAATCCCGACGGCGAGGAGGCCCCCCAGCCCCGCCAGGCCGGCGGCCGCGGCGCGTCCGCGGTGGAAGAGCGGGAGCAGCAGGAGCCCGCCGAGCGCGGCCAGGGTCCCGCCGCGGGACTTGGAGGCGACGATCGCCACCGCGAAGAGGGCGGCGAGCAGGGCCCATCCGAGCCCGCCCTCGAGCCGTCTCGACCAGCCCGCCTTGCCGGCGTCGTCGGAGCGCCGGAGGGGCCAGGCGAAACGCGCGTAGGCGCGGGACGACGCCAGGACCAGGGCCACCGCCATGAGGCCGGCGAAATTGTTCCGTCCCACCAGGGTGCCGCTGGCCGAGTCCGGCGCCGCGCGGGGCCCGAAGAACGGGACCGTCGCCAGCCCGCCGAACTGCTGCCCCAGGCCGTACACCGCCTCGAGCCCCAGCAGCGCGAGCAGTCCGCCCACGAGGGTCCCCGTCGGCAGCCCCGCCTGCCGGAGGCGCATCGTGAAGAGGCCCGCGAGCAGGTAGGACTGGATCAGCGCCGTCGTCCGGAGGCCGTAGACCGCATCGGCGGCCGCGGGCCAGGCGCCCACGCCGTGCTGCGCCCGCCAGCGCGCCGTCTCCGGGAAGAGCAGCGGCAGCGCCGGAAGGAGCGGGATCAGCAGAAGGACGAGGAGGACGTGGATCCAGATCCAGGGGGCGCGGCCGATGCGGAGCGGTTCGTCTTTCAGCAGCCGGAGGGAGGCGGCGTAGAGCAGCGTCATCCCCAGGGCGGTCAGCGGGGCGGCCCAGGCGCTGACGCCGCCGTTCCAGAGGAGGGAACCGCCCCAGAGGAGCAGAAACGCGGTCCAGAGGGCGACAGGACGGGTCATCCGCAAGGGGTCATCCGGAGTTGGGTCAACCGGTCAACAAAACAGACGGGCTGCTTTGTTGCCCGGGGGAGGCAACAAAGCAGCCCGTCTGTTTTGTTGGCGCTTGTGAACTCCGGCATGGGGCCTCCCGTGCAGAATGCGGACGAGCCCTAGAAGAGGCCGCGCTCCGGGACCCAGACCACGTCCCCCGGCAGCAGGTCCACGTCCTGCTCCAGGCGGCCGTCCAGCACGGCGTCCAGGTCCACGGTGATCTTGCGGATCTCTCCGGACGGCGTCTGGCGCAGCACCTGGACTCGGCCCGTGGAGGCGAATTTCGTGTAGCTGCCCGCCTGGCTCACCGCCATCGACACCGTCACGCGGGCCTCGTTGGGGACGTCCACCTGGCCGGGCTTGTTCACGGCGCCCAGCACGTACGCCACCCGCACCGCCGAGGGCACCACCACCAGGTCGTCGGGCCAGAGCTCGACGTCCGCATCCGCATTCCCGCGGGCGACCAGGCGTTCCACGTCGCGCAGCGAAAGGCGGATCACCTCGCGTTCGGCGGGACCGCGGCGCCGCACGATCTGCACGAACTCCTTGTACGCGCGATCCGTGAAGCCGCCCGCCATCGCGATCACCTGCAGCACGGTCAGGCGCCCGTCGGGGAGGATCTCGTAGCCGTCGGGCTTCGTCACGCCGCCCACGATGTAGACCCGGCGCTTCGCGTACTCCTTCACCGTCACCGTGACCGACGCCTCGTGCAGGTAGTCCTTTTCCAGGCGGGTCCGGATCACGGTCTCCAGCGCGGACGGCGTGCTCGCCGCGGCGCCCACCGCGCCCACCAGAGGGAAGCTGATCCGGCCGTCCTGCGGGATGCGGACCTCCAGGGCGAGGTCGGGCTGCCGGAAGACGGTGATCTGGAGCAGGTCCCCCGCCATCAGCAGGGGATCCGGACGGGGGACGCTGCGCACCGCGGGGCCGGGGGCGTCCGTCGTCCCCGCGGGGATCTTGTCCGGCGAGCCGGGGGGCAGGAAGGACGGAAGATTGGGCGCGGAGCGCTGCTCCGGGGGGGATCCGCAGGCGGCCAGCGCGAGAAGGATTCCGGCGGCGTATTTCATGGAACCCGAGAAGAATAGCAGAAGAATAAGGAATGGAGAATGGAGAATGAGCGCCGCACTTGATTCGTTTCCCCGCAGGCGGTCCAATACAGCGGGGACGGGTTAGTTCGGGGAGGGACCCATGACCATCGCTGCATTCCTGGCCGTGCTTTGTCTGCCGCTTCAGGCCGACCCCAAGGTCTCCTTCGAGGACAAACACCTCTCCACGATCCCCGAGGGGGTCACCGCCAAGGACATCGTCTTCTCCCGGGACGGCAAGCAGGTCGCGTACCGGGCCTTCGGCGGCGGCAAACAGTTCATCATGCTGAACAACCAGAAAGGGGCCGAGTATCCGGGCGTGGACGCCCCCAAGTTCAGCCCCGACGGCAAGGTCGCCTATCGCGCGTACAACGGCTCCGGCTGGATGGCCGTGGTCGGGACGACGACCACCCCCGCCGCCGCCATGACCGGCGTGCCCGTGTTCAGCGCGGACGGGAAGAAGTACGCCTACGAGGTCAGCCGCGGCATCGGCGCCGCCCGGGACGGCACGGCGTTCTGCGTCTACGTCGCGGGCAAGAAGGGCGACGATTACGCGAGCTGCGGCTCGCCCGTCTGGAGCGCGGACGGCTCGGTGGTGGCCTACACGGTCCGCATGGCCAAGGACGGCGACGGGAGCCGGGCCATGCACACCACGCAGGCGGTGGTGATCGGCGGCAAGCCCGGCGCCGAGGTCGAGGAGGTCACCACGCCGGTCTTCGCGCCCAAGGGCGCCCGCTATGCGTACAAGTCGCGCGCGGGCGAGGTCTGGTCGATGATCGTCGACGGCAAACAGCAGATGAGCGCGCGCCAGCTCAGCTTCCCCGTCTGGAGCCCCAACGGCTCCTCGCTGGCCTACCGGGCGGACAACAACGGGAAATGGGCGGTCGTCGTCGACGGCAAACGCGGGGCGGACTACCGCGTGCTCGGGGACCTCGTCTGGAGCCCCGATTCCAAGACCCTGGCCTACTCCGCCTCCGACGGCGAGAAGCACTTCGTCGTCCAGGGCGACCGCCTGAGCGAGAAGTTCCCGCTCGTGGGCAACCCCGTCTGGGCGCCGGGCGGGGACAAGATCGCGTTCCCCTTCCGCGAGGTCGACGGCCGCTGGGGCATGAGCGTGGGCGACAAGCGCGGGGCGGCGGACTACGACGCGACCCGCCCCCCGGTCTGGAGCCCCGACGGCAAACACGTCGCGTACGCGGCCACCTGGAAGTTCCGTTTTGTCGTGATCAAGGACGACAGCAAGGCCGAGCAGTTCGAGGCCGTGGGGAATCCCGTCTGGAGCCCCGACAGCACGAAGATCGCGTACGCGGCCCGCAAGGAAACCCAGTGGTACATGTGCATCGACTACCGCCGCAACGAGGCCTTCGACGAGATCCTGACGCCCGCGTACTTCAGCGCCGATTCCAAGTCGGTCGCGTTCGGGGCGAAGAAGGGCAGCGACATCCTCTGGCGGGTGATGTCGGCCGAGTAAAACCCGGCGGATTCGGGCGGGCTTCCTGTACTATAGAGGGATGGGAACGCGGCCCGGAAGGCCGCCCCGGAGGCTCCACTTGAGTCGACGCCGCGAAGAGGGGCTCGCGCTCGTCCTGGTCATGACGGTCGTCCTGGCGCTCGCCGTCGTGGCGACGCCGTTCGTGCTGTCCATGCTGCTGCAGGAGCGCTCCGGGACCGTCGCGCGCTTCGACTCGCAGGCGGAGTACGGGGCCGAGGGCGCCAAGAACTACGCGATGTGGCGGCTCATGCTGTCCGTCGACCCCCTGGAGCGCCGCTACGGGACAGGCGTCTTTTCCACCTACACGCACGACACCCGGAACGAGTTCTACGTCCGCCTGGACGACCAGTACCTGAGCCAGCCGCAGGTGCAGTTCGGCGACCCCCGGGGCGTCATCTGGGGGATCAGCCTCCAGGACGAGCAGGGCAAGCTGAATCTCCGCAGCGCGCCGCAGCAGATGCTCGCCTCGCTCTCGCAGGCGGTGGACGGCCGTCCGGGCACCTACACGGGCTTCCTTCAGAACGGCGTGGCGGACCTCAAGGACTACCTGACGATGTACTCGGGCCGGGACGCCTCCTGGATCGCCCCGCAGCGGATCCGGCCGGTGGGGCATGAGACGGGGACGCCCGCCGGCGGCGTGACCGTGGACAACCTGCATTTCCTGGGGAAGGGCGCCCGGGTGCGCGCGCGCAAGCCCGGGCTGCGCCCGCTGGAAACGAGGGTCAGCGGCAACTCCATCGTCAATTCCACGGGACAGGACGCCTTCAGCACGGATCAGTCGCTCGCGCCCTATGTCTGGGGCGTGATCGAGGTGGAGCAGCGGCACCCCGTCAACCTCAACACCGCGCGGCGGGAGACGCTGGTGGCGCTTTTCGAGGGCGTCCGGATCTTCGGCGTCCCCCAGAGTCTCGTCGACCGGGACGCGGCGATGCAGCTCGCCACGCGGTTTTCGGGGGGGAACACCGAGCGTCTCGAGCAGTTCCTGCAGGCCCTCGCCAGCGCCCCGCTGAACGGCCCGCAAAAGGCGGCGGTCGCCCTCAACGCCGTCTGCCCGACGGCCGCGCTGCTCGACGGCTCGGGCACGCTGCCGGTCGCGTTCAAGTCCTACGACTTCCATTCGATCGAGGCCACCGCGTCGGTGAACACGCCGGCTGGGACGGAGGCGGCGGGCCGCGGGTTCCGGGAGATCGTCTCCGTCTCGCCGCCCTCGCTGCTGCAGCGGGCCTGCGAGAGCCAGTTCGACTTCGTCCAGATGCTGAATCTGATGCAGGTCGCGCTGCAGGGGATCCAGCCGAAGCTGGCGTTCTCGGGCTACCCCTACGGGAACCGGATGCACGCGTATCCGAATCCCGTCACGATGGAGTCCGACACGGCGCTGAAGAACCGCCAGGCGCCGGGCCGGGAGGCCTACGTCACGATGGTCCCGTCCGTGGATCATCGCGGACGCTCGGCGCTGTACTTTCTGGGGGGGAGTCCACCGTTTGAAACCTACGAGAACGAACTCCAGGGCTGGACCGGCGACGCCCAGTATGCCCGCGAGCACTACGACAACGAGATGGACGGCAAGAAGGTCGGCGCGGAGGGCGGGGCCTGGACCAAGTATTTCGGCCTGAACCACCGGCAGAGCCAGGTGCCGGCCCTGGGGAATCAGCGACCCGACACCGCCGCGGGCGGGATCGAGTTCTGGGCGAAGTTCGACGCCGTGCCCACGGGGCTGAATCTCTTCGACATCCGCGAAGCGGACACGATGAACCGGGTGACGCTTCGGGTCGAGGGGACGGACCTGGTCCTGACGGTCTGCGACGGCACGATGGGTCTGCCGAACAACCTGACGGACAACGGGTCGGCCGAGGTCCGGCAGCCCTTCAGTCCGCCGACGGACACCTGGATCCACATCGGGGCCTACTGGCGCAGCACGCGGATGGGGCAGCTGGCGCTGCTGGTCGACGGCCTCCCGCACGCCCGGCAGAAATTCCAGCACAAGAATCCCGAGAACCAGGATCTGCTGACGAAGCTGTCGGGGGGCGTGGATGCCTCCTCGACGACCTTGTCGCTGGCGAATTCGAGCCACCTGACGGGTCCGACGCCGCTGCTCGTCGGATCCGAGGTGATCCTGTATGACCCGGGCGCCAGCCCCCAGTATGTGCGGGCGGCCCGGGGGACCACGGGGATCGCGCACACGGCGCAGGTGCCGGTCTCGGTCTGGGGCTACACGTCCAAGCTGAAGAACGACAGCTATCGGGTGCAATTCCACCCCAATTTCGGCCGCAACATCCCTTGCACGAAACTGGGGCGCACGGATGCCCGGCTCAGCTACAACTTCCAGCTCAATCCCCAGGCCCAGGTGGTGGGCGACAAGAACCCCACGGGCATGCAGTTCGAGATCGACGCCACGCAGGCGGACATCGGGGTCATCGGCAACGTCATGGATTTCCCCGATCAGGGGTTCATCCGCATTCAGGGAGAGGTCATCTTCTATACCGCCCGCTCCACGGGGGCGCTCGCCGGGGCGGTGGGCAGCACCGGGAAATTCACCGGCTGCCAGCGGGGTTATGTGGTGAAGGGTGTTCCGACGGTGGCTGCGACCCATGCCTCGGGGGCGAATGTGGACATGTGGTCGGTCGCCGTGACGAACCGGATGGGTTTCGACGACGAGGGGATCCTCCAACTGGGGGAGGAATGGTTTGGCCCCCTCCAGGGGATCACGCATCAGGGAAGGGATTACTGGCTTCCCTACCTCGACACCTCGGTCAACCCGGCGCGCCCCCTGCGGCTCCTGCGCGGGCTGGAGGTTTTCGGGACGATCCAGAATGCGCATTCCGCGGGCGACAAGGTGATCCCGACCTTCCTCTCGAAGTGCCTGGAGGACTGGCCGCCGAACATCCAGCCCATGGGACGCAACGACTGGATCACGCTGACGGACGGCGGGAACCAGCGCGACCTGAGGCGGGTCCTGATGACGAACCCCGCCAATCCGCCCAGCACGCAGACCTGGCCGGACCCCGCCAATTTCCCGAACCAGTACCCGCAATACACCCTGAAGCGGAACCATCAGCTGGCGGCGCTGGATGATTTCGTCACGCGGGACTACGCCGCCGACGACCTCCATGTGCGCGCCTTGAAATTCCCCTCGGGAGAACTGCTGAGCCGCACCTGGCTGGACCTGGCGAACCCGCAGGTATCCGTCGGCGGCTGGAGCGGGCACATCGACGAGCAGAAGGGCTTCACGGTCCCGAGGCTGATGCACCACCTGAATGCGGCGGCGGGGGCGGACGATACGAACCTGCAGCTGACCCAGCCGGCCGGCTTCATGCCGCAGGGCGGCCTCATCAAGATCGGCGACGAGTACATCGGCTACGGGACGGCCCAGGCCGCGAGTCTTTCAGGGGGGAAACGCGGCTGGCTGAATTCCACGAAGGAGGTCCACGACCTGGGCGACCCGGTCTTCTATCTGCCCTGGGCGCCCGTCTCGAGCCTGCAGAGCAACGTGACGGCGCAGGACCGGACCTTCTACCTGAACCAGGGCCTCATCGGAGATCTCAGCAAATACACGAGGCTGTACGCCCTGCTCGACCGCGAGCTGGTGCTGCTCGAATGGATGAGTCCGACGGGCGGGAATGCCTGGGATCCGAGGACGTACACGATGCCGCCGAAATTCGACGGCACGTCGGGCCTCTACCGCGGCATGTTCGGCACGCCGGTCGAGGGCCACAGCTCCACGGACACGCTGGTCTACGGCCTGCCCTGGCGCTACTGGGACACGTACAAGGCGAAGGAATTCGACAACACGATGGCGTATTTCCAGTGGTCCACGAAGCTGGAGCTGGCCCAGTGGCGGAACCTGCGCTGGATGCAGGAACTGCCGCAGGGCGAGCAGAACATCGTGGTCCACGCGCTCGTGCGCATGGACGGCATGGGCGAGTTCTGGGATCCGCCGGCGATGTCCGACATGACGGCCCTGATGGAGTCGACCACGCCGGGCGGGCCGATCAACCTCAAGCGCCTCGGCCACCAGAACGACGCGGGGCAGCTGGACGTCCGCTTCTACACCGAATACCGGCCCAACTCCTTCGATGCCCAGGCTCCCGAACAGGCGCATTCCTGGAAGCGCATCCCCAAGATCAAGGAGATCCGGGTGGATTACGACCGTCCCTCCCGGGTCCTCTACCATGAAGACCGCTGAGCGCCGACGGCTGCGCCGTCCCGCCCCCGGCATGACGCTGGTTGAGCTGCTCATCGCGTTCATCATCCTGCTCATGCTCGTCGGCGCCCTGGTCGCGCTCACGACGCGCAGCCTCGAGACCTGGTCCCTGGGGGAGACGCGCAAGGACGTCTACGACCGCGCGCGGGGGGTGCTCGACCGCCTGGCCTCCGACCTGCGCAACACCTACAGCGAGAACGAACTGCAGTTCGTGGACAACCAGCCCGTGCCGGCGCCCGCGTTCGCGTGCGACACGGACGCGCAGCGGCGGCCGCGGCTGCGCTTCGTCCGCACGGGAAACCCCGGCAAGGTGAAGCTGCCCGTGGAGCCCGCCCCGAAGGTCGCCCCCGTGATGTGGTACGGCCCCACCTGGGAGGTGGCCTACGTGATGCACCCGGAGAAGCCCACGGAACTCTGGCGCGGCGTGCGCTCCTTCGACCGGAGGAAATCGGGAACGCTGCTGAACCCCCTCGAGTACGCGCGGGAGTCGGACACGATGTTCGGCAAGCACTTCCGCAAGGTCGAGTCGGGGATCCTCTACGTGGGCTACCGCTTCTGGACGCAATACACGACCACCTGGGACGACTCCGTCGCCGTGGCGAGGGTCAAGCCGGGGTCGACGCAGAAGTCGGGCCCCGAGACGCGCTGGGATTCGACGCGGGTGGCCGACCGGGACTTCTATTTCAACCGCACGAAACAGGATCTGCGCACGCCGGACTTCGTCTATCCCGAGATCGTGCTCGTGGCGGTGACGGTGGAGACGATGCCGCCCGACATGCACGGGGTGCGGCTCATGGACCGGGCGGACGCGCGCACGAACTTCCTGAGGCTCAGCCACACCCGCGGGCTGCCGGACGCCCCGGGCATGGTGAAGATCGGGGAGGAATGGGTCGAATACGCCGAGAAGGATTCGACGGAACTCCGGAATCTCCGCCGCGGGGCGCGGGGGACCAAGCCCCAGATCCTCGAGGCGGGCGCGCCGGTGCTTTTCGGCGACACCTTCACGACGGAGGTCCGCATCCCGGCCTTCCGGGAGGCCCAGGAGCAGTGAGCGCGCGACGCGCGGTCCGGGGCATGACGCTGCTCGAGGTGCTCATCGCCATCGTGGTGCTCGTGCTCGCGGTGTCGACGATCATCCCGCTCTTCGCCGTCGCCACGGCGGCGCACAAGCGCGGCGTCGACCAGGCGCAGCTGTCCTGGCTGGCCCCGCGCGTGGCGGCGCGCCTCCAGGAGCGCCTCTACGAACTGAACCCGGAGCCCGTGAAGGGCTACGTGGTGGAGCAGGAGGACGGGAGCCTGGTCATCGACACCGCGACGGCCGGGCGGCAGTACAAGGACGACGGCGGCGCGTCGTTCCGCTTCGAGGCGACGTTCACGCCGCTGACGATGGGGAGCCAGAACGATCCGCTGCACCGGGCGGCCTTCATCCTGCGCGTGGAGCTCTTCACGCGCGAGGGCGGCGAGCCCCGGGGGGAGAAGTACGAGACGGTCGTGCTCCGGAAGCTGCTGAGGTAGGCGCGCCGCCCATGGACTGGACCCGCAGCGCCGTCGGCGCGCTCCTGCGCGACCGCGGCATCCGTCTCAAGCGCTCCCTCGGCCAGAACTACCTCGTCGATTCGAACTTCCTGGACGCCATCGTCCGGGACGCCGGCGTCGGCCCCGGGGACCACGTCGTGGAGATCGGGTCGGGGCTGGGGAATCTGACGGAGCGCCTGGCGTCGCGGGCGGGACGCGTGACGGCGTTCGAGCTCGATCCGGAGATTCACGCGCTGTCGCGGGAACTGCTGGCCGGGGTCCCGAACGTCGAGCTGATCCTGGGGGACGGGGCGGGATTCGCGGCGCGGGCGGGGGAGGGGCCGCTGCGGATCGTCTCGAATCTCCCGTACGGGGCCTGGCAGGACCTCCTGCTGGCGATCCTGGAGGCGCCCCAGCGGATCCTGTCGTGCACGCTGATGATCCAGCGGGACGTCTACGAGCGCCTCAGGTCGGAGCCCGGATCGAGGGGGTACGGACCCCTGCCGGCGCTGCTGCAGGCCTGCGGCAGGCTGCGGAAGATCCGGAAGGCGGGCAAGGAGCTCTTTTTGCCCATGCCGCGGGTGGAATCGACGCTCTTCGAGTATCAGAGGCCCGAGCCGCTTCCCGAGGCCCGGGCGCTTGCGGAGCGGCTGGCGGAGCTCTTCGAGGGGCGGCGGAAGAAATCCGCCGCCGCGGGGGGGCGCCGGGTGGAGCAGTTGCCGCCCGGGGAACTGCTCACGCTGGCGCGCTCCCTCCGTGCGGACCCCTGACTCCGAAGTCCTTGAACCGCATGAACATGGGAGCGAATTCCCTTGACAAAAGGGCGCCGATCCATACAATTTTCCGGTTGCACGGGAGGGGTATTTGGCGCTGATCGCGGAAGAAACCATTCTTGAAGTCAAGCGATCGGTCGATATCACCGAGATCATCGGCGGCTACTTCCCGCTGAAACGGGCGGGAGCGAGCTACAAGGCGCTGTGCCCCTTCCACGAAGAGAAGACCCCCTCGTTCAACGTGCACGCCGAGCGGCAGACGTTCAAGTGCTTCGGCTGCGGCAAGGGCGGGGACGCCATCGCCTTCGTGATGGCGTACGAGAACGCGGACTACCCGGAGGCGATCCGGATCCTGGCGGACCGTTCCGGGATCCCGGTGAAGTACAAGGAAGGCGAAAAGGAAGGGATCGGCCGGGACGATCTCTACCGCCTTCAGGAGTGGGCGCAGCAGCTGTTCCAGGACCTGCTGCTGAAGTCGCCGGACGCCGAGACGGCCCGGCAATTCCTGCTGCGTCGCGGCGTGAGCGACGAGACGATCGGGACGTTCAAACTGGGATATTCGATGGATTCGTGGGACGCCCTGCTCCAGCGGGCGCGGAAGTCGGGGTTCGACGACAAGACCCTGGCGGCCGCCGGGCTGGTGATCGAGCGCGAGAACCGGAGCGGCCACTACGACCGCTTCCGGGGCCGGGTGATGTTCCCGATCCACGACGCGCGCGGCCGGGCCATCGGCTTCGGGGCGCGCACGCTCAAGGCGGACGATCACCCGAAGTTCCTGAACTCCCCCGAAACGGCGATCTTTTCGAAGGGGCGGGGCTTCTACGGCCTGCACCTGGCGAAAGAGGAGATCGAGCAGACGCGGACGGTCTACATCGTCGAGGGCTACCTCGACGTCGTCGTGCCGTACCAGGCGGGCGTGAAGGGCCTGGTGGCCACGCTGGGCACGGCGCTGACCAAGGACCACCTGAAGGTCCTGCGCCGTTACGCCGACCGGGTGGTGCTGGTGTTCGACTCGGACGCCGCCGGCCAGAAGGCGAGCGAGCGCGGCCTGGACCTGCTCCTCTCGGAGAACATGGACATCTTCGTGGCGGAGCTGCCGCCCGGGATGGATCCGGACGACGTCGTGATCAAGGAGGGGCCGGAGCGCCTGCGGGCCCTGCTGGACAAGCCCCGCGAGATTTTCGACTTCCTGATGGAGTCGCTGGCGCGCCGCCACGGCACGGAGACGCCGGCCGCGAAGGCGCGCATCATCGAGGAGACGCTGGACCGCATCGCGCAGATCCCGGATGCGGTGAAGCAGGACCTGCTCGTGCAGCAGCTGGCGCAGAAGTTCGCCGTGGACGCGCACGGGTTGAAGGGCAAATTGACGCGCAAGGCGGAGGGCCGGGAGGTCGAGGCCCCCGCGGCGCCGGCGCTGCGGCCCCTGCCGGGCCGCCTGGAGCGCCAGGCGAGGGAATTGTTGTCCTGCGTGCTGTCGGACCCCGTGGCGGGCACGATGGCGAAGCAGGGGCTTCCGGCCGGGCGGTATCCGACCGAGGCGCTGCGGCGCCTGGCGACGCTGGCCTACGAGCTCCTGGAGAAGACCGGCGAGGTGGCGGCGCGGGACTGGATCGCGCTGCTGCAGGACGCCGCCGCCATGGAACTGGCGGCGGAGATCGTGGATGCGGCGGTGCCGAAGGAGTCGGCGGCACGGCGGGCCGAGGCCTGCCTGGAGGCCCTCGGACGGGCCGACGCGCTTCAGGAATCCCGCGAGGTCCGCGACCGTTTGAAGAATGCAAGCCCCGACGAGGCGACCGAGCTGCTGCGTCGGGTCATGGAGGCGAAGAAGCGGAGACCGAAGGATCACGGTCTCCTGCCCGGACGATAGATGGACATCCGCAAGACCGAAGCGGCCGAGGACGCGCCCGACAAGAAGGCCCCGCCCGCGGGGGGGGAGCCCGAGCCGGGCGTTCCCGGCAAGGGCGCCGTCGTCATCGACGAGCGTCTCAGTCCCGAGGTCCGCAACCTCATCGAGGACGGCAAGAAGCGCGGCTTCGTCACCTACGACGAGCTGAACAAGGTGCTGCCCGACGACATGGTGTCGCCGGAGAAGCTCGACGCGATCCTCCAGATCATGGACGACCTGGGGATCGAGATGGTCGAGACCGCGGCGGCCGAGGGGACCGCGGAGAAGGAGGCCCCCGGCTACGAGGCGGACGACGACGAGCGCGAATTCGAGGAGCCCCAGGAGCTCGAGAGCAAGCGGGGCGTCTCCGAGAAGATCGACGACCCGGTCCGCATGTACCTCACCCAGATGGGCGAGATCCCCCTGCTGTCGCGGGAGGACGAACTGCGCCTGGCGAAGCGGATCGAGATCACGCGCAAGCGCTTCCGCACGAAGGTGCTGGAAAGCCCCGTCGCGGTGGCCGAGGCCATCCAGATCCTCGAGGACGTGAAGAACGGCGACCTCGCCTTCGACCGCACGCTGAAGGCGGACAGCGCCATCGACGTCTCGAAGTTCGAGGTCCTGGACCGCCTGCCCCGGGTCATCGAGACCATCAAGCAGACGATCTTCGACTCCCACGAGTGCTACGAGAAGCTCCACGAGGGCGCCGCGGCGAAACACCGCGACCGCCTGCGGCTGCGCATGCGCGAGAACCAGCGCAAGTGCGTGATCATGCTCGAGGAGATGAACATCCAGTCGAAGAAGATCAAGCCGATGATGGACCGGCTCGAGACCTTCTCGAAGAAGATGGACGACGTCCAGCACGAGCTGGACGAGATCAAGGCCGGCCGCGGCAACAAGGTGCGCCTCGCCACGGTGAAGAAGGAGCTCGACCAGCTCCGCGTGCAGACCCTCGAGGGCGCGGAGGACCTGCGCGGCCGCGTGCGGGACATCCGCGAGCGCTTCGAGGACTACGAGAAGACGAAGCGGAAGCTTTCGAGCGGCAACCTGCGCCTGGTGGTGTCCATCGGGAAGAAGTACCGCAACCGCGGGCTTTCGTTCCTGGACCTCATCCAGGAGGGCAACACGGGCCTCATGAAGGCGGTGGAGAAGTACGAGTACCGCCGCGGCTACAAGTTCTCCACGTACGCCACGTGGTGGATCCGGCAGGCGATCACGCGCGCGATCGCGGACCAGGCGCGGACGATCCGCATCCCGGTCCACATGATCGAGACGATGACCAAGCTGCGCAACGTCGCCAAGAAGCTGGCGCAGCGCAACGGGCGCGAGCCGTCCCTGGAGGAGATCGCCCAGGAGTCGGGCATCTCGCTCGAGGAGACCAAGCGCGTCCTGAAGATCGCGAAGCACCCGATCTCGCTGGACCGTCCGATCGGCGAGGGCGACGACAGCTACTTCGGCGACTTCATCGAGGACGAGTCGGCGGAGAACCCGGTGTCGGCCGCGACGCACGAGATGCTGAAGGAGAAGATCGAGACCGTCCTGCAGACGCTGTCGTTCCGCGAGCGCGAGATCATCAAGCTCCGCTACGGGATCGGCACGGGCTACACGTACACCCTGGAGGAGGTCGGCCGGATCTTCAAGGTCACGCGCGAGCGCGTCCGGCAGATCGAGGCCAAGGCGATCCGCAAGCTCCAGCATCCCATCCGATCCAGGAAGCTGGAAGGCTTCCTCGAGGGGATCCTTCGCCGGGGGATGGGCGGCGAGGAAAACGCTGAAATGGCCCCGGAGGCTTAGCCTCCGGGGTTTTTTTATTGGGGGGATGGATGGCCGCAATCCGCAAGACCGACGCGCTCCTGCCGCTGCAGGAGCTCGACCTGCTGATCCACGCGCTCAAGGTGCAGGGGATCGAGAAGCCCCGCATGCTCGCGGCGGTGGAGGCCCGGCTCAAGCGCGCGAAGGACAACCTGGCCGCCGTCCAGGCGGAGATCAAGGCCCTGAAGCTGGAGTCCTCCAAGCAGGAGCTCGCGGTGAAGGAGTACGACGGCAAGATCGAGAAGCTCCAGGCCCAGTCGATGACGGCCAAGAAGAACGACGAGTACCAGGCCTTCCTCAAGGAGATCAGCGGCATGCGCGCGGACAAGAGCCGCGCGGAGGACGTCGTGCTGGACTTCATGATGCAGCTCGAGGAGAAGGGCAAGCTCGAGAAGCTCCGCCAGGAGGAGCTCAAGGTCGTCGAGGGCGAGTTCGCCGTCGAGAAGAAGAAATGCGACGCGGAGGTCGCCGTCATCGACGCCGAGATCGCGGGCAAACTGTCGCGCCGGCAGGAGCTGCTGGCTACGGCCGACAAGGAGCTCGTCAAGGTCTACGAACGCGTGCTCGGCGCCAAGGCCGACGGACTGGCGCTCTCGCCGGTGGGCAAGTACGACACCATCGAGGACACGGGCAAGGTCAGCTACTGGCAGTGCGAGGGCTGCGGCGTCGGCCTCAACGCCCAGGACGTGAATCTGCTGATGATGGGCCGGGACCTCCAGTTCTGCCGGAGCTGCTCCCGGATCATGTACATCAAGGCGTGACGAAGGCGAAAGGCGTGAGGCGATAGGCGCCCGGAACGCGGCGGCTACTTCGACTTGACGCCGGCGGGGAAGTAGGCGAGGCGCAGGGTGCCCACGCGGACGACGTCCCCCGCGTGCAACGGCTCGTCGTTCACCTTCCGGTCCCCCACGAAGGTCCCGAAGCGCGTTCCGAGGTCGCGGACCGAGCAGGAGTCCCCCGTCCGGTAGATCTCGCAGTGCCGGGCCTCCACTTCCGCGTGCTTGAACGGGATGGTCGACCTCAGGTCGCCCCCGATGCGGATCGAGGTGCCGACGATGGGGAACTCGACGCCCTCCTCGGGCCCGTTGAGGGGGACGACGCGCGGGGAGCGGAAGACCTTCTCCGCGAGGGCGCGCAGGAAGGAGCGGGACTGCTCCCCGGACAGCTCGAAGCGGAAGTAGTTCTGCATCCCCAGGTTGTTGAAGACGACCTTGACCTTGGGCTGGACCTCGACGAGCACCAGGGCCCCGCCGCGGCGCTCCAGCATGCCGGCCAGGTCCATGAGGTAGCCGAAGCCCGAGCTGGAGATGTAGGCCACGTTGCTCATCTGGATGGAGACGAACGTGGTCTTGCGGTCGAGCGCCGCGTCGATGCGTTCCTTGAGCAGCGCCGCGTTGGCGGCGTTGACGCCGCCTTCGATCACGATGTCGGCTGAACGGGGAAGGTCGAGGATGGGGGCGCAGCGGATGTTGAGTTCAGCCACTTACGAATTCTATCACGACGCTCGCGAGCGGCAAGAGATTGCGGTCACTGGCCCAGGATCTTGGAGGAATCCGCCTTCGGCACGAGGCGCCGGCCGAGTCCCAGGCAGTTCCGGCAGGGCAGGGCGGCGCGGCTGAAGGCGAGGCCGCGGCCGGCGCAGTCCGGGCAGGCCGTCTCGCCGGCGATGTCCTCGAGGGCGGGCGCGGGCTTCTCCTTCTCGCACTGGCGGCAGTCCAGCCAGCCCTCCTTGCACTTGTCGCACTTGAGGAGGCGTTCGATCCCCGTCGCCTTGCAGGGCACGCACTGGATCTCGACGCCGAACTTGTTGACGCTGCCGCCCTTGCCCTTGCAGCGGCCGCAGACGAACCTGATCTCCTTCTTCCCGTGGCAGTTGGTGCAGCGCAGTTTCCCCTCGCCCGCGCAGGGAGTGCAGACGCCGGCCGTGCGGATGGACTTCACGAGGGCCGCGACGTGTTCCTGCACCGGGCCCGCCCCCTTGACGGTCTCGTAGGCGCCGGCGGGGCGTTCGAAGCCCCGTTTCTTCATCTGCACGAGGCGGAGGAGGGCGTAGGACCAGACGTAGCGCACGGCCGGGGTGTCGGTGGAACGGTGCTCCTTCACGAAAGCCAGGACGGCGAGGTCGAAGTCGCCCGCCGCGATCCAGCCGTTGAGGTCCCGGATCGCGTGGCCTTCCGCGGTGCCGGGGATGCCGTCGGCGACGAGCATGCCGAGCGCTTGGGCGGGTTTGAGGAGTTCGGGCGCGGGACCGGCGAGGCCCGCGTGGAGGAAGCCGAAAGGCAGCAGGGCGTCCGCGGCCGGGGAGGTCGCCGGAGCCGCCTTCAGCGCGGCCAGGGACTGCAGCGCGGCGAGGGAGGCGGCCGGGGACAGGCGTTCGGCGTCCTTGAGCGACGGGCCGGTGAGGTAGTCCTGGGCGGCCTTGAGGGCGGGCCCTTCGAGTTTCATCTCGGCATCCGTCCGGGAAAGGAACAGGACGGCGGCGGAGGCGAAGTCGGAGGACGCGCGGCGGGCCTTGTAGGCGGCGAGGGCGGCGGCGCGACGGGCGGGGTCGGCGCGTTTCGCCGGATCCAGGAGGGTCTGGAGGGAGCTGTCGACTTCGGCGGGGCTCGGCGCCGGGGCGGCGGGGCCGGCGTAGGGGGCGGGGGCCGCGGGCCGGGCGATCTCGGAGCCCACGCGGTCCCGCAGGAGCCGCGTCAGCTGCATGATCTGCATGAGCTTCTTGCCGAGGGCGTCGTCGTCGGGGAAGAGGTCGAGGGCCGCGGCGTAGGCCTCGCGCGCGCGGCCGATGCCGGCGATCGCCTCCTTTAGGATGGCGTTTTTCTCGGCGGCTGGGGCCTCCAGCGCGCGTCCGTACGCGGCCTTGGCCTCCTCGTAGAGTTTGTCGGAGTCGCCCAGGAGCTCCTTGGGGGAGTTGAGGACCTTGTCGACCTCCTCCTTGAGGTAGGTGCGGAGGACGCCGTCGACGGTGACTTCGTAGTGCGTGGTCTTGTCGACCACCTTGCCGCCGATGCGGGCGCCGTCCTTGAGCACGACCACGTCGCCCCAGGCCAGCGAGGCGAGCAGGAGGGTCAGCGCCGATCCGCGAAGCATCCGGAGAGTATAGCGTCAGGGAAGGATCTTGGTCGGGTCGGATTTGGGCGTGAGTTTCTGGCCCAGTCCCAGGCAGGATTTGCAGGCCCAGAGGATCTTGCGGAACACGAAGCCGCGGCCGTCGCACTGGTAGCAGCCCTGGGCGCTGCAGATGTCCTCCAGGGCGGGGGCGGCCTTCTCCTTCTCGCACTGGCGGCAGTCGTTCCAGCCGCCCTTGCACTTTTCGCATTTGACGAGTCTTGTGAAGCCGCGGCCGCGGCAGGGGTAGCAGGGGATCTCGGGCACGGCGAAGCCGCTGCTGCTGAGGCTCGAATAGCCCGGCTCCGGGATCTTGCCCTTGCCCTTGCACTTGTCGCAGTCGGTGCGGTGCTCCGTCTTGCCGTGGCAGTTGGTGCAGCGGAGCTTGCCCTCGCCCAGGCACTGGTTGCAGTTGCCGGCCGCCTTGATCGACTTGATCAGCGCCGTGACATGGTCCTTGCCCGAGGTGTCGGCGATGCTGACGGTGGTGAAGGCGGAGACGGGGCGGTCCCATCCGCGCTTCTTCGCCTGGACGAGGCGCAGGAGGGCGTTGGACCAGACGAAGCGCACGATCGGGGTGTCGGTGGCGCGGTGGTCCTTCACGAAGGCGAGCACGGCCAGGTCGTAGTCGCCGCCGGCCATCCAGGCGTTCATGTCCCGCACGGCGAAGCCCTCGGGGGTGCCGAGGATGCCGTTCTGGAGGGAAAGGCCGAGGAGGCGCGCGGTCTTGTCCTGCTCCGGGCCCGCGGGGGCCTGGCCCAGGTGGCCGATGCCGAAGAGCTGGATGGGTTCCACCTGCGCGGCGCCGGAGGCCTTCTTGAGCGCGGCGATCTTGTCGCTGGTCCACTGCGCGGCCGCCTGATGCTGGGCGGGGCTGATCTTCTTCGGGTCCTTGAGCCAGGGCTGGTTGAAGTATTCCTGGAGGGCGGCCGCGGCGGGGGCGTCCATCTTCCAGTCCGCCTCCGGCTTGGACAGGAACAGCATGGCGGCGGTGGCGACCTCGTAAAGCTCCGGGGAGTAGGCGCGCTGGCCGCGGAAGGTGTCGCGGGCCTTGATGCGCTGGGCGGGGTCGGCCCGCTTGCCCGAGTCCGTCAGGATCGAGAAGGCCTCCTCGATGGTCACGCCGGGCGGCGGCGGGGGCGCATTGACCAGGGACGGCCCCCCGGGGAGACCGCTGCGCTTGGCCATGTCGGAGCCGACGCGCTCGCGGACGAGGCGCATGAGTTGCATGAGCTGGACGAGTTTGACGTCGAGGTCGGCGTATTTGTCCTCGGGGAAGAGGTCGCGGGTGGTGGCGATGAGTTCGCGGGCCTTCGACAGCTTGGCCGCGGTCTCCTTCATGACCGCGCCCTGGGCGTTGAGGTCCTGGATCTCCATGCCGCGCAGGTAGTCGGCCTTGGCCTCGGCGAGGATCTTGTCCGCATCCCCGAGGACTTCCTTGGGATCCTTGATGACCTTGTCCACCTCCTCCTTGAGGTAGGTGCGCAGGCCGGCATCGGTGGTGATTTCGTAGTGGGAGGCTTTCTCGACGAGGCGGCCGCCGACGCGGGAGCCGTCCTTGAGGACGAGCACGTCGGCGGAAAGGGTGCCGCAGAGGCAGACGAGTACCGCGAAGGATCCCAGGCGCATCAGCTCACCCCCCGACGACGGAAATCAGGCACCCATGGACTAACAACAGGGCGGACGGGAAAGTTCCGCATAAATAATAGGCGGAAGTTCAAAAAAACAATACGGCTTTTTCGCCCTATTCCCCTCTCTCAGACGTGAAAGGGGGCGGAAAAGTTTATGAAAAAGCGCTGAAGAAGGAAAATAGTGCGGAATTCCACGCGGCGGGGCGCCGCCTCCTCCATAATGCGGCGCATGAAGACCCATCTGTCCGCGTTGGTGGCGATCCCCCCGCAGGAGCTCTGGGAGCCGATCCAGGCGATCCGGCGCCTCCACGACCGGCATGTGCGGGACTGGATGCCCCACGTGACGCTGCTGTACCCGTTCCGTCCGCAGGAGTCCTTCGAAGCGGAGGCGGCGGCCCTGGCGAGTCTGGGAATCGCGCCCTTTGAGACGTCGCTTTCCAGCTTCCGTCATTTCACGCATTACGAGTGGTCGCACACGATCTGGCTGGATCCGGAGCCGTCGGACGCCTGGAAGGCGCTGCATGCGGCGCTGGTGGAGCGGTATCCGGACTGCCACGACGCCGCGCGCTACGAGAGCGGCTTCACGCCGCACCTCTCGGTGGGGCAGGCGCGCACGCCGGATCTGGCGGGGGTCTTCCAGCGGAACTGGTCGCCCCTCTCGTGGAAGGTCGGGGAACTGGCGCTGGTCGCGCGGAAGGAACGCGAGCCGTTCGAAGTGATCCGCAGCGTTCCGCTCTGATTCCCCCGCGTCCGCCCTCGTTCGCTCGTCTTGTGGCGGGAGCTACGGCGGACAAGCCGGAGGGCATTTCGACTCCCCGCCGAACCGGATCCGATCCGGGAGTCCAGGATGCTTGCATTGAGCGATAAACCCATCCAGGACTGTTTCGAAAGCGGATTCCCGCATGGCAAGGACTAGTTCATCGCGGCCCGCGCCACCAGCTGGGCGGTCCTCGCGCTGAGCCAGGCCCTCCTTCCTGCATGCCGCCGAATCTCGGCGGGGGGTGTGCTGTGGTAGTTGGAAGGGAGTGCGAGCGCGGCATAGGCCTTGAGACGGTCTGGTAAGAGAGGGGGTCAGCGTTCCAGGTCCTCAAGGTGCTTCTTCATAGACGCGCGATACGGCCAGTCGGCAGGCGCTGTGTCCAGGGCTTGGCGGAGGTCCCTTACGGCTTCCGCTTTCCGGCCCAGCTGTCCGAGTGAAACGCCCCGGCCGGCGAGGATGTCCGGGGAGTCGGATTGGACACGCAGGGCGCGGTCGTAGTAGGGGATAGCTTCTGCGTGGCGGCCCTCCGTTGCTTCGAGGCTGGCCAGCCCCCAAAGCGCCGTGCCGTCTTCCCGGGTCTTCACCACAATCAGATAATCTTCCTGGGCACCTTGCGCGTTGCCCAGCCGCTGCCGGACCGATCCCCGGCTTGAGCGAATCCAAGCTTCATCAAGGCCGGTGCCCAGGGCTTCGGTCAGCAGTTTCTCGGCCCCCGGCAGGTCTCCGCGGGAATCCGCCGCCCCGACGCTTTGAAACATCGCGTACGTCCGGCGGGAGAGGGGGTCGAGGGTCCTGCCGACGGCCGCCCCCAAGACTCCCAGCCAGAGCAGGACGACCAGGCCGCACGCGGGCTTCCGGAAGCGGAACGGCGGTCCCTCGGCGGGGAGGAGGAGGACGCCGAACAGGAGGCCGAAGGCGAGCCCGCCTGCGTGAGCCCAATTGTCGAAGGGGCCGACGAGGCCGGCCACGAAACAGAGGCCGATCGCCCAAAGCTCGCGGCGGATCTTCCGGTTCAGGATCAGGGGGCGACCCTTCCTGTGCTTCCGGAACAAGAGGACAAGGTAGAGTCCGTTGATCCCGAAGATCGCACCCGATGAGCCAGCGGAAACGACGTGATGGCCCAGGAGGCTGGCCGCGCTCGCCGAGACGGCGCAAGCGAGGTAAACAGCCAGAAAGCGCCAGGTTCCGATCGCCATCTCCACGGGACTGCCGAGGACAACCCCGCTCCACATGTTCACGGCTAGGTGAAACAGGCCGATGTGCAGGAATTCCGAGGTCAAGAGGCGCCAGATCTCGCCGGACCAGACGGCGTGGCGTTCCAGCGCCCCGCGCCGCATGAGATCGTCGACCTTCGGATCCAGGAGGAGTTCGTGAAAGGCGAGCATGATCGCGATGTTCAGGGCGGCCAACGACCACGTGGCGGGGGCCGTCCGGATGGCGCGGATCAGGGAGTAGGGTTCCGTCTCAGCGGCCTTCTCCTGGTACAGTTCACGTCGCGGATCATCCGCAAACGCGAGGCGGGCCGCTTCCGCGAAATCGGCATGGGCTTTCTTGGATTCATCGAGGGCCAGGTGCGTCAGGCCGCGGTAATAGAAGCCCGCCGCGTCTTTCGGTTCGGCCGTTGCAGCCGTGCGATAGTCGGCCAAGGCGGCGGCCGGGCTGATCTGGGCATGTGAAAGAGCCAGGTAGTACAGCAGCCTGGCGTCTCCGGGCCGGGAGGGCGCTGCGGCCAGGAAATCTGTCCGCGCGCCTTCCGGGTCCTGAAGCGTCAGGCGCAGTCGCCCCCGCTCCAGGAGCCAGTCCGCGTTTCCGGGCTCGAGTGCGAGCAATGCCGAGTAATCCTCGAGAGCACCCTTGGGGTCACGATCGAGGTCCCGCCGGCGGGCGCGCGCCAGGAGTTCGTCTCGGCCAGGCGATTCAGGCATGAGGTTCAAGAGGAAGTATACCCATTGACCGGGTTCTTGGGCGTCGTGCGCTTCGAGGCATCTTCAGGAGACCGGCGTGCCGGCCCTCGCTCAGGGCATTTCGACTCCCCGCCGCACCTGACCCGATCCGGGAGTCCAGGATGCTTGCATTGAGCGACGAGTCCTTTCCGTCCGAAGGGCGGAAAGGCGAGGAGTCGAAAGGGCCTGCCATCCGTAGCTGGCCGGGGGCCCTCCTTCGCTCATCTCTGAGGGGTGGAGCTTCCGCCTTCGCTCTTCCTGGGGGATGGAGCTTCGGCGGACAAGACGGAAGGCATCCTTCGCTGAGCCTCGCTTCGCTTCGGCGGGCGGTTACAGCCCTTCGACTCGGGTGCGCCCTCGCTCAGGGCATTTCGACTCCCCGCCGAACCGGATCCGATCCGGGAGTCCAGGATGCTTGCATTGAGCGACGAGCCGCATCCCGCCGTAGCCGGCCGGATTGCTGAGCCCGCCTTCGCGCATCGTTGGGAATGGCGCTACGGCGGGGCATCCGCCTTCTTTCCGGCCTTCGGCCGGCGAAGGCGGATGGTGGAGGGGGGGAGATTCGAACTCCCGAGACCCTTGCGGGCCTTCCAGTTTTCAAGACTGGCGCAATCAACCGCTCTGCCACCCCTCCGTGGCTTATAATCGACTTTTCAATTTAGTGTCACCGAGTGTCACTTTTCTAGGTATGATCCTATAGGCCTTGATGAGGGTGCTGGTATGGCGGCCAAATGGGGTCACGGGATCAAGATACGGCGGGGGCTTCGTATTGTCCAGAGGCTCACACCGGGCGGCTTTACCTGGTACCGCGAGGAGCGGGTGGCCGGCCAGGCGGTCCGGGTGTCCCTGGATACGACCGATGAGCGGGAAGCGATGCGCAAGGCCATCGCGGGGCCCGAAGACGTCCCCGCCGTCCGTCCCCTTCGGGTGTCACCGAAAGCGGTGACACCGGGGAAGGTTATTCTGGAGAAGGCCCTTGGCGAGTACGAGGCCTGGTACCAGAAGAGCCATAAAGCCTCCGGCTTCGCCGTCACGCTCCCGGCCGTGGAGAAGTTCGTGGACTCCGTGGGTGGCGAGGTCGAAACCCGGGCGGTCACGCGGGAGCACGTCCAGGCCTTCCTCGACCGCTACCTGGGGAAATCCCCCGTCTACGTGAAGAACGAATTCGCCCGGATCCGGGCGTTCCTTCGCTGGATCGACAAGCGTCACCGGGACGCCGTCGACCTGCACGCCGTCAAAGGGATCGAGCTTCCAAAAGACGAAAGCGTGACGGAAGAGGTCCCGCCGCTCGACGTCCTCCGCGCGATCCTGCGGAAGCTGTCGGCGCATCCCTGGCTCGCCGACTACTGCACGGTCCTGCTCGAAACCGGGATGCGGCCCGGGGAGGCTCTGGCCGTGCGCGGGTGCGACCTGCGCGGGGATCTCCTGGACATCAAGCCGCACGGCGGATGGAGCCCGAAGTCGAAATGGAGCGTCCGGACGCTCCAACTCTCGCCGGCGGCGGCCCGGGTCCTCAAGACTCACGCGGACAAGCTCTTCGACAGAAAGCTTCCGATCTTCGGCCTCTCTACGGGAAAGATTCGCGACCCCAAGTACGTCGGCAAGATGTACCGGGACGCGATGAGGGGGAAGGATGGCGGGATCCCGGCGGACTGGCTGCCGGTCAACCTCTACCTCTGGCGCCACGCCTTCGCATCCCTCCACGCGCAGGAGGGCCCTGCGTTCATGGAGCTCTCCAAGTTATCGAGCTATCTCGGTCACGCCCCGGGGTCATCGTTCACGCTGGAGCGCTGGTACGTCGATCGGCGGGCTATGCGGCGCGGGGCGCCCGTTTCGCTCACGGGAGAGGTGGTCGAGACGAAGATCGTGGAGATCAAGAAGGCGAATGCCTAGCAGGTCGACGGCATAGCGGGGTGACACACCGCGAACTTGCCCAAGTGGAAGGTTGGGGCCCGCCTCAGTCGCTGCGAAGGCTCGCTGGCAAGCAAAGGCATATTAACCGGTTCAATGATACCACGAGCGGGAAGGGGAAGCCCGGCGAACCCCAGACCCCCCAGGCAAGACCCCCGCGGCGACCCTCCTACGCTGATCTTGGGGGGCTGGAGCTTCGGAGGGCAAGGGCCGCGGGGCCCGATGGGTATGCTCTAGCGGTGTTGTTCGACGAGGGTACGATCCGCGAGACGAGTTTGGGTCATCCAGCTTGGATCGATTTCGGACCACCGTTCTGTGCCGAATTTGTGCCCTCCTCAGAGTGTTATCAATTGGCCTGGAGGCCGGACGCACTTCGCCCAATCTCGGATCAAACCCAGGAGCGGATTCGTTTGAGCACGGTCCAATTAACCAATCGGAGGCCATCGTCTACCAAAGCCTTCTGGATCAGCCGTCGATTGGGCTGAAGGCGTGAGATAATCGACTGCTTTGAACTGTTGTCGAGAGTGGCCCACCATTGCGGAGACCAATACCGATTCTCGACCTTCTCAAACGCCAACCTAGCAAGGCCATGAGGAAGTTCGTCGTCTGAGAGTGACGCGATAGAATCTACGAATCGCCGAGTTGCTGGCTGATCACCGATCCAACCAAGGAGCGCCAAACCCTTTTCTCCGCTCGCAACCATCGAGAAGGTAAGAATGCTGGTACGGGAGGGATCCGGATTCTCCCGTCCTTGGAAATCAAAGCGGGTATCCACCACGCCAGAAGCCATTACATCAGGAACGGTTCCAAGTTCGACGGCAAAGAAAAACACGTTTGTAGGATCTGGCGAATCAAGTAGCGCCGCGCATTGATCCCGCTTTTGATCGAGGGAGCCTATCATGGAAATGAGATCGCTCTCCCTCTGTTTTACCTGTCCCTGTAACCATATCTGGGCATCGGGACTATGGCCTCGATCGAGCTGCCTCGCCTGCTGCACGACCTGTAGATAGCCCCTTAAAATCATAGTCTCGTAGCAGATTGCTCTGTAGCAGAAGAGTGCGACATGCTCTGCTTTTGGATTAGGTGGCTGGTCTTCGATGGGCCGGAAAAGGTCGGCGTCGTGTGGAGCACAAAAGCCACCGAACGTGGATGCCTCACGGATACCGACCAACTTCATGCCGACCGTAGCATTGTTCTTCATGAACTTCGCAACATCTGTATCAATCCACCACACACGGCTTTTATCCGCTATCTTGGCCAGCGAGGCCCTCGGGACGGTGTGAGAATTGATCGGCGATCCGCTACACCCTTCAGGCGCCAGCGGGTGAAAGCACGACCGGCTCTGGAATGCTTTTCGAAGTTGCGTGTACTCCTTTTCCAAGGGAAGAGGCTCTTGATTTGAACGTTCCCAATGACATTTCTTGAGTTTGTCACCAGAGCCACACCAGCACGGCTCATTTCTGTATTTTCCTTCTCCCATGGTTTAGTTCTTACGCTCTGCAATGAACCTTTGCGCAGTCTACCGGAGCGCGCTACTCGCGGATGAACACTGCCGAATGGCTTCTCGGCGCATGCGGCGCCGGCGGCATTGAGTAGACGCGGTATGGGCAGCCGCTATCAGCGGGTTACGCCACCTCCTCCGGCTGGCCCCGGGGACCCGTCTCGAGCCAGGCAAGGAGCGCTTGGGTCGGGACAATGTAGGTGAGGCGGTCGGTGCCCCCTCCGATCTTGCGGCCCGGAAGCTCGCCGCGCGCGATCATGTTGCGGATGGCGGCGGACGAGATGCCCAGGAGCTTGGCGACCTCCGGAACGGGAAGGGCGAGGCGGTTTCGGATCCCCTCGCAGATCCCGACCGGGGCGGGCGGCTCCTCGGTCAGGGCGCCCGGCGTCCCCGGTCGAAGCGACAGCTTCCTCATGTTGAATCAATCCTCCTAAGATTGGGCGGGTCCGTGCCCGCAGTCGCAAGCTACGCAGGATGGGAAGAATAGGCCATGAATGCCCCAGGACGAACCAGCCCAGGCGGGGTGGTCCTGGGAAGCCTCCGGAGCGGCGGCGGTGCGTCTGGCGGGCTCGGGTACGATTCATGGACGGCTTCCCGGGCGGCCGTGGCGGCCAGATCCCGCGCTACGGCAAGGGCGTCCCGGACCTCGCTCATGAAACCCTTGAGGTCACGGGCCACCTCCCGGCGGGCGAGGCGCCTCCGGACGCCGTGCTCGACCAGACCTTCGAGGAGGGTCTCAAGCCTCGAGTAGAACTTGTCGTCATCCCGGGGCACGGGCCCCAGCCTGAGGCACCAGCCATGGGCGTCGACCCTGACGTGCGGAAAGCACGCCCCTTCGCTTCCGAGCCGCAGCACTGTTTTCCAGCTGGTCTTCATGGGCATCTCCAGTTCTCCTATCCAGGCTTAGGGAAAAATCCGTCCTGTAAAAAACTCAGCTACTGGCCCGGGTGGCCTAAAGGGGCGCCGGGAGGGAGGGCGGCGGGGGGCGGCTCCCCGGGACCGATCCGCTCGACGCCGACCGCGATCCCGCCTTTGCCGGTCGCCCGGCTCGTGAAGCGGAAGACCGCGGGGGAACTGCCGCGGACTTCGCGCTCGGCTTCGCCGATGAGCGTCACGTCCGGGGCCTGGGGGCGGGCCTGCAGGCGGTAGCGCTCGCCGGGTTTGGCGCCGCCGACTCGGACGGTGGCCATCACCGTTTCGCCGGGGGTGGCGAGGCCTTTGGGGAGGACTTCCAGGACTTCTACGAAGTAGTCCCTCGGATCCACCACCACTTCCCAGGAGAAGTCTTCGCGGTAGAGGGGGACCATCGTAAGGAGTTGAGAGCTCGGGGAGACTTGGCCGTCACCGATCTGGCCGCCGGGAAATACTTGGTCTGCGCGCGCTTCCACCATGATCCAGCGGAGGGGCTCGCGGGGGGGAGGCGGCGAGGGAAGATTTGCTTTGAGGGAACGGGGGAACGGGGCACAGGCGGCTTGACTCAGGCAGAAGCCCACGCCGAGCATGGAGAGGAAGAGGGGTGCCAGGAGCTTTCTATTTGCCATACGTTCCCATCCTCAGTTCAAGACCACAGCCGCCGCAGTCCTGGGCGCCGGCGAGACGGCCGCTTCTGGCTTGGGCGGACTGGGGTAGCGGGGGGAGCGAGCCGTAGGCGCTCGTGGTGCGTTCCAGCTCCTTCACCCGTTCCTTCTCGCCTGCGCGCACCTGGACGGAGGCCACCCGGCGGCCGTATTCCCGTGCGGAGAGCGCCCGGGCAGCGGCGTAGCTCTCGAGGACGAGCCCCTGGTCTTTGAGGCGTTCGGTGAGGCGGATCTTCTCTCCCCGGAGACGCTGCAAGCGGTCTTCGAGGAGTTTGCGGTTGGCTTCATCGACGGTCGGCGCGCTCTTGATCACTTCGAGCGCCCGCTCGACTTCGTGGATCTCGGCCCCCATCTCGTAGAGCGCCATCGCGGACGCCATGGAGCCCACCACGGCCGCGCGCTGGTCGCGGGGGAGGAGCGAGAGCTCCTGGAGCTCGTCGAGCGCGAGCGGGGGAGCACCCGGGGGCGTGAGCGCCCGGACTTCATAGGCCCGGGGGCCCTGGCCTGAGGCGGCTTCGTCGAGGGCGCTGCTCAAGCGTGCTTCGTAGTCCCGGCGCTTCTCGTCGAAATACTGGGGCACCGCTTGGGGGTCTGCTTTTGACGTGGCGCTCGTCGGACCGATCACCGCGTCATCGGTGAGCGTGCGCGCGAGCGCCGCGCCGCCGGGGCTCAGATTCATGCCCCGGAGGTAGAAGCCGAGTTCCTTGCCCAGATCGAGCTGGGCCACCACCTGGCCGCCGAAGTTGCGCACCTCGGGCGGACGGTTCTGGCAGCTTTCGACGGCGATGTCGATGGGCACGCCCTGGGCCTGTTTGTCTTTCAAGCACTGGTCGACCGAGGTCGCGGAGTTCTTTCTCCCGGCGTCCGCGACGGCGGCTTCCACCGCCTGACACAAGTCCTTGTAGTAGCTCACTTTCATGTTCGCGGTCGCGGAGTAGTTCTGGAGCAGCGTGCAGATCGTGGGCTCGGCTTGACAGAGCAGTTCCATGCCGGAACCGATTAGCTCCTGGATGAGCATCTGCTGGATGCCTTCGAGAAACTCCTCCCGGGCTTCCTTGGTCATCATGCTTTGGTAGCTCGCCTTGAAGTCGTATTTGCCGCAGACCATGCCCAGATCCGCTCGCGCTCCGAGGTTCAGCGTCCGGCGCTCGGCGCTGCCGATGGACGCGAAGCTGGGGGAGAGCGAGAGATCGACGCGGTCTTTCCCAATGCGGGCGGAGGCGTCGGCTGAGCTCTGGGAAGCGGACGGAGAACCGGACTTCTTCCCAAGCACGTCACTCAGGCCCTGGGCGAGGAGCGGGGGAGCGAGCCTTGAGGTGAGGAGGAGGACGGCGAGGGCGGGCAGCAGCATCTGTTTCACTTTCATCGTGGAGGACCTTTCTCCCGGATTTTCGCGAGGGCGGCTTCCAGCTGCGCAAGGTCCTGGAGGCCTTCCCGAAAGACAGACTGACCGGTCTCTTCATCCAGGAGGACGAGGGAAGGCGTGCCCCGCACGCGGTGGGCTCGCCAGAGCTCGGGCTGCTCGCCGAAGGCGAGCTTCTCGAGACGCGTCTCCGGATGGGAGGCGAGCCAGTTGGCGAGGATCGGATCTTGAAGGGTGCAGGGAGGGCAGCCGTCGCGGCGGAAGTAGAGGAGGCGGAATGGTTCGACGCGCTTGATTCCCGGTGGTGCGCCCCCGGGAAGCAATGCTTGCTCACCACAAGCGGGGCGAAGGGGCGAAGGCGGCGTTGCTGTTGATGGAACGCCAGACGCGGGGGACGGGGCCCTAAGCGCGGCCTGGAGTAGCGCCGTGGGATTCTCTCCGATCAGACCGGGGCTGCCCTCGAGACCCGCGCCGCCGAGCGTTGCGCGGTATTCCTTCATGAGTTCAGCCGCCCGCAGGATCTTCCGGGTGCGGCCGAGCTTCCACTCGAAGTAGGCCCGGAGGTGCCCCGGGGTCGGATCTTCCAGCACGCGCACGAGCGGAAGCGGGAGCTCCTGGAACCTCAGGCTGCCGTCAGGGAGTTTCACGACCTGGCCCCATTCGCTCGAACCGTTCGGACTGCCCGGAGCGTGCGGCGCGGCGGGCTCCGGGTAGCGCAGGTTCTGCTGCCAGTAGTCGAGCGGGCGCGCGAAGAAGCGGGGGACGGGCGCGGGCCCGGAGACCGCGGCGTCTGCCGCACCCGTGACAGCTTGGAGGAGACAGGCCAGGAGATTGAGCGTCATAGAGCACAGTCCCAGAGGACCTCGAGATTCACTTCTGACCCCAGCGCCCGGTGGGCACGGCCGCGCGCGACGAGCACGAACGCGGGGACGCTGCGGAGCTTCCACTGTTCCGCCAGTGCGAGGCCTTCCTCGTCGTAGAGCGGGATCCGGAGGCTGCCGGGGTCGCCGAGGGCGCTCAGCGTCTGCGTGAGCAGGCCTTCGTCCGTCACGCGGCGGATCACCGAGAAGTCTTCGAGCAGGAGCACCGGGCGGAGCAACACGCGGCCGGCGTGTTTCTTCACGAACTGGGCGGCGCGAGCGGCCGCGGCCGGGGAGCCGGGAGCGGCGGGGGTCGTGAAGAAATAGAGGATCGCTTCCGGGGCCGCTGGCGGAGCCGTCTTCGGAGAGAGCGGGGGCTGCGAAGAAGCCCGCGGGGGACGTGCGGTCGTTGCTGAGGGAGGGCGGGGGTCTTGCGCGGCGCCGGGCATGGAACTCAAGCCGAGAGCCAGCGCGGCCAGGATCCGCAGCATCGGGCGGGGCGGGGCGGCGGGGTTCAGGTTCATCAGGTCCTCTACTACAGCTAGGGGGGTTCGAGGTCTGAACCTTTCATGAAATCCTCCGGCCCCCCCCATCTTTTCGAGAATTTCATGAAGAAAGATCATCCCGGCGATCCCGCGCTTCAAAAGTGCGGAGTTTGCAGAGGCCGAGTCCACGTCGGAGGAGGAAATCTTCTTTTCTTTTCCGATTTCCCGACAGGTTGGGACCTCGAACCCCCCTAGCTGTAGTAGAGGGCAAGAAGGACGCAACGGGTTGAGGGGACGGACCCCTCCCCGGGAAATCGCGATCCTTCTTGGCGGCCCCGCGAGTCGGGGCCGGACCCTCCTGGATAGGAGGATGGCGATGCATGCTGCTCCGAAACCCCATGCCACGGTCACTCCGGCGGTGCTTCCTGAGGCCCCTGCGATCAGGCTGCTGATGCCCGCTCCTGGGAGAGCCGGATTCCACGGCTCGCCTGCCCGCGCCCTGCCCCAGGAAAAACAAGCCGGATCGTCCCCTGCCGCATCCCGAGCCGGGGCTGCTTCGCCGGAAGCGGCGACGTCGGCAAAGCCCGGGGATCTGCGCAAACCGGGCGAGGCTTCCAGACCTGCTGGAGGGACTCCCGCGGGTGCTCAAGTCCCAGGGCGGGGAGCCGATCAATTCAAGGATCTGCCCCAGGCCCTGGGGGACGTGCTCCGGGCCACCCCCGAAAGCGAGTGGCACCGGCTCCGAGTCTTCCTCGTGAAAAGCGAGGAGGAGGGCGAACTCCTGGAACTGCTCCCCGAGATGCGGCGGGCCATGAAATTCTATCCGCAGCGCCTTACGACGCGCGTCGACCGCGGCGAGATCTCGCCCAAGGATCTCGAGCGGAGCTTCGCCCGGCTCCATGATTCCCTGCACGAGGTGAGGGCCTCTCTCCACGAGATGCGTGAGCTGGCGGGTCTGGGCGCCCCGACTGCCGCCGCGCTGCCGGGCACGGAGCCCGGCGGGGCAGTCGCGCGCTCAGCGGTCCCCGCAGTCTCCGCGGCCGGGCCCAGGCCTTCGGGTCCCCGGGAACGGCCGCTCGAGGCCGCCGCCTCCCTGTAGGCCTGTAGCTCTTCGTCCCCGAGCCGTTCCGAATCGCCCCCGCGCAGCCCGCGGGGACCTGGAGCGGCGTGCCCTGGCTCTTTGAGAATTTGACGGCTTCCTCCCTCAGCGTGATTGAGGGAGGCTGATAACGCACGCGCCTCGAGCTTGTCTCCAACCGAGAAGCCCGATGCTGCGGCACTCCACCCGAGACTTCCCCCTCTTCACTCCCTCTCCGGAGCCTCCAGCGGCCACCGGAGGGGGAGGCTTCGGGTGCCCCGGACGCCGCCGGGGATGGATGATTCCAGAGTGCCGCGGCGTCGCCGGCACCGGCGGCGTCCCTGTCGGGGATCGCCCGGTCACCTGAGGAGAAACACTCCCATGGGGACCCCCTGCGACCGGCTGCTTGACGAGACGAGCTACGAGAGCGACGTGCTGAGAGAGGCCGCCCGGCGCCTCAATTTCATCGGAGTCCTGGCCGACCGTTACGGCCCCCCCGAGTTGCTTCGCTTCCTGGACGATCTCGCCCAGGGTTTGAAGCGCTCCGAGGGCCTGCGCCTGAGAAAGGAGCTGCTGCGCGGTCTACCCCGGACCCTCCCTTGAAAGGGGCGCCCGGCCTCGCGTGAGAAGTGCGAGCCCAGAGACTTCCCGTCCGGCCGCGATTTTGAAAACGCTGTGTCGGACGGGAAGGCCCTGGCCTTGTGGCCTGGATCCTGTCGCGTTCATCCACCCAACCCAGAAAGGAGCTTCCTCATGGTTGCCACGCTTACCCTTCCTCTTGTTGTTCCTGCGGCGAGCCCCGGGAGTCGGCCGCCCGGCCCGCAGGCAGGCCCGCGGCCCGGCCAGGAATCCGGGCGGAAACCCGTCGAGAAACTCGCTGAGAACCAAACCGGGGCCCCGCCGCTGGTCCCCTTCGAGGGCCGCCTGCCTGCACCGATGGTCACGTTTCTCGGTCAGCTCCCCGACTACGAACTCAGGGACGTTTCCCTGATCCAGGGCAGATTCCGCGAGGTCCGGGAACTCGCCGCCTCCGGACGCCTCCTGCATCGCTACTTGAAGGAGGGCCCGTTCATCGCCGCCCGCGGCCCGATCCTCTTCACCGAGTTTTTCCGCGTCAAGCGCGCGTTCCAGGCCGAGATCTGGCGCCTGCAGGAAAAGATCCTGCGCGCCGCCGAAGACGCCGCGCTCATTCTCCCGTCCATTTTCAATACTCTTTAAAGGAAGGAATCAGCCATGAGCCAGCCCCAGGTACTCGAACTCCAGGATCCCGATGGTGCGTACGCCCTGATCCAGGTCGTGGATGCAGGGAGCGCCCGTGTTCTCTCTTCGAACCTGCTGCGGAAGAACCGCATTCTCCAGAAAAGGGGCACCCTGAGCTGGGAGGAGGCCGCCCGGGACCAGGGCGGCTGGAGCCGGGTCGGACCTTCGGACTTCCTCGCCAGCCTTCCTGCCTCCCCGGATCCCGCGGCAGCCTCGGCCCGGCCGGGGTCGCTCGCGGCTCCGCTCCAGCTCAAGCGGGACCAGGAGCCCACGGTCCACCCCTGTCCCGGCTGCGGCCGGGAGCAGGAGGGGCAGGGAGGACCGCCGCGGGATCTCGAGGAGGCGTTCCGCCGGGCCCTGCGGTCAAAGAAGGTGCCGGCGCTGCGCCGCATCCTCAGGCTGTTCGCCCGGCTTCGGCGGGAGCGCGAAGAAGAGGCGGCCTAGGGTTGGGGCACGCCTGATTCCCTGGACTACCCGCCCGCGGCGCAGCCCAGTGAATCAGGCTGAAACCCTCACAAGCATTCCCGGCAAGCAAGCGCGCCCGGGGGCGCCCGCAGGGGGCACCCCGCGCGCAGCACTCGACCCAGGCTCCAGGCGATCCCTGGAGTGACCCGGTGCGGGGGACGCCTGCGGGCGCCCCGCATGACGCTCTTTGACATTCAGGCTGCGAGAGAACAGAAGACTTCAATTCGCTTTTTCCGTTTGAAGGTCGCGTCTCGTTTTGGCGCGACCAGGTTGTCAGGCGAGCTTCCTTGGACCTGAAGTGCAGGTCGGGGACGCTTGACCTCGTTGTTGTGGGTTCGTTTTTGGAGGGCCGCATGAACTCTGAAGGGCTTGTTTCCATGCTGGCGGGCCAGGAGCTTTCGGCGAAAGCCCGGATCTCCCGGACCCCGCCGGGCGCCACGGAAACCCACCTGAGTCTGGCCGTGGACCGCAGCGTCCGTAGGACGCTCGCGTGTCTTGTTCAGATTCAGGATCCTCGCGTCGTCGCGGCCCTGGGCTACGCTCTCTTCGTGGGTCTCGCGGGAGAGCTGCTTGTCCGTCATCCGGACGGGGTCCTGCCGGTGTCCCCGGCTTACACACGCCACCTCTTCGAGGCGGCGGGGGTGGAGCTGGAAGCCGGGCAGGTCCTGCTCCTGGATGAGGCCCTGGTGCACGCGCTTGTCGAGGAGGCTCTTGGGGCCCTGCATCAGGAGGAGGCTCTGATCCGTGACCATAAGGCGCGGCTCAGGCAGGCCCTGCTCCTGGTGTGACCTTTGAAGCCCCGCTCAGGAAGCTCCGCCCGGCGCAACGCTGCGCGGAGTCCTGATCCAGGATGCGGTGTCCCGGTGTTCCGGGGTTGGGCCTAGGCTAGGTATCGCACTTCTTCTCTCACTTCGGTCCCCTGCTCATGAACCACCTGCGGGGGAGTGGCTCGGTTTCGCGTCAGTTGTCGCGGATCGGACTGCTCCCCGGGTGGGGGAGCGGTCCGTCCGTATCTTTGGATCGTTCCCTCTCGGGTGTTTTTATGAAAAGGAGGATGCCGTGCAGAAGTTGATGTCGATCTGGCCTACCCCGTGCGTTCCGAATCGACCGTTCCGTCTTTTCCGGGGCAGCCGCGAGCTCAGGCTCGAGCCGCTCTCGGAATTCCGATGGAAGGTCGTTTCAGCCTCCCCTGAGACCGGATTCCAGGCGGGCGACGAGGTCGCCCCCGTCCGGAGGCTCAGCTGGGAGCAGGCCAAGCGGCGTGTGAACAGCGACCGCTCGGCGCTGAGCCCGTCGTCCCTCATCCTCCTGCGCGGCGGTCCCGGACTGGACCTTCCGGAAGATGAGATCACGGAGCTCTTGAAGTACCGCCCGGAGCCCGAGGGGCTCCCCCCGGCAGCCTAGGCAAGCTCTCTCTGCAAGGGTCGTGAGCCACCCTTAGGGGGGCTGCGCGACCGCCTTCCTTCCCGGAGGCACATTCCCAATTTTGGGATCCTCCGGGGAAGCGGAGGATCCCATTTTTAAAGAGGAGCAAGCCTTGGGCATTGAAACACGTTCCGGCACTCTGGACAGCGTGACTGAACAGGGCATCGTGCTCGGCGGTGAGCGCCTCAGCTATTCCAAGTGGTTTGAGGGGCCCCGTCCGGAAGCATCTGCCCTCGGTCGCGTGCTGTGCGTCCGGGTGGACGCCGGTGAGAAGTTCACGTTCCTGAAGAGAGTCCTCACGATGGGAGAGCCCAGCCCCGGTTGGAAGCCCCCCGAGATCCCTCCCAAGGGCTCTACGGGCGGAGGCTTCGGCCGATTTGCGGGCCGCTTTTCCCCGGAGGAGCTCACTCTTAAGCGGGAGGAAGGCCTCCGCATTGCCCGCTCGGTCGCGATCGACCGGGCGCTCACGATGGCCGAGAAGGGGATCCCGTTTGAAAAGGTTGCGGATCTTGCCTCGGCCGTGGAAGCCTGGCTGCTCCGGGGGGTAAGCACCCCGGCCGGGCAGCCGGTGCCGGCCATGCCAGTGCCCCCTCCTGGGGTCCATCCCGCAGGCCCCACCCCGCCCTCCTTGCAGAAAGCGCCGCCGCTAGAGAAAGCTCCGGCGCCTCCAGCCCCGCGCCCGGCCAAGAAGGCCCCGCGCCTGGAGCCGCGCGCTGTGAGCTCACTCTTCAATGAGGCGCTCCGCGGGAAACTCGTCGCCGGCTGGCCTGAGTTTCGGGAGGTGCTCTCCGGGCTCCTCGGCCATGAGGTGAAAGACCCTTATCGCCTGAGTCTCGATGAGTACGCCCAGGTGAAGGGCTTTTTTGAAAGGGGAGCCGAGCCGAGGCTCCTCAAGGACCCCGCTGCCTAGAGCGATCCCTTCTCTCTCCGACCCGTGCCGTCCGGGAGGCCTGTCTTGTGATCCAAGGCAGTCCGCTTCCGAGACGGCCGGGAGCGGGCATTTCTCAGAAAGTGAAAGGGATTTCTATGCAGCCTCCAGCATCACCCGTTGTAACCCAGGGCGCGGGGCGCCCGGTTCCTGACGCCGGGGAGGGGGTCCGGCACCACTCCTTCTCCGCGATCACGACGTACTCGGAAGTCTGTTCCTTGATGTATCGCTACCGGTATATCGACCGTCTTCCGCAAGAGCGGATCGGGGCTGCCCTCGTGTTCGGCAGCGCGATGAACGAGGCGCTTGTCAGGATCGATGTAGACCTTGCCCAGGGACGCCCGCCGCACGCGGCGGCGGCCCACGAGGTCCTCCGGTCCAAGCTGGAAGCCGCGTATCGCAACCCCTCCCTCCCGGTCGAAGGCGGCCCCGGAGATTCCCAGGAAGCCGGCCTCGAGGAGTTCACGAAGAAAGGCGTGAAGCTCATCGACTACTATCTTGAGAATCTTCTTCCGGACGAGATTCCGCTGGATCTCCCCCGGCGCTTCACGATTCCCCTGCTCGGGGAGCAGGGCGAAGCGCTGCCCCGGCCGCTGGTCGGGGAACTCGACCGTGTGGTCCGCTTGAAGGACGGCCGGCTCGGCATCATCGACTGGAAAACCGCCGCCGCCCGCTGGTCGCCCGACCGGATCGCCAAAGATGAACAGGCCACCGCCTACCTGCTGGCCGGCTCGTTCATGCTGGATCAGCGCCCCGCTTTCTTCCGTTACGACCTGCTGCTCAAGACGGTAAAACCGGCCATCGAGCGGTATTACGCAGACCGGACGGAAGCGGACACCCGGCGTTTTCTGAACAAAGTGAGGGTCGTCGACCGCGCCATCGGGGCGGGGGTCTTCGTCCCGAACGACCGTTCGTTCGCCTGCCCCACCTGTCCGTACCGGGGGGCTTGCGAA
Source organism: uncultured Planctomycetales bacterium (assembly GCA_964619955.1). Taxonomy (GTDB): domain Bacteria; phylum Planctomycetota; class MHYJ01; order MHYJ01; family JACPRB01; genus JACQFK01. The sequence continues at coordinate 75,683 of CAZUJF010000006.1, forward strand.
AAGTGGGAATCCTGAGAAAGGAGCTTTCATGAGCCAGGCTCCGTGAGGTCCTGGACCGCCCGGCGGCTCGTAAGAGCCCGCTTCATCAAGCGCGGTACCCGGTGCGGTCCCTGGACGTCCGGGGCAGTCCCGACTCCTGTTCCCCAGGCCCGTGGGGGTTTTTCGTTGCCTCCCCCGGCCGGTCCGCTGGGGGGCCTGTCCAAGACTCGGAGTTTGTATGGCCAATTTCAACCAGGTCGTGCTCGTGGGTCGCCTGACACGAGACCCTGAGCTGCGCTACACGAACGAAGGCAAACCCGTCTGCGAATTCACCCTCGCCGCCAATCGCAAGTTCACCCGGAAAAGCGGGGAAGCGGTGGAGGAAGTGACGTTTGTGGACGTGGTCACCTGGAACCGTGTGGCCGAGATCACCGCGGAGTTCCTGAAAAAGGGCCGGGAGGTCCTCGTCTCGGGCTCCCTCACCCAGGACCGCTGGGTGGATGCCCAGACCCAGCAGAACCGCTCGAAGCTGCGCGTCGTCGCCGGCACCCTGCAGTTCCTGGGGGGCGGCTCGAAGGATGATGCTCCGGCGGAGGGCGAAGGGGCTGTCGAGGGAAGCCCGGAAGCGGCGGAGGCCGTGACGGCTCCCGCGCCCGTGCCCGCAGCGGTCCCTGCCGCCATCCCCGCCCGTGTCCCGGCCCCGAAGAAGGCCGCTCCGGGCCCCGTGCAGGGAAAGACGTACGTCCGGCGCTAGAAGTTAACAGGAGCGTCCTGAGGGGCTGTGTCTCGCAGGGTTCCGCCTGGGTCCGCAACGCGGGGACCTTTGCCGGAACTTCCTGCAGCTCAGATCCCGCGAGTAGGGTTCATCAGTCATCCCAGAGGCACTTGGAGAAATGCCATGCGATTTGCCATGGCCCAAGGCTTCTTCAAGAAGATCGGCTTGGGGCTCCCCGCGCTCTTCCGGATCCGCCTTCGGGCTGCGATCCGGCGGGGCCGTGGGATCCTGGGCGGCCTGTTCTTGAGAGGTCTCGAGGAGGGGAGGGGGTTCCTTCGGGGACTTCTTTCCCGCACATTCCCTGAAGTGTCGTACAGCTACCTCCAGCATCTCGCGCGCTTGCGTACGCTCGAAGGCGCACTCGCCGCCGATCTCGGGAGTCTGGCCCAGGCTGCGCTTGGGCAGGGACTCCGGGAGCGCTCGCGGCAGTACGCCCGCCAGGCGTTCGTCCACTGGTGCCGGGCCCGCCGTGCTGAAGCGAGGCTCCTCCGGAAGCCGGGGGATCCCGTTCGGCAGGCGGCCTTGTAGGTCCGGTCTGTAGTTTCTGCGGTTGCTGTGGTTTCGGTGGTTCTTGGGCCCGTCCCCGTCGCTGCTCCCTTGGGGGGGCGGGGCGGGGGCGGGGTCCCTGTGCATTTGAAGGAAGCCCGCTGGGGCTTCCGGAAGGAGTCTGTCATGCCCGCGAATGTTGAGACCATGATGTATCACGGGAAGAAGCCCTGGCATGGCCTGGGCACCCCGCTTGAGCAGCCGGCGACGGCGGCGCAGGCGATCGAGGCCGCGTCGCTGGGCTGGAGCGTCGAGCTTCATCCTGTCTATTCCAATGAGCAGCTCGTGATGCATGCCATGGGGGTCGTCCGCATGGACCGGCTCGAACCCCTTGCGGTCGTCGGTCGTCGCTACGTGCCGATCCAGAACGCCGAAGCCTTCTCCTTCTTCGACCAGGTGGTGGGGGAGGGTCACGCGATCTACGAGACGGCCGGGGCGCTTGACCGGGGCCGGAGGATCTGGCTGCTGGCCCGGATCCCGGGCGATATCTGGGTGACCCACGAGGATAACGTGGGCAAATACCTGCTGCTGACCAACAGCCATGACGGGAAGAGTCCGCTGCGGGCACTCTTCACGCCCATCCGGGTCGTCTGCGAGAACACGCTTCGGGCCGCGCTTCAGGGTGGCACCGCCGGAGGCCAGGGCAGCAGCGGCGGCGTGTCCATCCGGCATGTCGGCAACATCCACGAGAAGGCGCAGGAGGCCCGGCGCGTGCTGGGGCTTTCCGTGAAGTACTACGACGCGTTCGGGGAGCAGGCGGGGGCGTTTGTCCGCCGGGACCTCTCAAGCGCCGAAGTAGTCGCGTACTTCAAGTCTCTCGTGCCTGATCCTGTGAATGCGGACCCTGCTCAAGCGCGGGGGACCCGCGAGACGCTCGGTCGACTGTTTGAGTCGGGGAAGGGGAACGCCCTTCCCAGCGTCCGGGGCACGCTCTGGACGGCGATGAATGCCGTCACCGAGCTCATCGATCACGAGCGGCCCACCCGTGCTCCGAAGGCGGGAAGCGGGCCGCTCCAGCGCTGGAAGAGCGCTCAGTTTGGTTCGGGCGCCCGGCTCCGCGAGGAGGCCTGGAAGCAGGCGCTCGCTCTGCTGGGCTAAGCGTTCCTGGAATTTGAAGGAGTGTCCGGCATGCCTGTGTTTCGTGCGTTTGGATCGCTGTTTGAGGAGCAGCCGCTGTTGGAGGTCCGGGATCTGATGGATCCCGCGGACGTCCGGGTGGTGCTCTCTGAACGCGAGCTCTTCCTGATCGACCGGGGTTCCGGGAGGCTCGTCCGGGTCGCGCCGTGCTTCGAGAGAGGTGCGGGGCTGCGCCTGGGGTACTTCCTCCGGAATCCCCTCGCGCTGGAGGATCAGCTCGCGGTGCTGCGCCAGATGGCGCCGCGCCGGGCTGAGGCATGCACCGTCCCGGGGGGGCGGGGTGTCTAGGTCTTAGGTGTCGGCGGCCGGGACCCGGAGGGCTTGTTGAAGCCTCCGGGTCCGGCTTGGCGGGGCATTTGTTTCCGCAGGGGCAGGGGCTCGTGACCCTGCTCAGCGGGCGCGGGGCTGCCCGGAGGCTGGGCGGGAAGGAGCGGGTGTGGCGTAAGGACGCAGTGATTGGTTTATGAAGTTGTGGCTAGTGTGCTAACATGCGCGTTCGCATGTGCGCCCATTGTGGGCAACTCGATGTCTTGAGATGATATCTGACGTCGGTGCGGTCGTGATTTACAGATTCACTTGATGAGAAGAAGAGTCGAACCCACCCCAAAGTCATCGGCAAGGGATCTTGCGCAAACCGTCTATTCAGAACTTGGGAGACGAAGACGGGAGCGTCCTAACCTCAAGGTTCTGAATGATCTCTTTGAAATGATGTATGGAGCGAGCATTCGGACGGAAGAATCACAACCAATTACATTCAATATAGTCTATCTGAATCCACGCAATCCCGATCCCCATCCACCGGGTCGAATAGTCGCTGACCGTTGGAGCTATGCAAAGTTTGCAAGGCCCATCCCCGCAACCATTCCCACTCTGGTCAAGCTCGCAAAGGCATCAGACACCAGAACGTCATCCCTCGCGGTCTACCCTCACCAGAATTCTCAATGGATGGTCTGGGGTCTTGTCGATCAGCGACACACGAACTACGGCTATATGAATTATGAATCAGAGGGGGGCCCAGCGTTCCCGGGGCTTTTCCAGGCCAGCATCGTCGGGGCTGGTCACATTGTCGCATATATCGAGTTCCAGATAATCGCTGAACTCAACATCGACGTTCTTCGTCGCCATAGCTTTGACATTTCTCTTCTGGCCCAATCCGTCAACTGCTCGAAAATAGAATCGGTGCATACCGGACAAGGGTCCGAGCAGGAATTGGGGTACGCATGTATGAAGAGCGCTCGCATTGGGACGAAACGTTGACCGAACAATGGATTGCATCGTTGCGCCGCATCTTGCTGCGAATCCAGACTTTCCGACATGGCGGAGCATTATTACTCACTCCCGATAGTTCTCTCCGCCACCTGAACGTGAAATACCCGCTGAAATACTATCGACTGTCCTCCGCGCTCCACAAGAATGGGCTGGCAATCATTCGACATTGCCACGCAAGCGATCGGGCAATCAATGAGTACGTAGAGAAAGGAATGGGTGTGATGCCCGTCGAGCTCTATCTCGACGAGTCCGTATTTCGTAATGACGCGGATGAAAGCCGCAGTGAGATTGAAGGCTGCATATGGTTTATCTCCCTTCTGACGAGGGTAGATGGTCTTGTCTTGATGAATCATGGGCTGTCGGTAAACGGATTTGGCGTCGAGGTAACCGCGACCAGAGAACCCTGTGGGGTGTACGTGGCAGAAGACCTAAGTGGCACAACGAGCAAGCTGCGAAAGGTTGACTACAACCATTTTGGGACAAGACACAGGTCACTGATGCGGTACTGCGCATCAGTGCCTAATAGCGTGGCGTTCGTGATTTCACAGGACGGAGCAGTTCGTGTCCTCACGAAGGTGCGTGAGAAGATCGTTATGTGGGAAAACATTAAACTGCAGAGCCCAAGCTATGTTTACCGCAAGCTCCGCAAGAGGTGAATGAACCCACAAGCTGCTATCCTCTGGAAACCCTTCCTATGCGAAGGCCAAGCCCTTCTGCATGAGTGGGGCGGGATCATGAATCATCAGCGCCAGCCCAACCTTGCTTGCCAGCGAAATGAAGCAGAAGGTCTTGCGGCGAGCCGCGCGTAGAGCCCCCCGGAGATGAGCACCGTCCGGACCCTGCCGCCGCCCTTGCCGAGGACGCTGATGCGGCCCTGGTAGCCTTCCAGGCCCAGGAGTGACTCGCGCGTCAAACGGCTCGTCGCTTCAATCGAGCGCAGGCTCCGGGAGATGCGATCGCACGTCGCCGCGTAGCAGCGGAAGTTCAACCAAGATGAGGTTCCAGTCCGCTGGCGCTTTACGCTCGATCGCGCCCGCGAGAGGATGCGCAGGGTCTACCCACGAATAGAAGATTGCCGGACCACTAGTCTTCCGAACCGAAGAAGAAATTAAGGAGGCCTTTTGCTTTTTGCTTCTTCGGCTCCAGCAGCTGGCGGCATGGTTCGAGCAAGGCGAACATGAAAGCCGCGGCGTTCCTCACCGCGAGAGGTTGATTGCCTTGGGCGTCAGTCTCCGCCTTTTTGTTTATCTTGTCGGAAACTCCGCGGAGAACCATTGAAAGATGAATGCCGTCATCCTGCATCGCCTTCAGAAAACCGTAAGCCTCCATATCCACGACTTGAGTGTCGTTGTAGGATTGCTTTATGCGCTGGTAAAAATGGGCAGTCTGTTCGGTCGAAGCAAGGACGACCTCGCCTGACGCGAAGACCGCGGGACTGGCCTTTGGCGGCCGCGTCATACCGGCGTGATCAGCAGGCTGCCAAGTGGTCTCCGAGATGCGGATTCCAAGTTGTACCAAGGCGTTATCGGTCTCCTTCAACGCCGGACGCGCCCTGACCCCGTTTTCCTCCTCCTTGCCTCCCTCGAAATAGTACACTTTGGTGCTGAAAACGACGTCACCGATGTCGCTGTCCTTCACCCCACCGCAAACGCCCGTGAAGAACGCCAACCGCGGCTTGATTCCAGATTTCAGAAAGCGATGGCTCGCTCCCTGCGCGACCAGATTGCCGGCGCCGCTCGTGACGACATAGATCTCAAAATGCGGATTATCTTTCGGCCAGACGGCTACATCAGCTTGGAGATCCGGGTCGTAAGCCACCGTGGGAAGATAATCGATTACTGCCGACCGCTCCAGCGGGAGCGCCGTCAAGATCAATACTTTGTGCAGCCTCAATTCTGACGCCGCTGGTTTGTGCGGATAGGCACGGGCGATCTGATATTTGTGCCTGATTCTTTCATGCACGGGAACGACATCCGTGCGGCTGTAATCCACAGCCGTGTCGCGGATGATCATGGCTGACTCAGGGAAATCAACCGAGGCGAGGAAATCGGCAATGGCGTCAGCGGCATCGGGATTGAGGCGCGTGTACTGAGTGCGCGTGAAAAGGTCGACCAACCATCTTTGGAAGTCCGCGTCGGTCAGAAATGAAAACTGGCGGAAGACGTCTATACCTGCCTGGACGGCGATCGCGGCGGGAACCTTGGACAGCCACGCCACCATGGAACGTCCTTCGAGCCAATGGTGGAATACCTCGGGATTTCTGACTCTCACCGAACGCCCTGCTTCCACTTCAGCGCGCATCCATGCCTCAAATCCGCGGATCGCTGGGACTCTTGCGCTTTCCGGCAGGCTGGCGATGAAGGCGACGGGATTCTCGAACTCGATGAGCAGGCTCGGATCGCGCTCAACGCTAGACTGGCTAAGTGCGATTGAGCCGGCGTCGGCGGAGCCTGTTTCATTCAGCACGGCAAGGATGCGTGAGCGTAGCTCGCCGGCCAGAGGCCCGGCGCCCGAAGTCACAGCTCGCTGGAGAATCCTGCTGGCGTGGAGGCATCCCGCCGGCAACGTGGCCAAAGGCGAGGTTTGATCCCGCCCCATCGCGCCGCCCACGAACTCGACCAGCGAAGGAGCTCCCGACGCGCAGGCGGCGCCCGCTAGGACTCGAAAACCAAGAAGCGACTCGAGCACCAGTAGACCGGCGTTGGCCAATCCGGCGACATCCAAGTGCCTTGCAATTGCGTCTTCGGGCGGAAGTGACTTGGCCAGGCAGACGGCGTGCAGACGCATCCACTTTCGTTTGGCGGCTAGATTCGCGAGGTTCCCCGCGAGGGCAATTCCGAGTGCCGCCGGAAGATTCTCAATGATCTGGGTTTCGGCCTGCGTCGTCGACGGCAATGTTTCGGCGACGATCTCGAGAACCGTGGGAGAAGCGGAAAGCTCGACAAGCCTTTTGACTCCTGCCGCATCGAGCTTCGTGCCCGCAAGCCGCAGCCAATTGGTGAAAGGCAAGCTCCACCAGTTCAACGGCTCCGCCGCCGCTGCTTCAAGCAATGCGAAGTCCGCCCCTCCGAGAGGACTCGCAGAACCACGCGTAGTCATTGAAGCCTGCATTGCCCGCCTAAGCTCGGGAATGAGCTCGGGCAACGAGTCGGCCTCAAGGTTTCGGAGCAACGATAGTTCCTCGGCGGCGGCTGCCTCGACTAGCGAACAAAGCCGCCCGAAGAGCTTGGCGCGGTGGGGCTTTGACGCGGCCGTGATCCGCGAGAATTTGGCCGATATATTTACCGCCTTTCGCGCTTCAGCGAAAGAAAGGGTCGGGAGCCGGTTGAGCATATCGGCGAATGACGCGATCAGACTTAGGCGGGCGAATTGCGGTAGCTCGATCGCGAAGTCACGAAGCGCTTGGTCGAACTGCGCTCCGTCCCCGGAGCCCGCCAGCCAGGATTCCGCCGGCGTAATCGGAAGCGGCACGGCGTCACTCGGAGTCACAACCGGCGCGCTCGGCCATCGGCCCGCCAAATCAGGCAAAGTGATGATGAGAGTAGGCTCTGTCGCGGTGTGGTGCTCCGGCGCGAACAGAAAGTGAAACGAGAAGTTCTCGCGGAGCCCAGGAGGGAGCTGGGCCCATAGAGTCGCCACGGTGGGGAGATAAGGCTCCGCCGAATTCCACAGTAAGGGTAGTCTTGTGTCCGGAGCACAGAGAAGGCGGGCCAGGCTGAAACGCGCACTCGCATGTCGCGCATCCGGCTTCGCAGCCAGATCCGCATCGGGAATCTCTAGCGGCGCTGGAGGTGTCGCGTGCGGACCGAGCCCAGAAGGCAGCACCGAAAAAAGAAGATCGAGATTGTTGAGCCCGCCGAGGTCCGCCAGCGGTATATACGCGGCGTAGGTCCGCACCATGCCGGCGCGGCGAACCGTGGGGTCGGGCTGCATGCGTATGAAGACATAATGTCCGTCCAGGGCGAACCCGCTCACGACCGGCCCCCAGTCGGCACCGACAGGCGGATCCCCTGGCCGGTCCGTCAGGATAGTCAGTTTGGCCGCAAATTCCGCGTTCCCCGAAAAGGCCAGCAGGCCGTGGCCATTGTTCTGTTCGCCGAACACCGCATAGTGTATCCGCATACGCTAGCGCGGCTGTATCAGCCAGCTGATGGGGAGGGTCAAATCGCGTTCCTTTTGATCCGCGCTTACGACGATGTACCCGACGTTCTCGGCGCCCTTGCGCGCGAACGCCTCATCGGGGGTGTCCGCGGGGAGGGCCTTCTCAGTGGAGGTAAGCCCCCACACCCGCACGGATTCAGGGTTCCAGTTCGCCTCCAGGAACCGGCTCAGGAGAGGAGCGCGAATGGCAAGCAGCTCATCCGGCGCTATGCTTCGTTCGGATTCCGGAAGCTCGTCCCAGCACGACAACATTACAGCTAGCCGCGGGGCACCAACGCGGTGGCGAAGCGACGCACCCCGGACGAAAAGCAATCGTTGCAGCATCTCAATGGCATTGGTTTCCGTTACGGCACCGGCAGGTGGCGGCTCAGGTTTTGCATCGCTTTTCGCCTCCGCACGCGGCCCGGAGTCCACGGGATGTGTTATGAAGTTTTTCACCGCGCGGACATTGTCGATGCGCAGGAATAGGAGCCAGCTGTCCGCCTGTTGGGCCCTCTCGACCCAAAGCGCGGGGAGCAGGTTGCTGTTGGACATGCGCCGCAACTGCTCGCCATCGTAGTCCGCAAACTTCAGCTCATATTGGCGGCCGGCCGAGTCGACGAGGGCGAAGTCCGTCGTGACGAAGGTGTTTGAACTGGTATGGTTCGGCTGGAGGCCTTGCGACAACCGGTCGACGTCGCGTTCGATCGCCGTGATGTCGCCCACCGATTTGTGCAACTTCAGATCCCCCGGCTTGTGCTCGAATCGTTGAAAGACCTGCCCCCGATACGTGGATTTCCCCGAATCCGGCCCGCCGAGGACCAACAGCCGTGGAGTGGTCGCCGCCGCGCTCATGAAATGACACCTCGAAAGGCGAGAAAGGCGGACGCGGGGGCCGCGACCGCTTGGGGACGCGGCGGTCTCGGGGTCTGCTGCAAGAGAGCCCCAAGTAGATTTACGCATGCCGCGTCTTGGACGTGGAGGTTCATCGAAGGATGCTCGCCGAACAATTCAGTGAGCCTGGCGCGCACGGGAGCTTCGACGTCTCCGTCGCATCGGCCGTCGCTCTTCGTCCATACCGCAATTACAGGACGGCCGCGAAGGCTATCGCTCAACCGCCGGGCGAGCGTGAGCGTAGTATTTCGGATCCGGCCGACATCTGGTCCGGCCAGACCCTCGCGATCAACTACAAAGACAAAATGGGTCGCGTTGTCAGCAATCCAGCGCGCGCCCGCCGCGTTATCAGCGGCCTCATTCGACAGCCAGCGCGTGAACCACTCGCCCGGTGCGTCGGTGAAAAGCAGGTCGCGCACCATCTCGCCGCCACGCCTAAACGCAAGATGCAGGAGGCTCGGGGTGCGCTGGCCGGTATCGGGAGTGTGCGGTGGAAACATACCTCCGTGTGGAGATGGCCATGTCGTGTGGTCCTTGAGCTGGCTCCAGCCTTGCAAGGTGAATGAGCCGGCGAAGTTGTAGCTGTCGACGACGCCTTTCGTCGCAAAGTGGGCGAATATCGCGGTCAACAGGCCGGTTTTGCCCGCGTTGAACGGGCCGATCAGCCCTACCAAGCGCGCCGGGCCGCGGGAGGAGGCGAGAGTCATATCCGCCAGCCCGAGGCCGCGTCCGGTCCAGGGCAAGCGAAGGCCCGATCCATCATCGGGCGTCTCTGTGGAGGATTCAGCTCCGGAGGCCGGTTCAGTTCCAATCTGAAAATACGGACAGGTTCGGAAATCGCGGGTGCCCATCTCGCACGGCATGCCGGCTGGGACGTCGCAGTCCGGACGTTTGCACGTGCCGCTCACGATGCGCGCGCAAGCAACTTGCGGATCTGCAACTCGCGGTAGAGTTTGACAGCAACCTCGGCCAACGGTTCCTCGTGCTCGTCTGAGACTCCGGTCTGCTCCATAAAGTCTCCGGCTCCGAGTCCGCGTGCGGAGCAGTCGAGCCAAGAACGTCGCCCCTGCGCCGGAAGCTTGTCCGTGGCGATGGCCATACCCTCAGGCAAGGAGGCTACCTTGGGGCCTAGGGTCTTGAGAAGTTCGGAGAGCCGCGCGCGCCCAGGAGCCAGCTCAGTCATCAGTTCGCGAAGAAAGAACTCAACGCTGGGTGGTGCCAGCTTCGTGACCATGCGGCTCACGTCGAGGACGGCATGCAGAGTGAGGTCGATGGGGTTGAGAGAGCGAAATCCCGCTCGAGCCGAAGGCGAGTATTGGCTTGTCCGAATCCAAAGCAGTTCGGTCTTGGCGTCGCGCATCGCCAAGCGCTCGAGGCTCGCGGACCAGCCCGCCACGATCTCGCGAAGCGCTTCCTGTATATCCTCCGCGTAGCCCTTGGCGCCCGATTGGACCGCGGTGTATACGGCCTCGGCTGCACGCGGCGCGAATTCGTACGCCCACGGAGTCGCCGCATTAGGCCAATGAGGGTTGGGCGTGGGGTACGGCTTGCTGTCCTTGTCGGTGGGCCCCGAGGCCCTCCCGAACGCAGCAGCCAATTCTTCCTTGTTGACCCGAGCGCTTTTCAGCTTCCCGACGAGCTGTGGCAGCGACATGTCGACCGGGTTAACCCATGCGCCGTTCAACTCTTCCGCTACACCGGACTCCCAGTTGGCCAGCATCGCAGCGATGGGGCTCTTCGCTTTGTCCTCCTGCGAAACCGATCCGAGATTGCGGGCAATCAGGGTCATCGCGAAACGCAGATCCGGGCTTTCCGTCGCGGCGATTTCGATGGCGCGTAGCAGGACCGCGCGGTGAACCTGTACCGGGGCTGCGCCCGTCTTGTTCGTCATCGTGCGCCACTTAGTGGCAATGACTTCTCCGACTTTCGTGTGGACGGGGTCGCTCGCAGGTACGCGCTCATCCAGGCCGACAAGGGCGCAACGATAAGCCAAGAGCGGGTCGCATGCGATCTCCTTGGAGAGCGCCTCGGCCGCAGAATCCAATAGCTTCAGTTTCTCGTCATCCTCGCCGATCGGAAGGAGATTTGCGGATAGAAAGCCGGAGAGAATGTTATTCATGGATTAGGTTTGTCCGAACGGTGGCGCGCCTGGGGGTTTCGACCTGAGACATGGTATTTGAGCACTTTCGTCCCGTCATTGTCGAGCCTACGCTGCATATCGGTCAAGCGGAATCGGCCATTGGATTTCAGTGTCCCCCCCCCCGGGGGGAAGCCCCTTGAGCGCTCAAGCATAGATCCCGGATCTCGGACTTCGCCCTGATTTGTTTCGCGCCCTCCGGGCGCGTCCGTGCTGCCAGGAGGAACCAGCCCCCCCACCTCGCTCTACCCCTCCGACCTTCCCATCTCCACCACCCATGACGCCTTTGGGTCCTCTCGATTCCGCTACTTTTCCCCCTTAGAACGCCTTATTCTTAGCCCTCGCTAACTCTCACGCCCTGCCGGTGCACTGGATGCGCCTGGACGAGCGGTGTCTCGCGGCCCGCGCGGGCGGGAAGGAACGGATCTGGCGGAAGGAGACGTATGTGGGGGAGCGGGAGTTTGAGGATGGGAAGAACAGATATTAGATCATTCTCGGCGAACCCTCACCTACGCGGTAGCTTCGTGAATTCGTACACGGTTCTCCAACTTCTCCGGCTTTCAAGATCAACCGTGATTAGAACCCCACACCGCGGTCTTCAAGGATCCTTCCCATGCGCTTCAGGACGTCCTCGTAGACCTTCTCGCCCTTCTCGGAGACGGGTTTCTGCTGGCGCTTCTCGGCGCAGACTTTGGCGAAGGTTTCGAACTGGGCGGGGGGGAGCTGATCTTTCACGCCCAGCAGGATCGCCTGCTCCTCGGGGTGGGGGTAGGCCCGCTCGGCGAAGGCCTGGAGCTCGCGGTCGAGTTCGGCGAGGCTGAGGCTGAAGCCCTCCTGAAGGGCGGTCTTGAGCGCGGCCAGGCGGCCTTCGGGGCCTTTGATCTTGCCGCCTTCCATCGATTCGCGGTGCAGGGCCGCGCAGAAGGCCTTCCAGCCGGATAGTTTCTCCTGCAGGAGATAGTGGATGAGCGCGACGCTCACCGAAAGACGCTCGAGAGTGAGGGAATTCAGCTCGCTGCGGAGAACGGTTTCCAGGCTTTCCCGCTTGGGGCGGGAGAGGACGTCCCGGGCGGTTTCGAAGAGGGCGCGGACCGCGGAGCCTTGACGGGAGGAGGGGGTGGTCGTGTTGACGGCCACGAAGGTTTCGTAGCGCAGGGCGATGAGGCTGGTGAGGTAGGTGTGGAGGCCATGGCTGAGCGCCTTATGGTGCCAAAATGCTTTGGGTACGTTTCGAAGTATCGCATCAGCGAGAACAAGAGAGTTTGCCGCTGTAAGATCGCTGCGGTAGCCGCATCGGAAATTAGCAATGAAGGTGCTGTCCACGGATCTTGCGTGCTTCCGTAGGGATTCCACATCTGTCAATCCATCCACCATGGCGTAATAGTTATCCTTTGATTGCAGGAGGACAGCGGTGATTTTCTGGAGATATACCCCGTCAAAGAGCCCCTGCGTAGTCTCAATTGCGTGGCGAGTGGCGTTGGCAATTGTGCTGAGCTCTTTTGAACTCAACCAATCACTTTCCAAGTAGCAAAACTCCGTGTCAATCGCTTGCGATTTGCGATGGAGATACTTGTCGATCAGGAGGGAGGAGGGGACCTGGTCCGTGGTGATGGACGGAATATTGCGGAGTTTTCGGATGAAGTCGGCGTGAGGGCCGCTCATCCGGGCGCCCAGGATCAGGACGTCGCCGTCCGGGAGCTTGTAGCCCTTGAGCTCCGGGAGTTCGACGCGTTTCGCGGGGGCCTCGTCCTGCGCGGGGGCGGGGAGGGAGCCCGTGAACCCCGTGAGGAGCCCTGCGAGCAATCCCAGGAACACGTGATGCTTCATGGCCCTCAGATCAGAAACTCAGGACATTAATCCCCAGATCCACCTGGGGGATCCAGCGTTCGTAGCGGTAGGCCGAGATGTTCGAGTCATGGTGGACGTAGGTCACCGAAAGCGTGGGGATGACGCCCAAGAGGCGTTCGAGCTGCCTGAACGCGATCGAAAGCGTCCCCTGCACGTGGAAGTCGCTCCGCTTTTTCGTGAAGTTCGAGAGGCTGTTTTCGTTTTCGAATTCCTGGCTGCCGAGCCCCAGCGCGAGCGAAACCCTGCATCCCATCCATTCCTCCGGCCGGATCGTGAAGCCCCCTTCCACGCCGAGCGCGTCGAAGTCCGATCCCTCGGTATTGTACTTGCTGACTGTGACATAGGGGGACACGGTCCAACCGCGCCCCAGCTCGATCGCGCCTTCGAGACCCCCCCGGACGATGTCCCCGTCCCGGTCCTGCGGGGCGGGCGCGGAGTCGTAGTAGTCGGCGTTCGTCCAGTCCACGAAGACCCGAAGCTTTAGCTCGTGGAGCGGGGTCATGAGCAGACCCAGCCCCGCGATGCGTTCCGTCCGGAAGTGGCCGCTGTCGCGGATCACCGACTCGCCCAGAGACACCCGGGCTTCCAGATCCACCCAGTCGCCAAGCGGCTGGCGGCCGACCGCGCTCAGGAGCGTATCCCAGAAGTTGAGCTCGTCGGCTTCCGTGTAAAGGCGCCCCACGGACTGGAGTTCCAGCTCGATCACCTGGTGACCGTCGCGGTGGACGAAATACTTCGCGCCCAGATAGGCACCGGCAAAGAAACTGTCCTCTTCGACGCTGCCTTGAACGAGCGGGCTGTCGGGGTCCAGGCCGATGATGTTTGAATCCCAGCCTATCTGGGGACTGAGCGTGAGCCGGAACCTGGGATCTTCTTTGCCTTCGCGGTTCCAGCGGCTGATCAGCTGCGACTGGCGGCCCAGGTCCCCCGGGACCGCGGCCTGGGCCTCGCCCAGATCCCGCTCCGCGGCCTCCGATTGGCCGAGGCTGCGGCGCACGAGGGCGAGTTCGAGATGGAGCTCGGGGTGCTTGAAACCCCGGACGCGGGATTCCTCGAGCGCGACCAGCGCCTCTTTCGGGCGATTTAGACGCCGGAGCGAGGCTCCCCGCCAGAAGTAGAGCTCGGGGGCAAGCATCCCGGCGTCGCCGGAGCGCGTGATTTCGAGGAGCGCCTGATCCGCCTGGACGAGGGCGTCCTCGTCGCGCTTGTCGCGGTAGGCGGAACGGACTCCTTCCAAGGGACCTGCCACCGGTTCCTGCGGCGCCCCGAGCGAAGCGAAGGCAGCATGCCCCAGCGCGAGAGTCGTGAGGCAGCCCAGGAATATCTGCAATGGAGCCTGCCGGGATCTCTTCATCGCTTGGTCCTCGTGGGACCTGGGCCGGGGGGCGGGGGTGGCGGAGGAGGAGGGGGCGTAGCAGAACCTCCCGAGCCGCCGGAACCCCCGGAAGTGCTCGAAGTTCCGACGCTGGGTGCCAGAGGGAGGGCCCAGGTGGTGGTGAGCGAGGGATTCCAGAGGCCCAGGGGTGCGGCGCTTTCCCCGCCCCAGTACGCTTGGGAGAAGGCGAGCAGGTTTCCCTCGATCTCGCTCCGAAGCCTGGCGAAGGAGGGTGGGGAGAAGACGTCCACCGGGAGCGTGACGGAGTTCCCGAGGGCCCCCAAGCCCTGGAGGAGCCCGGACATTTGAGCGCCCATCCCCATGAGGCCAGGGTCGTTGTAGGGATGGGAGCTCGTGCGCTGGGGCACGGTGTTCGTATTTGGCCCGCCTCCGATGAGCGCTCCGCCGGTCAGGGGGCCGGGATTGCCACGAACGATAGCTTGGGAGTAGTTTCCGGATGTTGGTCCTCCTGAGTTAGCGGGAGGCTCATCTGAGTCTTTCGCTTTTTCTGGAGGGTCACCCGTCTCCTTCTTCTTCTTTGGGGGAGGTTTGGGGGTGCAGGGGCCGAACGTCACCTTCACCGTGTACCAAGTCTGCTTGAGATGGATGCCTTGACCCCAGAAACTGACCCGAAGACGCGCCACCGGGGTTTCTGTGTGGCAGGGGGCCATGCCCCCTTGCGGGCCGAACCAGGAGAGATCGGCGGCGCCGCCCGCGAGGCCTTGGATGATCCCGAGGCAGTCGGCCTGGATCCAACTGTGCGAGCCACAGTGGCAGGCATTGAGGTGCTGGCAGCCCGTCCCCTTCTTCTCGCAGGTGAGGGGGATCGTGATCGAATTGTCCTGTTCGTCCTTGTCCTTGCACTGGCAGTGCTGGCCGCAGCGGCCGTTGCAGCGGTTCTGGGAGGCCGGGCAGTTCACCCCGTCCTTCCCGCACTTACAGGGAGAGTCGTCCCCGCCTCCCATGGCCCCGCCGCCCGCCGGGCTGCTTGCAGCGCTGAACGCGGGAGGCTTGGGAAGAATCAGGAGCGCGGAATCCCCGCCGGATCCGCCCGGGGGAGGCGTGAGATTGGGAGAGGGGCCGGCGTCTTTGTCCTGATCTTTACGGAATGCGCTCGCAAGGCCCGAAGAGCGCTCGTGACCACTGCCTCCGAAGAAGAGCAGGAAGTCGTAGTGCGAGGCATAGCGGGCGAAGAGCACGTGGCCCGGGCCTTTCCCGGGTTTGGGTGAGTCGAGGGTTTTTAGCACCACTTTGCCCCGAGGAGGTTCGGGCGCGAAGCGGCCTGCCGTCAGGCGCCAGGGGGTGACGAGCCGGTGCGTGAGGCTGCCGGTCAGCGGGAAGGCTTCGCGAGGGAGGCCTTCGAGCGAGACGCTGTACTGGGCATCTTTCGTCCGGGCGTCCACGTCGTGCGTGCTTACGGAAGCCCCGAAGTCCGCGCTCTGGCCGAGCGGATAGAGCCCGGCGAGCACGAATTTAAGCTCGTCTTTCTCCCGGAGACCCGTGAATGAGGCCCCGATGCGGGCCGACGTGCCGGAGGCGTGATCGGGGAGTTTGAAGTCCACTCGGGGAGGCTGCTCGAACGAGATGAGGTCGCGGTCGCCGAGGCGCAGCACGAAGGGTTTCTCGCCGGGCTTCATCACCCGTTCGAGTCCTGCGGGCATGTGCCAGGTGCCGGTGCGTTGCCAGGTTTGGCCGGTTTTCTCCTGCACTTCGACGGTCAGGCGCGGGATGATTGCGACGTCGTGCCGGGCGAGCCCGATATACGGGTCTTCCGCCAGGAAGGCCGAGAGCTTGCGCTCGGGGCCCGGGTCAATGAGCGTCAGCTGCTGGTCCATACGGTTGAAGCTGGTCGCCAGCAGCGTGAGCGTGCCGAGCGGTGTGTCGATCTCGTAGCGGAAGGGCTGGAGCGCGAGGACGTCAGAAGCAGTTTCGGCCGGGAGCAGGCGGTAGCTCACGATGTAGGGCGGAAGGATCGCGGCTTCAGGCTTGGCGGCGGGGTCTGCTTTTTGCGCCGTGGCGGACGGGGCGAGCTCGCGGAGTTCGTGGGCAGCGGAGCTGATGATGAGGCTTTCGGGGTCGCTGTAGCGGGCGAGATCGATCTCGATCAGGCCCTGCGCATCCTGGGGGAAGCACTGGTCGAGCAGTTGGCCGCCCACTCGCTGCAGCAGGTGCGCGTGGTAGACCTCGGCGCCGGGAGCCCGGGGCGGCTTTATCCGGATCCTCGAATCCGCATCGAAGAAGAGCACGCTGTCGGGGAGCTTCGTGAACGAGTCTTCGAAGGCCTTGTCCCGCATGCAGGCGCGGAGCTTGTGCTCGCGCTCGGTGAAGAGGGCGCTGAGCGTGGTCTGCTTCTGGCCGCCTTCGGGTCCCAGCGTGCGGCAGCCTGCGGAAAGCGCGAGCGAGAGGCCGAGCGCGGCTCCGAGGAAGCGTAGTCTCGGGGTCCAGGTCACGGGGGTCGCCTGGATGGGGTTCAAGAGAGCGGTATTCATCACTTGGGGACCTTCTTTACGAGAAGCGAATGGATTTCAAGACGGCTTGCGACGACGGAGAGCGCGGGTTGGCTGGGGAGGAGGGCGTCTTCCTTCCGGAAGCTGGTCAGGATCACGCCGTCCCAGAGGACGTGGAGGCTGCGTTCGCCCGGGATGAGCGTGAGGACGTGGGCTTCCGATGGAGCTGAGGCGGGTGCCGGGGGACGGGGGTTTGCTTTGGATGCAATGGCGGGAAGCGCGATGCTGGCGAGCACGGCCCCCTCGAAACTGCGGAGGAATAGCGCGTTGCTGCTGATGCAAAGATAGGACGTTTTGCCGCCTTCCCGGCGCAGCAGCAGGCGCGCTTCGGCGTTCGCGGCACCCTCGCCGCCCCCGCCACCCGCGCCGAGAGCTTCGAGCGTGAAGCGGAGTTCAAGACCTTCGGCCACCCGGCTGTGCGGGCGGCCCATGAGCAGGCTGCGCGGGCCGCTTGGGTCCCGCAGGACGATGCCGCCGGAGGGGAGCAAATCCCAGAACTGGGTGCGGGCTTTGACGGAAGCCTCGTCGGGACGGAGTTCCCAGGCGTGAGCCAGCCAGCCCGTGCCCGCGATGAGTTCCTGGGAGCCTGCTTCGAGGTTCCATTTGAAGTCTGCGAGCAGCAGCGTTCCGGCGAGGCGGTACGCGGCGGTGCCGGCTCCCTGCGTGAGCACCCGGGAATACTCGTGCGCGAGCAGGTAGCCCAGCGCCGCTTCCTCATGCCGAAGCGTGGTAAACGATCCGCTTGCGCGGGGATGCAGGCGCAGAACGGCGGGCTCCGCGGCCAGAACTGCCTTTAGGGAGGATTTGAGGGCTGCCTGTGAGGGGAGGGCTTTGGCGAGGGCTTCCCCCCGGAGGCCGCGGCCCAGCGGGTCTTCGGCACTGGCGACGAGCGATTGGATCGCGTCTTTCAGATCCAGTTCCGCCAGCCGACTCAGCAGCGGGAGGAGCAGGAAGACCTTGTCGGAGCCCGCTTCGAGTTCCAGTGCCTGCGGGAGGACCCGCGCGGCATCCGCAGGATCCCCCGAGAGGGCTCCAAAGGCGAGCTCGGCGAGAGGGATGGTCTTGCCCTGGAGGAATTCCATGGGGGCGAGGGTTTTGAGCTCGACCTGGACGAGGGTCCCGCTTTCATCCCGAAGAGTCAGGGTCCGGGGCCCGGTCTGGACGGGGACGCCCACGCGCGTTTCGCCGCTGCGGAGTTTGAGCGTGAGCGGGGTTTTTGAGGCGGCGAGCGCCTTCCAGCGCTCCTGGGCGAGGGCCTCCGAGAGATCGAGCAGTTCGCGCGCGGCAGCGCGCTGGGCGTGCGTCCATTCGCTCGTTCTAGCATCGGGCAGGGCGGCGAGCTTCTCGCGAAGTCGGGCGGTCTCGAGCGCGCGGAGCGCCGGGCGCTCGCTTTCGAAGAGCGCGACGAGGGCGTCGGACGCAGCCTGCTCTGCGGCGCTCACGGGGTAGCTTCGGAGGGGGATCCTGGCGGCGCCCGGGCTGGGCAGCCCGGCGGGGGGAGCGGGGGGCGCTGCAGAGGCTTCTTTGTGTGGAGGGAGGAGAAGAGGGGGGGCGGGGGTCTCGGGGTTTGCGCCGATGGGTGAGGAAGGCGGGAGAGCCGGGCCTTTTTCCGCGGGGGTGGCTGCGGGACCGGCGTCAGGAATCGTCTTGAGCCCTGCTTCGAGAGAGCCGAGAGATCTTGGGAAAGCGGCTGCTCCAGGGGTAGAGCTGAAGCGGCCGGAGGCGAAAAGAACCCCGACGGCGGCGAGACAGACAAGTCCGAGAGCGGCGACGGCGAGCAGTCCGTGCTTCCGGCGGGAGGAACGCGCTTGGGACTGCGGCCCGCCTCTCTCGAGCTCGGCCTGGCAGGAGAGCAGCGCGGCTTCCAGATCCCGGCAAGAGGCGAAGCGCTCTTCGGGCTTTTTCGCGAGACACTTCAAGATGATCGCTTCAAGGCTGGGAGGGAAATCCTGCAGCACGTCACGGAGCGGCACGGGTGTCCGACTGCGGTGCATCTCGAGCACCATCAGCGGCTGGTCAGACTCGAAGGGGGGGGCCCCGTAAGCCAGGTGGTAGAGCACGGCCCCGAGCGCGTACTGGTCGATGCGCCCGTCATAGACATCTTCCATCACCTGCTCGGGAGCAATGTACTGGGCCGTGCCGATCAGGTCCCCCAGGCGCTCCGTGCGACGCTCCCCGGCGCTATTGAGGAGACGCGCCTGTCCAAAATCCGAAATTTTCGCCACTCCCCCCGCCGGGATCAGGATGTTCTCGGGTTTCAGGTCCCGGTGAATCACATTCGCCTCGTGGGCATGGGCGAGTCCGCCGGTGACCGCGAGGGCGGTTTCCAGGATCTGAAGTGGTTCCGGACGCCGGACCCGGGTGATGTCCTCCTCGATGAGCGCCCGGAGGCTTCGTCCCTCCACGTACTCCATGATGAGGATGAGGTGGCCCTCATGCTCAAATACATCGAAGACCTGGACGATGTTCGGATGCCTGAGGCGCACCTGCGTGCGGGCTTCCTCGTAGAAGGCCTGCCGGATCATATCGCCTTGGGGGCCCGGCGCCTGGCGCCTGAGGAAGACCTTGGCGGCACGATCTTCGGCCAGCCCGTCGTGGTGAACGAGATAGACCTGGGCGAAGCCGCCGATACCCAGCAGGCGTTTTACGGTGTAGGGTCCGAGAGCCTGGCCTTCGGGGAAAACAGGCAGTTCGTTGGGGCGGAGCTTCAGGGCGGGTGGGCCGGTCTTCGTGCCGGGCACCGCAGGTTCCCGGACAGCTCCCTCCCCGGGCGGCAGCTGCTCGGGGGGCCCGGGGTCTAAGCCCCCAGCCTTCTGAGGCTCCCCCGGGTGCGGGAGGGGGCCGGTGGGGAACTGGGCGAAAACATCCATTCGGAAGGCGGAAAGCGCGGCGTGGTCCAGGCACTCACGTCCGAAGCCCAGAATCCGGGTGATGGGCTCGGCGTCCGGCAGGTAGCCGCCCGCCATCTGAACTCGTGCCTGGGAGACCGCTTCATCCAGGTAGAAGAAGAACCCCACAGGCAGCGGGGATTCGGGGGTTGGCCCCTTGCCGGATGCCGTGCGAAGCCCGGCCTCGAAGCGGCTATCAAAGGAAGACTGAGGGGCTTCCGGGGTGTCCGCTCCGCTCCGGATACTCCTCGAGAGCACGGCTTGGAAGACCCTAAGGACCGGATGCGTCCTGACGAGCGGGGCATAGGCCCTGATGAAAAGAGGATTCTCGAAGGCGTCGGGTGGGAAGATCCGCTTCCAGTCCTCCGCGAACGCGCTGCTTGTAGTTGCAAGATCCTCGATCTCCCCGGAGAGGGATTCCTCCCAGTCGGACCGCGCAGGCGCCTCCTCTTCTGAATCCCGGGACGTTTCGGGTTCAAGCATCCGGGGCGGCCCTGAGGAGGGTGAAGGATTCGGGGAAGGGGAGCCTCAGCCTGGCGGCGAGGGATTCGTAGGCGCGATTGAGACGGGCCACGGCCTTCTCGAGGCCACGCTCCCCCAGGTGCCCGGCGAGTTCCTCCGGCGTGCCTCCCTCGAGATGCACGAAGGAGACGGCTTCCTGCGCCTCCTTGGGAAGCCGCCGGATCGCGGCATGGATTTCGGCGGCCGCAGGGCAAAGCGACCGGTTTTGGGCTTGCGCAGGAACCTGTTTCCTGGCCTGCTGCGCGAGGCGGGCCGTGTCGCTCACGCGTGACAGCTCGGCCGCGAGGTGCTGCCTCAGGCGGGACACCAATACCTGGAGGGCAGTCACGGTCCGCCCGGTCCGCCGTGCGAGCTCTTCGTAGGAGGCTCCGGACGCGTGACCTTCGAGGACGCCCTTGTCGAAGGGGGCAAGATTCGACATTGCGAGACGCAGCAGCGCCAGATGCCGCTCCTTCGCCTCCTCATCGTCCGGGGACCGCGCCGGAGCCTTGATCCGGTGATTCCGGGTGATGTTCACGTGGAACTCGATGTTCTCACGAGCTTCCGGCGCGCGCCTATTCGCACGGTGGGCCTGCAGCTTCCGGTCGCAGTGCTTCTGGAAATGGGCAAGGATGTCCCGGACCTGGCCCGGAGGAAGTTCGGGGAGGGCTCCGTCCCGGATCTCCTGCATGAAGGAAAGCATCCCCTGCTGAAAAACGTCCTCCAGTGTCGCCGTATGGGCGCCGTGCCGCTGGCGTCCGAGCCTGGTAAAGACAAGCGATCCGTAGCGCGTTTTCAGCAGTGTGAAGAAGACATCCAAGGATTCCGCATCCCCCCGGATCGCGCGATCCAGCAATGCTTCCAAGGGCTCGGATTCACCTGGAACAAGGACTTCTCTGGCCGGCTCCGACCGCATATCTTTTCGCTCCCGCCCCATATGGGAAACCATAATGGGTCTCGGCGGGATTATGAACCTCCAGCCGGACCCTGTTCAATCATTTAAAAGCGTGGTTCGTGCAAAGTGGATGTGCCCTATCGCTCCTTGAGCTTGTTCCAGGCCGCCTTGCCCGCAGATGCCGCGCTGTTGCCGAGAGCCCGTCCCCCGGAATAGGCCAGCGACCCGAAACTCATACCCTGGAAGATCGAGGCTCCCGCCGCCTGGCCGATCATGCCCGAGAGCATGCCTCCCCCCGCCTGGTGGGCGAGGTTCACGATCATGAAGGAAAGCGCCGGGACCGCGAGGTACATGGTGGCGATCGCGGGAAGGATGCCCGCGCCGCCGAAGCCGCCTTCGAAGCCGCTCGGATCGTTGCCGGTGAAGACGTTGCGGCTGCTGAGGATCCCCGAAAGGAAAGCCCAGAGCACCGGCCAGAGCTTGACAGACAGAAAGAGCTTCATGAAGTTGACGATCGCCGTCCACCAGCCCGGCCAGAAGGCCATGAGGGCGACCAGCGGGAAGAGCATGAAGAGCACCGCAATCACCATCCCGTAGAGGTAGGGGGCGAGGGCGCTCACTCTGTAGTAGGTCGCCGGTCCCATCGCCCGCTGGGCCCACCATTCCGCGACCGCGGAGGCGAGTGATATCGCGACCGCGGGGAGATTCGTCACAACGTTTTTGAGCATCCCCCAGGTGGAACTGTCTGAGCTGAAGGACGTCGACATGTGCGTCATCGAAAGCCCGCCCTCCGCATCGAGCACGCTGTAGGCGGGGAGGGCTTCGCGGACCGCCGCCATCTCGCCGTGGCCCCCGGCGTAGATCTCGTTATAGAGCACACGCCTGCTGTAGTAGACCGCGGGGTCCGCGCCGCCTCCCGAGCTTTCCGCGGCCCGGAGGTACGCGTTCTTGGCTGTCCGGTGGAAGGCGCTCGATTCCAGCTCGGCGGCGAAGGAGCTTTCGAGCACGGCGTGAAGCCGGGAGCAGTCCTGGATCCCTCCCCGGGGGACCCGGGCCACGAGATCCATGGCCGGGTACTTCTCAAGCAGCCAGGCGTCCACCGGGAGCCCGGCCAGCGGCACCAGATCCCAGGGTTCCCCCGGGGGACGTTCGTCCCGCACGAGCGCGGGCCAGTAGCAGTACTTCGCGTAGGCCTCGAGGTCAGCCCGGAGTTCGGGGCTCTGGACCCGGCTCTTTTCAGCGAGCGCCGCGAGACGCTCCCATTCACGCATCGAGGAGCCCGTCACGTCTTTCAGGTCTCCGATCAGGCTCGTCTGCAGGCGGTCGGTGATGGCGCTGACGATCGCGAGCACCCGGGGGACCTGCACCGAGCGTTTGAGGCCCGAGGCCGCCGTGCCGTCCGTGGGTTCCGGCGCCCCGAGCGCCACCTCGATGGGGCTCACCAGGATCAGGATCACCATCACGTAGACCGGATAGATCCCCAGCTCCACGAACGAGCCCTCGCGGACTCCTTTGTAATAGAGCCGGAGGACGGCTCCGGCGATCACGAACCAGAAGAAGTAGCCGCCCCAGAGGAGGTATTCCGAGAGACGCAGTCCCAGCACATGCCCTGCGTACTCGTAGAGCGTGTCGACGGGGGTGAGTCCTTGAAGGTCCATAATCGTCAGGCCCGTGCTCCGCAAGGGTTTGGGCGGGGGAGGGGAGCGCCGGAGCTCCCCCGAGCCGAGGCGGCATCCCGGAGCGCCGAGAGTTCCCCGACGGCGCTCATGAGCGGCGCGGGGTCACCCGCGCGCTCCAGTTCCGCCACTCGTTTCAGGAGCTTCGCCCGATCCTCCCCGTCGGTCGAGAAGACCGTGTATAGCCCGGGGCTGGGGACCAGACGTGCGACTCCTTTGCACGCCGGGGTTTCGATGAAGCACTCTGAGAAGCGGCCTTTCGCGGTGACGAGGCTCGCGATGGCCTCCTTCACCTCGGGGGAGAGCTCGAACAGCTGCTCCATGGCGATCACGGTTTCGGAGGTCTGCCGGAGAAAAATGCGGTTGGGGGCGTTCGCGCGGATCGCGGTGCCGGCGGCCCCCGCGAAATCCGAGACCTGCTGGGTCACCATGACCGCTGCCGCGTTGAATTTCCTATACGTGCGGAGCGCCTCCTCGATAAACCGTGCCGTCGCCGCCGATTGCAGGAGCGACCAGGCCTCGTCGATCACGAGGTATTTCTTCTGGGACAGGTTTTCCGGCGCCCCGCAGAAGGCGGCGGCGTTCTGCATGATGGCCATAAGGAGCGAGGGGGCGAGTTCGCGGCGTTTGGCGATATCGCCCAGCTCAAATACCGTGAAGGGGCGCTTGAAGTCAATTTCGCCGGGGCCGTCGAAGAAGCCCGAGTACGCGCCGCTTCCGACGAAGGGCTTGAGAGACAGCACGAGGCGGTCGAGCTCGCGCGTGAGCGAACGAGGCCCTGTGCGGGCCTCGACCTCGAGGGCTGCATAGACATCGGAGAGGACCACCTCGCCGCTGCCCTTTTTTGCGACGGCGCGCATGATGGAGTTCTCGAGCACCGTGCGCTCTTCCTTGCGGATGGGCTCTTCGCCCTGGGCGCACATCTCAGACAGGATGTCTTTCGTGAAGAGCAGCCGTTCTTTGGTCATGTCTTCGGCACGGCCGATGGGGTTGATGCGCAGCGGCCGGTCGGGGTCGAAGACCACGTACTGGCCCTCCTGGAGCTCGCAGAGGTTCCGGTAGCTGTTCCCCTTGTCGAGCACGATGACGTGCCCGCCGCGCCTTGCAGCGGAGGCAAGCAGGTAGTTCATGAAGAAGGATTTGCCCGCGCCCGAGACGCCGGTGACCACCGCGTGGGGGGCCACGTCGGAATCGAAGAGCGAGAACGTGACGGGTTCCCCCCGGCGGTTCTGGAGCAGCAGGTCCGGCGTGGGCGTGCCCCGGAAGCTTCCGTAGACGGGGAGGAGATCCGCCACGTTGCGGGAGATCATGGTGAACGCGCGCTTGAGACCCCGGTCGCTCTCGGGGTGGTACATCAGGGGGAGAGCATGGAGGTAGACCTGGAGCCCGAGCACGTCCTCGTGGACCATCTCGATCCCGAGGCGGTCGATCGCACCCACGGCTGCGCGGGCCTGCTCCTCCACGACCTGCGCGGAGGCGTCTGTCAGGACGACGTGGAAGCGCAGCGCGAGCGCCCGCTCGCCGTTTTGGAGGCTGTCGAGGGCGGCTTCGGACTCCTCCTTGATTTTGACCACTTCGAGTTTCTTGCGGGGGCCCTGGAGCTGGCGCCAGGCGAAGGCATCGCGCTTCTCGAAGCGCGTCCGCATCTCCGAGTCGTCGAGCACCTTGAAGTTGAGCACCAGCGTCGCCTCCGGGATGAGGTCGAGCAGGCCGACCCCGGCCCGCGCGGGGCGGGAGAGCATGCCGGGGGAGGTTTCGAGCGGGATCTGCACCATGCTGAGGACTTTCGAGAAGAGCCCCTCGCAGTCGATGAGCCCCGTGTCATAGTCGAAGCGGAGCGCCGAGCGGACCACTTGATCCCGGATGGGAAGGTCATCCCGGTAGCGCCGGGGGCCGGTTTCCTTGGCGCGGCGGGGGTTGAGCTTTTTGTAAAGGAGCCCGACCAGCTCATCCGCCCCCAGGCGCTCGTGGGGGAGCGGGAGCTGGGTGAAGAAGCCTTCGATCCCGGAAGCGACTTCGAGCAGCCGGGCTTTCTCACGGGCGTAGGTCTCGCGGAGCGAGCGCTCGCCCGAACCCAGATCCGGGAAGATCCGGAGCGTGAACGTGAGCCCCAGCGTGCGGCCCGTGAAGCGGGTCCCGCCGTGGGGGATGCTGAGCGTCCGCAGCATCTGGGCATGGGCTTCGAAGAGGCTTTCGAGGGGGGAGCTTGCGGCGCCGCCGCTGCCCGCCGTGCGGGAGCCGAGGCAGTCGCGGAGTGCCGCCTCGATATTGCGCTCGGCGCCGAGGATGAACTGGCCGGCCGCGCCTGCGGGAAGCAGTTTGAAGAACTCGCTGAAGCGGTCCGCGAGCGCACCCAAGTCATCGGGTCCCAGGATCTCGGTGTCCTTCATCCCGAGACTCCAGGCGAGTCCGAGCGAGCCGTCGCGGTGGATGAAGATCCGGCCTTCCGGGTCATAAGAATCGTAGTGCAGGTGCCCCGCGATCGAGGCCCGGTCGGGCTGGAGCAGGCGGGGGCGGCTCACGGCTTCACCCCGTCTTTCCGCCGAAACGGGATCACGGCGTCCGGGGGGACTTTGAGGGAGCCCAGGGCCCTCCGCGTCTGCTCCGGGGTGGCTTCCTGATCCGGGATGGGTTCCCGGTCGGGCAGTTCCTCGAAGTACCAGCCGCCGTCGCCAAGGAGCACCATGACCCAGTGGCCGCCGATCATGATTCCCTGCTTCACGTCTTCATGGGGATGGACGAAGGCAGCCATCTGCCGCGGCGGCCGCCAGGGGGTGAAGGCCTTATCAGTCGCGAGCGGGTCGCGGAATTGTTCGAGGCGCAGCGCCTCATAGTCCGGGGTTCCAGCCGGAGCCATGAAACAGCCCCCGAGCGTGCTAGCGATGAGCATCGAGACCCCGATAAGGGTCGTTCTGTCGCGCATGGTCGATCTCCTGTGCATCCAGTCCATCCAAGGTCACGCCTTCGAGAAACACCACGGTCACGCGGCTCCGGGCGGGGGTCGAGACCGCGGGGCGGATCTCCTTCATGCGGTCGGTCACGATCTCGCCGAGCTTCCCGGAGGCGCCGGCGCCCGCTTGAAAGCCCGCGTATTTCAGGGCGTCGCCGGTCACGAACGTGGTGGCGCCGCCCAAGGGATTCGCCGTGGTCGTCGTCTGGCTTTGGGCGAGGGCCCCGGAGAGGCCTTGGAGTCCTCCGGCGCCGACCGCGAGGGGCGCCAGTTCCCAGGCGCGCCACTCGTACGAGCCCGGGATGCCCTCGAGACCGTCTTCCCCCACCACGTAGCCGTGGGCCTTCACTTCGATGGCCTCGCCGCTTTCTTTCACGTAGGAGAGTTTTTCGAGCTGCACCGAGACACGCTGGGCGTTGGGGTCGCCGATGGCTTTGCCGATGAGGTAGGCGTCTTTCAGCGGGATGCGCGAGTGGTTGGGGCCGATGAGGGCGGCTTCGAGGCGCAGGCGGACCGGGGAGGGTTCGCCGCTCACCGGGGCGAAGACGCCGTTCATGAGGCGGGCGATGCCTCCGGAGGCCGCCACGATACGGACCGGGCGGACCAGGTCATGCCGCGTCTTTACCTGAGGGCCCAGGTCGATCACGCGGAGCGCTCCGGCGGGGACGGGTGAGGGAGCGGCGCCCGGGTTGCCCGGAAGGGGCGTCCCGGGGGCAGGTTCGAGCGCGGCGTTCTGACGGAGTTCGCGGCCGAGGCCTTCCCTCAGCTCACGAAGGGTGTTGCCGAGTTCGCGCTTCTGGGTCTCGTTCTCCGCGCGTTCGGCCTTGAGGGAGGCCCGGAGCTGGGTGAGTTCCTTCCGAGTGGTCTCGAGTTCCGTCTTGGTGACCGAGAGGTCGCTCCCCCAGCGGCTGATGAGGGCGTCGTACTTCTCGCCGAGGGTGATCGTGTCCTTGAAACCGGTCGGGGAAGGCGGCAGATCCGCCGCGGGTTTCCCCGCGCCCGCGGCCGTACCCGTCGCGACCCCCTTGCGGCTGCGAAGGACCAGGGGCACGACGAGCACGAGCAGGCCGAGGAAGACAGCCAAGATCAGCATCCGGCCCTTCCGGGTGCGGATGAGCAGCTGGCCGAGCGTCAGGCGGTCGTTTGATGCTTCCACGATCTCAGTCCTTCCAGGTGAGGGTGTAAAGCCGGGTCGTGAGGCCGGGGGCGAGGACGTTCTCACGGAGCGCGGAGAGGATGAGGGCGTTCCCCAGCCCCCGGAGGCGGGAGGCGTCCACCGCTTGGCGCTCCCGGCTGAGGTTCTTCACCTCGTAGATCAGGCCCTGGTAGGCCGGGGCGTCGTAGACGTAGAGCAGGCGGATCTCAAGCGCGGGGGATTCGTAGGCGAGCTCCCGGGCGGCCCGGAGGATCCGCACGCCGTCCGAAGGGAGGCCCAGACGCATGGCCTGGAGGAGTTCGACCGCGCCGCCGGGCCGCGCTTCGCGGCGCTTGGGAAGTGCAGAGATCGCGCGGGGATCCGCCGCGCGGCGGATCTTCAGGTACTCGTCGTAGGTCCCGGGCTCGGGGTGCTCGATTCCCCTTAGGAAGAGCAGGTAGTGGGTGCCGGAGCTGCCGATCACGTTCATCTGGCCCTGCGAACTCTTCGTGAGCCGCAGAAACAGGAGACCGCGTTTGTCTTTCGCGGTGATCTCCCCGTCGGTCCAGCCCGTGATCGCGGTTTCGATGGATTCTTCCGGGAACGCCAGCGTCGTCATGAACTCCTGGCCGGGGGAGCTGACGGGGACGCGGACGGGGATCGTCCGGCCTTCAGCCCAATCCACACCGGGCGCTTCCTTCGGGCCGGGAGGGGGCTTTAGCTCCGGGGATGGCCCCGGGATGGAGGCCGGGGGGCGATCCTGGGCAGCGGCTTGTCGGGGGAGCTTTGCCAGGACAGCCAGGCCAAGGACGACAGCGACGGCGAGCGGCCAGGGGCGCGTTTTGCAGGTGGATCTCATATTTGGTCCTCTACTACAGCTAGGGGGGTTCGAGGTCCCAACCTGTCGGGAAATCGGAAAAGAAAAGAAGATTTTTCCCTCCGGCGGGGGGCTGGCCTCGCAAACCCAGCATTTTTGAAGTGCGGGGACGCCTGGAGGGTCTTTCTTCATGAAATTCTCGAAAAGATGGGGGTGGCCGGAGGATTTCATGAAAGGTTGGGACCTCGAACCCCCCTAGCTTCTATAGAGGGATCGAGTGAGTGATCCCCATAAGGAGACAGGCGATGAAGATGCGATCGGTTCCGGCATGCGTGCTGTATCTCGGATTCCTAGGGGTCATGCTGCTGGGCGGGGCGCTGGAGGCCCGTGCCCAGGGCGCTGACAAGAGCGCGGCGTTCCTGCAGCAGACCCAGGCGACGGCGAAAAGCGCCTGGGGACTGCTCTCGATGATCGGAAGCGTCGTGGTGGGCGGCGGAGCGCTCGTCTCGCTCGCCATGGGCATGTACAAGGGCCAGTGGGGACAGGCGGCGATCTCGTTCGTCGCCGGTGCCGCGGGACTCCTGTCCATCTGGGGGGTTGGCCAGGCGCTTGGCTATTCGTAGGGGTGTAGGCCTGGAGTCGTAGGCCCTGCCGTCGAACCTTTTTACCTGAGGAATTTCAGATGAATCAGCTTCGAAGCTTCCCGTCTGCCCGGACTTGGCTGAGAGTCGCGCTCGCCGCGGCACTGGGCCTCTCGGCCTGGGCGGCCTTCGGGCCTTCGTGCGGGTCCTGTGCCGGCACGAGCGGGTTCCTGCTTCCCGATCGCGGGCTTGCCGCGCTCGGCGGGTTCTTCTACGCGGGGCTGCTCGCGCTTTCGTTCATCCCGGGAGCCGCGAGGCTTCTCGGCAGCGGCGTGATGGCCGCGGGCGGCATCCATGCGGGCTTGCTGCTCGTGCTGTGGCAAGCGGGCAGCTTCTGCGGGCTTTGCGTGGGGACGGCGCTCGCGGCCTTTGTCGCGCTGGGGGCGCTGCTTCGCCTGGAGCCTGGATCCAGCCTCAAGGCGAGCCTGATGAGCCCTCTGGCCGCAGCGCTGGTGCAGGGCTGGGCGCTGCTCGGAGGCGGGCTTGCGACGGCTGCTCCGGAGAGGGCCCAAGCGCAGGCGAAGGTCCAGGACACGTTTGAGAGCGTGTCTCCCCAGCCGGGCACGGTGCGCCTCATCGCTTATACCCGGCCTGACTGCGGCTACTGCCTGGACCTTGAACGGGACGTCCTGCCGGACTTGCAGCGGACGTTTGGATCTCGGATGGACGTCGAGCTTCGATCGGCGCTCGACCTTCCCGGCCTCCCCACCCCGACGCTCATCCTGGTGGGCGCCAAAGGCCGCCAGCTCTTCCCGGGACTTCCCTCGACGGAAACGCTTGCCCGGACTCTTCGAACTCTGATGGGAGAACCGAATGATCACGCGACCCTGTCTCAGAAATCTCGATAGGCCGATCATCGCCCTCTGGGGTCTCGAGCCCGGGGATCTCGTGCTGATCCTCGCGGTCGTGGGGCTCCTGGCCCTGGTCTGGAATATCGGGGTGGGGCTCGGCGGGGGCTTGGTCGCCTGCCTGGGTCTCAAGGCGCTCAAGGCAGGCAAACCCCGGGGCCATGTCTTTACGCTGCTGTACCGCTCGGGGCTCCTGCGTCTGGCTCCGTTTCAGCTACGGCCCCCGTATCTCGTGATCCCTCCGCTGCCCGGGCAGCGCTGGGTGTCGTTCTCCGCCGCCCCGGGCCCCGAGGATGACGCCACGCCCGAGGCCCGTTTCTTTCGGGCGGGGAAGGAGTACCTGCGATGAAGCCTCCCGTGGAACCCCCGGAACCGGGGTTTGCTGCTGAGGGAGGCGAGAGCTGGCTCCCGATCCCGACCTGCGAGATTCCATACCCCATTCTCGAAGGCGCTCCCGAGGCGCTGGGGGAAGGAGCGGGGGAGCTGGAGGCAGCTGCAGCGGGGACGGATATCGGGGGAGCGGCGGGGGTCGCTTCGACAGACCGTGCACGAGGAGCTGAACTACCCCGCATCCTCCGGCAGGCGGCCGGGAGCGGGCGGGCGGGCGGACGAGTTTTGCTGTTGATGGGGCTGCTGGGGGTCCTCGCACTCTTCGAAGCGGTGCTGCTTGTCCAGATGCCTTCGCCGCAGCCGCTCGTCGTCTACGTGGATTCACCCCGGGTGCCGCTCTTGCAGGCGGGAGGAGCCCTTAAATGAAGAAGATCGAACTGCCCAAAACGCCCGTCGGGATCGCGTACATCCTGGGACTCGCGGGCATGGTGCTCCTCACGCTGGTGCTCGGGATCGCCCTGTGGGCGAAGGCCGCGGCGCGCCCCGCGGTCTATCTCGTGACGGGCAACGATGATCCCAAAGTCGTGACCCCGGGCGTCATTCCCGACTCGCTCGCGCGGGACTATGCCCGCGACTTCTTTGTGACGCTCGAGACCTATCTCCCCACGACGCTGGAAAAGAACTTCGCGTTCCTCGCTGCTCGGATCGCCCCCGAGGGCTACCACGAGTTCGAGCGCCTGGGGACGAACCTCAAGAAGCTGGTGAAGGAGTCCCGGCAGGCGAGCCAGCTGTTTGTAAATGACCCTTCGGAGATGAGCGTGATCCGGGATGCGAAACGCGTGGAAGTGATCCTGCGCGGAGTCCGGCGGATCTATGTCGAGAACGCCCTGCTTCAGGAGGCGCGGCTCGTGTACCGCGTGGCCCTCGTCACCGGGGAACCCACCCGCGAGAATCCGACGGGACTCGTCGTCGCGGGCTTCACGTACAAGGCGGAAGCGCCGGAGGCGGAACATGTCAGGTAAGCCGCCCTGTTTGCGGGCCTCGCGCGGGAGCGCGTTTGACACTCTGCCCTGGGGTCTGGGCCTGCTCGTCGTGGGTCTGGGTCTTGCAAGCCTTCCCCGGGAGTCCCGCTCGCAAGTGGCTCCGCCGCGTCCGGGAGGGACGACGGCGTCCGCCCCGGGCCTCTGCGAGGGGCGGCACGGAGCGGGAGGCGGTGTCGGCGAATCGGGATCGCTTGATCTGGGGGCGATACGCCGGGCGTACGCGGCGCTCGCGACGGGTCTTGCCCGGAAGCTCGATAGAGCGGCGGCTTTGCCCGCCGGGCCGATCACGGTCCCCGAGCGGCCTCCTGAGGCGGGGCTGCCGGCGTGCCGGGGCAGCGCCTTGCGCCACGAGCGGCTCCCCGGGGAAGCGGGGGCGAGGCTGCGGGGCAGGATGCTGTTCTTTGCGCAGCTCGGGCGGCCGGAAGACTTCGAGCTGCCGGCGGAAGTCCTGCGGGAGCCGGGGGCGCTGCTGTTCGTGCTCGGGGCCCGGAGCCTGAAGGACCTACGAGGCCTTGAGGAAAGACTGGGACGGCCGGTGACGCTCGCGAAAAGTGACTTTGCCCGGATGCTCGGGGTGCGCTGTGTGAACACGCTGCTGACAGTTTCGGAGAACGGCGATGCCGTTACGATTCATGAGAATCCTTAACGCCGCTTCGATCGTCCTGGGTCTTGCGCTCACGCTCGGCGCTTTTGCGTGGGGCGGGACGCAGGATAGCTCCACGGCTGAACTTCCGTACGAGGGGAAGGATTCGCAGACGAGCATCCTGGGACGCATGGATCTGAGTCTCATCCTCAGGAGCTGGGTGGCCAAGGGCGTGCTCGTCTGCACCCACGGTTTCGACATCAAGGTCTGCCTCTGGGTGGAGAACGCATATCCCTCGGGGGTCATCGAGGTCCTGCGCCAGCCCTACAAGACCCATCTCGCGGAGATGCAGGCGACGCTCAAATCCCTGCAAGCGGCCGCCGCCGCGGATTCACGGTCTGCGAGCCACACGCCGCTCGCCGGAGATGGCACGGCCAAGCAGTTCGCCGAAGCCCATGTCTACACGTATGTCCCGGATCTGGGCCTGAGCAACAGCGAGATCCCCATAGCGGTCCCGACCTCGACCGCATTCCAGACCGATTACCTCACGGAACAAGACGGCTTCGCCTGGCGCAGCCCGCTCATCGACCAGATGACGTGCCCGGAGGCGCGCTTGGGACAGTTCAAGTCCTGCG
Organism: uncultured Planctomycetales bacterium; assembly: GCA_964619955.1. Taxonomy (GTDB): domain Bacteria; phylum Planctomycetota; class MHYJ01; order MHYJ01; family JACPRB01; genus JACQFK01. The sequence goes on from CAZUJF010000006.1 coordinate 107,232, forward strand.
GCTGGGCCCCGGATCCTGTGACGTGTGCAGGGACCTGGGGGAGCTACTACCCCCGCATCGGGTTCATCAGTCACCCCAGCCAGCCGATCGCAGCCGCGATGCAGGCGCTTCGGGCGGGGAGGGTGGCCAACCGGCCCATCGGCCGCACGGTGCTCGCGCAGTATGCCTATGAACCCCGGACCGGCCACTACCTCCAGATGATCCAACCGATGATGAAGCTAGCCACCTCGATCGGCTCGCCTTTCCCGGATCCGCTCGAAGCCGGGGCCGGGAGCAAGTACGGGAACTACCTCTTCGTCCACTTCGGGATCTTCGAATATTGCGCCGAGTGTCTGCCGGTGCGCCTGGTGGAAGCGCGGACGCCGTTTTAGGACGAGAGCTTCATGATTTTCAAGACACTCAGAGGCTGGCTCGGCGGAGAGCTGGAAGCGGGAGAGCCCCGGAAGGAGACTCTCTCCGAGCCCGCTGGTCCTCCCAGCCAGGACAGCTCCCCCTGCCGGGAGCTCGAACCGTTCGGGAAGCTGCTCCTTCCCCGGGCTCGGGGTCTCGAGATCCTCCACGCGACTTCGGCGCGGCGGAATCTGCACCGGGAGCTCCGGGACCGACTTCCCGCGCTTTCCCCCTTTCAAAAGACCGAACTCGTGGACCGGGTGCTTGCGCGGCTCGCGCTCCTCGTCTTTGATCTGCCCGCGTCCGAGCGCCATCACCACACGGGCCGCTTCGGGCTGCTCGATCACACGCTTGATGTCGCCGCCCGCACGGCCCGGGAGCTTTCCGGGGGCGCCTTCCAGATTTCCCCCGATCCCGCGGTCGCTCACCGTGAAGGGCCGCTCTGGGCTTATGCCGGGGTCGTGCTCGCGCTCGTGCATGATCTGGGGAAGATCCTGGATCTCGATGTGCTGGCCCCCGGAAGCGCCGAGCGCTGGGATCCCATGAGCGAACCGCTCGTGCGCTTTGCCGAGCGACACGGAATTCGGGAGACGAGTCCGGCTCTTTACCATTACCACCCAGGCCGGGGCATGGACGGTCATGAGCAGGCCACGGGGACGCTGATGCCGCTGCTCCTTCCTCCGGGGGTGGATGCGTATCTTGGGGCGCGCCTGGGTTCTGTGCTGGCGGCGTTTGTTTCGACCGAGCGCTTTAGTCTCGCGCAGGGACTGTCGGAGCCCGCAAAAAGGGTGGTCGCCGTCGTGCGGCGCATGGATCCGCTCTCGACTTGGGAGGGCCGGAAGGCGGCGGGTCCCGCGGAGGGGGGCCCGGTGCCGGGACCGCTGCCGGGGAAGGCTTCGCTTCACGGGACCGAGGGGGTCGCCGCTGCTTCGCCTCGCGCTGGGGTTCCTCCCGCGCCGCCTGGCTCCCCAGGCCTTCGAGGCGGCGCATCGACTCCTCCTCCCGTCCTGGAAGCGACGTCCGGGGAGCTTCGGCTCGGCGAGATCAAGAGCCAGGAGGCTCCGGCAGAACCCGGGCTCCAGGAGTTCCTGGAGGGGACCCGGGACCTGAGGCTCTTCAAGAAAGGTCCGAAGGGGGATCCCGCCGAGCAGGAGCGAAGGCTCAGCGCGGCACTTCACCCCCCGCGTTTCGTCAGGCTGCTGGGCCAGATGTTCGCCGCCCACCGTCTGAGCCGGAACGGTCTATACTCGGAATCCTATATCAGCCCCGAGTTCAGCTATCTCGTGGTCCCCGATGCGTTCAGGAAGGTCGCCCAGATCAACAAGCTGCCCTGGGATGGGACGGTGGCGGAGCGCATGCTCGGCTCGCTCCGCGCCCACCCCTTGGTAGTGCCGCAAGATGCGGAGACCTTGCCGGTCTTCCTTCAGACCCGTCCGGATGGACCTTGTGTGCGGGCCGTCCGTCTCCGGACTCCCGGCTTCATCCCGGAATCCCTTCTCGAGCAGCTGGGGGTGCATGAGTACGAACTTCGGGCGCTTGGGGAGGAGGCTCCCGCGCTGCTCGGGAGCCGGAGCTCCGGATGACAGGCGACAGTCGGAGGGTCCAGCTCATGCTTGGGGGGGCGCTGCTGCTTCTAGCGGCGCTGGGATCCTGGTTTACCGCCACGGCCCGGAGTCTTCCGTACGGCCGCGTCTGGCCGGGAGTCCTGGGAGTCTGCCTGCTCGCCGCGCTCGCGCTCCTGGGCGTCATCCTCCGGCTCCGAAGGCTCTCCCGGGGCCTCCGCGTGGCCCGGGTCTACACGCTGGGGGTCGGGGAGCTTCCGCTCAAAGCGGGTCATACGTTTCTGGGGGAGGGCTTTGTCTGGGGTCCTGCCCAGACGGGGCTCCTCCAGGAGCTCTCGGCCTCCGGTCTTGAGCTCCCAGCGGAAGCGCGGGACCGCATCGCGGGCGACTGGCTGATCCACGGGATCGGGACGGACCGTCTGGAGCATCTTCAACTTCCGGACGACCTGCTCAACCAGCACATTTTCCTGATGGGCGCCCCGGGCTCGGGCAAGACACGGGGCCTCGAGCTCCTGATCGAGCAGGCCGTAAGGCGCGGCGATGCCGTCGTCGTGATCGATCCCAAGGGCGATGAAGGGCTGCTCGACCGCACGTTTGATTCGTCGGTGCGCCACGGCCGCCGGGAGCAGTTCCGGGTGCTCGCGCTCCCGTACCCGTACAAATCCGCCCGCTACAACCCGCTCGAATCCTTCGTGTCGCCCTCGGACGTCGCCGACCGGATCTGTTCGATCATGCCCCGGCGCGGCGAATCGGAGGCGTTTCGGAACTTCGCCTGGCAGTTCGTCTCGATCATCGCGACCGCGCTGCACCGCACCGGGCAGACGGTGAGTCTCGCGAAGCTCGAGAACTACACGTTTCACAACACCTGGCTGCTCGCCCGGCAACTGCTCCAGAAGCTCTGCCCGGATCTCCCGCTGAGCCCGGATCTCACGACGCTGCTCAACAGTTACCGGCAGTACTGCCTCGTGAAAAAGCGATCGTTCATCGAGATCGACCAGGTGATCGCGATGGCCTCGATGGACCGGGAGTATTTCGGGAAGATCGCGGGGAGTCTCAAGACCGTGCTCGCGAAGTTGACGAGCCAGTCGGTCGGCTACCTGCTCTGCCCCGAAGACGTGCCGCTTCCGGAGGCGCTCGAAGGCCAGGACCGGCCGGCCACGCTCTCCTGGAAGGCGATCGATCACGAGCGGCTGATCGTGTATTTCTTTCTCGGAAGCCTCATCGGACCTGACAGTGCCTCCGCCACGGCCCGGATGACGCTGGCTGATCTGATGAGCTACGTGGGGCGGAAATACGCGTTCGATGATGCTTCGGGATTTGCGAAGCGCCGGCTGACGGTGATTGTGGACGAGGTGGCGGACGCGCTTGCGCCTGAGTCAGTAAATATCCTTAACAAGGCCCGCGGAGCTGGGCTGTCGGTCGTCATGGCGGGCCAATCGCTCGCGGATCTGGAAGTGGCGCTCGGGTCCGCGGCCGATGCGCGCCGGGCGCTTGCGAACGTGGGGAGTTTCCTCACGCTCCGCGCGGCGAACCCGGAGGATGCCAAATTCTTCACCGAAAAGGTGGGGCTCCGGCCGATGCCGAGCGTGAGCCGGGGGGAGACGTATGAGCCAGCGCTGCTTTCGACGGGGCGTTCCACGATCTCGGATTTTGCGTTTCGCTCGTCGACCTCGACCTCGCTCAAGAGCGAACCCCTGCTGCCGACCGCCGTGCTCGACCGCTTGGCGCGCTTCCACTACTTCGGGCTCTGGGGAGGGGAGCTGAGGAAAGGCATGCTGCCCCTGCTTGATCTTCCGACCGAGCTTTATTCGCCCTATTTGAAAGCGGGAGGCGTGAGGCCGCCGGGCGGAGCGGGGGAGGCGCTGGCAGCTCAGAAGGACGGGGAGCGGCCGGGGACGGACGTCACCGGGACCGGAGTTGCCGCCGGAAGCCCTGGCACAGGACCTGCTTTGGAGGGACGGGCATGATCCGGCTCCTCATTCACCTGCCGCTGGTGCTTGTGCTGGTGCTCGTCGTCGTGTGGGCGCTGGTGCTCGGTCTTTCGGCGAGGCCGGAAGCGCTGCTTGAGGGGGATCTGGGACGGCTGGCGGCGGCGTATCCCGAGGCCGGGGAGCGCGAAGCGCTGCTGGCGGAAGCCCTCTACCGGAGCCGGGGGCTTGCGGCGCTGCTCCCTGCCCCGGCGGGGGAGGAGCGGCATTCGGGTATGAGCCCGGGGCTGCGGGTGGGGCTCGCGCTTTCGGCGCTGCACCTGGCGGTGCTGCTCCGGACGCTGCCGGGGATGGGGCTTTTGCTCGGCATCGCGGTCCTGCTCGGACTCGCGGGGCGGGAGCGACTCCGGGAGTGCCGGGGTTATGCGTCCCCGACGCTCGGGGGTCTCGCCCGGATGAGTGTGGGCGGGACCCTGATGTATCTGGCGGTCTTTGCGCTCGCGCCGGTCCCGATCTCGTACGGGACGCTGCAGGGGGCCGGGCTGCTGCTTGGATTGGGAGGAGGACTCTTTGTCGCGAACTTGCCGCTCAAGCTTTGAGGGGGATTCTGGGGTGAAAGGGGCATTGAGTTTTGACAAGGCCGGAGGTTCACCAGAAGCCTGTGGGGGGAGCCCACGTGCGATGTCAAAACTCAGTGACGCTTTCGTACCTGAACAGGGGTCAAGTTCCCGGAGCCTGCTCCCGGGTCTTGCGTGCTACCAGAAGAGCCGCGCGGGACTCCTATTCGGGTCCTTCGCCTCGACCGTCGGCGACCTCGAGCACCGCCTCCCCCCGATCCGGGAGGGCATGCAGGCGCTCGTGGAGGCCTTTATGCGCGAGGTTCCCCGGGGCCGCCTGGCGCTCTGTCCGCTCCTGCGCAAGGATCCCGGCACCCCCTTTGCCCCCCCCAAGATCATTGCGATCTACTGGTACACCTGGTGCGGAGCTCCGAATCCGAAGGAGGGGGAAGACGGAACCGAGCTCAAGCGATTCAAACGCTATGAAGGGGGCTCCCTGTCACCCAGCTTCCTCCACGAGCTCGGACTCGATGCGTTCGCCCCGATCATTCAGGATATGGATGCCCGCCGGGAGCGTTTGAAGCGGGCTTATAGGGCGGTCACCGGAACCCTCGACTACCTGAGGAAGAGACTCACGAGGCACCGGTGGGACGGGAAGGGGGCGTTCCCAGGGCCCGCCCCGGCGCTCCCGCTGCTCCGGCCGGGCCTGTCCGGGTGCCTCCCCCGGGCGTCGCTGCGGATCCTGGACCGGGCTTGGGAGCAGCTTCTCGAGCTTGCGGCTGATGAGTATGCGCTCCATCTGCTGGTGGAGCGGACCCGGCGGGCGGCGCCGTGGCCGGGGTACCGGATCGTGCATCTGGAAGACCGGACGCGGCCTTGGGGGAAGTTTGTGTGGGAGACGTTCGGGCGGAGGCTTGTCCGGAGGGCCCCGAAGCGGGGCACGCCCGGGAGACCCCGGGAGGCGTTGACGGACAAGATCCTGCGGTCGTTCGGGGTGCCGGAGCGGGGGCGCAAAGCGATTCTGGCGGTCGAGGTAGAGCGGAGGCCGCTCTCGAGACGGCATGAGGCGGTGAGCCGGAAGTTTCGGGAGATGGAGAAGAGGGGGAGGGGGGACTTCTACACTGATTTCGTCAGCGCTAAGGGGTAGACCTGCGTCGCCCCGGCGGCTCGTACAAGGCGGCAGGCCACGGCCAGGGAGTGCCCGGTGCGTGCCACATCGTCCAGGATGAATACTCGTCTGCCTCGAGCGGACTTGTCCACGCGCATCGATTGTTCATGGACCTCGGGAAGTCTGCTGCCACCGGTGGCTAATTTCTTGATTGTCTTTGTGCGTTCGATAAGCAGGGGGGAGACTTGGTCTCCAGGGCATCGAATAATATCCAGCACATGTTCCAGTCCAAGACTTGTACTGTTGACCCCGTGCGAGGGGATGTGGGCCAAGAGCAATTCGTGGGGCAAAGCATTTACGTCTTCCCGGATGGCATCTGCAAAGTACCGGGCAGTTGCCTTCACCCCAGACCCTCCGCGCTTAAGCTCGAGAATTTGACCGGAAACCGGCGTTGAGGTGAACGCCGCCCTGTTCATGCCATCCATCCACGGGTGATACTCCTCCCAGTAGATGATGGTTTCGCCAAGGGACTTGAACGACTTCATACCCTATAGGATAGCAGCCTCACCAATTGCCCGGGTGCTGTGTCGGGAAAGGACGCAGGAGTGGGGTAGACTCAGGACCGTGCTTTCTTGTGCCGAATACGCTCAGGTGGTCTAATGAGTGCCGTGCCAGCCAGCCAGGCCCCTGCAAGCCCAGGTCCGAACGAACATCGTCCCGAGGACCTGTTCGGGCCCCTCAATGAAGTAGAACGCAAGAACGCCCCGCCGACGCTCTTCGCCGCTGGAGATCTCGGACTTCTCCGCCTGGGTGCGCGAGTGTCTATCATCGGGACCCGGAAGCCCACGCCCGGAGGTATCCAGCGGGCCTCCCAGCTCGCCAAAGCCCTTGTGGGACGTGCCGTCATCGTCGTGAGCGGGCTTGCCGAGGGCATCGACACCGCTGCTCATCAGGGAGCCCTCAAGCACAAGGGCCGCACGATTGCGGTGCTTGGGACGCCTCTCGACCAGACGTACCCAAAATCGAACACGGAGCTCCAGACTGCGATCATCCGGGGGCATCTCGCCCTCTCCCAGTTTGCGCCGGGGACCCCGGCGCGGCCGGCCAACTTCCCCATGCGCAATCGCACCATGGCTCTCATCTCCCACGCAACGGTGATTGTCGAGGCGGGGGAGGGCAGCGGCACGATTCACCAGGGGTGGGAGGCCATTCGCCTGGGGCGGCCGCTCTTCCTCATGGAATCGCTGCTTGGGAACAAGGCGCTCAAGTGGCCCGAGGAGATGCGGTCCTACGGGGCGCAGGTCCTTACGCGAGAGTCCCTCGACACCCTGTTCGAACAGCTGCCGATGGAGCCGTTCCGTGCAGAACTCATCTGCTGAGGTCCGCTTCGGCTCATTCCTCACCTACTCCCCTCGAGGCCTGTCCAAGGTCTCGCAGGACTCCAGAACCGTCACCTATGCGATCAAGCACGATGGCAAGGGGGCGATCAGAGAAGCGGCGAAGAAGCTTGCCGCGTGGCTCGGTACGCAAGATGCGGCCCCGCTCGCGGAGTTCCTGCATCCGGGGGCCATCCTCGTTCCCTGTCCAAGAAGCACCCTCCGAAAACAGGGTTCCCTTTGGCCCCCGCTCCGGATCGCCGAGGAACTTGTTGCCGCCGGCCTTGGCAAAGAAGTGCAGCTCCTCCTGGAGCGGTTCAAGGTGGCCCCAAGCTCTTCATCCGCGGAGCGGGGGGAACGCCCCGGCATCAGGACGCACCTGGATACCCTGCGCGTCGTACCCTCTCCGCCCCTACTGGGACAGGCGAGGCTATTGGTGGTGGATGACGTGACCACCCGGGGGGCGACGCTTTGGGCCGCGGTATCGCTTCTAAAGGAGCAATTTCCGCAATCTGAGGTGAAGGCGTTCGCCATGGTCCGGACGCTGGGACGTCAACCTGAGGTCGAGCGGATCGTGGATCCATGTGTGGGTACGATCCGGAATGTTGGAGGGGGGGCTGTTCGGGAGCCTTGAGGTGCAAGGCTGCTGGCTTTCTTGCAATGGCACCGGCTATTGCGAAACGCCATTCGCATCGGTAGCGGCCCAGGCGAGCTTTGGGAACCTTCGTAGAGCTCCCAGCGGGAGCCCAAGCCGATTTCCTCAAGGTGCATCGCTTCCTGAAGGCCTAACGCGGGAGCGCCCTGCAGTCGGGGCAGGCCTCGTGAAATGTCCGGCAGTTGATTTCAACGCCGTTCAGGATGCACTTTCCGGGAGGCAGGTTCGGACGCGGAGCACCTTCTTTCTGGACGACTCTCGTTCCGCAGCGTCCGCAGGAGCGGGGCTCGGGACCGCATCCCGCCGGCAGCCAGGGTATCGCGGCGATGAGAAGCGCAAACATCGATCTACGCATGGCGTTCTCCTTCAGAGCATTCAAGGGATGGCTGCAGGGGATGTGGAACTCCATACTGGACGGCCAGATCCCGCCACGTCTGGATGCCGATGCCGATGAAAGCGTCCACCACCTCAGGGTCGAACTGCGTGCCCCGTCCTTCGAGGATGCGTTGTGCGGCTTCCGCAACGGAGAGAGCCGGGCGATAGGAGCGGGTCGTCGTCATGGCGTCGTAGGAATCCGCGACGGCGAACAATCTGGCCCCCAGGGGAATGTCCTGCCCCCGCAGGCCGTGGGGATAACCCCGGCCGTCGAAATTCTCATGATGGTGCAGCACGAGGTTCCGCGCATCCTCGAGGAAGCGGATCTTGCCCACGAGGTCCGCGCCCAGTTCGGGATGCCGCTGCATGGTCGTCCGCTCGTCGGGTGTGAGAGGACCCGCTTTCATCAGGATGGTGTCCGGGATGCCGATCTTGCCCACGTCGTGAAAGAGCGCTCCCGCCGCCAGGAGCCGGAGACGTTCCGGCTCCCGGATTCCCAGTTTATCCGCGAGCAGCAGGGTGTACGCCCGCACCCGCTCGGAATGCCCGGCCGTATAAGGCTCCCGGAGTTCAAGGGAGGCCGCGAGGGTGGAGAGCGTCTCCTCGTGGGACCGCTCCACTCGCCCCAGGGCGGACTTCCATCTTCCGAAAAGCACTGAAGCCGTGGCCGCCAGAACCCAGAACGTCACCAGATTCGCCGCTTGCTCCATCTGGACCCACGGCCGGCTTCCCCAGTCCAGGGTGAAGTGAAGCGCGTAGGCTCCGGAAATCAGCAGGGTGAACGCCGAGGTGGCGCGGAAGCCGAACCAGGCGGCGGCAAGCAGTATGGGGAGGTAGTAGAGACGTTCCGCCAGGAGATGCAAATTATGCCAGGCGTGCGACGTCGTTGGGGCGAGGAGGTGGAAGGCCGTCGTACCAATGATGATCAGCAAAACCGACAGGACCCGTTTCCGCCGCAGTCGCTGGAGCACAAAGCCTTGCAAGCAATTCCCCGGCCATGCGGACCGGCTTCAGGTTCTGGGGATCATTTATGGGAGATTGAGGGAGGATGCGGATTAAGGGGGGGTGAAGCGGCGGGGCCAAACGGCACCCCGCCGCTCTCTGAAACCGCTTACTTCGCCTTGGCGCACTCAGGGCATTCGGCGGGGGACTTGCGGCAGTCCACCTGCTTGCCCTCGACCATGCAGAAGTGTTTCGGAGGTTGCGCCTTCTGGTCGGCCACCCCGAATTTGCAGCTCGCGCAGGGCATGCCAGAACCCGCCATGTTCGCGCATCCCGCAATGCCGATCGCCAGAATCGCCGCCAAGGTCGCCTTCAGGAGATTCGCCATGTTCCCGTTCCTCACTATTCTGTTCCTACCACGACAAGCGTCAGATGACAAATATTACCCATTGTTCGACTTGAAAGCCCTCAAACTGTCGGCTGAAATTCCACTGGCCGCCAAATTTTCCGCAGTTCGGCGGACTTTCGAGCGCCAGAGGCGGTTCCGAGTCTCGAGTTCTCCTCGCGCCAGCCCAATTCCAATTTCGGGTAGCCGGCCCTATTTCGACTGCTTGATCAGTCCTTCTGAATACCCTTACATAACCGAACGTACTTAGTTTACAGAAGCTGTTAGCGAGCCGATGGCAAGTTCGAGGCCTCCCCCGCCCGAGCGCGTTTCCTGGCCGAGACAATCTTCCATACCTCGATCAAGCTTACGGGAATCATCGCCATCACGAAGAACGCCAGGCACTCCGTCCAGCCGATCGGCGCACACTTGAACACCCGATCGAACCAATGGGTATGGTGAAGAAGCATCTGAAACGCCATCGGGATCAGCGCCGCAGCCAGTTGGAGCAAGTTGGAGCGTACCCCCATCTGCATGAAAGTCCTTGTCTCGCTTCGACTGGCGAAGGAACGAAACAGCTCCGCGAAGACGAGGAACGAAAAGGCATTCGTACGTGCCGTAATGTCGTCGTCGTACCGAAGGCTGAATCCGTAAACAAAAAGCGTCATCACGGCTGTGAGGAGCCCAATCCACCCGATTCCCAAATAGAATCGGGCATCGAAGCCCTTGGCGGACGGCCTTCCCATCTCCCGAAGGCCCAGGGGAGGCACGGGCTCCGCCGCCAGCGCGAGCGCCGGGAGTCCATCGGTGACAAGGTTGATCCAGAGGAGGTGGATGGGCGCCAGCGGCGCCGGCCATCCCAGCACCGCCGCTCCCAGCATCACCAGGATCTCGGCGAAGTTTCCGGAGAGGAGGTAGGCGATCGTCCGGCGGATATTTCCGAAAACGGCCCGACCCTCTTCTACCGCCGAGACAATAGTCGCGAAGTTGTCGTCGGTCAGGATCATGGAGGATGCCTGCCGGGCCACCTCGGTCCCCCCCCGTCCCATCGAGATGCCAATCGAGGCTTCCTTCAAGGCCGGAGCGTCGTTTACGCCGTCTCCGGTCATGGCGACCACCATTCCGCGCGCCTTCCAGGCCCGGACAATGTCGAGCTTGTTCTCCGGGGAGACCCTTGCGTAAACCGCCACCCGCTCGACTGTGCACTTCAGTTCCTCGAAAGAAAGCTTGTCCAGATCCGGGCCCGAGAGGACTTCTCGCCAGTTGGCATCAATGATCCCGAGCTCCGTCGCGACGGCCTGCGCTGTCCGGGGATGGTCGCCCGTAATCATCACTACCCGAATGCATCCTTCCTTGCACGCCCGGACCGCCTCGGCCGACTCAGGACGCGGCGGATCGGCGATCGCTACAAACCCCATCCAGAGAAGGTCTCGTTCCACCGCCTCAGCCGCTCTCCCCTCATAAGGAGCCTGATCGGCTGGAAGAATCCGCTTGGCCACGGCGAGGAGCCGTCTTCCCTTTGCCAGGAGGGCCTCCATCGCCCCCTGGATCTGCCGAAGGGTGCCTTCATCCATGGAGCAGAGCGAAAGAACGGATTCCGGAGCCCCCTTGACGTAAAGCAGCAGCTGCCCTTTTTCTTCCACCAGGACGCTCATCCGCTTCCGGTGACTGTCGAAGGCCCATTCGGCTTTTCTCGGGAACTCGCGATGAATGGATGCTGGATCAAGCCCCTGATCGCGCGCCATCCACAGCAACGCCACTTCGGTGGGATCTCCGGTAGCGTCGCCGTTCGTGTTCAAAGACGCGTTCGTGCAGAGGATCGACGCGTGGACGAGTCGCTGAAGTTCAGGCACCGCGCTGCTTGAAGCCTGCTTGGTTTCGACCAGGGTGCCGTCCACATAGGCTTCACGCACTCTCATCAGGCCCGTCGTCAGCGTTCCGGTCTTGTCGGTGCAGATGACGTCCGTCGAACCAAGAGTCTCGACGGCCGGAAGGTGACGTACGATGGCATTCCGTTTAACCATCCGGCGGACCGCCAGAGCCAGCGCGAGAGTCACGACCGTGGGCAGGCCTTCCGGAACCGCGGCCACCGCCAGACTCACTCCGCTCATCACCACGTCAAGCCAAGGTTCACGGTGGAGCACCCCCAACCCGGCCACGATGACCACGACAACGGTGCAAAGGACCAGGAGTCGATTGCTCAAACGCTCCAGGCGCGCCTGGAGGGGGGTGAGACCCGACGTGGCCTTCCCAAGAAGGCCCGCAATCCGGCCGATCTCTGTCTGCATCCCCGTCGCCGTGACTGCCGCCCGTCCGCTGCCGGTCGCGACCGTCGTCCCTGCAAAGAGCATGTTGCTTCGTTCAGCCAGAGGCGCCGCGGGGTCGACGGCGGATACCTCTTTTTTTGCGGGCATCGACTCCCCCGTCAGCATCCCCTCGCCCGTTGAGAACTGACTCGCGACGAGGAGCCTCGAGTCGGCCGCCACCAGATCTCCTGCCTCAAGAATGAGGATGTCCCCGGGACAAATGTCCTCGGCTGGGATCTCCTGGATGGAACCGTCCCGCATCACGCGGGCGTGGGGTGACGAGAGCTTCCGCAATGCCGCGGCCGACTTTTCAGCCTTTATCTCCTGGAAGAAGGCGATCATGGAATTGATAGCCAGGATGGATGCGATCGCTGTGGCGTCAACCCAGTCTCCCAGGAGCCCGGACAGAACCGTCGCCCCCACCAGCGTCAGGACCACGGGACTCTTGAACTGGCGGACCAGGATGAGGAAGCGGGACGGGCCTTCCTCCATCGAAAGGACATTCTTCCCGAATTTGATCAGCCGGGCTTGGACCTCTGACGAGCGGAGACCGGCGGCCGGATCGGTTCCGAGGCCCTCCACGACAGATTCAGGCGCCAGACTCCAGGGCGGAAGTGAGGCAGGCGCTGCCCCATCCCCGGGCTTCATGCAGCCTCCTGAGCAGCCGGGGGAAGCGGCTTCCGCTGCGCGCGGACCCACTTCCACTCTTCGACCGCGCAGAAGAGGCAGGGCACGATGAAGAGCGTGATGATCTGTATGGCCATGCCCCCCACCGAGGGAATCGCCATGGGCTGCATGACGTCCGACCCGCGACCCTGCGCCCAGAAGATCGGCAGCAGGCCCACCACGGTCGTCGCCGTGGTCATGAGGCACGGCCGGATGCGCTTGAGACCCGCATCGAGCACGGCAAGGCGGATCTCCTCAATAGAGCCGAACGAGCCTTCGTCGAAGCGATCCTCCAAATACGTCACCATGACGACGCCGTCATCGTCAACCACTCCAAAGAGGACGAGGAACCCCACCCAGACCGCGACCGACAGGTTCGCGCCCCAAATACCGAGGAAGATGAATCCGCCCGCCGCGGACACGAGGACGCCGAAGTAGATGATGAGTGCGACCCACGGCCGACGGAATCCCATGTAAAGCATGATGAACATGATCCCCAGCGTGACCGGGACGACCATTTTCATCGTGGCCATGGCCCGGCGCTGACTTTCGAACTGCCCCCCCCACTCCCAGTAGTAGCCGGCAGGAACGCGTAGGCGGCCGTCGCGGACCGCCTCCTGAAGCGCGCGTTCGGCGTCTTCGACGACGCTCATTTCGTCGCGATCGCGCGTGTTCAGGGTGACGTAACCGACGAGAAGCCCCTTCTCCCCCTTGATCTCCTGGGGTCCGACCACGCTGCGGATCTCTACGAGCTGAGTGAGCGGCACGTGGGCACCCGCGGAGGTCGGGACCAGGACCTTTTCGAGCTCCGGCAGGTCCTCCCGGAAGTCGCGGAGGTACCGTACCCGGATCGGATAACGTTCGCGGCCCTCGACCGATTCAGAGAGGTTCTCCCCCCCGATCGCTGTTTCGATGACGTCTTGGACGTCGCGCACGTTCACCCCGTAGCGCGCAATGCGCTCACGATCGATCACAAATTCAAGATAGGGCTTCCCCACGATGCGATCGGCCACGACGTCCGTGGCACCGGGAACATGCCGGAAGATCCCCTCCATCTGGAGCCCGAGCCGCTCGATTTCGCGCAAATCAGAACCGTAAATTTTGACGCCCATCATGGCGCGGAAACCCGTCTGGAGCATGACGAGCCGGGTCTGGATCGGCTGAAGCCAGGTCGAGAGTACCCCGGGGATCGATGTTTTCTGCTGAAGCTCCTCAAGAATTTCGGACTTGGTCAGTCTGCGTGCTTCGGGCCAGATCCATGCCAAAGGAGCCTTGAGCCACCCGGGCCAGCCCGAAAACCAGCGTGGCACCGGCACCCTCCGCCACTCGGATTCGGGCTTTAGGATGATGATCGTTTCGAACATGCTGATCGGCGCCGGGTCCAGGGCGGTCTCGGCGCGTCCAAGCTTGCCGACGACCGACTGGACCTCGGGCACGGTCGCGATCGCCAGGTCCTGCCGGCTGTTCACCGCGATCGCCTCCGAAAGGCCCCCGTGAGGCAGAATCGAGGGCATATAAAGGAATGACCCCTCATCGAGAGGAGGCATGAACTCTCGGCCGATGCCCGGAAGGATGCGACCTTCCTTGGTGACCTCCAGGCCCGCCGCGGCTTCCGCCCGGGCCTCCGCCGGATCCGGCCGCCGCCGAAGGACGCGCGTCCACGCGCGGCCTTCTTTGCGGACATCCTGCCAGCGCATCTGGTCAAGCTCCAGAAGCGGACGCTTTCCTCCTTGCCCCTCCTTGGACCCCATCGCCTTCGAAGCCTCCGCGGAGATCGGCTCATACGCCGCCAGGTTGACCAGCCAGCCGAGCGGCGCGAGGGTGGTGCCGACACCGAGCCAGACGGTCATCCCCGCCAGAAGGATCGCCGAAGGGAGAACTAGGAAGATTTTCTTGTGGTCAAGAACCCATCCGAGCATCGGCTTATAGACGCGGGTGACCAGTCGAGACACCGGGTTCTCTTCCAGCGGACGGAACCGTTCTCGCCCCATCCGCGCCACGGCGATTCCCACGAGGCTACCGACCACGAACGGCGTGATCCAGCCCGAAGCCTGGGGTGCGAAAATGCGGACGATAAAATACGTCGCCGTCGCCGCGGCAAGCCCGAGCCCGCCCCCCATGACGAGCAGGGTGCGTCCTTTCGGGCGGCCAGGGCGGAACAGCAGCAGGCACAATACGGGCACCACCGTGAGCGCCAGCACCACCGAGGCCCCGATGGCGAACGTCTTCGTGAAGGCCAGCGGTCGAAAGAGCTTTCCCTCCTGGTCGGTGAGGAAGAAGACGGGAAGGAAGGAGACGAGCGTGTTGGAGACCGCCGTCAGGATGGCTCCCCCCACTTCGGAGGCTCCATCGTAGACATTCTCCGCGTGCGTTTTTCCCGGAGTCGCCGCCGCGATCCTCCGGTAGATATTCTCCGTCATGATGATGCCCATGTCAGCGACGTCGCCGATTGCGATCGCGAGTCCAGCCAGGGACATGATGTTGGCATCCACGCCGAACGTCCACATCAGGATGAAGCAGAGCGCGACCGAGAGAGGAAGAGTCGCGATCACGGCCGCCGTGCTCCGGAGGTGGAGCAGGAAGATGAGGACCACGAGTCCGGCGACGAGCGCTTCCTCGGAGAGGGCCTCCCGGAGCGTGCTGATCGTGTCCCGAACGATGTCGGTCCGGTCATAGAAGGGGACGATACGGATCTGGGAGAGTCGTCCGCCCTCCAGCGTTTTCCGCGGAAGGCCCGGCTCGATCTGCCGCAGCTTCTGCTGGACGCGTTCCATGACGGCGAGAGGATTCTCCCCGTAGCGCATCGTGACGACGCCGCCCACCGCCTCAACGCCCCCCTTGTCGAGCGCGCCGCGACGAAAATCGGGCCCCAACGTCACAGTGGCGACGTTCTTGACAAAGATGGGGGTTCCCCCCGCCTGCCGGAGGACGACGTTTTCGAGGTCGGCGACACTCTTCACGAAGCCGACGCCCCGGATGAAGAACTCCACGCCGTTGCGCTCGATGACCTTTGCCCCGACATCAATGTTCGAGCGACGCACCGCGTCGTGAACGTCCATGAGGGTCACGCGGTGGGCTCGCAGCTTGTCCGGATGGACATCGATCTGGTACTGCTTCACGAAACCACCGATTGAAGCGACCTCAGAGACACCCTCGACGGCGTTGAGCTGGTATCGCACGTACCAGTCCTGAATCGAGCGGAGTTCCGCGAGGTCGAATCCCTCACCCTCGACGGTGTACCAGTAGATCTGGCCAAGGGCCGTCGCGTCCGCCCCTAGGACGGGGACCACCCCGGCAGGGAGCCGCGCCTGAGCCACGTTCATCCGCTCAAGAACCCGCGAGCGCGCCCAGTAGTAGTCCGCCTCATCACGAAAGATGACGAAGACCATTGAGAACCCGAACCCGGACATCGATCGGATCGACTTGACGCCGGGCGTGCCCGTGAGCGCGATGGTGAGCGGGTAGCTCACCTGGTCGTCCACGTCCTGCGGCGAGCGGCCGGGCCAATCCGCAAAGACAATGACCTGCTTCTCACCAATATCCGGAATGGCGTCGATCAGCACCCGATCGAGCGCCATTACACCCCCGGCCACCACCGCCCCGAGCCCCAGAAGGACGAGGAAGACGTTCCTCAGGCACCACCGGATCAGCGCGTTCACCATGGTTAATGCTTGTGGCCCTCCACCGGTGTGACGGCCTTGGGCGCCGCATGTCCCTCATGCGGTCCCGCAGGCATCAAACCCTTCGGATGGAGCAAGCTCGGCTGACCCTGGATCTGGAACTGACTGTCGAGAAGGAAATTCCCCCGCACGACCACCCGGTCACCTTCCTTGAGGCCCGAAACGACGGGGAAGTAGTCGCCCGCCTTCGGGCCTATGATGATCTCGACGGGGACGAACTCGCCGGGGGCGCGTTCCAGGTAGACCAGGCGGCGAGTCCCGCTGTCGAGGATGGCCGACGCCGGTACGGCTAGGACGGCATCGGCGGCCGGCGGGCGCGGGGAGCCCGGGATCTGCTTCAAGCCCATCCCGCAGAGCGGGCAGGCACCGGGCGCGTCCACGAGCACCTCGGGGTGCATGGGACAGGCGTACTTGCCTTCGACGCCGGTCGGAGCGGGCCGCCCGTCAGCGCGCAAGCCCACCTCAATCCGGGCGCTCGCGAACATCCCCGGCTTCAGCCGGCGTTCAAGATTGGACACGTTGACGCGGACGCGAATGGAACGGGTTTCCTCGTCAAGAATCGGGCTGATGAAGGTCACTCTGCCCGGGAAGATCTCCCCCGGAAAGGCCTCGGCCGTGAGCGTGACGGTCTGCCCGAATTGCACCCAGGCGATTTCAAATTCGTAGATATTGAGATGAACCCAGACCGAGCGCAGGTCCGCCACCCGGTAAAGGATGTCTCCCGCCTTGACGGGGCTTTTCTCGACGACGTTCTTCTCGACGACCGTCCCGGAGACCGTGGAATGGATCGTGAGCCGTTCAAGGAGCTGTCGCGACTTTTGGAGCTCGGCGATCTGTGCATCTGAGACGTCCCAGCGCTGGAGCTTGAGTTTTGCGGCCTCGAGCCGGGCGGCCATGGCCGGCTCCTGGAGGGCAAGAAGCATCTCCCGCTGGGCAACGACGAACTCGGGACTGTAGAGCTCGAGCAGATGGCCGCCCTTCGCCACCTCCATGCCGGTGAAGTCGGCAAAGAGGCGCTCCACGTAGCCGTCGACTCGTGCGGTGACCGTGCCGAGCGCCGACTCATTGAACTGGACCTTGCCGACCGCCCGAATCTCCCTGGCGATCCGGCGACGCTCCACGGGGTGAGTCTCGACGCGTGCGAGCGCCCGGGTTGCCGCGGAAAGCTCCAAACTCCCGGCACCCCCCCCTTGCTGTGCCGCCTGGGTGTTGACGAGCGGCATGCTACAAATGGGGCACTTCCCCGGCTTGGGCAAACGTACCTGCGGGTGCATCGAGCACGTCCACACGCCGCCCTTCGCCGTCAAGCCCGGCACATCGGAGACCGACGCGGGCACGAGAACCGCTCGTATGAAATAGCCGAAAAAAAAGACCGTCGCGACCCCCGTCGCCAAGGCCCACGCCTTCCGCTTCACTCGACCCGCCTTTCTCTCAATCGCCCTTCGGGAGGGCGCCGAAATCCAATCCACAGAGCGCCTCGAGACGGGCGATGGCCTGTCGGCGCATCGCATCCATCCGCACTCCCTCAAGATCCAAGACAAGGAGGGCGCGCTGGGCATCTAGAAGTTCGAGGAAGGTCGCCGCCCCGGCCCCATAGGCCTCCCGCGTGGCGTCCACGATCTTGCGCGCCTTGGGAAGGAGCGCGTCTCGGATCAGCCGCGTCTGACGGTCGGAGTTCCGGGCGAGGTAGAGTTGAAACACGAGTCGGGCTCGAACATCGTCAGACCGTTCCCTCAGGGCGGCTTGGGCGGCCCGAAGGCCGGCCTCTGCCTCGCGGATCCCCGCCCGTATGCGGCCGATCTGAAAAGGCAGCGTGAACATCATCCCGATCATCTTTTCCATCGACCCGCGCACATCGAATGAGATCTCCAAGTCGGGAAACCACGCCTTCCGGGCCAGGTCGATGGCATGCTCCTGACCCCGAACTTGAGCCGCCATGGCCGCGAGCTCCGGATTGCGGGCTGCCGCCAGCTCGAAGAGCCGGACATCTTCAGTGGGAAACAGGGGGGGGTCCGTTTCGATTTGCGGCCTGAGAGCCGCCTCCACTGGGCGCGAGAGGAGGCGATTGAGTTGTGCGAGCTCGCCGCTCCGACGGGCCTCCGACGACTTCAGATCGCTCTCCGCCTCCTCCGCTTCGAGCTCCGCCTTCAAGAGTTCCGCTTGCCGGGCCTGCCCGGTGCCGACGAGTGCCCCGGTGATCGAGACGAACTGACGCAGGAGTCCCAGATTCTCCTTTCCGATCGCAATCGTACGGTCGGTGGCCGCCAACTCCGCATAGGCCCCGACGACGTCCGCCTGAAGCGTAAACTTCGCATCCTCGAAGCGCAGGCCGGTCGCGACGGCCGACTCCAAGGCGGCCCTTCCGGCGGCTTCCAGCTTTCCGGGAAACGGGATCATCTGGGAGGCACCCAGTGTCGTGCGATCCCAGCGGGACATTTTCTCCCTTGAAAAGAGGGAGTCGAATTTGAAGCGCGGGTTGTCGAAGGACCGGGCCTGGGGAACTCTTTCAAGAGCCATCCTCCACTCGAAATGGGCCTGCTCAATGCCCGCATTGGACAGGAAGGCGTAGTGAAGGACGTCGATGAGCAAGGGCGCCTCGGCCAGCACCGGGAGGGGACGTACGCCATGGGGACGCTCGAAGGGTTTGCCGGACTTCTCGATGGCCGCACGTTCGGCATCCTCGCCCTTTACCGAGCACCCCAGGAGGGTGCTCAGAATTCCCAGGGCAGCCGTGAAAAATGCGACTTTCACCTAAAGCAGGAAGAGCAAATTGGTGGCCACGGGTCCCATTTCCAGCTCAAGTACGCAATATGTCAGAACTCACCCTCGAGGACATGAGATTCACCAGGTTGGCCCAAACGCTCGATGAAGAGGATCCTGCCTGTTGAAAGTAAGGGCCCTGGATTGGGATGAGGCTTGTCGTCGTACTGAAATCAGGCGTGAACGAAGCTTAGGCCACCATTTTAGGTGCGGAATATTCTACCATTGTGCGGGAAATTACAGACTCAGGATGCGGGTAACCCTTTGCTATCAGGTCAACCATTTGGGAACATGCCCCCGTATGTTTGCCGTAGGTTCCTTCATCCTGACCCCCGGGGAAGTGGAGAAGCGTAAGAGATACCTCGAGATCACTTCAGCCGACGAGCAGCGGCTCAAGAGTGCCGCCTCACGGCTTCAGGCCCGGTCCCCGGAAATCACCGAGCGCTTCTACGAATATCTTCTCGGCCATGAGCACACCCGGAAAATTCTCGAAGCGCCCGGCCTCCTGCCGCGCCTGAAGGAACTGCAGGGGAAGTATTTCTTCAGGCTCACCTCCGGGCAGTACGATCTCGATTACTTCGAAGACCGGCTCAGGGTGGGCCAGGTGCACTTCCGGATCGGGCTGACGCCGGAATGGTACCTGGGAGCCTATTTGAAGTACCTCCACATCGTGAGCGACGTCCTGAGCCAGGCCTTCGGCCGCGATTACGAGACGTTCTTCCAGACCCTGGTCTCGCTCACCAAGGTGATCTACCTCGATACCGGACTGGCCCTTGACGCCTACCATTACAGCGCACAGGAAGGACTGGAAAAGAAAACGGCCGACCTGGAAAGGGCGAACCAGGAAATCAAGCGCATCCAGGCGGCGAAGCAGCAGGTGACGGACCTCATCGTCCACGACCTGCAGAACCCCCTGGCCGGGATCACCTCCGTCTTTCAGATCCTCGATGAGGAGCCGGAGGGCCTCTCGCAGGGCAGGCAGGAGGTCATTCGGGAAGCGCTCGGCCGCTGTGACGACCTTTCCCAGATGATCATGAACGTCCTCCAGATCAGTCGTGCGGAGAAGGGGGAACTGGAGGCCTGCCTCGAAGAGGTGGACGTCCACCGTCTGGCGCACGAGGTCGCTCGTGCGTACGGGCCGGTGGCCAAGCTGGCGGGACACCATCTTGAAGTCGACTCAGGATCGGCCGTCACTGTGCGGACGGACGGGACGTTGGTCAGACGGATCCTTCAGAACCTGATCCGGAATGCGATTCGGCATACACCTTTGGAGACGAGCGTGGTCGTGCGGGTGGAGACTTCCGATTTGGGCTCGGTACGCCTGAGTGTCGCGGATGATGGACCCGGTATCCCGCTGGAAATCCAGCCTCTTCTCTTCGAACCCTTCGGCGCCGCGGCTATACGATCCATCGGGAGGCGCGTGGACACCGGCTTGGGGCTGGCTTCCTGCCGGGCGGCCGCACGCGTCTTGGGCACTGATGTCGTTGTCGAGAGCGACGGAAAACGCGGAACTATTTTTTCCCTTCAATTGCCGGTCCTTTCGGCATAGACGTCCGCCAGTGGGCAGTCGTTCGAGCCCCGTTGCGTCATGGCCCGCGTAGTAGTCTTGCCGACGGGAGGCCGACTGAGATGAGCTCTCAGCAGGTGCATTTTCCAACGCTCAACCGTGGGAAAGTCCGCGACTCGCTTCCCGGAGTGGCCGATTTGTCTCAAAAACCTTGTACCTCACCGGAAAGTTTGACTCTTCCGGTCGATGGCACCCCAATTGCTTCTTTTACTGCCCGAAGGCCAAGCAGGAGAGGAAGAAGGTCATGAAATCAGGTCAGCGAAAGACGGTTCTCGTGCGAGTTCAGTTCCCCGACAGGAGCTTGGCCAAGCTGGCGCTTCTGGAGTTCGGCCGGGACCCGGCGCTCTTGGTGAACGTCCTGCGGGGACGGATCACGCAGAAGGACGCCTCCTTCGAACTTGAAGTCACGGGCCGGGAACGGTGCATCGAGAAGTTCCTCCAGCAAAGCGACACCTTGAGTGTATTGGCCGGGTGATTCCCGGAAAGTTTGGAACGGAAAGGGAGGTAGTGATGGTCATGGCGAAACAGCAGGCACGACAGGCGAAATCTGCCCAGAAACAGGTTCCCTTGGTCGCCCAGGCTCCGAACGCCGAGGCGGTCTGCGTCACCGGTGACTTCACCGGATGGTCGGAGGAAGGTATTCCTCTATGCAAGGGGTCCAACGGCGACTGGCTGATCTCCCTTGAACTGGCTCCCGGGGAGTACCAGTACCGCCTTCGCGTGGACGGACAGTGGAGGGATCATGCCGAGGGCCAGAAACGTGTCCCCAACCCCTTCGGATCTGAAAACTGCGTGTTGACAGTCGAGGGATAGAAAACCGGGGGAGGCCGTCCTGAATATGGAAGGGCCGGCGCGACTATCGGCCTCTTGAGGCTTCTGGGGTCGAGTCGTGATTTACTCGACCCTGTCGGGCCGACGCACCTTCTAAAGGAGCGGTCCATCTGCGCGCGCCCGTGAGGAAGGGGTTCCGGTGTCGCATCTACGATACGACGTGACAACCCATGACTGGGTGATCTTTGCGCCGGAGCGAAGCCATCGCCCGCACGACCCTCCCTCTCGTCCGCAGGCCGGCGTGGGTTTGGCAACGAAATGCCCGTTCTGTCCGGGAAACGAGCATCTGTCTCCACATGAAATCTTTGCGATTCGGGACGATTCCCGGGCCTGGCAAGTCCGGGTCATTCCCAATAAGTTTCCTGTTCTCCGAGTCGAGGAGGGAGTGGAGCGGATCGAGGAGGGGAAGGTCTTCCAGCGAATGGGAGGCTGCGGGGCGCACGAGGTGCTCGTTGAGACCCCCGAACACGATATATTCCTGGGTCATCAGCCGATCGAACAGATAGAGCGTGTTCTGCAGGGCCTGCACGCACGGTTTGTCGATCTCCTCCGCGATAGCCGAATGCAGGCGGTCGTCGTTTTCAAGAACCACGGCGAACGTGCCGGTACCTCCCTGCGCCATCCTCATTGGCAGATCATCTCCACACCCGTGGTTCCGAGGCTCCTCCGCCAGAAGCACGCGATCGCCATGGATTACTACGACAAGACGGGCAGATGCCTTTATTGCGTCATCCTCGAGGAGGAACGGGAAGACGGCAGACGGGTGCTGCTGGAGAATGACGAGTATACGGCCCTTCTGCCTTACGCTTCCCACGCTCCCTTTCAAGTACGAATCATCCCGCGGCGTCACGAATCGTCGTTCGCGCGGGTCCCTGCGTCTTCCTTGAGACCGCTGGCGGGTGTGCTCAAGCAGACTCTTTCCAAACTGCATGCCGGACTGGACAATCCGGATTTCAACCTGGTCATTGCAGCAGCTCCCCGCGGGGATGAAGACAAGCGCTATTTCCTATGGCACATCGACATTCTTCCGCGCCTTTCTCTCCCCGCAGGGTTCGAACTCGGCAGCGGGATGTCGATCAACCCCGTACTCCCCGAGGAGGCGAACAAGTTCCTGAAAGAAGTGCGTGTCCCCGGATAGGCGAGCCTCGATCTTACGCCCGGCGGGGCTCCGGCTGCGGAATGACTACTTTCTCTCGCACTTGGGGCACTCGTTCGAATGTCTCCGACAGTCGATAGGACGGCCGTCCACAATGCATCTTCCCCTGACTAGGCGGGGCCGTTCATCGGAATCCTGCTGGACGACGGCCGACTCGCACCAATCGCAGGTCTTCTCGCCCGGCCCGCATCCGGTGACGGGAATGATCACCATCATTGCCGCCAGGATTTCCAGAAAGCGCTTCATCGAGAACCTCGCGAACCATATCGCCTCAAGGGCGGGTCCCCCGGGCTGGCTTCAAGCAGAGGCGACGGCTCATGCCCAGGCAAATCTCTGATGCTTGGAGGATGCACCACGTACTTTTCCGGCGCCAGCTCGAACTTTCTGAGACAGGAGTCCACGCAGAAGTAGTAGGTCCGATCCTTGTATACGCTGGAGCCCGCCGCTGCCGCCACGGAGAAGGACATCTGGCAGACCGGATCGATCACCTTCTGTTCGTCGTGGTACGGGGACTCGGGATCGCGCACGCGGAGGTAGTCCTTCACGAACTGGAGAATTCGAGTGTCCAGGAACGCCCCAAAGCTTTCTCCATCGGGATTCTGAACCAGAAGTTCGAGCGAAGATTCATGCTCATAGGGGAGGTGAACGGGCAGCATGAGGACCGAGAAAGTGATCCGGAGTCTTTCCGCGGAAGGCAACGGCATCATCCCGACCGAGACCCGTGCCTGCGCGGGGTATTCGTCGGTCGGAAGGAAATCGATCGAAATTGAATCGCAGACGCCCTGCTTCCGGGGACCCATGGAATGCGGAAACATCGACCCGAGTTCCTTGAGCTTCGGGATGACGTACCGGAGATTGAGGTCGGCGATCAGATAGGCGACATGCTTGAGATGTCGATCCACGCCGTCCATCACCCTCTGGGTTGCCTGGCGCCGACTCAGTTCGGCCTTTTGCGCATGCTGGAGCAGCGCCGAGATCCGGGACGACAGGCTCTGGGAAGCGGCCTCACTCTGCCTCTCATTTGAAGAGTGATGATCCATTTTTCCTTCCTTCCTTGGATTCTGGAAGCAAGGACCATGCCACAACGAACGAGTGAAGGCGGCACCTACAGACCGCATTGCTGAGCTCCAAGTGGGGCATTGCGAGGCTTGGCTCTGAAAAATTCCGCAGGATGCTGAACTCTGCCGAGCCTTGCGCTTCTCCTTGGCGCACTCTCAATGGCACGAAGCTTGCGTTGAGTTCCTTGGGGAGACGACTGGGTTGATGTGGAAATGCCAACTGCTGGTGCCGGAATGCATGTCCTGCCATGGTAAGGAAGAAAATCGGACTCCTGACGGAGGGAGGGGACTGCCCGGGGCTCAACGCTGTGATTCGAGCGGTCGTCAAGGCGGCGAGCCTGGAGTACAACTTGGAGGTCGTGGGGTTCATGGACGGTTTCCGTGGCCTTGTGGAGGACCGATCCCGCCTCCTGGACTACGACGCTGTCTCGAACGTCCTCACTCAAGGCGGGACCCTTTTGGGCGCCTCAAATCGTGACCCGCTCTTCGTGTTGCCGGGCGAGAGTACCGGTCAGACGGACAGGACCGGGGACGCCCTGCGAACGTTCCACCACCACGGGCTTGCGGGTCTCATCTGCACGGGGGGCAACGGGACGCTCACGGTCGCGCACCACCTGCACGCGCAGGGACTACCGATCATCGGAATCCCCAAGACCATCGACAATGACGTAGTCGAAACGGACCAGGCCATCGGATTTGATACGGCGTTCACCCTCGCGACTGAATCGATCGACCGCCTGCACTCAACGGCCGCCAGCCACCACCGCATTCTTGTCGTCGAAGTCATGGGCAGGAATACAGGATGGATAGCGCTTCATGCGGGAGTATCCGGCGGAGGGGACCTCATTTTGATCCCGGAGATTCCCTACTCGATGGAGGTCGTCTGCCGGGTCATCGAGGAGCGTACGAGAAAGGGGCGAAAAGCGAGCATAGTAGTCCTTGCCGAGGGGGCCGGGCACGCGGGGGAGCTGGCGATCCAGATCGGGAAGGCGACTGGCCGTGAGTGCAAGGCCGTAGTCCTGGGTTACCTCCAGCGAGGCGGAACACCGACGCCCTACGATCGACTCCTGGCCTCCGAATTGGGGTACGCGGCCGCAGGATCCGCCGCACGAGGGCAGTACGGAAAAATGGTCGCCAGGAGTGGTGTAAAGGCGGCGTATATTGCCCTATCGGAGGTCGCCGGCCGCACGCGGACGATTGCCGGGGACTGCCCGCTTCTGGGTGTCGCCAGAGGGATTGGTACGTCTTTCGGGGACGTTCTCCCTTAACATTCACCTCCGGGTCATCATGCTGGGTGAAGCGAAAGTCCTCGCCGTGGTTGGCGCGGGTGCGGGAAGCTCGCCTTCGCTTGACTCATGAGTTCTTGGGGTGAGGACGTGACTGGGGAAGTCCCTGAGGGGCTCTCCAATGTCACCGCTAAAGATCTGCCGCTGAGCGTGCGGAAGGTCCGGCGATCTCACGCGGCGTCTCCGCACTCGTCAAGCAGTTGTCCGTCTCCTCCGCCCCCGGATGGAGAGCGCGAGCAGGACGAGCAGCGTCTCCGCGCCGGTCGCGCCGCAGCTGCCCCCGCTTCCGCCGTTGGAAGACCCGCCGGCCGGAAGAGGTACGCTTCCTGGAGTGGGATCAGTTTGATTGGGCGTCCCGTCGCCGTCCCAGTCGTCCTGTCCGTCCATGCGGCCGTTGCCGTCCTGGTCCCCGGCCAGCGGGTTGAATCCGGCGCCGACCTCGACGCCGTCGTTCATGCCGTCGTTGTCGGAGTCGGCATCGTTCGGATCGGTGCCAGCCGCCGCCTCCTGGCCGTCGGAGAGGCCGTCGTTGTCGCTGTCGGAATCATTCGGGGCCGTGCCCGCGGCGAACTCCTCGGCGTTCGTCCGGCCGTCCCCGTCGGGGTCTCCCGACCCGTTCTGATTCAGATTTCCGAAATAGAGAAGTTCCCAGGAATCCAACAGACCGTCGCTGTCGGAATCCGCGGCGGGCACCGTGTCGTTGTCGGCGAGAGCGGCCGTCGCCGACCCGGCGGCCCCTATCGCATAGTGGACGCGGGGCATGAGGGAGAGGATCACGGTCTCGTTCCCTTCGACGGCTGAGTCGTCGACGGGGGTCACGCTCACGCTGACGGCGGAGGCACCTTCGGGGATGACCGCGAAACCGGCCGGGACACCGAAATCCGGACCCGGAGTCGCCGTGCCGCTCATCGCGTAGAACACCGTCAGGGGAACAGATGTGTTTCCCGTCCGCGAGATCTGGAAGGTCGCCGCGTTGGCGCCCGCCTCGGCGGCGGCGGCATCGGTGGTGCTGACGCTCACGGTGTTGAGCGCCGCGATGGCCGGCGGGCTCGTCGAAGCCGTGATGCGGACCATGCGGGCCTCTGAAGGAATGTCGTCCACCATGGCGAAGAGCAAATACCAGCCCGGAAGGGCCGTGACCGTGCCGGAGGGAACGGTCGCGGTCACCTGGCTGCCGCTCTGGGTGAAGGCGGCGCTCAAGATGCGCTGGCTGCCGAGGTCGATCCAGTGCGATGCGGCCCGCGCGCTCAGGAGCAGGACCTGCGTGACCGCGTTCGTGCGGGACACGTTCATCGTGAACGATTCGCTCGGGCTCAGATCGGAGGTCGACAGCGTGTCGATGCGGGGCCTGACCCCCCGGAAGAGGTAGGGCGGCTCGAACGCCTCGATCCGCGTCTCGTCCCCGAAATTGAGGCCGGTTCCCGTCCCCGCGCCGCCCGTGCTGTAGACGATGCCGTCGGGTCCGAGCACGGTGACGCTGTGGTAGTGGCTCCAGCGGTTCGCCGGCGCCATCGGGCGCCAGGCATCGGTAACCGGATCGAAAAGATCGGCGACGTTGGTGCAGTTCGGGACCTGCCCGGCATTCTTGAGGGTCAGCGATCCCGGATTGGTCCCCGTGTATACGCCTCCAAAACAAAAGACTTTGCCGTCGGGAAGCAGCGCCGCCTCCGGCGCCCGTCGGAGTTGCGCGGGTGTGGGTCCTTTCGTCCACTGGTTCGACGCCGGCGCGTAGAACTCGACCATGCTCGGGTTGCTCACCCCGGCTGCGGGGTCGATGCCGAGCGCCATCACGCGTCCGTCGGCAAGATAGATGATTTCGTGGTCACAATGATCGCCCGTGGGCGCGCCGATCCGAGCCTGAATCATGTTCGCGGCAGGCCTCCACAATCCCGTGCCGAGGTTGTAGATCTCGGGGTAACGCCAGGTCTTGAGGACTTCGCCGTTCAGGAGCAGGACGGACGGAGGCATCTCCGTCGCCAAATTGAAGGACCCCGTCATCGTCCAAGTGTTGGTGGCCGGGTTGTAGATCTCGCTTGTATTGAGGCGTCCGTAGCCGTCGGGCTCCGCTTCGCCGCCGATGGCGAGCAGGCGCTCATCCGGGAGCCGCACGCCCCCGGGATACCAGCGACCCTCGTTCATATCCGTCCGGAGCGCCCAGCCGTTCTCGTTCCGGCGGAAGACCTTGCAGGTCTTCACCACGTTCACCTGCGGGAGTCCCTCGGTGGAACCGCCCGCGATGAACAGGAGTCCGTCGGTTTGCAGCGTCTCGAGATGACACCCCTGCTCGATTCCGCTCTCCAGGGGGAACCAGCGGGTGCGCGAGACGGTGTCGAAGACGACCGGGTCGTTCGAATCGTGGCAGTAGAAGATTTCGCCCGAGGGCAGGAGCGTGCCCCATCCCGTCCCTTCGAGGTACTCCGGCGCCGTATCCCCCACGAAGCTCCAGCGGCCGGCATTCGACTCCGTCGCCAGAGTGAAGTTTCGGGCGACATCGCCGCCGGCCACGGTGACCGCGACCTCCTGATACTCGCGGCCGCGCAGTGCGACGCCGAGGCGGTACGCGCCGTCGGGAACGCCGGCAAGCTGGTAGTTTCCCGATGCGTTCGTCCGGGCCTCTCTGAAGACAGACAGGTCCGTCGTGAACAGCGTCACGCGCGCATTCATTGCCGCTGCGCCGCCCGACAGGGTGATCTGCCCCGTGACATCCCCCGCCCAGGCGGGGCCCACCCCGAGCGCAAACGCCGCGGCACAGCCGAAGGTCCACTTCCAGCGTCGATTCATCTTCTGCTCCTGTTCTTCCACCTTCACCGGACACGCCGACACTGGGTAATGGGAGTTCGCGTTGCAAACCGGGCAACGCTCTCGAAAATATCCGGCAGGCTTGACGGAGGGGATATAGTCCTCCGTGTGATGTCCGATGAGGCGCTCGTACGGGCCTGCGCGCGGGGGGACTGGGACGCGTGGGCAGAGTTCGTGCGTCTCTATTCCGGTTGGGCGCTTCGCGTGGCGCGCGCCACGCTGCGGCGCGTCGCCGGACGCGCGCAGGAGTCCGACGTTGAGGATGCAGTCGCCGAGGTGTTTCGCCAGCTCCTCGAGCGGGACGCGTCGATGCTCCGGGCTCTTCAACCTCCCTTCCATCTGAAGGCCTGGATTGCCGTCATCACCCGGCGCGCCTGCCTGAAATTCCTGAGGAAGAAGCCGCTGCCGACGACGGCGCCTGCAGAGGAGTCCCGGGCTCCGGATTCCGGCGTGAAGGAGGCGATGGCGCTGCTGGCTCCGGAAGACCGTCTGATGCTGGAATTGTTTTTCACCCACGATGCGCCCTACGAGGAGATCGCGGCGGTCCTGGGGATTTCCGTGGAGAGCGTCGGGAAGCAGAAGTTCCGGGCCCTTCAGAAGCTCAAGGCGATCCTGGAGGAGCAGGGGCTCCATGAATAGGTTTTCGGATTTCTGCCCGGAAGGGGCGCTCTCCCGGCATTCTCTATGTATGAGGAGGGCGAAGCCATGAACGCACTGGTTCTGCTGGTTTGTTTGATGGGGGTGGGGGAGGACGAGCCGACGGCCGCCCAGCTCTTCGAGAAACGGCTGCTTCCGATCTTCAAGTCGCCGAATCCCTCGAGCTGCGTGGAGTGCCACCTCGCCGGGGTCGATCTCAAGAACTACATCCTCCCGTCCCACGAGAAGACGTTCGTTTCGCTGCGCGACCTGGGCTTGATCGACCTCGCCCGTCCGGAGGAGTCGAAGATCCTGAAGCTGATCTCGATGGGGGAGACGCCGGGCGCCGCGCTGATCCAGAGCAAGGTCAGGAAAGCGGAGTACGAGGCCTTCGCCGTGTGGATCAAGACTTCGGCCGCCGATCCGAAGCTGCGGGAAGCTCCGAAACTCCTGCCGGCGGATCTGGCGCAGCCCAAGCGGCCGGTCGAAGTGATCCGGCACGCGAGGACGGACCAGGTGCTCGCATCGTTCGAGCGCAATGTGTGGTCCCAGCGCTTCCGCTGCTTCGCCTGTCACTCGCCCGCGGGCGCCGAAAACGCGAAGCTGGTCAAGGAGAACGGCGATGAGATGAACTGGATCCGCCCGGAAGGGGCCGAGGCCACGATGAAGTACATTCTAGGCAGCCGCATGGTCAGTCCCAAGGCTCCCGAGAAAAGCCTGCTCCTGCTCAAGCCCCTGAACCAGGTCAAACACGGCGGCGGCCAGAAGATGCTGCCCGGCGATCTCGCGTACAAGGCGTTCCGCACCTGGCTCGAGGACTACTCGAAGACCGTGAACGACCAGTACACCAAGGCCGCGGATCTTCCCAAGGAAGGCGCCGCTCCGGAGCAGTTCGGATCCGAGATCTGGCTCAAGCTTACGGATACCCCGCCTGCCTGGGGCGACCGGCTCCTCCAGGTGAGCGTCTTTGCCTGGGACTCGACCCGCAAAGCCTGGGAGCCCGAACCCCTCGCGGTGTCGGATCGGCAGGTCTGGGGCAAGGGGAAACTGTGGCAGCACAACCTGACCTTGCAATCCCCCCCGGGCTCGACGAGGGCCAAGGCCTGGAGAGCGGGGAAGCCGTCGCTCCCCGAAGGCCGCTATCTGGTGCGCGTGTACGTCGACGTCCAGACGCGTCTCGAACGCGACTGGAAGTCCCCGCTCGGGAAGGCCGACTTTGCAGGCGAAGCGGAGGTCGAAACGCGCTGGCCCGAGGGGTACGGCAGCATGACCTCGCTCGCTTCCGGTAAACTCAAGCGATGACGTCGAAATGTCCCAGTCCTGAAGACCTTCAGGCTGCCCTCGACGGCCGGGGGTCGGAGTCCGACCGCACCCATCTCGGCCAGTGCCCGTCCTGCCGTGCCGAAGCGTCCGCCTACCAGACGCTGAAGGCGCGGCTGAAGGGGGTAGGCTCCGGTGTCGGGGCGGGCCCCTGTCTGAAGACGGACGTCATGGCGGAACTTGCGGCGGGCACGTCATCTCCGGACGCCATCGCTCATCTTTCGTTGTGCGGGGCCTGCCGCGAAGAACTGCTCGAGGTTCGAGCGATGCTGCAGGAGAAGGGTCGGACCGAGCGGTTGTCGGCTCCGCTGCTCAGTCGTCTGACGGCCGTGGCCCCTCGCCGGCGCTCCTGGGTTCCTGCCGCGGCGGCCGCCGGAATCCTCGTTGCGGCCGGCATCGGCTTCGCGCTGCTTCGGTCGCCGGAGATTGATAAGCAATCCGTTCAGATTGCCCGGCCGCCGCTGCGCCCTCAACCGGCACCAGAGCCCAAGGCGGTCGAGCCTCCGGCTTTGAAGCCCCCCGAACCGCCCAAGCCTGAAACGCGTCCCCCCGCTCCTCCGCCCCAACCGGTTCCGCCACTGCGGCCCGAGCCGCCCAAGCCGGAAGTTCCGGCTCCGCCTGCCCTCGCGAAGCCGCCCGCACCGCCGCCGACGGTAGCGCCGAAGCCGGCGCCGGAGCCCCCGACCGTGGCGCTGACGCTGCGCAAGGCGAGCCTCGTCGCCGTGGCCGGAGGCCTGTCCACCCAAGGTGAGGGTGAAAAGGCGTGGCAGGCGGCGCGTATCGCCCAGGCCCGCGACTTCCTAGGCCTGGTCCGCTTGAAGGCCGACGTCAGTTCCGCGAAGGTCCGGATGGGGGCCCACACGCTCTACCTTCGAAGGGGGGCGGAGTTGACCCTGACCTGCGAAGAGGGGCGGACGACGGCCCGCCTTGAGCGCGGAGAAGCATTTTTCGACATCACGCCCGGGCAGGAACCCTGGGCCGTCGAGACAGACCTGGGACGGGTGAGTGTGCTCGGGACCCGCTTCCTCGTGTCGGCGGAGAAGACGGCGACCGAAGTGCTCCTCCAGCGCGGATCGGTGGACGTTGCGGCGCGCGGGCAGAGCGTCAGGCTTGAACCCGGCCAGATGAGCATGGTGGGCGCCGAGGGAGGGCCGATTCCGCCGAAAGGGGCCGACCTCACCCGCCGTCTTTCGTGGGTACAGGCGCTCGAGGAAACGCTCCGCATCGAGGCCGAGTTGATGGCGATCCAGCCGGGCTTCGCGATCGCAGCGGATCCGGGCGCTTCGGGAGGACGCCTGATTGCCGCCAAAGACCGGATCGCTACGGGACTGGAGGCTATTGCCGAGACGCGCGTCCGCACCAAGCAGGCGGCTCCCTATCATCTCTGGGTGCGCCTCCAGTGGCTCCACCATGTCCCCTCTGGAGCGTGGCTGCAGGCCGGCGACGCGCCCCGCTGGACCGGCAAGGATCTGAATGATGCCCCCGCCTGGCAGTGGATCAAGGCGGGCGTCTACGAGCCGACCGAGACGCCGGTCCCGCTCAAACTCGGCGACGCGGCGGGCGGCATCCGTTTCGATCAGGTGATCCTGACCACGGATTCCGAGTTCCGGCCCGAGTCGAAGTAAACTTCACGCCCCCTTCCACTTTGGTTGAATAGTCTGCCCCCGGGCTTCCGTTTCTCCTTTAGCGTGAGAGTTATTGCATTTGCCCTGGTGCTGGCTTTCGGCGGTCTGCAGACCGTGGCGTTTACGGATTGCTGCTGTACGGAGGTCTGTGCCCGCCAGCATGGCCGAACGGACAAGGCCTGCGAGAGTCCCGACGCGGCCGAGAAGGCGTCGAAGCCCCCTCAGGGGGAGTCGGGCTGCTGCGGGTCATCGAAGCCCGTCGATACGAGCTGCGTGCACGTCCAGCCCTCCTCGGATGTGGTTTCCCATGCCTTGCTGGTGGAAGTGGTCCCTCCGGCGGGTTTCATCCAGCCCCTGACGCTGGACCTGCTGAATCCATTCGAAGCGGGTTTCACCGAGCGTCCGGCCGCGCCCGCCCGTCCCGCTCGCGGACGGCCCCTCTTCCTTCTGTTCTCCGCACTCCTCATTTAGCGCCGCCAGTCCCCTGGCTTTCATTCCGCTTCATTCTGCGGGGACTTTATGCGCTTGCTTGCTGCCGCCTTCGTGTTTGCTCTTTCGGCCTGCTCGACCGCTCCGTCGGACGAGATTGACCGGCTCGAAGCCGAACTGGACCGGCTTCCGGCGAGGCCCGCCGTTCCGTCGGAGGCGATCCTGGATCTCTCGGGCGAGATCGACTTGGACGCGCTAATCCAGATCGTGCGCACCGAGAATCCCGAGTTGAGGGAGGCGGCCGGACGGGCGCGCGCCGGGTTCCATTCGATCCGGCGCGACGGTGCGTTCGACGAGCCGCAGCTTCGGCTGCGCACCGAGGGCGTTCCGCTCCGTCAGCCTTCTAGTCTGAACCGCGCGGAAGAGAATTCGATCGGCCTTGAGCAAACGATCCCGTTCCCGGGGAATCTCGGGCTCCGGAGCGAAGCGGCCCTGCGGGAGGCCGAAAGCCTCAAGGAAATGGCGCGGCAGCGCGAGCGGGACGTGATCGCGCGAGCCAAGCGGGCCTACTTCGAGTACTACGCTGCCCGGAAGGAGCTCGAGACGCACCTCGAGCAGATTCAGCTCCTCGAAGGATTTGAGAAAGTCACGGACGTGCGCTTCCGGACGGGGACCGTATCCCAACAGGACGTGCTCAAGCCGCAGATCGAGATCGTCCTGCTCCAAGTCGATGTGCTCTCGGTCCGGCAGCGGATCGAGTCGGCCCAGGGGGTCTTGAACGGACTCCTTGGAAGACCTGCCGCGTCGCCCCTCGGAACTCCCAAGGAACCCGTCCCTTCGGCGGCCTCCTACGGCGATCTGGCTGATTTGTCCAAGCAGGCGAGCGAGGCGCATCCCGAGGTACTCGCTTCTGCTTTACGGGTCAAGTCCACCCGCGCTCAGCTCGAATTCGCGAATCGGGAGGCAAACCTACCCAGCTTTTCCGTGGGGGTTGAGTACATGCAGGTTCCCGGAGAGCCCGACGGCTGGAGTGGGATGTTCGGCATCAACCTGCCGTGGTTCACGGGAAAACGTCGCGCCGAAGCCCGCCGGATCGAAGCCCTGCTTCGGGCGGACGAGGCGGCGTTCGACGGCGTCCGCCTCCGGGTCCAGACCGACGTTCGGGATGCGCACGCCCGGGTGGAGGCGACGGGCAAGGCCCTTCGCCTCCTGAGGGACGAACTGCTCCCCAAGACGAGCCAGACGGTCGAGGTTTCCCGGGCCGGCTACGAACGCGGGCAGACGAATTTCCTCGATCTGCTGGATTCTGAACGCTCCCTGCGCAGCGTGCGTCTCCGCACTTACCAGACCTTGTCGATGCATGAGTCCGCTCTGGCCGACCTCGAACGCGCGGTCGGTCGCGAGCTGAGGAGGAGCCGATGAAGCCGCTTTCCACGTTCCTGCGGATCCTGTTCGTCCGCCTGCGATTCATCATGGTCTTCGTCGTGGTCGGCCTCCTGGTGGGCAACTGGGACCGGATCATGAACGTCGTCGACCGGATGACGCGGCCGCTCAAGTCGGCCGACTTCGTCTCGGGGGATTCGGAGTGGTTCTGCCCCATGCATCCGACGGTCATCCGTCAGGACCCGAAGGAGAAATGCCCCATCTGCGGCATGCCGCTGTCCAAGCGCAAGAAGGGGGAGAAAGCCGTCCTCCCGGCCGGAGTCCTGCAGAGGGTCGAGCTGACGCCGCTGCGCATCCGCCAGGCCGGGGTCGGCACGGATGAAGTCGGCTACCGGACGCTGGTCCGCGAGATCCGGACGGTCGGAACCATCGTCTGGGACGAGCGGAAGCTTGCGCACCTCAGCGCCCGGATCGCAGGACGCGCCGACGAGCTGTTCATCAACTTCGCAGGCGTCCGGGTCAAGAAGGGCGATCCCGCGTACAAGCTCTATAGCCCGGAACTCGTCACGACCCAGGAGGAATACCTGCTGGCGCTCAAGGGGCTCGAGGACATCCGCAGCCGTTCCGGGGCGGACGAGGCGGCGGTCGCGCGTGCCCGACGTCTTTCCGATTCGGCCCGCGAACGCATGCGGCTCTGGGGCATCACCGACGAGCAGCTGGCCGATCTCGAAAAGAGCGGGAAGTCGAAGACTCACCTCACGATCTTTTCCCCGATCGCCGGAATCGTGATCGAGAAGGACATCCACGCGGGCCATTACGTCCAGGTGGGCGAAGACCCCTACACGATCGTGGACGACTCGGTCGTCTGGATGCAGGCCGACGTCTTTGAGCGCGATCTGGCGCTCATCCGGCAGGGACAGGTGGTCGAGATCAAGGCGGAGGCCTATCCCAACGAGGCCTTCCGCGGCACGGTGGTCTTCATCGCCCCGCAGCTCGACGCGGCGACGCGGACCGTCAAGGTGCGCGTCGACGTCCCCAATCCCGAGAGCCGGCTGAAATCCGGAATGTACGTGACGGCCTCGCTCCGGGTTCCGGTGGGCAAGTCCTCGGAAGTCTTCTACGGCTGCTGCGCGGGGTGCCCGGAAGTGAAATCTGATTTTCCCGGGAAGTGTCCCAAGTGCTCTATGGAACT
This sequence comes from uncultured Planctomycetales bacterium, assembly GCA_964619955.1. Lineage (GTDB taxonomy): Bacteria > Planctomycetota > MHYJ01 > MHYJ01 > JACPRB01 > JACQFK01. The sequence continues at coordinate 141,204 of CAZUJF010000006.1, forward strand.
CGAGCTGAGGGGCGCGACCCCGGCTCCGAAGGCCGGTCCGCACGAAGGCCACGCCCAAGGGGAGCCCGCGAAGGTGCCGGCGATCGGCGGGGCGATCTTCGTCTGCGAGATGCACCCCGAGACGGTCGCCGACAAGCCTGGAGAGTGCCGGAAAGAGCCCTGCAATGGGATGAAGCTCGAGGAGCGCAAGACTCCCGCCGGGAGCCGGGTCGTCTACGTCTGCCCTGAGCATCCCGACGTCGTGTCCGAGAAACCCGGGCTCTGCGCCAAGGACGGGAAGAAGCTTCGCTTCAAGGTCGTGAGCGAAGGGAAACGTCTGGCGGAGTCCTGGATCTGCCCGCTGCATCCGGACGCGCCGGGCGCTCCGAAGGGCAAGTGTCCGAAGTGCGGGGGCGAGCTAAAACACGTCCAGGCGGAGCAGATGCTCGCCGTTTCCGCCTCGGCCGTCATCGACACGGGGTCCAAAAAGATCGTCTTCCTCGATCGTGGGCACGGGATCTTTGATGCGGTGGAGGTTGTGCTCGGTCACCAGGCCGGGGAGCACTATCCGGTCGAGAAGGGCCTCACGGCGGGCGAGCGCGTCGTCAGCGCCGGCGCCTTTCTGCTAGACGCGGAAGCGCGGCTCAACCCGGCCGCCGGAGCGGCCTACTTCGGCTCGGGCAGCCACGGAGAGCACAAGTGAAGACGCTGATCGACCGCATCATCGACTTCTCGGTCCACAACCGCTTCGTCGTCTATCTCGCAACGCTGGGGGTCGTGCTCTGGGGCGTCTGGGCTCTCTACCGGACCCCCGTGGACGCGATCCCCGACCTCTCCGAAAACCAGGTCATCGTCTGGGCCGACTGGCCGGGCCGCAGTCCCAAGGAGATCGAGGACCAGCTCACGTACCCCCTCTCGGTCAACCTCCAGGGGTTAGCAGGGGTGAAGGCCGTTCGCGCGACGAGCGAATTCGGCTTCTCGATGCTGAACGTCATTTTTGAGGATGACATCGACTTCTACTTCTCCCGTCAGCGGGTCCTGGAGCGCCTCGCGACGGCGGGATCGTTCCTGCCGGTCGGCGTCGTCCCCTACATGGCGCCCGACGCAACGGCGCTGGGGCAGATCTTCTGGTACACGATCGAGGGGGAGGGCCGGAGCCTGGATGAACTCCGTTCCATTCAGGACTGGTACGTCCGCTACCAGCTCAACTCCATTCCCGGGGTTTCCCAGGTCGCGAGCGTGGGCGGCTTTGTCCGCGAATACCAGGTGGACGTCGACCCCCAGAAGCTTCGCGCCTTCGATATTTCCCTCGGTCAGGTCTTCCGCGCGGTCGTGGGCTCGAACGCCTCCGTCGGCGGCAAGGTTGTCCACAAGGGAGGGGCCGAGTACCTCGTCCGCTCGACCGGATGGATCCGGGACCGCAAGGACATCGAAAACGTTCTCGTGGTCGAGCGGAAAGGGGTGCCCATCACCCTGAAGGAGCTGGGCTCGGTCCAGCTGGGGCCCGCGTTCCGCCGCACGGTGCTCGAGAAGGGCGGCGGCGAGGCCGTGGGCGGGGTCGTCATGATGCGCTTCGGGGAGAATCCGCTGGAGATCACCCGGCGGATCAAGGAGAAGATCGGAAAGCTTCAGGCAGGACTGCCGTCGGGCGTCCGTGTGGTCCCCTTCTACGACCGCACGGGGTTGATCGAGGCGGCGCTCGGGACCCTCAAAGGGGCGCTCGTTGAGGAGATCATCGTCACGAGCCTGGTGGTCCTGCTCATCCTCTGGCACGCGAGAAGCGCCCTCGTCATCTGCGTGACCCTTCCCCTTTCCGTCCTGATCTCGTTCATCTTCATGTACTACTTCCAGATCCCCTCCAACATCATGTCGCTCTCGGGGATCGCGATCGCCATTGGTGCGCTCATCGACGCCGGCATCGTGATGACCGAGAACTCCTACAACCGCCTCCACGAGAAATTCGGATCTCGGCCGGTGACCGGCGACACGAGAGGACTGGTTGCGGAGGCCTGCAAGGTCGTCGGCAGCCCGCTCTTTTCCTCGGTCCTCATCATGGTGCTGTCCTTCGCGCCGGTCTTCGTGCTGGGGGGCATCGAAGGGAAGATGTTCAAACCCCTCGCCTACACAAAGACCTTCGCCCTGGTCGGGGTCGCGCTGCTCTCGATCACCCTGCTTCCGGCGCTGATCCCGGGCCTCGTGCGGGGCCGGCTTCGCTCCCAGGAGGAGGTCTGGGTCGTGCGGTCGTTCCTCGAGATCTACCGCCCGATGCTGGAGTTCTTCATCCGCCGGCCGGACGTGATCGTGGTCATCACGGGAGCTTTGCTGCTGATCGGCCTCCCCATCTTCCCCAGGAAAGTCCCCTGGGTATTCTTCGTCGTTCTGGTCCCCTTCATCGTCGCGGCGACCGTGATGTTCATGGCGAAGCGAAAGCTCGTGTGCGGGGGCATCCTGCTGGTCGTCGCCCTGGCGTCGTTCCGCTTCCTGAAACCCCTCGGCGAGGAGTTCATGCCCCCGCTCGACGAGCTTTCGATCATGGACATGCCCGTCACGACGCCCAACGCCAACATCACCCAGGTCGCCGAGAACCTCAAGGAGCGCAACAGCCTGCTCCGAACATTCCCGGAGGTCCACCAGGTGGTGGGCAAGGCCGGCCGTGCCGAAACCCCCACGGATCCCGCCCCGATCGACATGGTGGAGACGGTCATCACGCTGCGCCCCGGGGCCTGGTGGCCCAAGCGCAAGGTGAACTACGACGATGTCACGACCGAGGCCGCGGGGGTGGCCCGGGCGCTCGTGACGGCGGGGATCCTAAAGCCCCTCTCGGACGCCGATCTCAAGGAGTTCGCCAACACGATTTCGATGGAAGCCTCCGTTCGATTCGATCAAACCATGCGCGACCTCGCCGCCCGGAGGTTTTCGGAGTACGTCCCCGACAAGGGCCGCGAACTCGTCATCGAACTCAAGACGGCCCTCCTGGACTTCCTGCGAGAGAAGGGCGTTCTTGGTAGGGATCCCGGGGCGGCGGCGTGGGCGTCCCTTGAGGAGCGGCTGGCGGAGCGTTATGGTCCGCTTTTTGATGAACACATCCTGCAAGAGGATGTGGCCCGCCTGGTGCGCCGCCTGGTTGATTTCCTCGCGGAGAAGGGGGCGGTTGAGCCGGCGCCCGACCTTTTGGTCGAGCCGAAGAGCGCGGTCTCGCAAATCCTGGACCCTCTGCGCTCGATCGGAGGTGTGGAGAGACCCGGTCTCTTCGAACAGTTCCGGCTCCGGCTCGAGGCGCGCCACGACCAGCTCATGCGGGCGCGGGTGAAACATCTCAATTGGGAGATCGCGGACCAGGCCGCCTTCACGCTGGCCTGGTTTCTCATCGAAGAGGCGGTCGCCAAAAGCACGCCCGCACGTGCAGCGCCTCCCGAAGAACTCCGGAGGATCCGCGACGAACGGGTGAAGGCGGCCGGCAAAGGGCCTCACCTGTTCCGGAAGCAGAAGAGTGACCTGGTCAAGGAGATGGACAGCGAACTCCAGGTCCCCGGATGGGGGAACATATGGACCCAGCCCATCATCAACCGGGTAGACATGCTCGCGACGGGCGTCCGGACGATGATCGGAGTGAAGATCTTTGGGGACAACCTGGAGGTCATCCAGAAGGTTTCTTCGGACGTCGCCGCAGTCCTCAAGCAGGTGAAGGGGGCGGTCGACGTGCTGCCCGATCAGATCGTCGGCGAGAACTATCTCGAGATCCGGATCGACCGCGAACGTGCCTCGCGTTATGGCGTGAACGTCGAGGACGTCCAGAACGTGATTGAAGTGGCGCTCGGCGGCAAGGAGATCACAATGACGGTCGAGGGCCGGGAGCGCTACCCGGTCCGCGTGCGTTATCCCCGGGAGTGGCTGGATGCCGAGCGCGTGAAAAACGTTCTCGTTCCGGTCATGGGAGGGGGCGTCGATCAGGGCGCGGCTATGGCCGGCATGGAGGCGAAACCCGCTTCGACCCCAACCGCGGAGAGCATGAAGTCGGAGGGAGGCCGCCTCCGGCAGATCCCGCTGTTGCTTGTAGCGGACGTCGAAGTGACGACGGGCCCGAGCATGATCAAGAGTGAAAACGGCCTCCTGCGGTCGTACGTCCAGCTCAACGTCCGGGACCGCGACATCGTGGGGTTCGTCGAGGAGGCGCAGCGGGCGGTCGACTCCCAGGTGAAACTTCCCGCGGGATACTATTTGGAATGGAGCGGACAGTTCGAGCACCAGGTGCGGGCGCAGAAGACTCTGACGATCGTTTTCCCGATCGTGGTGGCGGTCATCTTCACCATCCTCTACCTGACCTACAAAGACGTCGCCGACACGCTCATGATGTTTCTGTCCGTCCCGGGTGCGATTGCGGGGGCGGCGATCTTCCAGGCGGTCTGGGGCCATAACTTTTCGGTGGCCGTCTGGGTGGGCTTCATCGCCATCTTCGGCATGGCGGCCGAGACGGGGGTGGTCATGCTGGTGTACCTGCGCGAGGCGATCGAGAAGCGGGGTGGCATCGAAGGGATCAAGAGCGAGGAGGACATCAAGGCGGCGGTGATGGACGGAGCGGTGCATCGGCTACGTCCCAAACTGCTGACGGAGGGGGCGACCATCATCTCGCTCGTGCCGCTCCTCTGGGCGACCGGAGTCGGGGCCGAGTTCATGGGGCCCATGGCGGTTCCGATCCTGGGCGGCACACTCGTGGCGGATGAGGTGATCGACATCTTCCTGCCGGTGCTCTTCTACCACGAGCGGGTGCGCCGCTGGAGGAAATTCAAGGCGCGCGAGGCGGCGGCTGTTCCGTCGCCGGCGACGACGTTTGTCTAGAGTGAAAGGAGAATGCGATGAGACTCTGGATGCTGGTGTTACCCCTGCTTCTGGCGGCCTGTGATTCGAAGGGCGACGGCCCCGGTCCCGCGAACCCTGGAGCGGTCGTCGACCGGGCCAAGGATCCGGTTTGCGGCATGATGGTCGACAAGGCCGGGTCCCTGAAGACGGTGCATGAGAAGTCGACCTATTATTTCTGCGCGGACGACTGCCTCAAGAAGTTTCAGGCCGAGCCGGCGAAACACGCGTCCCCCTGCGCCTGCGGGAAGACCTCGAAGAAGTGTCCGTGCGGCCACTGCGGCACGAAAGGGGACACCTGCGATTGCAGTTGAGGGTAGAGTGGACGCGATCATACAGAGCTGTGGCGATCTGTTGGTGTGAGCCGTGGGGCCGGGTTTCCCGTATCAACAGAGGAACGCATGTTGCCAACGCAACGGAGATGGCTGTACTCGGGGCTCGTGGTCCTGGCCTGCGGGGGCCTCGCGCTCTTTCATAACCAGCTGCTGGCCCTTCTGGTGGCAGCCCCCCACGGCACCCTGTCCGTTGCCGTCGGAGACAAGGTGCCAGACTTTACCGTCATCGATGTGGAGGGGAAAGCCTGGAAGCTGAGCGATCTTCAAAAACGTACGGTGTCGGGTGTCGTGAGCCTGACCTTCTGGTGCACGTTTTGCCACAGCTGCCGGATGATGGACGCCCGCTTCCAGAAGGTGGCGGAGGAATTCAAGGACAAGGCCTCGATCTTGGGGATCGATGCAAGCGCGGCCGATACCGCGAAGAGGGTCGAGGCCTTCGCCCGGGAGAAGAACTTCTCCGTAGCGGTGTTCATGGATGCGGATGGAAAGATAGCGAACCTTTTCGGCATTCGCTTGACCACCACCACCGTCGTGATCGACAAAGCGGGCGTCCTTCGCTACCGCGGCCAGTTCGGCGTTGAGGAGAGCCCCCACGCCCAGAACGCGCTTCGGGCGGTCCTCGACGGCCAGGAGGTCGCCGTCAAGGAGACGGCCCCCGCGGGGTGAGTCTTGCTCAGGAAATAGCCCCCGTGCGGGGCTTCAAAACCGATGCGCTCTGACGGCACAGCGTCCCCTCGGGAAAGGGGGCGGCCGCTGGCCCGACTCGTGGGCCAGCGGGAATCCCGTTTTCAATTAACGCTTGAGTGGGACGCACTCCGGGCACTCCGGAGGGCTCTTGCGGCAATCCACTTCCTTGCCGTTGACGGCACAGAAGATGCGGGGCGGCTGAGCCTTTTGGGCGGACACGCCGAATCTGCAGTCGTCGCAGGGCATGCCCGACTTGGACATGCTGCACGAAGCAAGCACAGCCATGGCCAGTGAAACCACCGTGATCATTTCGCGACGCTTCCCGTCTGCGCCATGATGATCGACAAGTCCGCGTCGAAGGCGCACGAGGAGTACAAGGGCGGGCACTACTATTTCTGCTCGACCGAGTGTCACACGAAGTTCAAGGCCGCGCCTGAAAAATACGCGAAGTAATCGATCTAGCGAAGCCGGGAGGGGATCCGCCTTGGGAGGATCCCCTTTCGGCTCCCCCCCCCGACCCATCTCGGAGTGAGTGTATGAAGCCTTGGGAACTCCACCCAGCCCTGGTCCATTTCCCGATCGCCTTTTTCCTGGCGGGCATGGCCGCCGACCTTTGGGCGCTTCGAAAGACCCGGGAGAGTCTGACGCGAACGGCCGCGGGGCTTTACCTGGCCGGAGTCGTGACCTCCATCCCGGCCGTCGCGGCGGGGATTCTCGCCTGGTACACGGTTCCGCATGCCGACGGAGTCCACGATCTCATGCTTTGGCACCCGATCGTCGCGCTCGCGTGCGTGGCGGTCTTCAGCGTCCTGGCCATCGTGAGATGGAAACAGCGGGCCTGCCGCGCACGGCCGCTTTCCTGGGTTCTCGGTTCGACCGGTACCGTGCTGCTTTTTGTGGCGGGGTATATGGGGAGCACCCTCGTTTACAAGGGCGGCGTGGGTATCGAAATGGCCGGCGGAGTTCAAAGCGGTGGCCATGGACATGGCGGCGCCAAGGAGCAAGCCGACACCAAGGGACAAGACGGCAACAAGGAACATCCCGGCGGCCACGAGCAAGCGGGCGACAAGAAGCCAGCTGACGTCAGAGGGCAGAACGTCAGCAAGGAACATGCTGGCGGCCACGAACAGGGCGGGGGTAAGAAGCCAGCGGGTGCCAAGGAGCAAGCCGACGTCAAAGGGCAGGGCAGCAGCAAGGGACATGCTGGCGGTCATGAGCAGGGTGGGGACAAGAAGCCGGCGGACGCCAAGGAGCAAGCTGGCGGCGAGGGGAAAGACGGCAACAAGGAACATGGCGGTGGCCACGAGAAAGCGGGCGGTAAGGAGCAGGGCGGTACAAAGCAGAGTCCGGCGTCGGGACCCGCGGGTTACGCCCCGACCGTGACGCCGAACGGCACCCTTCTTCCTTGGGTCATGAAGGACGGAGTCAAGGAGTTCCACCTCATCGCCGAGCCCGTGCTCCGCGAGTTCGCCCCGGGAATGAAGGTCAAGTGCTGGGGCTACAACGGCCAGACACCGGGACCCACGATCGAAGCTGTCGAGGGCGACCGCGTCAGGATCCTGGTCACGAACAAGCTCCCGGAGCACACCACGGTCCATTGGCATGGCGTGCTCCTCCCCAACGGCATGGACGGCGTGGGCGGTCTCAACCAGCCGCACATCAAGCCGGGAGAGACGTACGCCTACGAGTTCACCCTCCGCCAGCACGGCACGCAGATGTACCACCCCCATGCGGACGAGATGGTCCAGATGGCGGTCGGCATGATGGGGATGTTCGTCATTCATCCCAAGAAACCGGAGGGGCCGAGGATCGACCGGGACTTCAGCATCATGCTCCACGAGTGGGCAGTCCACCCCGGGACCTATCGCCCCGATCCGTCGATCATGGTGGACTTCAACCTGTTCACCTTCAACAGCAAGGTGTTTCCCGCGATCGATCCGCTCGTCATCAAGACCGGAGAACGAGTACGGATCCGGATCGGGAACCTGAGCATGGACGACCACCCCATTCACCTGCACGGGTATTCCTTCAAGGTGACGGGCACGGACGGAGGGCCGGTCCCCGAGAGCGCCCGCTGGCCTGAAACGACCGTGCTGGTACCCACGGGAAGCACCCGGGACATCGAGTTCGTCGCGGACGCTCCCGGGGACTGGGCTTTCCACTGCCACCGATCCCACCACACGATGAACCCCATGGGCCACGGCATCCCGAACCTGATGGGGGTCAACCAGAAGGGCCTCGAAGGGAAGATCAAGGCCATGCTCCCCGGCTACATGGCCATGGGAGAAAAGGGGATGAGCGAAATGCAGGACATGGCCAAACACATGCCGGGCCCCAAGAACACGCTCCCCATGATGATGGGCATGGGCCCGTTCGGAAACCTCGAAATGGGGGGCATGTTCACGGTGGTCAAGGTTCGCGACGGGATCACCTCCTTGGCCGACCCGGGCTGGTACACGCAGCCTGCAGGGACGTCGCCAAGCCTGCTCAAAGATGGAAAATCTGAGGCTCCCAAGGAAGGCCCCAAGAGCGAACACAAAAATCACTAGACGGAAGGATCCATAAAGGAGTTCCTCATGACGCGATATGTTCTCGGACTGATCGCGGCCCTGTTGGCCGGATGCTCGGTCGAACCGGCACCCTTGATCACGATTGCGCAGGGGCACCCGGGCAACGCCGATTCGGGAGCCGTCGCCTACGTTCCTCCTGCCAACCCCTTCAAGGGAGACGTTCCGGCGGCCGTTCCGCCCGGCGGGGGCAAGGAGGCGCACGAAGGCCACGAGCAAGGTGACGGCAAGAAGCCAGCTGCCGGCAAGGAACAAGCCGACGGCAAGGCGCAGGACGGCAACAAGGAACATGCCGGAGGCCACGAGCAGAGCCCGCAAGGCCAGGCCGGGCCCAAGAAGGACTATCCCCTCGACGTTTGTATCGTATCGGGTGAGAAACTGGGGTCGATGGGCAAGCCCGCGGTCCTCACGCACGAGGGACGCGAAGTCCGCTTCTGCTGTCCGGCTTGCATTCCCAAGTTCAAGGAGGATCCGGCCAAGTACCTGAAGAAGCTGGACGATGCGGAGAAGAACCCGAAGCCCGCCGAGAAGAAGGATGCCGACAAGGCGGCGCCCCCGAAGAAGCACGATCACGAGGGGAAGCCATGAAAACGGCCGTTCTCGTGATCACGCTCGTGGCCGGAGTCATGGGATGCGCCTCCGTCCCGGCGGAGGCCGGCTTCCCCGACGTCCAGGCGCTCGCCCAGGAGCGCGTAGGCGTCCGGCTTCACTGGATACGGGGAACGCCCGAGGATGCCGAAGTCGACAAGAAGGTTCGCGAGCTGCTCGCCGGCCCCCTCACGGTTGATGCCGCTGTTCAGGTCGCGCTTCTCAATAACCGCGGGCTCCAGGCAACCTATGAAGAACTGGGGATTGCGCAGGCAGATCTCGTTCAAGCCGGACTCCTGAAAAACCCCGTTTTAGGCGGGGCCATCCGCTTTCCGACGGGATCTTCCGGCACCACCAACTTCGAATTCGATCTGCTGGGGAGCTTCCTCGAGCTTCTGTTCCTGCCCGCGCGCAAGCAGGTGGCCGCCCTCGGGTTCGAAGAGGCGAAGCTGCGGGTCACGCACGCGGTCCTCAATCTCGCCGCCGAGACGCGGTCCGCCTACTTTGCCGCGATCGCCGCACGCCAGGTGGCGGACATGCGAAAGCTCGTGGCCCGGTCGGCCGAGGCGTCCGCGGAGTTTGCCAAGAGGGTCCACGATGCCGGGAATCTGAGTGAACTCGACGTGACGCTTGAGCGCACCTCGTACGAGCAGGCCCGCGTCGTCTGGTCGCGCGCCGAATCGACCGCCGTCGAACTGAGGGAACGGCTCACTCGGCTGATGGGCCTTTGGGGCGAGGGCGTGCATTGGAAGGCCCCCGAGCGCCTTCCCGATGTTCCCGCTGAAGAGCTGCCGCTTGAACGCGCGGAAGGTCTGGCGATCTCACGCCGGCTGGATTTCAGGGCAGCGCTCCGCGAGGTCCAGGGTATGGCGGCGGCTCTCGGACTGACCCAACAAGAGCGATGGTTCGGCGGTGATGTGCACTTGGGCGCGGGCGCGCAGAGGGAGACGAATGGCGATTGGGCGGTCGGCCCGGCCCTCTCCGTCCAGATCCCGGTCTTCGATCAGGGACAGGCCCGGATCGCCCGGGGTGAAGCCTTCCTCCGGCAGCAAGAACACCGCCTGACGGCGCTCGCCGTAGACATCCGGTCCCAGGTGCGGAGCCTTCGCGATCGATTGATGAGGGAACGGTACCAGATCGAGCACTACCTTAAGGTCATCATCCCCCTGCGGGAACGGGCCGTCGCCCTCATGCAGGAGCGCTACAACTTCATGCTGGCGGGAACTCCCGAACTCCTTCAGGCCAAGAGCCACGAGTTTGATACCTACCACGAGTACATCGAAGTAGTCCGGGACTATTGGGTCACGCGGTCGGATTTCATCCACGCGATCGGCGGTGCGGCTACCGAGAAGTGATGCCGGAGGAAGTGTCGGGGCCGACGAGTAGGTGCACCAATTCAGCCGGGATAAGATGCACCAGTGGTTCTTCTTCCCCTCCTTGTCCTACCAGTTGAATATACTTCCGTCACGCCGACCGCTTCGACGCTCGTGGAAGGAGCCGCGCTGAATTCAGGATGAACGCCAGCTCCGAAGAGACATGGATGACGGCGGCAACGACCGGACCCAGGAGCCCAAAGGCGCTGAGTCCGACACCGATCCCGTCGACGACCAATGTCCCTACGAAGTTCGTCATGATGATCCGGTGACAGCGCCGCGCCACTTGGACGGCTTCGACCAAGTTCAACAGGTCGTTCCCGATCAAGGTCACAGGTGCCGATTCTCGCGCAATGTCCGTCCCTGATCCCATCGCAATCCCGACGTTCGCTTCAACCAAGGCCGGAACGTCGTTGATGCCGTCCCCGATCATGGCCACCTTCCGGCCGCCGGTCATCAGGGTCCGGACTCGTAAGAGCTTTTCTTCCGGCAGGAGTTCAGCGGCGATTTCATCGACGCCGAGCGCCTTGCCTACGGCGTCAGCAACGGCGTTCCGGTCTCCCGTGAGCAGGACAGTCCGGAGGCCCATCTCCCGGAGTCGGCGAACCGCCTCGATTGCTTCCGGTCGAAGCACGTCCGCGATGTGGATGGTCCCAAGGCAGCGGCCCGCTCTACCCACCAGAATCTCCGAGGTCTCCCCCGTTCCGACCGTGGATAATCCGTCAGGGATCCCTCGTTCGGCGAAATAGGCCCGATTGCCGACCAGGATCTCCTGGCCGCCGGAGGAGCAGACGATCCCTTTGCCCGGCGTGTACTGGAAAGTCTCCGGCTCGACCACGGAAAGGGACATCCCCGCTGCCTTCTTGAGAATCGCCTTCCCCAGGGGATGCTCCGAAGGCCGCTCTGCAATGGCGGCCACCGTGAGAAGGTACTGGGCGGATATCCCTTCCACTGGGCAGAGGTCAGTCACCTCGGGATTCCCGAACGTCAGGGTTCCCGTCTTGTCGAGGACGACGGTGTCCACCGCCCAGAGCGATTCGAGGTAAAGGCCGCCCTTCACGATCAGTCCGCGGCGGGCTGCCTGGCCGATGGCTCCAAGGATCGCGAGCGGCGTTCCCGCCGCGATACCGCAGGCGCCGGCCACGATCACCACCGAGATGGTGGACCTCATGTTCCTGGTCACCAGGTAGGTTGCGATCGCACAAGCGAGCGCGACGTACACGAGATAGCTCGCCAGGCGATCGGCCGTCTTCTGGATCGGGGCGCGGGACTGCTCCGCCCGCTCGACCGCCTCGATGATCCTGCCGAAAGCCGTGTCGCGACCGATTCCCTCGGCCCTGACTTTCAGGGCGCCTGACTGATTGATCGAGCCCGCGTAGACCCGAGATCCAGCCACCTTCTCGGCCGGAAGCGATTCGCCGGTGATCATGGATTGGTCCACGAACGAGTTTCCACCGACGACGGCCCCGTCCACCGGGATCCGGGCCCCCGGCTTGACGAGCACAATGTCTCCCACCCGGAGGTCGGCTGTACCCACCTCTTGAGATTCAGACTGCCTCCGTACCACCGCCCGCTGGGGCAAGAAGTCGAGGAGCTCTTTGATCGCAAGCCGGCCACGGCCCACCGTCAGGTGCTCCAGCACCTCGGCGATGAGGACGAAAAGGACTATTAGGAGCGCCGTAAAATTCTCGCCGATCGCCAGCGCGGCCCCAAAGGCGATGGTCATAGAGAGTTCCATGGTCATCCGCCGGGCCAGAAGCGCCCCCAGGGCTTCCTTCGCGATGGGGTAGGCCCCGATCGCGGTCGCCACGATCGCTAGAAGGTCGGCCTTGGCCCAGGGGCGCCAGACTTGGAACCAAGTCGCACCTGTCGCCAGGGCGACGAAAAGAATCCGGATCAAATCATCCCAGTGGACGTGTCCCGTCTCCTCGTGGTCCGATTCGGAAGGCTGGGGGGCAATCGCTTGGTCAGTCATGCAACCTCATTTCAGGTAGCTGCGGATGAGTCCGATGACGTCCTCCGTCGCCTGCGACCGATCGGGAGCCTTGGGGTTGGCGACGTGCATCCGGATGTGGCCTTCCAGAACCTCAGCCATGAGCCCGTCCATGGCCCCGCGGCTTCCGGCGATTAGCTGGAGGACCTTCGAGCAATCGTCATCCTCCGAAAGAGCCTTCTCTAGTGCCGCCACTTGCCCGCGAATGCGACGGACACGGACGAGGAGCTTCTCCTTGTTCTTGGTCGTGTGAGCCATGCGGTTCCCTCCCATCGAACCTCCCCGCCCACCTAATGGTATAGGGGGGTATACTACCGACCATCCAGAATATCAATGGCATCGCATTTCGGGTAGAGAATGTCGAGGGGTCAGGATCGAGGATCGCAGGCCGGATTCCCCCGTTCGTGCTCGTCATCCTCAAGGCGATCGCCTCCCCGCTCCTGCGGGATTGTCCCCGTTGCCGACGAACGAGTTGCCGGGGGAGCGTGGTCGCCCATGGGCGTCGGCGAAGTACCTCGTCGTGTTCCAAGACTCATCCGCACGCACACGATGCTTCTCGGAAGTAGTACTTAAGCGGGTCGCCGAAGCGGTCGCTGCATCGGATGGGTCCGGAGGTTGTTGGAGGTAGGGCGGGCGATTTAATGAATGTTCTTGCGCTCTCCAACGTACTAGGCTATAGAAACATGGCTATGACGACCCGGCGGATGCAACTCCTGATCGCGATCCTCTTTACGAGTTCGGCTTTTGGGGCGGAGTCCGCCTTTCCTGAGGCCGAGAGCGAACATCACGAACATGCCGGCGTTACCGATGCGGCAGCGTCCACCGACGGCCATGAGCACGGGGATGCGGATGACCATCACGAGTCTCCCGACGACGATTGCCACCACCATATAATGCACTGCTGCTGTGGGCATTCACACGTCTCCTCCCTGACCCGCTTTGTTGCGCCGACTTCCGTCGGCAGCATCTCGCGTATGGCCATTCCGCTGTTGTCCGGTCGCTCCACTCCCTCCACCACGGACCTCCTCCACGTCCCGATCGCCTAGCTCTCCACGCTAGGGGATCGTGTCGGCCGACTTGCACGGCAAGCCGCCGATTTTGACGGTTCGTTGATTCTGAGCGAGGCAATCCCATGGGAAAATCCATCCTGACCCTCCTGTTGGGTCTATTGATCGGGGCGGGTACGGTGGCCGGTGTCTGGCGCCTGCGGGCAGCCCGGCCGGCACCCGCTCACGACGAACACGGCGAGGATGACGGCCACGGCCACGGGGGCGAGAAGAAGCCGCACGAAGATGAGGGGCAGGTCCGCCTGACCGATGCGGCCAGGAAGGCGGCCGGCCTCCGGAACACGCCCGTCGAGAAGAAGAAGATCGGCAGCGTGCTGACCGCCGCGGGCATCGTCCGGCCCAACGCCGACAGGGTCGCCCACATCAGCTCGAAGGTCGGAGGACGGGTCGCCGAGATTCATGTCTTCCAGGGCGCGAAAGTGAAGGCGGGGACGCCGCTTTTGACGCTCGACAGCCTTCAAGTGGGCGAGGCGGCGGTCGATCTCTTGAAAGCGCGCTCGTCCGTGGATATCTCGAAGGTCAACTTCGACCGCGAAGAGGAGCTCCTCAAGAAGAACGCCACGCGCGGCGTGGACCACGTCGAGGCGAAGAACCAGTATCTCCGGGCCCAGGCAGATGTCCGGTCGGCGCGTCAGCGGCTGCTGCTCCTGGGCTGGGCGCCCGAGCGTGTGGATAAGCTGTCTTGGGACGATACGGCGCTCATGAGCCGGATCACGATCGTCTCGCCGATCGACGGCGAGGTAATCCGAAAACACGCCTCGGTCGGGGAGGTGATCCAGCCCGAAACGAATCTCTACACGATCGCCGACCTTTCCACGGTCTGGGTTGAACTCAGCCTCTTTCAGAAGGACATCCGCCAGGTCCATCGGGAGCAGCCCGTCGAGACGATCTGCGAGGGCCATGCGGGCAAGATCTTCCTCGGCAAGGTGACGTACGTCGGATCCTCCGTGGCGGAGGAGACGCGAACGTTCACGGTCCGGGTCGTTCTGGATAATCCCGAGGGTCATCTTAGACCCGGGATGTACGTGACCTCCCATCTCCGCGACGACGAGGATGAGCATGCCAAGGAACGACTGCTGGTGCCGATCTCTGCGCTCACGACGCTGGACAACGCTCCGACGGTCTTCGTCTCCCGGGCGCCCGGCGTCTACGAGCGCCGGGCCGTCACTCCGGGCCAGGTCTTCGGCACGCTTCAGGAGATTCTGGCCGGGCTGAAGGAGGGCGAGGACGTGGTGACGGAGGGGACTTTCATCCTCAAGTCCGAACTCCTTCGAAGCGAGATGAGCCATGAACACTAAAGGACGGTAGAAGCCATGCTCGAACGACTTTTAAAGCTGTCCATTGAGAAGCGAATCCTGGTGGTCCTTCTGGTCTTCGGGGCCGGGGCCTTCGGTGCGTCTTCGCTCCAGAAGCTTCCGATCGACGCCGTGCCCGACATCACCAACAAACAGGTCCAGATCAACATCGAGTATCCCGGGCTCTCGCCCTTCGAAATCGAGAAGCAGGTGACGTTTCCCATTGAGCGTGCGCTGGCAGGAATCCCGGGGCTTGAGACAACCCGATCGCTCTCGAGGAATGGATTCGCGCAGGTGACGGTGGCCTTCAAGGACGAACTGGACATCTACTTCGCCCGGCAGCAGGTGAACGAGCGGCTCTCGACCGTGCGGTCCTCGCTGCCTCCGGGGGCCGAGCCCGTCATGGGGCCCATCTCGACCGGCCTTGGCGAGGTGACCATGTGGAGCGTCGCTTACGCCTCGCCTCGCGCGGTTCAGGCCGGGAAACCCGGCTGGCAGGGCGACGGCAGCTACCTCACCCCCGAAGGTCAAAGGCTGGCGACCGATGTCGAACAACTCGCCTATCTGAGAACCGTCCAGGACTGGATCGTTCGCCCCCAACTCCTGGGAGTCCAGGGCGTGGCCGGCATCGATTCCATAGGAGGCTACGAGAAGCAGATTCACGTCCAGCCGGATCCGCTCAAGCTGATCGGCCACGGCGTGACGTTCGCGGAGATCATCGAAGCCCTCGAACGAAACAACGTGAGCACCGGCGCGGGCTACATCGAGCGCCGGGGGGAGGCCTACGTCGTGCGGGCCGATGGGCGGGTGGCCCGGCCGGAGGATATCGAGAAGATCGTCGTCGGCAGCCGCGACGGCACGCCCCTCCACGTCAAGGACGTGGCGGCCGTGGCCGTCGGCCGGGAGCTTCGCACGGGAAGTGCAAGCCGCGGAGGTGAAGAAGTCGTGATCGGTACAGCCCTCATGCTGCTCGGGGAAAACAGCCGTACGGTGGCGGGGGCGGTCCTGAGCAAGCTTGAGGCTGTCCGGAAAACTCTGCCTCCCGGCGTCGCTCTTGAGGTGGTGCTTGACCGGTCGAAGCTTGTCGACGCGACGGTCCACACGGTCGCCAAGAACCTGGCGGAAGGCGCCCTGTTGGTGATCGTCATTCTCTTCCTGCTTCTGGGAAACTTCCGGGCGGCACTCATCACGGCATTAGCCATACCCTTGTCGATGCTCCTGACGGCCACCGGCATGGTTCAGGCAAAGATCAGCGGCAATTTGATGAGCCTGGGGGCGATCGATTTCGGTCTCATCGTCGACGGTGCCGTCATCATCGTCGAGAACTGCCTCCGGATGCTCGCCGAGAAGCAGCACCAGCTCGGGCGCACACTCACCGTGAGGGAACGTCTCGACGTCACGTTCGAAGCCAGCCGACAGGTGCGGACCGCGACCGCCTTCGGTGAAGCCATCATCATCACGGTTTACTTCCCGATCCTGGCGCTCACGGGGATCGAGGGAAAGATGTTCCATCCCATGGCCCTCACCGTGATCTTCGCCCTGGCGGCGGCCTTCGTGCTCTCCCTGACCTTCATCCCCGCCATGGTCGCCCTCTGTATCACGGGCAAGGTGACGGAGAAGGAGAACATCTTTCTCAGGTGGGCGAAGCGGGCCTACGCGCCGGTCCTTAATCTCGCTCTCCTGCACCCCAAGGCCACCGTCGCGGCAAGCGTTACGGCGTTCGGACTCTCGCTTCTGGTCTCCGGAAGCCTGGGGCAGGAGTTCGTCCCCACGCTCGACGAGAAGGACATCGCCATCCACGCGCTTCGGATCCCGAGCGCGAGCCTGACCCAGTCCACCGCCATGCAGCTCGAGGTGGAAAAGACGCTCGGGAGCTTCTCAGAAGTCCTCGTGGCCTTCTCAAAGACCGGGACGGCGGAGATGGCTTCGGACCCCATGCCGCCGAACGTTTCGGACACGTTCGTCATCCTGAAGCCCCAGGCCCAGTGGCCCGATCCGGGCAAGACCAAGGCCGTCCTGCTTTCGGAGCTGGAGAAAGCCCTCGCCGCGCTGCCGGGGCAGGGCTACGAGTTCACCCAGCCGATCCAGATGCGCTTCAACGAGTTGATCGCCGGCGTCCGGAGCGATCTGGCCGTCAAGGTCTACGGCGACGAATTCGCCGACATGGAAAAGTCCGCCCAGGCGATTTCCCGCGTCATCTCCGGCGTGCGCGGCGGCGCCGACCTTCGGGTCGAGCAGACGCGCGGTCTTCCCGTGCTAGACGTGACCATCGACCGCGCCGCCATCGCCCGCTTGGGGCTCAACGTGGCCGATGTGCAGGATGTTCTCGCGGTGGCGGTCGGGGGCCGCCAGGCCGGGGTCGTCTTCGAAGGCGACCGCCGTTTCGACCTGATCGTCCGCCTTCCTGAGGAGTTGCGCAGCAGCCTCGACGTCCTCGCTTCGCTTCCCATCGCGCTGCCTCATGGGAAAAAGGAGGGGGCGGGCGAGGGAGCCGTAGAAATCGGCGGTCGGCCCTATGTTCCGCTCGGAGCCGTGGCAAAACTGGAGATGTCGGAGGGTCCCAACCAGATCAGCCGGGAAAACGGCAAGCGCCGGATCGTCGTGCAGGCCAATGTGCGGGGCCGCGATCTGGGTTCGTTTGTGACGGAGGTTCAGGAGAAGGTGGCGGGCGGGGTCCAACTGGCCCCGGGGCAATGGGTGGACTGGGGCGGGCAGTTCGAGAACCTTGTGGCCGCCCGGAAGCGGCTCATGGTCGTCGTTCCGCTCTGCCTGTTCCTGATTTTCCTCATGCTCTACACGACGTTTCATTCTGCGAAGTACGCGATGCTCGTCTTCACCGGAGTGCCTCTCGCGCTGTCAGGAGGCATCCTGGCGCTCTGGCTGCGGGGAATTCCGTTCTCGATCTCCGCGGCGGTCGGCTTCATCGCCCTCTCCGGGGTGGCGGTGCTGAACGGCCTGGTGATGGTCACATTCATCAACCAGCTTAGAGCGGAGGGGTGCTCGTTGGAGAACGCCATCCGTTCCGGTGCCCTGACCCGGCTGCGGCCCATCCTCATGACCGCCCTGGTGGCATCGCTCGGCTTCCTCCCCATGGCGCTTGCCACGGGGACGGGGGCCGAGGTGCAGAGGCCTCTCGCCACGGTCGTGATCGGCGGTCTTGTGACGAGCACCCTGCTGACGCTTGTTGTCCTACCCGCGCTCTATCGATTGTTCCATCGTCATCCGGAGACGGTTTCTCCGGAAGGTCACGTTTAGAAAAGGAGGCGACCATGCTCAAACGACTGGCGATTCTGTTTCTGGCGGTTCTTGCGATCGGCGTGTCGGGTTGCGATTCCGGCTCCTCCGAGGCACCCAAGCCCGAGGCACCCAAGAAGGACGACCACAAGGGACACAACCACAAACCGGGCGAGAAGCATTGAGAGGAGCCTTATGAAACAGATCCTATGTTTGCTGGCGGCGCTCGGATTTTGGGTCGGCTGCGGAGGGGCGCCGGGGCCCTATCCTTTGGCCGAACTGGAGGCCCTCGACCGCCGGTACCAAGCTTCCTCCGGTCCGGAGTCCGCGCCTGCGTCGAAGGCGATCCTCGATAAGGAGGAGCTGACGCTTCAGGACGTTCTCGCGCTGGCGGACGCCGTGAACCCCGAGCTGGCCGCAGAACGCAAGAACATCGACATCGCCGCGGCGGCGATCTGGGAGGCGAAGCTCTACCCCAATCCCTCCCTGCTGGCCCAGATCGAGGACTACCCTACGAAAGGGGGAGGCTCGCTCGGGGATTCCAAGCGCGTCGTGGGTTTGAGCATTCCTCTCGTGTTCAGCGGGAGGATCGGGGCGGCGACGTCCCTGGCGGAAAAAGAGCGGGACATCGCGGCCGTTCACTACGTCTGGCGGCGACGGGAGATCCTGGGGTCCGTCCAGAAGGCTTTCGTGTCTCTTCTGGCGGCCCGCCAGCACGCCGCGCTGGTTCGTGAAACCCGGGACCTGGGCAAGAGCTTCCATAAGGTCACCGACGAGCGGTTCAAGGCACAGGCCATCCCGGAGATGGAGCTGCTCAAGGCGGCCGTGTACCTGGCCAAGGCCGAAATCGATCTGAAGCTCTCGGAGAAGGATCTGGCCGTGGCGCTCAAGGCCCTTCACGCGCACATGGGCAATTTCGATCTCTCCAAAGAGAAGTTTTCAGGGGAACTAGGCTTCCGCTTCACCTCGCCAAGTCTGGAGGCCCTGCGTGGCCAGGTGCTCGCGTTGCACCCGCTTCTGGAGTTGGCGTCCCGCCGAAAGGAAGCGGCCAAGCTGGAGCTGGAGCTGGCTAAAAGCGAACGCATCCCGGATCCGAGCTTCGAAGTGCTTGCGGGCCGGGACGGAGAAGATGCCTCGATCGTGGAGGCGGGCGTGTCCATCCCGCTCCCCCTCTTCAACCGGAACCAGGGGAAAATCGCGGGGGCGGAGGCGCGCATCCGAAAGACGGAGTTCGAGGCCGACGCCGTCCGGAACGACCTCCTGCTCCACTTGACGGAAGCCTACCGCACCTTCGCCGTCGCTCAGGAGCGTGTGGAGATTTATCGGGACGAGATCCTTCCGAAAGCCGATCGGGCGCTTTCGCAGACCAACGAGGGGTACAAACAGGGGAAGTTCTCGTTCTTGGACGTTCTGGACTCGCAGCGCACCCTGGCCGAGGCCCGCATCGCCTATGCCGCTGGAGTGGCGGATTTGAACGTGGCGGTCGCGGAACTGGAGAAGTTGACGGGCTCGAGGCTGGAGATTGTGCGGTAGCGATCTATGAAGTCTAGGAAGGCGAGGTTCCCTGCAAGAGGGTGTGGTGCCCGTCAGGCATGCGTTGCATGGCTCTGGATGTTTCTTTGGGAAGGGAGTCGGCGATGGGAATGATGATCGCGGTGCTCGCAAGCATCTTGTTGCTGGGAACAGTGCAGGTCGCAGGAGACGACGAGAAGGCTTGCCTTGACGCACTCGATGTCTTCCGTGCTGGTCTTCGGAGCGCCTCCCCGGCCGCCCGGGCCCAGGCGGCCATGGAACTGGCGAGGCACAAGTGTCCGAAAGCCGTTGCGGGACTCGCTTCGCTCCTTACGGCCGATGTCGATTCTGTTCGGATCGCCGCCGCGAAATCACTGGGTTCATTTGACGACCCGAAAGCGGTCGACGCCGTGGCAGGGGCTGTGGCAGTCAATGCCCAGAGACATGAAGTGCTCGAAGCGATGGCGAAGGCGCTGGAAGATCTGGATTGGGAGGCCGGCGCCCTGCAGCTCAATCCGCTCCTTGCGAAGCACCATGACAAGGATATTTTGGAGACGTTGCACGTCGTAGTTCCGGTGCTGGGGAAGTTGGGAAGTATGAGTTCCGTTGAGCCGCTCATCACGCTTCTGGAGCATGCCGAAAGCGAAGGCAAGCGTGTCCGTGCGGCCGGGATCCGCGCTGCCGGCAACCCCAAGATGGCGGCCCTGGAGACGCCGATACGGAAGGCGCTCCAGGATATTACCGGAGGGTCCCAGGGTACGGGCGACAAGTGGGACGACTGGTGGAAAGCCAATCGGGATCGACTGGTGGCCGGCGCCACCCTGACGTACCGGTGCAAGGCCAGCGGCAAGCGGTGGGGGCAGAAGGGCAGTGAAGTTCAGGAGTGTCCCTTCCACGACAAGCAGGCGAAGGATGGACAGGTCATCTCGGTCCGCTTGTCTTCAAAGTCAAAACCATGAATCCGGGGAGCCGCGCTCGGGACGAGTTCCTGAAAGAGATGTGTTGAAGTGGAGGTGTTGCGATGAACACGCGGACGACAATTCCGGGGCTGCCTGAGTGTGATCTTGGCTCTGGTCCCCAAGGTAAGCGCATCAGGGAGGCCTTTTCAGGGGCTCCGCCGACAAATTGGCAATCCCCCGTTGGGTCGAGGCAAGCAATCAGGTCTGTGCCGTTGATGCACCGCATTGCGTTCCTCCTGTGTGTCCTGGTCGTGCCGATGACCTTGATGGCGGACGAGGTGCACCTTAAGAATGGAAACAAACTGGAGGGTATCGCCCGGGAGGAGGGGGACCGGGTCATCGTGGAACTCGGGGCGGGCAACGTGACCCTATGGAGTTCGGAGGTCGAGAAGATCGTGGTTACGAAGTCGCCTCTTCATGAGTACCAGGAGAGGCTGCAGAAGATTGAGAAGAGCACAACGGCCGATGACTTTGTGGCGCTTGCCCTCTGGGCGAGGGCGAACGGTATGCCGCGCTATGCCGTCCCCCTGCTCGAAAAGGCCATCACGCTTGATCCGGATCACCCGGCCGCGCGGGGGATGCTCGGGTATGTCTTCCTGGACAGCCGTTGGATGACGAAGGCCGAATCCATGGAGGCACAAGGGTTCGTGGAATTCTTGGGTGGGTGGGTCACCCGTGCCGAACGCGATGGGATCCTCGCGGCGGAGGCCGCCCGACGCGAGAAGGCCCGAAACGAGGCGGAAGCGCGAAGGGCCCAGCGGCCTCAGGTGCGGACCGAAATCCCTACGCTCTACCTAGGCGTTTCACCCTATCGGGATTTGCCGAACCGTCAGCGGTTCTACTCCCGATATCGCTCCCGCGGGGGCCGCTGGTACGCCCCTCAAATGCCGGGGGGGACACATCCCCACATGGATGGAAACAAGCCCCATGCGGGTTCTCATCAGAAAAAGGAAGGTGGATGATGAAAGCGGGATTGATCATAGCCTTTGCTGCGATGGCTTCGGGCGCGTTTCAGGGCAAGGAGGGCGAGAAGGACTGTTTCTGGTGCAAGGAGGCCGCACGCATCAAGACCGAGCACGAGGCTGGAAAGATGTCGAGGCATGAATGGGTCGAGCGGCGCCTGGAAATCCTGGAGGGGGAGTATTACTCGAACCGTCTGGAACTCCTTGAGGAGAAAGAGAAAATCTGCGACGCGGAGCATAAGGCGGGAAAGGTCGACCTCGGAGATGTCCTGGAGACTCGGTTGGAGGTTCTCTGGCTCCGGTTCACGCTTCGAAAGATCGAGGAGAAAGACTTCCGAAAGCACCATGAAGAGATCTGTCAGCCCTATAAGAAATGGCTCAAGGATCAGGTCAAGTCCGGAAGAATGACGGAAGAAGAGCAAAGGAAGAGGCTTGCTGCGCTCAACGAACCATAAAGCAGGGTGGCGGATGTAAACGTGGCGGTCCCCGAGTTGGAGAACCTGACCGGGACGCGCCTGGAGGCGGTGAGGTGAAGGTGCGAAACTTGAACAATTCGGGAAGTCGTATCGTTAGAGTGGAGCAGCCATGAAGGTCTTCTCGCTCCTGGCGCTCCTTTGGCTGGGCACGACCCAGACGGTGTCGTTCTCCAACTGCTGCCAGGGGATCTTCTGCTCCCAGAAGGACAACTGCCCCCCCTGCGGCGGAGAATCAAAAGATGGCCGTGCCTGTTGCGAATCGGAGGGGAGCGATTCCAACGCACCCCGGCAAAACGAGGAGCAAGTCCCCTGCATCCACATCGAACCTTCGTCAGACCTTGTGCAGGAGAGCTTCTCGTCGACGGTGGACGCTCCCGCGGTCGCGCTCCTGCCGGGCGTGCCTGAACCGGAACCGCTTTTTGAAGCCCCCTGCTTCCGCTTCCTCGTGGAGGGCGCCGACCCTCCGGCCCGACCCGAAGGGTCGACCCCTCTCTACCTCCTGAACCGCACCCTGCTGATTTAGACCGCTCCCTTCACGCCTGGCGCACGCCGCGTTCGCGCGTCTCGCGGACCGCGGCCCCTTTCGATGGAGACTTGTTCCGCCTTTGATTGGAGAATTCCATGCACGCAATTCTGACCGCCATCGTCGCCCTCGGCCTCTGCTCCTCCGTTCAGGACGTCGCGAAAAAACGCGAGCTCAAGGATCGTGTCGAAATCGAAGGCAGCATCGTTTGCATCGGCTGCACGCTTGAGAAGACGGCGGGGGCGGATGCCCAGTGCACCCTCCACGCCAAACATGCCCAGGGGCTCCTCGATGCCGAAGGCAAACTCTGGACCTTCGTCGACAACGCCAAAGGCCACATCGTCATGACGAACGACAAGCTTCGGGGCAAGGAACTGAAGGTCATGGGTTGGAAGTTCGCCAAGGGGCAGTACCTCGAGCTTTCAAAGTACCAGGTCAAGGAAGGCGACAAGTGGGTGGCCTGGGATTACTGCAAGACCTGCGGCTTTGAGAAGGGCGACAACAAGGACACCGACCTCTGCGACGATTGCAAGAAGTAGCCATGAGACAGAACCTCCTTACGGCCCTGGTCTTCCTCGTCCTGATCGGGCTCTTCGGACTGTCGGCGAACGACTGGCGCCTCCCGTGGACGGCGAAGGCCGCCCACGGGAGCGACTGGTGCGAGCCGCACCAGACGCCGCTCTCGACCTGCGGGAAGTGCAACCCGAAACTCGCGCGCGGGGGCACGTATACGGTCAAGGAGCGTGCGCCCAGGCAGGGGGAGTGTGCGAACACTCTCGTCCGCATCCATCTCGGTCCCGGGGTCGCCGAGCAGGCTGGCCTCGTCCTGGCAACGGCCGAATCGAAGGAGGTCGCCGAGATCCTCCGCGCAAACGCCGAGACGATGTATCCGCCGAGTGCGCATGCGCGCGTGGGTCCCCGCGCCCCCGGGGTCGTGCGGGAGGTCAAAGCGGTGCTTGGCGACGACGTCGAGGCGGGCGCTCTCCTGGCGCTCGTTGAATCGGCGGACCTCGGCCAGTCGAAGTCGGAGCTTCTCCAGGCTTTTGCGCTGCTCGGGCTGCGCGAGAAAACGTACGCACAGGAGAAGGTCCTCGCCGAGAAGCAGATCACGTCGGGGCGGGAGGCGCTCCTCGCGGCCGCCGCCCTTGAAGAAGCGAAGATCGCCTTTGAAAGGGCCTCGCAGAAACTCCTGCTTCTCGGACTCTCTCAGGATCAGGTGAAGGATGTCGCTTCCAAGCGCGACATCTCCCCGCTCCTGGAGGTGCGGGCTCCGTTCGCCGGTCGCGTGGTCGAGGCTCTGGCCGTGTCCGGTGAGGCGAGCGTGGTGGACAAGCCCCTCTTCGCCGTGGCGGGGATCGACCGGCTGTGGATCTCCATCGATGTCTCGGAGGCGGAACTCTCGAAACTGGAGAAGGGCCAGAAGGTGTTGTTCTTCGTCGACGGCCTGCCTGGAAAGCGCTTCCCGGGGAAACTCGTCGCCTTGGGAGGGGAGGTGGACGACCGGACGCGGACCGTCCGTGCTTTTGCCGATGTGAAGAACGTGGACGGGCTCCTGCGGGCTCGGATGTTCGGCCGGGCGGAGCTCACGGTGAAGCCGCCGGGGCCCAAGCTGCTCGTCCCCAAGGACGCCGTCCAGAACGACGGGGATTGCCACCTTGTGTTCGTCTCCGCCTCCGCGGACGCCTTCCAGGCCCGGAAGGTGGAGCTCGGAACGATCTATGAGTCGGGCTGCGAAATCCTGGCCGGTCTCTCGCCGGGGGACAAAGTGGCGACGATCGGCAGCTTCCTGCTCAAGACCGAGGTGATGCGGGGCCAGATCGGAGCCGGCTGATGCCCGGACAAATAGGACGCGGCGTCGCCGCGCCAACAATAATATGCTGACCTGGATCATCAAGGCGTCGCTCCGGAACCGGGGGACGGTGCTGGCGCTCTCGGGCCTGCTCGTCGGGCTCGGGCTCTGGTCGATGAGCCGGCTTTCGGTCGACGCCTTCCCGGACGTGACGGACGTCATGGTCCAGGTGAACACGGTCGCCCCGGCCCTTTCCCCGGTCGAGATCGAGCAGCAACTCACCGTCCGCGTCGAGCAAGCCATGGGCGGCCTCACCAACCTTAAGCTCGTGCGTTCGATCTCGAAGTTTGGCCTGTCCCAGGTCACCGTCATCTTCGAGGACGGGACCGACCTCTACTTCGCCCGGACCCAGGTGATGCAGCGCCTGGGGAGCGTGGAACTTCCGGAGGGCATTCAGCGGCCGACGCTCGGCCCCGTGGCGACCGGGCTCGGGGAAATCTACCACTACATCGTGACCGCCCCCAACGGGGACCTCACGGATTCCCGGGTGATTCATGACTGGGTGGTCAAACCCATCCTCCTCTCCGTCCCGGGCGTCGCCGAGGTGAATTCCTGGGGCGGTTTCGAGAAGCAGTTCCAGGTGGTCGTCGACCCCGTGCGCCTCGTCAAACACGGTCTCTCGATCGGGACCGTCCTCGAGGCGCTGGAGCGATCGAACGCCAATGTGGGCGGCGGGAATACGGGGGCGGCGGGCGAGATCCTCCTCGTGTCGGGACGCGGGGTCGTCTCGACCACCCGGGATATCGGGGGGATCACGGTCAGTGCCGTCGATGGACGTCCCGTCCGGATCCGGGACATCGCGGAAGTCGTGGAGGGCCACGAGAACCGCCGCGGCGTCGTGACGACCGAGGGGCGCGGGGAAGCCGTCTTGGGACTCGGGTTCATGCTGATGGGGGAGAACAGCCACGTGGTCGCCGAGCGGCTGCGGACCCGCATGGAGGCGGTACGCAAGGCCGTCCCGCCGGGGACCGACATCAAGGTTGTCTACGACCGGACCGAGCTCGTCGATCTCGTCATCGGCACCGTGAAGGAGAATCTCTTCCAGGGGGCGCTGCTCGTCGTAGCCGTGCTCTTCCTTTTCCTGGGGCATTTCCGGGCGGCCCTCATCGTGGCGGCGGCCATCCCGCTCTCCATGCTCTTCGCCTTCAACTTGATGCTGCAGGCGGGGATTGCGGGGACGCTCATGAGCCTCGGGGCGGTGGATTTCGGGATGGTGGTCGACAGCTCGGTCGTCATGATCGAGAATTCGATCCGCCGCCTGGATGAGGACCCGCCGGAGCGCTCCGTGATCGACGTCGTGGCCGACGCCTCGCTGGAAGTTCGCAAGCCCACCCTCTTCGGCGAAGCGATCATAGCGATCGTCTATCTTCCCATCCTCGCCCTCCAGGGCGTCGAGGGCAAACTCTTCCGGCCCATGGCCCTCACGGTCATCTTCGCGCTTCTGGGATCCATGCTGCTCTCGCTGACGCTGATGCCGGTGCTCGCGAGTCTCTTCCTCTCACGGCGCCGGGCGCACACCGCGGAGCCCTGGATCGTCCGCGCCTCCAAGCGTCTTTACGCGCCGGTCCTGGACTTCGTCCTCGGCCACCGCCTCCTCGTCCTCGGATCAGTCGTCATTTTCGTCCTGGGGACGATCCCCATCGCCTTCAAGCTCGGATCGATCTTCGTCCCGCGTCTGGACGAGGGATCGATCGTCATCAATACGATCCGCCTCCCGGGCGTATCGGTGGACGAATCCGCACGTTTCGGGACGCGGATCGAGAAGTTGCTCAAGGAAGAGTTCGCCGCCGAGATCGCCTCGATCTGGACGCGGACCGGGACGCCGGAGGTCGCCACGGACCCCATGGGCATCGAGGTGAGCGACGTCTTCATCATGTTGACCCCCCGCGAGCGCTGGCGGAAGGCGTCGACCAAGGAGGAACTCGAGGGCAGGATGGACAAAGCCCTCAAACGCCTGCCGGGGATGAATTACAGCTTCACCCAGCCCATCGAGATGCGCTTCAACGAGATGATCTCGGGCGTGCGCACGGACCTCGGGGTCAAAATATTCGGCGACGACTTCGCGGTTCTCAAGGAGAAGGCCGAAAAAGTCCGGGAAGTGCTTGCGGCGATTCCGGGAGCCTCCAACCCCTTCGTCGAGCCGATGGTCGGGCAGCCCGTCCTGGAGGTGAACCTCAAGACCGACGCCCTCTCCCGGCAGGGACTCCGGGCCCGGGACGTCCTCGACTGGGTCGAGGCGCTCGGGGGAAAGGACGCGGGTGAGGTCCGCATCGGGGACAGGCGTTTCCCGCTCGCGGTCCGTCTGCCGACCCGCTACGCGGAGAACCCCGCGCTGATCGAGACGCTCCTCATCCCCGCGCCCGACGGCCAGCGGCTTCCGCTCTCGTCGGTGGCCGACGTCGTCCGGACGAGCGGCCCCATGGTCGTCAACCGGGAGTGGGGGAAGCGGCGGTCGCTCGTCACCTGCAACGTCGTGGGACGCGACCTGGGAGGCTTCGTCGCCGAGGCTCGTCGGAAGGTCGACGAAGCCATGCGCGCCGACATCGGCCGTACGATCGACCGTATCGAGTTCGGGGGGCAATTCGAGAACCTCATCCGCGCGTCGAAGCGGCTCGCGATCATCGTTCCGGTGGCCCTCGGGCTCATCCTGTTCCTGCTCTACTCCACCTACGGGAACCTGGTCGACTGTCTGAGGATCTTCCTCAGCATCCCCTTCGCCGTGCTCGGCGGCCTGTGGGCGCTCTATTTCAGGGACATGCCCTTTTCGATCTCCGCTGGGATTGGCTTCATCGCGCTCTCGGGCGTCTCGGTCCTCGACGACATGGTGATGGTCTCGACCATCCGGCAGCTCATGGGGGAGGGGATGGAAGCCGCCCGGGCGACGCGCGAGGCGGCGCTCCGCCGTCTGAGGCCCGTGATGATGACGACGCTGGTAGCGGGCCTCGGCTTCATCCCGATGGCCATCAATACGGGCGTGGGGGCGGAAGTCCAGCGACCCCTTGCAACCGTGCTCGTGGGAGGGCTCGTGACGGGAACCCTCCTTACCCTTCTCATCCTTCCCACGCTCTTCGTAACACTCCGGTCTGGGAAGAAGGCATAGTGGACTGCGCGGACAACTGCGGGGGTGAAATCCCCCATGAACGGCCGACGCTTTGGGGAAGTGGTCCCGTACGGGCGGCGGTTCTGGCCTGGATCCTTGCCCTTGCAGGTCTTGGGGCAGGGCTGCTGGGCGCCCCCGGACTCGTTCCCATACTCCTCTACGCGGGAGCCATCCTTTCGGCAGGGTTCACCTTCGCCCGCGAGGCAATCGAGAAGCTGTGGAAGGAACGAGAGATCGGTATCGAGTTTCTCATGGGTGCCGCGATCATCGCCGCGGCGTCCTTGGGCGAGTGGCGCGAGGCGGCGCTCGTGGCGTGCCTCTACGCGATCACCGAGGCTCTCGAGGGCTACACCGTACGCCGGACGCGCTTCGCGATCCGATCGCTCATGGATCTCGTCCCTCCCAAGGCCCGGGTTCTCCGGGACGGCCGCGAGGAGGAAATCCCGCTGGAGGACGTGCGAGTGGGAGAGCGCTTTCGAATCCGTCCGGGAGAGTCGATCGCGCTCGACGGCAAGGTGATCGAAGGGTTCTCAACCGTAAACGAGGCGCCCGTCACGGGGGAATCCATGCCGCTCGAGCGCAAGGAAGGGGATGCCGTCTTTGCCGGGACCTTAAACGGCGAGGGTACCTTGCTCGTTGAGGTGAGCAAGCCCTTCAAGGAGAGTACGGTCGCCAGGATCGTCGAGCTCGTCGAGAAAGCCCAGGCGCAAAAGGGCCGCTCGCAGCTTCTGGTCGAGAAGTTCGGCAAGGTCTACAGCCCCATCGTGCTCGGATCCGCGGTTTGTGTTGCAGTTCTGCCCGTCCTCTTCGGGCTTGAGGCCGGCCTCTGGCTCCGGAAGGCGGTCAGCTTCCTGGTCGCCGCCTCACCCTGCGCGCTCGCCGTCGCGACCCCCGTCACGCTGGTCGCGGCGATCGGTGCGGCCGCGCGCCGCGGAGTCCTCCTCAAGGGCGGAGCGGTGCTCGATGCGCTCGCCCGCGTCAGGGCCGTCGCACTCGACAAGACCGGGACGCTCACCCACGGCGTGCCGGTCCTCACCGGGACTTTTGCGGCCGGGAAGTCCGAGGAGGAGCTCCTTCGAATGGCTGCGGCCGTCGAGCACTACTCCGAGCACCCGATCGGGAAGGCGATCGTCCGCGCTGCGACCGATCGGAAGCTCTCCCTTCCTCCGGCGATTGAATTCCGGGCGATCATGGCGGCGGGCGTCGAGGGCACGGTGGACGGCCGCAGGATCGCCGTCCTCAAACCCTCGGCCGCCGAAGCTCGCGGGGTGAAGCTCCCTTCGGAAGCGGTGTCCTGGGTCCTGTCGGCTGAGGAGGCGGGGAAGTCCGTTGTCGTGGTCACTGAGGAAGGCGCCTTTGCGGGGCTCCTGACGGTGGCCGACACGCTTCGGCCTGAGGCCCCGGCCTTTGTGCGGTCTCTGCGGGAGCAGGGCATCGAGCACGTGGTCATTTTGACCGGGGACAACCCGGGGACCGCCCGCGCGATCGCCGCCCAGGTGGGAATCGAGGAGGTCCACGCATCGCTCCTTCCCGAAGACAAGGTCGCGCGGGTGGCCGCCCTGCGGGAGAAGTACGAGTCTGTGGCGATGGTCGGGGACGGTGTGAACGATGCTCCGGCCCTCGCCGCGGCCTCCGTGGGCATCGCGATGGGAGCGCGAGGCTCGGACGCTGCGATCGCAGCGGCGGACGTGGCCTTGATGGCCGACGACCTTCCCAAATTAGCTTGGGCGATCGGTCTGGGTCGCCGAAGCCGTCGGGTGATCCTTCAGAATCTTTCGTTATCCCTGATCATCATCGCCGTCCTCGTCGCCGGCACGCTTCTGGGGGAGTTTGGAATGCTCACGGCCGTCCTCGGCCATGAGGGGAGCGAGGTGCTCATCATTCTCAACGGTTTGCGTGTGGCGCTGAGGTAAGACCGGGACTGACGTGAATTTGCGGGGGTTCGGCGGCCTCAATGGCACTTTCGAAGATCACCCCACCCGCATTACGAGGTTGTTTCGGGGTGATCATGACGGTGATGAAGATCAGGCGTATGAGGGTGGCTGTGCTCGAGGCGCGCATGGCGATGGGAATGGGAGTGAGGTTCGGGTCCCTCGTCTCCCCGGTGCTCGTGCTGGTGGTCGTCTTATCCAAAAACTGATCCGACCTTCTTGGGGTAGAACTTGAGCTGGCCTCCGGGGCGGGCGTGGGGGGGGGGGGGGGGGGGGGGGGGGGGGGGGGGACCCCGGCGGCGGAGGCGGGGTTTGGGGTAGGATGGGGAGGGGTGGAACGGGGAACGGCGGGAAGGCCAGCGAGCGTCTGTTTCCAAGCTCCGTGTCCCCGCGATGGCCAGGATGCCGGGCGATCTGGCCTGGGACGAATTAGTGGATAGGACGGGATGCAGGAAAGTGCCGGGCTTCTGGAGGTGGCTGCTTAATCGGTAAGGTCCTTGAGAACCTTGCTGAGGTCCCGTAAAGCCTTCTCAAGATGGGAACGAACGGCCTGGCGATGGCGGGCGCGCTCGTGGGCTTCCGCCCGGGCTTGGCGTTCGGACGCACCCTTTTGGTAAAGCCGGGCCATCACCAAGTTCCGGATCTCTCGGGGCGCCTTCTCCGCCCACGCCTGGATGGCGAGTTCCTCACCGTTCAGGCCCACTTCGTCCGCCCATAGGAGGAGCCGAAACGTGCGAAGTGGCCTTGTCGTCCCCGTCTCCACCCCGGAAATGCATCCTTTGCTCAACCCGAGCACCTTAGCGAGGTCGCGGAGCGTGCGCCCCTGGCGTAGGCGGGCCGCTCGGAGTTGGGTGCCGACTGTGGGCGGGATAGGCATGGGCAGAAGGATAGCAAAGTCGGGGAATGAACTCATCCAACTCTGGGGTGGGTGGGTTTCTCCGGCCTCCCCTCCCAGCTCGTGATAACATTGAACCGGTTCATACGTCTTACGCCCAAGCTCTTGCGAGATGGTAAAGGATACGTCGGCGCCCCTCTCCGACGGGGAAAAGCTCCAGGGACGGTACTCCGGCCTGTGGTTGGTCGTCCCGGCTGTTGTCGGGATCTCCCTGTTCTGGCCCCATCAGTGTGGAGATGGTGGCCTGCGGGTTGCGCGCGAGACGGGGGCTGCCAATTTGATCCGGCACCTGGAGCAGGCTATCCAAGTCTATCAACGGGACTCTGGTTCGTTCCCCGAAGGGGATGGTCGAGGCAGCGTCGGGTTGGTAAAGCGGCTTCAGGCGCCCGGACCTAAACGAAGCCCCTACTTTGAATTCTCCCCCGATGACCTGGATTCCGCCGGGAACATCTGCAGTCCGTTGGATCAGAATGAAATCCTTCACTATCGGTGCCCGGGCTTGAATCATCCGAAGTCCTTCGACCTGTGGTGCAAGGATCGCCACGGTCGATCGGATGGAATCAACAACTGGGAAAAGTAAGCCTTCGTCACCCAGGTTCGCCAGCTGGCACCCGCCTAGCCCCGCTGCCCGTGCCCTCCGAAGCTCCAGTCCCACCAGATGAGCGTAGGAGGGTCGCCGCGGGGATCTTGCCTGGCGGGTGGATGGGTTTCTCCAGCCTCTCCCCTCCTTCTCGTGATAACATTGAACCGATTCATATGCCTTATGCCCCGAGACTTGGTCGCGGCAGACCATCGTGAACGCGATCGCCAAACTGAGAGAGAGACTTCAGCGGTATCCCAACGCTAGAGTTGAGGCGACGGAGACATCTCTCACGGTCTACCCTCCCAACGCAGAGGGCTTTCCGGTCACGCTCCAAGAATCGCCCGGCGAGTACATGGTAACCCTCGAGGGCTGGCACGAAGATTTCACCGATGAAGGCGAAGCCATTGACTGCGTCGGCATGGCTCTCTCTTCGCGTTCTCGCCTGGCGATCACTTACCGCGGAAACTCGCCGGTGAAGTGGGCGCTGGAGTTCTTCGACGAAGGCTCATGGCGCTCAACAAGCGTGACTGGGTTGATCTTCACCCCCTTCTGGCGAACCAAGCGCCTTGTGTACCACAGCAACACATTGCTCGATTCCAAGCCGGACATCCCAGACTCGCCTGCTTGACTGTCCCCTCCGTGTCCCACGGCCTTCGATCGCAGACAAATCCCTCTTCGGGGCAGGTGCAGTGCCGCAAGGCCTCCGGCACACGGAGGATCGACCCAGGATCGACGTACGGCCGCCCTAAGGCGGTGCCCCGCGTCACTGTCGGCGGCGGCGAGAAAACCGGCCAATTTCGGCGGCCTGAAACCGGCCACCACCACGTGAAGGGCGGAGTGGAGCGCCCACCGACCGAGACCTTGGGCGTGGAGGTCCCGCGGATGAGCGCCGCGATGATCTGATTGTGGGCTGCGCGTCGAACGGGCCCGGATCCGGAGCGGAGATGCTCAAAGGCGCCTCCCCGGCGGCGCGAAGGGGCCAGCTCGCCTGAGGCTCTACTTCTTGTCGTTCACATCCCCCTCCTTTCCCTTCATCCTGTAGCTCTTGCCCTCGATGACGACGACGTCGGCGTGGTGGCCGAGCCGGTCGATCATCGCGGAAGCCAGCGTGTTGTCCTGGTTCATCACCTCGCCCCAGTGCTTGAAGGGGCGATTGGTCGTCAGCGCGATGGAGCCCTGCTCGTAGCGCGCGGAGACGACCTGGAAGATCAGGTCCGCGCCCTTGCGGTCGATGGGCAGGTAGCCGAGCTCGTCGATGACGAGGAGCTTGGGCCGCGTGTACTGCTTGAGCTTGGGCGCGAGCGTGTTGTCCGCCATCGCGGCGGTCAGGTGGTTCACCATGCCCACCGCCGTGGTGAAGCGCACGGAGAGGTTTGCCTCGCATGCCGCGAAGGCGAGGGCCACGCAGAGATGGGTCTTCCCGAGGCCCGTCTGGCCGATCAGGACGGCGTTGGCTTTGCGCTCGATGAAGGAGAGGTCGAAGAGGTCCAGGACCTTCTGCTTGTTGATCCGGCTGGGCCAGGCGAAGTCGTAGCCCGCGAGGGACTTCTGGAAGGGCAGCTTGGCGGCCGAGACCCTGTACTTCACCATCCGCTCGTGCCGCCAGGCGGCCTCCTGGGCGACGAGGTGATCCAGGTACTCGAGGTAGCCGATCTGGGCCTGGGAGGCCTGGCGCGTGTACTCCGGGAAGATCTGCGCGATCTTCTGGAGGCCGAGGGCCTGCAGGTTGTGGCGGAGCCGCTCCTCGCGGTCAGGGGTCCCGGATTTCCTCATTGTTTCTCCTCGGAGCCGCCGGTCTTGAGCCAGTCGTCGTAGTGCCGAAGATCCTGCTCGGGCAGGTCGATCTCGGCGAGATCCTTGTTCTTGATCTGGAGCTGGGTCTTTTGCCCCTCGCGTCGGCGCCGGCGCTCGGCGAGGACGATGTTCTCCACGTAGTCGGCTCCGTAGGCGCCGTACTGGAGAGCCCGGAGGATGGCGCCGAGCACCTCGGCCTTGCCGTAGGTGGCAACGAGGTCGAGGATCCGCATCAGGTGCCGGTCGACGGAGAGCTCCGTTTTGACGAGCCCGGCCAGATAGGTCTGGGCCTCGGGCGCGAGCGCCAGGAAGAGCCGCTGGAGCGTGGTCCCCGAGGCGCGGCGCTTGCGCGCGAGGACCTCTTCCACGTGCGCGGGGTCGATGATGTCCTGGTGGGACTCGAAGGAGCGCGAGTGTCGGGCGATCACGCTGGGCCCGTCATAGACGGTGACCTCGGTGGGCGATGCGCGCAGGACCAGCTCCTGATCCACGTACTTGGGCGGGACGGTGTAGGTGTTGTTCTCGAAGGTAACCCGGCAGTCGAGGGTGACCTTGACGGAGCGAAGGATCCGCGTGTCGTAAGCGCCCTCGGGGAGCGCGAGCATCCGGGCCTTGTCGTCGGCGAAGAGATCGACGGGGCGCCGGCCGGTGGTCTTGTGGATCCGGCGGTTGGCCTTCTCGTCGCGCCACTGGACGGCCTCGGCGCTCACCTCGCCGAGGGAGCGGAAGGTCCGGCCCAGGAGGAAGTTCGAGCGGATGTACTGGATGGTGCGCTCGACGCGGCCCTTCTCCCAGCCAGAGGCGGGGTTGCAGGCGACGGGCTCGAAGAGGTAGTGGCCGGCGAAATCCATGAAGCGGGGGTTCCAGCGGATCTCGCGGCCGGCGCGGGCGAGGACGACGGTCTTGAGGTTGTCGTAGAAGAGCCTCCTGGGGCAGCCGCCGAAGAAGGCGAAGGCGTTCTGGTGGCAGCGGAGGAATTCCTCGAGTGCCTCCGAGATGGTGAACTCGAGGTAGACCATCCGGCTGTAGCACAGCGTCATGACGAAGACCGAAAGGCGGCGCCGCTGCCCGCCCACCTCGAAAGGGCCGCAGTAGGCCCAGTCCACCTCGCCGGCTTCGCCGGCGTGGAAGGCCCGGCGGATGTAGGCGTCGCGCTGCCGGGACTGCCGGAGCTTGCTGAGGCGCTCCTTGACGATGGTGTACTTCCCGGTGAAGCCGCGGCGCTGGAGCTCCTCCAGCATGCGGACGGCGGTCATGCGGGGTGTCGCCTCAAGGATCTCCTGGATGTCCTTCTCGAAGGCATCCAGGACCGAGGAGCGCCCCCGCGCCGGAGGCGGGGGCGCGTGGTCGTGCTTGAGGGCCCGATAGACGGTTTCGCGATGGACGTTCAGGCGTTCGGCGATCTGCCGCCCCGAGAGCTTCTCCACGTGGAAGAGCCGCCGGATCTCCGCCCAGATCTCCGGCATCACCGGCCACCACCCATGGGGACCGGCAGGACCTGGTAGAAGCCGTCCACGTCGTGGGGCGAGAACGGGCGGAACGCGATGAACCCTCTCTCCAGGAGCCGGGCCTTGGACTCCTCGAACTCCCCCCAGTCGATGCCGAGCTTCTGGCAGACGACGTCCTTGCGGTAGAAGGACGTGCCGGTGCGGTCGGCCGCCAGGACGAGGAAGACGTAGACCGCGAGGTCCTGGAGCGTCATCCGCTCGACGTGGCCCTCGCGGAGCAGGCGGTGATCAAGCCAGGCGAAGCTGCCCTGGATTTGCCGAACGCGGTCCGGCGCCGGCACGAGGGGAACGCGTTTGCGCGCGAGCATGTGCCCTCCGAGAAAGTTCTCGGGCGCATCTTTGCCGGAGGCTCATTCCCCGCCAAGGTGAGGGCCACGGCGCGGGGGCGGCCGCGGAAGCGGATCCGGGAGACCTCGCAACAGCCGGGGCTGGCGGGGAAAGCGCCGCAGGAGGCGCCTCCGGCCACGTTTCCACGAGGAGGCACAGTCCCTTCCGCAGAACACGACGAGCTGCCGCGCGGGCCGGTCGACGCGCCGGTGGCAACGATCACAGCGGTAGGCGAAATCGCCAGACGATGGCTGGAACTGCTGACACCCGGCCTTCGTTCGCGGCCTCGACGGCGGCCAGGAGATGGGCGCGGTATCTCCGGCGACGTTGGGCCTGTCGGTTTTGGACCTTGCGCGCCTGGCCGCTGCAATCGGCCGAGCAGTAGCGTCGGTTGCCGTCAGGGTCGAACGATCGGTTGCAATCGGCCCAACCGCACTTTAGACTCGCCAATCTCCTCCGGTTGCGTCAGGGGTTCGGGAGGCCTTGTGGTCTCGCGGATGCAAGCCCCTGATGTACCGGAGGTTTTTCTTTCTGTCGAGACTCCCCGCACGACGCTCCCCGTCCGTCTAGACTATTGAAGGTTGGGAAAGGAACTCCAGTGAAGTCCGTCGGCTTTCTTCTTACGTTGGCTCTGGTCGGCTGCGCGCAAACACCGATCGCCGCGGACTCGACAGGCCTGCAAGGGCAGGACAAGAACGGGGAGTTGTACCAAGGAGGCGGTTATCCCTTGGCGATGAGCGGGGACGGCACGTGGATCCTGACTGTGGATTCGATTCAGGACCAGCCGGGAGGCCAACCGAGAGGCGTCGTCGAGTTATGGGACCTCGAGAGCGGGAAGAGAAGGACCCGATTCAAGGGTCACTTGGACTTCGTAAGGGCCTTGGCGTTCAGCCCGGATGGGCGGAAGATCCTCTCGGGCGGAGGACGGGAGGAACTTTACTTCCCGGGCGATAAGGATGATACCTCCGTCAGGCTCTGGGATCGAAGCACCGGCAAAGAGATTCAACGTTTCGAGGGACACGAAGGCATGGTGTTTACGGTCCAGTTCTCTCCGGATGGAAAGCGGATTCTGTCGGGCGCCATGGACACCACGGCACGGCTGTGGGATGCGGAGACGGGCGTGTTGATCCGCTCTCTTCCGGAGTACAGCCCGACTACTCTCTGTCAGAGCAGCCTTTCCTTCAGTCCCAGCGGAAACGAACTCCTGATGCTCACGCGGCCCGGTGCGCAGATCTTCGACGCCCGGACGGGTGCCTTTCTCCGCAAGATTCAAGTTGAGGAGCCTGGGTATCACGGCTTCAACTCGGCAGAATACAGTCCTGATGGCCGGTTCATCGTCACCGCCGCTTCCCTCGACAAGACGGCGCGCCTCTGGGATGCCGGGACCGGGCGCGAGCTTCGCGCCTTCAAGGGGCATGCCAATTTCGTTCTTCATGCCTCCTTCAGCGAGGATGGAACGAAGGTAGTCACGGCGGGGCACGATGCAACCGTAAGGATCTGGGATCCGACCACGGGAATGGAGTTGAAGCAGCTCAAGGTTCCGGGCTCTGCGGGGGAGGCCTATACGGCGGCGGGAGACAAAAGGATCGTGGTGGACTGGCGATCCGACGCCAATTACAAG
Organism: uncultured Planctomycetales bacterium; assembly: GCA_964619955.1. GTDB lineage: Bacteria > Planctomycetota > MHYJ01 > MHYJ01 > JACPRB01 > JACQFK01. The sequence continues at coordinate 177,216 of CAZUJF010000006.1, forward strand.
GTCGTCGACGGGGTCTCCCTGTGGGACATCGAGAGCGGACGGGAAATCAGGCGATTGGAATGGACCCCCTTCGCCTTAACGAAGCACCGCCAGAAGATCCTGGTGGGGAGCCAGCTTTGGGACGCCTCTTCCGGAGAAATCCTTCGGCACTATCCGGTGAAGTAGAAGCAACTGGGGACGAACAGACGGGAAGTAGATTCAAACGGTGGCCGGGCCGCTCAGCGCCATTACTGGCCGGTTTTCTCGCCGCCGCCGACAGTCACCCCTGGTCTCTTGTCTCGCCTACCGGGCGGTCTGGAGTGGGATGAATTATTTGATAGGACGGGAACTGGCTCGGGAAGAGGTGGGGAAGAGTGTCACCGAGTGTCACCGAATGTATGTTTTGATCGGCCTTCCAGGCGCTAAAAACGCTAATTGGGCCTCAGAATCGCGGTTTTCGGAAATTTCAAGACTGGCGCAATCAACCGCTCTGCCACCCCTCCATGAGGACGTGAATCGGGATCAAGAGTAGGGAATCGGTGCGCGGGGACTAGCGGAATGAGGGGTGCCATGATCGAAGGCTGTGCACTCATACGAGGCTACAGAAGGGCGATCGGTCGGTCAAGGGTTGGTCGGGTGCAAGCGTGGTCGATCAGCGTGGCGCCAGGGTAAACGGACGTGGTAGGTAGGGTGTCCTCGCAAGGGTGATGATGGGGTACTGCACCGCAGGCGCAGGCTGGGTCTTGTCCATTTCGATCTTGAAGTCGAAGCAAGTGAGATGGATGCGATCCCCCACGCGGACCGTCACGGTGCGGACGCTCAGCGCCCGCCGCACCTTCACAAGACAATGCAGATCGCTCGGCACCGGCACGATCTGGTCAGCCTACGCGAGCGACGAGTTGCAGAAGCTCTAGGCGAGAAGGCGAAAGTCGACTGGCGACGGTTCGCCGCAGGGTATGCTTTTCAGGCCGGGGAAGATCCGGGATTGGCCATCGAGGACGCCGGGAAGAACTAGGGCTTGGGGTCATGAAGACGCAGGATGGTCCTTCTGCCGCAGGAGGCGATGCGGCCCAACCTCCCGGCTCCGGGTTCCTGCTGGTCTTCAAGATCTGCGTGGCAACCGCTCTCCTGGGCTGGCGAATCTGGGCGTATCCCCTCGACGCCGTGTGGCGCGATTGGGTCGCAATCCTGTCGTTGTATTGGATCGGCTTTCCCTTCGTCGCGCCCCGCTTTCGAGGCCAGGTAACCGTTGGCGCGATGGCCTACCTTTTCGGAGTCTTCCTGCACGGAGAGTTCCGGCACGTCCTGGCCGTGTTCGGCGGGTCGCCATGATCCTGGGAGTGTTGGGCATGGTCGCCGCAAACGCGGCAGTGCTTCTGGGAACCCACCTCCTTCATCGTCCCCTGAAGGCGGGGCGGCCTGGGCTGGATCTACTGACATTTCTCCTGACGCGCCTGGTCCTGATCTCCGCGATTGTGCTGGTGGCGGGACTCCTGCAGGTGCTGAATGCACTCTTCCTGGGGTCTGCCGGATTTCTGTTGCTCCTGGCGCAGGTGGCCGCCAAGGTCCACCGAGACCTGCCGCGTCCGTCGTGGCCTTCGTGTGGCAAGATCGGCGCCGCCGTCCTGGCCGTGATGGCGCTGCGGCAGATCGGCCAGGTCTGGTTTCTCGCTCCGTTTAGTTCCGACGCATTGTCCTACCATCTGACAAAGGTCGCGGAGTGGGTCCAGGCCGGCGGCTTCACGCGGGAAATGGGCCCGGACACCCATGCGTCCTTTCCTGCGGGATTCGAGCTCATCGAGACCTGGTGGGTGGTCTTCCTCCATCACGACGTGCTCATTGAAATGGCCGGAGTCGAGTTCATCGTGGTCGCATTCGCTGGAACTTGGGAGCTCGCGCGGAGGCTGGGCGTCTCCACCCGATGGTCCTACCTTGCCTCCATCCTGTACACGACGTCGCCCGGGCTGCAACTCGCCTCCATCTCCTGCATGAACGATGGAGCAGTTGCCGCGCTCGTCGTGTCATCGGCGGTGCTCGTCCTGTCTCGGGCCTCTCCGTCCATCCTCCTCGGCGCGGCGGGCTTGGGACTCGGAGTGAAACCGACCTTTGGGTATGCTCTTCCCGGCTTCCTGGTGCTGTGGTGGTTCGTCCGGAGAGACCCCCGGCCGGCCGCGCCCCATCGGAAGGCCGCGCTCTGTTTCTGTGCGCTCGGCCTCGCCTTGGGAGCCTTCTGGTACGCCAGGAACGCCGTATGGTACGGTAATCCTATCTTTCCCGTGGAGCGAAGCGGGCTCATCGGCGGAACCGGGAAACTCCGGATCCAGGTCGGACCGAAACCGATGTCGGGCGTGGAGAACCTGTTGAGCCTGGTCGACGAGCGGATCTCCGACCATGTCGTGCCTTACAACACCCTTCTGCTCCATCTTTCAGGGTGGGGAGCGGCCGCTTTCGCCTGCGGCCTGATCTCCCTGGTTCACGAGGTGCGAAGCGAACGCGCCGTGCGCCACGCGGCGCTCGGGTTCCTGGCCTCCCTCCTTTGCGTCCTGCTCCTCGTCCATCACGACCCGTGGTTCACGAGATTCATCCTCTTCTTCCCGGCAATTCTCTCGGTCGCCGTCGCGAGGATTGTCGAGCGTTACCGAGGAGCGTTGCTGGTCGCGGCGACGGCCGTGGCCGCTCAATGGATCGCGACCCTCGTGCCGTGGGATCTCCCTTTGGGCGACATTCGCCGGCTCTGGGGTTTCGGTTGGCAAGATCGTTCAATGGCCCGGATTATCGAGGCGTGGCCCTTGGAGCCCGTCGTCGGATACTACGTTCGCGAGCCCGTCAACAACAGGGGCGAATCGTATCTTCTGTACAGGCCCGATTTTTCCTGTCAGGTCGTCTACACGCGCCCGGTTTCGGCGCCGGACCTGGTCCAACAGCTTCGAGCCGCCTCCGCCCGGCTTTTCTATGTCCCCCGGACCTCCGCCGAGGGCGATCCGCTTCTGAAGGAATGCCTCGACCTCAACCTGATCCGTCCCTTCAAAGGCGGCTTCTACATCCTGGATTGAGGGCGGTCTCTGAGGCGATTCGCAATCTTCTTGAACGCCGGCCGGAAGAATGTATGATTAGCCTGCCTTTGGGAATCTGAAAACGGCGACAAGGAGAAAAAGATGAAAAGGCCCAACTGGAGTTATCTGGTGCCGATTGGGGCGTTCTTGGCCGGTATCGCGCTTTCGGCAGTAGCCGAGACCTCCTTCCGGAACGTCATGGTACCGGCGACGACGGCCTTCCTCAGAGGCCCTGTGAACATCAAGACCACCGACGTTCCTGCCGCGGAGGAAACCGTAGGCCCTCAAACAGTCAACGACGTCGAAGGGATCTGGACCCGCTCGCGGACGCAGCGCCCCGGCCCATTTGTTAACGCCTTCCTGACCGGCGCCGCCCGCAAGAATGCCGAAAATGCGCTGGCCCAGTCGTTGCAGGCAAAGGCGAGCAAGTTCGAAGAAGCAAGCCATGTCTTTGACAGCAGCAACCCTGACAATCACACCGTCAAGGTCGAACCGTTTGGTGCCACTGCGAATCACCTGAACGCGGTGAAATCGCGAAAGAAAGACTCCGCGGAATGCAAGTCCGTCATCAAGGGACAGATTGTTCTCCATGCCGATGATTTCACGCTGGTCCTCTGGGACGGGATGGCCAACCCGATTGAAACCGTGATCGAGCTGAAAGCAGGCGACAGGAAGAAAGCCGAAGATACCGATAACTGACCCGTTCCCACGACGGGAGCGCTTCCGTGGGAAGCGAACTGGCAGATCAGCGCCAACGTCCTCCGGGAAATTGAGACCACGGTCTCCATCAGAGTCCAGGGAAATGGAGCGACCGCTTCAGTGGGCTCCCTGGCTCAGTTGGAGCAGACGAAGGTCGAGTTCAAGTAGGCGACCATAACGAGATTGGCGGGCCCTGCAGCTTAATCCCTCACCGCGGGCGGCGCGAGAATGTTCGACCGTGCAGATCGGCTGAGCATGGCGTCCCACGGGAAAGTCCTCCTGCGGGATTAGATGCCTACGAGGTGATCGGTGCCGTCCCGGAAAATCCGCGCCGTCGTCTTCGTTTCCGTGATCCTCGCCCTTATGCTTCTGGTAATCGCCGCGCGGAGCAGGAAGGGAAATATTCATGTCGAAAGGAAGCAGAGAGTTGCTGCGGCGTTCCCGCCCCGTCCGATCCCTGTAGCTCCCCGGGCCTCGCCGGAGGATGAACTCGCCGCCCGGGAGCTTCTCGAACAGGCGATGGACTTTTACGACGAGGACCTCAAAGCCTATCGGGAAGTCCTGAAAGCGCTGAAAGGCCGCGGAATCATTGCGGAGCAGGTCCTGCACGACATGTACGTCGGGGACCCCTCGGATTTCCTTCTCATCCTGCTGTGCGATTTCGCGACGGAGTTCAGCGAGCCGTTCTTTCTGAAGGTGGCGATGGAATACTCTTCGCGCATCGGAACCTCTACGACGTCGAAGAAGATCATCGAGTTCCTCAGCGTCCTCCGGAGCAACCTCCTGCTGGAGAACATCGGGGTTTTTCGCAAGGGTCTTCACTTCGATACGGCGGGCACTTTTACGTCGACCATCTACTACCATCTTCGGGGCTACGGCGAGAAACTCGTCCCGTTCCTCGCGGAAGTCCTGGGTTCCGAGCTTGAAACAGCTCTCGACAAGGCCGGAGCTGCGGCGACCATGGGGGCGATCGGCACGCCCGAGGCGGCCCAGATCCTTTACGACTCGTTCCGCGGGTTCAGGCGGCTGGAAGAACTCAGACCCTCCTTGATCGGGATCGCCCATCTGCCCGGCCCTTTGATGGCCGAGATGGTGAATCGATATCTTGAAAGGAACCCCAAGGATCCGAGAGACGCCTTCCTGATCTACCATTCCCTGCAGGCAAAAGATGCGGAAGGGGCTCAGCAGATCCTCAGCTCGGTCATGTTCAATCCGGCTCTCCGAGACGCATTGAAGACGCAAGCGCTGGTCGCCAGCAGGTATCGGGACGAGACCGGAGTCTCGGACATCCTTGTCCAGTATCTAGTAAGCGCCGGCGCTAACGCTGCGCTCCGAACTCAGGCATCTTCCGTCATTGCCTCGTTGTCCGCCAAGGGGGCCGGCAACTACAAGTCGATCCGAAGCGCCTTCGAAGAGGCCAAGGAGAGCTCGGTCCGCATCTCGCTGGCGGAAGCGCTATCCAATTTCAATCAATTGATGGACAACCCAGGCGCAGCCCAGGAAATCCGGAGCAAGATCGAGACTCTTGAGCCGGCCGGCGATGCCGAGCAGGTATCCTTGACCAAAGCCCGGACCAAGCTTGCTCGCACAGCTTCTGACCCCGCCGGGGAACTGCTGGCCCTGGCCAAGCGGATTTCAACGGACGGTTATGAGACCCGAGCAGCCATGATGCAGTCGCAACAGGCGGTCCACGGCAGCGTCCCTTAACCTGTGGAAATCGGCGTTTCCCCAGTGAAGCCGCGTAACAGATCTTCCCTTACGAAGCCTTCTGCAGCAACCCTCCTTTCGTCGCCTTCTCCAGGACGTCCTTCAACTTTTGCCAGCCGTTGATCTTGCGGAAGCGGATCTGCCCGGAGAGAAGAAGCCCGTAGAGCAGATGGATCGCCGACTTCTCGCTCGGAAGGCTGCACTGCGTTTTTACACGACGCTTGAACTCTAGGTTGAGCCGCTCAATTGGGTTGGTCGTCTTGAGGGAACGCCACTGCTCCGGAGGGAAGCGGTAGAACGTCAGCAGCTCTTCCCCCGCTTCCTCCAAGCTCTTCACCACCGCCGGCAGTTCCTTCCCCCACTTGCGAAGGAAGGCCTGGTAGGCGGCCTTGGCCTCCTCCTCGTTCTTGGCTTCGACGATCCGATCGTAGCCCTCCTTGACCTGTGGATAGGCATCGACCGGACAATGATCCTGGAGATTGCGGACCTTGTGCACCGTGCAGCGCTGGATGGCCATGCCCGGCCAGGCGGCTTGCAGGGCGTTTCGGAGGCCGACATTGCCGTCGATGATGGCCAGGAGGGGCCGTTTCAGGCCCCGGCCCACGAGATCCTCCATCACCAAGGACCAGGCGCTGGTGCTTTCCTTCGTCAGAGGCTCCATGGCCAGGACTTCCTTCTGGCCGTCCTGCCGGACCCCCAGAACCACGAGGATCGGCACCTTGCGGATCTTCCGGAAGACCCGGACCTTGAGGTTCGTGGCGTCGAGGTAGAGATAGGGGTAGGTCTCCGTCTTGAGGGAGCGGGTCTTCCAGCTTTCCACGTGGGCGGCCAAGCGGCCCACCAGCCGGCTCACCACGTTTTTCCCCAGCGGCGCTTCGCTGAGCAGGGGCTTGAGCGTACGCTTTACCCGTCGCGTGTTGGTCCCGGCGAAGTACATCGACAGCACGGTCTCGTCCAGGCTCCTCGAACGGCGCTCGAAGCGAGGGAGGAGCTGGCTTTGCCATTCCTCCGTGCCGCCCTGGGCTCGGTCCAGGCGTGCTCGGGGCATTTCTACGCACACCGACCCCAGGCTCGTATGGAGGGTCCGGGGCTTCGTCCCGTTGCGGTACCCGGCCCGGACCTCGGATCGAGCGTACTTGGCCGCATCCAAGGCCTCCTCGACTTCTCCTTCGAGGAGCACGTGGACGAGTTCCTTGAGTTTCCCCCGGATCCCCTCGGTCAGGAGATCGGGGCCGAAAATCCCTGTAAGCGCCGGTGTGACTGCAGTACGATCTTCCACGGCGTATCCCTCCAAAAGCTGGCCGCGCAAACGGCCGGTTTGTGAAACAAGAACTTGCTTCACCGGAGGATACGCCTTTACTTCAAATCTCCACAGCTTTCAGGACGCTGCCCCTCCGACTGGCCAGGATCATCTCTCAGCGTTTCCCCGAGCAGGTCCCCGTACTCCAGCACCGGGCGCAACTGATCGCCGATCCGGCGCAGCGGTCGAGCATCCTGAATATTCTGGACCGCAACCGGACGAGGTCCCAGGAATAACTAAGAGATTGGTGCAAAATCGTAATGAGCTCGGAGAGCCTTCTTGCGCAGATGACGGCGGCAGCGATGTCGTGAAGAGCTTGAAGATGATCACCGGATCGTTCGTAGTAAGTCTTCAAGCGTCGGTTGTGTCCGAACCAGAAGAGTGTGCGTTGGACCCCATAGCGGAACTTTCCGAGGCCGCTGCCGTGATTGTTGTCGTTGATCTTGGGGATCAGCGGATGAACGTTGCTTTCCCGGATACCCGAGAGGATGCCCGCCGTTCCGTACGCACGATCACCATGGAAGATCTCCGGCCTGAAGCGCGTGCGGCCCAACAGACCTTGGATTGCGGGGGTCGAGTCCAGGAGGTCCAGGGTCGGCGCAGAGTCGCGGACGATTGCTGGTGTGATGTTGACCACAAGTGGGATTCCGTTCACGTCGCTCGTGAGGTGGCGTTTTCAGCCTCGCTTGGCGAGATCAGTTGGGTTAGGCCCGATGTGGACCCCTCAAAAAACGCCCGAATCGAGATGCTTTCGACGACGGCCCGTGACCAGTCGATCTCTCCAAGACGACCCAAGGCATTTGCGGTCGGGGACCCGAGGCCGTGCCTCTTTTGGCCGGGGAACTTTCATGGGCAAGTGCTGAGCGTACTCGCTCTAGAGTGCGTCGAGAACCAAGTGTTAAATTATGAGCACCCCTTTTATCTTCCTGGGATCACTCATTGTCATTTCGACCAGCATTTAGGGATTTTGCACTAGTTTCTAAGGGAGGTCCCCGCCGATGTCCTCTTCCGCCGCGGTGATGCTCGCTTCGGTCTCGCTCCTGGTGTGCGCTACCGGTCAGGCTGTTCAGAACGTCAAGGAGCTGGTCGAGAAACTCGGGGCGGACCGCGTCGAAGACCGGGAGAGCGCGGACCGTGAGTTAAAGCGCATCGGCAAGGCGGCGGAATCGGAATTGCGGAAGGCGGCTGCCGGCGGGAGCCCGGAGGTTACGGCACGCGCGCGAATGCTCCTCGCCAGACTCGACGTGCTGGAGAAACTGCCCGACAAACTGAAGGAAGCGATGCCGGGCGTTGAAGACCGTCTTTCCTCGGGATCCCATCGCTCCTGGACTGAAGCCCTGCTGGAGGCCGCCTCGGAGACCCCGACGGGCTTTCGGCACCCCTCCCTTGGGTCCGATGAGTTAGATTTCTTGGTTCCCAGGGCGGTTGAGGGCGCGGTGGACTCAGAGAAGCAGAAAATCTGCGAGATCTCGGTCCGGCGTGGCCTTCGAGGCGCCATCCCCCACCTGGCGAAACTGCTCCAGAATTCCCAGCCGACAGTCCGGGCAAGCGCGGTTTTCGCTCTGGGGAATCTCAAGGCTCGGGAACATCTTCCGTTGATCGTCCGCGCGACAGGCGACGGATCGCCGATGGTCGCGGATCGGGCGTTCGGCGCGCTCCGCCAGCTGGGGGCGATCGACGAGCTGTTCTCCCTGTTGAAAGATGACAAGGAAGCGGTTCGCCTCCAGGCGGTCGTCTCCCTGGGAGAACTGCACGCGGTCGATGCCCTGCCCCGGATCAGCCCCCTGCTCGCCCAACCCTCCTCGGCGGTGCGCATCGCGGTCATCCATGCCATTGCCAGGCTGGAGGGCAAACATCTCCTCCCCGACATCCGCCCGTTAGTGAATGACGCCGACCGCGACGTGAGAATCGCCACGTTGACGGCCTTGGGGCTCCTGGAAGCTCGCGATTCGATCGAGGACCTGACCCGCTCGCTCGTGGACCCGGATGGCATGATCCGCTTCGCGGCCGCGGGAAGCCTTTGCAGGCTGGGGGAGAAAAGCGGAATTCCCGTTCTGCTTGCTGCCGCGGAGCAGGAGGTCCTGGTCTCCTGCAGTCCGCTCAACTTTCTTCGGCAGGCCGAGATCACCGGGGCCAGCCGGAGGAAGACCGTCCGGGTCAAGGCAGGCGACGGGGCTTCCGCGATCAAGACCCAGTTCAAGGCGGCGACTCAACTGACCCTGGACACGACCGGGGTCGGGACCGAGCATTTTCTCCTGACGATCCATCTGAGCGAACGGATCTTGGACAGGGGGGGCGTGGCGTCGGTCGAGGATTTCCTGAGCGAGATTCACCGCCTGACCGGCCACGATTACATTGTCGAGCGTGATTCGGTCAGATTCCTCCGTCCCGGCCAAGCGCTCAAGTTCTGGAAGGACTGGGCCAAAACTCTGGAAAAGAAGTAGAGGTCGGGATTTCGACGGCCTGTTCTGTGCCCATGTAGTGTCACTCTGCGACAGGCTGCCTCACCCCATGGCGCCGCAGGGTCGTGCCGAGCGGCAAAAAACTTGCTACCATGATTGCGGAGGCTTCCATGATGAAACTGTTCCTGGCCTTCGGGAGCATCGCGGCGTTGAGTTTCGGAGAGCCGCAGGCGGGCGGCACGATCGTCACCGGCACGGTCGCCCTGAACGGCGAGGCTCCTCCCGGGCGGGTTCACAAGATAACCTGTCCCAAGTGCGCACCGCTCTACGCGCAGGGACAGCCGCGGGAAGACTTGCGCGTGGACCAGAAAAACCGGATTCAGGGTGCCTTTGTCTATGTCAAGTCAGGACTCGACAAGAAGGTGATGGAGCCTCCGAAGAGTCCGGTTCTGCTGGATCTGAAAGGCTGTCGGTTCGAGCCCCACGTCTTTGGCGTGCAGGCTGGCCAGGAGTTAATCCTTCGCAACAGCGATCCTCATGCCCACTGTGTTCGCGCCCTCTCCCTCGTGAACCGCGAGTTTCTGATTCACTTGGAGAGGGCCGGAGCGGAGCGCCCGCGCAGGTTCGATGCGCAGGAGGTGATGATCGAACTGAAAGACGAGACTCATCCCTGGATGAACGCCTGGATGGCCGTCCTCGCTCATCCGTATTACGCTGTCACCAAGGAGGGAGGGGCGTTCGAGATCAAGAACCTCCCTCCCGGGAAGTATGTGATCGAGGTCTGGCAGGAACGCTGCGCGACGAAGACTCAGGAGATCGAGGTCGCCGAAGGACGACCCGTGACGGCCAACCTGGTTCTCGATCTGAAGAAGCAATAGCCGCCTGCTCCAAGCCGGATGACCCAAGACCCCATGGCTTGCGGCGGTCGGCCGCTTCCTCCACAAGGCCTCGCGGAAAACCGCGGAACACAAGAGCCAGTCGGATATGCCTTTGGGGTAAGACCCTTTCGCGATGACCTCCCTCAGATCAGGGAACTCGGTAGATGGCAATGGAATGACCCACCATGTCCACGAACTCCAGGCTCTCGAAGCGCCGCCGGTTACCCTCCGCTTCTGGTGCATACACCGCCGACAGGTGCGTCAGGCTGATCGCGACATAGTCCCCCGATTCCAAGGGCCCGCTCCATTTCCATTCGGGTTCGTGCCGCAAGTATAGGCGGTGGGCATCCGGGCCCGGCAGGACCTCGTGCTGGAGGCCGAGGTGTCGCGGGCTGGCTGTCCCGAAGTAAGCCAGCTTCAGGCTTGAAATCCCATGGCGCTCGACCCAGGCCTTGAGCCGTCCCAGGTCCTGGCCCCAGTCGAGATTGGAGTCGACCAGCATCTCGTGGCGCTCGAACAGGGCACGGGATGGCATGTTGAACGATGCCAGGAAATGAGGAGCGGCCGCCAGGCCGGCAGTTCCTGTGCCCACGAGCAGCGCGGCCCAGGCTAGCGACGCCCGCCTGCCCGGCGCCGAGTTTCCGAAACGTACTCCGCCGCTCAGCACCATGAGGAAGGGGTAGATCGGAAGCACATGCCGGAGGCCCACGTTGATTTGACTCTTCATCGCGAAGATTGCGAATGCAGCGGCGGCCACGGCCAAAAAGGTGTCATCGGGACCTTCGCGAGGACTCCGACGATACCAGCGGCCCAGTCCCCAGAAGAACAGTAGCAGGGTGCAGGTGGGGGTCTTGACGAGGAACGCCAGCGGAAAATACCACCACCAGCCTCGTGTCGAGTACTCGCCTAAGGCGAAGGCCGGGTGCCCGTCGGTGTTATACGCGACTGCCTGGGCCAGTCCGGAGACGTAGCTCCGGGGCAGCAGGTTCGCTGTTCGCACCAGTTCCAGCGCCGCGCGGGCAAGGCCGGGGGTAAGGCCCCGCGCATCTCCGGGTGGTACGGCCGTGCAATCAGGACTCTCCGAGGCGCGGAACCCGTAGACCCCCCACACCGTCGCCAGGGCGAGAAGCCCGATGACGGTGAGATTCAGCCCCTCGTGCACCCAGTCTAGGCGCCCTCGCCGATGGCGGATCAGATGCCGGAGGAGGAGGAAGGCCAGGATCCCCGGCAGCAGGAGGGCCGTGAATTTGGTGGCCAGGGCCCCTCCCAAGAGCAGGCCGGTGTAAAGCGTCCAGCGTGGAGCGGCGCCGCCGAGCACGCGTTGATAGCTTACGATCGTGAGAAAGAACAGGGCAGCGAGCGTGGCGTCTACCGTAATCAAAGAACTGAATGCCAGGAGTGGCGGGGAGAACGTCGCAAGAATCAGCGCCGTTAGACCGCCTCGCGGTCCGAACAGCTCCCTCGCGGTTCCGTATACGCCGCCGATCAATAGAAGACCCCACAGCAGGTTGGCGAAGCGGCCTGTGCGGACGAGGATGTCGGGGTCGTTGCCGGACTGGTACAGGAACTTGAACGAGAAATCCCAGCGGGCGCCTGCCGTCCAAGCGGCCTCGTCCTCGGGCCAGTTCGGTTCCAGGCAGAGGGCCGCGGGTAGGGCGGCGAACTTCTTGGCCAGGGGGGGGTTATCCGGGCTCATTCGGTAGTCGCGGGCCCGAAGATAGCTGTATCCGCTGGCGAGGTGCATCCCTTCGTCGTAGGTGGGGGAGTCGGTCATGATCGGGAAGGCCGCCAGGCCGATGAAGGCCGCGGCCGCCGCCCCGAGCAGGACTGCGGGAGGGAGGCTGGCCAGCCGCTCCAACAACTCAAAGAGTCTCGTCATTCGATTCGCTCAAAGAATCGCCCCCCAAGGCGTCTCAAGAGTCCAAGTCTGAGGGCCTCGTCCACCGGGTTTGGAAAGTTCAGCGAGGGTCGGCTGGCGTAGAGGACACGGACGCCACGCTCACGCATTTCCCGGGCCAGGTCTGCCGGTGCACGCGATCGCAGATGCACGACCTCGGTGGAATAGTCAGGTTGGTAAAGCAGGTAGGATTCGCCGCGGTTGTGGACGGGCTCAAGTCCGAAATATCCAATGCGATCCAGCCCACTCTGCGCGTCCACGAGTGCAGCCGCGGACCGCTCATGCCAGCTCATTCGGGCCAGGGTCCGGACATCCGGCCAGGAGAGGTCCGCCGGCACGATCGTGGCCGCAAATTGGAAGGCCAGGCATGGCAGAAGTACGACTGGAAGCGCCGGAATGCTCGGAGCGGCCTTGATCGTGGCCACGGTCAGGAGGGCAGGGAAGAACAGGACGAATCGCATGTACCAGGGGTCGTGGTTGACAAGACCCAGGACCCCGACCAGCGATACGCCGAAACAGAGGGCAAGTCGCCGAAGTTCCAGATCGTTCGCCAAACCGCTCAGGAGGCAGAGGATTCCGCAGGCGAATGCAACCGGCCCCCAGCCGGAAATGCGGACCAGCAGACTTCCCTGCGGCGAGCCGCGATCGACGACACGCTCCTCCGCGAGAGCCAGGACGTTGCGTGCGGCTGATGCAAAACTGGGGCCGAATTGAATCTTCTTCTCTCCGGTCTCCGCAATCAACCCACGGGAGCCGACCGGGTGGATCGGATTTCCGAACCAAAGAGCATTGCGCCCATACCAGAAGAGGCCCGGGGTTGCGGCGAGCAGAACCAGGAGCAGCGCCACGCTCAGTCTCGGCCGGACCGCACGCGGCTCTTTGCGCCGAAGCCATAACAGCAGCAGCACTCCACCGAGAGCGTACGCGTAGGTTGGCTTTACGCCGAAACCCAGGCCGACGGGGAGCAGCAGCGAGGGCATCGACGCGGGAGCCAGCACGAGAGCGAACGTGGCCAGGACCAGGGCGGCAACTGCCGCGTCGTTGAGGCACGACGTGGCCTGAAGATGCAGACCAGGAGTGAGAACGTAAAGCAGGGCCGCCGCCATCCCCGCCCGATTGTTCAAGCCGAGCCGGCTGGCGATGACCCGGACGGAGGCGAACGCCAGTAGCAGGAACTCCACCCCTGCGGCCTCGATCAAGACGTCGTGACGGAGAAAGACCACCCACCATGTTTCCAGCAGCTCGAACCCGGCCGGAAAGGGGGCATGGGTATCCACGCCCATCTCCCGCGTGAATCCACCCACTCGAACCCATTCAGCCACCTTGGTGAGGTGATAGGAGAGGGCATCGTAGTTGTATGGCGCGAAGAACCAGACCTGCGCGACCAGTCGGAATACGACGACCGCCAGTGCCAATTTCATGGCGGGGCCGCAAGGGGGAAGGGCGGGGAGGAGAGGCGAAAGCCGGTGCGCGCCGGCCGCCAGCAGGCCCGCAAGGCCAAGGGTTCCCAGGGTTCCCAGCGCCAGGGGCGTCAGAGCCCCCGCCGTTCCTGCCGCGAGCACAGCGACAGAGATCAGGGCGAGGCGCAGAAGCAGGAATTGAAGAAAGTCGATCGCAGGATCATCGGTCCACAACGAGCGCGCGAGCGCCCGTGCACCCAGGCCGACGGCGGCGTTCGCCACGAGAAAGGCGAGAATTGCGAGGATCATGGCGCCTGTCCCAGCACGCGAAGAACATGGCCTGCCTGGCCCTGGACGTAGATGCCGAAAAGCAGTGCCATGATGGCGACCCGGATGCGGGCTTTTATGTCCTGTCCCAACGCCGGCGACTCGTTAATGATCCAGGCGATCGCGGCGTAGACGAGCCAATCCTGGAAGAGCGCTGTCGCGGGGCAGCAGACAAGTCGCCACGTCAGCACGACCCAAGCCAAGCTGAATCGCCCGGGCGCTTGAGGCCCCGGGGCGGGCGAAGGCGTGAGGCTCACACGAGCTCCATGCGGCGAAACGGGCCGTCCGCTGTTTTCCTCGCTCCTGGTACGTGGTTCCGATCCCTTATAGTCGAGCGCGGCTTCAGGGACAAGGGAATCCCCGATGAATCCCCGATGAAAACAAAACCCATATGGGCGATTTCTGTTGACAGATTGGGAGGGCGCTCATTAAATCCATGTTCTACGGGGAAGAAACTATGATGCGTACGAAAAATCCGGCAACTTGGATTTCGGCTCTTTTGGTGGGCTTTCTGGGGTTCACGCTGGCGACGCTGGGACAGCAGAATATGACTCCGGTCGACTGCGAATGGCGGCTGATGAGCAACCGCTTCCTGCCAGAGGATCCCGTCAGCGCGCACGACCATAAGATTGACCGGCTCCTCGGCGTTCCCGGCGCCGCTGGTCACGCCAGCGTGTTCTCCACGGGGAACCAAGTCCATGGGAATGGCATGGCGCACGATTGGGATATTGGTACCTCGGTCAAGGTCGCCGTCAACGCGCAGCGCCTTCAGCTCCAGACCTGGGACGAGATTTCTTCCGAGGAGGGCCGTGCGACCATTTTTGAAACCACACTGGAGATCGAAGGAGAGGTGAATCTCCAGGGATTAAGCGCCGCTGCCGCCTTGGGATATGTCGAATTCGAGTGCACTATCAGCCCGACCGTCACGGCGGCGCTCACGAAGTCCGTTGGACAGACTGCGGCGGGCCAGCTCGACTTTACGTTCGACAAGTGGGGTCTGACGATTCCCGTGCCCGTTCAGCTTCCCGTTTCGGGAGAAGGGCTCTTCAAGGATAAAGACAACAACGCGGCCCTTGACAATCAAGAGTGCCTTGATCGCTTTTCCGTCCGGCATCGGACCCGCGGCGATATCGAGGTCTTCGCCGACAAGGGCTTTCTCGGCCGCCAGGCCAAGTCCAAGGCCAAGATGAAGGGTCGCGTTGAGTCGATCATCGTGCTGGACTGCTGCCCCGAGGGCTCCTAGCGCCGCAGGGGTGGATCCATGACCGATCCCGGGCGTAAGGAACTGCGGATCGCTCTTTTCCTTCCGCTCCTTGTGGGATTGGCGTTCATTGCGCTGCTTTGGGTGCTTCGAACGCCGGATCGGCAAGCACTGGAAGCGCCTCCCCGGGCCGCGCGTACCCCACGCCGGATCAAATGGGTCCCGGGTCCCGTCGCATCCGCCGGAGTTGTTCTTCGCGTCGTTTCAGAGCTGGACGGGGTTCCTCTCGAAGGCGCTCGGGTGAAATTCCGGATCGTTGAAGGTCCGGAAGCTGGACCCGCGGAGGTGGAGCTTCTGACCGTCGCTGGTGGAAGAGCGTCTCTATCCGCTCGTGGCAGGGCGTTGCTGGAAGTTACGGCGAAATCCCACGTGGGTGTTATGGGGACGATCGATCTTGTCGCCGGCGAGTACGATATCCCGTTGACACCGACGGGCGCGCTGGAGCTTGCGTTCGTGGAAGATCAAGGAGGTCCCGTGGGCGGGGTCGACGTCACTCTTCAGCCCGACCTTTCCGCTGAGCCTCCCCTGGGCGAAGGCGACTTGAGGGAAGATCCGCGGCTGCTGTGGGAGGAAGTTGCCTGGAAACGGACCTCGGGATCCAACGGGGCCTGCCTCTGGCCGGAGCTGGCGCCCGGATGGGAGTACGTCTGGTCCGTGCTCTCCGCTCATGTGCCGGATGAAGACATTCCTTCCCGGGCCGCGCGGCAGATTGAACCCGCCGGACGCGCCCTTAAGGTCACCACTCGCGAGGAGGTCGGGGGAACCGGCTCCCGCCGCCGTCCGGTCACCATCCAGCCGGGCGGGACGACACGAGAGCGAATCGTGCTGCTGGGGGTCGGCACGGTATCCGGGACGATACTGGGACAATGCGCCGTGCCTCCGACGGCGGTCGTCAAGCTTTTCGACCGCCGCGACGTCCAGAGCTCCTCGGCCCGTCTCGTCACGTACGATCTTGAAGCGGATAGCCAGAGCGACGCGGGAGGTCGATTCCTGTTCAAAGGCGTCCGCCCGGGTCAGAAACGGGTGGCCGCCTACTGGCAGGAGGATGGATTGCGTTTCAACTTCGTATACGTTGAGTTTACGCTCAAGCGCACGGAACACAAGGAGCTGGGAGTGCTCACTCCCGCGGCTGGGCACACCCTTGAGGGTCTTGCCAGCATCGCCGGAGAAGCGGTTCCCCGAGAGTTTCTTGCGTCGGGGCCCAAGGCCATCGTGAATTTCTCCAACAACCCGCCTCCGCCAAGCAAGGCACACCAGGTGATCACCGAGATCATCCGCGTGCCGATCGGGGAGCCCTTCTGGCTGGTGGGGCTGATGCAGGGGCGGGTGGATTTCGATGCCGATCTGGACATTTCCGTGCCTCTTCCCCGCAACGTCAAGTGGGAGAATCCCCGTTCGATCAAAGCTCCTGTTCCCGCGCCAGGACGGGTGGACCTCATCTTCAAGGCGGTTGCAACGCTGACCGGCTCCGTACGCGTGAAGTTGCCCGCCGGCGGAGCTGCGGACGACATCAGCATCTATTTGTTGCCAGGCTCTGGTGGCGAACTCGTCCAAGGGTCGTCAATCCGGGCCAATGAGTTTGACGGCCAGGGAGATGCGACCGCCCGCTTCATCGCCCCGGCCGGGGAATACGCCGTCTGGGCCGTTTCGTCGGCGGGACTCTCCGCGGCCAATTATTTCGGACAAGTTCCCGTCACGTTGAGAGTGGGAGAAGATCCTCGCATCTCAATCACGCTTGGGGAAGGCGCCCATGTCCGCGGCCGCGCCGTGGGCGTCGACGGTGCGCCGTACGTGGGAGGCATCTCGTTCCAGGTCGAGCCGTACACAAGGTCCAAGCACCTTGCGGTGTACCGCTGCGGGACCGACGCGCAAGGACGCTTCCTCCTGAAAGGAGTGGCTCCCCAGGCTGTCCTGAAGCCGGCGCTCTTCCAGGGGAGCGTGCGGAGCGGTCCCGCCGGGAGTGAAACCGCCACCGAACTGCGGCGGGTGAGATGACGATGGACCCCTCCTTGGCCGCCCAGGCTCCTCGCCCCAGCACGCTGAGCATCGTGCTGCCCGCTCTCAATGAGGAGGGTAATATTGCCGGCGCCCTCGTCGCCTCGTCCCGGGCTGCCGAGAGAGTCTTCGACGACTACGAGATCATCGTGGTGAACGATGGAAGCACCGACCGGACGCAGGAGATCGTTGAAACTCACCAGCGTGCGAACCCCCATATCCGAATACTGTCCCACCCCAGCCCGCGCGGCTTTGGGCGGAGCTACGATACCGGGCGGCGGGAAGCACGGATGACTTACTGTGTGATGGTCCACGGCGACGACGCCTTTGGCGAGGAGACGCTTGTCCGCTTCTTTTCCCACGCGGGAAGCCGCGACGTGATCCTCGGGTACATCGAGAATCCGGAGTCCCGGAGCCTCACGCGCCGGATCATTTCCAGCGCCTTTACGCACCTGCTGAACTTCCTCTTCGGGCTTCGGCTCCCGTACTTCAACGGACTGCAGATTCACCGGACGGACTGGCTGCGGGGCGTTGAAGTGAAGAGCTCCGGGTTCGCATTCCAGGCCGAACTGCTGATCCAGGCGCTTCGGACGGGACGGACCTTCATGGCAGTCGGTACGAGTCATCGCGAGCGACCCGGCGGGGGGAAAACCAAGATCTTCAAGCCTAGGAATATCGTATCCGTGGTCAGGACCATCTTCGATCTTTACGCGCGGCCTGCCGGGAGGGGGCCGGGATGATCCAGGAAGGCCCGCTCTTCAGCGTTTCCAATCTGCGGTTCAACGTGATCATCCTGGCCGCAGGGCTGGGCGCCCGTCTCCGGCCGGAAACGGAGCACATCCCCAAGGCCCTGGTGCGTCTGGGGTCGGATCGTGCCATCGACTACCTACTCCGAAAATTTCAGTACGTGGCCGATCAGATCATCATCTCCGTCGGTTACTGCGCCGACCTTCTGGAGAATTACTGCCGCGGACGTTATGGCACGCTTAATCTCGCCTTCAGCCGGGAGGACGTTTCAAGCCTGGCAGGCCCCGGCTGCTCGCTGCTGTACGCCCTCGACAAGGCATCCTCGCGGCTGCCAACGCTGGTCACTTTCTGCGATTACGTTGTGGAAGACCAGTTTCCGATCGACACCGACGCCCTGGGCCTCTGTGGTACGCCGGTCCCGGATGCGGTTCTTGGCACGTATCAGACTATTGGGTGCGTGGCAGATGGTGTGGTGACCGACCTGGTCCGGAACGACGACCTGGACGCCCGGAAAGAGGGTGGCTTCACAGGCATCGCGGTGATGCACGACACGCTTTTCCTGAAATCGATTGTGTACGCGGCTGCCGCGGCAAAAGGCGGTCCGGCGGGACTCGACTACGCGTTCGACATCATCCGGCCATACCTCCTGAAAGTGCGGACCCGAGTCTGTACGCTCTCGCGGATATTTGAATTCGGCGCTTCCGACACGATCGGACGGACCAAGACTTATGCCGATGGACATCAGCGCGTACGTTCTTAGCCGCCCCGGAGTGAAGCTCCTGGGGCTGGGCGGTCGTGCGGGCGCAGGGAAGTCGACCCTTGCGCGGCGGCTAGCCGGCGAGCTCCGAGTGAGCGGCGTTCCCGCGACGATCTATTCTGGAGACTGGCGCTTCGTATTGGACTCCTCGGAGCGAAGGGAATGGCTTCTTCGCAGAGCGGAAAGCGGGCCCGAGGAATATTTCTACGGGATGAACCAGCTGACGTGGTGGAATTTTGAGCAGATCCGTCGGGATCTGGCACGGCTGAGTGCCGGGGAGAATGTCGAGATCCCCGACGCCTATGACCGGGCGACTGGCCGCCGGACGCTCTCCGTGAAGCTCTCCGCTCCAGCCGGAGGACTCGTGATCTACGAGAACGCCATCCTGGGAGGGGTTGAACTCCTGGGCACCTTGGACTTGATCATCCTGCTGAACACACCGGCCGCCGAGTGCCTGCGGCGCACCCTGGATCGGGACCTGGCCCGGCGGTCGGTGACGGAAATCGCCGCCCGATTCCTCATGACGTCTTACAGCGAGAACATCTTCCTCGAAGCGGTGGCCCGATACGACCGCAAGACGATCTGCTGCGATTCGGAAGGGCGGCTCGGAGCGTTCCCGGAGCGCCTCCCATCGGATTTCCTCCCGGTGCCCGTGGACGCACTGCCTCCACATGGGTCGCGGCGGTAGAGCATCGGATGGGTCTCGTGGAAGGACAGGAGAGAGCATGGCAAATCGAGTGTTCGGAAACCGTTCGCGTCGCTCCCTCGCAGTGAGCCTGCTGGGGCTGGCGATCGCCGCGCTCGCCGCCTGCGGGCAAAACCTCGACAACGGTACGTCGACCCACACCGTCCTGGGCGACGTCCGGGCCGACTACGGGTTTGATGGCGGCGGGCTTCAGTTCGTCCTGTTCTCCCGATCCGATCCCAAGCGCCACAAGATGAGCGGTGGAACGAAGAGAAGCGGCGGGATCGTCCACTTCGGCTCGTTCCAGTCCGGAGACGGCCTCCGCTTCGATTTCCAGAGCGACACGAGACTGCAAAGGATGACCCTCAACGGGAAGACCTACGCGCTCGACGCCGGCCGCGCCTTCGTGATCTGGCTTGAAGGCGGGACGGTGCGGGTGGAGCAGTACCCCACTCCGGCGAGTTCTGTCGTTCCGGCCGCGGAGAGTATCGAGCCTCCGGCGTTTCATCCGCTCATCGAGCGGATTGCGGAGTCGATCCCCCGTCTCAAGAAGCCGTAGGCCTCGGATTCTCGATTTGCGGAACTTTCAAGGCCGGCGTCAGCCACCGATCTGCCCTCTCTCCATGGACGAGGATTGCGGAATCAAGAGGGATCGCGGGGACGCGGCCGCGCGCCCGAGCGGCGCGAGCGGAAGAACGTCCGGAGCAACTCGGCCGAGTCCTGCGACAATATCCCCTTCACGACCGGGATCCGGTGGTTCAGGCGCGCGTCGTCGTTGATCTTGAAGACGCTCCCGCAGGCCCCCGCGTTCGGGTCGTCCGCCCCGTACACGATCCTCGAAATCCGCGACAGCACCAGCGCCCCCGTGCACATCGCGCAGGGCTCCAGCGTCACGTAGATCTCCGCCCCTTCAAGGCGCCAGTTGTCGAGCGCCTCCGCCGCCTGCGTGAGCGCGATCATCTCCGCGTGCGCGGTCGCGTCCCGGAGCATCTCCACCTGGTTGTGCGCGCGCGCGATCACCTGGCCCTCGTGCACGATCACGGCGCCGACGGGCACCTCGCCGTCCTCCGCCGCCTTGCCCGCGAGCTTCAAGGCCTCCCGCATGCGGCGCTCGTCCACCACGACGGGTTCCGGAGGCAGGTTCATCGGCGCATGATCCACCAGAGGAGCATCCAGACGAACGCCCCGCCCGCCAGGATGACCGCCACCAGGGAGGCCTCCCCGCCCGCCTCGGCGTCGGGGGCGGCCTCTCCGCTCCGGGCGAGGGGCGTCAGGCCGGCCGCCTTGCGCAGCGCCGCGATCGCGTCCTCGCAGGATCTGTGCCGCTTGGCGGGGTCCTTGGCGCACATCATCCGGATGACGTCGTCGAGATGCGCGCTCACGTCCGGATTGAGCTCCCGCGCCTGCGGCAGCGGGTCGTTGATCTGCTTGTTCAGGGTGTCGACGAGGCTCTTGCCCTCGAAGGGCTTCTTCCCGGTCAGCATGAGCCAGAGCAGGATGCCGCAGGAATACAGGTCGGCGCGCCAGTCGCTGCCTTCGCCCTTGGCCTGCTCGGGCGCCATGTAGGCGGGCGTGCCCACCACGTTGCCCGAGAGGGTCAGGATCGTCTGGGCCTCGGCGTCCTTCGCCAGCCCGAAATCGATCACCTTCGCGCGCCCGCCGGATGTCATGAGCACGTTGCCCGGCTTGATGTCGCGGTGGATGATCCCGCGCGAGTGGGCGTGGGAGAGCCCGGCGAGGATGTCGCTCATGATCTCCACGGCGCGGGCGGGCGCCAGGCGCCGCTCCTTGACGATGAGGTCCACGAGCGTTCCGCCGTCGACGTACTCCATCACGATGAACGTGTACTTGCCCTCCTGGCCCATCTCGTAGGTTTCGACGATGGCCGGATGCTCCAGCTTGCCGCCCGCGTTGCCCTCGCGCTTGAAGCGCCCCTGGATGCCGGGCATGCGGCTGAACTCCTCCGTGAGGATCTTGACGGCCACCTGGCGGCCGTCCGACTTGCGCTCGCCCAGATAGACCGCCCCCATGCCGCCTTTCCCGAGCTTGCGGAGGATCGTGATCTGGTTCCCGAAAACTTGACCCTCGAAAGGGTCTTTCTTGGCCACGGCCGTGGGCTTCTGGGCGGTCGTCGCCGGGGAGGCGGGGGTCGGCACGGGCGGAGCCGCCTTCAGCTCCTCGTCGACGACCACCTCGAGGTATTTGAGGCAGGGTTCACATTTATAGCGACGCTGGGCGTTGAAGTCGGGCACCGTGTAGCGCCGTCCGCACGCCGGACAGGCGAGGCTGGCGGTTCCCTGATGGGCGAGGACCCGGGCGACCTGCTCGGGTTTGGCCATGCCCAGGTTCAGGATGACGTTGCCCAGCGTGAGGGCAAGCCCTTGCTGGGCAAATGTTTGCTGGAACTCCAGGCAGCGTTTGAGCTTGGACTCGTCCAGGACGCCGAGTTGGATGAAGAGTTCGGGGGGCGGGCCCGCTCCGTCGCTCATCGGTGCGATCATACCGGGGGGGCGGGGGGGGGCGCAAGCGGGCCTGCTTTTGTGCTTTGGAACCCGCGAGGCGGGCCGTATGATATTCAATCTGGTACGGGGTCCGTCCGGACCCGCCACCGGGAGGGAAAGGGTCGCTGCAGCGGGAGAATTGGTGTCAGGACTCGATTCAGACGACGGCGGGCAGCAGCTGCTTCTCGGGAAGATGCTGCTGGAGCGCGGCCTGATCACCCCCGACCAGCTTCGCGAGGCGCTCGTCGAGCGCGCGCGCAAGGTGTCGGAGGGGGACAAGTCCGCCACGCCCCTGGGCGGCATCCTCGTCCGGAGGGGCTTCCTGACCGATTCCCAGCTCGTCGGCCTGGTGGCCGAGCAGGGCAAGGGGGAGACCACGATGCGCCGCGAGGCGCAGGTCCAGGTCTCGGGTCCCCAGCTGCCGGCGCTGCCCGGCCAGGATTCCGTCCAGGAAGGCACCCAGCTGGGCAAGTACCTGCTCACGCGGGAACTCGGCCGGGGCGGCATGGGCGTGGTCTTCGAAGCCACGGACACGCAGCTCCAGCGCAAGGTGGCGCTGAAGCTCATGCTCTCCAATCCGAACGCCGACCCCAAGGAGCGCGCCGTCGAGGAGGAGCGCTTCATCCAGGAGG
The DNA here is from genome assembly GCA_964619955.1 of uncultured Planctomycetales bacterium. Classification (GTDB taxonomy): domain Bacteria; phylum Planctomycetota; class MHYJ01; order MHYJ01; family JACPRB01; genus JACQFK01. The sequence goes on from CAZUJF010000006.1 coordinate 199,436, forward strand.
CGCAGCTCTCCGCGCGGCTCAAGCATCCGAACATCGTCACCGTCTACGAGGCGGGCCTGCTCGACGGCCGGCAGTTCCTGGCGATGGAACTGATCGAGGGGACGGGCTTCAACGACTGGCGCAAGACCGTGCCGGTGAAGGAGCAGATCCGCGTCATCCGCGACGTCAGCGCCGCCGTGCACCACGCGCACGAGCAGGGCATCCTCCACCGCGACCTGAAGCCGCGCAACATCCTCATGGGCGGCACGCGCCCCTACGTGACCGACTTCGGCCTGGCCAAGTCGCTGAGCAAGAGCGTCAACCACTCCCTGACGGGTTCGGGGGCCGTGGTGGGCACGCCCGCCTACATGAGCCCCGAGCAGGCCCAGGGGCTCGAGCGCGTCGACTGGCGGACGGACATCTACTCGCTCGGCGTCATCCTCTACGAGACCATGACGGGGCGGACCCCGTTCATCGGCGAGTCGCCCATCGAGATCCTCATGAAGGTCGTGAAGGATCCCGTGCCGCCGCCGCTGTCGCTGGTGAGCTCCGCCCAGGCGATCGGCCTCGACAAGGCCATCGAGTCGATCTGCCTGAAGGCGATCGCCAAGAAGGACCGCGACCGCTACGTCACGGCGCAGGCGTTCGCCGACGATCTGAGCAAATGGCTGGCCGGCGAGCAGGTCAAGGTCACGCTTCCCAAGGCCCCCAAGAGCCCGCTGCGCCGCATCTACGCCCTGATGGCGATCCTGGTCCTGGCGCTCGGGGGCACCCTGGGCTGGCTGGGCTGGATGACGACGCGCAAGCCGTCGGTCGTGGAGGACCTGGTCAAGGCCAACGGGTTCCTCGCGGACGGGAATTTCGAAGAGGCCAAGGTGTACTACCGGGTCGTCCTGGCGAAGGATCCCGGCAACTTCGAGGCGATCAACGGGGAGAAGACCGCGGCCGAGCGCATCGAGGCGCGGGCCAAGGCGCACCGGGTCGACCTGGAGAACGCGCTCAAGCAGAGACTCGAGGAGGCCGAGAAGAAGCGGCGCGAGGTGGAGAACAAGCGCCAGCTCGAGCAGGAGGCGTCCACCGACGAGGAGCGCCAGAAGGCGGTCAAGGACCGCGAGAAGGCCGAGCGGGACGCGCAGAAGCTCGAAGAGGACGTCCGGAAGGCGGCCCAGGAGCTGGAGCGGACCCGCAAGTTCATGCCGCCCAGTTCGAAGGATCCCGGGGACGCCGCCTGGACCGGCGCGGTCAACCTGTTCCCGTTCATCGACCCGCAGCGCAACGCCGTCTGGGGCAGCTGGGAGAAGAAGGAGTCCCTGGTGTCCGACCGGCGCCCGGCCTCCCGGCTCGAACTGCCCTACCAGCCTCCGCAAGGGGAATACGACCTCCGCGTGCTCTTCGAGCGCCGCTCCGGGGCCGGGGGCGTCTCGCTCATCCTCAGCAAGAACGGGCATCCCTTCCGCTGCGAGATCGGGGGCGCCGCCAACACGCGCTCCTGCATCGAGGTGCTGAGCGATTTCAAGGACCTCAAGCGTCCGGCGCTGGTGGAGTCCCCGATGGTGCTGGAGAACGACCGGCGTTACCTGCTGACCGCGCAGGTGCGGAAGGGCGGCGTGCAGGTGCTGCTGGACCGGCAGCTGCTCCTGGACTGGAAGACGGACTACGAAAAGGTCGGCATCGCCCCGGAATGGCGGCTGAGGAACGCCCAGCGGCTCGGGCTGGGGAGCGACGAGAGCGAATTCGCCTTTCACATGATCGAGCTCCGGGAGGTCGAGGGGACCGGCCGGCCCGTGACGACCGCCACCCTGCCCGTGCTGCGCGCCCTGCCGTCGCTGCCCGGGGCGCTCAAGCCCGGTCTGATCGGGGAGTACTTCTTCGGCACGGATTTCGCCGTCCGGGCGATGAACCGGATCGAGTCGATGATCGACTTCACCTGGGGGGAGTCGCCGGCCTGGGCGGGAGGGCCGGCGGACCAGTTCTCCTGCCGCTACTCGGGCTACCTGCACGTGCCCCGCACGGCCCAATACCGGTTCAGCCTGACCGCCGACGACGGTGCGCGGCTGGTCATCGACGACGTCCAGCTGATCGGCGCCTGGATGAGCCGGACGGATGCGGCGCGGGTCGCCGAAGTCTCGCTGGAGGAGGGCTACCACCGCATCCTCATCGAGCATTTCGACGCGGCCTTCCGGGCGGGGCTCAGCGTCGCCTGGTCGGCGGGCGGCGGGAATCCGATGCTGCCCCTGGGACAGAAATCCATCCTGCACGGAGGGGCCGATTTCCTGCCCTACGTCGCGCCGGTGCCGCGGGAGGCGAAGGGCCTGCTGCCGGGGCACAGCAAGGACGTCAGCGTGGTGCAGTTCGGCGCCGGAGGCGGCCTGCTGATGAGCGGGAGCGAGGACCGCCGCATCCGGTTCTGGGATGCGGCGAGCCGGAAGGAGCTGGGGGCGCCCTGTCTGCACCCGACCGGGATCCTGAGCGGCACCTTCATCGGCGATTCGAAGCTGTTCGTCAGCAGCACCCGGGACCAGCGCGTCCGGGTCTGGGATCTGGAGAACCGGGTCGAGGTCCGGACCCTCGAGGGGTTCGGCGCGTTCGTGCAGTGCCTGGCCGTCTCCCCGGACGGGAAATGGCTGGCGGCCGGAAGCTTCGACCGCACGATCCGGATCTGGGCCACGGGCAGCTGGGATCTCAAGCAGGTGTTGAAGGGGCATACGGGCGGCGTCGAGACGCTCGGGTTCACCCCGGACAGCCGGAAGCTGGTCAGCGGCGGGCTGGACCACACGATCCGGGTCTGGGATTTCGAATCCTCCGCGGAGCCCCGGCTCATCCCGGGTCACGCCGACGCGGTCGCGGCGCTGGTCGTCTCCCGGGACGGGAAGTTCATCTACAGCGCCGGGGCGGACGGCCTCCTGAAGGCCTTCGATCTGGCGGAGGGCCGGGAACTGCGGCTGATCGGGCGGACGGTCGAGGAGCTGGCGTGCCTGGCGCTCAGTTCGGACGGCCGCTTCCTCGCGACCGGGGGCAGCGACGGCCTGGTCCGGGTCTGGGACCTGATCGAGCCCAGGGAGCCCCGCATCCTGCAGGGGCATACGGCCCGGGTGGGCGCGCTGGCCTTCCAGCCCGGCAAACGGCTGCTGGCCTCCGGGAGTTTCGATTCCACGATCCGGCTTTGGAATCTGGAGTAGGCGTCGATGACGGGAACAGGCACGGAACGCCGGAAGTACCCGCGCTACAAACCCGCGCCGGGCACGACGATCCTGTGCACCCGGGACGAGGGCGGGCCGAACCTCATCCAGAGGATCATCGACGTGAGCGCCCTGGGCGTCTGCTTCGTGGCGAGCAGCCCGCTGGTGGAGGGGACCCCCGTCCGCCTCGAAATCCTGCTTCCCGGGGAGAAGGCCAAGGTCAATTCGCGGGGGAAGGTCCGCTGGATCCAGTTTCTCGAGTCCCGGGGCCGGGAGGCGCACGCCGCCGGGGTGGAATTCGAGTCCCTGGTGCAGGGCCTGGGGCAGCGCGGGGCCGATTCGGCGGTCCTGGACATCTTCCTGACGCTGCGGGTCGCGGTCGCCCAGCTGCGCCTGTATCCGAAGGACAGCCCGCAGGTCCTCAAGGTGGCCACGGACACCTACCACTCGATCCACTCCTTCCTGGAAAGCGCCAGCACGCTGACGCTCTCCAAGACGCCCCGGGGGCTGCTCGTGAACGGGCGGCCCCTGCCCGAGCGGGGCACCGTTTCGGACTCGCTGGAAGCCACGATGACCCAGCTGCTCTCGGAAGCGCAGGTGAAGAGCGTCACGTTCCGGAAGGGGCTGACGCTGGACGAGCTGATCACCTTCCTCAACGCCCTCACGAAGAAGTTCTGGGACGTGAAGGACGGAAAGGAGATCAACCGGCGCCTGCGGGACGAGCGGGTGAACCAGGTGACGGTGGACGAGGTCCAGTACGTGGCGCTGGGCGAGGGGGACATCGTCATCGAGGACGCGGCCCGCAAGCTGGCGGGCGGGGCGACCGAGCTGTCGAAGCTGCTGGGCAGCCTCGACCAGATGATCGATTCGGCGGCCCAGGAGGGGCTGGGGGCCGAGGCGCGCCTGCACATGATGAAGCGCCTGCTGGACAAGGATCCGACGCTCCTGAAGCAGGTGGGGGAGACGGGGGCGCCGGGGCAGTCCGGAGGCGGCGACGGCGGCCCGGCGGGCGGCGACGGGCGGATCACCTTCGACCACGCCCGGGAGGCCCTGGGGGAGCTGGCGCGCCTGCTCAAGGAGGCGCCGGCGGAACTGCATGCCCCGCTGCGCAAGGTGGGCGGGCTGCTGGTGGACGCGTTCAAACACGACCCGCGCCTGGCCTCGGTGATGGGGACGATCCTGTCCGAGCAGGCGGTGGAGGCGCTGCCGGCGCAGGCGGCGCCCGAGCGGAGCGAGCAGCCCGCGGAGGCGGCCGCCGTCACCCGCCTGAAGACGATCCTGCAGATGCCGGACGACGAGCGGATCCAGGCGCTGCAGCAGGAGGGCAACCAGCTGCTCGACGAGCTGACCGCGCTGGGGCAGGGCGAGCTGGTGCAGTCCATGCTGGGCACGCTCTCCTCGATGCTGCTCGACCGCACGTCCCGGCGCCGGCTGACGGCGGCGCGGACGCTGAACAACCTCCGCCGCGGCCTGGAGCGCAGCGGCGAGGAGGCGGTGGTGGAGGCGTTCGAGCAGGCGGTGAGGAACGGGCTCGAGGTGGAGCGCGAGGGGAACATCTACTCGGTGCTGGCGGACATGCTGGGCTTCCTGGCGGACTTCCGGATCCGCAAGGGCGGCGTGGAGCGGGCGCGGGCGCTGCTGGAACTCCTGCACCGGCACTACGCGATCAAGGATCCCGGCTTCGCGCAGCGCGGCGAGCTGGCCTACATCGTGCTGGAGCGGGTCGCCTCCGGGGTCGGCTTCTCCTCCCTCTCGGAGAAGGTCCGCCTGGGGGACGCGGAGGCCGTGCGCGTGGTGGAGGCGCTGGGCGCGGCCGCGACGCGCTTCCTCATCCGGGAGATCCGGACGGCGGACAGCGCGGCGCGGCGGATGCAGCTGGCCGCCCTGATCGCCCGGGCGGGGTCGGGGGCCGGGACGGTCCTGATGGACGAGCTGCAGAAGACGAGCTCGTCGTCGGACATGATGCATCTCATCGAGGTGCTGCCCCACGCGATGCCGCCGGAGCTCTGCGAAATGACGCTGGGGGGCCTGCTGCGGCATTCGGTGCCGGCGGTGAGGCGGCGCGTGGCGGGGCTGCTCTCCGAGCTCCTCTCGCCGCGGGCGGGGTCGCTGGTGTCCGATGCCCTGGGCAAGGAGGCGGATGCCCCGACCCGGATCGCCCTGGTGGAGGCGCTGGGGAAGATCCGGCATCGTCCCGCGGTGGAGGAGCTCAGCCGGCTCGTGGAGGATCGTGCGCAGCCCGAGGAACTGCGGGCGGCGGCCTGTCTCTCGCTGGGTCGCATCGGGGACCTCCGCGCGGTGCCGGTGCTGTCGAAGATCTACTTCAAGGGCGAGAAGGGGTTCACGAGCATTTTCAGGGTCATTCCGGCCGCCGTCCGCGGGGCGGCGGCGAAGGCGCTGGCCTCGTTTCCGACGAACAAGGATGCGCGCGACGCTCTGCGGAGCGCCCGGGAGGACAAGGACCCCTCCGTCCGAGCCATCGCGCAGCAGGCGCTTTACGCGCCGCTCCAGGACTGTTTCGGCGAGCGGGCGCTGGCGGTGCAGCCGGTGGCCGCCCCCGCGGAGATCGTGGCGGGGCAGAAGACGGGCGGGGTGCTCGCGGAAATCCCGCTCGAGGCGCTGCTGGAGCGGCTGGGGAACGTCGAGGGAAGCGGCACGCTGCATCTCGTGCTCGGAGGGCCGACGGCGCGGGTCTCGCTGGATTCCGGCGTGGTGGTGGCGGCGGAGTTCGAGGGGCGCCGCGAGCAGGAGGCCATCCTTTTCCTGGCGGGGAAGAAGGACGGGTACTGGCTCTTCCAGCCGGGGGAGCTGCCTCCCGCGCGCCGCATGCTGATGCCCGTCTCGGCCGTGCTGGAGGAGATGAAGCGGGCGAGGCCCGGCTCCTCGGCGGTCTTTCCGCAGCAATAGCGGTTCGACAGGCTCACCGCAGGCGCTTCGACGGGCTCACCATGAATGGGCGCGGGGGGAGTCGAACCCCCATTTCCCTTTCGGGATCCGGATCCTAAATCCGGTGCGTCTGCCAGTTCCGCCACGCGCCCCTGAAAAAGCCTGGCTCCGCCCGACCGCGTGATTATAATATGCGCCGCTTCAACCCACCCGCACGGAGAGGTGCCAGAGCGGTTGATCGGGCTCGCCTCGAAAGCGAGTGTCTCCGTAAGGGGACCGTGGGTTCGAATCCCACCCTCTCCGCCATCCTCCTTCGCCGGCCGAAGGCCGGAAGCAAGGCGGATGCCCCGCTGAAGCGCCACCCCCCAAAGATGCGCGAAAGCGGGCTTCGAGATCCGGCCGGCTTCGGCGGGATTCCCCCCGAGCCCCTCATGCGGGCCCCGGCGGCGAGAAACTCATGCTCGCGAAGCTGACGAGCCCGCCCGCGGGATCCGGGGCGAAGCCGTATTTGTGGACCCGGCCGGGAGCGCCGCCGAGCAGCCGCAGCGCCGCGTACGTCGCGGACAGCCCGCAGACGTGCCGCGCGTTGCCGTCGGACATCACGGAATTCCAGAAGGACTCGGGGTTGCTCTCGGCGCAGGTCTGCAGTCCGCGCGTGTCGCCGGACATCATCCAGTCGACGAGCTTCTGGTCGACCTCCACGTCGTCTCCGAAGACCGGGCCGACGTGCGCGAAGTCCACGCCGGCGACGTAGCAGACGTTCCGGCCGGCCGCCGCCTCGCGGATCGCGCCGAGCACGTCCTCGATCTCCCCGGCGGTGGAGGGGCTCGCATCGCCGCACCACTGCTCGAACGCCGAGACGAGGACGGGCACCACGGTGAAGGCGTCCTTGGGCCGGGCGTGTTTCAGGAAGACCGCCTGGAACTCGGCGGAGTGTTCGTTGCGATGGACCGCTTCGTGCTCGTAGATCTGCTTTCCCAGACGCTTCTCGACCGAGGCGAGAAAGCCGCGGTCGGTGGACACGGGGCCGAAGGGCGTCTCGTAGTCCTTCGCGGTGAAGACGAAGGGGTTCGGGGGCGAGAGATGCGCGACGCCGAGGACCACGTAGAGATCGGCCGTGCTGCGTTCCGCCAGCTGCCGGTAGGCGTGCGTGTAGCAGGTCCCGCCCCGCTGGAAATCGATGTGGGGGGCGAGGATGCCCGCCAGGGCCTCGGGGCGGGCGGCGCCGGCTTTCCCGGCCCCGGCTTCCGCCGCGTAGAAGCTGTCGAGGACCTTGGAGATCTCCTCGGAGGTTCCGGGGACGAAGCGCGCGGGACGGCGGGGCAGGGCGAGGAAGCCGCTCTCGAGCTCCTGGCGGCGGGCCCGGGAGCGGGCCGAGTCGAGCAGCAGGTGCTGGTCCAGGTCTCGGACGACGTTCTGGACCTCGTCGTCGCTCACCTCGACCTTGAGCTGGTCGAGGACGGCCTTGCGGACGTCGGCGACCTCGCGGCGGCCGTCCAGCAGGGCGCCGATCACGAACGCGATGGGGGGGAGGGCGATCTGCTGCTCGAAGAGCTGCTCCTGCGGGTCCATGGCCACGAAGATCTCGTGGCCGTCGTGTTTGGCGGGGACGATCTTCAAGGAGGCGCGGAGCGGCGGCAGGGGCATGGCGGGCATCCTACCGCGCGGCGTAAACGGAGTCCATGGGAGGGCGGGGTGGCGTCCCCACTACCAGACAGGCTGAAAGTGTGATCACAGCCTCCGGCTGACACGGAAGCAGACCGTCTGGATACGTGTCGGGCCCGGTGGGCGCCGGGCGGCGGCAACCTCGCCAGACACGCTTTCAGACCGTCTGGATTCGTGTCTCTCACTTTCCGCAGAGTTGATCCTCGATATCGCGCCACAGCCGCTACGGCTTGA
>CAZUJF010000007.1:0-173173 GCA_964619955.1 uncultured Planctomycetales bacterium
GAAGACCTACCCGCTGCTCGCCGGCATGGGCATCACCGCGGGCGAAGGCATGCCGCACAACCTGGACTCCAAGGTCAAGGAAGCCTGGCTGTGGGACACCTACGGCGAGGGCGTGCGCGACGCCCTGAAGGAGGACCCCAAACGTCAGTTCTCCATGATCCACCGCTTCCACTGGACCGCCCAGGGCGACATCCTCGACGCCTTCAAGGACTACCCCGGGCCCTTCGAGTTCAGCTTCAAGTACTCGGTGGCGCACATGTACTCGATCCCCGACCCGCCCTTCATCCGGCCCCTGCTGGAGAACCTCGCCCCCGGACGCAAGACCTGGCTCACCGTGCGCAACGACGACCTCTACACCTTCCGCTTCGGCGATCCCGTCTACGCCCGCGACTACATCCGGAACCTGCCGCCGGCGGACAAGCTGGCCGGCTTCTACATGGGCCCGGACGGCTACGTGTGGGGGCGCGACTTCCTCGAGCGGAACCCCGCCCCGGGCCCGCGGCCGCTGGTCCTGGAAAAGCAGTGGTACTCGTTCATGCTCTGGGGCTGCCTGGCCTACGACCCCTCGCTGACGGACGCGCACTTCGAGCGCGCCCTCGCCGCCCGCCATCCCGGAGCCCCGTCCTCCCCCCTCTTCCTCGCCCTGCAGGGCGCCTCCCAGGTCATGCCCCTCACCACGCGCTTCTTCTGGAGGGACATCGACCTCAAGTGGTACCCCGAGGCCTGCTGGAGCCATCCCCGGAGCGGCAGCGCCGGCTTCTACACCGTGAAGCACTTCATGGAAGGCAGCTCCATGCCGGGCTCCCGCGTGCTGAACATCCGCGACTGGCGCCGGAACCTCATCGCCCGCCGGCCGATGACCGAGACCACCCCGCTCCAGATCGCCGACGCCCTCGAGAGGGCGGCCACGGGGACGTTCGCCTCCCTCGAGCCGCTCCGCACCGCGTCCAAGGAGGACGTCGAGCTCGCCAAGACCGTGGTCGACTGCGAGGCCCTGGCCTGGCTGGGCCGCTACTACGCCTCGAAGATCCGCGGCGCCTGCGCCCTGGCCCTCTTCGACGCCACCCGCGACCCCTCCGAACAGGAGGCCGCCCGGCGCCACCTCGGCGACGCCCTCGCCCATTGGAAGAGCTACGCCGCCGTCCGCGACGCCCAGTACGTCCCCGCCCTCTACAACCGGGTCGGTTACGTGGACGTCACCGCGCTGACCGCGAAGGCGGCCGCCGATCTCGACATCGCCCGCGACTGGAAGCCCGGCACCCTCAAGGACGACGGCAAGGGCTCCGGAACCGAGAAGGGGTTCCGCAAGTGAGGCGCCGGAGCCTCGGCCTGTCCGCCGTCCTGGTCCTCCTCGGGGCGCCCGCTCCGGCCGCCGACGCGCAGTCCGGCGAGGGCTGGGTCACCGTCGCCCCGCGCGAGTTCAAGGGCGCGATCAACAACCCGCTCAAGGGCTTCCGCGACTACAAGAAGGACGGCTACGGTCTCGTGGTGCGGAAGTACATCCGGTGGCGGGACATCGAGGCCGGCGCGGACGACGGCGTGGACCGCATCATCGCCCACACCCGGAAGATCACCGAGATCAAGGGCCGGCGCTTCGAGGACCTGAACGTCAAGCTCGTGCCCCGGATCTACCTGGACTGGGACGGCCGCGTCGGAACGCCGGGGAAGCCCGGGCAGCACTGGCCCGCCGACCTGCACGCCTTCGATTACGACAGCCCGGCCTTCCAGGAGAGGCTGCGGCGGCTGGTGGAGAAGCTGGGCCAGGCCTGGGACGAGGACCCGCGGATCTTCGCGGTGCAGATGGGCCTCATCGGGCACTTCGGCGAGCACCACCATCCCGCGCCGACGGCGGCGCAGCGCCGCCTGCTCGCCGACGCCTTCCGGAAGGCGTTCAAGCACAAGCCGGTCCTCGTCCGGCACCACGACCCCGAGTTCGTGGAGGCGGGCTTCGGCATCTACTACGACACGTTCGGCTACGCGGATCGCGAACCGCCGAAGGGGCCGAAGGACCAGTTCCCGTGGCAGGCCGCGAACGCCCACCCCGACCTCTGGAAGCGCGCCCCCGTCGAAGGAGAGGTGGAATACAACTGGCAGAAGGAGAAGGCGGCCGCGAAGCCGGCGGAGACGTTCGGGCGCACGCCCGACGAGACGATGAAGGTGCCGGCGTACCGCCGCCACATGATCGACAAGATCCGCCGCTACCACGCCAGCTACCTCGGCTGGATCGACAATTACACCGCGTCCGACCGCGAGGCGCTCGAGGGCGCGGCCGGGCTCCAGCAGGCCTTCGGCTACCGCTTCGTGCTCGAATCCGCCGCCTATCCGTCCGCGGCGCAGCCGGGCCGGGAGCTGGCGGTGAAGCTGAGCGTGCGGAACACGGGCAGCGCCCCCTTCTACCTCGACTGGCCCGTGGCCGTCGCGCTGCTCGATCCCGCGACGAGGAAGCCCGCCTGGTCGGCCCCCCTGGCCGGCGTGGACCTCCGCCGCTGGCTGCCCGGGGAGGACTGGGACGGCGAGGCCTTCGCCTACCGCCGCCCCGCCGTCCCCGTCCACGAGGAGGGCCGCGCCGCGCTGCCGCCGGATCTCAAGCCGGGCCGCTACCTCCTGGCCCTGGCCATCCTCGACCGCCAGGGGGGGATGCTGCCCAGCGTGCGCTTCGCGATCGAGAACTACGCGCGCGGCGGCTGGCACCCGCTGGGCTGGATCGGCGTCGGCGCGGCGCCGGGGGAGACGGCCCTGGGTCCGATGGCCTTCGACTCGCCCGCCTTCGACGACAGCCTTCACTACCGGGTGCCGGAGAAGCTGCTGGCGGTCCAGGCGCCCCCCGCGCCCGAGGTGAACGCGGTGACGCCGTGGGTTCCCGATCCCGCGAAGGAGCTCATCAATCCCTGGCGCTACTGGACGCTCGAGGGGGGCGGCAAGGGCCTGGAGAAGGAGATCCTTGCCGACGGCCCCTCGGAAGACCCCGCCGGCCGCCGCGTCATCCGGGTCAGCGGCGCTTTCGGCCCGAACGCCACCCTCAGCTACACGCCGGGCGCCGGCGTGAAGCTCGACCCCGGCCGTTACCGCTTCGCCTGCCGCGTGCGCGGGACGGCGGGCCAGTCCGTCGAGCTGGAGCTCGCCGACGGCTGGCGCCGGGTCTCCACGGAAGCCCGGATCCCGCTCGACCTGGAGTGGCGGGAGCACGGCGTCGAGTTCACGATCAAGTCCCGCTTCCAGGAGGAGACCACCCTGCGCTTGCGCCTGCCGCGCGAGGGGCAGGGCCACGTCGATCTCGCCGACCCCCGGCTCAAGGCCGTGGAGTAGGGCGCGCGCGCCGCCGCAAGAGCGACGAACTCGGGATCGGCCTGGAACACTACGCCCGCGGGGTTTTGGGTGGGGTTCTCCTGCTTCAACCCTCCCGCTCTCGTGATACCATTGAACCGGTTGATATGCCTTACGCCCCCCGCAAGGAGAACCGCGACTACCCGAATGCGACGATCGCGCTCTTCTTCCGCAGGCATCTGGCGGAGTGATCCGGAACACCTGACTTGGATGGGGAGCCTGAGCGGCAGACCTGAAATCATGATCATGACGATGAGACCCTTCAGCGCCGCCGCGACGCTGATCGCCCTCCTGGCCGCCGCCGGGACGGTCCTGGGCCAGGCCAAGCCGGGGACGGCTCCGCCGCCCAAGACGGCCGATCCCAGCGACGAGTTCTTCTCCAAGGGAGTGATCCCCCAGCTGCGCATCAAACTCAGCCCGGAGGCGGAGAAGAGCCTGCGCGCCGATCCCCGCAAGTTCGTCCCCTGCGAGGTCGTCGAAGACGGGACGACCACCTACGAAGGCGCCCGCGTCAAGCTGAAGGGCGCCGCCGGGAGCTTCCGACCCTACGACGACCTGCCGGCCCTGACGATCAAGATCGGCAAGGGAAAACCCGAATTCCACGGTCTGGAGAAGTTCCATCTGAACAATTCGGTCCAGGACGACTCGTACATGTCCGAGCTGTTCTGCGCCCAACTCTGCCGCGAGGCCGGCCTGCCCGCGGCGCGGGCGACCCACGCGCGGGTCTGGGTGAACGACCGGCATCTCGGCTTCTACGGATTGAAGGAGGGCTTCGACGAGGAGTTCCTCGGGAGGAATTTCCCCGCCACGAAAGGAAAGGGCAACCTCTACGACGGCGGCTTCCTTCAGGACATCGACATAGGCCTGGAGCGCGACGAAGGCGAAGGCCCGGACGACAAGGCCGACCTGAAAGCCCTGCTTGAGGCGACCCGCGAGCAGGACGCGGCCCGGCGCTGGGCGCTGTTGGCGGAGCGCCTCGACATCGACGCCTTCCTGAACTTCATGGCCCTGGAGCTGATGATGGGCCACTGGGACGGGTACGTGCGGAACAAGAACAACTACCGGATCTTCTTTCGCGGCGACACGAAGAAGGCCGTCTTCCTGCCCCACGGCATGGACCAGATGTTCGGCGACCCGAATTTCCCCGTCTTCGAGCTGCCGGGGACGATCGTCTCCTCCGCCGTGCTCCAGAATCCCGAGTGGGCCGCGAAGTACCGCAAGCGGGTGAAGGAGATCCTGCCGCTGTTCGCGCCCGAACGCCTGCACGCCAGGGTCGAGACGGCCGCCCAGCGGGTCCGCGCCGCGCTGCTGGCGATCGACGCCAACCGGGCCCGGCATGTCGAGGGCCGGATCCAGGAGTTCAAGGGCCGGCTGAACGACCGGCAGAGAAATATCCGCGCGCAGATGCCGCCGGAACCGATCGCCTTCGGCAAGCAGAACTGGGTCCTGATCGCCGACTGGGAGCCGGCCCCCGAAGGAGACGCGAAGCTTGAGAAGAGGGAGGTCTCGGGCCGCCCGCTGTTCACCATCGAGACCGGCGCCAGCAGGACCTGCACCGCCTCCTTCCGCACCAAAGTCCGGCTGCCGAAAGGTCTGTACAAGCTGGAAGCGAAGGTGAGGACGGTGAACGTCAAGGGCATCAGCGACGGCAAAGGCGCCGGCGCGGGCCTCCGCCTGGGCGGCGCCGACCGGCAGAACACGAACGCGCTGGCCGGCACCAGCGAGTGGCGGATGTTGACCTACCCCTTCCAGGTGACCGAGGACGCGAGCGACGTGGAGCTGGTCGCCGAGCTCCGCGCCGTCGCGGGCGGCGCGGCGTTCGACGCCACCTCGATGAAGCTGGTCAAGGTGAAGTAGAGGCCTCTCCCGGAGTTGCGTTCCCCCCGTTCCAGACCGGATAACCCAAGCTCGCCTGCTGATCGCCCCTTCCTCGAACATCTCCGCTGGATTCCACCCCATCGGCCCCCGAGGTCCTCGTCCCGCCGAAGCTCCCGCAGGAGCGAAGGCGGATGCCGGGGGGCGGGGTGGGGTTCTCCGGCCTCCCCTCCTCTTCTCGAGTCATCCTTGAACCGGTTTATTTGTCTTACGCCCCCCACCCCGTCGCAGGTCGCTTTCCTCCGACAAGGCCGAGAATGCCTCCGAGATGGAGGCTGTCCTGCATCTCGCGAAACAGTTCCGTTACCGGTAAATGCGATCCCGCTGCGTTTTTACGGTCGCCGACCGGTTTGATGGCAAGGGTCGCATCCCGACCGGCGGGTTAGCCTGGTAAGCTCCGCTGAATAGCTTGCGAGGGCAGTGGCGCTTGTTTATAGTTAGATACTTAAGTATTAATAACAAAATGCGCTATTCATAGTTTGGAACCTTCGGGGGCCTTCGGCATGAAACGGGGCGAGACCGGCACCTACGACGTGACGGCGGTCGGCGGGGAGCAGGTGCGCGCCTTCGTTCCGAACCCGCTCCCACCGGTTCCGCCGCTGGCGATGGACGGGAACCTACAACCGCTCCTCGAAGCGGCGCTGCTGGCGCTCGGCCGGCTCGATGGCGTGTCGACCTTGCTGCCGGATCGATCGCTGTTTCTCTACGCGTACGTCCGCAAGGAGGCGGTGCTTTCGTCACGGATCGAGGGAACCCAGTCGTCGATCTCGGACCTCCTGCTCTTCGAACTGGATGAAGCGCCCGGCGTGCCGCTGGACGACGTGGTCGAGGTGTCCAACTACGTCGGCGCGCTCGATCACGGTCTGACCCGCCTGCGCAAGGGCTTCCCGCTCTCGAACCGGCTGATCCGCGAGATCCACGGCGTGCTCCTGTCGCGCGGCCGGGGGAGCGGCCAGAATCCGGGGGAGTTTCGTCGCTCGCAGAACTGGATCGGCGGCAGCCGTCCCGGCAACGCCCGATTCGTCCCCCCGCCACACGCGCGGGTTCCCGACTGCATGGCCGGGCTTGAGCGTTTCCTGCACGCCCGGAACGACGGGGTGCCCCTCCTGATCCGAGCCGGCCTTGCTCACGTGCAGTTCGAAACGATCCATCCCTTTCTCGACGGCAACGGCCGCGTCGGAAGGCTGCTGATCACGTTCCTGCTCTGCCACGCCGGTGTCCTGCGCGAGCCACTGCTGTACCTCAGCCTCTATTTCAAGCAGCACCGCCCGACGTACTACGAGCTCCTGGACCGGGTGCGCCGCGACGGCGACTGGGAAGCGTGGCTGGTCTTTTTCCTGGAAGGCGTGAAGCAGGTTGCGGAAGGGGCGGTGTCCACCGCGGAGCGCCTGGAGGCGCTGTTCAGGACGGACCGGTCGCGGATTGAGGCGGCAGGGCGCCGGGCGGGATCCGCCTTGCGCGTCCATGAGGCCCTGAAGGCTCGGCCGATCCAGTCCCTGTCCACGATCTGCGACGCGACCGGCCTTTCATTCCCCGCGGTCGGATCGGCGATGAAGTTGCTGGGCGGATTTGGGGTCGTGCGCGAGCTGACCGGCAAGCGCCGCAACCGCTTGTTCGTGTACCACGGTTACCTGGCGATCTTGAACGAAGGGACGTAGCCGGTATCACGATTTTGGACCAGGCTGCCTGGACCCTTGGGCTGAGGGCGTCAGGGTTCTGAGCAGGAGGACTAAAGTAATTCCGAACCGGTCCGACTGCTTACCCCGAGCGAGCGAAGCGAGTCGAGGGGGTACACCCCTTCGACTCGCCTACGGCTCGCTCAGGGTAAGTAGTGGCGCAAGAACCTGTATTCGGAAAAACTTAAGCGCCACTACTGGGATGCCACCCCATCGGGCCCCGCGGTCCTCGTCCCGCCGAAGCTCCCGCAGGAGCGAAGGCGGATGCCTGGGGGTGGGGTTCTCCGGCCTCCCCTCCTCTTCTCGGGTTACCCTTGAACCGGTTCATGTCCTACGCCCCTCACGGAACTCCTTATCCGGGCTTGACGCGCGCCCCGTAGTCCTCGAAGCGCCCCGCCTTCCTCAACTGCGGGAACAGGCCCGCCCAGAGCAGCACGACCGCGATCGTGCCCGCGCCGCCCACCACGACGGCGTTCACCGCCCCCCACCACTTCGCCGTCACGCCCGACTCGAATTCGCCCAGCTCGTTCGACGCCCCGATGAAGATGAACGCCACCGCGCTCACCCGGCCCCGCACCTCGTCCGGCGTCGCCACCTGGATCAGCGTGTGGCGGACCGTCACGCTGATCATGTCCGCCGCGCCCCCCACGATCAGCGCCGCCACGGAGAGCCAGAGCTCCTTCGACAGCCCGAACAGGATCGTCGAAGCGCCGAAAAGCGCGACCGACCAGAGCAGCCAGAGCCCGATGCGCCGCTGCAGCGGACGGAACGCCAGGCAGAGCGCCGCCAGCCCGGCCCCCACCGAAGGGGCCGCGCGCAGGAGGCCCAGGCCCGTGGCGTCCGTCTGCAGCACGTCCTTCGCAAAGGCCGGCAGCAGCGCCGTCGCGCCCCCCAGCAGCACCGCGAAGAGATCCAGCGACATCGCCCCCAGCAGCAGCCGCTCCTGGAACACGTAGCGGAGGCCGCCCAGCAGCGCCCTCATGAACGGCTCCGTCCCCGCCCGCGCCGGGGGCCGCACCCGCATCAGCGCATAACACAGCAGCGCCAGGACGTAGAGCCCCATGCAGCTCCTGTAGAGCCCCGTGTACCCCAGCCGGCTCACCAGCAGGAGGCCCGCCACCGACGGCCCCACGATGGAGCCGATCTGGAACCCGATCTGCTGCCAGAGCACCGCGTTCGTGAAGTCTTTCGGCGGCACCACGGCCGTGAGGAACGCGGAGTTCGCCGGCGCGCTGAACGCGCGGATGATCCCGAAGAGGAACGAGACCCCGAAAATCACCGCCAGCGAGGAGGTCCCGGCCGACGAGGTCTGCGCCAGCGCCCCCGCGCAGAGAAAGCTGCTCGTCACACAGAGCATCACGATCCGCCGGCGGTCGTACCGGTCCGCCGCCGTGCCCGAGAACAGCGAGAACAGCAGGTTCGGGATGAACTGCGTCAGGCCGACCATGCCCAGCATCCACACGTCGTGGGTGAGCTGGTAGACCTGCCAGCCGATCGCCGTCGCCAGCATCTGCCCGGAGAAGATCGTGATCAGGCGGGACAGGGCGTAGAAGCGGAAGTCCCGGTGCCGGAACGCGGCCAGCGGCGAGGGACGCTCGGAAGGAAGCTCGTCCATGGGGCGCCCGATGATACCCGAACACCCCGCCCAGGCGTAGATTAGGGCGGCCCCGGACACGCCGGCGCCTTATAATGGCCGGCCTTCCAGGAGAAAGAACCATGGCGGACTTCAGCCGGCGCGGATTCATCCAGGGCGCGGTGGCGGCGGGCGGAGCGGGCCTTCTCGGCGCCGCCGCGGCCGACGACGACCCCGCCTTCACCATCAAGAACAAGCGCGTCAAGCAGTCCATCATGGGCTGGACGTTCAACCCGATGCCCACCGAGGAGCTCGCGAAGGCCTGCAAGGCCCTCGGCATGCACGCGATGGAGGGCGTCGACGCCAAACACTACCCCTTCATCCGCGAGCTCGGCCTCAAGATCGCGATCACGGGGAGCCACGGCTTCGCGAAGGGGCCCTGCGACCCCGCCCACAAGGAGGCGAGCGCCGCCGCGATCCGCAAGGGCATCGACCTCGCCGCGTCCGTGGACTGTCCCAACGTCATCACGTTCACCGGCATGCGCGTGAAGGACCTCTCCGACGAGCAGATGACGCGAAACTGCGTCGAAACCTGGAAGTCGGTCGCCGCCTACGCGGAGGAGAAGAAGGTCGACATCTGCCTCGAGCACCTCAACTCGCGCGACGCGTCGCATCCCATGAAGGGCCACCCCGGCTACTTCGGGGACGACGTGGATCACTGCGTCGACATGATCAAGGCGGTGGGCTCGCCGCGCATGAAGCTGCTCTTCGACATCTACCACGTGCAGATCATGAACGGCGACGTCATCCGCCGGCTTCGCCAGTACAAGGACGTCATCGGCCACTACCACACGGCGGGCGTCCCGGGCCGCGGCGAGCTCGACGAGACGCAGGAGCTGAACTACCCCGCGATCGTGAAGGCCATCGTGGAGACGGGCTTCCAGGGCTACCTCGCCCAGGAGTTCATCCCCACCTGGCCCGACAAGATCAAGGCCCTGCGCCACGCCGTGCGCGTCTGCGACGTGTAAGTTCGGCCGCGTTTCATTACCATGTCCCCGGAGACCGGGGATGAAAACGCTGCCGCTGCGCACCCTTCAGACGGGATCCGAGGATCCGCCCGCGGAGTATCGCGAGCTGTCCGCGGGCCCGCTGTCCCTGCGCTACGAGCACGCGGGCCTCCGCAACATCCGCTTCGGCACCCGGGAGGCCGTCCGGCGCGTCGGCCTCGCCGTCCGCGACCGGAACTGGAACGCCGTGCCCTTCCGCGTCGGCGGCCTGCAGCACGAAAGCGGCCCGGACGGCTTCTCCGTCTCGTTCCTGGCCGAGTCCACCCGGGAGGATCTGCCGCTGCGCTTCCGGGGCTGGATCCGGGGCAGCCCCAAGGGCGTGCTGACGTTCACGCTCGACGCCGACCCCCCGCGCGCGCTCGCCGTCACCCGCATCGGCCTCTCCGTGCTGCTCCCCATCAAGGAGCTCGCCGGCCGGCCCTGCGCCTTCGAACGCGTCAACGGCGCCATCACGCGCGGCAGCTTCCCGCGCTATGTGCAGCCCCACGCCATCGCCGACGAGGTCCGGGCGCTGGCCTACGAGGTGGCCCCCGGCGTGCGCGTCCGCCTCAAGATGGAGGGCGACAGCTTCGAGCTCGAGGACGTCCGCAACTGGACCGACGCCGCGTACGAGCTCTACACGCCCGCCGCGCGCCTCGCCCTCCCCTTCGAGATCAAGGAAGGCACGCCGATCCGCCAGAGCTTCACGCTCACGATCGACGGCCCCTCGAACGTCTCCCGCATCGATCCCGTCTCGACCTCCGTGTCCGTCGGCGCCGCCCCGCTCGCCCGCCTGCCCCGCCTCGGACTGGGCTCCGCGAGCCACGGGCGCGCCCTCGGACCCGCCGAACTCGCCCGCCTCAAGGCGCTGCGGCCCGGACACCTCCGCGTCGACGTCCGGCCCTCCGAGCCCCAGGCGGCGGGCCAGCTCCGCCGCGCGGCCGCGGAGGCGAAGTCGGCGGGCTGCCCGCTGGAAATCGCCGTCCATCTCGTCGACAAGGGCCCGGACGAACTCAAGGCCCTCGTCGCGCAGCTGGCCCCGCTCAACCCGCCCATCGTCCAGTGGATCGTCTACCACGACCGCGAGCCCGTGCCCTCCGAGCGCTTCATCGTCGCCGCGCGCGAGATCCTCCTGCCCTTCCGTCCGGAGGCGCGCATCGCGTCGGGCACGAACGCGTTCTTCTCGGACCTCAACCGCCACCGCCCGCCCAAGGCGGCGGAGCTGCTGGCCTTCTCGGCCTCGCCGCAGGTCCACGCCCAGGATCCGGGCACGTTCTTCGAGAACCTGGAGGGCCTCGCCTCCGCGATCGAGAGCGCACGCCTCCTCCCGGGCGACCGGCCGGTCGTGGTGTCGCCGATCACGCTCCGCCCGCGCTTCAATCCGAACGCGACGGGCCCGGAGAACGACACGCCGTCGGGCGAGCTTCCCGCGCGCGTGGATCCCCGCCAGCTCTCGCTCATGGGGGCCGCGTGGACCGCGGGCGCGCTCCGGGCCGTGGCCCAGACCGGCGTCCACAGCGTCACGTTCTACGAGACCACCGGGCGCCAGGGGGTCATGGAACGGGAGATCGACCCGCCCCTGCACCCGCGATTCCCGTGCCTGCCCGGCTGGACCTTCCCCCTCTACCACGTGCTCGCGGATGCGGCGGACTTCGCGGGCGGCTCCGTGCTCCCGTGGATCCTGTCGCGCGATCTCGTGCTCGACGGCGTCGGGCTCCTCAAGGACGGACGCGTCCGCATCCTCCTGGCGAACCTCACGTCCCAGAACCAGAAGGCCCGCCTGGCCTGCCCGCTCTTCAAGAGCCCCGTCCTGGTCCGCCGCCTGGACGAGACCACCGCGATGGAGGCGATCACGCGGCCCGCGGAGTTCCGCGCGAATCCGGGGGAGATCACCGGGGCCGGCGACGGCCCGCTGGAACTCGAGCTGCTGCCCTACGCGGTCGTCCGCATCGACAACGCTTAGGCTTTCACCCTCCTTCGCTCATCTTCCGGATTGGAGCTTCGGAGGGCTTCGTCCCCCCTTCGCTCATCTTCTGGATTGGAGCTTCGGAGGGCTTCGCCCCCACCAGGACCTGCGACCAGGGGGCGCTCACGACGTAGCCGCGCCCCTCGAACCAGCGGCGCACGCACGAGGGGCAGAGGCCGCGGGTGCCGTCCGGGTTCGGCGCGAGAAATAAACCGCCCTCGGGATGCCGCCAGGCATGATCCCAATAGCGGAAGCGATGGAGATGCAGGGCGCCGGCGAGGCGTCCGATCGCGCCGGCCGGCCGGCCCCCGCCCTTGTGCCAGCGGTTCTTGAGATAGACGCGGCCGCCGGGGCGCAGGACGCGGTCGATTTCGAAGAGCACCCGCTCCGGGTCCGCCAGGCCGTGCAGCACGTTCATGCAGAGGACGGCGCCGCAGGAACGCGACCGCAGCGGCGCCCGGTGGAGGTCCCCCGCCAGCGCGGGTTTGCCGAGGGCGATGACGCGCCGCGCGGCGTCGGGGTTGAGATCCAGCCCCACGTAGCGCGGCGAAGCGCCCGCGAAGATGCCGTCGCCGCAGCCGAAGTCGAGCACCGGCCCCTCGACGCCCCGGAGGGCCTCGAGCACGTCCGGCAGATGTTTGCCCCCGTGGGAGCGCGAGCGGGGATCCTCGGGCACTAGGGACCCTCGGGGCGCCAGAGCCAGATCAGGGACTCCGGCATCAGCGCCCCGCCGTGCACGCCGGAGTGTTTCCCCTCCCCGTACACGAAGCGGTGGTCGTACTTCTTGAATTTCAGGGAGGCCGCCATTTCCTGGTTGGCGAGCGGCCAGTTGCCGTGCTCGTTGTCCAGGTCGTTGGAGCCGTCCTGCAGGAAGACGCGCAGGGGCTTGGGCGCCGTCTTCCGGATCAGCGCCGGATACACGTGGCCGCCGCGGATGTTGGTGAAGCTGCCCACGTGCGAAAGCACTTTGCGGAACTGGTCCGGCTTCTCCCAGGCCGCCGTGAACGCGCAGATGCCGCCGGAGCTGGCGCCCGCGATCGCGCGGTCCGCGGGATCCTTGGAAATATTCAGCGTCTTCGCCGCTTCGGGGAGGAGCTCCTCGACGAGGAAGCGCGCGTACTGGTCGCCGAGCGAGTCGTATTCGAAACTGCGGTTGGAGCGCGGCTTCTGGCCCTCCTTCTCCGGCGGGAAGGACCCGGGGTTGATGAAGAGGCCGATCATCGCGGGGATCTTCTTCTGGTGGATGAGGTTGTCGAAGACGCCCGGGACGCGGTACGGTCCCGTCTCGCTCACATAGCCGCCGCCGTCCTGGAAGATCATCAGCGGATGGGGCTTCGCCGCGTCGTACCCGGCGGGGACGTAGGTCCAATAGTCGCGCACGGTGCCGGCGAAGACCCGGGACTTCCAGCTGAACTTGCTGACGACGCCCCTGGGCACGCCCTCCTGCCGCTGGGAGTCCGGCCCGAGCGGATAGAGCTTCTTCTCATCAGGACCGGTCTGGACGGGCGGGTTCGGAGCCGGTGCGGGAGCCTCGGGCGGCGCCGCCGCGCAGGCCGCCAGCGCGAGCGTCAGCAGCAGGGACAGGGGCTTGCTCATAGTCACGGTCATCCTCGTCAGAAGTGCCGCCGGGTGAGTTCGTTGAGGCGCTCGCCCAGCGTCTTGATGAGCAGCTGGAGCTCCTTGATCCGCTGGTCCCGCTGCGCGAGCTCCGTCTGGAGGCCCTCCGCCTTCGAGGCCGCCTCCTGCAGGCGCCCCTTCAGGTCGCGCGTCTGGCCCTCGGCGTTCTTCAGGGCCAGCAGCCGCGACTCGGCCGCGGCAAGCCTCTTGCGCAGATCGGCCAGCTCCGTCTCGGAGGAGGCTTTCAGCTTGCCCAGCTCCGCCCGCAGCCGCTCGGCGTCGATGCGCACGGCGTCGAGCACGGACTGGAGGTCGTCCACGGTCTTGTGGCGCGCCTGGAGCTGCGCCTCGAGATCGCGGACGGCCCGCTCCTTCGCCTCGAGCGCCGTCCGCCCGGCGGCCCGCTCCTCCTCGGCGGCCTCCAGCCGCCGCTCCAGCGCCGAGCGCGCGAGGGCGAATTCGTCCTCCTTCCGGCGCCGGGCGAGCTTCGCCTCCGAGAGCTGCGCCTCGAGGCGTCCCAGCTCCTCCTCCACCGCCTTCCGGATCTCCTGTTTCTTGTCCAGCTCCCGGCGGAGTTCGGCTTCCGCCTGTTCGCGACGGCGTTCCGACTCCGCGAGGCGGTCGACGCCGCCGTCGGGCCGGAGTTCCGTCACGACGCCCGGAGGCCGGGGCGGGACCCGCTGGGCGAGCGCCGCGTAGGACAGCGGTCCCGCGGGGGCGGGCTTTTCCGGCGCCGGGGCGGGCACGGCGGCGTCCGCCGACACCGCATCGCCGCACCACGGGCAGAACGCCTTCCCGTCCGCTCCGGGCAGGGAGCGGAACTCCCCGCGCCTGCAACGCGGACAGGAATAACTTAGAACCCCGCCGGCCATGACTGGATGGTAACCGTTGCGGGCCTTCAGGCAATGATTTGAAGAAGGCGCGGTTCTTGGCGTTCGGGGGCGCGCCGCCTATGATGCGGAGATGCTGCTGACCCTCCTGCTCCTCCAGGCGGCGGATGTGACGGTGCCTGCCGACTGCCCCAACGTCGTGCGGCGCGGCTCGCTGGACAACTCCCGCCTGGTCTTCGAGCAGGGCCGGGGCCACGTCGCCTTCCTCGGCGGCTCCATCACCGAGATGGAGGGCTACCGGCCCCGCGTGATGAAGGCCCTGGAGCGGCGCTTCCCCCGGACCCGCTTCGACGTCACCGCCGCCGGCATCGCCTCCACCTGCTCCACCACGGGGGCGTTCCGCCTGAAGACGGACGTCCTCGACAAGGGCCCCGTCGACCTCCTCTTCGTGGAATTCGCCGTCAACGACGACCAGGACGCCCGTCACGACCGCATCCGCTGCATCCGGGGCCTGGAAGGCATCGTGCGCCAGGTCCGCCTCCACAACCCGCACGCGGATCTCGTCGTGACCTATTTCGTCAATGAACGCATGCTCGACACGTTCAAGGCCGGCGGCGACCCGCTCTCCAGCCGCAGCCACGAGGAGGTCCTCGTCCGCTACGGGATCCCCGGCATCGCGCTCAACCGCGAAGTCTCCCGGCGCCTGGAGCAGGGGACGCTGACCTGGAAGCAGTTCGGCGGCGTCCATCCCGGGCCCGACGGGAACCAGCTCTGCGCGAACATGATCGACGTGCTCCTCGAGCGCGCCTGGTCCGCACCGGCCGTCCGCAAGCCGCACCCGAGTCCGGAGCCGCTCGACCCCCACAGCTACGACGCAGGGCGCTTCGTCACCGACGCGGACCTGGGTCCCGGCTGGACGCTGGAGCGGCCCGACTGGGCGTCGCTGAAGGGTGAATGCCGCGGCCGCTTCAAGGAGCTGCCGCTCTACTGCGCCACCAGGCCCGGAGCCGGGCTGACGCTCGCGTTCGAGGGCCGCGCGGCGGGGGCGTACCTGCTCGCCGGGCCGGATGCGGGGACGGTGGAGGTTTCGGTCGACGGCGGGCCGTTCAAGACGGTCGACCTGAAACACGCCTACAGCGCCGGCCTGCACTACCCGCGCACGATCCTGTTCGCCGAGGAGCTCCCCCGCGGCCCGCATGTGCTGCGCCTGCGGCTCACGAGCGGTGCCGCGCGGTTTCTGAAATTCTGCGTGAATTGACCGGCGTCGGGATCGGCGGGAAGGAGCGCCGCCGGCCGCGCGTTAAACAACGGACACCGTTTCCCCGAAAGGCCCGAGATGCCGACGACCTTGAAGCCGTTCAAGCCGCTGCTCGCCGTCCGCCAGGCGCCGCCCAAGCACTGGGTCGGGGACGGCTTCCACGTCCATTCCATGTTCAGCTACGCCGACGACGCCCGGCTCTTCAGCCCGTTCCTCCTGCTCGACTTCATGGCGCTCAAGACTTATCCGCCCACCGACGGCGAGCCCCGCGGCGTGGGCGAGCATCCCCACCGCGGCTTCGAGACCGTCACGATCCTGCACCAGGGCGAGGTCGAGCACCGCGACTCGGCCGGCCATCAGGGACGCATCGGCCCCGGCGACGTGCAATGGATGACGGCCGCGTCCGGCGTCGTCCACGAGGAGAAACACTCCCGCGAATTCAGCCGCACGGGCGGCGCGTTCGAGGGGGTCCAGCTCTGGGTCAACCTGCCCGCGAAGCTCAAGATGTCGAAGCCCAAGTACCAGGACCTCGCCGACCGCAGGATTCCCGCCGTCCCGCTGCCCGACGGCGGCGGCCGCGTGCGCGTCATCGCGGGTTCGTTTCAGGGAAGCCAGGGGCCGGCGGAGACGTACACGCCCCTCAAGCTCTGGGATGTGCAGCTCAAGGCCGGCGCCGCCGCCGAGTTCGCCCTCGAGGAGGGGCACAGCCTCGTCGTCCTGGTCTCGCGCGGCGCCGTGACGTTCAACGGGGACAAGGCCGCCGCGGCGGCGGAGCTCGCGATCTTCGACCGCAAGGGCCGGGGCCTCTCGGTCGCGGCGCAGAAGGACGCCCGGCTGCTCCTCATGTCGGGCGAGCCCATCGACGAGCCGGTCGTCGGGCACGGGCCCTTCGTCATGAACCGCCCGGCGGAGATCCGCCAGGCCATTCTGGATTACCAGGAAGGCCGGATGGGGAGCCTATGAGGTCCCGAAGACCGTCTCCAGCGCCCGCTTCATGACCGAGGGGTCGGGGTCGATGCCCGTCCAGGCCTTGAACCCGATCACGCCCTGGTTCACGAGCATGCCCAGGCCGTCCAGCACGACACAGCCCCGCCGCCTTGCTTCCTTGAGCAGGCGCGTCTCCGGCGGGTTCGGAATCACGTCCGCCACCACCAGTCCGCGACGCAGCGTCGCCTCGTCGAGCGGCACGCGGGCATCCACGCCCGGGAAGAGCCCGATCGAGGTCGCCTGGACCAGGACGTCCACGTCGCCGGGCAGCTTCCAGTCGCCGCTCCAGGGGACATAGCTCGCGTCGATCTTGAGCCGCTCGCGCAGCAACGCCGCGAGCGTCTCGCCGCGCGTGCGATCCCGGTTCACGATCTGGATACGGCGGACCCCGGCGAGCCCGAGTTCCACGCCGATCGCCCGCGCCGCGCCGCCCGCGCCGAGGATCACGACCGCCTTCCCCTTCGGATCCGTGACGCCCTTCAGGGACGACACGAAGCCCTTCCCGTCCGTGTTCTCCCCGTGCAACTCCGCGCCGCGCCGGACGATGCAGTTCACCGCGCCCATGAGCGCGGCCGACTCGCTCAGGCGGTCGAGCAGCGGGACGATCGCCACCTTGTGCGGCGTCGTCACGTTGCCGCCGCGGAAGCCCATCGCCCGCAGGCCGCGGACCGCATCGGGCAGCGCCGCGGGCTCGATCTCGAACTGCACGTAGCGCCAGTCGAGGCCGTGGTGGCGGAACGCCGCCTCGATCATCGCGACCGTCGGGTTCTCCGCCACGGGCTTGCCGAAGAGGCAGCACAGCTCGGGCTTGAAGTTCATGCGATGATTTCCTTGAGCACCTCGCCGTGCACGTCCGTCAGCCGCATGTCGCGGCCGCCGAAGCGCACGGTCTGCCGTTTGTGGTCCACGCCCAGCAGATGCAGCATCGTCGCGTGCAGGTCGTGGATCTCGACTTTATTGCGCACGACCTTGTAGCCCCACTCGTCGGTCTCGCCGTAGACCGTGCCGCCCTTCACGCCGCCTCCGGCCATCCAGATCGAGAAGGCGTACGGATTGTGGTCGCGGCCGTCCGAGCCCTGCGCGAACGGCGTGCGGCCGAACTCACCGGACCAGACCAGCAGCGTGGTATCGAGCAGGCCCCGGCGGCGCAGGTCCTTGATCAGCGCGGCGATCGGCTGGTCCACCGCGCGCGCGTTGTCCTCGTGGCCCTTCTTCAGGTTGCCGTGCTGGTCCCAGCGGTCGTGGCCGATCGACGGACACGTGAGCTCGATGAAGCGGACCCCCAGCTCGACCATGCGTCGCGCGGCCAGGCATTCGCGCGCGTAGACCGCCTTCCCCTTGTCCTTGGAATCGACGCCGTACATCTTCAGAGTCTCCGCCGACTCCTTCGAGAGATCCATCACCTGGGGCGCGACGGCCTCCATCTGCTCGCCAAGCTCGTAGTTCCGGACGGCCGACTCGAACTGCTCGTCGTAGCCGGGCGTCGCGCGCGCCTTCGCGTCGAGCAGCTTGACGAGGGCCGCCTTGCGCTCCTGCAGCCGCTCCGTCGCCTCCAGGCGTTTGAGGTTCGCCACCGGCGGGTCCGAGGGGCGGAAGACCGAGCCCTGATAGGCCGCGGGCAGGAAGCCGCTGTTGAAGTTGTCGAGGCCGCCGGGCGGGATCAGGCCGCCGTTGATGACGATGAAGCCGGGCAGGTTCTGGTTCCCGCTCCCGATCCCGTAGCCCACCCAGGCCCCCATGCTCGGGCGCCCCTGGATGCCGCTGCCGGTGTGCAGGAAGTAGTTCGCGCTGGTGTGCTCCGGGAAGTTGGACACCATCGAGCGCACCACGCAGAGTTCGTCGGCGACTTCCGTCAGATGCGGGAAGAGGCCGCTGATCCACATCCCGCTCTTCCCGTGCTGCGCGAACGGCCAGGGGCAGCGCATGACCTTCCCGACGTTGTCGAACTGGGTCTTCTCGACCCGGCCGATCACCTTCTGCGGATCCTTGCCGTCGTGCTGGTCCAGCATCGGCTTGGGATCGAAGCTGTCCACCTGGGACACCCCGCCGTCCATGTAGAGGAAGATCACGCTCTTCGCCCGGGCGGGATGATGCAGCCCGCGGCGGCCGTCCTGCGCGAACGCGGGGTCCGCCATGAGGCTCGAGAGCGCGACGGAGCCGAAGCCGCCCGCCGCGCGCGTCAGCAGCTCGCGCCGCGTGAGGAGTTCCCGGACCCGTCCGCAGGAGTGGCCCATCATCACCTCAGGAAGATGAATTCCTTCGCCTGGAAGAGGGCATGCGCGAGGCCTTCCCAGGCATCGCCCGTGTCCTTCAGATAGGCCGCCGCCGCCTCGAGTTCCGCGGCGTCCGTGGGACGGCCGAACGCCGCGCGGAACATCCCGTCGATGCGCTCCGCCGCGGGACGCCCCTCCTTCGCCAGACGCGCCGCCCAGAAGGCCGCCTGGCCGTGGACGAACGGATGATTGCGCAGGATCAGCGCCTGGGCCGGGACGTTCGACACGCTGCGGCGGCCCATCGCGCTGAAGGGCTGCGGGAAGTCGAACGCCAGCTGCATCGTCGAGAGGAAGTTGCGCCGCACGCCGAGGTAGACGCTGCGGCGGCCGGCGCCGTCGAGCGGACCCGAGCCGGGCTTGCCGCGGCCGTCCTGGAAGCCGTCGAGCTGCACCGCGACCGGCGGGCCGTGCAGCGTTCTGTCGAGGCGGCCCGAGACGGCGAGCATCGCGTCGCGCACGGCCTCGGACGTCAGGCGCCGCGGCAGGTGATGGTGCAGGAGCGTGTTGCCGGGATCCGCCTCGAGCGCGCCCGGGAGCGGCGTGCTCGACATCCGGTAGGCCGCCGAGAGCACGATCCGCCGGATCGAGGCCTTGATCGAGCCGCCGTCGTCCAGAAAGCGCGCGGCGAGGTGGTCGAGCAGCTCGGGATGCGTGGGCGGCAGGCCCATCTTGCCGAAGTCGTCGACCGTGGCCGCCAGCCCCCGTCCGAACAGATGATGCCAGATCCGGTTCACGATCACGCGCGGGAACAGCGGCGTCAGCTTCGGATCCGTGATCTGGCGCGCCAGGTCGAGACGGTTCCCCGCCGGCGCCTGCGTCAGCGCTTCGAGGAAGCGCCGCGGAACGACGTCCTTCGGTGCGCCGGAAAACCCGCGGACCAACAGGCGCTCGTCCGAGGGGGTCCCGTCCACGATGCCGACGGCCAGACGGGACTCCTGGCGCATCGCGTCCGCCAGGGCGCGGCGGGCCCGGACGAGTTCGCGGGCGGACTCGGGCGAAGGCTCCGCAAGGGCCGGCGCAGCGGCGAAGGGGTCGGGCGGCTCCCGGTCCCCCTGGACGATCAGGTGGATGGCGAAGTCCGGGGAGCGCGGCGTGAACTCGACGTGGGCGTGGTGCACGGGTTTGCCGCCGGCGACGTAGGCGCGCAGGTCGTGCGAGATCCAGCGCCGGCCGCCGGGTTTGGATTCCGCGATCGTCGCGCCGTGCAGCGGCCCCTCGACCATGCGGTGGCTGTCCACGGACGCGAACGCCCAGGCCGAGCCCGTCACGAGCGAGTAGACGCGCGGCCGGGTGATCTCGAACTCGGGGCCGCGCACGCGCCGGCCGGCGTCCATCCACTTCCGCTTGCCGGCGTCGTGCTCCTGCCCGGGCGCGATCTTGAGCACGTCCCAGAAGGGATCGTAGACAAGCCCGGGGACCGGGATCATCGCGTGAACGGGCCGCTCCGGATCGAGGCTCCACACGGGGCCGCCCGGCGACCAGCGGAACGCGACCCCGTCCTGCGCCCAGGGCGCCTCGGACCGGCGGTAGTCGGCGACGATGTCGAAGCCCTCGAGCGCGGCCGGTGGCGGCGCGGGGACGGCGGCGGCGACCGGCTCCAGCGCGGCGAGTTTCGCGGCCGTGCGCTTCTCCTCCTCGACCGTGTCGTAGCGGACGAGGCGGTAGTCCGCGCTGCGGAGGAAGCCGGCGAGCGCGGTGAAGTCCTTCTGGGAGATCGCATCGAACTTGTGGTCGTGGCAGCGCGCGCAGGCGATCGTCAGGCCGAGGAAGGACTTGCCGAGCACCTCGATCTGGTTCGTCACGCGGTCCATCTCGTCGAGCCGCGGATCGACCGGGGAGTGGATCCATTCGCCGAGGTACCACCAGCCGGTGCCGAGCACGGACTCGTTGAAGCCCTCGGTGGGATGCAGACGCGGCTCGGGCAGCAGGTCGCCGGCGAGCTGCTCGCGGACGAACTGCGGGTAGGGCACGTCGGCGTTGAAGGCGCGGAGGACGTAGTCGCGGTAGACCCAGGCGTTGGGGATCGTGTGGTCGAATTCGTGGCCGCGGGATTCGGCGTAGCGGACGAGGTCCAGCCAGTGCCGGCCCCAGGTTTCGCCGAACTGCGGCGAGGCGAGCAGGCGGTCGACGAGCGCCGCGGTCGCGCTCTCGGAGGGATCGCGGACGTAGTCCTCGACCTCCGCGGTCGCGGGCGGCAGGCCCGTGAGGTCGAAGCTGAGGCGGCGGATGAGGTCGCGCGGCGCGGCGGGCGCGGCGGGCGCGAGCCCCTTCCCTTCGAGCTTCGCAAGGACAAAGGCGTCGAGCGGGTTCCGGAGCCAGGTCTTGTTGCGGACGGAGGGCGGGACCGGGTCGCTCAGCGGGCTCCAGGACCAGTGCGCGGCCTTGCGGCCGGCGAGGTCGAAGGCGGCGACCGCGGCTCCGGCGGCTTCCCCGGATCCCGGCCAGGGTGCGCCGCGTCGGATCCACTCGCTCAGGTCGGCGACCTGGGCCGGTGCGAGTTTGGTCTTGGGCGGCATTTTCAGGTCGGGGTTGCTCCAGGACAGCACTTCGGCGAGCAGGCTTTTCTCCGGGTGGCCGGGGACGAAGCCGGGACCCGTGTCGCCGCCCTTGAGCAGGAGATCCCGGCTGTCGACGCGGAAGCCGCCTTTGAGTTTCTTCGCCTGGGCGCTGTGGCAGGAATAGCAGTGATCGACGAGCACGGGACGGATGCGCTGCTCGAAGAACTGGACGTCATCCTCGGGAGCCGCCCCCGCGGCGGAGCCCCCCAGGAGCAGTCCGAGCACCCACCCCACGCGCATACGCGGAGGAAGTCTATCCCACATCGAAGTCATCGGTCGGCCCACTATATCAGTACGTCGAAAGCTTGCAATCATATTTGATATATGATATTTTTACGACATGATCGTCCTGCTCGCGATCCTCCTGACGACCCAAGACCCCGAACCCACGCGGAGTTTCCTCGCGACGGGCGGCTCGACGCTGCTCATCGGCGCGGACCGCTCGATCCAGTGGAGCTACCCCCATTCCACGCGCGACGGCTGGGTCCTGCCCGACAGCAAATTCCTGCTCGCGCTGTCCAAGAGCAAAAAGTACCCCTCCGGGGCGATCGTCGAAGTCGACCGCGCCGGAACCACGCTCTTCGAATTCAAGGGGACGCAGAGCGAGGTGGACACGGTCCAGGCCCTGCCCGGCAACCGTTTCCTGCTGACCGAGTCCGGACCGAAGCCGCGGCTGCTCGAAGTCGACCGCGCCGGCAAGGTGCACGTCGAGGTCGCGCTCAAGTGCCAGACCTCCAATCACCACATGCAGACCCGCATGGCCCGCAAACTCGCGAACGGGAACTACCTCGTCCCCCATCTGCTCGACCGCGTGGTGCGCGAGTACCGCGCGGACGGGACGACGGCCTGGGAGGCGCGCACGCCGGACGCGCCGAAGGACAGCTGGCCCTTCACGGCGATCCGCCTGGCCGACGGAAACACCCTCGTGAACTGCACGCACGGGAACATGGTGATCGAGTTCGATGCCGCGGGCGCGATCGTGTGGAAACTGACGAACGACGACCTGCCCAAGCCGTTGCTGAACGACCCCTGCGGCGCGCAGCGGCTGCCGAACGGCAACACGGTGATCTGCAGCTACGCGACGGGCGCCAAGGGCATCAAGCTGCTCGAGGTGACCCGCGAGAAGAAGCTCGTGTGGACGTACAGCGACGAGCGGCCGCACGGCATCCACGAGGTGCATGTGATCGAGATGGACGGCAAGGTGCTCGCGGGGCCGGCGCAGCGATGAGCGCGCTGGCGGCGTCCGGGGCGGCGCTGACGCGCAGCTCGCTCTCCGAGAAGGTCCACGAGCGGCTGGTGGAGGCGATCCTCTCCGGCTCCCTGCCCAGCGGCGCGGCGCTGAACGTGGCGGACATCGCGCAGGAGCTGACGGTAAGTCCGAGTCCGGTGCGGGACGCGATCTCGCGCCTCGCGGCGGAGGGCCTGGTCACGAACAACCCCAACCGGCGCACGACGGTGATCCGGCTGGAGCGCCAGGACGTCTTGGAGGCCTTCGAGCTGCGCGCCATCCTCGAGTGTGGGGCGGCGCGCCTGGCGGCGGAGCGCATCGACAAGGCCGCGCTCGACGCGCTGCGGGCGGTGGCCGCGCGCTGCGCCGCGCTCGCGGGAAAGCCCGAGCGGAAGCGGGAGATGCTGGACCTGGACAACGAATTCCACCTGCGGGTCGCGGAGGCCTGCAAGAACGGCGCGCTGAGCCAGGAGGTCGTGCGCTGTTACCGGCGGGTGCGGGTCATGCAGCTGCTGAAGCTCGCGCCCGCGCGCATGAGCCTGGCGCACGGCGAGCACGAGGCGGTCATTCAGGCGCTCGAGCGCCGCGACCCGGACGCGGCCGAGTCCGCCATGCGCGCCCACCTGCAGAACGCCCTCGCCTTCGTGCTCGAGGGGTTGTAGCGCCATTCAAGACCCGCGGCCCTTTGCCCTCCAAGCCCCAGCCCAAGAGATGAGCTAGGAGGATCGGGCGCGGGGCCCGGGTATGATCCGGCATAGATGTCCGACGAGGGTAAGATCAAGCAGGCAAGTATGGATCACAAGCCTTGGGAGGCGCTGCTACGCGAAACGCTAGCGCTGGTGGAGCGCTCGACGCGGGATGGTTGGCCCGACGAGAGCCCGGAAGAGTGTGCGGCCACTTTGCGGGCCATGTTGCGACACCTGGCCGATCCGGCGGAAGCTCCGCGGCCGGAGTTCGCCTCCATTCAGTTTGCGCCGACGGGGCCGATCCAGGAAATCGCAATGACGAATGGCTGGCACGACGCCTACCTGGATCTGGCGGATCGCTGGGATGCCCTCAAGCACCGGGATCCGACACTCTGGCGCACCTGAGCCCCGGGTTCACGAGGAGAACAGCCCGGGCCTCCCCCGTTCGAACTGCACCTGAACCGATTTATAGGTCTTTCGCCCTGCCGAACATCCGCAGGAACTTGCGCATCCGGCGGATCTGGCCGAA
Source organism: uncultured Planctomycetales bacterium (assembly GCA_964619955.1). GTDB lineage: Bacteria > Planctomycetota > MHYJ01 > MHYJ01 > JACPRB01 > JACQFK01. The sequence continues at coordinate 23,427 of CAZUJF010000007.1, forward strand.
CGCCTCCAGATGACGGGGAAGCTTCCCTTCCGGCCGCAGGACCGCCTCCTTCACCGCCGCCCGGTCCTCCGGCGACAGGCGGCACCCGAAGATGAATTCGCAGTCCAGGAGCGAGCGCAGCACCTTCGACACGTCGCTTCGCTTCAGGCGGCGGCCGGCCACCCGGGTCAGATGAGGGGCGATGGTCTTCAGATCAAATCCGCTGTTGATGACGTGGGCCACCAGCCGCTCCAGCGATGACGCGCATCCGGCGAATTGCAGCTCCTTCAGAGGCGGCGGCCCCGGGGGCACGCGGCGACGGAACCAGTCCGCCTTCCCGTGGATCCTCCGGATCTCCGCCAGGCAGCGGTCGACGGCCTCCTCGGAAACTTCCAGGACGCCCCCGCAAAGAGCCTCATACAGGGTCATCCGCATCACGACGCTCGCCGCGCCGACCATCGCCCGGAGCTGGCGGGCCGCCAGCGCCGCGTTCCGGCCGAGCAGGTAGTCGAAGTAATAGACCTCCTTCATGAGCTCCGGGGCCAGGTCCAGGCGCTGCAGCGCCAGCCCGTCCGGATAGTAGTCCCACTGGTGGAGGCCCGGCTCGTTGATCGTCTTCACGCAGAGCGTGACGGTCGGCTTTTCCAGATGGATCACCCGGTGTCTCAGCTTTGCGCCGGGCAGGATGACGCGGACATCGCCGGGCTCCAGGATCGTCATCTGGGGGAGACCGAGCTCGCACTGCAGGACCCCCGGCGCGATCCGGCGGGAGACCTTGACCGAGTAGGTTTCCTGCAGCGAACGCCCGTGAAGCAGCCGGAAGGCCCCGCGAAATCCATGGCTGTGGATCGTCGTGTCGGCCGCCACCCAGAGGTAGAGATCCACGACGAGACGCCCGTTGTTGAACAGCGTGATCGGAGGCTGTCCGAACGTGTTGTGGAGGCTGACCTGCTCCGGCAGCCGGCCGCCGTCCCGGAACCCGCGCGCCAGCGCCCGATCCAGCTGATCCTGGGTCAGGTCGTAGTCGAAGTCCCGAAGGAGCCGCGCGGCGAGCTCCGGGAACGCGGCGAGCCGGCCCCGCGTCCGGGTCCACTCCCGCTCCACGCGGTCGACGAGCGTCCTGAACGGTCTCATGGCCGCGGGATTATAGCGCTTCCCGCTCCCTCCCCGAAAGCGCAGCGCACGCGGACTGGAACCGGCGTATAGGACTTAGGTCCGGCCTTGATCCTCCGTGTGATACAAGGGATCCCTCATGAAACCCGTCCTCCCCCTCCTCGCCGCCCTGCTGCTGGCGCCGCTGCACGCGCTGCCCGCCGCCGATCCGTCCTCCGGAGCGGACAAGCTCAACGTCCTGCTCATCATGGCCGACGATCTGCGCGACTTCGGGGGGGCCTTCACCAAGGACGTCGTCAAGACCCCCCATCTCGACCGGCTCCGCGCCCGCGGCACCACCTTCGAGCGGGCCTATGTGCAGTACCCCGTCTGCAATCCGAGCCGCAACAGCCTGATGACGGGACTGCGGGCCGAGCAGACGGGCATCGTCGGCAACGACATCCCCCTGCGACAGAAGCTGCCGGACATCGTCACCCTGCCGCAACTCTGCAAGGAGGCCGGCTGGCAGTCGCACGCGTTCGGGAAGCTCTACCACCTCGGCGGCGGCAACAATGCCGAGGCCCGGCAGCGCTGGTTGGACGCCGGCAAGTCCTGGCACGCGGCCCAGACCTTTCAAGCCACGAAGACCGGCAAGACCCTGCTCGAGGGACGCGACGTCACCGCCGGCGCGCTCCCCTGGTGCCACTGGGGCGCCGCCGACGGCGCGGATGACGACCAGCCCGACGGCCAGATCGCCGCGGCCACGGTGGCGATGATCGAGAAGCTCGGCGACACGCCGTGGTTCATCGGCTGCGGCTTCATGAAACCGCACGACCCCTTCATCGCGCCGAAGAAATACTTCGACCTGTATCCGGCGGAATCGCTGAAGCCCTGGCGCGATCCCGCCGACATGACCCCGGCCCGGAAGGTGGCCGTGGGCTCGGGGGCCTATGGCGAAGCTTTCGCCAAATTCACCGACCAGGAATGGCGCGAGCTGTTCCGCGCCTACTGCGCCGGCACGAGCTTCATGGATGCGCAGCTGGGCCGCGTGCTCGATGCGCTCGACCGGCACAAGCTCTGGGACAGGACGCTCGTCCTCTTCGTCGGCGATCACGGCTACCACACCGGCGAGCGGCAATGGTGGAACAAGAACACCCTCTTCGAGCGCAGCTGCCGGGCGCCGCTCATCATCGCCGCGCCGGGCATGAAGGGCGCGCAGGTCAGCCGCTCGCTCGTCGAGTTCGTCGACCTGTACCCCACCGTCGCCGACCTCTGCGGGCTGAAGCTGCCCCACCCGGTCGCCGGCTCCAGTCTGCGTCCGATCCTGGCCGACCCCGGCGCCTCCCTCAAGGACGCCGCCTTCACGCTGCTCACGCGATCGGATAGGCTGCACGGCCAGAGCGTCCGCACGGCCCGCTGGCGGCTCACCCGCTGGAGCGACGGCGGCACCGAACTCTACGATCACGACCGAGACCCCGAGGAGCTGCACGAGGTTTCCGCGCAGCACGCCGGCATCGTCGCCGAGCTCGGCGCCCGGCTTCGGACCCTGCCTCCCTTCCCTTCGAAGCCCTGACCTTTCCAGGGGCCGCGGGGGTCTTGCCCGGAGAGTGGCCGGGCGCCGGACGGATCAGGCCGGGATCAGGCCTCCCCCGAAGAGCAGCCAGGCCAGCAGAAGGGTCCAGGCCATGTTGAAGGCCTGGGCGCCCAGGAACGCCACGATGGGACGGCCGCGATCCATCGTGAGGAGATCCGCCAGACGGGTTTCCAGCCCGATGGACACGAAGGCGAGGCCGAAGAAGGCCGTCCGGGCCCCCGACAGGACCTCCTTCGTCGCCGCAACGGCCGTCGCGGGCAGGGCGAACGAGAAAAGCAGCGAGGCCGCCAGGAAGCCCAGGACGAACTTGGGGAAACGCTCCCAGATGAGGCCGAGCGACGGACGCACCGTTCCTCCGTCCGGGGAGGTCTTCCGCAACGCCCACCACGTCGACAGCACGAACGCGGCGCCCCCGATGAGCACGTTCTGGGAGAGCTTGACGATGACCCCCGTCTGCATCGCCTTCTCGCTGATCAGGGCCCCGGCGGCCACCACCGAACCCGTGGTATCCAGCGTCCCGCCCATCCAGGCGCCCCCGACCGCCTCGGGAATCCCCAGCACCCTCACCATCCAGGGCATGACCACCATCATCGGAAGCGCCACGAGCAGGACCAGCGACGTGACGTAGGACAGCTTCTTCCGGTCCCCCTGGATCGCGCCGCACGCCGCAATGGCGGCCGAGACCCCGCAGATCGACACCGCGGTGGACAGCATCACCGAGAGCTCGCCGTCCACCTTGAGGCGCCGCGCCAGCAGATAACAGACGTACCAGACCGCCACGACCGTCAGCAGGGCCTGGGCCATGCCCCGCGGACCCGCCTGGAGGATCTCGTGGAAGAGCACGGTGCAGCCCAGGAGGACCAGGCCGGTCTTGATGAAATACTCCGTCCGCGCCGCGGCCCGCAGCCACTCCGGCAGCGGCGCGGCGTTCCCGACGGCGAGCCCGAGCGCGAGCGCGAAGAGGACGTATTCGAGCCCCCAGTAGTGCACCCCGCTGTTTCCCGCGATCCCCTGGGCGGCCGAGGAGAGGAGGAAGACGATCCCGAAGCCGGCCGCATACGGGAGCGGACGGCCCCCCAGGAGGACGACGCCCGGGATCGAGAGGAGCAGGATCGCCAGGCCCAGGAGCGCGAGGCTCCCGAGGTTGCCCGGGCCGACGAGGCGCCCCGGTTCCGCCTCGGCGATGCCGCCCAGTTCCTTCTGAAGGGTTTCGGCGCGCTTCCGCAGCTTCGGCTCGCGGACGTCCGCGGCCGCGGTCTTGAGCTGCCGGGCCGCGAGGGCGGTCGCGGCGCGCGTGCCGCCGTCGACGGCCTTCAGGAGCGCCCCGCCCGCCGCCGCCAGGGCCGGCTCGCCGCCCTCCGCGGCGTCTTTCACGAGACCTTCCAGACGGGGACGCTGGGCGGCGGCCGCCTCGACGTACTGGCCGTCCGTGGCCCACTTGAACCGGGGCAGGGAGGGCCGCGCGCCCGCGAGGAGCAGAGCGATCACCGCGCCCCCGAGGAAGACGGCCAGCCAGTCCTCGTTCCGCCAGAAGGGCGGCGCCCGCCGGATCTCGGTCATGCGATTTCTCCCAACCCGGACAACCCGAGCCCGCCCGCCGGCAGGCGCCCTCGTCCGCGCCCGATCATACCCCATCGGGCCCCGCGCCCTCCCGTCTTCCTCCCCGCCCGCGATGCATCCCGGCGGGAGGAGCGCCACTCGCGGCCTCCGCGCGAGTTGAAGTCTGTATGATCGCTCTCGCCGCGCTCCTCGCAGCCCTGCAGTCCCCGCCCGTCCGCCCCGACGGCGCCCCGCTCGTCGACGGGAAGCCCTGGTTCCCCGTCGGGATCTACCACGTCTCCTGGGTGGACGACCGCATGGGGGAGCCCCTGCGCCGCGATCTCGCGGAAATCGCCCGCGCGGGTTTCGATTCCGTCCTCTGCACCGTCGATCTCCGGGAGGACACCCGGGAGACCCTCGACGCCGCCCGCCGCCTCGGGCTCCGGCTCATCCCCGAGGTCAACGCGAAGCACCTGGAGAAGGTGGCGGCCCGGGACAAGGACCACCCCGCGGTGGTCGGCTGGATCGTCGGGGACGACGTGACCGGGGAGCTGAAGCCGGAGGAGCTGCGCCGGAGGATCGAGCGCGTGCGCGCCGCCGCCCCCGGCAAGCTGCTCTACGCCAGCGCCTATAACTCCGGGGAGGCCTGGCTCGGCGAGACTCCCGCCGAGGCCTTCCTCCAGACGGGCCTGGACGCCGTCGGGATGCAGAACTACCCCATCCCCTGGGATCCCGTCCACGGCCGGCACGGCGGCTTCGACTTCGCCCCCGGCCCGCACGCGGGGGGCAACCACCGCGCGCGCGTGTTCTGGGGCATGAAGCGGACGGTGGACAAGGCCCGCCGGGCGGGATCCCATGCGGTGCTCGCGAATCTCCAGTGCTTCCGATGGAACCGGAAGGGTTCCCAATGGAGGTGGCCGACGCCGTCCGAGCTTTCGAACATGACCTACCAGGCGCTCGCGGCCGGCGTGAACGGAGTCCTCTACTACACCTTCTACGACGGCAGCGCCGCGACGAACGGCGGCAGCCATGCGGTCGAGCGGCCGGAGCTCTGGGCCGAGGCGTCCCGGCTCGCCGGCGAGCTGCGCGCCCTGGCACCGGCCTTCCTCGACGGGGCCCGGTCCACCTGGCCCCGGGAGGAGGACGCGGCGGCCCGGGTGGTGCACGCCGCCTGGAAGCTGGCGGACCGCACGCTGGTGATCGCGGCGTCCGTGAGCGGGGAGGCACAGGAGGTCGCGCTGCCGCTCCCCGGGGGCGTCCTCGGGCGGGTGGAGGCGGCCTTCGCCGGGCGGCCCGCGACGCTGTCGCTGACCAACGGGCGCCTCTCAGGGCGTCTCGCGGCCGAGGGCGTGCAGGTCCTCTGGATCCGGGAGTAGGGGCGGCCGGGTTTCCCCCGCCTCCCTCCCCCTCTCGTGATATCATTGAACCGGTTTAAAGGTCTTTTTGAAGAAGGCGATCGACACCTGATGAAGCCTTGGTCCCTCGCCCTGGTCCCGACCCTCGTCCTGACCGCGCTGGGCTGCGGGCTCGGCCCGGACCTCGAAGAGGGGGAGCATCCCGACGGCATCCTCATCTACATGCACGTGGACATGAGCGACGCCCCCTGCACCCTGGACTCCGTCGTCGTCCGCCAGGCCCTGCCGAAGATCGACAAACCCTATTTCCACCTCCGCACCGCCGAGGGGATGGCCTACCGCGAAGGCTTTCCCCCGGGCTCCTACCAGCTCACGTCCCTCGGCGGCCGCGCCGGATTCTGGCGGCGCTTCTTCAGCGGCGTCCGGGAATTCACCTACTCCTTCCCCGCCCAGCAGGGGGGCTTCCGGCTCCCCGAATCCGGGTTGCATTACCTCGGGTCCTTCAAGGTCCACGCCCCGAGCGGCACCCGCGGCCCCGCGGAACTGCTCCCCGCCGCGCGCCCCACCGAGCGCGAACTCCTCGAACGCCTGCTCCCCTACGCGGGCGACACCTCCTGGGCGTCCAAGATCCGCTCCCGCATCGAGGCCCTCCCCAAGCCATGATCCGACTTCCGCTGATCGCCCTCCCCCTCCTCCTCGCGGCCTGCTGGGGCAAGGGGATCCCCCACGCGGAGGACTGGGGGGACGTCCCCGACGACCGGGCCCTCGCCGTCTTCAAGGTCCGTCTCACGCCCCCCTTGACCCGCGACGAACAGGTCCTCAACCCCTACGTGGGACGTTTTCGGAATGCGGCCCAGATCTACTTCGACGACGAGCACGCCAGCCGCGTGCCCATGGTCGACGCCAAGCGCTCGAAGCAGATGAGCCTGGTCCGGCTGGGGGAACTCGTCTTCGTCCCCCTGCCCCGCCGGCCCACGCACCTCGCCATGGGGGTCATCTACACGTCGCTGGGGTACGGCCCCGCGGACACCTACGGCCTTCCCGGCGGCCTCCGGCTGGAGCTGGCTCCCGACGACCGCGCCGTCTACCTCGGCACCGTCGAGTACCAGCGGGACGAATTCAACGTCGTCACGAAGGGGCGGGTCCTGGACGAGTCCGCCGAAGCGGAGGCCGCGTACCGCGCCCTGTTCGGCGACGCCGTCCCGCTGCGAAAGGCCCTCGCCCGGCCCGTGCCGGCGCCCCCGGGCCCGCCGTAAACGCGCGCCTCGATTGCGGCGCGGATCAGCGGACCGGGTCCGACTCCGGCCCGGAACGTCCGCGCCGGTCGACCGCGCGGATCCGGTAGGACGGGATCGCGCCCGCCGGCGGCCGGTCGACGAAGAAACCCGAGGTCGCGGTGCGGGACAGCAGGGCGCCGTCCCGGAGGATCTCGTAGGTCAGGGCCCCGGGATGCGGGTTCGACCAGGTCAGCTCGACCCCGTCGGCGACGACCCGGGCCGCCAGGCCGCGCGGGGCGGCGGGCGCGGGCGTTTCGGGGACGAGGACCGAAACCCGGGACGGACGGCTCCGGGTGCCCCGGTCGCCGGCGATCACCAGGGCGTAGCGGGCCGGGCCCGGAGGCGCGGCGGGATCGACCCGGCGCCCGAGCGTGGTCGACGCGAGGAGCGTGGCGGCGTTCGGAACGAAGTCTCCGCCGGCGCCGGGAGGCGCCCGGTGCAGCTCCGCCTCCAGCCCGAAGGTCAGCGCCTCGCGCGGCCAGGACAGCTCCACCGCGCCGTCGGGCCCCACGGAGGCGGAGAGGGCCGGCGCCTCCGCCGGGGCGTCCGGGACCACGAAGAGGCGCGGCGCGCCCGGCAGGAGCGGGGCGCCGGGCATGTCCTGGCGCGGGACGGCGAGCGCCTGCTCCCGGGCGCGGCGGATGACGGCGAGCATGGCCCGGTAGCGGGGATCCTCCTCCGACGCGAAGCTCGGGGCGGGCGGCGCCGCGGGGGGCGGCGGCGACGGCGCGCGCTCGAAGGTCTCCAGGGGCCGGATGCCGTGGTGGTAGACGCCGTCGAGCAGCATGCGCAGGCGCGTCTCGGCGGCCCCCGTGGGCCGCGCGCGGCACGCGGCCACGCCGAGCCCCGGCCCGCCCGCCGCCAGCGGCGCGCGCAGGATCCGGCTCCACTCGGGACGCTGCAGGTTGATCCAGTCCGTCTCGAAACGCTTCGGATCGTGGCAGCGCAGGCAGCCCGCGGGCTTCATCTCCTGCAGCAGCGCGTCCTTCGCCGCCGTCCAGGCCGCCACCCGCGGGCCCTGGGCGGTGTAATCCCAGCTTCCGTGGTAGACGCCGTTCGTGTCGATCCACGCCAGCAGGAGGTCGCGCTCCTCCCGCGTCAGGTCCGCGAGGCGCCCCCCGTGCCCCTCGACCAGGAGGCGCGCCAGCGGGGCCCCGCCCGAGCCGTAGGTCCCGGGAGGCAGGATCTTCGACGAATGCAGGCTGGTGCCGTTCATCGTGTCCATGCCCGCGATGAGGTGCGCGCGCAGCTGCGTGCCGCGCCGGCTCGTCAGCGACTCATAACTGTTCGAGAAGTACTCCGTCCAGCCGCCGCTCAGGTCGAGCCCCCCGGCGAAGCCGCCGGCCCCGCCGTGACAGGACGTGCACCGGCGGTCCAGCACCGGCTGCACCCGGGAGGGGTAGTCGATCGGCCCGCTGCCCCACGACTCGGGCCGCAGCGCAGACGGCGGCCTGCGGACGGCGGACGGCGGGGGAGGCGCCGAGGACGCGCCCGAGCGCTTGGGCTCGTGGCAGCCGACGCAGGAGCGCGTCGTCCCGGGCACGGCCTGCACGAAGGTCCGCATCCCGTGAAGCATCCGGCCCTCGGCGTCGAGGACCTGGAAGTAGAGCGCCCGGCCCGACGGGGCCTCGAAATGCGCCGATCCGTCGGCCTCCACCGGCGCGACCCCCAGCACGTTCTTCACGCTCCACGCGAGCACGGCGCTCACGACGAAGGTCTGGTTGAACGCGCCTCCCGGCGAGGGGCTCACCCGCGAGGTCTCCTCCACCACCCGGATCCAGCGCGCGTCGCCCGGCCGGACCCCCTCCAGCCCCCGCGTCACGTCCTGCACCAGGAAGGCGCCCGTCTTCAGCTCCCGGCGGGACAGGTCCGGGACGGCGGCCGGCCGGGGCCGCGGCTTCACCAGCATCGGGGAGTGCAGGCAGATATCGGGGTCGTCGAGCAGCAGCTCCCGCCGGCCGTCGCGGTGGATCAGTTCGAGGACGTTCCGGACCCGCCCCTTCGGACGCCCGCTGAAGAGGAGGAGGTCCTCGGAGAGCGGCCAGGGCTCGCAGGAGTCGCCGCGATCGCGCGTGGGTTCGGCGGGGAACTCGAAGTTCCGGATCGCCGCGGGGTCGTTCTTGTCCATCCGCGTGTCCACGATCGCCACGGTCCCCCGGGGAGGGGCGTTGTGCGGCGCGAGCGTGACCGCCAGGAGCTCGGGACGGCCGGGCACGGGCCGGGGGTCGAGCACCGCCTCCGGCACCGCCATGTTGTTCGCGTAGACGGCGGTTTCCTGGGTCCCGTCCGGGAACACGCTCCAGAGCCCCTGCTGGGTGAGCGCGGTCTTGTCCACGTACTCCCAGCGGCCGTAGACGATCCTTCCGTCCGGCATCACCGCCGGGTCGAACTCGTTGACCGGATTCACCGAGATGGGCCGGACGTCCGACCCGTCCCCGTTCATGACGTGGAGGATGTTGACGCCCTCGTTGGCGCAGGGGACGAGGCCCTGGGGCCGCGTGGACGTGAAGGCGATGCGGCCGTCCGGCAGGTAGACGGGGGCGACGTCGTGGATCCCGGCGTGCACGCCCTTGTAGGCCCCGCAGGCCGGGGAGGGGTCGGTGAGCCGCCGCAACCCGCGGCCGTCGATCCCGACCTCGTAGATCGAGGTGCATCCCTTTGGGCTTCCCTTGAAGCAGAAGACGACCCGCGAGGCGTCCCAGGAGAGTTCCGGATGGGTGTAGACGCCCGCGCCCGGCGACCCGGGGGTCGACGGATCGACCAGCGCGCGGATGCGGCGGCGGGCGGGCGGATCCGCGGGATTCTCGAGAATGTAGATCCCGCCGCCCGGGTCCCACTTGTAGTAGGTGTCGTAGATGTGCAGGCCCTTGAACGAGTGCCGCTTCACGAAGAGGAGCGGCGCCTCCAGCCCGCCGCGCAGCGACTCCGGCGCGGGGGCCTCCTGCAGGGAGCACAGGACGGCCAGGGCCAGCGCGATCATCTTCTCCCGCGGGGACCGGGCCGCGGACTTCGGGAGGCCTCCCCCGCCGCGTTCCTGGTCCGCATCGTTCCTCCCGGCTTCTACCCACCCTACGCGCCGCGGCCGGGGCCCGTTGTGTAACGCGGTTATTTATTTCAGCTTAGGGGGCCGCGGACGGCGTAGAGGAGGCAGAAGGTCTTCCCGGGGTTGAACCGGCCCGCCCGCGCCTGCAACGAAAGGACTTCTCGATGAGCGCGCTTCTCCTGGCCCTGACCCTCCAGGCCTATCCCCCCGCCGCGACCCTCGAGGAGGTGCGGGCGAAGATCGACGCCGCGCCGCGCGCGCACCCGCGCCTGCTGACGACCGCCGCCGGACTCAAGGCCCTGGGCGCCGGCGACGGGCTCCGCCGCGCCGTCGCCGGGGAGCTGCTGAAGTCCGCCGGCCGCCTCCTGGACGAGCCGCCGGTCGCGCGCAAGCTCGAGGGACGGCGCCTCCTGGGCGTCTCGCGGACCTGCGTCCAGCGCGTCTCGACCCTCGCGGCCGCCTATCACCTCAGCGGCGACGAACGCTACGCGCGGCGCGCCGGGCAGGAGATGCTCGCGGCCGCCCGCTTCGAGGACTGGAATCCCTCCCACTTCCTGGACACGGCCGAGATGACGTTCGCGCTCGCGCTCGGCTACGACTGGCTGTACGACCGGCTCGGGGAGGAGGCCCGCGCCGAAATCCGCGCCGCCATCGTCCGGAAGGGCCTCGAGCTGCCCTTCAAGACCGCCCACAAGGGCTGGGTGAAGGCGCGCAACAACTGGGGCCAGGTCTGCCACGGCGGGCTCAGCGCCGGCGCCCTCGCCGTCCTGGAGGACGAGCCGGAACTCGCCTCGAAGACCGTCCACAACGCGCTGCAAAACGTCGTCCATTCGATGGACGCCTACTCCCCCAAGGGCTCCTACCCCGAGGGGCCGGGCTACTGGTCCTACGGGACCGGCTACAACGTCCTCCTCATCGCCGCCCTGGAGAGCGCCCTCGGGACCGATTTCGGCCTCTCGAAGGCCCCCGGCTTCTCCGAGACCGGCGCCTACCCGGACCTCGTCGGCGGCCCCTCGGGCTGGTTCTTCAACTACGCCGACGGCTCCGCGACGCGCCGGGCCGAGCCCTTCCGCTTCTGGTTCGCGGACCGCTTCGGCCGTCCCGACTGGCTGCGGGAGGACCTGCGCCTGCTCCGGGCCGACCCCGCCGCGCCCTTGAGGGACCGCTTCTACGCCCTCACCCTGCTGTGGCTCCGCGAGCCGGCCGCCGAGGAGGCGCCGCGGCTGCCGCTGCACTGGAAGGGCGACGGCGAGGTCCCCGTCTCGGTCCACCGCAGCTCGTGGGACCGCGCGGACGGCGTCTTCGTGGGCCTCAAGGGCGGCTCGCCTTCGGCGAACCACGGGCACATGGACATCGGCTCGTTCGTGCTGGACGCCGACGGAGTCCGCTGGGCCCTGGACCTGGGCGCGGAGGGATACCACGGCATCGAGTCGCGCGGGATGAACCTCTGGGACCGGCGCCAGGAGTCCGACCGCTGGAAGATCTTCCGGCAGCGCAACGAGGGGCACAACACGCTGGTCGTCGACGGGGGGTTGCAGAAGGCCTCCGCGTCGGGCCGTTTCGTGCGCTTCTCGGACGACGCGGCCTTCCCCCATTCCGTGCTGGATCTGGGGGCGGTCTACGAGGGCCGGCTCAAGTCGGCCTTCCGCGGCGTGGCGCTCCTGCCGTCGCGCGAAGTGCTGATCCAGGACCGCCTGACGGGGCTGGCGCCCGGCAGCCGCGTCCGCTGGGGCATGATCACGCCGGGGACGCCCGCCGAGCCGGGCGGCGCCTCCATCAGGCTCGCGCAGGGCGGGGCGCGCCTGGAGCTGGCCATCCTGTCCCCTCCGGGCGCCTGCTGGACGATCGTGGACACCGCGGCGCCCCGGCAGGCCTGGGACTCCCCCAATCCCGGCACGCGGATGCTCGCCTTCGAGGTCGCGGCCCCGGAGTCGGGCGAGTTGTCGCTCGCGGTCCTGGCGACACCCGGATCCTGCGGGACGTCCTCCCGGACCCGCCTCGCGCTGAAGCCGTCTCCGGAGGAATGGGGGCGCTAACCGCGACCCAGGGATTTCAGGAGCCTGGGCAGGATCAGGAAGACGACGCATTCCAGGCCGAGCAGGCCGCACCCCCCGCCGCCTCCCCCACCACCCCCCGCGCTCCCGCTTCCGCTCCCACTCCCGCTTCCGCCTCCGGAGCCGCTCCCGCCGCCGCCAGCCAACCCCCCCGTAACGCTCAAGGTCACGGCCTGCAGCGCGACGTTCCCCACGTTCCCGGCCCCCGGCGTGCTGTTGGAGCCGAAGTTGTAGTCCTGCATGAACCGCACCGTCAGGGTCTGCCCCGCGGACCCCGCCCGGTAGTCCAGCGTGTACACCCCGGTCTGCGTGCCGCCGGGAGACTGCACCGTGCTGTCCACGAAGCGCGCGGCGCTGCCGTCGCTCAACCAGGCGTCGCAGCGCGCCCGGCTCAGATACGTGCCCACGTGCAGCTTCAAGCGGCGGCTCGCGGTGTCGGCGGGCGCCGTCACCTCGAAGCCGCTGCCCATGTAGTCGATGTAGATGCCGTGGGGCGATGATCCCGCCGACGCCGTGGGAGCCCCCCCGCTCCAACTGAACAACACCGGACTGTCGTTGTAGGCGTGCACCGGGGTCTGGCCCAGCGCCACGACGTCGCCCAGCAGCGAAGCCCCCGCCTTGCGGTTCCGCGCGCCCGCCGCGTTGCCCAGCCCCAGGTGGATCCAGTCGGCCGTCCCCTCGGCGTTCAGGTCGACGCTTCCGCTCGCGCCGGTGTCGATGCTTCCGGAGAGCGCCCCCGCCTCCGCGGCCACCGTGAAGCGGATCGACGCGCTCGTCGTGGCGTTGCCCGAGTTGTCGACCGCCCGCGCCGTGACCCGGTGCACGCCCGCGCCGAAGTCCTGCGTCCACTCATAGGGCGCCGTCGCATCCTCGCCCAGCTTGACCGCGCCCTCGAAGAACTCGACCTTCACCACCAGGCCGTCCGGATCCCGCGCCACGGCGCGGAGCGTCACCGAGGGCGACACGGCGTACGCGCCGTTCAGCGGCGCCGTCACCCCCACCGACGGCCGGTAGCTCGTGCTCCCGCCCGCCACCCACGACTCGCTCAGCACGACGTGTTTGATCTGGTGGTAGCCGTCGTAGGTGTGCACGGCATGGATGAGGCCGTCCCGGGACTGGATCATGGAGGGATACGACACCGTGCCCGTGTACACCCCGGGCGAGACCGTGACATGCCCGCCGAGCGTGTCGGTCGTCCGCTGGTGACTCCAGGTGACCCCGTCGTCCGCCGACAGCAGAAAACGCACCTGCGAGCGGCCCCCCGGCGTGCACACCAGCAGATAGCCCCCGCTCGCCAGCTTGAGCGTGTCCAGCCGCGCCTACGAGCCGTCGGGGCTGTTGGACGGGATCGAAGGCTGCGCCCACGTCAGACCGTCGGACGAAGCGGTGCCGCGGTACATCTTGCCCGCGGCCCGGCTGTTCGGGGTCCGGTACCAGACCAGCACCGTGCCGTCGGCCGCCTGCTGGATACTGGGCATCGCGATCCATTCCGTCCCGAGCCCGTCGTAGATGGCGTTGCTCTCCGAGAAGCTGCGGCCGCCGTCCGCCGTCACGAGCCCCGCCGAATCCGTCTTGCTCCAGACGTTTGAAGACGCCGTCTGGACGCTGAAGTCCCGGTAGGTCGAGACCATCAGGGTGCCGTTCTTCAGCAGGATCGGCTTCGCGCCGGTGAGGTAGCCGGCCTGGCCGCCGGTGTTCATCCGCCCGCGGACCAGGTTCGGTTCGCCCCACGTCGCGCCGTAGTCGTACGACTTCCGGTACAGCATCGAGCTGTTCTGCATGTTCGCGTCGTTGGGCGTTCCGTCGTCCTTCATGTACAGCCACGATTCGTTGGAGACGGCATAGAACATCCACAGGACCTGGTCGCTGTCCAGGCAGAGGCTGGGGTTGATGTAGGCCCTCGAGGGCGCGCTGAGCACGGTTTGCGGCGGCGTCCAGGTCGTGGTGCCGAACGGCAGCCGCGACGAGACGATGTCGCCGTAGCCCAGTTTCGACTGCGGCGTGTGGTTCCAGAGGCAGAGCAGATCGCCGTTCGGCAGTTCGACGATCGACGCCGAATGGTTGACCGTCTGCGGCCGGGCCGCATCCCTGACGATCACCAGTTCGCCGGACAGCGGCGTGTCGGCGGCCGCGGCCGCCCCCAGGCACACGAGGAAAAGCAGGGCTCCCGCGCAGGTCCGGACCGGAAGGGCGTTGAATGCGACCATGAGATCTCCTTCAGTTCGTCGCCCCTATTCCGTCTGAAGGAGGCTGCTGTAACGCGAATCCGCACGCCGGCGGCTTACTCGTCGCCCTTGAGCGATTCCAGGTAGGCGAGGAGGTCGGCGAATTCGGCGGCAGAAAGGCCGTCGGCGAGGCCCGCCGGCATGATCGAGCGCTCGGCCACCCGGCGCTCCTCCACGTCCGCACGCCGCACCCGGATCGCCCGCCCGTCGGCGTCGGCCAGCACGATCTCGTCGGGATCCTCCCGCCGCAGCACCCCCGAGAGCACCTCGCCCGAGCGCAGCTTCAGCAGATGGCTCCGGTAGGCCCCGTGGATGAGCTTGTCCGGAAAGAGGATGTGCTCCGCCAGCGTGCGCCGCTCGTAGACCGCCCCGATGATCGTCAGCTCCGGCCCCACGTCGCCCCCCTCCGCGCCCACCTGGTGGCAGCGGCTGCAGCCCAGCCGCCCCGCTTCGTGGAAGAGCCGCCGGCCCCGGACCGGATCGCCCCCCGAGGACTCCAGCAGGAGCGCCGGATCCACCTTCGGCGGCTCCTCGAAGGAAAGCGACAGGCTTCGCAATGCCGCCCCCGCCAGGCGGCGCGCGTCGGCGTCCCGCCCCCGCAGAGCCTCCCGGTAGATCTCTTCCGCCCGCAGGTCCGGAATCCGCAGCAGCGCCGGCCGCCCCTCCAATCCAAGCGCCAGGAGTTCCGGCACGGCCTCCCGGCAGACCCGCGCGCCAAGCACGTCCACCGCCGCCGACCGGACCCGGGCGTCGGCGTGCCGCAGCAGCGGCCGCGCGGGCTCCGCCGGACCCAGCCGCGCCAGCACTCCCAGCAGCTCCACGATCTGCCCCGGCTCCCGCGCCTTCTTCAGCGCCTCGAGCGCCGGCCCGGAATCCCGCAGCAGCGCGCAGGCCGGAGAGAGCAGGACCGGGTCCAGCCCCGCCACGAAGGCTCCGGGATCCACCGCGCCGGCGCGCGTCAGCCCGTCGAAGAGCGCCCGCCGGACCTGCGGGCTCCGCTCCTCCGTCAGCCGCCCGCGGAGCAGGTCCCGCGAGCGCGGGTCCGGCGCCAGCCCTTCGGCCGCCGCCGCCCTCGCCGCCGGGTCTTCATGCGCGAGCGCCGCGTGAAGCTTCGTCCGGATCGAGGCCGTGCCCTCGTGCTCGATCGTCGGCCAGGGCCGCGGGTTCAACGCCGCCCGCGAGCCCCACCAGGCCCCGTCCCACCCGGCGTGGCGCAGCAGCGTCCGGGCGAGTTCGTAAACCGGATCCGCGGCGGACGTCGCGCGCAGCGGGGGCGCGGCTGCGCTGAACGGAGCCGGCGGCGTCGGCGGACCCGTCCGCGTAAGCCGCAGCAGACGGCCCGCATCGACTTTCGAACGTCGCGCCACCGTCGCCCAGTCGGCGATGTAGACCGACGCGCCCCGCGCCGCGAGGCCCACCGGCCGGAACTCTCCGGCCCCGCGGGTGACGAGCGCCTCGCGGCCGAGGATGCGGTCCCCGTCGAAGCGGTAACGCGTCACCTGCGAGCGGCCCCAGTCGCAGAGCAGGACGTCGTCGCCGAACCCGACGCAGCCGGCCGGGATGCCCCGGGACTCGTGCAGCGCGGGCGTCGTCCACGGACGGTCGCGGTCCCAGGGATACCCGAAGTCCCCGCCGGGCCGGACCCGCAGGATCCGCGCCCCCCAGAAGGCGTTGTCGTCGTTGTCGAAGACATAGAACTCGCCGCGCGGCGTCACGGCGACGTCCAGGATGTTCCGCGTGCCGCGCGCCACGATCTCGAGGCCGCTGCCGTCGGGCCTGAAGCGCAGGACTCCGCCCCCTTGCATGCGGAAGACGCTGCCGTCGGGGCACCGGATCCCGGGCACGCCTTTGTCGCCGACGGCCATGTAGAAGAACCCGTCGGGCGCGAGCCGGAAGCCCGCCGGGATGTGCGTGTTGTAGCGGTTTCCCTTCGAGGGCTCCGGATGCGTCGCGGGCAGGATCTCCCGCGGATCCGCGGCCCGGCCGGCCTCGTCCCGCCAGGCCGTCACGCTCCCGCAATCGTGCACGTAGAGGCGGCCCTCGTGCCAGGCCAGGCCGAAGACCGGGCCGAGCTTCTCGAGGAAGACCGAGACGCGGCCGTCCGCGCCGACCCGAAGGACCCGGCCGAGACGCGCGTCCACCGGCCCCTCCATGTCCATCGGATCCTCGGCGACGTACACGGTCCCGTCCGGCGCCGCCTCCACCGCGGAGGGATGGCGCAGCGCGGGCGACTGCAGCAGGACCTGGACGCGCCAGCCGTCGGGGACGCGGACCGGATCCTGCGCCAGCAGCAGGAGCAGCGCGATCACTTCGGGACCTCGTGGATCGTCCCGTAGAGATCGACCGGCACGGCGCCGGGCGGGCGGCCCTTCAGATGGAACTGCATCATCGGCCGCAGGCCGGGGATGGAAAGCGTGACGCTGAGGCGGTCCGCGGAGAGCGCGGCGCCCACTTCGAACGGGTCGCGTCCCTGCTTCTTCGAATCCTTCAGGCTGAACTCGGGGGAGCCGTAGCGGTCCCACCAGGCGTAGTTCCAGCCCTGCAGGCTGAACGCGTCCTCGATCCCCTCCGCCTCGAGCGGATCGCTGAAGCCGAGGACCATGCCGTCCTTGACGACCTTCCAGGAGCGGACCGCGCGGCGCGGCGCGGGACCGCGGCGGATCCGGTGGAGGACGACCTCCTTGGCGGCGTTCGTCTGCCAGCCGCGCATCCCCGCGGCATAGAGGGCGCCGTCGCGGAAGCGCCCCCGGAGCACGCCGGACTGCAGCGTCAGGGGCAGGCGCACGAGGGCGCCCTGGGCGCCGTCGCGCATCACGTGGAAGAGCGAGCAGGTGCCATAGGAGAAATGGAGCAGTTCGCCGGAGAGCTCCCCCCAGGCGCCGGGCGGGACCCAGGCCTGCCCGCCGCTGGAATTGTCGACGGCGTGGGGGATCCACAGGAGCGGCGGATCGAAGCGCGTCTTGTCCGCGCCCCCGGCGGTCCAGACGTGGCCGTAGAAGCCGCCCTGGCGAAGCACGCTGATCTTCGAGGCGGGGATCCACTGGCCCTGCTGGTCGCTCGCGGTGACCGTGCCGTCGGGGCCGACCGACATCCCGCAGGCGGCGCGGAGCCCGGTCGCGAAGATCTCCGTGCGCGCGCCGTCCTTCGAAGTCCGGAACGCGCAGCCGTGTCCGGGCTTGCCGGCGACGGCGTTGCCGTTCCGCGTCCAGTAGAAGCTCCCTCCGGCGTCGGTCTCGAGGTCGAACGCGAAGTCCTGGTAGTTGGCGAGCGCGGGGCCGTCCGTGTTGAAGGCCTCGTAGGCGTCGGCCTCGCCGTCGTCGTTGAGGTCGCGCAGGCGCGTGATCTGGTCGCGGCCCCGCACGTACACGAGGCCGTCGACGACCTTGAGGCCGAGCGGCTGGTTGAGGCCGGCGGCGAAGCGCCGCCACTCGAGGACGCCGCCGCGCTCCGCGACGGTGAAGACGTCGCCGTTGAGGGAGGCGACCGCGACGCGCCCGTCGGGGAGGAAATCGAGGGCGGTGAAGCGGAGCCAGGCCTTCCAGGGGTTCGAGACCGGCGCGGCGAGCGTGTCGACGATGAAAGACGCCTTCGCGTCGCCGGCGACGAGGTCCGCCCGCGCGGGCCCCCACAGCGCGGGGCCGCCGGCGAGGAGCGGACGCGGATCCTCGGGGACCGGGGCCGGAGAGGACTCGCGGGCGCAGGCCACGGAGAGCAGGCGCGGGGCGTCCGTTGGAACGGCCAGGACGCGGACGCCGTTGCGCGATGCGAGCGCGCCGGCGGAGGCGGTGGACGCGTCCGCGACCGGGATCTCGACGGCGCCGGGGCCGAGGTGCAGATCGCGCACGAACACGCCCCCGGGCAGGGCGCGGGGCGCATCGAGGATCTCGACGCTGCCGAGCACGTAGCGCAGCACGACGCGGCGGCCCGTGCGGACGAAGCCGAGGAAACGCGCGGGGGGGCCGCGCGGGACCGAGAAGAGGGTCGCGCCGGCGGGGCGCGCGGAGACGCTGTCGGTGTTGCTCGCGAGCAGGCTGCCCCCGAGATCGAGAAAGCCGCCGGTCCACGCGTGCACGAAGCGGCAGGACTCCGTGTCGAACGCGGCGGAGACGCCGTGCCCGAGGCTGAGGTTCAGGGCCTTGTGGGCGATGACGTCCGAATCCTTCTCGCTCGCCGCCCGCGCGATCGTGACGGCGAGGGCGGGGCCGTAGTCGGTGTCGAGGCCCTGCTGCAGGAGGACCGCGAGCAGGATCATGCGGAGTCCCCCTCCACGAGGGTGGGGGTGAGGACGACGGTGGACTCGCGGGGATTGCCCGGACGGGCGGCCCGCCACCAGAGCTGGTCGACGCCGCGGGCGCCGATCTCGCGGGCGTGGATGTCGACGGTGACGAGCGAGGGGGAGAGCGCCTCGCGGATGAGCGGCTCGTGGTTGCAGGAGACGACGGCGAGGTTCCGGCCGGGCCGCAGCCTCCGTTCGCCGAGGGCGCGGTACAGGAGCGCGGCGAGGCTGTCGGCGGGGACGAAGACCCCGCTGGGACGTTCGGGGAGTTTGAGGAGGCGGTCCAGCAGGACGCCGACGGCGTCGACGTCCGAGACCGGCTTCACGGGAAAGGGCCGGGGGTTCCGCGGCCCGGTCAGGGAGACGACGTGCGCGCCGAGGCGCCGGGCATGCCAGGTGAAGGAGGCCTCGCGCTCCAGGAAGAGGCGCTGGTCGGGTTTGGGGCTGAGGAAGGCGAGACGGCGGTGGCCGGCCCCGACGAGACGCTCGGCGGCCAGGCGGCCGACGGCGACGTCGTCGCTGCCCACCATGTCCCCGCGCGCCCCCGCGGGGCGGCCGCAGAGCCAGACATGGGGGAAGGCCGCGATCGCGGCGGGGAGCGGGCTCGCGGCCCAGTCGTTCTCGCCGCCCTCGAGGCCGGCCTTGAGGAGCAGGCCGTCGACCGAGCCGTTCCCGCGCAGCACGGAGGGGACGGCGGCGAGGTCGGGCACGTCGATCATGACGGTCGTGAGGCCCCGCGCGCCGAGCTCCCCGGCGGCGCCTTCGAGCAGGGCCGCGACGACGGGAAGCCGCGACAGGGAGTGGGCCATGCCGATGGTCACGAGGCCGACGCGGCGCAGCGAGACCGGCAGGCCGTGCGGCGTGGGACGGCGCTCCGTGGGATGCCGGTAGCCGAGCTCCCCCGCCGCCTTGCGCACCGCCCCCGCCGTCTCGGGGGAGACGTTCGAGTGGCCCCGGTACACGCGGGACACCGATCCCACGGACACCCCCGCCCGGTCCGCCACCTCCTGGATCGTCACCATCGCCGGCCTCCTTCGACCGCCCAGCATGCCAGCAGTTTCATTGAATTTCAAGAAACTATTTCATGACCCCGTGGGGGGCCGGGCAAGGTACACTTCGGGGCACATGGGCCGGGAAATCGTCTACTGCTCCGAGTGCAAGACCGTCCTCCGGGGGGCCGACTTCGAGAAGGGCCGGGGCTTCCACGTCGGCGCCGGGGTGCTCTGCAAGGACTGCGCGCGGACGCGCTACTCGGAGCAGGAACTCCGGGCGATGAAGGACCAGGAGCAGGCCCCCGCGGCGCCGGCCGCAGCCCCTCCCCCGCCCGTCCCCTCCTCGACGGCCCGCATCGCCTTCGCCCGCCCGGCCCCCTCGGGCCCCGGACCCGGCCTCTGGCTGGGCATCGGCGGCGGCGTCCTCCTGCTCGTCGTCGCGGTCCTGCTCGCCGGCGGACGCCGGCGTCCGGAGCCGCGGCCGCTCGTGTCGGCCCCCGCCGCTCCGGTCGCGGCGCCGGCGCCCGTTCCGTTCTCCGAATCCGAAGCCGAGGGGCTTCTGCGCGAGTCGGCCGGCGTCTCCCCGGAGCTCCGCCGGAAGATCCTCGAACGCATCGTGCGCGATCATCCGGACAGCCGCGCCGCCGCGGTGGCGAAGCGGGACCTCGACGCCGCGCTCCGCGGGACGGCCCCGGATCCCGTCCCGCCCCCTCCCGCGCCCGAGGCTCCGAAGCCGGTCCCTTCGAGCCCGGCTCCGCTTCCAGCCGCGGCCCCGGCTCCGAAACCGACCCCGCCTCCCGCTCCGGCCCCCGAGGCGCCGAAACCCGGGGCTGCGCTCGCGGCCGCCCGGCGCTTCGACGAGGCGATCGCGGCAGGGGCCGAGGCTGAAGAGCTGCGGCTCGCCAAGACCGCCTACGAGGCCGCGCTGGCGGCCCTCGCGAAGCTTCCGGCCGGTCCGCTGAAGACCCCTTCCCACGAGGGGCGCCTGCGCAAGGCCGGTCCCGGCGGGCTCGACTTCGAGGACGGCGTCTGGCTGCCCTCGCCCCTGCTGCCCGCCCTCTTCCTCGAGGAGGTCCTGCGGAAGCAGCGGGCCCCCTCCGACGCCGAGCGGAAGGGATTCGAGGTGCTGGCGAGGACGGATGCCGGCGCGCTGCCCGCGGACGAGCGCGAGGCGCGGGACCTCTGGACGGCGGCCGAGCGGGACTTCCCCTCGATGGAGTCGCGGGGCGCGGCGATCGCGGCGTACTGGGACCTCGCAGGGCGCCTCAAGGGGACCGAGCTGGCACGGCGGACGAAGGAGCGGATCGAGTCCCGGTCCGCGGCGGGCCGCGAGTACGTGATCGGACTGGCCGACCTGGCGGGCCGCGGCGCCTTCGGGGCGCTGCCCGCCGATGCCAAGGGGGGCCCGGGCGCACCCTACTGGATCTGCGGGCGGGAGGGCGACCCCGAGACCTGGCTGGAGTTCTCCTACTGGGCGCTCGCCGACACGACGTACCGGGCCTGGGTCTTCGCGGGGGGCTGCTGCGCCGAGACCTTCACCTGGACGCTCTCGGGGACGGATCTGCCCGAGGGGCCCTGGAAACACGGCCTGACGTTCCTCTCCCGGGGACACGGCGGCAAGGAGCACCCGGGGGCCACCCGCTGGGAATGGCTGCCGCTGACGCTCCCGAAGGGCGGGCCGGCGGGACTGAAGCGGGTGCGCTTCGCGCCCGCCGCGAAGGGGGCGGCGGTCGCGATGGTCGTCGTGAGCGCGTCGCGGGAAGCGGCGCCCCGCAAGCCCGAGGCGGCCGCCCTGGCCAAAGCCGCCGAAGCCTTGCGGCCCTCGGGACCGGCGGAGACGTTCAGCGGACCGCCGCCGGACTGGCGTTCCTTCAACGCCGATCGCGAGGGCGCGGGCTACGGGTACCGCCCCTCCGCCGAGGCGGGCGGACGGGCCGGCGAGGCGGGCGGCCGCTTCTCGCGCTCGCCGCTGTCCTCCTACTACGCCGACATCGCGCTCGCCGCCAAGGGGGACGCCGCCAGGCCGCTCACGATCACGGGCCGCCTCGACATCGCCGGGGCGAAGGATCCCGACTGCGAGATCCGCCTGGGTTTTCTCAACCGCGCGGCCTGCGAGAACCCCAAAGCGGACCACGTCCCCTTCATCGGCGTCTCGATCAGCGAGCCCAACTCGCCCAGGGGCTTCCGCGTCTCCCCGGTCGTCTGCTTCGGGGCGCAGCAGGGAGGAAGCGTCTGGGCCGCCACGCCGATCGACCTGCCCGCGAACGGCGACTACCGCTTCACGTTCTGCTGGACCCCGTCCGGAAACGGCGGGACCGCAGAGCTGAAGATCCTCGGAAAGGACGCCCGCGAGATCGGCTCCCGGAAGCTCACGGCCGGCGGCGCGCCCAAGGTCCCGCTCGACGCCTTCGGCTTCCACAGCCCCGTGATGTCCCAGCCGCAGGCGGCGTCGCACATCGACATCTTCGCGGACGACCTGGACTACAGCGGGCGGACGAAGTAGCGGCCGCGCCGGCATGGCGCATTTCCCGTTACGAATCAGCGTCGGGACCGGAAGGTGGGGTGATGGAAGATCTGGAGACCCTGGCCCTGCGAAGCCGGGAGGGCGACCGCGAAGCCTTCGCGGAACTCGTCCGGCGCCTGCACGGCACCGTGCGGGGCATGGCCGCCGTGATGGGCACGGCGGGCGACTGGATCGACGACGTCGCCCAGGAGGTCTTCCTCGAAGTCTACCGGGCGCTGCCCCGCTACGACGCGGCGCGGCCCTTCCTGCCCTGGGTACGGGGCTTCGCGCGGAACGTGATCCGCCGCCTCGGGGAGCGCGCGGGCCGGGACGCGCGGCTGCGCTCGGACGCGGTGAGCGCGTGGCTGCGGACGCGGCAGGTGGAGGAGGAGCGCGAGGAGGCGGGGCCCGTGGAGGCGCTGCGGCGCTGCCTGGACCGGCTCCCCGAGCCGGTGCGGCGCCTGGTCACGCGGCGCTACGCGGAGGAGAAGAGCTCGGCGGACATCGCCGCGGAACTGGGGCGGAGCGCGGACGCGGTGCGCATGTCGCTGATGCGCGTGCGGGACGCCCTGCTCGCCTGCATGTCGGGGTCGCGCGCATGAGCGGACGCACGGCGGACGAGCTCCTGGCGGCGTACCTCGAGGGCACGCTCGATGCGGCGGGCGAGCGCGAGCTGCTGGCGCTCCTCCAAGCGGACCCGGCGCTGGCGCAACGGCTGCGCGAACATCTGGCGCTGGAGGCCGGCCTGAAAGGCGCGCTCGACCCCTGGGCCTCGAGCGAGGCGACGGTCCGCGCGGTGCTCGAGCGCCTGAAGGGCGCGGGGTCCGAGACGGCGTTCGCGCGGCGCGTGGTGTCGCGGCTCGGCGCGAAACGGCGGGAGCGGCCGGGACCGCGTCCCGCCCTCTGGCTCGGAGTCGCGGCGGCGGCGGCGCTCGTCTTCGGAGCCGTGATGCTCAGCTCGCTTCCCTCGAAGAAAGCTCCGACCGAGCCGCGTCTCGTGCGCACGCCGGAACCCGCTCCGCAGCCCGAGCCGCCCGTCCGCCCGGAGCTGCCGGAGCGGGAGCCGCTGCGGCCGTTGCCGGTCCCGGAGCCCCGTCCGCTGCCGCGTCCCGAGGCCCCGGCGCCGCGGCCTGTGGTTCCCGTCCCGCCCCGGACGGCGGAGGTCCCGGTCCCGCCGAAACCCCCCGCCACGGTGACGGAGGCGCCGAAGCCGCCGGCGGCGCTGGCGGGCGGAAAGCCGGTGCCGGAGGGGGGCTCGCTGGAGACGGGGGCGACGGAGCGGGTGCTGCTGGTGTTCCCGGACGGGACGACGGCGGAACTGAGGGGCAAAGCCGGTCTGGCGGAGATCCGCTTTGCGGCGACGGGCCCGGAATTCCGGCTCCAGCACGGCGCCGTCTGGGTGGCGGCGGCGAAGCAGGCGGAGGGCCGCCGGGCGCGCTTCACGGCGCCGCACGCAGAGGCGCGGGTCCTGGGCACGCTGCTGCGGCTCTCGACCGCTTCGGAAGGAAGCCGCCTGGAGGTCTATGAGGGCCGGGTGGACTTCGCCGGAACGACCGTGAAGGAGCACGAGACGGCGCTCGCGGCGCCGGGACGGGCGATCGAGGTCGGGCCGCTGCCGGCGCCGAAAGGGACGGCGCTGGCGGCCTACTGGCTGGCGGCCCCCGGATCGGCGGCGGCCGTGGACGAGCGGCTGCGGCAGCTGCGGCTGCCGACGGGCACGCGGATCGAGTCGACGTCCTCCTGGAACCTGGTGGAAGGCACCTTCCTGGCGGGCGGCGAGCTGCGCTGGGAGGGCGAGGGCAAGGGGGAGCTGCGATTCCGGCTGACCGAGCACACGACGCCGGGCCCCGACAACGTGCTGGAGCTGGTGTTGCGGGACGGGGAGGAGCTGGAACTGAGGGTGCAGCCCGGCAACCGGCGTCTGCAGTCGGCCCAGGTCCGGGAGAAGCGGGGCATCCCGTTCGAGCTGGAGCTCTCGGAGACGCGGGTGCGGCTCCTCGTGGGGGGGCGGCCGTTCTACGAGGGCGCCCACGGGATCGGCGGCTTCGGCATCCTCCACCCCGCGTGGACCGCCGAGGGCGGGGCCGCCGGCCGGATCCATTCGCCCGTCGTGCGCTTCGCCCCGAAGCCGCGCTGATCCGGCGCCCGCCCGTGCTACACTGAAAGCCGCATGTTTCACAAGCGACTCGACGGCCTGCTCCAGGCGGCCCTCGAGCGGCGCCTGATCACGCCGGAAATCGCCGACGCGCTGCGGACGCTCGCGCGGTCGCAGGTGAAGGAGGCGGGCGCGCTGACGCTGGCCTCCGTCCTGGGGTGGCTGGGCGGCCTCGCCGTCGCGCTCGGCGTCATCCTCCTGATCGGTTCCAACTGGGACGGGATCCCCGACCTCGTCAAGATCGCCGGCTTTCTGGTTCTGCTGGGCGGGTCCCATGCGGCCGGCTTCTGGATCACCCGGGCCGGCCTGCCGTACGAGCGGACGGCGGCGGCCTGCCACTTCATCGGGGGCGGGCTCTTCCTGGGCGGGGTCGGCCTGATCGCGCAGATCTACAATCTGAGCGGACGGCCGCCCAACGGCATCCTGCTCTGGCTCGTCTCGCTGATCCCTCTCGTCATCCTGCTCCGCTCGGCTTCGCTCGGCCTGATGGCGCTCTTCGCTTTCATCCTCTGGCTCCACATGGAAGCCGCGTTTCCCGGCTCCCCCCTCCGGATGGAGGACTCCTTCGCGCTGCATCTCATGCTCGAACTGGGCCTGGGCGTCGCGCTGCTGGGGTTCTCGGGCGCGGTGAAGCGCTGGGACCCGGCCCTCGCCGGGGTCTTCCGGGGGGTCGGCGCGCTGCTGCTCTTCTATTCGCTGTACGCGCTGGGCTTCTACCGCTACTTCAGCGGCTCCCACGGGTGGTACGGACGAAGCCGCGACGGATCGGGGCTCCTGCCGTGGGGCGTGCTGGCGCTCGGCGCCGTCGGGATCGCGGTGGGCGGACGGCAGCTCGCGCCCGAATCGGTCTGGCTCCGCAACCGGCTCTGGGTGCTGCTCGGCGCCGCCTTGGCCGTGGGCGCCGTCGTCGTGGGGGTGGAGATCGGATCGGTTTCGGAGGGGGCCCGGATCGAGCAATCCGATTTCGGCGGGTGGCAGCGCTATACGCTCGCCGGCTGGATCCTGACGATCCTCGCGTGGGCCCTCTGGTTTCTCCTGGCCCTCTGGTCCATCGCCTGGGGCGCGAAGTCCGACCGGAAGGGCTTCGTCAATCTGGGCGTCCTGGCGGTGGGCGCCGGGATCATCACGCGCTTCTTCGACCTGATCGGATCCCTGGCCGAGACGGGGACGCTCTTCCTGCTGGGCGGCGTCGTGCTGCTCGGCACGGCGTTCGGGATGGAGAAATGGCGGCGGCGGCTCGTGAAACAGATGCAGGCCGGAAAGGCGGAGGTCTGATGCCGTTGAAGCTGGCGATGGCCTGGGTCGGCCTCCAAGTCCTCTTCTTCGCCGGGTGGGCGGGGCTCGAGGAGCGGCGCCACCACAGCGGCGACTCGATCCTCGTCCGCACGCTGCCGGTCGACCCGCGCGATCTTCTGAGCGGCCAGTACATGACCCTGTCCTACGACTTCACCCGCAGAGCGACCCTGCGCGACGCCGGCCGCGATCCCCAGGAGGGCGAGGACGTCTGGGTCGTGCTCCGTCCCGACGGCCCCTACCACACGCTCGACCACGCCTCTCTCCGGCGGCCCGCGGACCTCCGCAGCGGCCAGGTGGCGCTGCTCGGCCGGAGCCAGGGATGGCGGACGGTCTTCGGCGTCGAGAAATATTTCGTGCCCGAAGGGACGGAGACGCCCGCGCCCAAGGACACGACGGTGCGCCTGCGGGTGGGGAAGGACGGGATCGCCCGCATCGAGCAGGTCCTCGTGTTCGGCAAGCCCTGGCCTTCGCGCGCCCCGTGATACGATGGGACAAGTTCGGAGACGACCCGCATGATCCTGACCCTCGCGTTCCTCCTCGCCCAGCAGGCGCCCTACGACGTCTTCCCGCCCGCCGACCCGCCCTATTACCGCGCGCGCTATGAGGCGTCGAGCGAGGCCGGCGCGCTCAGCTTCGGGGCGAACTACACGATCTGGATCCCGCCGGGTCTGAAGACTCTGCGCGGCGTCGTCGTCCACCAGCACGGCTGCGGCGAGGGCTCGTGCAAGTCCGGCCTCAGCGGCGCCTACGACCTGCACTGGCAGGCGCTGGCCCGGAAGCACGGCTGCGCCCTCCTCTCCCCCGCCTACGAGCAGCCGGAGAAGGCGGACTGCCAGAAGTGGTGCGATCCCCGCCAGGGATCCGACGCCGCGTTTCAGAAGGCGCTCGCCGACCTGGGCGCCAAGTCGGGACACCCGGAACTCGCGACCGTGCCCTGGGCCCTCTGGGGCCACAGCGGCGGCGGGCACTGGGCGGGCGGGATGGCGCTGTTGCATCCGGACCGGGTCGCCGCCGCCTGGCTGCGCTCCGGGGTGCCTCCCCTCAAGGGCGGCAAGGCCTACGCCGTCTCCGAGGCCGCGCTCCGGGTCCCGCTGATGTGCAACCTCGGCACGAAGGAGGGCGTCACGGTGAAGGACGGCCGCTTCGCCGGCGTCTGGCCGGGCAACGAGGCCTTCTTCACGGAACTGCGCTCGAAAGGCGCCCTGGTCGGCGTCTCGATCGACCCCCTCAGCAGTCACGACTGCGGCAACCAGCGCTACCTCGCCGTCCCCTGGCTCGACGCCTGTCTCTCGGCCCGCCTGCCGCAGGCCGCGGGCGAGGCGCTGCGGCCCATGACGGCCGGAGATGCCTGGCTGGCGCTCCCGACCGGGACCGAGGCCTCCCCCGCCGCCTCGTTCGCCGGGGATCCGCTCAAGGCCGGGTGGCTGCCGAACGAGGCGGTCGCGCGCGCGTGGATGCAGTACGTGAAGGACACGGCCGTGAGCGATCCCACGCCGCCCCCCGCGCCGACGAACCTGCGCGTGGAGGGGGCCGTGCTGACCTGGGAGGCCGAGGCGGACCTCGAGAGCGGGCTCGCGGCGTTCCTCATCGAGCGCGACGGCCAGGCGCTGGCGACGCTTCCGGAGAAGGGCCGGAACCCCTTCGGCCGTCCCCTCTTCCAGAACCTCCAGTACAGCGACACGCCCTCGCAGCCGCTGGTCGCGATGCGCTTCACGGACGCGAAGGCCGAGCCCGGCCAGGCGCACCGCTACCGGGTCATCGCCGTCAACAGCGCCGGCCTGAAGTCGCCGCCCGCGGAGCCCGTCCAGCCGCGCTGAGACCGGCACGCGCTGAGACCGGCCCTTGCACCCTCCGGGGTTTGCAAGCTATACTGACCTATTAAATGGGTCAGCTTCTGGACTTCCTGGTCCCGTCCCGGGCCCGGCGCGCGGTCCTCACCACGCTGCTCGGCCGGCGTCAGGGCCTTTCAGTCCGGGAGCTGGCCCGGGCCGCCCGCGTCCCCTTCTCGGGCGCGCAGCGGGAACTCGCCGGACTGCGCAAGCTGGGGCTGCTTCAAGTCGAGCCGCGGGGAACCGGATACGCGTGCCGTTGGAACGCCTCGGCCCCCGGGGCGGCCCTGCTGGGGAAGCTGCTCTCGGGCCCCTCCGACCCTCCCCTGGGGGTGCTGCTCCGGAACCTCAAGCGCTGGGGAGCCCCGCTGGTCGACGCGGGGCGGCGGGGGCCTGCCTTGGACCTCGAAGAGACGCTGGTGGCGGCGCTCGGCCCCGCCCGCCGGCGGCCGGAGCTGGCGGTCGTCTGGCCCCTGCTGCTCGCCCGGCACCGCAACGTCGTGGATCTCCAGCGCCTCGCCGGGCTCGCGCGGCGCTGCGGGAGGAAGCGCGAGCTGGGCTTTCTCGGCGCCGTCGCCGCCCGGCTCCTCCAGGACTCCACGCTCGCCCGCTGGGCGGAAACGCTCCACGACCGCCGCGTCCGGAAGACGGAGTCCTTCTTCGATGAAGCGGAGGGATCCAGACTCGCGAGACTGTCGGCGCTTCGAACCCCCGCTGCGGCCCGGCGCTTCGGCTTCCGCGTGAACCTCCCGATGTCGGCCTTCCAGTCCGCCTTCCGGAAGTTCGGTGACCGCTCATGAAAGCGTACACGAGCGATGAACTCGGGCGCTTCCTGCAGGCGCTCGACGAGCGCGCACCTTTCCGGCGCGAAACGCTGGTGCGGCGCTTTCTGGCCGAGATGACCCATGTCATCGGACCCCGGCCCCGCCTGGTCCGGAACTTCCTGGCCGCCCTGGAGCTCTTGTTCGGGAAGCCCGCGGCGGATGCCCTCGAGCCCAGGATCCGCCGGCACCGGCATTGGAGCGACGTGCTTCCGTAAGCAGGCCGGCCCGGGAGCGGGCTTCGTCCCGGCCGACGAAAACCGTCGACACTTCTCAGACGGCGCGGGCTCCTGCGCCGGGAATACGCTGGCACGCGGCTTGCAATTCCCTCCCTCATGACGTTCTCGACGGCGGCGTGCCTCGTGGGTGGGGCGCTGGGTCTCTGGCTGCTGGGGTGGCTCGCGCGAACGCTCTGGTACATCCGCCGCTACGGCGCGGGCCCCTGGCTGCGGTCGGCGTGCGCGGTGGACCCCGACATCGGCCGGCTCCTGGGCATCCTCTTCCTGCTGCTGGCCGCCGTCATCGCCCTGCGCCGCTGGAACGGCGTCGACGGACACTGGTTCAGCTTCTGGTAAGACGCTCAACAAAGCCCGTCTGGTTTGTTGCCTTGGGGGCCCCGCACTCCCCCGCCAAGGCGCCGCCGGCCCGGGCTCGGCGTCCGGATTAATTCCTTTTAATGCGGCCTTCAGGATTTCTTAAGGCCGTCCGCACTACTCTCACGGCGTGGGAACCCGATACGCCGCCTACCGCGCCCTGCTCGGCTTCGCCTGCCAGGCCCCGGTCTTCGCCCTCTTCGCGCTCGAGCACGGCGCGGGCGTCCGGGACCTCACCCACTTCGCCCTGGCCTTCGCCGCCGCCAAGCTGCTCTTCGACGTCCCCTCGGGCCTGCTCGCCGACCGCATCGGACGGCGCCCCGCGATCCTCCTCCGCATCGCGCTCGAGCTGGCTTCCGTGGCCGTCCTCTTCGAACACCGCTTCCTCCTCTCCGCCTGCCTCGCGGGCGCGGGCTGCGCCTTCTCCTCGGGCGCCGAGGCCGCCCTCGTCTTCGAACGGCACCCGCAGGACTTCGCCC
Source organism: uncultured Planctomycetales bacterium (assembly GCA_964619955.1). Lineage (GTDB taxonomy): Bacteria > Planctomycetota > MHYJ01 > MHYJ01 > JACPRB01 > JACQFK01. The sequence continues at coordinate 52,529 of CAZUJF010000007.1, forward strand.
GCGTCTTCGGCCGGGCGGGATCCTGGGGGGCGGTCTCGACGGCCCTCGCCGCGCTCGCCGGCGGCGCCCTCGCCACCGTCCACTTCGACCTCGTCTACGTCCTGCGCCTCGCCGTCCTGCTCGCCGCGGGCGGGGTCGCCCTCGGCTTCCCCGCGGGAGGCGCCCCCGCCGGCCCGGCCCGGCGCTTCCGCCTCCCCGCCGCCCTCGCCCGGGGCCTGGCCTTCGCGGGTCTCGTGGGCGCCGTCCAGGTGGCGGCCCTCCAGCTCCAGCAGCCCTACCTGAGCCAGTCGGGCGTGCCCCTGGCGGCCTTCGGACTGCTCTACGTCGGGTTCCAGCTGGCCGCCGCGCTGGGGTCGCGCCTGGCGCACCGGCTCCCCCGCGCCTTCCCGGCCATCAGCGGCCTCTCCGTGGCGGGCTTCTCCCTGATGGCCGTCTTCCCCGGTCCGGCGGGCATCCTCGGCATCCTCCTCCTCAAATTCGCCCACGGGATCTCCCTGCCCGCCTTCGGCCGGGCGCTCAACGAGCGCGCCCCCGCGGGCGCCCGGGCCACCGCCCTCTCCTTGAGATCCCTCTTCGAGGGCGCCGCCCTCCTCGTCGCGGCTCCCGCCCTCGGGGGCGCCGCCGCCGGCGCCTCCCTCCCCGCCGCCTTCGGAGTCGCCGCCCTGCTCGTGATCCCTTCGTTTTTTTTGATGGAGACACCATGTCCAGACTCGGCCGGCTCGCCGCTGCGTGCCTGATCCTGCTGCTCGGAGCCTGCTCGAACGTGCGGGTCTACGAGAAGCGCGATCTCGGACGCCGGATCATGCAGTTCGACGCGAATGACCTGGAGGTCAGCTTCCAGAACAAGGTCTTCTTCTCCCGCGAAGTCAGCGGGGGCCGCCCGGGCCATTCCGCGGGAGGAGGCTGCGGATGCGCGAATTGATCCTCCTCCTGGGCCTCTGCCAGGCCCAGGAGCCGGCCCCTCCCCGGCCGGAGAAGCCCGAGGACCTGAAGCCGCGCGCGCAGGCCAACATCTCGCGCGACTTCTTCCGCCTCGCCTACAACTTCTACACGCAGAAGGACGGCGGCGGCAACCCGAACCTGGACGAGGAGATGACCGTCATGGAACCGCAGTTCCTCCTCACCAAGTCCCTCGGGGAGAACTGGACGGCCAGCGTCAAATTCCAGGCCGACATCATCAGCGCCGCCTCCGTCGAGAAGGGCAAGCGCTTCCCCGCGGGCACGCAGAGCGGGGCCTCGGGGGACAAATACTTCGGCTTCGACCTCGGCGTCTTCTACGCCTGGAGCGACCGGACGAGCATCGGCGTGGGCGCCAGCCTCTCCAGCGAATACGACTATCAGTCCACCGGCGCCTATGTGCGCTGGAGCCACGACACGTCCAGCCGCAACGACACGTTCTCCCTGCGCCTGGGCGGCTATCAGGACACGCTCGACCTCATCCGCTTCGACGGCATGGAGGACGGCACGGACACCCGCACCTCCCTCAGCCTGGGCCTCGGCTGGAGCCACATTTTCACCCCCCGCCTGGTGGGCACGCTGAACTGGGACCTCACGTCGCAATCCGGCTTCCTGTCCACGCCCTACAACTCCGTCGTCGCCGCGGGGACGGAGGTCGCCGAAGTCCTTCCCGACAGCCGCCTCCGCAACGCCGTCCACGCCCGGATGAGATACCTGCTCTTCGACGACCTCGCCGTCGAACCGGGCCTCGGTTTCTATTTCGACGACTGGGGCGCGAGCGCCCTCAACTTCGAATTCGCCGTCCACTGGGAGGCCCTGCCCGGAACCATGATCGTGCGACCCTGGTACCGCTACCACAAGCAGACGGAGCTCGACTACTTCGTGTCCACCGACGCCGCGACGATCCCCGAGTACCGGACGCAGGACAGCGACATGGCCGCGCTCGACAGCCACACGATCGGGATCAAGATCGTGTTCCCGGGCATTCCCATGCTGGGCGAGTCCCAGGAGTTCGAAATCGGCGTCGACTACACGATGCGGAGCGATAATCTGGATTCGATGAGCTACACCCTGGGATGGCAGTGGAGGTTCTGATGCTGGCGGCGGCGCTGATCGCGGGGCTGCTGCTTCCCCAGGAGGGGCACGCCCGCTTCGACGGAAAGGTGATGGGATCGAGCCTCGAGATCGAGGTCTTCGGCCCCGACCAGGCCGTCTGCGACCGGGCCGTCGCCGACGCCCGGGAGGAGCTGGAGCGGCTCGACCGGATGATGACCGACTGGAAGCCCGACAGCCCGCTCATGGACATCAACAAGGCGGCGGGGAAGCACCCGGTCGCCGTCCCGCCCGAGCTCTACTTCATCATCGAGCGTTCGATCCGGGTCAGCGAGCTGACGGAGGGGGCCTTCGACATCACGTTCGCCGGCGCCGGCAAACTCTGGAACTGGAGGGCGCGCGAGCCGGTGGTCCCCGACGAGGCGACGGTGAAGGCGTCGCTGGAGAACGTCGGCTGGAAGGGCATCGTGCTCGATCCGGAAAAACGCAGCGTGTTCCTGTCGAAGCCGGGCATGAGGATCGGGCTCGGCGCCGTGGGCCCCGGCTATGCGGGCGACCTTGCCATGGGGAAGATCCGGGCGCGGGGCATCCGGGACGCCTGCGTGAACCTGAGCGGGGACGTCCTGGTCATCGGGAAAAAAGCGGGGGCGCCCTGGAACGTCGGCATCACGCATCCGCGGAAGAAGAGCGAGTCGATCGCGGTCCTCCCCGTCTCCAACGCCGCGGTGTCCACGTCCGGGGATTACGAACGCTACTTCGAAAAGGACGGCCGCCGCTATTGCCACATCATCGATCCGCGGACGGGCTATCCCGCCGCGGGGTGCCAGAGCGTCACCATCGTGGCCCCGAATCTCGCCTTCGCGGACGCGCTGGCCACCGGCGTCTTCGTGCTCGGCCCCGAGAAGGGCATGGCCCTCGTCGAGCAGCTGGAGGGGGTCCAGGCCCTGATCATCGGGGCGGACGGCGTCCTGACGGTCTCCCGCGGCCTCAAGCGCTGAGCCGGGGCAGGTCGACCGTGAACGTGGAGCCCCGACCGGGCTCGCTCGCGGCGCTGATGCCGCCCTCGTGCGCCTCGATGAACGAGCGGCAGATCGCCAGGCCCAGGCCGGCGCCGCCGCTCTCGCGCGAGCGCGCCTTGTCCACCCGGTAGAAGCGGCGGAAGAGCTGCGGCAGCGCCTCCGCGGGGATGCCGGGACCGTTGTCGGAGACGATCACCCGGACCCGCTCCCCTTCCGGCTGCAGGCGGATCGCCACCCGGCCGCCCTCGCGGTTGTATTTCACCGCGTTCTCGATGAGGTTCATGAAGACCCGCCGTAGGGCCACGGGGTCCCCGGCGACCTGGGCGTCCGCCCCTTCCAGCGTGATGACGATCGCGCGGGGATCCGCCGCCGCCTGGAGGGTCTCGCGGGCCTCTTCCAGCAGCGGCCGCAGCTCCACCCGCTCCTTCTGCAGGGCGTACTGCCGCATGTCCAGCTTCGCCAGCATGAAGAGGTCCGTCACGATGCGCTGCATGCGCGACACCTCCTCGGCCTGGCTGCCCAGCAGATCCTGGATCTCCGCCGCGCTGCGCGGCTCCCGGACCGCGGTCTCGATCTCGGCCCTCAGGGTGGCCAGCGGCGTGCGCAGTTCGTGCGCCGCGTCGGCCGCGAAGTTCTGCAGGTCCTGCATCCCCTTCTCCAGCCGGTCCAGCATCTCGTTGAAGGTGCGCGCCAGGTCCCGGAACTCCCCCCGGAGGGAGGGCAGCGGGACGCGGTCCATCACGTTGCTGCGGCTGATGCGCTCGGCCTGGCGCCGGATCTCCTCCACCGGGGCGAGGGCGCGGCGCACGAACAGCATGCCGAGCAGGCCGGTGGCCGCCAGGACGAAGGGCGTGAACGTGGCGAGGTAGAGCCTCAGCTGCCTCAGGGGCTCGAGGAAGGGCTCCTCCGCGATCGCCAGCCGCGCCTGGAACGGCTCCCCCGTCCTCCCCTCGAAGGCGTAGTCCTTGACCCGCCATCCGCGGAGGCCCGCGCCGCCCCCGGGCGAGGCGTAGACCTGCCGCCCGTCCGGCAGGCGCACCTCGGCGCGCCCCCCCGACGCCTCCAGGAGCTGGTCGATCTCCTCGGTCAGGTTGGAGTGCACCCCGCGGCGGACTTCCTCATGCTCCTCGATGAAGCGTTCCTGGAAGATGCGCGACTGGGTGGCGAGCTCCCTCTGAAGATCCCGCTCCTGGGCCTCCCCCAGCCAGAGATAGAGGCTGCCGGAGAAGACCGCCAGCAGCACCGCGCTGAGCAGGACGAAGAGCAGCGTCAGGCGGCCGCTAACCGTCCTCACCCGGCCCCCCTTCCTTGAGGACGTAGCCCACGCCCCGCACCGTGTGGATGAGCCGGGGCTCGCCGCCCTCCTCCGTCTTCTTGCGGAGCGTGTTCATGAACACGTCCACCACGTTGGACTGCCATTCGAAGGTGTAGTCCCAGACGTGCTCCGCGATCGACGTGCGCGTCAGCACCCGGTTGGGGCTGCGGAGGAGGAACTCCAGCAGGGCGAACTGCTTCGGCGTCAGCGGGATCTCCCGCGTCCCGCGGATCACCATCCGGTCCAGCAGGTTCATCGTGAGCCCGCCGAACTTCAGCAGCGTGGCGCTGCTGCCCTCCCCGCGCCGGAGCAGGGCGCGCACCCGCGCCCGCAGTTCGTCGAGCGAAAAGGGTTTCGTCATGTAGTCGTCGGCGCCGGCGTCGAGCCCGCCCACCCGGTCCTTCACGGAGTCGCGCGCCGTGAGGATCAGGACCGGCACGTTCTTCTTCCGCTCCCGGAGACGCCGCAGCACCTCCAGCCCGTCCCGTCCGGGCAGCTGGAGGTCGAGCACGATGGCGTCGTAGGGCTCGCTTTCCGCCTGCGCCGACGCCTCGTTCCCGTCGTGGCAGACGTCGACCGCGTGCCCGTCCTCTTTCAAGGCGCGCTTCACGAAGCCCGCGAGCTTCTTCTCGTCCTCGACCACCAGGATTCTCATGAGGAGGTCCATTGTAAGCCCGGCGCCGCCCCGGCGGTACCCGTGTTCCCATCCTCCCCCGCGACGATGACGGGCTCATGAAGATCGGATGAATTTATCTTCATGTCCGATCGGCCGGCGCCGGTCGTTTGCATCTTGCCCGGGGGCGGCGCCGGTCGTACGCTTGAAGATGGAGGTCGTCCCCGTGAATGCAGTCCGGAGGCAGCGGCGCTGGCTGGCCGAACGCCTGGTCCTTTTGTTCCCCGCCTTTTTCGCCGGCCTCGCGGTCGTGCTCGGGATGGGACTCCGCGACGATCTGCGGCCTTCGTTCAAGCTTTTCGCCCTCGCCGTCAGCCTGCTCCTCAACGCCGTCCTCGCGTATTTCCTCGTGTTGACCGCGCTCTGCGGACGGCTGCACTCCCTGGGACGCTGTCGCGAGGCCCGCCTCATCCGCCGCGCGCTGCTTCATGTCCGCGGCGTGTCGGCCGGGGCGCTCCTGCTGCTGGCCGTGCTCGGGGCCACCCCGCTGCTGTTCCGCGAGCGGACCGCTCCGTCCCGGGTCTTCCAGCCCCGCTTCGTCCTCCACGAAGCGCCGTCCGTCGCCGCGCCGCCGGCCGCCCCTGAAGCGGCGGCCCCGGATCCCGTGAAGCGGGAGGAAGTGGCGGGCAGCCCGCCCGTCCTGCTCGACATCCTCGCCTCCCTCCCGCGCTGCCTGGGGGACGATCAAAGCGGCGGCGAGTTCTTTCCTCAAGACCCGCTTCCCGCGCCGCTCGCGGGGGGCGGCGGGGCGGACGACGAGGACAACCGAAGCTTCACGTTCGACTTCGCCGGCTTCCGCCTCCGCCTGACGATCCCGGACGGCCCCGCGGTGGACCGGCCCTATCTCCCCGACGGGACGGCCCCGGAGGGGAGCTATCCCGGCAGCGTCCGCCTGGACGCCGCCTACCTCAAGGAGCACGAGGGACGCAACGCGGGGGCCTTCGCCCTCCAGATCGACCTCGCCACGCAGAAGGACGCGTCGCTGCGCTTCACCTACCTGCTCGCCGCCCTGGCGCAACGGGACGCCGAGGGATTCGAGAGCGGCGTCGATCTGACGTTCGCGCACACGACGCTGGAGTACGTCCTCCGGCTCGCCGGCCACACCCGCCATGCGCCCTTTGATCTTTCGGTCAGCGCGGGCCTCAGCGTGGATGTCCTCCACCCGGTCTCCGGATCCGACGTCGACGGCCGCGCCCGCGTGTCGCCCTACCTGGCCGTCGACGCCGCCTTCTGGCAGTCGGGCTCCCTCGGCCTCCTGCTCCATGCCGGCCAGTCGATCCCGGTCAACCTCACGGGCGGCAGCAGCGGCAGCAGCGACTTCTCCGCGCTCCTGCGGCTGGACCTGACCCCGCAGGTGTCCGTCCACCTGGGCTACCGCATCCTCGTGATCCGCGCGCACGACTACGAGCGCAGCCTCTCGGGCGAGGGGGATCAGGATTTCGACTCGACCCTCAGCGGACCTTTGATGGGGCTTGAGGTCCGCTTCTAAGCGGACGGGAACCGCCCCCGGCGGCTCAGCGGCCGTCGGCTTCGACCACCTCGGCGGGCAGCAGGAGCTCCCCGGCGCTGCGGGCGAGATAGGGCGGCACCGTCATCAACAGACGCTGGCCCTGGCAGTCCTCGAAGGTCCACAGCGCGCCGTCGCGGCCCTCCGGCACCGGCGCCTGAAACCAGCCTTCCTCCATCGTCCCGAAGTCCAGCGCCACCGCGCCGCTGGGATCCTTCAGGCGCCCCGAGATCCGCGGCGCCCAGTTCGCGATCCTCGAGGCCCAGCCGCCCACCCCCTTCGTCCCCTTCGGCACGTAGAAGTGCAGCGTCCACGCGCCGCGGAACTGGCTCGTCACGTGACGGCCGTCCATGCCCGACTCCAGCGTCACCGGCATGCCCGGCGGGAACACCAGCCGCGTGTGGTCGCCGCCGTCCAGCGTCTCCAGGCGGTGCAGGCCCGCGTGCGGCGTCTTCAGCGAGACCGCGTAGGTTTTGCCGTCGGGCTTCGGCGTCTCGTCCACCGCCACCGGGTCGAGCGTCACCTCCAGCGGCGAGTACAGCGTCAGCCTCGGCATCCGGTTCGCCCAGACCTTCTGCACCGTCGCCTGCAGCTCCACCGGGCCGCGCTCCACCCAGAGCCAGTAGAGCTGCTGGTCCTGAGGGCTCCCCGGGAAGCGCCCCGGCGGCCGCGGCGCCAGCTTCAGCGGCGTCGCCGGCACCAGCGTCCGGCTGTACTCCACCCCCACGAAGCCGGGATCCACCGGCCGGTTCTTCTCGATCCCCTTCGCCAGAATCCCCGCGATCTCCTCCGCCGTGAGCGGCGTCGCGTCCTTGAGCGGATGCCCGTCCTTCAACGCCGCCCCCTGGCCCGCCAGGCGGCACCAGAGGCCGTAGCTGTGCACCATCATCGTCTCGCGGATCCGCCACGCGTGGCGCAGGACCTCGTCCTTCGACCCCGCCCCGGCCGCGTGCGCCGAGTAGAGCTCCGCGTGACGCACATAGAGCGTGAGATGGTCGAGGCGCCGGCGCACCGCCTCGTCCGCGGACGCCTTCCGCGCCGCGTCGAGCTGCCGGTAGAGCCGCCCGAGGAGGTCGCTCCAGGGCCGGCGCTGCGTGTCCTCCGTCAGCAGCCGGTAGAACTCCCGCATCGGCTCTTTAGCGGACCCGAACGCGCGGACCAGGAAGTCCTCGACGATCTCGGACACGCGTTTGGCCTCCTCCAGATCCCAGAGCACCCGGGAGGCGACGTAGTAGCCGAGGCCGCAGGGACCCCAGCAGTCGCCGGACTCGGCGTCGTAAAACCGCGCGCCCTGCGCGTGGAACTTCACGAGGTTCTTCGCGAGCCCCGACGGCCGGCTGCCCGCCGCGCCGCGCGGGAGGTTCCAGTCCCAGTCCACCACGCTCAGGTAGTCGTACACGCCCATCGTCGCGCCCTGCTTCGCCCAGCCGGAGACGACCTGGTCGAACGTGAAGCCCCCGCCGATGAACGCCGTGGTCGCGCTGGCGATGACGTTCGGGTGCGCGCGGATCGCGGGCGGCGCGGAGTGGCGGTTGTAGGCGTACATGCCGACGCGGACGGGGGCGATCGCGGCGGCGACGTCGTTGGCGAGCATGAGCACGCGGTTGCTGATCCCGCCCAGCTCCCCGCAGGGCCCGCACTGGCACCAGTGGTCGCCGTCGCTGGGGTCCATCGAGAAGCTGTCCATCGAAGGGTCCGCCTTCACGGCGCGGACCGCATGGTCGACGATGAGCCTGCGGAGGCCGGGATTGGAGATGCAGAACTTGATGTCGCCCCCCGACGTGCGGCGCTTCCCGTCGATGAGGGCGAGGTACTCCGGGTGGGCGTCGAAGTCCTTCCGGAGCGCGGCGAAGAAGGCGTCGTAGGCGTGGCCGCTGCGGAGGTCGAAGCCCTTGGCCATCCGGTTGCGCTCGCACCAGAGGCGGTAGGGCTCGTTGTTATAGCCCCAGAGGCCCCAGTTGTACCAGATGCGGCGGGCGAGGAAGGACGGGGCGCTGCGGACGTCGACCGCGATCTTGAGGTCCGCCGGGGGCGGCAGGACCTCCCAGGCGGGGCCCGGAAAAAACTGCCGGTAGCCCAGGCGATGGAGCAGGTCCGCGGCGGCGTGGGCGAGGGCGAGGTCGCCCGCGCCTTCGAGCAGGAGCCCGCCGGCCTGCGAGCGGATCGAGTAGGCCTCGCGCTCGAAGGGCCCGGTCCCGGCCGTGCGGCGCAGGACGATGCCCGGGGCGGCGTCGCCCGTCTCGACGGTGAACTCCGCGCCGCCGAGCCGGCCGAGCTGGCGGGCGAGCTCCGTCGCCGTGCGGGTGAGGGCCGGCCCGGCGTCGGCGGGCACGCGGACCGGCAGCAAGGCCCGTCCGCCCTTGGAGAGTTCGAGTTCCGGCGGCGCGGCCTGCAAGCCGCACAGAAGAGCCAGCAGCATCATGACCGGATGATACCGCCCGGACCGGGTATTCCCGACGACCGCTCGTGTCGAAGATCAACGTGCGGTTCGTGGATCCAGGAGGAAGGGGTACGCACCCCTTCCCGGCTCACGATTCATCCGGCCGTGAGCCTCCGTCCGGCTTCAAGGGGCCGGTCCTTCCGGCTCGATTCACCGCTGAGTCAGGTCTCCCTAGGTTGACGCCCCAAAGTCCCGGAGATAGGGTGGGAGGCATGCTCGAGCGAGTGGTCTTCTGGCCTCCTGCGATTCACCCGGAGGACGGCCTCGTGCCCGGCAGTCCCTGGATCTGGACCCGCTCGCTCCCGGACGAAGAAGTGCTGAGACTGCGCCGGCGCTTCTCCTGGCTTCCCCTGCTGTCTTACTCAAGGACCGAATTCGAGGAGGAACTACGGGATCTCACCCCTTCGGAAGCCTACGAAGCGGCCCTTCTTCGTCTGGAGCACTGGTCTCCCCTCGCGGTGAACTTTGCGATCCCCTGGCTGCTGGGCCTGCTCAGGACCTGCATCGCTCTGACGGTCGCGGCTCGACGCTCCCTTGACGGCCCCGTCGCGGAGATCCTGGACCGGCATCTGGACCAGACCCTGGAACGCATGGTCGGCCTTCGAAACGAGGGGATGGCGAGCTCCCTCCAGGAGCTGTGCGAGGTCGCCATCGAGGGCGAAGCGCGGATCCGCTTCGAGGAGCAGGATGCCCGATTCCGGATCCCCGCCGCCCCGGCGGACTCCCGGCGAAAGAGGGCTCAGAGTCTCTCGGAACTCCTGGCTCGACTCGGAAACCCCAGTTACAGCCACGGTTTGCCCGCTGTCGTGGTTCATCGGGGCATCCACATCTCTCCGCTGGAGGACGTCCACCGCGCCAACCTGCCGACCAAGGAAACCCTGCTGTTGGAATGGAAGAACGGGGCCATCCTCCGTTTTCCGGCGCATTTGCTGGGATCTCTCGAGGATCTCAATCTCTCCTTCTGCGTGCTCTACCTGGATGCCGCGGAGGCTGAGGAGCGGGCTCGGGAGTCGACGGCCGCCCGCCTGAACCGGGACCTGGAACGCCGTTTGAGGGCTGCACGATCCCCCGGGGCAAGGGGCCTGGGGGATTCGATGGGCGATCACCGCAATCGACTCTATCTGACGCAGGCGCTCCGGATCCGGAGTCTCCGCCACAGGCTTGGACCGGAGCACGCCGGCGCGCTCGATGCTTTGGTCGCGGAGGATGACGAAGCGCTTCGGCTCTCACTCCAGAACCACCTCTCTTGGGCGGACGTGGCGCCGGACCAGGGCCGCGAAGCGCTCTCCCGTTTGATCCAGACGGAGCGGGATGCGCGCCAGACCGCGGAATTCCTGATCCGCTTGTGCGATCCGGCGCCCGTCCGGAATTTCCAGCCGCTCTTCCAGGACTTTCTGGAGGCGGACTCGAGCCTCCAAGAGTTGATCCGGATGGAGCGATGAGACGGGACAGCCAGACCCGGAAGAACAGTCATCTCACGGCAACCAGCACCATTCCCCTCACCGGATCGAATGCGATCACGTGAGGAGTGCTTCCGAGCATGCAAAGCACCGGCGCAACCTTGTCCGAGGCCTTCTCCACGACGGTCCGGAACTCCTCGCCGATCCAGGACTCCACCGACCCCGTCTCGGTCCAGAAGAAAACGACCGGGGTGCCCTCCCGGAAGACGATCCGGACGGCCTTTATGGGGCCGCTGGCCGCCAGGACCTTGCTGGATTCCGACTTCAGATTCCCCGCTGCATCGAAGATCGCCTCCAAGAGCAGCGGTTGCAACTCCGGCCCGGCCTCCCGGATCACCCAGGCTACGTGAATTCCACCCTCCGCCAGCCCCCGAATCACGGGCCGGCTGTCGGGCATCGCCTCCCCAAGGATCCCCGTCGCCCACGCATGGGACCCGAGCATCGGCGGCACGGCATCTCCGGAATAGGACATCCAGTCGAACCGGGGCGTGGCTCCCTCCATCCGAGCAAGCACCAGGCTTCGACGCGACCGCCCTTCCCACACATCGATGTCGGCCGCGGTCGCTGCAGGGGCTGCGGCGAGCGGTCGCTCCGCCAGCAATCGTTCGGGCGATTTCGGATCCTTGAGATGATTCGCAAATCGCGCGATCAGCAGCTTCGTCGATCCACCGCGGGTGGAAAGCGCGTAGAGATGCGCCACGCAGTCCCGGTCGAGTAGCGCCGGCTCTAGCAGTCGGTCCACGGACCCGGGGAGATCGAGCCGCCGGTTGAGCGGGTAAGCTCCTGAGGCGCCGAAGACCGTCCCCTCCTCGCGCCAGAACGTGAAGGTGAACAATGATTCCAGATGCGGGGTCGCACAGGCGACCGGGTCGACCGCTGCGGCCGGAAGCCTCCGGATTTCAGTCAGCGCCTGGCTCTGCGGCACCTCCTCCTCCCCTCCCCACAGTTGCCAGGTATCGAACCAGAGGCTTCGCTCAATCCCCTCGTCCGCGAGGCTGATTATCCGGACGGCGGCCGGCTCAGGTGCGCCCAGCGGAGCGGCGCTCACTTGCAGAATGCGGGCCTCCTCGATCTTGAACTCCTCCAGGTTCGAGCTCACTCGGACGCCCTCAAAGATCAGCATCGAGGAAATCCGATACCTCCCGTTCTTGCGCATTGGAAGCAGGTCTTCCAGAAGAACACCTCCGGTCCATTCCTGTCCCGGCTGCAGGACGGCCATGCTGAACTCGGATTCGGGCAAGGGAGGAGAAAGGGAGGAATGGGCACCCCAGACAGGATCCGCGCAAAGCGCCTCTTGGGACCCGGGAACCTCGATCAAGAATTTGACGTTCGGACTGATGCCGGGCAGGGGGATACGGACAGGCCCGGCTCCCGAATTCCGAAGCGAAAGAGAGAGGAAGGGATCCTCCCCCCGGACGAAGCGGGGTTGCAGGATCGCGATCGAATACACCAGGTTCGGAGCCATGCGGGCCTTCTGTCAGGCTTCGTGCCAGACGACAACCGTAGGCGGGAACGCCGCAAGGATCAAGGGATTCGTGGGTCCCTCCTCCCATGCAGGGCACCCTGGCGCCGCTTCGACCCAGGTTGATGCAAGCCCGCCCGTCCGGCCGTTCCCGCAGGAACGCTGGGATGTGGGAATGGGCTTCTTCCGCCTTCCCCGCGACCTTTCGTGATATCATGAAATTTCCGCGGCCCGGATCGCCCCGACTCGCCGGCTGGATTTCACCGCCTTCGGGCTTCCTTGCGGGATGCCCTCCTTGGGACTCCGCATGCCCGCCTGCGGTTGAAGCGGCGCGAGGGTGTAACCTGCAAGGCCGCCTTCTTCTCCCCAAAGACAGCCGATCAGGGAGGCGACGATGGGACCCGTCTTAGGCTGGCTGGGCTGCTGCCTGGCCCAGGCTGCGGCCGCGAAGGAGGAACCCGTGAGCAGCATCTTCATAGAGGATGTCCCGCTGGAGAAGGCGGTGAGGCTGGCCAGACGGATCATCTTGGGAACGCTGCTGGACAAGGGAGCCTTCCGGTTTCCCGGCACCCCCGAGATTTCGCCCCAGCCGGAAGGAGAAGCCCTCGTCTGCCTGCGGATCCGGGTCCTGCGCTCGCTGAAGGGGAAGGCCGCCGGTCCTGACGAGACGGTTTGCCTGTTCCATCCGGGTCAATGGTATCGCCACACCCAGGCTGCCGCCATCAAGGGCGGCGTCGTCTCCTACCACGACCCGCGCTATCGGAAACCGGTCCCTGAGGAGGCGTTCCTGGTCGGCAAGGAATACGTCTTCTTCCTCGGAGGCGATCCCGCACCGGCCGCCTTCCCAAAGCAATCCGCGTTTCTGGCCTGCGACGGGGCCTACGATCTGGCGGAACGGGAAAAGATGGTGCTTGCCATCCTCCAGGCCGGGGTGCCGGTCGACTACAACCACGCCTTCACCCTCCCGAACAGGGGAAAAGCCCGTTTCGCGGATTCCCTGGAGCTGGTGCTCTTGGGCAGTTCCAGAACGGAGGCACCGGGCCGCGAATCCGCGCGCCTCCAGCTCACGTTGGGAAGCAGGACAGGCACACTTCAGCTCTCCCGAGGCACCGCACAAGACGGGACAGCGTCAGGGGAGACGCAAACCTGGGGGGATTACTGCGTCCGCCTGCACGAAGTGAGCGGCGACGGGGAAGCCGCCCTCGAGGTGAAGAAGGTCCCGTGAACCGCGGGAAGCGGATGATGGCCGTTGGCATCGTTCTCCTGCTGTTGTCGCCCGGCAGCGGCTGCCGCAGCCCGTTCGAAAGGAGCACCCCCGTGGAATTCGAGCTTAAGCTCGATCGGACCCGTTTCATCACCGGAGCATCGGTGAACGTGGAGCTTCGCCTCACCAACACCGGTTCGGAGCCGATCGACGCACCGCATCTGATCAACGAAGCGAACGACTTTCCTGTCTATACGCTCATCGGCCCGGAGCACCCCGAGGGAGTGCGATTCACGTTCCGATCGATCACCCAGAGCAAAGATCTCCCTCCCGCGACCGCTCCGTATCTGAAACGACTCGGTCCCGGACAATCCTTTTTGGACGGGTTCCGTCTCGAGGAATGGATCCCGGACCTCAAACCCGGGGCCTATACGCTGCAGGCCCGCCTCGAAGGGGAAGGCTGGGAAGCCACCAGCGAGCCGGCGCGGTTCGTCCTGGAGCCGACGGAATTTCTTTCGGCCACTCCCGCCCTGGACGTGCAAGCTGATCGGGACCTCCCGTTCCGGATCGAGTGGTTGGGGCGCTGCGACTCCGGCGTCTTCCTCGGAGAATCCTTTTTCGTAGAGGAGCGAAAGGAAGGGGTCTTGAAGAGATGGGGGGGACGCTGCGTCTTCCCGGTTGGAGCCTCGGCCTCAGAACCCTTCGCCCCTTGGACGACTTTCCACCGCGCGAGGCTTGCTGCCGGTTGGCACGGCTGGAAGGAGGGGAAGGATCTGCTCATGCTCCCCATGGGTGCGGATCGGCCCTTTCGACTGGATCTCGGCTCGGTGCAGGCCCGCTTGGTCCGGCCCGCCTGGATGCTGCCGTCCAAGGATCAGGATGTCCTAACCCTCTCCGGCGACGGCCGGCTCCTGCATCTGCACCGCCTCCCCCATCCGGTCACCGGACACGATTGGAGCCCCCGGCTGAAGACGTGGTCGCTGGAATTGCCGGGCCCGGCCCTGTCGGCCCGCAGCGCTGCGCGCGATTTCGGATCCCACAGCGTCCGGAGTTGCGCCGTTCTGATGCAGAAGGACCTTTCGCTGCTGGTCGGGTTGATCGAAGCCAGGGGCGAAGAGGCAGGCCGGCTCCGGGAAACGATCGAGATCCCCCACGCACGAGCCCTGGGGGATTCGCAGCCGGCGATCCTCATCGACGAACAGGGCAGGACCCATGTATCGGTCCTGTATCGTCCCGGGAGCGGGGCTTCAGGCGCCCGCGTGCTCGACGCCGTCTTCCCCGCCGATCCGACCGGGACTCCGACGAGCGAGTCCAGCCTCCTTCCGGAACCGGGCCCGGTCGCGCGAGGCGCACTGCATCTGAGCGACGAAGGCTCCCGGCTCCGGCGGGACTGGGTACTGCTCCGGGAGGACGGGATCCTGGTTCTTAGGAACGCCACGATACGCCCGCACCGGCTTCCTGCTCCGCCGGCCTTGCCGCTGGAGATTCTTCGCTTCCAGTCGAGCTACCTGCTGCTCCTGGATCCCCGCTCCGGGCCGGCGCTCCATCGTCTGCAGTGAGCCGGTCCCCGATGCTTTGCCCCCCTCAACGCCGCAGCGGCGTGCCCGTCCCCGTCACCGGGACCAGCTGCAGGCGGCTCACGTGGTAGGCGCTGTGGTGCGCCCCGAGGAAGATCGCCTTCTTGTTCGGCACCGCCCACTGCGGAAACATCGACCCCCGCGAGAGCTCGCCCTTGTAGCTCAGCATCAGCACGTCGTCGACGAGCAGCTCCAGACCCGTGCGGCGCACCTTGACCACGAGGCGCGCCTCCTTCCCCGTCTGCAGCAGCGGACGCTCGGCGCGCGCCAGGTCCCCGGTCTGCCCCTGCAGCGCGCTGTACTGGCCGTTCCCCGCGTCGATCATCAGGCCCGCCTGCGACGCGCCCTGCACCAGCCCGAGGTAGAAGTCGTTGCCGCCCTGGCGGCGCTCGACCGTCATCAGGAGGTCGTACTCCGCCGGCGGCTGGTACGGGATCATGATGCGCGCAAACCCCTCGACCGGCGACGAGAGCCCGCCTTCGATCCGCCAGGTCCCGCCGACGCCGTCCTTCGACGGATCCACGAGCGCCAGCAGGTCCACCGCGCCCTTCGGAGGCGGAACCGGGGCGCGCAGCAGGCGGCCCGCGCCCGCCACGGGCACGAGGACGATCTTCGTGAAGCGATAGGAGCTGCCCCAGGCGGCCAGGAAGAGGACGTTCGGGTTCCCGACCTTCCAGCCGTCCGGCAGCGAGAGCCGGCTCGACGCGCCCTTGTAGTCGATGACCGTGCGGCCGTCGACGATCGCCGACACGCCGGACTTGCGGACCTTGAGCTCGACCCTGGAGGCCGTCCCGGATTTGAACAGCGGGCCCGTCACCACGGCCGGCCCGCCGCCGTCCAGCGACTCGAGACCGGCCTTGTACCCCGACCCGGGCTGGCTGTCGAGCGTGGCCGCCCACTGGAAGTTCCCGCGCGCGAGGCCCAGCAGCAGCCCGTCGCTGCCCTCCACGCGCTCGATCTCGTAGTGGACGTCGTACTCGTCGGGCGGCACGTAGGGGATGGCCAGGCGGATGTGGTCGCCGGCGGAGCACGTGAGCGAGGTCGCATCCTTGACCCAGTCCCCCTTGATCGCGTCTTTCGCCGGCTCGACCAGCGCCAGCAGGTCCACCGCGTTCCTGGGGAGCGGGGCGTCCTCGACCTTGGCGCGAAGGTCGCGTCCCTTCCCCGACACCGGGAGCAGGTGCAACTGATGGATCGCGAAGGCCGTGTGATGGGCCCCGATGAACATCGCCTCCTTCACCGGCACGTCCCACTTCTCGGGAAGAAGTTCGCGCCCCTCATTGCCCTTGAGCGGCAGGGTGACGATCTTCCGCCCGTCTGCCGTGAGGGTGATCGAGCGCTTCCGCACGGAAACCTGAAGGAGCACGGGTTTGTTCAGCGGCAGCACGCCCCCGGGAAAGCGGCCGACCGCCTCCCCTTTCTGGGTCATGTCCCCCACGCCGGTGTACGAGGAATGCCCGGCATCCACGCTGATCCCCACCACGGCCGTCCCCGCCGGGACCCCGAGGTAGAAATCCTCGTCATGCTGGCGTCGCTCGACCAGGAGGCGCCAGTCGTATTCCTCCGGGGGCACGTACGGGACCACGATCCGTCCGAACCATTCCTGTCCCGAGAGGAGCTTTCCGCCGGCGACGGTCCAGGAGCCGTTGACCGAGTCCTTCGCGGGATCCACGAGCGCCAGGAGGTCGACCGTTCCGCGCGGCAGCGGGACGGCCTTCGGGACCGGCGGCGGCGTCCGGGTCGGGCGGCCGGTCCCCGTCACGGACACGAGCGCCAGGTGCGTGAACGTGACCTCGGACTGCCAGTGCCCCAGGAAGAGCGCCTGCTTGTTCGGCACGTCCCAGCGCGGGAAGTTCGTCAGCCGCGCCGTGGATCCCTTCCACTCATAGAGCGGCTTGCCGTCGCGCAGGACCGTGAGGCCGCTCTTGCGGACGCGGATCTCGAACGAGGCCCAGCCGCCGGGCGGGACCTGCATCCCGCGCGCCGCGGTGTGCTGGCCGCCGTCGAGCATCTCGAGGCCGCTCTGGCCGCCCTCGGACGGCAGCTTGTCGAAAAAGGCCGTCCACTGGGCCGCGCCCCGCGCGAGGCCGACGACGAAGCCGTCCGCCGAGTCGCCGCGCATGACGCCGAGGATCAGGTCGTATTCGTCGGGCGGCAGGTACGGGATCTGGAGCCGCACGTGCTCGCCCGCCGGCGAGCGCAGGACGCCGCCTTCGCGGATCCAGCTGCCCTCGACCGCGTCCTTCGCGGGATCGATCAGCGCCAGCAGGTCGACGGCGTTGCGAGGCAGCGGGAGGTCCCGCGGGGCGGCCGCGGGAGCGGGGACGGGAAGCGCGGCGGGCGCCGGGTTCGGCGCGGGAGCCGGAGCCGGGGCCGGGGCCGGTGTGGGCTTCCCGCTCGCGATGAGCCGCGCTTCGTTGACGAGCTTGAGGAACTGCTGGACGGCCTTCACCTGGTCGCCGGCGCGCTTCTTGACCTCCTCGCTCCCGACCTCGGTGAGCGCGCGGTACTTGCCGAGAGCCTCCTCCGCCTTGAACGCCGCCTGCGCCATGAGGTCGGCCGATGCCTTCTCCTTCCCCTCCTCGAACTGCTTCCGCGCCTCGGCGAAGATCGACTCGGCCTTGGACCAGACCTCCTCGAGCGCGTCCTGCTTCGCGGGCGCAGGCGCGGGCGGCGGGACCGGCTCCTTCGGCGCCGGCAGCGACACCGCCGGCTCCGCGGGCTTCTCGACGACCGGGAGCGGGGGCGGCTCCGCGGGGACCGGGACCGGGTCCGGCTTCGGCTCGACCGGCTTCGGGACCTTGGCGACGGGCCGGGGCTTCGGCACTTCGGGGACCGGCTTGGAACCGCCGCCGAGCAGCGTCGCGAGCAGGATGACGAGAGCCAGGGCCGCGGCCCCGATCCCGATCCATTTCACAGGCAGGGGCTTCTTCTCCGGGGCCGCAGGCTCGGCGGACTTGAGGACCCGCTCCGGCGTCGGCGCGGGAGCGGACGTGAGGTCCTCGAGGACCTTGTCGAGGTCCCGTCCCAGCGCGGCGGCGTTCTCGGGGCGCGACGCGGGGTTCTTCGCGAGCAGGCGCCGGACGAGCTCCTGGAGGGAGCGCGGCGCGTGAGGCGCATGTTTGTGAAGGGACGGCGGGGTCTCGTTGACGTGTTTGAGCAGCAGCGCCGTCGCGCTCGGGGCCTGGAAGGGGGTCCGGCCGGCGGCCCCCTCGAAGAGGATGACCCCCATGGCGTAGAGGTCGGAGCGGCCGTCGACTTTCTTTGCCTGGGCGTGCTCGGGCGAGACGTAGTGCGGGGTGCCGACGAGCATGCCGGTCTGCGTGAGTTTCGTGGCGGCGTCGGAGGCGACGGCCAGGCCGAAGTCGGAGATCTTCGCGGTCCCATCCTTCCCCACGAGGATGTTGCCGGGCTTGAGGTCGCGGTGGACGAGGCCCGCGCCGTGGACGGCCTCGAGGCCGCGGGCGACGTCGCGCATGATCTTGACGAAGACCGGGAGGGAGGGCTTCTTCGCGAGCTCGGCGTCGAGCGTGACCCCGTCCACGTACTCCATGGCGAGGAAGAGGAACTCGCCGGCGAGCAGATCGGAGCCGCGGCCGAAGTCGTAGATGTGCACGACGTTGGGATGGTTGAGGGCGGCGAGCCCGCGGGCCTCGCGCTCGAAGCGGGCGGCGAACTCGGCGTTGCCCGCGAGCTGGGGCGAGAGCATCTTGAGGGCGACGAGGCGGCCGAGCTGGGTCTGGCGGGCCTTGTAGACGACCCCCATGCCGCCCTGGCCGAGGACCTCGAGGATCTCGAAGCCCTGGACGCTGTCGCCGGACTTCAACGGGACCCCCAGGGAGCCCGGGGCTCCGAGGGCCGCGTCGGCGAGGCACTTCGGACAGACGCCCTGAAACTCATCATCGACCATCCGGCGCGTGAAATCCGCGCCGCAGCGCGGGCAGCGTACCGATTCCACCGTCATTGAACCTCTCCTGCTCATTCTAACGAGGAGGAGCGGAATCGGCAGGCAGGACTTTCGGAAAATCAGCGGAACGCGGTGAAAAGATCGCGGAGTTCCTCGCGGGCGTCCTCGGGGGTCTCGGAATAGGCCTGGACGACCTGCAGGATCTGGTCCCGGTAGGCGGCCCGGGCGCGGTGGATCCGGTTGGCGACGTCCTGCTCGGAAAGGCCGAGCCGGGCGGCGAGGTCGGCATAGGACGGGGGCGTCCCGGCGCCGGCGGAGAGATGCAGGCGGAGGGCCTCGAACTCGGGGGAGCGGCCGGCCTTGGCGAAATCCTCCTTCAGGAGCTGAAGGGCGCGGGAGAGGATGCGCAGCGCCCAGTCCCGCTTGAACGCGGCCTCGGGGGAACGGCCATCGGCGGCGGCCGCTTCCCGTTCGGCCGCGACGAAATCCAGGGAGAACCCCGTCCGGCCGCCGCCGCGCTTCAACGCGGAGGCGCGATCGTGCTCGTCGGCCAGGAAGTGCTCGAGGGCCGTCAGGAGGAAGGTGCGGAAGCGGCCCCGATCCTTCCGGACGTACTGGAGGAAGTTCCGCTCCAGGAGGGCCGTGAAGAAACCCTGGGCGAGGTCCTTGGACGTCTCGGAATCGTTCCCCTTGCGGCGGATGAAATGGTAGACGGGTTTCCAGTAGGCCTCGATGAGGGTCTGGAGGGCCTCGCGGCGGCCGCTGTCCCCGGCGTCCCGGGCGGCAAGGACGACGGACCAGAGGGTGGACGCGAACGCGCGCCGGTCCCCGCCGATCGACGTGTCCTGCATCGATCGTCATTATAGGCGCGCGCGATCCTGTCCGGGCCCCCGCCTTTTTCCCGATTTTCCCGGGATCCGCGCAACAGCCCCGGCGCCTGCTGCTATATAGGGGAGCCCGAACAAGGAGAACGACCGATGAAGACCCCCGCCCCGCTGTCACGTCGCAGCTTCCTCAAGTCCTCGGGCGCCGGCGCCGCCGCGGCCGCCGTCGCCCCCTCGATCGCCCTCGGGGCGCGCCAGGAACCCTTCCGCTTCGCCCAGATCGGCTGCGGCGGCAAGGGCGACAGCGACCGCGACGCCATGATCAAAGCCGGCGCCAAGGTCGTCGCGCTCTGCGACGTCGACGACAACAACGCCAAGAACGTCTATGCCAAACACGCGGACGTCCCGAAGTACAAGGACTTCCGCGTGATGCTCGAGAAGCACGACAAGGAGATCGACGGCGTCGTCGTCTCGACGCCCGACCACTTCCACGCCGTCGCCGCGCTCGACGCCATGCGCCGCGGCAAACACGTCTACGTCCAGAAGCCGCTCGCGCGCACCTACGCGGAATGCCAGTCGATGCTGGACGCGTCCCGCAAGTACAAGGTCGTCACCCAGATGGGCAACCAGGGCCACGCGGGCTCGGGCCTGAAGCTCTGGGAGGAGATGGCGAAGGCCGACGCCTTCGGCGAGATCTCCCACATCCACACCTGGTCGGACCGGCCGATCTGGGCGCAGGGCATGACGCAGCCCCCCAAGGAGGCGCCGATCCCCGCCACGCTCGACTGGGATCTCTGGGTGGGCCCCGTCGCCGCGCGCCCCTACGGGAAGGGCTACGTCCCGTTCAGCTGGCGCGGCTGGTGGGACTTCGGCTGCGGCGCCATGGGCGACATGGCCTGCCACAACATGGATCCGGCCTTCTGGATCTTCAAGCTCGGCCTGCCCCTCTCGATCAAGGCGCAGGCGTCCGCCCCCGCGGGCATCGCGTACCCCGCGTGGTCGATCATCGAATACAAGTTCGGCCCCACGCCGCTGCTGCCCAAGGGCGTCACGCTGACCTGGTACGACGGCAAGAAGCTGCCCGAGGTGCCGAAAGGCGTCGCCGAGGGGACGAAGCTCGGGGACAACGGCTGCCTGGTCGTCGGCTCGAAGCTGACGGCGGTGGGCGGTTCGCACGCCGGCTCCCCGAAAGTCATCGCGGTCGGCGACAAGGCCGACGGCGCCGCCGTCGCGGACGCGGCCAAACACTGGGCGGAGGTCCACAAGACCGTCAAGGGCACGGACCACTACGGCCAGTGGGTCAAGGCTTCGATCGCGAAGGATCAGCAGGCCGCGAAGTGCAACTTCGAGTACGCCGTCCCCTTCACGCAGGCGATCCTGCTGGGCTGCATCGCGCTGCGCTTCCCCGGCCAGGAGCTGCTCTGGGACAACGAGAAGAAGCAGTTCTCCAACTTCGCCGAGGCGAACCAGTGGCTCTCGTTCAAGGCGCGCGACGGCTACAACATGAATGCCTGAGGGTCGGATTCCCGGCGCGTCGCACGGAAGGCGAAGTAGAGCGGAAGGAAGAGCAGCTTCTGCTCCGGCAGTTCCGCGTAGGGGCGGGAGGAGAACACCAGCCCCCTCGGGCAGTTCGGGTGGGTTTCCAGCAGGAGGTGCAGGCTCCTGAGACGGCCGGCCGCGCCGCTCTTCACCTCCACCGGAAGCACCGCCCCGTCCGCGACGACGAGGTAGTCCACCTCCGCGTTGCTGTTCCGGGCCTCCCGCGCCCAGAAGTGCAGCTCCGAGCCCTGCGAGACCAGCAACTCCTGGCCGACGAACTGCTCCGCCAGGGCCCCGGCGTAGAGGTCCAGCAGGTCGGATTTCGCGTGCTCGGCCTCGGACTTCATCCCGCACAAATTCTGCCAGAGCCCCACGTCGACGAGGAGGGCCTTGAACCGCGTGGCGGAGGCCCGGGTCCCCAGCGGAAGGCCGGAGGGATCGGCCGACGGCACCCGCTTCACCACCCGCGCCAGGCAGAGGAGATCGACCGCCCGCTTGATCGTGGCATGCGCGTGGCCTTCGGCGAGCTTCGAATACTTCACCGGACTGCCGACCGAGCGCGCCAGCCCGCCCAGGACGGAGTCGAGGCAGTGCCGGTCCGAGCGCGGCGCGTATTTTGAAAAATCCTGCCGGAGGGATTCCACGAGTTCGCGCTGGACGTCGAAGCACTCCTGGATGGAACGGCGCTCCGCGTAAGCCCGCACGCACTCCGGCATGCCCCCGACCAGACAATAGGTGCGAAGCTCCCGGAGCAGCAGTTCGTGGACGCTGGAGGGCAGCGGCGCCGGCGGAGCCAGCACGGCCTCGGCCGCCGTCTCCAGGCCCACAGCCCAGAGGTACTCGGCAAACGTGAGGGGATGCATCTCGAGGAACTGGAGCCGGCCGACGGGAAACGAGACGTCCTTCAGCGCAAATTCGAGCAGCGACCCGGCCGCAACGACATGCAGGTCGGGCGTCTCCTCGAAAAAGTATCTCAAGGCCAGGATCGCCCGGGGGCAGCTTTGGATCTCGTCCAAGAAAAGCAGCGTCTTGCCGGGGATGATCTTCCTGCCCAGGAGCAGTTCAAGTTCAGCCAGCACCCGCCGGGCGCTCAGGTCCCCTTCGAAGACGCGGTGCCAGTCCCGCTGGCGCTCCAGGTCCACCACGGCCAGGTCATCGAAATGCTCCGTTCCCAACTGCCGAAGGGTGTAGGTCTTACCGACTTGCCGGGCCCCGCGGACCAAGAGAGGCTTTCGGCGGGACGAACTCTTCCACCCCAGGAGGAGCTTGTCGACAAGCCTTTTCATGCCTTATTTTACTACTGTCATGTATCATAATACAACCGTATTTCTCAATTTCACTGCTTCTCGAGGCAGTAGAGGTTCTTGGCGCCGGAGATGTAGATGCGGCCGTTCGAGATCGCGGGCGAGGCGTGGTGGGGATCCCCCAGGTCGTTCTGGGCGAGGATCTCCACCTTCGGGCCCGCCTGGATCACGACGCTCTTCCCGCCGCTCGCGAAGTAGATTTTTCCGTCCGCATCCGCGACGGGACTCGCCCAGGACGTGCTCACCGCCAGCCGCTGCTTGTCCGTCTCCTCCCCCGTCGCCGCCGTCCAGATCCGCAGCACCCCGGGGGACTGCAGCCGGAAGCAGCGCTCCCCCACGAAAATCGGCGACGCGATCGCTTCGCTGAGGCCGGCGGACATCCAGCGGACATGGGTCGCGCTCAGATCGCCCTCCCCCGTCGGATCCAGCGCCGTGCCCTGGCCGCCGCGGCCGGAATCCGAGTAGAGCATCCCCGCCCCGTACGCGGGCGACGAGGCGTCCCCCGCCCCCTTGCACCACCAGATCCGCCTTCCGTTCGAAGGGTCGAAGGACTGGATCCCCTCGGGATGCGGGCTCATGCCGGACGCCACGGTCACCAGTTGCGGCCGGTCCTTGATCGTCACGAGCAACGGCGTCGAATGCGCGAAGCCCGTCTTCGGCATCTTCGTTTCCCACAGGACGCTGCCGTCGGCCTTCGAGAACGCCACCAGCCGCGAGTCCGACGCCTTCGCCATCGCGCAGAGGAAGATCAGCGTCTCGCCGTGGAGGATGGGACTCGTGCCGATCGTCACGTCGAACGTGAACGGCTTGAGCTCCTGACGCCAGGCGAGCTTGCCGTCCATGTCCAGCGCCGCCACGACCGCGGAGCCGAAGACGACGAAGACGTGCCGGCCGTCCGTCGCCGGCGTCGGCGCCGCATAACCCCCGCCCGCCCCGCTGCGGAAGTCCTTCCGCTTCCAGGGCCCCGCCTCGACCGTCGTGTCCCAGAGCAGCTTCCCGTCCTCCGTCGAATAGCACAGCACGTGATGCGCGGGCATCACCTCGGGATCCTTATCCGCGCCGGGCCAGCGCACGGTCGTGACGAAGACGCGCTTGCCCCAGACGACGGGACTCGCATGGCCTTCGCCCGTGAGCGGCGCCTTCCAGCGGACGTTCTCCCCCTTCTCCCCGCCCCAGGTCAGCGGCAGATTCTTCTCCGCGGACAGTCCCATGCCCGTCGGCCCGCGGAATTGCGGCCATTCGTCCGCCAGCGCCAGGACCATCAGCAGAAAACCCATGGGCGTCCCTCCACCGTCTAAGCTACGCTCGGCGGCGCATAAAGAATGACGCCCGCCGCCGACGATTCGCCGTCCAAGAATCCCGCCCCGCCGGAATAAGCTGGCGACGTGACGAAGCCCACCGAAGAGTTCCTGACCCTCTTCCTCCGGCACCAGGGGGACCTCAAGGCCTTCCTCGCCGGCGTCTGCCGCGACCGCTCCGCCGCCGAGGACCTCCTGCAGGAGGCCGCCCTCGTGCTCTGGCAGCACTTCGACGTCTACGACCGGACCCGCCCCTTCGGCGCCTGGGCCCGCGGGGTCGCCTTCAAGAAAGTCCTCCAGGCCCGCGAGAAGGCGCGCCGCCTCCCGCTCGCGTTTTCGCCGCAGGCGATCCAGTCCGTCATCGACGCCTACGACCGCGCCGAGGAGGCCGCGCCCGCCCCGGACGGCCTCCGCGACTGCCTGGCGAAATTGTCTCAGCCCGCCCGCGACCTGCTCGCCCTGCGCTACGAACAGTCCCTCAAGCTCCACGAAATCGCGAAGCGCACGGGACGCAGCCTCGACGCCGTCCACAAGGGCCTCAGCCGCATCCGCGAAACCCTCGAACAGTGCCTCCAGCGACGGAGGGTCGCCTCCGAATGAGCCGCGACCTCGTCCGGCGTTTTCTCGACGGCCTCGCGACCGAGACCGAGCGGGCCGGGCTCGACCGCCTCCTCGCGTCCGATCCCGCCGTCGCCGACGACTTCGCGCGCGAATCCCGGCTCCACGCCGCGCTCGAATCCCATCACCGCCACGAAGCGGCCGCGGACCGGGTCGTCGGGGATCTGCGCCGCGGCAGACGGCGCCTCTGGATCCCGGCGGCCGCGGCGGCCCTGATCCTGGGGCTCGCCGCGTTCTGGTTCTCAACCCCCGCCCCCCTCGCCGAGTTCAGCGACGCGTCGGGACGCCGCGCGCTCCACGCCGGCGACGAGGTGGAAGGGCCCGGCACGATCCTCTATCCCGGCGAGGCCACCCGCGTCGTCCTGCGGACGGGCGCGCGGGCGGCCCTCGCTCCTTCCGCCCGGGGCAAGCGCCTCGAGCTCCGCGAGGGCGGCCTCGACGCCGACGTCGCCCCCCAGCCCGCCGCCGCGCCCTTCGAGCTCTTCACCTCGCGGGCCGAAGTGCGCGTGCTCGGCACCCGCTTCACGCTGAGCGCCACCCGCCGCGCCACCGTCCTCGACGTCCAGGAGGGCCGCGTGCGCCTCGTCCGAAGCTCCGACTTGGCCGCCGTCGAAGTGACCGCGAACGAAGCCGCCGTCGCCTCCGCCGACCAGCCGCTCGCGGCGCGGCCCGCCGACGAAGTCCGCTTCCTCGAACTCTGGAAGGACCTGCACGATCCCGCGAACGGCTACTTCAGCGCGGACGGCGTCCCCTACCACTCGGTCGAGACGCTCATCGTCGACGCCCCCGACTTCGGCCACCTCACGACGAGCGAGACGTTCAGCTACTGGATCGCGCTCGAAGCCGCGTACGGCCGCCTCCGCGGCGACTGGGAGCCGCTGCGCCGGGCCTGGCGGACGATGGAGCGCGTGCTCATCCCGTCCGCCGCGCTCCAGCCCGGCAACGCCGCGTACGATCCGAAGCGGCCCGCGACCGCCGCCGCACCCGGCCTGCGCATCGAGGACTATCCCGTCCCGCTCAAACCCGAAATCCCCGTGGGGACCGACCCGCTCGCGGACGGGCTGCGCCGCCGCCACGGCCCCGAGGTCTACCTGCTGCACTGGCTCGCCGACCCCGATGGCTGGTACGGCTTCGGCCGCGGCGCGCTCATCAACAACTTCCAGCGCGGCCCCCACGAATCCGTCTGGGAGACGATCCCTCATCCGTGCTGGGATGAGTTCAAACACGGAGGCCCCAACGGATACCTCGATCTCTTCGTCCGCGAGGACCGCACCGCGAAGCAATGGCGCTACGTCTCCGCGCCCGATGCGGAGGCCCGCATCCTCCAGGCCCTGGCCGGGGCGCTGCACGAAAGCAGTCAGCGCTCCGCGCAGCTCCCCTTGAAGGAGGCCGTGAAACTCGGCGACACGCTCCGCTACGCCCTGCATGGCAAACATTTCATGGACAGACACGGCCTCATCGGCTGGTCGGTCGGCTGGGGCGGCTCCGCGGATCCGCAATCGCCCTGGGCCTGGCGCGCGGCCTCGGACAACATCCACATCGGCTACCAGAACCCCATGGCCGCCTGGGCCCTGGCCGAGCTGCCCGGCCTGCGCGGCGACGGAGCCTCCGACTGGCGAGACAGCCTCGCCCGGCAGCTGGCGTTCTACGCGTGGCTGCAGTCCCCCGAAGGCGCCCTCGCGGGCGGCGCGTCGCTCGGCGGCGCCGACTTCCAGAACCTCTCCTTCGATCCGCATCCCGTCTTCCTGGATCCGCCCTCCAACGAATGGTTCGGCTGGCAGGCCTGGGCGATGGAACGCCTCATGCAGTATGCCGCCGTGACGAAAGACCCCGCAGCCCGCGCGGTCGCGGACCGCTGGGCGGCCTGGGCGCGCCGCGTGCTGAAGCTTCCCGCGGACGGGACCTACGCCTTCCCCGCCGCGCTCCGCTGGTCGGGAAGGCCGGGCTCGCTCCAGGTCTCCGTCGGCAGCGAGACCCAGGACGTCGGCGTGGCCGGCACGCTCGCGCGCGCATTGCTGCTGCACGACCATGCGGAATCCCGGCGCGCGGGGCGCGAGCTGCTCGACCGCGTCTGGACGCGGCACCGCGACGCGCGCGGGCTTTCGAATCCCGAGCCGCGCGCCGACTACGCCCGTTTCAACGACCCCGTCGTGATCCCCAAGGGCTGGCGCGGACGCCTGCCCGGCGGCGAGGAGGTCCGCGAGGGCATGACGTTCACGGATCTGCGGCCGCAGTACCGGAAGGATCCGGACTTCGTCCGCCTGAAGGGTCCCTCGCCTCCCGTCTTCCGTTACCACCGCTTCTGGGCGCAGGTGGAAATCGCCCTCGCCCTCGCCGAAGCCACCCGGATTTCAAGGTAGGAGAACCCGCATGAACCGCTTCACCGCTCTAAGTCTGTCCCTGCTCTGCCTGGCCGGCGCCCCCGCGGCCCCCGGCGACGGGTTCTGGCACACGGACGGCAACCGCCTCAAGGACGCCGCGGGCAACCTCGTGCGCTTTTCCGGCGTGAACTGGCACGGGATGGACAGCGAGAATCTCCTCCCCCACGGGCTCTGGGGCGGCACGAACCGGACGATCGAGGCGCACCTCGACGAGATGAAGGCGAACGGCTTCAACCTGATCCGCCTGCCGTTCAGCTCCGAGATCTTCCTGCCCGGACGCAAACCGCTCGCGACGGCGATCGACCCCGTCGTCAACGCCGACCTGCTGCCGCTCACCTGCCTGCAGCTGCTCGACCGCCTCGTCGCCTCGGCGGGCGCCCGTGGGATCCGCCTCATCCTCGACTACCATCGCCTGAAGGCGGGTGCGGCCTCCGAAGGGGGCCACTGGTACGACGCCGACCACACCGAGGCGCAGTGGATCGCCAACTGGAAGTCGCTCGCGTCGCGCTACGCGGGCAATCCGACGGTCGTGGGCGTCGATCTCTTCAACGAGGTCCATGCGGGCGTGACCTGGGAGGCGGACAACGTCAACGTCGCGCACAACTGGCGCTGGGCCGCGAAGCGCTGCGCGAACGAGATCCTGTCCGTGCATCCCGACCTGCTCATCTGCGTGCAGGGGCTGGACGCCTACAAAGGCGAGGGCGGCTGGTGGGGCGCGGTGCATCTCGGCGTGAAGGACCATCCGCTCGCGCTCAACGTCGCGAACCGCCTCGTCTACGAGATCCACGACTACGGCCCGATCGTCTGGGACCAGCCCTTCCACCAGACGGCGGACTTCCCGGCCAATCTCGCCGGGCACTGGGACCGCCAGTGGGGCTTCCTGCACAACGACGGGATCGCGCCCGTCTGGATCGGCGAGTGGGGCAGCTTCCTGGACGCCTCCAAACCCAAGGGCGGACGCGAACTGCAGTGGTTCGGCGCGCTGCGCGACTACATCGCCGCGAAGCAGCTCTCGTGGACCTGGTGGTGCTGGACCCCGGAGTCGCACGACACCGGCGGCATCCTCAAGGACGACTACAGCGGCGTGAACTCCTCGAAGACGACGCAGCTCGCGGCCGTCACGTATCCGGGCTTCGGGGCTTCGGAGGCCGCGCCTTCCGGGGATTCGGGGGGCGGCGGATCCGGCGGGGGCGGCGGCGGAGGCTGCGGCTGCACCGGCTTCGAATGCCTGCTCGGCCTGGGCCTGGCTACCGCGTTTCGCCGCAGGCGTGAAGCGCGAGCAGCGCGAAGGCCGTCCCCGCGTGCGTCAGGAAATGTTTGCCGTCCTCCTTGAGAGAGCGCGTGTACCAGCGGCCGCTCTCGCGCTGATGGGACTTGAGCCAGCCCAGCCCGCGGACGATCCGCGCGTCCGATGCGGGGACGCCGCCCAGCCGCGCGAGGTGGATGACGTAGCCCGTGCCGTAGCCGTCGCTGGTCGCGAGATCCTGCTCCGTCCCGTCCGTCCGCTTCCAGGGCAGGATCGCGGCGAGCGCCCAGCCGCCGTCCTCCCGCTGCTGCGCGAGCAGCTCCCCGACGGTCTTCTGCTGCTCCTCCGCCGTCATCAGGCCGTCGACGACCTTCGACGCCCAGAACAGCATGCCCTTGTGGTGCAGCGACGGCGGCGCGTGCTTCGCCAGGTACCCGCGCGCCTTCGCGATCCCCTCTTTCGCGGCGGGCGTCGCCGCGTAGTGCTCCGGCGCCCAGCCCGCCGCCAGGAGCGC
Organism: uncultured Planctomycetales bacterium; assembly: GCA_964619955.1. GTDB lineage: Bacteria > Planctomycetota > MHYJ01 > MHYJ01 > JACPRB01 > JACQFK01. The sequence goes on from CAZUJF010000007.1 coordinate 80,827, forward strand.
GACCGTCGCGCCGTAGTAGTCGTCCGATTCCATCGGCGGCCAGCCGCATTTCAGCCAGTTCCAGCCGCCGTCGGGTTTCTGCACGGTCCACATGCGGTCGAGCGCGATCCGGGTCGCCGGATGCAGCTTGCCCGTCGCCGCATCCCCCGCCGCCAGGCTCATCGCGGCGACCAGCACCTCCGCGTCCCAGCGCGGTCCCTTGTCCGGCCAGCGTCCGCTCACGAGCTCCTCGGTGAATTTGCGCGACGCGGCGTAGGCGGGCCGGTCCTGGCCGTAGCCCGCCCCCGTCGCGAGATACGCGCCGTTGGTGTGACAGGTCAGGCACTTGCGGCTCTGATCCCAATGGACCGAGGCCTGCTCCATGAAGGCCCGGCCGCGTTCGAAAGAGTAGGCCTTCGCGAGCGGTTCATCCGCCTTGTTGGGGCCGACCCCGGGCGGAGTCTGAAGCAGGACAAGCGCCAGCAGCAGCATGCCTATGCTACACCCCGGGACTACCGCACGATGCCGCGGCGGGCGAGAAGTCCGACCACCTGGTCGGCGCAGGCGGCCACGGAGATCTCGTGCGAGGCGATCGCGAGATCCGGCTTCGCGGGAACCTCGTAGGGGGCGCTCAGGCCGGGCACGTGGCGCAGCAGCCCGGCTTCCGCCAGCGGATAGAGCCCCGCGGGATCCTTCCGCCGGCAGGCCTCCAGCGGCGCGGCGAGATGGATCTCGACGTAGCGGAGCTCCCCCAGCGTCTGGCGAAGACTCTCACGCTCGGCCGCCGTCGGCGCGATGTAGGGCAGGATCGCGATCACCCCGGCGTCGTTGAGCATCCGGGCCGCGAGCCCCGCGCGGCGCAGCTGCTCCACGCGATCGTGCACGCTGAAGTCCGGGTCGAGCTCGAGCGCCGCGGCGTCCACCACCTGGACCGCGCGGCCCAGCTCAAAGAGCTTCTTCTCCAGCGCGTACGCCGTGCCCTGCTTGCCCGAGCCCGGCAGCCCGCTGAGCAGGATCGTCACGGCCTTCTGGCCGAGGCGGACCTCCTTCTCGCGCGGCGAGACTTTGGAGACATAGCGCGCGCGGTGCCGGCTCAGCGCGGCCGCGACCTCGCGGCCCGCCGCCGCGTCCCCGGCGTCCTGCTCCAGGATCATGCCCGCGCCGACCGTGCCGTTGGTCAGGCGGTCGATGATCACGAACGCCCCCGTTCCGCGGTTCTTCTTGTAGGCGTCGTAGGCCACCGGCTGCGAGAGGTCGACCACGCAGTGCGCGATCTCGTTCAGCTTCAGCTCCGCCGCGGGCTCCTTCGCCAGCGTGTTCACGTTCACCCGGTGGCGGATGCGGCTGACGACGCCGTTGGCGAGGCGCGACGTGTGTTTGATGAAATACTGCTTCCCGGGCTGCATCGGCTCCTCGGCCATCCAGACGACCATGGCCTCGAGCACCTCGCCCACGTGCGGGACGTTGTCCGGATGCACGAGCAGGTCGCCGCGGCTGACGTCGACCTCCTTCTCGAGCGTCAGCGTCACCGCCTGGCCCGCGAAGGCCTCCGGCAGCTCGCCGTCGTACGTCACGATCGACTTCACCCGGTTCGTCTTCCGCGACGGAAGCACGAGGACCTCGTCGCCAGGTCGGACCCGGCCGGAGGCGATGGTCCCGCAGAAGCCGCGGAAGTCGAGGTTGGGGCGGTTCACGATCTGCACGGGGAAGCGGAAGTCGTCGAGGTTGCGGTCGCCCGCGATCTGGACGGTCTCGAGGTGGTGCATCAGCGTCGAGCCGCCGAACCAGGGCATGGCCTGGCTGGGGTGGACGATGTTGTCGCCCTTGAGGGCGGAGATCGGGATGAAATGGATGTCGGGGATCGCGAGCCCCTCGGCGAACTCAAGGTAGTCCTTGCGGATGCGCTCGAAGACGTCCTCGGCGTAGCCGACGATGTCCATCTTGTTGACCGCGATCACGACGTGTTTGATGCCCAGCAGCGACACGATGAAGCTGTGCCGGCGGGTCTGGGTCTGCACGCCGTTGCGCGCGTCGATGAGGATGATCGCCAGGTCGCAGGTGGACGCGCCCGTCGCCATGTTGCGCGTGTACTGCTCGTGGCCCGGGGTGTCCGCGATGATGAACTTGCGTTTCGCCGTCGAGAAATAGCGGTACGCGACGTCGATCGTGATCCCCTGTTCGCGCTCGGCCTGCAGGCCGTCCACGAGCAGGGCGAGGTCCACGTCGCCGGTGGTCGAATAGCGCGCGCTGTCCGCCTTGATCGCGGCGAGCTGGTCCTCGTAGATCAGCTTGGAGTCGTGCAGCAGGCGGCCGATGAGCGTGCTCTTGCCGTCGTCGACGTTCCCGCAGGTGAGGAAGCGCAGCAGGTCCTTGCGCTCGTGCTGCGCGAGGTACGCGAGGATGTCCTTCTGGATGAGGTCCGACTGGTGGCTCATCAGAAGTAGCCCTCGCGCTTCTTCTGCTCCATGCTCGCGGCCTGATCGAAGTCGATCACCCGGCCCTGCCGCTCCGAAACCTTCGTGAGCAGCATCTCCTGGATGATCTCCGGCAGCGTCGTCGCGGTGGACTCCACGGCCCCCGAGAGCGGGTAGCAGCCCAGCGTGCGGAAGCGCACCCGCTTCATCATGGGCTTCTCGCCGGGGTGCAGCGGCAGCCGCGCGTCGTCGACCATGATCAGCACGCCGCCGCGGTCCACCACCGGCCGCTCCTTCGCGAAGTAGAGCGGCACGAGCGGGATCTTCTCGAGGTAGATGTACTGCCAGACGTCGAGCTCGGTCCAGTTCGAGAGCGGGAAGACGCGGATGGACTCGCCGCGGTCGACGCGGCCGTTGTAGAGGTTCCACAGCTCAGGCCGCTGGTTCTTGGGGTCCCAGCGGTGGTGTTTGTCGCGGAAGGAGTAGACGCGCTCCTTGGCGCGGGACTTCTCCTCGTCCCGGCGCGCGCCGCCGAACGCGGCGTCGAACTTGTATTTATTGAGCGCCTGCAGGAGCCCCTGGGTCTTCATCACGTCCGTATGCTTCTTGGATCCGGACGCGATCGGGCTGATGCCCTGCTTCAGGCCCTCCTCGTTGACGTAGACGATGAGGTCGAGGCCGAGCTCCTGCTTCACGTAGCGGTCCCGAAGCTCGTACATCTCGCGGAACTTCCAGGTGGTGTCCACGTGCATGAGCGGGAACGGGAGCTTGCCGGGATGGAAGGCCTTCTGGGCCAGACGGAGCATGACCGCGGAATCCTTGCCGATCGAGTAGAGCATGACGGGCTTCTCGAACTCGGCCACCACCTCGCGGATGATGTGGATGGACTCGGCTTCGAGCTGCCGGAGGTGCGTCAAAATGTGCGGATTCACGGTTTCAGCCCTTGCGCAGGGGGCACCATAGTAGCGGCCGCCCCGCTTCAAGTACAGAGGGGGGTATACTCCAGTCCTATGCATCGCCTCCCGGTCCTTGCGGCCCTGCTCCTCCTCGCCGGAACCCCGGCAGACCCGCCGCTGGTTTTCGTCGTCTCGTCCCTCGCCCGGGTGCGCCCCAAGGACCCCGCGGGCACGGTCCGCGAAGCCGTCCTCAAGGCCGCCCGCAACGAGGTGGAAGGCGTCCAGCTCATCGTGCGCGCCGGGAGCGCGCCGCTCGAGAACGTCCGCGTGGAGGTCTCCGCGCTCGCCGGACCCGGGGGCCGCAGCCTGCCCGCCTCCTGCGTCTCGCTGTTCCGCGAACACTACATCGAGCTGAAGACGCCCAGCCCGAGATCCAAGGAGGGCCCGGGCTGGTATCCCGACGCGCTGATTCCGACGATCCCCAAGGACGCGTCCCCGCCGCGCTTCCGCGGCTTCCCCTTCAACGTCCCCGCGGGAAGCAACCAGGGGATCTACGTCGAGCTGAGCGTGCCGAAGGACGCCGTCCCCGGGGACTACAGCGGCGAGCTCCTCGTCCTCAGCGGACAGGAGGCGCCCGCGGTGGTCCCGCTCCGGCTCACCGTCTGGGATTTCGAGCTGCCCGCGAAGCCTTCGCTGCCCACGAATTTCGGCGGCCTCGGCCGGCGCCTCCAGCTGGGGCACCCGGTCCGGACGGGATCCCCCGAGCTCAGGGCCCTCGAACGGCGCTATGCGGAGTCCATGAGCGCGCACCGCCTCAACCCGCCGGTGCCGCTGCAGGTGCGTCCGCTTCCGGGGCAGGACGGGGCTTTGCCCGCGGGCTTCGATCCCGCCCCGATGAAGGAATGGATCGAGTCCCTCGCGGTCACGAGCCTCACGTTTCCGCTCCTCGACGACGACCCCGCCGGGAAGGACCGCGCGCGGAACCTGAACTACCTGCGCTCGCTGGCGGCGTTCCTGAAGGCGCAGGGCTGGGACAAGATGTCCTGGGTGCACCTCTTCAACGAGCCCTCGGACGCGGACACGTACGAGGAGGTCCGCAAACGCGCCGCCCTGGTCCGGGAAGCCGCGCCCGGGCTCCGCACGCTCTGCACGGAGCAGCCCCGGCCGACGCATCCCGCGTGGGGGACGCTCGCGGGCAGCGTGGATCTCTGGGTGCCCTTCTGGAGCGACTTCGACGCGCTCAGCACGGCGCAGCGGCAGCGGGCCGGGGACGCCGTCTGGTCGTCCACCGCGTACTGCCACGCCGGGCCGGACGGGGAGAGCCCGTACTGGCAGATCGACTTCCCGCTCCTGAACTACCGCATCGCGCCGTGGCTGACGCACGCCCAGTCGCTCGACGGCCTCTACTACTGGACGCTCGTCTACTGGCCGGAATCGAAGGATCCCTGGACGAATCCGGTGAGCATCCGCACGTGCAACGGCGAGGGGGTGCTCTTCTACCCCGGGGCGGCGGCGGGCGTCGCCGGGCCGGTGGCCACGCTGCGTCTGAAGGCGCTGAGGGACGGCCTGGAGGATTACGAGTATCTGCGGCTCGCGGGGCAGGCGGCGCCGGAGATCGTCGCCGGGATCGCCCGCACGTGGACGGACTGGAACCCGGACCCGGCGCAGCTGCTCGCGGCGCGCGAGGCGCTCGCGAAGCTCATCGTCGCGTCGAAGAAGTAGGGGCGCGGTCCCGGGGAAATAGGTAGATTATTTGAACCATGAGCCTGCTTCTCTCCGCCTGGCTCGCCGTCCTGGTCCCGCAGGAGGTCACCGGGGCCGATCTCGACAAGATCCTGGAACGGGCCGACCGGCTCCTGGAGGAGGCGAAGGCCGCGTACGAGGACGCGCGGACCACGCGCTCCGTCCCGCGCTTCCTCGAGGCGGGGTTCAAGCTCGAGGACGCCCGGATCAAATACCTGGTCCTCCAGGAGATCGGGGCCCCGGAAAAGCAGAAGGCGGCGGCGGAGCGCCTCCGCGCCGCCAACCAGCTCGCCAAGCTCATCAACGACGGGAGGATCGCGGTGGCCCCGCGGCCGGCGGACCCTCCCGCGCCTCCCGCGGCTCCTCCGGCCCCCGCGGAGCCCGCACCCGCCCTGGTCCCGGCTCCGAAGCCGGAGCCCGGCGTCACCACGCCCGCGCCGGTCGACGTGACGAAGCGCCTCCCGGTCCCCGACCCCGCCCTGCAAAAGGAGGCGGGCCGCCAGATCCGGCAGCTCTTCAAGGAGAAGTTCGCCGCGAAGGATCCCGCCGTCCGGAAGGCGCTGGCGCGCGAACTGATCCAGGAGGCCGCCCGCATCGGCGACGACCGGACCGTCCAATGGGTCCTCTACGCGGAGGCGTCCGAGGCCTCCCTCCAGGCCGGCGACCTGAAGACCTCGTATGAGGCGATCGAGGGCGCCGCGCGCGTGTTCGACGTCGACGCGGTCGTCTTGAAGCAGGCGGCCCTGTCCACGGCCGCGAAGTCCGCCTCCTTCCCGGCGGACTTCGTGGCGCTGGCCCAGGCGTACGACCGGCTGGCGGACGAGTGGAGCGCCGCCGACCAGTACGACGCCGCCGAGAAAGCCGCGGCCGCCGCGCTCCAGCAGGCGAAAAGATCGAAGGACGCGGCCCTGACGCAGCGCCTCACCGCGCGCGCCAGGGAGGTCGCCGAGGCCAGGGCCGGATTCAAGGCCATGAAGCGCGCCCTGGAGACGCTGGCCCGGCACTCCGACGATCCCGGCGCCAACGCCGAGATGGGGAAATTCCTCTGCTTCACCAAGGCAGGCTGGGACCTCGGCCTCCGCTTTCTCGCCAAGGGAAACGACGCCCCGCTGCGCGCGCTCGCGGAGCGGGAACTCGCCTTTCCCGGACGCACCGACGAACTCACGGCCATCGGCGACGGCTGGTGGGACCTTTCCCTCAAGGAAAAGACCCCCTCCCGCAAGCTCCAGATGCAGCTCCACCTGAAGGATCTCTACGAGGCCGCGCTCGTCGATGCCGTCGGCATCTTCAGGGTCAGGATCGAGAAGCGGCTCATGGAGCTTGAAGATGCGCAGATCGTCGGGGTGGACCTGCTCCGCTTCATCGACCCCAAGACGGACGCGGTCAAGGGGGAGTGGAATCCGGAGGGACGGAATCTGGTCTGTCGCGAGGCGGCCCCGAGTTCGCTGGCGGTCCCCTACCAGCCGCCGGAGGAGTACGACCTGAGCGTGATCCTGAGACGGCGCTCCGGCGGCGACGCCATCGCCGTGGGGCTCGTGATGGGCGGCGTGCAGTTCAACCTGATCCTCGACGGGCACGCGGGCGAAGGCGGCATCTCGGGCCTGGAGCTGATCGACGGCAGGTACACCAACCAGCATCCGGACGTGATCCGCGGCCGGCAGGTCGCCGTGAACCAGACCGCGACGCTGCTCTGCGCCGTCCGCAAGGGGAGCGTGACCGTGAGCCTGAACGGCGCCAAATTCGTCGAATGGCAGGGGAACCCGAGCCGTCTCGCCCTGAGCACGTTCTACCGGGTGCCGAACACGAAGGCCCTCGTCCTCGGTTCGTGGGGCGGCAGCATCGAATTCAGCCGCTATGTGCTGACCCCCGTGAGCGGGCAGGGAAAACGGCTCCGCTGACGCTCCCCTATTTCCCAGGTGAACCATGTGGAACTGCCCGAAGTGCGGCGAGTCGAGCGAAGATTCTTTCGACGCCTGCTGGAAATGCGGGATCGGCCGTGACGGAACCGCGCCCTCCGCGGCGGCTCCTTCCACGGAAGCGGTCCCCGACCTTGCGGCTCAGCGGGAGGTGGACTGTCTGCGCTGCCGGTGCAGGCTTCAGTATGCCGGCACGAAGCGGTTCCACGAGGGGGCGAACTGGGGCCTGCTCGGGACCCTGGGAGAACTCTTCGTAACACAGGAATCGTTCGACCTCTACCGCTGCCCGAAGTGCGGGAAGGTGGAGTTCTTCGTCGGCGGGAGCGAGGGATCGGCATCCGCCTGAACGCCCCCGGCGCGACGTTTGACCCCATTTGCTTTACCCCGTTACCCATTCGGGGCTATACTCGACGCGGGTTCACGAACCGCGGCGCGGACTTCGGACGGGGGATCATGAAATACAGGCCGCTGGGCGATTCCGGGATATCCGCCTCCATCGTCGGCCTCGGCGCCTGGGTGCTCGGGGGCGGGGCCGTCTGGGGCAGGGACACGGACGACGCGGAGTCCGTCCGCGCCATCCACACGGCGCTGGACCTCGGCGTCACCCTCATCGACACGGCGCCCGCCTACGGATGGGGGCGCAGCGAGGAGGTCGTCGGCCGCGCGATCCGGGGCAGGCGCGACCGGGTGGTCCTCGCCACCAAGTGCGGCCTCTGGTGGGACGACGCGCGGGGAAGCTTTTTCACCGAGTTCGACGGGAAGAAACTCTATCGGAGCCTTCGTCCCGACACGATCCGGATCGAGGTGGAAAACAGCCTGCGCCGGCTCGGAACCGACCGCATCGACCTGTACCAGACCCACTGGCCGAGCTGCCCCCCGGAGGCGACCCCCGTCGCCGACACGATGGCCGTCCTGCTCGACCTCAAGGCCCGGGGAAAGATCCGCGCGATCGGCGCGGCCAACGTGTCGCCGGCCGAAGTGGAGGAGTACGCCCGCTCGGGCCCCCTCGCCTCCGTCCAGTTCCGCTACTCGATGCTGCATCGCGAGGCCGAGAAGGAACTGCTCCCGGCCTGCATGCGGCGCGGGACCGCCACGATCACGTACATGTCCCTGGAACAGGGCCTGCTCACCGGCCGGATCGGCATGGACCGGGTCTTCACGCCCGGCGAGTTCCGCAGCAACGCCGCCTGGAACGACTGGCTCGTCCTCTCCAACCGGAGGCGCGTGCTCGACCTGCTGGCGTCCTGGAAGGACCTCACGGTGAAATACGCGTGCACCCTGTCCCAGCTCGTGATCGCCTGGACGGCGGCGCAGCCCGGCGTGACCCACGTCCTCGCCGGGGGGCGCACCCCCGCCCAGGTCGCCGAGAACGCCGGGGCGGCCGGCCTGACGCCGGACCCCGCCGACCTCGCGCGGCTCCGGGCGGATCTGGTCGCCCTGGGAGATCCTCTGCCTGCATAACCCAGTTACTGAATCCTGCGGAACCCGGGCCGCGTAGGATTAAGGGAAGCCGGACCGGTCCGGGACATCAGGAGGAAGCTTATGCGCATGGGAGCGGCGATCGCGGCGGTTCTGTCACTCGGCGCGGGATGCGCCGGAGGGGTCGACCTCGTGAAGCAGGGCGACGGCGTCGTCCCCCGGGAGGGCGTTTACGATGCGGACACGCACCGTCCGCCGGCGTCCCCCTGCAAGGTGGCCCTGGAGCCGGACTCCCTCGGCCTGAAGGACGTCGAGGTGTCCGTGACGCCGCGCACGAACGGCGTGGGCCCCCTGCTCTGGATCTCCTTCAAGCCCGGCATCTCCTGCCCGCCGCCGGCCGCCGGCTCGGAATGCCGCGCCTGCGCCTTCACGAAAGTGAGCGTCCTCGACCGCCCCAACCTGGCGGGCACCGTGCCGCAGTCCGAAGGGATCTGGTGGACCGGCCTGGAGGGCTCCTGCAAGGGGCGCGCGACCGTCCTCTGGCGCGGCACGTACAACAACATGGGCAACACCCGCTTCTTCGGTCCGCTGAGGCTGCTGGTGGAAAACGGGGGCGACCGCGCGTCGGCCAGGATTCTCGAGGTGGACTACGGCCCCACCTCCCCCGCGGAGCCCCCGCAGGCGCCCGCCTTCGACCGCGTCGAGATCAAGGCGCCCTGACGGCGGGCCGGAAGCCCCGCACGGATCCGGGACGGGCGGCGTCCCAAGAGCATGGGATGGAAGGAGCGCGTCGGCGCGGCCCTGCTGCTCGGGCTCATCATCAACACGGTCGCCGCGATCGCGATCCAGTGGCATATCCCATCGAAGGTCTGCCCCTCCTGCACAGGGACCGGCAGCACCTCTTGGGCCGGGGGGACCTGTGGTCCGCACCCGCCGCCGGACTACCGCTGCCCCCAATGCCGCCACGCCTGGAACGACTACTCCCGGGGACGGCGCACGCTGGCAGCCCGGATGCTGGGCATCGACGCCGAATCCTGGTGGGAGCCGCAGCCGGTGCCGTTCTTCCCCTGGCATCACGAAAGCTGGACGTGGTCGTTCCGAAAACCCTGATGGCTCCTGCCGATCCTTCGCCCCCCTTACCCGAACCCCCTACGGATAATGCCGCTCCTGGTAGGCCTGGGCGCGCCGCAGCAGCTCCCGGTCCGCTCCGTAGATCCTCGCGAAACGCAGCCGCTCCGTCCGCGAGAGCAGCGTCCGCGCTCCTTTCATGAGCAACGCGAGATCCCGCACCCGCCCCGCCTGCGGAAAGAGCCTCCAGCGCCAGATCCCCGCGAACGGCACGTCGATCACGTGCAGGCGATGACGCTTGCCGTCGTGGGATAACAGCAGGTTCTTCGAGCGCAGCGTGTGCAGGAAGAAGCGCTTCTCGTGCGCGCCCTTGAGAATGCGCGCGAAGTCCTCGATCAGCCGCCGCCGCTCCGCCGGCCCCGGCAGCGGAAACGGCGCCTCGCCCGGCCGGTCGATCAGCGCCCGCAGCTCCACGGCGCGCTCGATCGCCCGCGTCAGCAGGAAACTGTCGCTGAGAAATCCGAGACAGCGCTCCTGCCCGTACGCGACGGCCTCGGGCACGTCGAAGCCCAGCTCCGCGAGCGCCTTCAGATTCCGGTACTCCCGCCGCGCCCGCGCCTGGATGAAGATCGTCCGCAGACGCCAGAGTCCCGAGTACGCGTAGATCTTCAGGAAAAAGCGCCCCTCGGGCAGGACCAGTTCCTTCACCGCGCTGCGGCGGTCCGCGGGCGGGATCTCCGCCCCCCAGCGTTCGATCACGTCCTTCGGCCGGCGCAGCCCCTCGAAGAGCCGCTCCGCGCCCGGACTCACGACCCGTTCCGCGCCATGAATGAGCATGAAAACGTCATCCTAGCATATGATGTCGGTGAGATCCGGGTCCCAAAGGAGCACCCACATCCCATGAGAATGACGACCGGCGCCCTCCTCCTCCTGCTCGCCGCCTGCCAGGGCGTCCCCGCCGCCCCCGCGCCCGCGGGAGGCCCGACGCTCGACGTGCTGCTCTGGTTCGACACGGAGGACTACCTCCTGCCCGCCAGCGACGACGCCGCGCTGCGCCTCGCGGAGTTCCTGACGAAGGAGCACGTGCGCACCACGTTCAAGGTGGTCGGCGAGAAGGCGCGCACCCTCGAGCGCCGCGGCCGCAGCGACGTGATCGCGGCGCTGCGCCGCCACGAGATCGGCTACCACTCGAACTGGCACAGCGTGCACCCCACGCCCGCGCAGTACCTCTCCGCGCTCGGCTGGGACGAGGGCGTCGCCGAGTTCCTCCGCCGGGAAGCCGCGGGCGCGGCCGACGTCGAACGCATCCTCGGTCAGCACCCCTCCTGCTACGGCCAGCCCGGCAGCTCCTGGGGGCCGCAGGCCTTCGGCGCGATGCGCAAGCTCGGCATTCCCGTGTATCTCGACGCGGGCAGCCATGTGGACCTCGACCGCCAGCCGCTCTGGTACAACGGCATCCTCACGATCTTCCGCCTCGAGCATTCGCTGCGCACCGGCTTGAACGGCCCCAAGGACCTCGAGGAGGCGAAGGCGAAGTTCACGGCCGCGCGGGAGCGGACGATCTCCAAGGGCGGCGGCGTCGCGCACATCTACTACCACCCCTGCGAATGGGTGCACCAGAAGTTCTGGGACTCGATCTTCGCCGACGGGGCCAATCCCGGCCCCGGCGAGCGCACCCCGCCGCCGCAGAAGACCGCCGAGGAAACGCGGGTCGCGTTCGAGACGTTCGAGACCTACGTCCGCTGGATGAAGCAGCAGCCCGGCGTGCGCTTCCTCACCGCGCGCGACGCGCTCGCGCTCTACGGCGACCGCGCGCTCGGCCGGACCTACGCCGACGCCGAGCTGACGGAGCTCGCCGGCGCGATCACGGATGCCGCCGGCTTCCAGCGCCGCAGCGGGTACACGCTCGCGGCGAGCGAGGTCTTCGCGCTGCTCGTGGCGCGTCTGACGGGCACGCCGAATCCGTCGCTGACCTCGACGCCGTCCGGTCCGACGGAGCCCTTCGTGGGCACTCCCGAGGCCGCGACGACGGGCTGGAACCAGTACGCCCGCACGCTCGCGGACGTGAAGTCCTATCTCGACACGCATGGCCGCATCCCGTCGACGGTCTGGCTGGGCAGCCGCGCGGTTTCTCCGGAGAGCTTCCTCGGGAGCCTGGCCCGGGTCCTCCCCGCCGTGCTCGCCGGCACGCCTCCGGCCACGGTCGACTTCAAGCCGCTGACGCTGTCGTCCGGGAAACACGTGGCGGACGACTCGGAGAAGGTCTGGGGCTGGCTCTTCCCCAAGGGCTGGCACGCGCCCGAGATGATGGCCCTGGCCCGGCGCCAGGCCTGGACGATCAAACCCGCGGTCCGCAACCCTTAGAGGAGCTTCACCATGAGCCAGGACGCCGCCCGCGCGAAACTGGGTCTCAGCGCCGCGCAGTTCAAGGAGCTGCGCGCCTTCCTCGACGGCAAGACCTTCGGCCTCAAGATCGTCTGCGACCACACGCACGCGCGCACCGAGGAGTGGGCCGGGCGCATGGGCGTGGACATGGAGGCGCTCGTCGAGGCGCTCAAATCCTTCGGCGGCGCCTGCGACTGCAAGACCCTCGAGGCCGTCACGCCGGACCGCTTCGGCTGGTAAGGTCCGCCGCTCAGACCGGCGGCGCCACGAAGAGGATCAGCACGTCCCAGACGAGATGGCTCACGAGCGGCGCCGTGAGGTCGTCGGTCGCGGCGTAGAGCAGGCCCCAGTAGAGGCCGCACCCGAAGGCGGCGGCCACGAGCAGCGGGTTCAGCGTCACGGCGTGCGCGGCGGCGTACAAGGCGGCGCCGGCGGCGATCCCGAAGACCCGCCCCAGGCGCTCCATGCAAAAGCGCGCGAGCACGCCGCGCCACAGCGCCTCCTCGGCGAGGATGATCAGGACCAGCGTCGACGCGAGGAAGAACGGCGTGTGGCCGTCCTTCCATGCGCCGAGCGTCCGCGCCTGCGCCTCCCACCCGGGCCAGGCCGCGGAGAGCGGCAAGATCGCGACCCGTGTCAGGCCATAGAGGACCAGGCCCGCCAGGAGCCCCCCTCCGATCCGCGACGGCGTCGGCTTCATCCGCTCGCGGACGGCCCGCAGCGCAATTGAACAGGCCAGGAGGATCCCCATGGCGACCGTCATCCCCTTCCACGGCGGCAGCGGCCCGCGGAACGCGAAGGCCAGGAGCAGGAAGGCAAGTCCGGCCAGCGTGAGCGCCGCCGTCGCGGATAGCTCGGGCTTCGGCCGCAGTCCGCCCGCCTCCAGCAGCGGCCGGAGCCGCTCCGGCGTGAACGGGGCCGGGTTCAGCTTCAGCTCCTGCCGCGCCGGCTCCGGATCGCCCGCCAGCCCTTCCACGAGCATCGCCAGCTGCGCGCGCGTGGAGAGCGGATGGGTCATCAGCGTTTCCATGATCCGCACGGGAAGCTTCATCAGCGCCACGGGCGTGGGACAGATCCAGACCGGCCGGCCCAGGGCCTCCGCCACCCGGCGGACGACGTCCCGCAGCTCCAGCCGGTCGGGGCCCACGATCTCGTAGGTCTTCCCGATCGAGACCTCCCGCGACAGCGTCGCGACGACCGCGGCGGCGACATCGCCCGCGTGCACCGGCATCATCGGGGCGCGCCCGTCGTTGACGACCGGAAACAGCGGCGCCGTCTGCAGCATGAACGCGAGGTGCGAGAGCAGATCGTCGCCCACCCCGTAGACGACGCCGGGTCGGAGGATCGTCCAGTCCAGCCCGCTCGCGCGCACAAGCTCCTCCCCCTGCGCCTTCGTGTCGTGGTACGGAAGCCCGGGGTCCCGCCGGGCGACGACCACGCTGATGTGGACCAGCCGGCGGATGCCCGCGAGCTTCATCGATTCCACGAGGCGGGCGACGAGATCGACGTGGACCGCCTGAAACGTCTGTGCCCCGTCCTCGCGTTTGATGCCGGCGAGGTTGACGACGGCGTCGCAGCCCCGGAGCGCTTCGGGGTCGATCTTCCGCGCGTCGCAGCCGTTGCGGCGGGAGAGGAGCCGGACCTCGAGGCCCGCCTCCCGGAGCGCGGCGGCGGCGTGGCGGCCCAGAAACCCGGTCCCGCCGATCACCGCGACCGTTTTCACGTCCGTACTATACCGCGGGGGCATAAGATGTCGGGCGCCCCGGGAGCCGGCCTCCAAGGAGACTTCGATGACTGAATTCACGCTCGGCATCAACACCTGCTTCGCCCCCAAGCGCTGGCCCGAGCCGGACGAATGGGCGCGCATCGTCGCGGAGGACTTCGGCCTCAAGGACGTGCAGTTCACGTTCGACCTGATGGATCCCCGCGCGGGCGACGCCGTCGTGGGCGCCTATGTGGACCACACCCGCCACGCGATCGAGCGCCACGGCATCAAGATCCATTCCACGTTCACCGGCCTGATCCCCTACATGGGCAACCTGCTGCTGCATCCCGAGCCGTCCTTCCGCGAGGACGCGAAGGCCTGGTTCAAGGCGGCCATCGACGTCACCGCCCGCATGGGCGTGAAGTCCACGGGCGGCTACTTCGGCGCCCTCTCGATGAAGGAGGCCAAAGACAAGACCGTCCGCGCGGAGCGCCTCGAGCAGTGGACCGAGGACCTGATGGAGCTGGCCGCGTACGCCAAGGACAAGGGCCTGGAGTCCATCCTGATCGAACACATGGCGGTCTGGCGCGAGCCGCCCACGAGCATCGCGGAAGCCGTCGCGCTCGCGGAGCTGAAGACGGCGGTCCCGCTCAAGATCACGATCGACCTCGGGCACATGGTCGTGAAGGGCCGCGCCGGGGAGGATCTGGACCCCTACGCGTGGCTGCGCAAGGTCGCCCCGCACGCGGGGGTGATCCATCTGCAGCAGTCGAACGAGCGCTACGACCTGCACCAGCCGTTCACGGCGGAGACCAACCGGACGGGCCGCATCGAGCCCAAGAAGGTCGTCGAGGCGGTCAGGGCCTCCGGCGCAAAGACGGCCGTGCTGATGTTCGAGGTCTTCCACGCCTTCGAAGAGGATGAGGCGAAAGTGCTCGCCGACCTCCGCAGCAGCGTGGAGCAGTGGCGCGAGGCGCTCAAAGGGTAGCTGGAGTCAGCGAACGGGGAGCCCGAGAAGACAAACCAGACTGTCCGCTTTGACTTCTTTCGAGAAGTCAAAGCGGACAGTCTGGTCTGTCTTCGCTCCCTTGAACGGCTTCTAGCGCCCCGCGGCCTTCGCCTCCTCGATGAGTTTCTTCAGCTCCTCAGGGGTCACCGCTGACGGCACGCCGCCCTCGGGGATCTCGAGCTTCGTCACCCACGCGAGGCCGTTCAGCAGCACCGTGCGGAAGCCGTCCGTGCCCAGGTTCGCGTGCAGATGCAGGCCCGTGAATCCGAAGCCGCGGCCCCCGTCGGGCCGCTCGTAGGCCCAGGCCATGTGCTGCGGCTGCTTCTCCGAGACCGCCTTGAAGACGTCCGGGTTCCCGCCCCGGTCGCTCGGCTTCTCCTTCGCGGTCGCGAGCGGCGGCACGTCCGAGAGGATCGGCGTCACGCCCTTCATGTCCGGCACGAAGCGCATGTGGTAGTACCACTCGTCCTTCACGCTGAACGGCGTCACGCCGCGCGTGACCGGGTGCTTCGGGAACTCCTTGAAGGACGGCGTCCACCAGGGATTCACCGACCAGAACGTCTCGAAGTAGCCGCCCATCCAGCGGAGGTAGGCGTCTCCTTCCGCGCCCTTGTTGACCTCGACGCCGAAGTGCAGCGCCATGAACCCGGCCCCGCGCTTGACGGCCGCGTCGATCTGCGCATCCTTCGCCGCGCGCCCGCCGTGGTTGAGGCCCACCACGACCGCATCCGCGTGCGAGAGGTCCTTCGGCCAGTTCTTGGTGGAGTGGATCACCGCATGCACGTTCGGATACGCGGCGTGCAGGCGGCGCGCCAGCAGGATCGAGGCCGCGATGAATTCGTGGTTCCCGGGAGGGCCGTGGGTCCCGGCGTCCCCGATGAGGACGACCTTGCGCACGTCCTTCGCGGCCTTCTGGCCTTCGTAGTCGAAGAGCCCGCGTTCCTGGACCCCCAAGGCGAGCAGCAGGGCGATGATGTTCATGCCCCTACATACACGACCCGCCCCGGCCGAGTTGGCGCCGCTACTTCCCCGCGCTGGACAGCTCGAGGTAGAGCATCTTCGGGGGCGTGTTGCCGCCCACCGTCAGCGTCCAGGTCCCGGGCAGCGTCTGCATCGAGGTCTTGGGTTCGCCGTAGACCAGGCCCTGGCCGTCCCAGCGCTTCCGGTTCGCGGGCGCCGTCGCCTCCTGGTACGCGAGCGTCGCCGTGACCCTGCGGTCCGCGGGCGCCGCGCCCGCCGCCGTGAAGGACAGCGCGTTCGCGCCCGGAAGCAGATAGGTCAGCGCGCCGCGGTTGTGCTCCACCAGCGCCTCCAGCACGAGCTTCACGAGCTTGCCGGAGAACTCCGCCTTCACCTGCACGTCGTAACGCTCCTTCAGCAGCTCCGAGACGTCCCCCGCCGCGGCGGGCGTCCAGGTCCTGCCGCCGTCCCCGGACAGCGACAGCTTTCCCTCGCCGCCCTCGAAGACCGCGTCGAGCTTCCCCGACACATAGGCATACGGCAGCCGGAGCTTGAAGAGCGCGCCGCCCTCCCCCGAGGCGACGAGCGCGCCGCCCTTGGCGCTGACGTTCTTCAGGACGACATCCGAGACATCGGCCGCCCGGTTGAAATCCGGCGCATACGTGAAGCGCCCGTTCGAATGCGTGCGCGGGCCGTAGTGTTCGACGAGCGGGCCGAGGACCGGATCGCCGCGGAAGTCCTTGTTGCCGCAGCTGTGCGCGCCCTTGTTGTTCACGGCGACCCTGCCCGGCTCGCCCTTCCACTCCAGCCGCAGCGTCGCGCCCGCCGGCAGGCGCAGCGCGGAGCTCCAGCCCTCGTCGCGCCCCGTGACCGACGCCCAGCCCTCCTTCGGCTGCGACGGCGCCAGCGCCTTGGAGTTCCTGCAGCCCTTCACCACGCCCTCCGCATCGTCGCCGCAGCAGAGCAGATGGTCCGTCGGCGCCCGGCCGTCCTTCACGGCGTCGAGCACGATGGAGGGATCCTTCACGATGTCGTCCTGCCCCGCCACCGTCTTGCGGTCCTTCGTCCAGAAGTAGCACTTGAGGAAGACGTCGAAGTAGTGCCAGCGCTCGTCGTAGAAGACCTCGACCGTCGTGTGGCCGGGGTCGCTCCAGCCGCGGTAGCGCACCTTCCAGCCGGCGGATTCGAAGAGCGCCTTCAGGACGGTGTGCTGCCCGCCGCAGAGGCCCCAGCCGTAGACGTTGATGACCTTCAGCGGCCCCACCGACTGCGGCGCCTTCTCCACGGGGTACGCGAAGTGGAAGATCGCCTGGTGCAGCCAGCGGTAGATCGCGATCGCCTTCTCGTCGTTGGTTTTCGCCCCCGAGAGGCGCCAGACGTCGCGGACGATCGTGTCCAGGGATCGGGCGTCGACCGTGCGGTCGCTCGTCACCCGGAGGTCCTCCTGCGTCCCGCAGGCCAGCAGCAGCAGTGTCAGCATCATGCCCGTAGGTTACCGCAGACCCTTGATAAGTAACACCCGTGCGGATCCCATGGTAAAGTGTCGCCCATGGTAGATTTCGCGCTCAACGAAGAGCAGCGCATGATGCGGGACATGGCGAGGGACTTCGCCAGGAACGAGATCCGCCCGCTCGCCGACCTCCATTACCGCAAGGACCGGAAGATCCCCAAAGAAGCCCTCGACGAGCTGCTCTGCAAGGCCAACGCGCTCCGCCTCGTGGACTACTACTTCCCCGCCGAACTGGGCGGCCTGGGCGTCACGGACAAGCTCATCACCTGCCTCATCGCCGAGGAGCTCTCCTGGGGCGACGCCGGCATCGCCGTCCACATCTCCGCGAGCGGGCTCACGGCCAAGGCCATCGAGGCCATGGGCACGCCGGATCAGCGCCGCCGCTGGCTGACCCCCTTCTGCAACCCCAACAACGAGGCGAAGATCCCCCACACCGGCGCCTTCGGACTCACCGAACCCGGCGCCGGATCCAACGTCAGCGGACTGGCGACCACCGCGAAGCGCGACGGCTCCGACTGGGTCCTCAACGGCACGAAACAGTTCATCACCAACGGCGGCATCGCCGACGTCTACGTCATCATCGCCCAGACCAACCCGGGCGCCGCGAGCAGCGCCGAACGCGCGGCCGGCCTCGCCGGCTTCATGGTCGAGAAGGGCGCGAAAGGCCTCCGCGCGGGCGGCGACTACCTCAAGTGGGGCGTGCTCGCGTCCAACACCACCGAGCTCGTCCTGGAGGACGTCCGCGTCCCCGCCGAGCACAAACTCGGCGCGGACGGCGTCGGCGGCATGATGGGCGTCGTCTCCACGCTCGAAGCGGCGCGGGTCATCGTCGGCGCCGGCGCCCTCGGCATCGCGCGCGCCGCCTTCGAGACCGCCCTCGCCTACGCCAAGACCCGCGTGCAGAAGAAGCCGATCATCGAATTCCAGGCCGTCGGCCACACGCTGGCGGACCTCGAAGTCCAGATCAACGCGGCCCGCATGCTCGTCTGGAAGGCCGCGTGGATGGCGACGAACGAGGTCCCCTTCACGCGCGGCGAGGGCAGCCAGGCCAAGCTGCTCTGCGGCAACGTCGCCGTCCAGTGCTGTCTCGACGCCATCCAGATCCACGGCGGCTACGGGTTCATGAAGGAGTACGACGTCGCCCGCTGGCTCATGGACGCCGTCATCTACCGCATCTGGGAGGGGACCTCCGAGATCCAGAAGAACACCATCGTGCGCTACCTGTCCCAGGGGGACGGCCGTGAGTAGCGACGCGTTCATCCTGGACGCGGTCCGCACCCCCATCGGGCGCGGGGGCGGGGTCTTCGCCCAGCGCCGCTCGGACGAACTCGCGGGACTGCTGCTCGCGGAGCTGGTCCGCCGGAATTCCCTCGCGCCCGCCGCGGTGGAGGACGTGATCCTCGGCTGCGTCACGCAGACGGGCGAACAGGGCGTGAACATCGCCCGCAACGCGGTGCTCGCCGCGGGCTTCCCCGTGGGGGTCCCGGGCACGAGCGTCAACCGCCTCTGCGCCTCCAGCCTGCAGGCGGTCGCGACGGCGTCCCAGGCGATCCGCGCGGGCGACTCCGGGCTCTTGATCGCGGGCGGGACGGAATCGATGAGCCGCGTCCCCATGGGCAGCGACGCGGGGGCCTTCTCGCCCCGCATCCTCGACCGCTTCGACCTGGTTTCCCAGGGGATCTCCGCCGAGTTCATCGCCGCCAAATGGGGCCTCGACCGCCGCGCGCTCGACGAGTTCTCCTACGCGAGCCACCAGAAGGCGCTGAAAGCGGATTTCTCGAGGGAGATCCTGCCCGTCGACGGCGTCGTCGCCGACCAGGGCCCGCGCAAGGACACCACGCTCGAAAAGATGCTGACGTTGAAACCCGCGTTCAAGGACGACGGCGTCGTCACGGCGGGCAACTCCAGCCAGATCTCCGACGGCGCCGCCGCGGTCCTGCTCGGCTCCGCCGCGAAAGCGAAGGAGCTGGGGCTCAAGCCCCGCGCCCGGCTCGTCGCCTGCGTCTCGGTCGGCGTGGATCCGACGATCATGCTGACGGGGCCCATCCCCGCGACGGAGAAGGTCCTGCGCACGGCCGGGCTGAAGCTCGCGGACATCGACCTCTTCGAATGCAACGAGGCCTTCGCGTCCGTCGTGCTCGCGTGGATGAAGGAGAGCGGGGCCGATGCGGCGCGCGTCAACGTCAACGGCGGCGCGATCGCGCTGGGGCATCCGCTCGGCGCCAGCGGCGCGCGGCTCGTCGTCACGATCCTGCACGAACTCGAACGCCGCAATCTGCGCCGCGGCCTGGTGACGCTCTGCATCGGCATGGGCCAGGGCATGGCCCTCATCCTCGAGAGGACGGCATGAAGCTGCTCGAGGGAAAAGCGGCGATCGTCACCGGCGCGGGGGGCGGCCTCGGACGCTGTCATGCGCTCGCGCTCGCCGCGGAGGGCGCGAAGGTCCTCGTCAACGATCCCGCGGGGGCGGACGCCGTCGTCGCGGAGATCCTCAAGAGCGGCGGGCAGGCGGCGGCGAACGCCGACAGCGTCGCCACGACCGCCGGCGCGGAAGCCATCGTCAAGGCCTGCGTCGGCGCGTTCGGCGGCCTGGACATCCTCGTCAACAACGCCGGCATCCTGCGCGACAAGACGATCCACAACCTCACGGACGAGATGTGGGACGCGGTCGTCGCGGTGCACCTCCGGGGGACCTTCGCCTGCACGCGCGCCGCGGCGCGGGTCATGAAGGAGCAAAAGCGAGGCGGGCGCATCATCAACACGACGTCGGTCGCGGGCTTGAAGGGAAACTTCGGCCAGGCCAACTACGCCGCCGCGAAGGCCGGCATCGCGGGCTTCACGCTCACGGCGGCGATGGAACTCGCCAAGGACGGCGTCACGGTGAACGCGATCGCCCCGCTGGCCAAGACGCGGATGACCGAGCACATCGAGTCCATCCCCGCCGAGTACCGCGCGGAGGACGTTTCACCCGTCGTCGTGTATCTGGCGAGCGATCTCGCGAAGGACATGAACGGACGGATCCTCGGGGTGCATGGAAAGCATCTCTTCGAGTACCGCGTCGAGGCGACGGAGGGCCGGGAGCAGAAGGAGTCCTGGACGCCCGCGGCCATCGACGCCTGGCTGCGCGCCCCGGCGGCGGCGGCGCCCAAAGCGGCCCCGACCGGCGACGCGGGCTCGAAGATCGGCGCGGTCTTCAGCGCGCTGCCGGGGGCCTTCGACGCGACGAAGTCGGCGGGCTGGGACGCGGTCCTGCACTTCGAGATCGCGGGGGCGGGCGACTGGACGGTGGAGGTGAAGGCCCAGGTCCTCAAGATCGCCGCGGGCAAACCCGCCGCGGCGACCTGCGTCATCACGGTGGACGCGGACACGCTGCTCGGGATGGTCGAGGGCCGCGTGAAGGGCGACATGGCGTTCATGAGCGGCAAGCTCAAGGCGACGAAGGTCCCGGACCTCGCCAAGTTCGGCAAGGTCTTCGATTTCAAGAAGCTCAAGCTGGGCGGAGCGCCCGCGGCGGCCCCGAAGAGCGCGGCCCCGGTCGAGCTCGCCTCGCTGCTCTCGCGCCTGCCCGCCCAGTTCATCGCGGACAAGGCGGCGGGTTTCAACGGGACGATCCTCTTCAAGGCGGACGGCCAGGCGGCGACGCTCGAGGTGAAGGACAAGGCCTGCAGCGTGAAGCCCCCCGTCGCGACGCCGACCTGCACGCTGACGACGGACGGCGCGACGCTGGGGGCGCTGCTCGACGGCGCGCTCGACGGCCAGAAGGCGCTGGGCGAGGGGCTCGTCAAGGTCACGCACCTGCCGAGCTGGCTCAAGTTCCGGCAGATGTTCCGCTTCGAACCCGAGCAGGGGCTGAAGCGCGCGCTGATCGGCCGGCGCTACGGAGGCGCGGCGATCCTGCTCACGCCCGCGGCAATGTCCGCCTACGACGCCGTGGCCGGGGACACGGGTTCGCCGGTCTTCCCCGTCACGCTGATCCAGGATCCGTTCCGGCGTTTCTTCGAGGACCCCGACTTCAACGGCGACCTTTCGCGGATGCTGCACGGGGAGCAGGTGTTCACGTATCACGGCGCGCTGAAGGCGGGGGATCTGATCAGTCCGCGCGGGCGGGTGCTGGGGATCGAGGACAAGTCCTCGGGGCAGCTGCTGACGTTCGGCACGACGATCTGGCGCGAGGGCGAGGCGGTCGTGGAGATGGAGTCGCGCTTGTTCTTCCGGGGGGACGCGAAGGGCGCCCCGGCCCCGAAGGCCGCCGCGCCCGCGCGTCCGGAGCCGACCGAGCGCCACGAGCAGACGGTGCCCGCGGACCTTCCGAAGCGCTACGCCGCGGTCTCCGGCGACCGCAATCCGATCCATCTGGACGCCGCGCTGGCGCGGCAGGCGGGCTTCCGGGACGTGATCGTGCACGGCCTGGGCACGCTGGCCTTCGTGGCCTCGAAGCTGCCCAAGCCGCTCGCGCGGCTCGAGGTTCGTTTCTCGAAGCCCGTCTATCCCGGCGACGTGCTGACGACGCTGGTCTGGCGCGAGGCGGGCCGCTTCGGCTTCGAAACGCGCAACGCCGCCGGCGACGTCGTGCTGGGCCAGGGTCTCGGGACGACCGTTCCGGCCTCACGCTGACGTCACGATCGGACGTCCGGCGGGCTCTCCCAGGCAAATTCAGCCCCCGCGCTTTCTGTTGAACTGCGTGCCTGGACAAGGTACTCCTGATCGCATCAACACGAAGGATGCCTATTCATGATGCGCATGGTGACCCTCCAAACCCGCCCGGTTCTCCTGATGTGCCTGACGATGGCCGGCATCCTCATGGCCTGCCCTCAGGACAAGCCTGGGAATCCCTCCGCGAATCCCCGGATCGCCATCGTCATTGACTCCCATTCACCCCCGCAGGTTTTTGGGGCTTCCAAAGTGGAGGCGGCGCTCCGGCGCCTGGATCTGGCGTCCCAGGTGCTCGACAAGTCCGCCGCCCCCGGCCGCGACCAGGTCAGGATCGCCGCGGTCCGTTCGGCCGCCGGTGACGACCTCAAGAAAGAGGGATTTCGCATCCGCAAATCCGACGGCACTTATACGGTGACCGCCATCGACGACGCGGGGCTCATGTACGGGCTTCTGGATCTGGCGGAGCAGGTCGAGATGGGCAAGGGGCTTCGCGGAGTGGAGGAACGGACCTCCCATCCGCGCTTTCCGTTCCGTGCCGTGAAGTTCAACCTGCCCTGGGTTTCCTACAGGGAGAATGAATCCCTCCAGGCAAACACCGCGCTGTGCAAGGACCTGAACATGTGGGGCGCCTTTCTCGACATGATGGCCGAGGACCGGCTGAACGTGCTGACCTTGTGGAGCCTGGACCCCTTCCCCTACCTCGTCAAAGCGAAGAACTTCCCCAAGGCGACCCCGTTTTCCGACGCCGAAATGGCCGAATGGAAGGACTTCTGGACGTCGCTGTTCCGGATGGCGAAGGCCCGGGGCATCGAAACCTACATCCTCAACTGGAACATCATCGTCTCGAAAAGCTTCCGCAAGAACTACGGGGAGGGGAACACCGGACTCTGGGCGGATGGGCACACCTCCCCGCAAATCGAAAAGTACGTCCGGGAGACGGTGACCCAGGTGATCAACGAGTATCCCGATCTCACCGGGCTCGGCATCAGTCCGGGGGAGGCCATGCAGAAGTGGGATGGCCCGCAGATGGCGGGCTGGTTCGAGCGGACCTTCTTCGAAGGCATCAAGGCGGCCGATCGCCGGAGCAAGTTCATCTACCGCGCGGCGCTTTCCGGCGACCATCAACCGCACCGCAATGCCATCGACAATTCCGGGATCGGCACCCCCGAGAGCCCCATCATCGTCGAGCTCAAGTTCAACTGGTCGCACGGGCACTCATCGACCACCCTGGTGAAGGCTCATGGCAGCGGCACCGGCAGGCAATACTGGGAGAATCCCCCGCCCAGCCGGCACAAGATGGCCTGGATGATCCGCAATGAGGATTTCTTCAGGCTGCGCTGGGGCGAGCCGGATTTCATTCGCGAGCATATCCGGATCAACGGACAGGATTACGTGGGCGGCTATTTCATCGGCTCGGAATGCTACATCCCCGCCAAGGATATCTTCCACAAACCGAACCACCCCCACGTGAACTGGAAGTACGCGTTCGAGCGTCAATGGCTCTACTACCTGCAATGGGGACGGCTGCTCTATGATCCGTCCACGCCGGATGCGGTCTTCGCGAACGCCTTCGACCGGCGCTTCTCCGGCCAGGTCGGCGGCCGGATGGTGGATGCCTACAAACTCTCCACCCGGACCACCCAGCGCATCGCCCAGGCCTTCAATCACAGCTGGGATCACAACTTCTACACCGAAGGCTTCATCGGCAACAAGCGGGATTTCATCACCCTCGAAGAGGTGATCAGCGCCAAACCGATCGAGCCCGAGTTCGTCAGCATCAAGGATTTCGGCGACGGCGGCAAAGCCTTCGGATCAAAGGTGACTCCGCTGCAGCTGGCCTCCGCCCTTGAGAAGGACAATCAGCAGGCCTTGGAGATCGTGAAGGGGATCGCGACCGCCGAGGAAACCCTGAAGTGTGAAATGGAGGATGTTCAGGCGTGGGCTCATCTGGGGCTCTATTTCGCCAAAAAACTCCGTGCCGCCGTGGCTCTGAACCAGAACAACAAGGCCGATGCCGTCCGCCACATCACCGGCGCCCAACAGCACTGGCGCGACCTGGTCGCCGCAACCCAAGGGCATATTCAGGCGAGCCACCTGGCGATTGCGGACAAGCATTTCCACTGGGCCGACTACCAGAAGAAGGTGGACGATGAAGTGACCTGGGTCGAGAAACGATCGGTGAAGTCCGGCGGCAGTGAGGAAAAGCCCGGAAAGTGATCCCGACGGGGAACGACGGATCCCGCATTCCGCACCCGGCGGACCGCGACAGCGCGAATTTCGCGGCTCCGCCGCCCGACCGGCCCCCCGCGGAGGCAGGGGCCGCTATTTCGGGGGAGCCGGGTTCCCGCCGCCGCCCAGCCGGGTGACGTCCTCCAGCGCCTTGTCGTCGTAGGCATGCCAGTCGGGGAAGCTGCGGTTCCGCTGAAGATCCACGCCCCGATAGAGGCCGGACATGATCGTCGTGTACTTCTTCCAGCGGCCGCAGGCCCTTTCGATGCAGGTCCTGGCTTCGTCCGTCTTCTTCTGCTCCAGGTGGATCGCGGCGCGGAACTTGTCGGCGGAGTAGAGGCCGAGGTTCGCCAGGGCCTCCAGGTCCTTGAGCGTGAGCCTCAACTCGACGTCGTCCCCGGGCTCCAGCGTCCCGAGGATCGCCAGGGCGTCCCCGGCCAGCTTCTCGATCTCGTCCGCGTTCTGGAAGGCCGACACCTTGTCGCCGACGGCCCCCCGCGCGGTCTCCTTGAAATCGGCCAGTTTCGATCCGCGCATGGGGCGCGCTCCCCGCGTCTCCTCGAGCGTGCGGAAGCCGTCCTTGCTGCTCCATCCCTCCGGCCACCAATGGAAGTCGAGAGACCAGGAGCCGCTCACCTGTTCGTTGGCCTTCTGCACCGCCCGCGAGGCGTGGCTCCAGGCCTGGAAGAGGCGCTCGACGGGGACCTTGGGATGGCGCAGGGCCAGGTGGCGCTTGAACAAGTCGTCGGAAACGTCGGGGTTGTAGGAGATCCGGCCCCACAGCTTCTGCAGGTACCAGGTCTTCTGGATGTCCAGGGCGTTCCGGGACCGGTAATACGGGTCCTTGCTGGCGAATTCCCGCGTGAAGACCCAGCCGTCGGCGCCGATGTAGAAGGCGTCCACCTGCTTTCCGACTTCGGGGAAATTCCGCACGTAGTCGCGGACGAACTGCGGGTCGGCCCAATGGAGGAAGTAGAAGTCGTCGTTGCGCACGGTCAGCCAGGACTTCAGCCCGTGGCGCTCCAGCCCCGCGGTCATCTTCTTCCGGTCCCAGTACTCCGGCCTCACGGCCGCGTGGGCATGGGCCTGCGAGTACTTCAAGGAGAGGTCCAGGCGGACCTTCGGGAGTTTTCCCAGCGGAGCGAAGACCTCCATCATCTCGTTCATGCTTCCCTGGTGCAGCCGGTGGATGAAGACGAGGCTCCGTTCGGGATGGGCCGTCGCGTAGTCCAGCATGCCGCGTCCGTACGTGTCCCAGGCCCAGGCCTCCTTCTCCTTCTCGTCGAGCCCCCCCATCTTCTCCCCGACGGTGATGCCGAAGCCGGCGACGTCGGGATAGGTCTCCAGGAACTGCGTCATGCACTTCCGGAGGTAGGTCCGGGTCTTCTCGTTGCGCGGGCTGTCGGTGAGGCCGTGCTTCCCCTCGGCGGTGGACAGGAAGATGTTCCACGTGCAGAAGTAGATCTCGAATCCGCGCTCCCGGCCGTATCTCATGACCTTCCGCCAGAAGGCGATCTTCTCGTCGATCGTCATCGCGTTGACGGCTGCGGGCTTGCCGTCGGCGCCGAATCCCTCGACGCCCTGGATGGCCACGTCCGGGTACTCGGCCATCTTGAGCATGGAGGTGAAGGGATGCGGGGACCAGAGGGACAGGACGTTGTAGCGGTGCCGGGCCATCTCGTCGAACCAGGTGGTCCAGAAGCCCAGGTCCCACACGTGGCGGATGGCCTCCCGGTGAGAGCTTCCCTGGTGGTTGTAGAAGTAGGTGGGGGATTTCGTGTCGAGGGGGAGGTTGAACTTGACCCCGCGTCGCTTGAGAAAAGGCGCCTCCTCCTCGTCGCAGACGGCGTCGAAGCCCTGGAAACGGAGAGCCTCGGCGACCTGGAGCCCGCCGTACATCGTGCCGTTCGCATCTCCCCCCAGGACCCAGTACCCCGTCTGCGGGTCGCGGGTCGTGCGCAGCGCGTAGGCCTGTTCGCCCCGGGGAGGCGGAGCCTTCGCCCCTTGAGCCGACATCACGGCGGCGACGCGGGCATCCGTGGCCAGGGCCAGGACGATCTTCTTCCTTCCGGGCGCTTCCGCAAGGGCCGCCAGGTCCTGGGGATCCGCCGAGTACCCCTTCGCTTCGAGAGCCGCCCGGATGTCCCCGGCGGCGAACGCCACCTGGGGCACGGAGGCGTCGAAGTAGAGCCCCACCTTCTCCTCCGGCGTCCATCCTGCGGCCGCTCCGGCGGGCCGGCAGGCCAGGTAAGCCGCGCAGACGGCGGCCGCGATCAGAAAGCGCTTCATCGGTCCCCTCCAGTCGTGCCCCTTCATGTGCAGTATTCCGGGAGGGCACGACCGTGACGCCGAATCTCACGAATAAAGCCGCGGACGCCGACCCGCCCCCGCCGGCCGGGGTCCGGCCGGCGGAGGCGCGGGAGATCTTCCTACGGCTTGACCCAGGCGCCGTCCTTCGAGCTCTTCAGGCAGGCGCGGAGGAACTTCATGCCGCGCAGGCCGTCGGAGACGCCGGGGTACGCGTCGGAGATCCCCTTCGCGCCGCGGAGGGCGAGGGCGAAGCCCTTGTAGATGTTCGCGAAGCCCTCGAGGTAGCCCTCGGGGTGGCCGGGCGGGATGCGGGACAGCGAGCGGGCCTCCTCGTCCGTCCAGCCGTTGCCGGTGCGGCGCAGCTCGGGGGCGCGATCCTTCCAGTAGACCTTGAGGTCGTTCGGATGCTCCTGCGCCCATTCGAGGCCGCCCTGGGTCCCGAAGACGCGGATCATCAGGCCGTTCTCGCGGCCCACGCAGACCTGCGAGGCGCTGAGCGTGCCGGTCGCGCCGTTGGCGAGCTTGAAGAGGACCATGCCGTCGTCGTCGAGCGCGCGACCCTCGACGAAGGTGTTGAGCACGCAGTAGAGCGACTCGATCCCGGACCCGGCGACGTGCTCGACCAGGTTCTCGGCGTGGGTGCCGATGTCGCCCATCGCGCCGCAGCCACCGGAGCGTTTGGGGTCGGTGCGCCACGCGGCCTGCTTCTGGCCGCTGGCCTCGAGCTTGTCGCTGAGCCAGCCCTGGAGGTACTCGACGTAGACCTTGCGGATCTCGCCGAGTTTGCCGCTCTTCACGAGGTTGCGCGCCTCACGGACCATCGGGTAGCCGGTGTAGTTGTGCGTCACCGCGAACTTGAGCTTCGTCTTCTTGACGAGCTTCTCGAGCTCCTCGGACTCCTCGACCGTGAGGGTCAGGGGCTTGTCGCAGATCACGTGGAAGCCCTTCTGGAGCGCGGCCTTCGCCGGCGGGAAATGCATGTGGTTGGGCGTGACGATCGAGACCGCGTGGATGCGCCGGTCCGGCGGCAGCTTCGCCTCGGCGTCGAGCATCTCGGTGTACGACGCGTACGCGCGCGAGGGCTCGATGCCGAGCTCGGCGCCCTTCTCGCGGCTCTTGGCCGCGTCGCTCGAGAACGCCCCCGCCACGAGCTGGAACTGGCCGTCCATCGCGAGCGCGATCCGGTGCACGCCGCCGATGAAGGCCCCGGGGCCGCCGCCGACCATGCCGAGGCGCAGCTTCCCCGCCGCGATCTCATCCTTGCCGCTGACCATGGCTTCTCCTCCTCAATTCGTCGTTGGGCCGACCAGTATGCCAAAGGAAAACGGCGGAGGAAAGCAATGGAGGCCGGGGGCGGCGCTATACTGGATCGTCTATGACACTGACCGACCTGGCGAACGCCGCGGCCGCCCGGGGCTGGAAGGCCGTCCCGGGCAAACCCCTGATCGTGGAGCTGCCCCTCGACGGCGGCCGGCACCAGGCCGTCCGCGTGGAGGAGTTCCGGGACGGAGCCGCCACGCTGCTCCGGATGACGTCGGCCATCGGGTCCGCCGAGACCCTCGATCCCCGGCGCCTGCGCTCCGCCCTGGAGCTCAACGCCCGGATGCCGCAGGGCTGCCTCGCGATCTCCGAGGGGCAGCTCGCCATGACGGACACCCGTCCGGCGGGCGAATCCGCCGAATCGATGCTGACGGGTATGGCCTTCCTCGCGCGGCAGTCCGACACCTACGAGAAGCTGATTTACGGCACGGATTCCCACTGAGATGAAGCACTTCATCGCCCTCGGCGCCCTGCTCCTGGCGGGCGCGCCCGCCTGGGCGCAGGATGAACGCGTCGGCGTCCGCGTGCGCGAGTGGTACGCCGCGCTCGAGGGCCGCGTCGAATCCGAGAAGGGCGTGCTCGGCGGCACGAACATCGATCTGGCTTCGGACCTCGGCCTGGACGACGAGGCGTTCACCACGGAACTGCAGGCCTACGTCCGCTTCCCCTTTTTCGGCCGGATCTACGCCGGCTGGTGGAGGCTGGACCGGGAGGGCGACGAGGTCCTCTCGCGGACGATCGAGTTCGGGGACCAGACCTTCACCGCCTCCACCCAGGTGAGATCCGCACTGGAGCTCGACGTCTTCTACCTCTCCTACGAGTACTCCCTCCCCACGATCCCCCTCGGCGAGCTCTTCAAGCTGGACTGGGGGATCCTCGTGGGCGCGCGCGGCTTCCGGGGCGACGCCTCGATCGAGAGCGCGCTCGTGTCGGAGTCGGACGACTTCAGCATCGGGCTGCCCGTCCTCGGGGGCCGGGTGGGGCTGCAGATGACGAAGTGGCTGCGCGCGGAGGTGGAGGTGATGGGCCTGACGGTGTCCTACGGGGACAGCGGGGTGAGCTACCTTGAGGCGTTCGCCGAACTGGTGGTGCAGCCCTTCACCTGGCTCTACGCGGGCGTGGGCTACAAGTTCGCGGCGCTCGATCTCGAGCTGGACTCGGGCTCGGACGAGCTGCGGCTCGACATCGACGTCAGCGGCGTCTACCTCACCGCGGGCGTCCGGTTCTAGCCCGGCCCCGTTCCCAAGCCGCCCGCGTGCGTTTTCCCGAAACATCGGCGGCTTCGGACGTACCCATAGGGGCATGCGCCGACTCCTTCCGCTGCTGCTGCTTCTGCCGGCCGCCTGCCAGGGGCGTCCCTGGACCCCGATCTTCAACGGCCGCGACCTCTCCGGCTGGAAGGCCGACGCCGAGGCCCGAAAGCACTGGACCGTCAAGGACGGCATCCTCGACTACGACGGCAAGAACGCCGATCTCTGGACCGAGTCCTCCCACGGCGACGTCGAACTGCGCCTCTCCTGGCGCTTTCCCGGGCCGGCGACCCCGCAGGACCACCCGGTCTTCGACGCGGACGGCAACGAAGTCCGCGGCGCGGACGGGAAGCCGAGGACGCAGCGCATGATGGACGCGGGCGACAGCGGCGTCTTCGTGCGCGGGCACCGCAAGGCGCAGGCGAACCTCTTCTGCTATCCCTGCGGCTCGGGCGAGATCTGGGAGTACCGCACGGACCCCGCGATGCCCGTGGAGGTCCGCAAAGCCTGCCTTCCGACGAAGCGCGCGGACCGCCCGCCCGGCGAATGGAACGACATGATCCTCACGCTGCGGGGCGACCGGATGTCGGTGGTCCTCAACGGCGAGGAAGTCGTCCCCGGCGCGCGCCTCCCCGGACTGCCCGCGCGCGGCCCCTTCGGCCTCCAGCACGAACACGGCCCCGTTCAGTTCAAGAACCTCGCCGTCCGGGAGCTCCCGTGATCCTCGCTTTCATCTTCGCCCTGGCCCAGGACCTCCCCCGCGTCCCCGAAGGCTGGACGATCGAACTCGTCGCCCGGGCCCCGGCGCTGAAGCATCCCTCCGTCGTCTGCGCCGCGCCCGACGGCCGGATCTTCGTGGCCGAGGACCCGATGGACATCACCGCGCCGGCGGACGCCGCCCTGGGCCGGATCCTCTGCCTGGCTCCCGACGGCCGCCTCAGCGTCTTCGCCGAGGGGCTGCACGCCGTCTTCGGCATGCAGTATCTCGAGGGGCGCCTCTACGTCCTGCACAACCCGAAGTACACGCGCTTCAGCGACGACGGCCGCGAACGGACGGATCTCATCGCTCAGACGCTGCCGAAGCCGTGGGCGCTGGACTGGAACGACCACGTCCCGGCCAACTTCCGCCTGGGCCTGGACGGCTTCGTCTACGTGGCGGTGGGGGACAAGGGGCTCTTCGGCTGCAGGGGGCGGGACGGCTCCGCGGCGGAGCTGCGGGGCGGCGGGATCCTGCGGATGACGCCCGACGCGGAGAAGCTCGAGGTCGTGTCGACGGGGGTGCGCAACATCCTCGACGTCGCGATGAACGCCGAGGGGGACCTCTTCACCTACGACAACACGGACGAGCACCACTGGATGGGCCGCGTGACGCACATGCTCGAGGGCGGCTTCTACGGCTACCCCTGGGACTTCCATCCGCGGCGGCCCTACACGCTCTGGATGCTGGCGGACCTGGGCGGCGGCGCGGCCACGGGGGCGCTCGCGGTCGAGGAGGACGCCTGGGGTCCGGACTGGAAGGGCAACCTGCTGCTGGCCGACTTCGGCAAGCGGAGCGTGGCGCGGTTGCGGCTGGAGCGCGACGGCGCCACGTGGAAGGCCGGCGCGCGCGAGGACCTCGTGGCGCAGGCGGGCAAGGAGTCGTTCCGGCCGGTGGGTCTCGCGCTGTCGGCGGACGGCCGCTCGCTCTACGTGTGCGACTGGGCGCACGTCGACCAGAAGGGCAAGACCCCGGCGGGTCGTCTCTACCGCGTGAGCGGGCCCGGTCTCCCCGCGCCGCGCCCCGCCTGGTGGGCCGCCGCCGCGTCGGGCCGCCCCTTCGAGGCCGCGGACGCGGAGCTCGCCGCGGCGCTCGCACACCCCGCCCTCAGTGTCCGGCTCACCGCGCAGCGGAGGCTCTCGGACCGGGGCGCCGCCGCCGCGCTCGAAGCGCGCTTCGCGGACCGGAACGCCCCCTTCGAAGCGAGACTCCACGCGCTCTGGGGCCTGCACGCCCTCGGCAAAGAGCCCGCCGGCGCCCTGTCCGACGCGGACCCGAGGCTCGTGCGGCAGGCGCTCCGCGCGCGCGGACTGCGCCGCGAACCCGTGCCGGCCGCGGCGCTCGAGCATGCGGACCCGCGGGTGCGCTTCGAGGCGGCGACGGCGCTCGGGCGGGCCGGTGATCCCTCGGCAGGCCCCGCGCTCGCGACGCGACTTGGGGATCCGGATCCCACCGCGCGCTACGCGGCGTTCGCCGCACTCCGGCGCCTCGGGGCCTGGGAGTCCGTGCTGAAGCTGCTTCCGGGGGAGGATCCGCGTCGGCGCGAGGGCGCGCTCTGCGCCCTGCGCGGGACCTTCGCGACGCCCGTCGTCGAAGCCCTCGCGGCGGAGCTCCGGGACCCGCTCGCGGTCGAGATCCTCGCCGGCCTCGTCCGCCGGGAGCCGCCCTGGGACGGCGCCTGGTGGTCGAACGCCTACCATCCGG
Organism: uncultured Planctomycetales bacterium; assembly: GCA_964619955.1. Lineage (GTDB taxonomy): Bacteria > Planctomycetota > MHYJ01 > MHYJ01 > JACPRB01 > JACQFK01. The sequence continues at coordinate 112,054 of CAZUJF010000007.1, forward strand.
CGCTCACGCCGAGGCCGCGTCCCACGCTGGACTGGGAGGGCACGCCCGCCGCGCTCGGGGCGCTGCGCGCGGCGCTGGCGTCGGACCGGGTCGAGGTGCGCCGCGCCGCGGCCGCCGCGTGGTCCTGGGCGGAGGGTTCCGCGGCGATGCCCGCGCTGCGCGAACGCTGGGAACAGGAACGGGACCCCGAGGTCCGGCGCACGATCCTCGCCGCGGCCGCCGCGTCGAAGGACGCCGCCTCGGCCGGACTCGTCGCGTCGGCGATCCGGGATCCCGCGCTCCTCGCCCCCGCGATCGCCGCGGCCGAGAAGCTCGGGCTCGCCGGGCCGCTGATCGCGCTGGCGGGCGACGGATCCGCCGAGGCCCGCAAGGCCGCCGTGGGCGCCCTCGGCGCGCTGCGCTCGCGGGACGCGGTACCGGTCCTGCTGCAGTGCTTCGCGCGCGAGGATCTGCGCTTCGAGGCGGCGGAGGCGCTGGCGGCGGTCCCGGACCTGCGGGCGCTGGAGGCCTACGCCTGGGGCCTGGCGGGGTCCAGCCCGGCGCTGCGGGACAAATGCCGCGCCGCCGTGGAGCGGCTGCGCCGGGAGCATCCCGGGAAGGTCGCGGCCCTGCCGGAACCGCCCGCGCGGAGCGACCCGCAGCGCTACTTCGAGCGGGGGACCTCCGAGCGCGGGGATGCCGCGAGGGGCCGCGCGCTCTTCGAGGACCCCAAGGGCGTGGCCTGCGCGAAGTGCCACCGGGTGGCCGGCAAGGGCGGCGAAGTGGGCCCCGACCTCTCCGCCGTGGGCGGCCAGTTCTCGCGCGCCGAGCTTGCGGAGCACGTCCTCTGGCCGAGCCGGAAGATCCGCGAGGGCTACGGGCTGGTCAAGATCCGGACCCGCTCCGGCGACGTGATCGCCGGCGCCGTGAAGGAGGAGACGCCCGCGCGGCTCGTGCTCCTGGACGCGGAGGGGCGGCGGCACGAACTGGCCGCGGCCGACATCGAAGCGCGCCAGGCCGGGGAGCTTTCGCTCATGCCCGAGGGGCTCGAGCGCGGCCTCAGCGCGGAGCAGTTCTCCGATCTGCTCGAGTACCTGCAGACCTTGAGATAGGATGGACCCGATGACGACGCTGCTGCTCGCGCTCGCCCTGGCCCAGGATCCCGCCGTCACGGCCGGGCCCGACGCGGTCCGGGTCGAGGCCGGCGGGCGCCTCCTCGCCGCCTACGTCCTGAAGAAGCCCGAGGGGCTGCCGCTTTCGGCGTCGAGCGCCTGCTACGTGCATCCGCTCTCGACCCCGAAGGGCGTGCCCGTGACGGACGTGGCGCCCGACGACCACCGGCATCATCGAGGGATCTTCCTCGCCTGGTACGCGATGCATGGAAAGAAGGACGCGGACTTCTGGGGCTGGGGCCAGTACGCGCCGGTGAAGGACCGGGTCATCCTGAACCGCTCGGCCGCGCCGGAGGGGGCGGGCGTCTTCCGCGTGAAGAACGACTGGACGGCGGAGGGCGAGACGCTCGTGGCCGAGGACACGCGCGGCGCGCTGAAGGTGGACGGGCCCGCGACGCTGCTGGACCTGGAGATCTCGCTGACGGCCGGAGCGGACCTGCGCCTCGCCAAGGGGGCCTTCAGCGGCTTCTGTCTCCGCGCGCGCAAGGACGGGACCGCGACGGTCGAGGCGCCCGGCGGCCCCGTCGCGCTCAAGGCCCCGCATTACCTCAAGCCCGAGACGGACTGGCCGGCGGAGGCCTGGTACGCGTTCGCGATGACGCTGCCGGACGGGACGCGCGCCGGCGCCGCGCTGATCGACCATCCGAAGAACCCGCCCGCGCTCTGGCACAATCCCGCCGCGATCCGGATGCTGAACCCCTGCATCATCGCGCCGGGCGAGGTCGTGCTGAAGGCGGGCGCGCCGCTCGTCCTGCGCTACCGCTGCGTCGCGTTCGACGGACCGCTCGACCGCGCCCTGCTCGACCGCCTCGCCGCGGAGTGGCGCGCGCGCTGACCCGGGCCGGGCTGGTTTCAAAACTTGTCGAAGACGCTCCGGCCGCCGCGCTGCTTCCACTGGTCGTACCAGGGCTGGTTGTGCGGCAGCGGCTCCCCCTCCCGCGTCCAGCCGTCCGGCCTCCGCACGGCGGGCAGCTCGTCCCTCGTCTCCCGCCGCCACCCGTCCAGACGGAGCCGCAGCCCGTCCAGCACCTCGCGATGCGCCGCCTCCCCGACGACGTTCACCAGGCAGTGCGGATCCGCCCGGAGGTCGTAGAGCTCCTCGAACGGCCGCGGCGCCTGGAAGAGGAATTCCTGCGCCGGCGTCAGCCGACCGGCCTTGCGCGCCTCGAGCAGCGCCGTCCAGGTCGGCGAGGCGATCGAGTCCACGCTGTTCCAGAGCGGCAGGTCGTGGTAGTAGTTCCGCACGAGCAGGCGGCGGCCGTCGAGCACCGCCCGCGTGAACTGCTCGTAGTCGTGCCAGTTGGCCTCCGCGAAGACCGCCTCCCGCGCCGGAAGGAAGCCGGGCCGGACCTGGCCGCCCTCCGCCAGCGCCAGGATCGCCGGCGCGAGATCGACGACGCTGACCAGGGCGTCCGAGACCGCCCCCGCCTCCACGAGGCCGGGCGCGCGCACGATGAAGGGCGTGCGGATCCCCGAGGGATACAGCGTCGTCTTCGCGCGCGGAAAGGGCATGCCGTTGTCGGACATCACCACGATCAGCGTGCGGTCGAGTTCGCCCTCGCGGCGCAGCGCGTCGACGATCTCCCCCACGTGGCGGTCGAGGCGGCGGATCTCGTCGGTGTACTTCGCCAGGTCCCCGCGCAGGAGGGGATGGTCGGGCAGGTAGGGCGGCACGACGACCGTCGCGGGATCGGTCGGATCGGGCATCGGCTCGTCGTAGGGCCGGTGCGGATCCCAGGGGGCGATCCAGGCGAAGAAGGGGCGGCCCCGGGGGCGCGCGGCGAGCAGGCGGACGGCTTCGTCGGCCACCCGCGCTCCGGGACACTCGGCGATGTCGTCCCAATGCTTCTTCTCGTGGGGGCCGAGATGCCATTTCCCCACCGCCATCGTGTGCCAGCCGGCGGCGCGCAGCTTCCGCGCGAGGGTCCGCTGCTCCGCGGGCAGCGGCGTGTGCAGATCCTCGGCGCCGGTCTCGTGCGGATACAGGCCGGTGAGGATGCTCGCGCGGCTGGGACTGCAGGAGGAGATGGTCAGGTAGGCGCGGGTGAAGCGGGTCCCCCCGGCCGCGAGGGCGTCGATCGCCGGCGTCCGGATCACCGGATGGCCGTAGCAGGAGAGGTCGCCCTCCCCCAGATCGTCGGCAATGATGACGACGACGTTGCGGGGACCGTCCGGCCGCGTCGCCGGTCCGGCGCAGCCGGCCCCGATGAGCAAAAGCAGGAGTGCGGACTTAAGGCTGCTTGATGGAGTAGGCGTACAAGGTCTCCTGATCCCGCACGTAGAGCCGGCCGCCGACCACGACGGGATGCGCCCAGGTCTGCAGTCCGCTCGGCGCGGGCTGCTCGAAACGGCCCTGCTCCTTGCAGCCCGCTGGACTCGCCTCGAAGAGCGCCAGGACGGGGCTGCGCGGGCTCTCGCTCCGGTAGTAGAGGCGGCCGTCGGCATACGCGAGCGAGCCCTTGCCGAGCCGCGGACTCGCCCAGACCTCGCGGCCCGTCTTGAGCTCGAGGCACTTCAGACTGCCGCCGTCGTCCACGCCGTAGACGTGTTCGCCCAGCAGGATCATGCCGCCGTGGTGGTTCTGCAGCTGCGGGCCGCTGTAGAGCTCCTTCGCGCTGAACACGCCCCCCTCGGCGCTGACCTTGAACGCGTTGCAGCCGACCTTGTAGCCGGAGCTCACGAAGACGATCCCGTCCGCGTAGAGCGGCTCAGGGATGACGGCCGTCTGTCCCTTCCGCGCCGCGCGCCAGAGAACCTTTCCGTCCGCGACGGCGACGCCGGCCACCGACGCGTCCGTGTACAGCAGATACTGCTTCACGCCGGCGATCTCCACCGGCACCACCGCGCCGTACGCCGCCGCGTCCGTGATCTCCCGGCTCTGCCAGACCGGCTTGCCCGTCGCCTTCTCCAGCGCGAGCAGCGTGCCCTTCGAGCCGCCGGGCGTGCAGATGACCCGGTCGCCGTCGATCAGCGGGGACTCCGAGTAGCGCCAGCCGGACATCATGCGCCCGCCGAAGTCCTTCTCGAGATTGACCCGCCATTGTTCCTTCCCGTCGGCGGCGGCGAGACAGACGAGGTCGCCGTGCTGTCCCAGAACGACAATCCGTTCACCGTCGGTGGACGGCGTCGCGCGCGGGCCGGGGTATTTTTTGTGGCCGGCGGGTTCGCCGATGCGGACGCTCCAGACGAGCTTGCCGTCCAGATCCAGCGCGAAGAGTTTGCAGGCGTCCGCCGTGTCACCCAGCGTGTACATGCGGCCCGCGTGGACCGACACCGAAGACCAGCCGCCGCCCAGGCCCGCGGTTTTCCAGGCGAGCGCCGGACCGCCGGCGGGCCATTGCTGGAGCAGGCCCTTCTCGAGGCTGATGTTGTCCCGTTTCGGCCCGCGCCACTGGGGCCAGGAGGCGTCCTCCCCGGGAGGCAGCAGGCAGAACAGGGCGGCGAGGAGCGTGATCATGGAAGCTAAACCCCGTCGCGGCCGCTCCCGGTGCGGGGAATCCTACTTGAGCTCGCGGATGCGCAGCGCCCGGAACCAGACCTCGTCGCCGTGGTCCTGGAGCATGACGGGTCCGCTCTCGCGGGCGAACCAGTCCTCGGCGCCCTTCGTCTTGGCGAACTTGCTCTTCGCGAAGCACTCCTTCCACTCGGGGGAGTCGAGGTCGATCTCCACCACCTTCGAGCCGTTGAGCCAGTGCTCGAGGTGTTTGCCCTTCGCGACGACGCGGGAGGCGTTCCACTCCCCCACCGCCTTGAGCGGCTTGTCGGCGGCGGGCGCCTTGATGTCGTAGAGGGACGCCGTCGTGCGGCTGCCGTTCTTCGCATCCGGGTGTTTCGTGTCGTCGATCACCTGGTATTCCGGGCCGACGTTCTTCATGCGGTACTTCAGGCCGCTGTTCGCGCCCGGCGCGACCTTCCACTCGAACTCCAGCTCGAAGTCGAGGTACTTCTTCTTCGTGAAGATGTCGCCCGCTTTCGCGGTGCGGTGGATGACCCCGTCCTCGAAGGCCCAGCCCGCGGCGGGCGCGGCGCCCTTGCCGTCGGCCCAGACATCAGCCGCCGTGAGCGGCTCCCAAGCGGGCTCTTGCAACGCCAGGATCGCGATCAGCAGCAGGCTCATGTCTCAACTCCCTTCAAGGATTTGGATGAAGTCCGCATTCCTTCGACGTGGGATCCTCCCACCACCACCGGCCGGCGCGCTCGTCCTCGCCGGCCTTCACCGCGCGCGTGCACGGCGCGCAGCCGATCGAGGGGTAGCCCTGCGCGTGCAGGGCGTTCACGGGCACGCCGTTGGCCGCCAGATACTCAAACACCTGCGCGGTCGTCCAGTCGCAGAGCGGATTGATCTTCACGATGCCGCCGTGGACGGGATCGAGCTCGACTTTCGAAAGCCGCCCGCGCGTGACCGCCTGGGTCTTGCGCAGGCCGGTGATCCAGCCGTCGAGCGTCCTGAGCTTGCGGTCCAGCGGCTCGACCTTGCGCACGCGGCAGCATTCCTTGCGGTGTTCGAGCGAGCGGTAGAAGAGGTTGACCCCCTTCTCCGCGACCATGCGCTCCACCGACGCGGCCTCCGGGAAGAGCACCTCCAGAGCCAGCCCGTACTTGCGCTGGACCTCGTCGATGAGCGTGTAGGTCTCGGGGTTCAGGCGTCCGGTGTCGAGCGTGAAGACGCGCGTCTTCGTCTTGTCGAGGCGCACGAGCATGTCGAGGACGGCGACGTCCTCGGCCCCGCTCCAGGCGAGGGCGGCGCGGGACCCGAAGCGCTCCAGCGCCCAGGCGAGCACCTCCTGCGGGGGGGCTTTCTCGAGGCGGGCGTTGGCCTGCGCGACGTCGTCCTTCGTGAGTCGAATCGGGGGGAGGGTCGGCATTCCCCTCCGTATAGCACAGGCCGGCCCTGGGGGGCAAGGGGGGACGAGGAGAATAGAGAATGAGGAATAAGGAATGAAGAACGGGCCGTCCAGCCCGGATTCCTTATTCCCTATTCTTCATTCCACTTCTTTTCTTCGCCTGGAAGGACGATCTTGAATCATGGGGAAGCGGAGTTCGTACGGAGTGCGCCCATGATGATCCTGGAGACGAGCCTCCTGCGGCGCCTGCCGCCCGTGTCCGCGAAGCTGTCGCTCCTCCTGGCGGGCACGGGCATCCTGCTGGTCACGATGGGCCTCTTCGCCGGGGGCCTGCTCCTGGTTCCGGCCGGCTTCTCCTTCCTGCTCGGATTGGGGGAGAGCATCGTCCGGGCCCTGCAGGTCGCCCGCGGCCGCGCCTACGTCCGCGAAGGCAACACCGCGCTGATCGCGGCGACGTTCATCAACGGCAGCGCCACGCTCTTCACCGCGATGGCGGCGTTCATCCTGCTCTACTTCGGCGCGTAGCCCGCGATCGCGCGGACCGCCTCCAGCACGTAGCGCAGGCCCCAGCCCACGCTCCCGACCGCCACCCGCTCGTCGTGATGGTGCGGCGTGCCCTCCTCCAGCTGCCCCACCGGACAGGGGGCGATCCCGTACCCCGGCACGCCCTTCGCCCGGAAAAAGCGCAGGTCGGTGGCGCCGGTCGCGAGGCGCGGGATGACGACGACGCCCGGGGCCAGGCGCTGCGCGGCCGCGCCGAGGGCCCGGTAGACCTCCGTGTCCAGCGATGAGGCGGGCGCGTCGAGGCCCCGGTCCACGAGGAAGACCGCGATGTCCGAGCCCTTGCGGCCGGCCTTCCAGCGCGCGACGGCGTCCTCCCCGCCCTCGACGACGTCCCAGGCCGCGATGCCCAGGTGGGTCCTCAGGTCGCGGAGCAGCCCGTCGATCTTGTCCCCGGGCAGCAGGCGCGCGTTGATGTTGATCTCGACGTCGGGGGGCAGGACGTTCTCGCGGATGCCGCCGCGGATCAGCGTGGGGACGATCGTGGAGCGCAGCTGGGCGTTGAAGCGCGGGTTGCGGGCCAGCTCCTCGGCGGAGGCCGCGTCGCCGCCCGCGCTCCGGCGCATGAGGGCCTCGAAGGGCGCGAACTCGGGGGAGCCCGCCAGGCCGAGCAGGGAGGCCTTGACCGTCTCGTGGACCCGGAGGGGCGGCCGGAAGGTCTCCAGCCGGGCGAGCAGGTGGCCCGCGTCCGTGATCGCGTTCCGCGGGACGGGCACGGAGCTGTGCCCGCTCTCCCCCCGGATGAAGATCCGGAAGTCGTTGTAGACCTTCTCGGCGGCCTGGATGCCGAACTGGACGACGCGGCCGTCCTGCAGGAGGGAGCTGCCGCCCTCGGAGATCACCGCCTCGCAGGCGATCTCCTCCCAGTGATGCGTCACCATCCACTCCGCGCCGAAATGCCCGCTGGACTCCTCGTCGGCGTTGAGCATGAGCACGACGTCGCGCTCCAGCGGAACGCGGGCGCGTTTGAGGACGCGGAGGGCCTGGACGTAGACGGCGGCGTCGTCCTTGTCGTCGAGCGCGCCGCGGCCCCAGATGAAGCCGTCGCGGATCTCGGCGGCGAAGGGGTCGGCCGTCCAGCGGGAGCGTTCGACGCCGACGACGTCCACGTGGGCCATGAGGAGCAGCGGCTTTTTCGCGCCGGAGCCGGGGAGGCGCGCCACGAGGTTGCCGCGTCCGGGGGCGGACTCGTAGATCCGGCTGTCGATGCCGTCCTCCGCCAGAACGGCGGCGACGCGCCGGAGCAGGGCGGTCTCGTCCGCATGGAGGCGGCCGGAGCCGGGGGGCGGCGGATTGGTGGTGTCGAAGCGGATGAGGTCGCGCAGGATGTCCACGGCCTCCCGGGCGTCGCGGGCGGCGTCGAAGGGACGCCCGTCCTGCGAAGGCGCGGCGCAGGCGGCGGGAAGCAGGAGCAGGGCGGCGAGGGCGCAGCGCATGGCGGGGGGATTGTACCTGTGGACCTGATCGCGCTTCCCCTATAAACTGCGCCCATGCAGCACGGCGCGTACACGGAGGACCGGGTCTTCGGGAAGCCCGCAAGCCTGCCCCCGAACTCCCCGGTGAACCGCGTCTCGCGATCCTACGACCTGCTGAGCATCGCCGTCCGGGGGGCGGACGTCGCGTACGCGCAGGAGGGCCGCGTCGCCCTGCCGCCGCTGCTCTTCCTGCACGGCTGGGGCGCGTCGCACAAATACTTCCGGAGCTGTTATTCCGCGTTTTCGCCGCGCCGGCGCTGCATCGCGCCGGACCTGCCGGGCTTCGGCGTTTCGAGCAAGGCGGTCAAACGCTGGTCGGTGGACGCCTACGCCGCCTGGCTGGGCGGGTTCCTGGACGTGATGAAGCTCGACCGGGTGGAACTGGTGGGGCATTCGATGGGCGGCACGATCGCGCTGCTCTTCGCGCTGGCGCATCCGGAGCGCGTCTCGAAGCTCGTGGTCGTCAATCCCGTGGTGCACGGCGCCAGCGCCCTGTCCGGCCGCTACCGATTCATGATGCAGCCCCTCCTGCGGCGCGCGATCTTCACCCTGCTGAAGTTCCGTCCGATCCGCGAGCGGGTCTGCACGGACTTCACCTGCGCAGGGCCGCTGGACGACGAGCTGGCCCGGGAGATCCGGGCGGCGGACTACCGCACCTGCATCTCGTCGATGCAGTCGGTGCGCGACGTCGACCTGAGGGAACGGGTGAAGGGACTGGCGGTGCCGGCGCTGTCCATCGGAACGGAGCTGGACCGCGTGGTGGATCCCGCCCAGTCCGCGATGGTGACGACCGCGCAGCAGCGGGTCTTCCCGGGGGTGGGACACATCCCGATGGTGGAGTGCCCGGTGGACTTCAACCGCGCGGTCGCGGACTTCCTCGACGCCCGCTGATCACCCGCCTGCCCCCTCTGGGGGCCGGGCTACGGCGGGGTTACAGCTTCTGCAATTCCTCGGCGGCGTAGACCGACCAGAGGGTTCCCGGCGCCGCCGACAGGCATTCCTGCAGCCGGAGCCGGGCCGTGTCCTTGACGCCGACGCGGGCGGAGAGGACGCCGGCGGCGAGCAGCGCGCGGCCGTCGACGGGGGAGATCCGCAGGGCCTCCTGCAGATGCTGGATGGCCGCCACGCCCTTGCGGTCCCGCCAGGCGGCGACGGCGAACTTGTAGTGATCCTCGAACCCGGCCTTCCCGACGGAGGCCTGGAGCCGGCAGGTCTTGAGGATCTCGGCCTGCTCCTGCGGGCTGCGGCCCGCCCATTCGCGGGGCGCATAGAGGGTGTCGAGCGAGGGTCCGATGCGGTCGCGGAAGAAGGCGTAGCGGGCGGGATCGAGCGCGCCCTTGAAGCCCTTCCCCACGCCGAGAACCCACGCCTTGTAGTCGCGCGCGAAGGTCGTGCCGAAATCCTCGCCGCCGCCCAGGGCGGCCTCATAGTCCTTCCGGAAGGCGCCGTTCTCCTGGAACTTGTCGAGCAGGATTCGGTAGTTGGCGAGGCCCTGGATGACCGCGTGTTCGGGATCCCGGGTGGGCACGAGGGGCAGGAAGAGGGTGTCGCGGTCCCACTCGTAGAAACCGCCGCCCGCGTAGGGGGCGATGAGGATGGAGGCGGGCTCGACCAGGCGGGGGTCGACCTGCTTCGCGAGGGCCAGGATGGGCTCGATGGTCGCCTTCACGAGGCGCGGCTGCGAGGAGAGCAGGATCGAGTAGGTGCGGGCGAGACCGGAGCCCATGATACCGAGCCAGAGGACCTGTTTCACGAAGCGGAGTTCGTCGGACAGCCACTTGAGGCGCTCCGCGTCCGAGATCTGGCGCACGCTCCTGGCGTCGGCGCTGAGCCGCTGCGAGGCGCGCTTCTCGCGCGCCTCGCGGTCCATTTCCCGGAGCGAATCGAAAAGGGCGAGCTCGTCGCCGCTGCGGGCGTGTTCGCGGGCGCGGGTCAGGATGCGGAAGCGGAAGTCGGAGAGCTGGCGGAACTGTTCCGTGGCGCGCTCGTCCGGAGACTGCTGCAGCTTCACCACCAGGGCGTCGATCGATTCGTCGATGCGTCCGGACAGGAACAGATCCACGGCCTGCTGGTTGAAGCCGGGAAGCGCCTTGAAGAGCGGCGCGAGGCGCAGGTAGACGCGGCCCCTGAGGTCCTTGATGAGCTGGGTGGTGCCGGAGGCCTCCCCCTCGGGCGTCATGCCGCCGACGAGGAGGAACTGGCGGAGGCGCTGGACGATCCATTCCGAGAAAAAGGCCCGGCCGGCATGGCCCTCGGCATAGAGCTCCTTGAGGCAGGCCGCCCGGTTGCGGTCGCCGCCGGGCACGAGACGCCAGTCGAGGACCCCGTGATCGAGCAGCAGGCGCTCCTCGGGGGAGAATGCGGCGTGCTCGGGGGTGATCCGCTGGAGCACCCGTTCGGCCTCGCGCCACCAGTGGACGTTGAGATCCCCCGCGAGGCGCCCCAGCTCCGGGCGGGAGGCGACGCTGGTGTCCGCCGGACCGCGCTCCCGGAGAAAGGCCTCGAGGCTCCGTTCAATTTCAGTAGTCACAGGGCAGGCCCAAGTATACCATCGCCCCCCGCAGGCGGGCCTTCGACCGGGGGGCCCCCTGCCTCCATATTTAATGCATCTCATGTATAGTACACGCTATAATATGGCCGCGTCACGATGAAACCCCCGACGGTTCAGCGGATCCTGAAATGCCTCGGCCACCGCGGAGGGGAGGGCGTCCTGCTGGTCGCCGATCCCGTCTCGGAGCCCTTCGCCCGCGCGTGGCTGCAGCAGGCCCTCGCCGCCGGCGTCGACGCCTCCCTGCTCAGCGTCCCCTCCCGCCCCGCCGGCGCGGGCGCCGAACCTCCCGCCCCCGTCGCCGCGGCCCTCCAGGGCGCCGCCTGCGCCGTGATCTTCAGCCCCGACTTCCCGGAACTCTCCCGCGCCGTGCGCGAGACCTGCGCCGCCCGCGGCCTCCGCGCCGCGCTCGTCCCCGGCGACCCCGGCCCCCTCGAATCCCTGCTCGAAACCCCGCCCGGCGAACTCGCCGCGCTCGCCGAACGCCTCGCCTCCCTCCTCGAGGGCGCCCGGCGCCTGCGCGTCCGGACCGCGTCCGGCACCGACCTCTCCTTCGAGATCGCCGGACGCCCCGTCCTGCGCGACACCGGCGACCTCTCCAAACCCGGCTCCTGCGGGCGCCTCCCCGGCGGCGCCGTCCGCGTCGCCCCCGTCGAGGGCGGCGCCGAGGGCGTCTTCCACGCCGACACCCTGCGCAGCCCGCTGATGCTCCGCTTCGCGCAGGGCCGCGTCGTCGAAGCCTCCGATCCCGCGCTCAAGGCCCGGCTCGAGGCCCGCGGCCCCGCGGCCCTCCAGCTCGGCGAGATCTCCCTCGGCGTCCATCCGCGCGCCGCCGCCGGCGGCCGTCCGGTCGAGGACGGCTGCGCCTCCGGCGTGCTCCGCCTCGCCCTGGGCTGGAACCTCGACGCGGGCGGGAGCATCGACGCCCCCGTCCGCGCGGAATTCTTCGCCCGCGCCGCCTCCGTCGAGGTCGACGGACGCCCCGTGGACCCCGCCCTGCTCGCCCCCGTCCCCCCGCCCGAGACGGGCGCCGCGGCCCCCTTCGACGTCGCCACGCTCGAGACCTTCCAGATCCTCTTCCAGAACTCCAACGACCCCCAGTACGTGCTCGACCTGGACAGCCAGCGCTTCCTCGAGGTCAACCCCGCCTTCGAGCGGCTGACGGGCTGGTCGCGCGACGAGCTCCTCGACGGCACGCTCACCGCCGCGAAGCTCGTCGCGCGGGAGTCGATGCCCACCTACCAGCAGAAGCGCGAGACGCGGCGCATGAACCCCTCGGAACGCTACGACCTCAAGCTGCTCACGCAGGCGGGCGACAAGCGCCCCGTCGAGCTCTCCGTGCGCCGCATCAGCCTCTCGGGGCGCGACGTCGTCGTGGGCACCCTCCGCGACCTCTCCCACCGCAAGAAGCTCGAACAGGAGATGTGGGACAAGATCGAGGAGCTCGGCTACGCCAACAGCCGCATCTACGCGCTCACGGAGAAGATCAAGCGCGTGCCCGAGCTCACGCCGCAGCTGCTGCACATCACCAACGAGGAGGAGCTGCTCGAGCGCACCGCCCAGCTGCTCTGCGCCCGCGAGGGCCTGGGCTACGCCGACGTGAACTTCTACCTGCTGCGCGACGACGCCCTCGAGCTGGCCCACTCCTCGATCAAGACCAAGAAGCGCGCGTTCAAGCTGTCCGCGGACCACCGGCTCGTCCGCGTCCTCATGGGCGAGGTCCCCCCGGGCATGACCCAGCGGGAGGCGGTCCTCCCCCTCAAGGGCCGCGAGCGCAACCTCGGCGTCATGGAGGTCTTCTTCCATCCCAAGGAGATCGAGGTCCTCCAGGACAACGAGCGCGCCCTCAAGGGCTACCGCGACCTGCTCGAGACGCTGTCGAACGTGATCGGCCTGCTCGTGGAGAACCTGCACCTCTACGACCGGGTCCGCAGGCAGTCCATCGTCGACCACCTCACGGGCGTCTACAACCGGCGCTACTTCGACGCAAAGCTCGCCGACGAGTTCAACCGCGCGGTCCGCTACGGACGCGAATTCGCCCTGGTGCTCATCGACGTCGACAAGTTCAAGGAGATCAACGACAAGATGAGCTACAAGCAGGGCGACCAGGTGCTCATCGAGACGGCGCGGCTCTTCAAGACGCAGACGCGCGAGGTCGACATGGTGTGCCGCTACGGCGGCGACGAGTTCGCGGTGCTGCTGCCGGAGACCGGCTACGAGAACGCCCTCTTCAAGGCGGAGCAGCTCCGGCAGGTCGTGCGGCAGGCGGAGTTCAGCAACACGCAGGATCCTTCGCAGCCGCTGCGGCTCACGCTGTCCATCGGCGCGACCGCCTGGAGCGCGGACCTCAAGACGCCCGACGAGCTGCTGCGCGGCGTGGACGAGGCCGTGCACCTCGCCAAACGCTCCGGCCGCGACTGCGTGGCGGGCAAGTTCAAGGGCGCCCTCAACCTCGCCAAGCCGGACCCGAAGGGATAGGGGCCCCCGGCGAAAAAAACAGCCAGGCTGCTTTTGCCGGAATTAATAATGGGTCATTCGATCAGGCGGAGGAACTTCCCGTCCTTCGTGAAGACCTGGATCCGGTGGTTGTCGCCGTCCGCCACCCAAAGGTTGCCCTCCGCGTCGAAGCCGAGGTCCTCCGGCTGGTCGAATTCCCCCGGACCGCGCCCGCCCTTCCCGATCGTGAAGAGGAACTTTCCGTCCAGATCGAAGACCTGCACCCGGTTGGGCTTCTGGTCGGTCACGTAGACCTTCCGCTCCGGCGACACGAGCACGCTGTCGGGCTCCTTCAGGTCGCCCCCGCCGAAGCGGAAGAGCGGCTTCCCCTCCCGCGTGTAACAGCCCACCCAGCCCGCCTTCGACATCGTCACGTAGACCCGGTCCTCGAAGACGAACACGCCCTCGGGGTCGTGCTCGACGGCGATCTTGCGGACGTAGGCGCCGTCCTTGTTGAACACCAGCACCCGGCGGTGATCCTCGTCGGTCGCGTAGATGTCGCCGTTCGACGGATCCCGCGCGATGCCCTCGGGGTCCTCGAACTCCCCCTCCCCGTGCCCGCGCCGGCTGATCTGGCGGACGAGCTGGAACTTCCCGTCGACGACCTTGAGCTCCAGCAGGCAGTGGTCGCCGATCGCGACGACGTGGCGGACGCCGACGGCGACGATCGAGTCGCCCCCGGTGACGCGCTCGATGCCCGGCAGCGAACTGCATTCCGCGACGGTCTTGCCCGTCTTGTCGAGCATGAAAAGCTTCGTGAGATCCTCGTCCGCGATGAAGAGGTTGCCCTCGGGATCGAGGCAGAGTCCCTCGGGATCCTGGAAGCGGCCCGTCGAAAGCGTCTTCTCCTTTTCGAGGAAGGCCTTCTTGAAGGGCTTGCGCACGAGCGCCACGATCCCGGCGAGCAGCAGCAGGATCAGGACGCCTCTCCCGAGCCGATTCTTCATCGCCGCATGATACCGAACGGCCTACGCCTTGTCCGCAGAGACCGCCTTCAGGCCGACGAGGGACGCGATGAGCATCGTGAGGAAGACCAGCCGCCAGGGATTCGAGGGATCCTTGAAGACGAAGATGCCCACGAGCGCCGTGCCCGCGGCGCCGATGCCCGTCCAGACCGCGTACGCGGTGCCCAGCGGGATGACCGCGATGGACTTGTTCAGCAGCCCGAAGCTCGCGATCGCGCAGACGGCGAACGCGATCGTATAGGGCCACTTCGAGAAGCCGTCGGAGAGCTTCATGAACGTCGTGAAGCCGATCTCGAAGCAGCCCGCGAGGCCGAGCCAGATCCAGGGGTTCATAACAAGTCCCTCAAAGCAACCGGGCGACCGGAGTGCCCTCCGGCAGGAGCAGCCCCTCCTGCCGCAGGCGGCGGAGGTCCCGCACGATCCGGCGCCAATAAATCACGTCTCGCGTCTGGAGGCGGCCGATCTCCTCCAGGATCCGGGCCCGGCACCGGGCCTCGGAGGGGGCTTTCCCCAGACGCGCCAGGAATGCGGCGCGATCGGCCGCCCGGAACGAGTTGCGTGCGGCCCATCGAAGATCCGAGGGCGAAACGGCTTCCGTCCCGGCCACCCGGGCGGCCAGATTGGAAATCACATCATAGTCCAGGAGGCGCTGGGTTTTTTTCAGCTCGACCAGGTCGGGCACGGAGACCACGGGCACGGGCCCGAGCGGACCGTCCATGTCCACCGCCCTCCGGCGGGCGTCTGCAAACGGACCCACCCGGGGCGGCACCGCCATGACGTCGAGAAAGAGCGTGTCGCCCCCTCTCGGGACGGTGAAATGAAATCCGTGGCCGAAGCGCAGGTTGCGCAGCGTCAGGGCAGGCGTGAGTTTGTAGACCCGGGCCCGCTGGGCGGCCAGCGACCGGAGGAGCCTCCTGGCGTTGGGCAGGGTGGGACGTAGCCAGATGTCCACATCCTCGGAAAACATCGCAGCCCCGTAGAGGATGGAGGCCTGGCCGCTGATGAGAAGGTACTCGACCCCGAAGCGGTCAAAGCTTCGGAAAAGTCTTCTCATCGTGGATCTTCCCGGGGTCCCGAAGGAGTTTCCTCAGTTTCCACGCGCGCTCGAGGCGCTCGAAGGGAGGGAGGGACTTCCAGTGTTCCTGATAAGGGTCCATCAGGCGATCCGCCGCGGGGGTGCGTCTGCTGCTGCGACCGGCCATGCCTGATCTATACCCGAAGCTCCGCGCACCTTCAAGGTCGGGCTTCCGCCTCTGCCCTCCCGCGGTATAATCGGCCGCTTCATGAGCGACCCCCAAGCGAAGCCCGCGAAGTTCAGCATCTGGGCTCTGACGATCCGCTTCCTCAAGCTGGGGCTGCCCTACAAGGGCCGCATCCTCGCCACCATCCTCGTCTGCCTCGTCGCCTCCGGCGCGAAAAGCGCCCAGATCTTCATCATGAAGCCGCTCATCGACAACGCCCGCGGCCTGGGCAAGGCGGCCCCCGCGGACAAGATCGCCGAGAAGGCCCCGGACTGGATCCGGCAGCTGCTCCGCCCGGCCGACTGGGACCTCAAGACCATCGCGGTGCTCGCCCTCGGCACCGCGGCGCTCATGTTCATCTTCGGCTGGCTCAAGGACTACCTCACCAACTTCCTCACCGGACGCATCCTCGCCGACCTGCGCAACAAGATCGCCCGCCACCTCCCCTTCCTCTCGCTGAAGTACCACTACGACCGGCGCTCCGGCGACCTCGTCTCGCGCATCACCAACGACGTGGCCGTGACGGAGTCCGCCTCCAACTTCTACTTCGACGACATGATCGTCCAGCCGATCACCGCGCTCTGCGGCATCGGCCTCATCCTGCAGACGAACTGGAAGCTGGCGGCGGGCGCCTCGGTCTTCTTCATCTTCTACTTCCTCGTGCTCGGCAGGCTGGGCAAGGCCATGCGCCGCGCCCGCAAGAGGAGCCTCGAGCACCTCGGCGACATGACGGGCACCATGCTGCAGACCTTCGGCGGCATCAAGGTCGTCAAGGCCTTCAACATGGAGACCGCCCAGGCGAGGGAGTTCGAGGAGCACAACGAGAACTTCTTCAAGAAATTCATGCGGGCGATCGGGCGCAAGTCGCTCGGCGAGAACCTCTCGCAGCTCTTCATGGGCATCGCCTTCGCGATCGTGCTCGTCGGCGGCTACCAGATGCTGTCCGAGGGCGTCATGACCGCGGGCGACATGGCCGTCATGGGCGTCGCCGTCGCCATGATCAACGGCGCCGTCAAGGAGGTCGCCAAGTCGTACAACCGCCTCGTCGACGCCTCCGCCGGCTGCGAGCGCGTCTTCGAGCTGCTCGACCAGCCGCGCGAGACGGAGCACGAAAGCGGCGTGCCGCTGCCCGCCGAGGGCGCGGGCGTCGAATACCGCGACGTCAGCTTCGCGTACGACCGCGACCCCGTCCTGCAGCACGTCTCGCTCAGCGCCAAGCCCGGCCAGGTCGTCGCCGTCGTGGGCAAGACGGGCTCCGGCAAGACCACCCTCTGCGACCTGCTCTGCCGCTTCTACGACCCCGTCGAGGGCAGCGTCGTCGTCAACGGCGTGGATCTGAAGACGGTCAAACGCTCGTCGCTCCTCGAACGCACGGCGGTGGTGACGCAGGACCCCTTCCTCTTCAACACCTCGATCGGCGAGAACATCCTCTACGGGCGCCGCGACGCGACGCCCGCCGAGGTGGAGGCCGCCGCGAAGGCCGCGCACATCCACGACTTCATCGTCTCCCTGCCCAAGGGCTACGAGACGCTGGTCGGCGAGCGGGGCGCGAAGCTCTCGGGCGGACAGCGGCAGCGCGTCACGATCGCGCGGGCGATCCTGAGGAATCCGCTGCTGCTGATCCTGGACGAGGCGACGAGCGCGCTCGATGCGGAGAGCGAGAAGGCCGTGCAGGCGGCGCTCGACGCGCTCATCCATTCCGCGCGGCGCATCACGTTCGTGATCGCGCACCGGCTCTCCACGATCCGGGATGCGGACCAGATCCTCGTGCTCGATCAGGGCAGGCTGGTCGAGGAGGGCCGCCACGACGCGCTGCTCGCCCGCGGCGGCGTCTACGCCTCGCTCTACAACACCCAGTTCAGCGAGTAGGCCCCGGCTCGAAGCGCTTCAGGACCAGGCGGCGGTCCAGTTCCACCTTGCCGCGCTCGATCACCTTGATCGTCCGCCGGACCTCGCCGACGTCCGGGGCCAGCCAGAAGCTGAGCTCCAGCCGGGCCAGCTTTTTGTCTTCGTGGCCCACGACGTCCACCCGCATCGCCTGATACGCGCCCGCGGGGACCTTGACCTCCTCCGCACCCGCCACCGTGAATTCGAGAAAGGCTTCGTCCCCCCCTCCCGGCTTCCGCAGCGTCGCCGACCACTTCTTTCCCTGTTCGAGCGGCAGCTTCAGCCAGGAGAACGGGGTTTGCAGCTCGCGGCGGAGCTTCTCCACTCGCAACTCCCCCGGCAGTGCCCTGAGAAACATCTTCTGCAGATCGCCCGGGAAGCCTTTGTCCTCGAGGACGAAACACTCGACGTCGCCGATCTTCTCGCGGCCGCTGACGCGCTTGACCACGTCGGCCTGATCCGGCTCACCCTCGACCCCGTAGTTCCAGGTGTGGCCGTCCGCCAGCGGAAAGGAATCCTGGGCCCCCAGCAGCGCGAAGCAGAGCAGCAGCATGGCTCTAGCCTATCACGTCGCCGGCCGTCCGACGTTCCGAACGTGAGAAGCGCCCCCGGCGCGCGTATCAATAGTGCGTAATCCGGTATACTCAGGAGCCCATGAAAAAGATCCTCATCGTGCTGATCCTCGCGGGCGCCGCCGGCGGGGGCGGTTGGTGGTACTATTCGAGCGCCCACCCCGCCGACGCCAAGAAAGTCGAAAGCCGCAAGGCCAAGGTCGAACGCGGCAACCTCACCCTCATCGTCGAAGCCACCGGCGAGATCAAACCCGAGCGCGAAGTCGAGCTCAAGTCCAAGGCCTCCGGCCTCGTCATGCGCTTCAAGAAGCTGCCCGGCGACCCCGTCGAGGCCGGCGAACTCATCGCCGAGCTCGACAAACGCGTCGAGGAGCGCAACCTCGGCCTGCAGGAGGCCAACCTGCTCACCGCCGAGGCCAACCTCGAGCTCACGCGCCTCAAATACGCCGCCGACCTGAAGACCACCGAGAGCGAACTCGCCGCGGCGCGCGAGGACGAGAAGCAGAAGCTCGCGGAACTCCGCCGCATGGAGAAGCTCTCCGGCGAACTCGTCACCGAAAGCGAGATCTCCGGCATCCGGCTCACCTCCCGCCTCGCGGAGGAGCGCAGCAAGCAGACCGAGGCCGCGCTCACGCTCACGCGCAGCCGCAAGGAGGCCGACGAGAAGCTGTCCCTCGCCGACGTCCACAAGGCCCGCGTCGCCGTCGAGGACGCGAAGGAGCGGCTCCGGGACACGGAGCTGCGCGCGCCCATCAAGGGCATCCTGCTCAAGAAACTCGTCGAGGAGGGCCAGATCGTCGCGAGCGGCGTCTCCGCCACGACCGGCGGCACCGCCATCGCGATCGTCGCCGACGTCTCGCGCCTCATGGTCGAGGCCAACGTCGACGAGACCGACATCGTGAAGGTGAAGAAGGGCCAGCCCGCCAAGATCACGCTCGTCAGCACCGCGAACGAGCCCTTCGACGGCACCGTCATGCTGCTGCTCCCCAAGGGCGAACTCGACTCCAACGTCATGATCTTCAAGGTCCGCGTGGCCATCGCCGGGGACATCTTCGGCCGCGCCTACGCGGGCATGACCGCGTCGGTCCGCATCAAGGTGGACGAGCGCAAGGACGTGCTCACCGCCCCCAGCGCGGCGTTCCGCCTCGAGAAGGGCAAGTGGGTCGTGCAGGTGCCCGACGGGACGGGATCCAAGACCCTCCCGATCCAGAAGGGCCTGGACACCGGGGAATTCACCGAGGTGGTCAGCGGGCTCAACCTGGACGACGAGGTGCTCATCAGCTACACGCCGATTCCGGACGTGAAGGTCGGCGGCGGACGGCGCCGCGGCGGGGTGGGATTCTAGATCCCCATGGGCGTCATCACGGCCGAGCACATCGTCAAGACCTACAAGCTGGGCGAGCTCGAGGTCCCGGTCCTCAAGGGCGTGGACCTCGAGGTGAAGGCCGGCGAATATGTCGCCCTCATGGGCCCCTCGGGCTCGGGCAAATCCACGCTCATGAACATCCTAGGCTGCCTCGACGTGCCCACCTCGGGGCGCTACATCGTCGAGGGCAAGGAGGTCAGCCACCTCACGGACGACGAGCTGGCCCTGGTCCGGGGGCGCAGCATCGGGTTCGTGTTCCAGACCTTCAACCTGCTCGCGCGCACGAGCGCGCTGGAGAACGTCGAGCTGCCGCTGCATTACCAGCGCAAGCCGGCGCGGGACGCGGCGCTCGCGGCGCTGCAGGCCGTGGGGCTCGGCCACCGCCACGACCATCATCCGAGCCAGATGTCGGGCGGCGAGCGCCAGCGCGTCGCGATCGCGCGCGCCATCGTCACGAGTCCCGCGATCATCCTGGCGGACGAACCGACGGGCAACCTCGACACCCGGACGGGACGGGAGATCATGGAGATCTTCGAGGGCCTTTCGCAGAAGGGCGTCACGATCATCCTGGTCACGCACGACCGGCACGTCGCGCTGCACGCGCACCGCATCGTGCACCTGAGGGACGGGCGCATCGAGCGGATCGAGCCGGTGCGCGAGCCCGGCACGCCGTACACGGCCCCGGCTCCGGAGGGGGCGGCGACATGAACTTCTGGCGGGCGATCAAGGTGGCGCTGTCCGCGCTGGGCGCGAACAAGCTGCGCTCGACGCTGGCGGTGCTCGGCATCGTGATCGGCGTCTCGGCCGTGATCATGATGGTCGCCATGGGCAAGGGCGCCCAGCTCAAGGTCGAGGAGACGATCTCGAGGATGGGCGTGAACCTCGTCTTCGTCTGGCCGGGCATGGTCTCGAAGGGCTCCGCCGCGTCGAAGAGCGGCAGCGCCGAGACGCTCACGCTGGAGGACGTGGAGGCCCTCGGGGCGCTCCCCCACGTGGCCGGCGTGGCCCCCGAGGTGCGCCGCCAGTACTCCATCAAGTTCCAGAACGTGAACGAAGGCGCGCAGGTGATCGGGACCACGCCGGGGATCGTCCCCATCCGCAATTTCAAGGTCGAGCGGGGGACCTGGTTCGACCAGTCCGCGATCATCCAGCGCGACCGCGTCGCCGTGCTCGGCGCGAAGATCGCGCTGAAGCTTTTCGGCGAGACCGATCCCGTGGCGCGCACGATCCAGATCGACCGCAAGAACTTCGAGGTGATCGGGGTCCTCGAATTCAAGGGCGGGGACACCTGGGCGCGGCTGGACGACTCGGTCTACGTCCCGGTCACGACCGCGCTCTACCGTCTCTTCAACCGGCGCCACCTGAGCCAGATCACGGTCTCGATCGACGAGCGCGAGCACATCGACGGGACGGTGAAGGAGATCGAGCAGGAGATGCGGGCGATGCACCGCATCGCGCGGGACGCGGAGAACGACTTCCAGATCGGCAACATGGACGAGATGCGCAAGGGCATGGACCAGGCGACGGGGGCGTTCACGGCGCTGCTCGGCGGGATCGCGCTGGTGTCGCTTTTCGTGGGCGGGATCGGGATCATGAACATCATGCTGGTGTCGGTGACGGAGCGGACGCGGGAGATCGGGATCCGCAAGGCGATCGGGGCGCGGCGGATCGACATCCTGCGGCAGTTCCTGATCGAGTCGATGACGATCAGCCTGCTGGGCGGGGGCCTGGGGATCGCGCTGGGGGTGGCGGGGGCGAAGCTGATCCCGAAGCTGCCGCTCTGGAAGGCGATGTCCGCCGGGGGCGAGTGGAAGAGCGTGGTCTCGCCCGAGTCGGTGATCGTCTCGTTCCTCTTCTCGTGCGGCGTGGGGATCTTCTTCGGCCTGTATCCCGCGCTGAAGGCGAGCCGGCTGAATCCCGTCGACGCGCTGCGCTATGAATAGGCTTGCAGGCGTAAGGCGAGAGGCGACAGGCGCGAACCCTTCCCGCCCGACGCCTATCGCCTCACGCCTGGCTATCGCCATGAGCAGGGCCGTCCTCGCCGGGCTGCTGCTCCTGTCCGCCTGCGCTACCGCCTCACCTCAGTGGCCCGCGGACTTCGCCCGCGGGGACGCCTTGC
Organism: uncultured Planctomycetales bacterium; assembly: GCA_964619955.1. Taxonomy (GTDB): domain Bacteria; phylum Planctomycetota; class MHYJ01; order MHYJ01; family JACPRB01; genus JACQFK01. Next base: position 133,279 of record CAZUJF010000007.1, read on the forward strand.
TGATGTCGCGCGAGGAGGAAGCCGCGTTCGCGGAAGCGGCGCTCGGTCTTGCGGCGTCGCGGGACGTCGCCCACCGCATTCGTCTGGAGTTCCATCTCGACCGGGCCACGGTGAAGCGGAAGCGGCTCCCGGATCGTTGTCTCGTCGCGGTGGCGCTCGCCCTGGGGCGTTATCCCAAAAGCTCGAGCGCGCGGGACGTGCTCTGGTCGGCGCTGGGGGACGCGCAGGAGCGGGACGCGGTGCGCGCGGCCTGTCTAAAGTCGCTGCAGTCCTTCCATCCGGAGGATCTTGAGACGCGAGTCATCGCCCTCCCCTGCCCCGCGGGCGACACCTGGCTAGCGGATCTGCAGCGCCGGGTTCGCTGACCATTTACATCCACAATAGCGCAGGCTCGGTTACCGCTGATATCCAAATCCAATCCCGGCTCCACTACGTCAGTGCGTACGGAACCTCAAAGAGAGACGGACGCTCAGGGGTTACTCCTTACTCTCGCTCTTCGCAGGTGTACCACCGCATGGAGTGAACTAAAGGAATAATCCGAAGCGCGTCATGAACACCACGAGCGACACGGCTAATGCCAATGATCGTTGGATCCCATAAGGTCACGACCCGAAGGTTGCCGCGCCATTTCTGACAACCCCCGCCTGGCTACACCGGATACTTCACGATTACGTTTTCAACCAAGTCTTCAATGAAATTGACGACCTTGGAATCATGCACCTCGACGCCTGAGGGGTGTGCGCAAGTGTTCCGAATGCCAAGCTTCTCGTCGAGAATCTTCCTCACATCGTTTGAAATGATTCCGGCCGACCGGCAGACCTCTATAAAGACAACTTCCTTAATATCTGAAAAGTCATCATTCGTGGCCACTTGGATCTTGCTGTGATAGTCGGTCCGGCGGGCAATAGCAGCATTGAAGTCAGCACATTTATGCTTCAGTATGAAGTCTTGCAGATGGCTAAGCGTCACAAGCCAGGCCATAGTGACAGTGGCTCTCCGAGCTCGTACTTTTAGACACGCGACTGCCTCAGCCAGAAATCTCCTATTGTTATCGTCCCCGACTTTTCCAATAAGCTTTTGAAGATATGGGATGGCGCTCTCGATAAACTTTGCAAGGGTTGTTTCAGGGCGCTTTTCTGAGGTAAGAAAGCCTTCAACCTCTTGCAGTCCGTGAATTGACAGGGAGTAGCAGTTCCCCGTCCCTGGAATGAGTCGAGCATCCCTCCCAGTTGCCATCTCCCTCAGCAACTGAGAGAGCCTAGCTGGGGGTTTAAGCGCGGAAGTCCTGAAAGTTTCCTTTATGTCCGGAAGGGAGAGCAGGAGTTTGTTGTCGTACTTACGAAGGTAATAGATGAGAAGCAAAGCCAAGGAACGATTAGATAACTCCTTGAGGTTTCCGATTTGACCCAAGAATGAAAGAGGGGTCATGGAGGGACCCATCTACACAGAACCTAAGTAATCCTCTGCGCTTAGCGTTAAAGAGTATTTCTTATTTCCCAGCGGCCGTAGCAAGCCCTGCTTGACCGCATTCGAATAATACTGACCGTGAATGTCACGGGAGAGGCGAGCCTCTTTCACTAAATTATTGATCTCTTTTGGGGTGAACTCAGAAACACCCCTGTAGGTTTCTAAATACTTCGCAAAGACCAGTAACTGCCCTACACCATCTGACTTACCTTTTAATCTATAGAACTCAGCAGGGCTTGGCTGTTTTTTGCCCTTGCCCTGCGATGACGCCTTGAAAATCTCCTGCGGGAGGCTCTTCCCGCTCGACTGCGAGACAACCATTCCAATCTTTCCATAGAAACCATCTAACTGTTTCTTGATGAAAGCGAGAGGGCCATCAAGTTCAATCTCGTTCTCACCATGGCGCACTCGAATACGGGTCAAGATTTACCTCCTAAGAATTAGCTTCATCGGTTCGGCATTATGAATGCAAAGCGCCGAACCAGTAGCACTCCCCTACCAATTTCGCCGCTTTTGCCCAGGCTCCTTAGTTCGCCCTGAGGCAACTCGGTAGATGTGACCGTACCGCTCTTGAGTGTACGCGTCAACAAATAAACGGAACACCACATCCATGCCATGTTCTGTAATGCAGCTTTTACTTATGCACCTGAGTCAGCATCCCCCAACTGCCGGGGGTTCGCCTCTTCAAGTCATCTCCCAGGGGGCTACGGGCAGATCTTGCTGAGCATAGTGCATAATCATGATGCGGTTTTCTCAACCGTCCAACTAAGCCTCACCCACGAATTGCGCAACAGCGGGGCCATCATTCGGATTGATCGTTAGCCACGGGCTCGATTTCCCTCTCGATACACTCCTTGCCCCATGCGTTCTCCCCAAACCCGGCTGCAAACTAGGTCTCAGACTGAAGCCAACCAAGAAACTCCGCTCCATTCTTTCGTGCGCGGTGAACTGCATCATGATGCACGTTGCACAAAGTGATAAGGTTCTCTGGGTTGTTGGTCCCGCCGCTCTTGTGATGTTCTATGTGGTGCAGCTCGATGTATTGGCGCTTCTCCCCTCCATGACGACTCTCAACCTTCCAGCCGCACTTCCTACATGAGTACACGTCCCTTGAAAGAACGGAATCGTATACCTCAGGTGAGATCTTCCTGTCGTGCTGAGGGAGCGGCTCCAGGCCTTCCAGCACGTATACATCCGGCGGCAGCTCGGGTCGTCCTGTGAAGCGGGTAGTAATGCGCCAGCCGTCCTCCGTCCGGAGTTCCCGAACCCGCCTCATGTCCTTGACTTTGGCCACGTAGAGAAGCTGCTCAGCGGTTACCGGCTTCCCCTGGAACGCCTTCAGCAACTCCAGCATTCGCCCCTTGCCTCCCCCTGAGCCGCGACGAATGCGGTTGGCGATCTGCCAGCGTTCCGCCTCTGCCTGATCCGGCTCTGCGTCATCCAGAACATACTGATCCGTCCGCAGTCCTTCCCGTGTGACTCCGGTCGCGATGCGGTAGCCGTCTTGGACGCGGAGTTCTCGGACGCGGCGGGGGTACTCGTGAATTCCCGAGACGACCTCGAGCTCGTCGCCTTCGACGACCTCCCCTACGAAGAGCGAGAGGTACTGGAGAATCCGTTGCCGGGAGGCCTTGGCCGGGATGAGTTTTTCGAGCCGGAGTTTGGAATACCTCCTCATCGTGCTCAGGACTAGCGCCAGGATCCGCACTTCATCCCTGAGTTGCTCCTTCTTGGAAGGCGGCGTCTTGGGCAGGGCGGAGAGAAGCTGGCTGATGCGCTCGGGAAGATTGCTCAGCGGATCCGTCGCCACCCGTCACCTCGTTGGATTCGGACCTCGGTCCGAACCTCTGTTCCTTCCCTCTTGAACGCTTCGACAGCCGCTGAGGGATCGTGCCGAGTATAGCAGCCCCGGCTTCCGGCTGCTCGATCGCTTTCATCCGCGAAAACGAGTTCGATGGTACCTCAAGAACGCTGGGTGTGGGCGGCTGGCCGGGTCTGCGGGCATCCGCACCTTTCGATCCTCATGAAGAAGTCGGTGAACCTTATCGGGGATGGCTCGGCGTGAGAGCAGCATCGTCCCGTCGTCTTCCAAACTCATGAAACCGTTGTCGAAGAGCCAATGCACGGTTCGGGTCAGCGCCAAGCCGTTCCGCACCGAATCAGGGCCGTTGGCGCCGCCCCCTGCAGGTTGTATATGAGCGGCCTCCACTTCAGGCCACCCCTCCATGTTCACGATTCTCAGACCCGTCATCGCGCACGTTCCCTGGTAGGCCGCAACGACATGTTCCCTGAACTTCCGATCTCGGAACACCCGCCGGGTCACTTGCTCGACCATGGGCTTTTCGACGATTTCCGGGGCTTCGGATACTGCAGCCCCTTGCTGGAGGAGCGGCAAGGCCTGCTTGAACCCCACGTCCAAAATCGCTTTCAGTTCGTCTGGGCTTATCCTTCGGACCGCCCGCTGGAAGGCGCCTAGGTTGGTGCTCCCGTCGGGATGGGTCAATGCCGCTTCGAAGGAGCGTCCGGAGACTTGCCAAGGGACCGCATCGTCGAACTCAAGGTAGCCCTCGATCATCCCGTAGTAGTGGTCCGCCTGGATCGGGTCCGGCTGGATGGAGCGCAGAATCCCAACGGCGAAGTAGGCTTGGCGCCCGCCGGCGGTCTCACGCCCGCCCTGCACACGACGGGGTTCATAGTAGACGAACTGCTCGCCGACTCCCGATTGCGCCGCTTTGAGGTAGGTCTTGGGGAAATGGTAGCGGACCTCCGGGAGGTCGTCGTACTTCGGCGTCCGCTGATGGGTCAGGACAAGCGGCATCTCACCCCGATTTCCCTCCGAGTCCAGGGTCAGTATACCTGGCTCTCCTTGATCCGGACGCCCAAGCGCCTCAGCTTGGCCGCTACGGCAGCGCCGTCGATCACTCGGCAGGTCCAGAACAACCCGACCCGCCACCCGAGCCTGCGGAGACGGCGCGACTGCCTTCCGTCGCGAAGACGGTTTCTACGGATCTTCGCCCGCCAGAACGATCGGTTGGATATCGGAAGCTGCGATCGGTCACATCCCTGATGCCCGTGCCAGAAACAGCCATGAACGAACAGCACCACCTTGGCAGCGGACAGAACTACTTCGGGTGTGCCGGGAAGGCAGGCGACGTAGCGTCGATGAGGGATGCGAAGGCGACGGAGGGCGGCCCACAAGGTCTTCTCGGGCTTCGTGTTGCGTCCCCGGATCCGGGACATGACCTCGGAACGCTTCGCCTTCGTGAAAACGTCGGCCACGACAGGCGTCAGGCCAGGGCGGCGGCCCGCTCCTTGGTGCTCCCGGACAGCGCCCGATCCAGCATCGCCGCCACCGCTTCGCCGATCCGCTGCCCCAGGAGGCAGGGGACGGCGTTGCCGATCTGGCGGGCGACCTCTATCTTCGTCCCCTTGAACACGAATGCATCGGGGAACGTCATCAGGCGCGCCGCCTCACGGTGCGTGATCGGCCGGTGCTCCTTGGGATGCAGATAGCGGCCCTTCTCCGGCTTGAAGAACTCCGTCCGGATCGTAAACGCCGGCCGGTCCCACCACAGACGCCCGAAGAGGTCCGTACCGCCTTGCTTGTTGATCCAGCACTTGGGCGTCAGGTCCGGACGCCTCTTCTTGAGGTCGAGCCTATTCCCGCCCTCCGGAACGCAGCGATACCGCTCAAGACTCGTCGGCAGCGGCTGACGGCCGAAGTGCAGATCCATCGGCGGAGGCACTTCGCCTGTCCTGATCGCCGTGCCGACGGGCTTCGGCGGAAGATCGCTGATGGCGTCCCGAACGCTGCGCCACTCCGGGAGGCGGCCGTCGAGGAGCGGGAGAGCCGACTTCGGACCCGCGTGGGTCGGCTTCGGCATCACGGGAACGCCGAGCTTCGTCGCGATCATGATCGCCCGCCGGCGGCGCTGAGGGACGCCGTAGTCCGCGGCATTTAGGATGCCCGACGTCCAGCGATATCCCAGTCGCTTGGCGACCTTGCAGATTTCCACGAACTCCTGCGAACTCAGAAGCTCGGGAACGTTCTCCATGATGAACGCGGTCGGCTCCGTGCGTTCCACGAAACGCATATAGGCCCGCCACAGCTCCTTGCGCTCGTCGCCGTCCCGCTTCTTGTTCAGCAGGCTGAATCCTTGGCACGGCGGACCGCCGATGACCAGATCCACCTTGGGGATGATGAGCTTGCTGCGGAGAACGTCGTTGATGTCTCCGGCGACGCAGTGGGCGCCGAAGTTGGTGTTGTAGGTTTCGCAGGCCCAGGAGTTGAAGTCGTTGGCGAAGACGGACTTGAAGCGCCCCGTCTGCACCAAGCCTTGGGTGAAACCGCCGGCGCCTGAAAAGAGGTCTGCGACGGTGAACGTCTTGGCCCGACCTCCGCCCTTGAGCCCCATGTCGAATTTCTCTCCGCTTGGATTCATCATAGGCCAACTCCCGTAACAGTCAACACAACCCCGCTCATAGGATTGCATGTGGCTGCGTCGTAATAGGTCTCAAGGAAGCGGATTCCGCGACCCCCGAGCTCCCCCTTGCCTCGCCGCCCCGACTGTGTTCAGATTCCCTCATGATGAACACCCTCCTCCTCGCAGCCCTCGCCCTCGGCGCCCAGGACGATGAAGGCTTCGTGCCGCTTTTCAACGGCAAGGACCTCACGGGCTGGGTCAACGCGAACTGCGCGCCCGAGACCTGGAGCGTCCGGGACGGCGTCGTCTGCTGCACGGGCATCCCCACCGGGGCCCTGCGCACCGCGCGCATGTATGAGAACTTCATCCTCGAGGCCGAGTGGCGCCACCTGAAGAGCGGCGGCAACTCCGGCATCTTCATCTGGGGCTCCCCCATCAGCGCCCCCGGCGTCCCCTTCCTCCGCGGCATCGAGGTCCAGGTCCTCGACCATGGCTTCAACGTCAAAGGCAAAAACGAGTGGTACACCACCCACGGCGACGTCTTCCCCATCCACGGCGCCACCATGAAACCGCTCGGCCGCCATAACGGACAGCGCAGCTTCCCCTCCGAGGAGCGCAGCAAACCCTCCCCGGAATGGAACCACTACCGCATCACCGCCAACAACGGCGTGCTCCGCCTCAGCGTCAACGGCAAGGAGGTCTCCGGCGGCGACGACTGCACCTATCGCAAGGGCTACCTGGCCCTGGAGTCCGAGGGGGCGCCCGTGGAGTTCCGCAACGTCCGCATCAAGGAACTCCCCACGACGAACACGCCGGCCGAACTGACCGCGCCCGAGGACCAGGGCTGGCGCCCCCTCTACACCGGCACGGACCTGCGGCACTGGCGGGACGCCGTCGCCGCCGCCGCGCGCTGGAAGCCGTCCGACTGGGTCCTTTCCCAGAAGGCCGCGGGGGGCGATCCCACGAACCTGGTCACGGAGCTCGAGTTCGGCGACGTCGAAATCATCCTGGACGTGAAGGTGAAAGCGGGCGCCGCGGCGGCCGGGGCGCTGCTCCGCGGCCTGAGCCTCCCCTTCGCCGGTCCCGACGCGGGCAAGTGGGCCCGTCACCGCATCCGCGTCAGCGGCCGGGAGGTCGCCGTCTGGGTCAACGACAAGGAACAGCCCGCGCTCATGCTCGCCGAGGCCGCCCCCGCGAAAGGACCCCTGATCCTGCTCGACAGCGGCGGCGGCGTGGACTTCGCGAACATCTTCGTCCGGGATCTGAAGTAATGGTTCGACAGGATTGATTAGACGAGTGGAGATGTCCATTGACGCCGGGGATGTTCCCCGCGGCAATTGCTGGAATCGACAGGGGCTCACCACAGGCCGGATGAGGCTTGCCGCCGCGGTCCTGCTCGCGCTCCTCGCCGGACCGGCGACGGCGCAAGAGCAGACGGCCCCGCGGACCGAGGAGCCGCACGTCGCGATCTTCAAGCGCCTCAGCGCCGCCGTCGTCGGCATCGGCTGCGCCGGCACCACCTCCTCCGGCGCATCGGGCACCTTCTACGGGACCGGCGTCGTCGTCTCCCCCGACGGGCTCGTGCTGACCGACCTCACCGTCGTGCCGAAGGACGGCCGCGACGTGAAGGTCTACTTCACCGACGGACGCGTGAAGACGGCGGACCTCAAGCGCATCGACGAGCCCTCCGAGGGCGTCCTCGTCAAGGTCGACGGCCAGGGGCTGACGCACATGAAACTCGCGGACTCCTCGAAAGCCCGCATGGGCGATCCGTGTTACTCGTGGGGCAACCCCTTCTTCACGATCCAGCGGGACGGCATGGTCTCGCTCAGCGTCGGCGCCGTGAGCGGCCTTTACCCGGTCAGCAGCGTGGACAACCAGAGCCGCTACCTCGGGCCGGCGATCGAGACCGACGCCGCGGTCAACCCGGGTTCGGACGGCGGCCCGCTCACGGACGCGGACGGCAACCTGCTCGGGATCATGAGCCTCGCCTTCTCGCGCAGCCGCTGGCTCGGGCTGGCCATCCCCGTCGAGCGCCTGCGCGCCGGGCTCCCGGAGCTGAAGGCGCTGCCCGCGGCCCCGCGTCCGAAGGCCATCGAGAGCGAGAGCGGACCCTGGAGGAGCCAGATGCGCCTCGTCCGCGCGGCGGATCGCATCGCAAAGGCGACGATCGCCGTCCGGGCGGTCGGCGCAAACGAGCCGGACCCGCCCGAGAAACGCTCCGAGGAGACCCTCGCCCCCCTCCCGCCGTACCCCGAGGGCCCGGTGCGCGTCCAGCGGGAGGCGCAGCGTCCGCCCGGAGCCTGCGCCTCGGGGGTCGTCGTCGAAGCGGACGGGACCGCCATCACCGCCGCCGCGAACGTCGCCGGCGCGGCCCGCATCTTCGTCTACCTCGCCGACGGCCGGCGCGTCGCGGCGAAGCTGCTCGGGAAGGACGACGCACTCGACCTCGCGGTGCTCAAGCTCGAGGGGCCCGGGAAGTACGACTTCGCGGCCCCGGGCGGGGCGAACCTGCTCAAGACCGGCCAGTCCCTCGCGATCCTCGGACGGAGCGAGGCGCCCGGCGCGCTCACGTTCAACGCCGGGATCGTCAGCGCGCTCGGCCGCCACGTCAACACCTGCGCCCAGGTCTCGGCGCTCATCAACTACGGCAACCTCGGCGGCCCGGCCCTCAACGCGGACGGCGTCCTGGTCGGCCTGGCGGTCCATCTGACCGAGAAGTCCGCCTGGCGCCAGAACGGAGGCATCGGCTTCATCCTTTCGGCGGAGCGGATCGCGCAGGCGCTGCCCGATCTGAAAGCCGGAAAGACGCTCCCGCGTCCGAAGCGCCCCACGCTCGGCATCCAGGTCGACCTCACGGCGGTCAGCGTGAAGGGCGTCCGCATCGGCGGCGTCGAGGCCGGATCGGGCGCGGCCGAAGCCGGAATCCAGGCGGGGGACGTCCTCGTGGAACTCGCGGGAAAACCCGTCGTCGGCATGGCCGAATTGCGCGAGGGCATGCGCCCGTTCAAAGCCGGCGACAAGGTGAAGGTGAAGCTCAAGCGGGCCGGCAAGGACGTGGAGCTGCTCGTCCGGATCGGGGAGACGGGATGATGCCGATCGCGCTGGTCCTGTCCCTGACGCTCCTGGCCCCCCAGGAGGATGCGGAGCTGCAGAAATCGCTGCAGCGCGCGCTCCCGTCGTTCGTGATCGTGGGCGGCGGTTCGGGCGTGCTGATCAGCGCGGACGGCTACCTCCTGACCAACCACCACGTGGCCGGCAAGGGCAAGGAGTGGCGGGTCTTCATCGGCGGGAAGGTGCACACGGCGGACCTCGTCGGCAGCGACCCGCACGGCGACCTCACGCTGCTGAAGGTCCGCAACGCGAAGGACCTGCCCTTCGTGGAGACGGCCGACTCGGACAAGCTGGCGATCGGCCAGCCGGTCTTCGCGATCGGCAACCCGTTCGGGCTGGCGGAGGACGGCATCCCCACCGTCACCTCGGGCATCATCTCGGCGCTGCACCGCTTCCAGGGCAACTACTGCGACGCGATCCAGACCGACGCGGCCGTCAACCCGGGCAATTCCGGCGGGCCGCTGCTCACGCTGGACGGCCGGCTCGCCGGGATCAACGGGATGATCCAGACGCGCTTCGGCGCGCGCGCGAACACGGGGATCGGCCTGGCCATCCCGGCCAACCAGATCAAGCGCTTCCTGCCGTTCCTCAAGGCGGCGAAGGGCGGCCACGTCTTCGGCGGCGTGATCCGCGGCCTCGAAGGCGACTTCGCGGAGGCGGACATGATGCAGAACGGCGCCGAGCTCCGGGACGTCCGCGCCGGCAGCCCCGCGGAGAAGGCCGGCTTCCGGAAGGGGGACCGGATCACGCAGATCGACGGCGCCCGGCTGCTGAACTTCGCCCGCTTCCTCGGGGTGCTGGGGACGTATCCGGCCGGATCGGAGCTGACGGTCACGCTCATGCGCGGGACCGAGCCGCGCACGCTGAAGGTGAAGCTCGAGGGGCGGAATCCCGGCTCGCTCGGCCTCAGCCTCGCGCGTCCGCGGGGGATCCGCGACCCGGCGACGGTCGACAAGATCCACCCGGGGCTCGCCGCGGAGAAGGCGGGCCTGCGGCCCGGCGATGCGCTCGTCGGCCTGAACGGGAAGCCGGCGCCGACGCTGCGCGAGTTCGTCCAGACCCTGCTCGCCCTCCAGGCGCTGGCGGGCGACCGGATCAAGCTGCGGGTCCGGCGCCAGGAGACGGCGGCCGAGGAGGAGCTCGACCTCGTCCTCAACTCCGCCTACGACGAGCCCGAGCGTTGACTATTCGTGCTGAATCTGAACAAATTCGGAACCCGGGGCCCCCGGACTGCGTCCGAGGATGAAGTAGATACTTTCTTTTGATCGGAGTGACGATGAAACGCCCCCTCGCCGCCCTCGCGCTGCTCGCCGTCTGCGGCCTCGCCGCGCCCGCCCAGGACGCCGCCCCGGCGCAGCCCCTCAAGGTCCGCAAGATCGTCGTGTACAAACACGGCGTCGGCTATTTCGAGCGGGAGGGCAAGGTCAGCGGCAACCAGCCGGTCGCGCTCTCCTTCAAGAGCGCGCAGATGAAGGATCTGCTGAAGTCGCTCTACGCGGTCGACCTCAACGGCGGCCAGATCGCGACCATCCAATACGACACGAAGGACCCGCTGTCGAAGCAGCTCGAGGACATCCTCATCCACGTCCCGGAGGAGCGCACGCTCACGCAGTTCCTCACGCAGCTCAAGGGCGCGCGCATCGAGGTCGCGATCGCCGGCGAGAAGACCACGGGCAGCGTGATCGGCATCGAGCCGGTGACGAAGACGAACGCGCAGGGCGGCGTGACCCAGTCCTACAAACTCGTGCTTTACGCCGACGGCGGCCGCATCGTGCCGGTGGACCTGCTGGAGGCGCAGAGCCTGAAGCTCCTGGACGAGAGCCTGCAGCGGGACCTGCAGCGCGTGCTGGACATCCATCTCAAGGCGAAATACGCGGACCGCAAGAGCGTCGTGCTCAACTGCAACGGCCAGGGCGACCGCACGGTGCGCGTGGGCTACATCATCGAGACGCCGATCTGGAAGACGAGCTACCGGATGCTCTTCACGGACAACGACAAGCCGCTGCTGCAGGGCTGGGCGATCCTGGAGAACACGACGGACGAGGACTGGGACCAGGTGGACGCCTCGTTCGTGGCGGGCAGCCCGATGAGCTTCATCATGGACCTCTACACGGCCTACTACCCCCAGCGCTCCGAGATCCCCGTGGGCGTGACGGCGGCGCCGAAGCCCCAGATGGACGGGCTGGCGCTGCACGAGAAGTCGACCCGCGGGATGGCCCCGGGGGCGCCTCCCGCGCCGATGGCCGCGGCGAAGGCGGGCGCGCGCCGCGAGGCGGCGAAGGACGCGGAGTCCGAGGCGGGCGGGGCGGCGTTCGGCCTGCGCAAGAATTTCGCGGAGGCGCTGGAGAGCTCGATGGCGCCGGCCGCGGCGGGCGTCGAGGTCGGCGATCTGTTCGCGTACCAGTCCCGGGAACGGGTCAGCGTGAAACGCGGGCAGGCGGCGCTGGTGCCGATCCTGTCGGAGCGCGTGGACGGCGCCGAGCGGGTGCTCTACTACCGCGCGAGTCTGATGTCCAAGCCGATGAACACGGTGCACTTCAAGAACACGACGGCGCTGACGCTGGAGGCGGGCCCCGTCACGCTCTTCGACGGCTCGACCTGCATCGGCGAGGGGCTGGTGCGCAAGGTCATGAAGAAGGACATGAAGGACATGATCCCGTACGCCGTGGAGTCGGCCGTGAGCGTGGACCGCAAGTCGCTGCACAAGAACGAGCCGGTGACGCGGGGGGTGATCGCCAACGGCGTGCTGACGCTGAGCTACGTGCAGAACCTCGAGTCGTCGTACACGCTCAAGAGCCAGCTGGGCAAGGACAGCGTGGTGTATCTCGACCATCCGCGGGCGGCGAACCACGAGCTCGCGGAGCCCGCGAAGGGCGAGGACGAGGTCGACGGCCACCACCGCTTCCGGGTGGAGCTGAAGGCGGGCGAGACGAGGGAGTTCAAGGTCCGCGAGCGCCAGGAGGTGTCGACGGTGGTGCAGCTGCTGGGGACGCCGGCGGACACGATCCGCTTCCACTTCCAGCAGCGCTACGTGTCCGCGAAGGCGAAGCAGCTGCTGGAGCAGCTGATGCTGGTGCAGGGTCAGATCAGCGGGCTGAAGGCGCGGGAGAACGAGCTCGCGCAGGAGCGGGCGCGTCTGACGGAGGACCAGACCCGGATCCGCGAGAACCTGCGGGTGCTGCGCGAAACGGCGGGCGAGCTGGAGATGCGGAAGAAGTACCTGGCGCGGCTGGAGCAGGCGGAGACGCGGCTCGAGTCGATCCGGGACGAGGCGAAGCAGGCGCTCGAGACGCGGACGCAGCTGGAGCAGGATCTGTCGAAGCGGGTGAGGGAGTTCCGGGAGGACTAGGAGCTCGACACGTTTCCAGACCGTCTGAAAGTGTGTCTTTTCCTGTGGAAAATTCCGCACTCCTGCCGACTCTCCCAGCGGGCAACACGTTTCCAGACGGTCTGGATCTGTGTCGCTCCGGGAGCACCCACACGAAAGCAGACGGTCTGGTTGTGAGGTCTGCGGGGACTGCTTGGGGGACAAGCCTTCCCCCGGCTACGCCTCCGCGACGTCCTTGAAGGCGGGGTCGTTCCAGTAGTCGCGGAAGGCGGGGTCGTTGAGGGCCTCGTCCTTGAAGGCCGCGTCGTTCTTGATGGCCAGGGTCAGGGCCTCGAGCATCTTGTCGCGGCGGCGCAGGCGCGCCCAGGTGCCCGCGAGCTGATAATAAGTGGCGGAGTCCGTGGGCAGCAGCTCGACGGCCTTCGTGTAGGACTCGATGGCCTCGTCGAGGCGCATGAGCTCCCGGTACGCGGTGCCCATCTTGTGCCAGGCGACCTGGTGGTCCGGCTTGAGCGCGACGAGCCCGCGGTAGGTCTTGAGGGCCTCCTCGAGGCGGCCCTGCGAGTGCGAGAAGCTGGCCTGGAGGAAGAGGGTGTGGGACTCGACCTCCTTCAGGAAGCGCTCGTGGTGCAGCTTGAAGTCCTTCTCGACGCGCTCCTTCTGGTCCCCGCCCATGCGGCGGAGCTCCATCTCGACCTGGGAGCGCAGCGTGGCCATGGTCTCCTCGAGCTCCTTCTCGGCCTTCTGGCGCAGGGCCATGACCTCCTCGCGGAGCTTGTGCTCGGTGTTCTGCTGGAGGAGGTCGCCGTAGCGCTCGATCTCGGCCTCCTTCTCCTCCTTGAGCTTCTTGACGAACTCGAGGATGTCGAGCTTCTTGGCCTCGAGCTCCTCGAGGACGCGGTCGGTGCGCTTGGTGATCTGCTGGGACTCCTCGATGTAGACGCCCGCCTGCTTCACGAGCTCCTTCCATTCCTTGAGCTTGGAGGAGACGTGGCCGACGAAGTAGATCATGACCAGGACGAACGACGTGGCGACGATCGCCACGGTGATGGCGAGGATGCGGATCTCGTTCTTGGCGTCCTTGGCCTTGCCCTCGGCCGCGTTGACGGCGGCGTTGAGGCGCTCCTCGCTGATGCTGGTGATGCCCACGGACTTCTGGCCGGTCTTCTCCCACCAGGCGAGCCACTGGGCGGTGTCGGCGCCGAAGCCCTTCTCGCCGGAGAGGGTCTGCAGGGCGGCGAGGGCGGCGTCGCGGACGGCCGCGTCGGTTTCGCGGGCCAGCAGTTCGATCAGCGGCCGGATGGCGACCTGCGAGCGTTTTTCGGCGAGCGTGGAGCAGGCGTTCTTCCGGACGGTGGGGCTCACGTCCCGGAGGTTCGCGATCTCGTCGCCCTGGAGCAGGCCCGCGAGGGCCAACAGTAGAAATGCCATGGCGCGAAATTATAGCCGAGGCGGGAGGCGAAAGGCGAGAGGCGATAGGCGGGAGGCGGTCACGTTTCCCGGCTCCGCTCGTCGAAGCTGCATGAACGGCGAACAGGAGCGGGGCTGATGGAGATCCTCCTGGAATTCATTTTCCAGCTGGTGGGCGAATTCCTCCTTCAAGTGCTGATCGAACTGGGCCTGGGGCGCTTCCTTATGCGTCCCCGGATCCACTACGCCGTGTACTACGCATTCCTGTTGTTCTTCGCGGGGGCCTGCGTGGGCGGGTTCTGGTCCTGGCTTCATCCCGGGGGAATCCTGCCACGGGTGGGGGCTCTGCCGCTGATCGTGCTCTTCGGGAGTCCCTTGCTAGCGGGGGCGGGGATGGCCGCCCTCGGGCGGTATCGGCGCACCCGCGGGGCGAAGGCGTCTCCGCTCGCCACTTTCTATGGCGGAGCCGCTTTCTCCTTCGGAATCGCCTTGGTGCGCTTCGTGGTCAGCTCCCGATGGGACAAATAGTCGGGGCTCGCGCGCTGTTACCACCCCTCCACAGGTGTCACCAAACGGTAATACTTTTGGCCCCCCGCCAGCCTACCCCCCAAGATCCATTCTTAACTTGTTGTTGTGAAGGGAGTTAGGTATCAATATTAGGGATCGGTGGCATCCGGGTTGCCTAAGCCTAGGTCCGGGTCTGTGGCTGTCGGTCTCGAAAGGGGGTTCGGGTGCGTCAAATGTTGAAACGCGTGGGCAGGGACAACCGGGGGGCGGTGCTCATCATCGTCCTCGGGGTGCTGGCGGTGCTCGCGCTGCTGGCGACCACCTTCGCCACGCTGCAGGCCACGGAAAAGCAGGTGGCCCGGAACTACCTCGACACGGTGCGGGCGAAGCTGCTGGCCCAGTCGGGGGTGCAGGACGCCGAGGCGCGCCTGCGCGAGTTCTTCCCCTACCGCTACTTCAGCACGGTCAACGCGAACGAGCCCAAGCCCTGGAAGTACTGGGGCCGGGACGTGGCCGAGACGAAGGAGCCCGGGCCCGACGACAAGCTCGAGGAATCGCTGAACCCCTCCTTCGCGCTGGAGGCCCGCTCGGGCAACAAGCCCGAGGTCCCGCAGGACCCCTCGGACGTGAACGTCGCGCCCCTGCAGGTCCTGGTGGACGGCAAGGCGCGGGGCATGTCGGGCATCCTGGGCTCGAGCACGTACGCCAACAACGGCGACCAGTACGCCCTGAAGATCACGGACATCTCGGGCCGCCTCTACGTGAACGACGGCCTCGACGGCGACACCCCGACCCGCAAGAGCAGCGTCACCCAGAACCTCAAGCGCATCCTCAACATCCTGGGCGACGTCATCCACGTGAAGAACCTGGGCGACCGCATCGTGGACAACCGTCCCGTGTCCGGCTACCGCAACGCGCAGGACCTGCTCAAGGCGCTCGAGTTCGACGAGCTGATGTACAACCGGGTGAAGGACTACGTCACCACGTACGCGTGGGTGGACCCCAACGTGATCAACCCGGTGCCGCTCTCGCAGTCGCTGGCGGAGCGCTTCGCCGCGCGGACGAACGTGCGCTTCGACCGCGGCACGCCGCCGATCTACCGCTTCGGCAGCCAGGTGACGGGGGTGAACTCCGCGAAGGCCCCGGTGAACCCGGTGGGCGGCCTGGACGCCTTCAACGGCTCGCAGGACCCCGCCGCCGAGAACATCACGATCTACGGCCTGGACACCCTGAACCCCCAGTGGATCGAGGTGGTCTCCCGGGCCCCGGTCAACGTGAACGCGGCCCCGCGCGAGATCCTGATCGCGCTGCTGACGGGCCTGCAGGGCTTCTTCATCACGGACCGGCGCCGCAACAACCCGCGCTGGAAGGGCGACCTCTATCTCTCGTTCAAGCAGCAGAGCAACTTCGACTCGGACGGCCCGAGCATCAGCTACGGGGACGAATACGGCTGGATCGTCGAGACCTTCCCCATCGTGAACGAGGCGACCACGGGCCGCAACGGCATCGCGGCCTCGCTGATCGCGGACGAGATCGTCGCCTGCCGCAACCGCCAGAAGGGCACGTACGGCAGCTACGGCGGCGCGGGGGCCCCTTGGTTCTCCGGCCCCTTCCGCTCCTGGCACCAGTTCAACGCCTTCATCGACTACCTCGCCAAGCCCAAGAGCGAGGGCGGCGCCGAGCTGCTGATGGACCCCCGGGACGGCATCTACCAGGACTACGAGACGGAAAACGTCGACCCCACCGGCTACGGCAAGCTGGTGCCCTCCGAGATCCAGGCGCTCGCGGGCCACCAGGCGATCGCGGACGTCATCAAGGCGAACTTCAACCCCAACGCGCACCTCAACGAACTCAACCCCGACCTGAACCTCTTCCAGTACGTGGACAAGACGGACCTCTTCATCCACTCGACGGAGTTCACGTTCGTCCCCACGGGATATTTCGAGGTCGAGGCCATCGGCCGGGTGCTGAGGCCCAAGGACCCGAAGGTCGGGGACTCGCTGCTGGGCGACAACGAGATCGTCTCGCAGGCGAAGGTCACCGCGGTCTACAAGCTCTACGACATGTACCGGGAGACGACGCACAAGCAGTTCTACGGCGGCACGCTGTCCGAGCAGGGCGGCGCCTGGGGCACGAACAGCGGCTACTCGCTGGAGATCGGCCCCGAGCCCGACAACGGCGTCTTCCCCGGCACCGCGGGCGCCGAGGGCGACGCGGAGAACGAATACGGCGGCTACATCGCCCTGCCGACCAACGGCGGCCCCTACGGCGGCCGCCACGGCACCGCGCCCAAGGGCAAGAACATGCTGCAGAAGACCCTGCAACTGCCCGACGCCCCGCACCTCCAGGACGCGATGCACGTGCATTTCCGCCTCGACCACGACTGCCACCACCACGTCGTGGACCGCCAGGAGATCGCCTCCCGGAAACTGCAGGATGAAAACGTGGAGAACCACCCCGACTGGGCCGGCCAGGGCCTCTTCGGCTATCCCGGCCCCTACAACCCCGCCAGCGGGCGCGCCGGCTTTCACCGCTGCGCGAAGAGCTTCCGCCTGAACGCCGCGGACGGGGGCGGCACGAAGGTGCAGAAGAACTTCGAGCCCTTCCCGCCCTCCGATCTCCGCATCGACGGCGCCTACGTCGAGCGGCATGCCGGGGCGGCCTACTACAACACGAAGAACGGCACGGGCATCTGGCCCTTCGACTCGGAATCGCAGTCCAAGGGCATCGTAAGCTACTGGTGGAAGCCCTCCTTCGCCCCCGAGCGGACGGGCAAGGTGCGGACCGCCTGGGACATCTCCAAGTTCCACACGCCCTGCGGGCAGCAGGTCAACGTCTGGCCCTTCGCCCTCTGGTTCTTCCCCTCGCACTACGATCCGGGGCAGTCCGAGGTGGCCGGACCGAAGTACTGGCACAACAACTCCGGCCAGTTCGAGCCCGCCTCCCTCTGCATGGGCTCCAAGGCCTGGCACGACGTGAGCGTGGGGCACGAGTTCGGCCGCCTGACCGTCTGCCTCAACCACCTCGACCACGACGACCACAAGTACCTCAAGCCGAACCCGTTCCGGCACCACCAGTGGATGCACACCGCCTTCGTGTGGTCGCTGAACGGCACGGATCCGTCGGGGGTGCAGTCCTCCAAGCTCTTCGTCAACGGGAGCGACGCGTACTCGAAATACAGCTACACCTCCATGACCAACGGCTGGGCGGCGGGCCGCAGCAAGCTGTCCAAATTCGACCGCCACGACGGCGGCGAGTTCAACCAGATCCGGGTGGGCGGCGTCTCGAAGATCGCCAACGCCGCGGAGCTCTCCGGGGCGGGCTCGCTCACGGCGGGCGCCTACCGCGGCAACTACAGCGGCGACCACACGGTCGACGAGATGTACATGTGGAACACGGACACGTACGACCCGAACCTCCAGTGGATGCAGGGCCGCTACTACGTGCCCTCCAGCGGCGGCGGCCGGACGGGCGGCGGCGGCGAGGGCCGCTTCACCTCGGACGTGCTCGACCGCATGATCCCCTACGCGCCCCGCCAGCTGCCCCCGCCCTCCTCGGTGCAGCCCCCGGGCGGCACGGCCTCGGGCGGCACCGCGCTGGCCGACCCCTCGAGCGTGCGCATCCTGGGCGTGGCCTGGACCTATTACGGCGAGCGGCACGACGAGAGCCAGCAGGAGTACGCGCAGGTCGTGCGCCAGGGCGAGCAGGAGGGACACCGCCGCTTCGTCTACGACTACGGCAACAACCGGCTGCTGGCGGGCGTGCCCACGGGGCAGCGCCGCGCGATCGTCCGGGTCGGCATCCAGGACGGCAGCCTGGTCTACGGGCCCTTCGAGGAGGACGGCTTCTCGCCCGTGCTGGACAAGAACGGCCGCACGCCGCGCATCCAGGACCCCAAGCTGGCCCGCTACACGGTCGACTTCGAGATCGAGGGCGGCGGCAACCCGGTGCTCCTGGCCACGCCGGTGCTCGACGACGTGACGATTTTCTGGGACGATGAGCAGACGCACCTGCTGTCGTACACCTTCGACAACCGGACCTTCTAGAAACGATGGAACTCCACGGAGGCGGCATGAAGGGCGCACTGACGGTTTTCTGGCTGGCGGCGCTGGCCACGGGGCTCGTGGCGGCGCCGGAGGCGCAGCAGGCCCGCGACACCTCGGTCACGCTGTCGTTCAAGCCGCCGACCTTCAAGACCCGCTTCCCCAAGCTCCAGCTCTCGGGCGGCTCGTCCGTGTTCCCCGACGGCACCCAGGTCAAGGTGAACCTGCACCGCCTGGAGGAGACCTGGATGACGGGGGGCCGTCTCGAACCGCAGTACTTCGGGGGCGGCGGCGGCCTCACCATGGTCGCGGACAAGAAGTTCGTCTACGAGGCGGGCATCGGCGGCCCCGGCAAGTACCTGGTCGAGATCCTCTACCTCGACGACCTGCAGCGGCAGGAGATCTCCGACCTCCTGAAGAAGAAGCTGCCCCAGAAGACCTGGCAGTTCGAGTTCCTCTGCTGGGGGGACGAGCTGGCCGCGGAGCTCGGGCCCAGGCTCAAGGAGCTGACGGCGCTGGCCAACGAGGCGCTGGACATGGTGAGGCGCTTCGAGGCCGCCTGCAAGTCCAAGGAGACCTGGCTGGTCGAGGGCAAGGCGGTGACCAAGGACAACGCGAAGCTGCTGCCCAAGGTGGACAACTCCCCGCTCAAGATGTACTACCCCGCCGCCATGACGCAGATCTTCTACACGATCCGCAACCTGCAGGGCACCTCGCCCTATTTCGTCTTCGACGAGAAGGGCCAGTTCGGGGGCGGCCGCTCGTACCACGCGGACAACGAGGAGATCAAGACCGTCCGCAACGAGGCCTTCAACTACGCCAACCTCAAGCGCTACATCGAGGAGTCCATCCCGCTCGCCGGGCGCGAGTTCTGCCTCTGGGCGCTGAAGGACATGCGCCGCCTCGCGGGCACGCTCAAGCCGGAGTTCCTCGCGGCGATGAAGGACCAGCAGAAGGACAACGCGGGCATCGCGCCGTTCGTCGAGCGCTTCGAGAAGGCCACGATCTCCGACGTGGACTCCCTGGAGGCGGACATCCGGGGCGCCGGGGCCAAGACGGAGCAGAAATCCGGCGCGGGGGCCCCGCCGGCTCCGGCCAAGCCGGGCAAATAGGGGCGCGCAGTTTAGCATGGACTTGCCCCCCGTCCGGGACTAAGCTGGAAGTTCGGGCAGGGAGGGGGGCACGGGGGCGAGCCGCTTCGAAATTCATATTCCCGGCAGTGACGCCGGGTTGTTTGATCATCGGTTGGAAACAGGTGGGGGGCGCTTCCCCGGGAGGCGCCCCGATACCGGGGTTCAGGAGGATGTCATGAAGCGGTTTCTCGCAGTGGCTTTGGCGGCGTCCCTGCCGTTCGCGCTCTCGGCCGGCGCGGCGGGCGCCCAGGAGAACAAGGGGGGCGTCTTCCCGCCCAACGAGGTCGACCAGGTGAAGGTCGACAAGGCGATCGAGGCGGGCATCGCCGCCCTCAAGAAGAACAACGCCAACTATCTCACCATGAGCGAGCACGCCGGGACCCAGGTCTCCCGCTGCGAACTCGTGCTCTACACGTACGTGAACTCCGGGGTCCCCGAGGCGGACCCCGCCTTCAAGCAGCTCTTCGACGACATGATGAAGCGCCGCATGGAGGCCACCTACTGCGTGGCGCTGCAGGCGATGGTGCTGGAGGACGTCGAGCGCGTGAAGTACCAGCGCCGCATCCAGATGTGCGCGCAGTTCCTGGTCGACAACCAGAACCCCGAGGGCATGTGGGGCTACGGGTCGCCCTCGATCTTCGTCGAGGAGATCCCGACCGAATCGCCCCGCAAGGACGTGGCCTCCTCGGGCGGCTCCGGCAAGGTCCGCTCCTTCGACAAGCTTCCGCCCCCGGGCATGAAGTTGAAGCCCACGGTGAAGAACAAGCTGAAGGTCGAAAAGAAGCGCGACGGCACGGGCAACGACAACTCCAACACGCAGTACGCGGCCCTGGGCATGCGCGCCTGCCATGACTCGGGCATCCAGCTGCCCGCCGCGGTGATCGACAAGGCCATCGACTGGTGGCGCAAGTCCCAGAAGACGGAGAAGGGCGCGGCCGAGGATCTCATCGAGGGTGGCGTCTACGGCCCCGAGGTGAAGAAGGGCGGCACCGTCGCGGCCGTGCTGAAGAAGGCGGAGCCCAACGGCTGGTGCTACAGCAACCACGGCGACCACAAGGCCTACGGATCGATGACGGCCGGCGCGACGGGCAGCCTCGCGATCTACAACTACATCAAGGACAACGACGAGGGCAAGAAACGCTCGTGGAAGAACGACAAGGACATCCACGAGGGCCTGGTGTGGCTGGCGAAGAACTTCTCCGTGACCTACAACCCCGGCCCCTACGAGCACGGCAACATGGAGGAGAACAGCCAGCACCAGTACTTCTACTACCTCTACGGCCTGGAGCGCGCGGGCATGCTCTACGGCACGGAGATCATGGGCGCCCACAAGTGGTATCCCGAGGGCGCCAAGGTGCTGATCGCCAACCAGAAGCCCGACGGCACCTGGGGCTCGGGCGCGGACGACACCTGCTTCGCGATCCTCTTCCTGAAGCGGGCCACCAAGTCCCTCGACGTCGCCACGGGCGGCGGCAAGTAAGCCCCCGGCATCCTTCGAAGACCCCCCTTCCCTCGCGGGACGGGGGGTTTTCTTTTACCCTCAGCGGGCCCCGAGGCGGGGGTGCAGGTTCTCCTTGAGGATCACGCCGTTCTTCTCGAGCAGCGTGCCCGTGACCTGGTCCAGCTTGTGCTGCGAGAGGGTGTAGTCGATCAGCGCCTTCAGCTCGTTCGTGCGCGCCAGGACCAGGTCCTCCTGCACGTCGAGCACCCGGAACGTGGTCGAGAGGCCGTGCTCGTTGCGGTTGAGCTCGCCCTCGAGCTGCTCCTGGGCGAGGCGCCGCGCGTGCCGCGTGGCCTCGATGCGCTTCTCGTTGGTCTTGATCGCCCGCACCGCCTCGCGGATCTCGACGAGCACCTGGTTCTCGAGGTTGCGCGCCTGCAGGATCAGGCGGCGCTTCTCCAGCTCCGCCCCCTGCAGCGCCGCGCGCGCGGACGAGCCCTCGAGCGCGTACTCGAAGGACAGCAGGGCCGAGTAGTCGTAGAAGTCGCTCGAACGCACCTCCTTGTTGGACTCCGCCAGCGTGCCTTCGACGCCGTTGAGGGAGCCCGCCGTCACGAGATCGGCCCGCGGCAGGCGGTCGTTCCGCGCCTTCGCGATCCGGACGTCCTGGCTCAGCAGCTGCGTGCGCAGCTGCCGCAGCTCCGGGCGCTTCGACATCGCCAGTTCCAGGGACTCCTCGACCGCGCGGCGCTCCTCGAGGTCCCCCCCGGGGGCCAGGGGCGGATCCACGGGCGCGAGCAGCGTCTCCTCCCGGAGCAGGGACGGGTCGACGAGGCGCTTGAGCCGGTCCGTCGTGTTGTGGACGGCGGCGTCCGCGGTGAGGATGCCTTCCAGCTGCGAGGCCCGGCCCGCCTCGGCCTGGGTCACGTCGATGCGCGCGGCGAGACCGCGTTCGAGACGCCGCTTCGTGTCCTCGAGCAGGCGGTTGGCCACCTCGACGGACTGCTCCTTGACCTTCTTGGTCTCGATGGAGAAGACCAGGTCCCAGTAGGCGGCCATCACCTGGTAGATCGAGTCCGAGAGCGTGCGCTCGAACTGGTCCACGGAGAGGTCGCGGCTGTGGCGCGCGATGAGCAGCGTGGACTCGTTGGCCGCCCTGCCCAGGCCCCGGAGCAGCGGGATCGTCACCGTGAGGCGGGCCTCCTGCGTCCACTGGGGGTTGAGCAGGAGGTAGGCGTTGTTGCTCTCGTACTTCGACGCCGTGTAGCTGAGGTCGTAGCTGGGGCCCGAGGGCAGCGCCTTGCGGATGCCCAGGGTGTAGGCCTGGCTGTCGCTGACGAGGCGGGTCGCCCCCGAGAGCGAACTCGTGCCCGCCGACACCGACCGCGAGCTCGAGAGATTCGAGTAGGCCGTGTGATCCCAGGTCCCCAGGATCGAGTAGATGCCCTGGTCCTCGATCCAGGGCTGGTAGCGGGCCACCTCGATGTCGAGGTTGTGGTTGAGCGAGAGGCTGACCGCCTCCCGGGAGGAGAGCGGCAGCGTGCGCCGCGGCGGCTTGGGATCGTTCCCCCCTTCCCCTCCCCGGGGGCAGAGCAGCAGGAGCGCTGCGAGCAGCGTGGCGGGCGTGAACATGTGGAACTCCAGAATAATGCGGTCCAACAGGGCCGGAAGGCGTCGTATAGTATAAAGGCGGAAGAGGGGATCTCACAACCCGGTTTCCGATACGCGGGGCGCGCGATGAGCACAGCGATCCTGGCTGCCGCCGTGACGTGGGCCTGCCTGTCCCCCGGGACGCTCCAGGAGGAGCCCGACCGCATCCACGTGCGGGTGGCGAAGAAGGTGGCCCCCGCCACCGTCTACGTCGAAGGGGGCCGCAAGCGCGGCTCCGGGGTGCTCATCGACCCCAGCGGCGTCGTCCTCACGTCCACCACGGCCTGCGGGAGTTCCTCGGCCACCGTCACCGTCATCACCCAGGGCAACCGCAGCTACAAGGGCCGCGTGATGGGCCGCGCGAACCACCTGGAGCTCGTGCTCGTGAAGATCGACGCGTCGCAGGAGCTGCCGGCCGTGGAGCTGGGCGACTCCGACCGCGCCCGCGTGGGCCAGATCGCCTACGCCTTCGGGGACAGTTTCGACAGCCTCCAGAACGACGACCAGGCGGCGATGTCCCTCGGGGTCGTCTCCGGGATCTACGACCTGGACCAGAAACACGGCGACGCGGTTTACACGGGGCGGGTGCTGGAGACCTCGGCCGCGGTGAACCCGAACCAGGACGGCGGCCCGCTGGTGGACCGGGACGGGAAACTGCTCGGGATCCTCACGCTCAACTACGACGATTCGAAATTCACGGGGCTCGCGATCCCCGTGAACGTGCTGAAGCCCGCGATCGCGCGGATCCGCCGGGACTACCAGTCCCAGCCGGTCGTGATCGAGGCCCCCGCGGCGCCGGGCCCGGCCGCCGTCCCCGCCGGCGAGGCCTGGCTGGGCGCGGAGGTGAAGGAGGCGGCGGAGGGGCTCGAGGTGACGCGGGTCTCGCGCCGCAGCCCCGCGGAAAAAGCGGGGCTCCGGAAGGGGGACGTGATCGCGCTCATCGACGGCGTGCAGCCCCCCGCGGAGGCGACGCTGCGGAAGATGCTCCTGAGGAAGGCCCCCGGCGACACGATGCGCCTCACGATCGAGCGCGAGGACGGCGGCCGGGCGGAGATGACGGTGACGCTGACGGCGAGGCCGGTGTACTAACGGCGAACGGAGCGTGACTATGTCGGCAAATGGATTCATCAGCGGGCTGCTGGCGCTGTGCTGCGCGCTGCCCGCGGAGGCCCAGGAGATCCGGGCGGAGGATCCGGTCGCCGCGCTGGAACTGTCGCTGCAGGCGGCGCTCGCCCGGGCCGCGAACGCCGTCGTCGCCGTCCGGGTCGACCGCGAGCCCGAGGCGCCGCCGAAGGCCGCCCCGCGGGGCATCCCCTCGCTGCGCCTGCCGGGGGCGCCGCTGGAGGACGTCTTCGCGAAGCGCCCGGCCTCGGCCTGGTGCTCCGGCTTCGTCGTCGAGGCCTCCGGGATCATCCTCACGACGCATTTCAACGTCTCGGGGAAGGTGAAGTCCATCAAGGTGCTGCTCCCCGACGGCCGGGAGTTCGAGGCCGCGCTGCTGGGGTACAACGGGACCGCGGATCTGGCGGCGCTCAAGATCGAGGCGGAGGGGCTGACGCCGCTGGCGAAATCCCCCCTGGGCCGGATCCAGGCGGGCCTGCCGGTGCTCGCCCTGGGCCGGGCGCCGGACGGGCGGGGCCTGACCGTGAACCCCGGCATCATCAGCGCGTCCTCGAGGCTCATCGGCGGGAAAGGCGTGCAGACCGACGCCAAGCTCAACTACGGCAACGTGGGCGGGCCGCTGGTGGACCTGGAGGGGCGGCTGGTCGGATCGACCTGCAAGGTGGACGTGAAGTACGCGTCCAGCCGCGGCCAGAATTCGGGCGTGGGATTCGCCGTGACGCACGACCGCGTGTTCGAGGTGCTCGCCGACCTGAAGGCGGGCAAGAACGAGGCGGAACCGCGGCGGCCCTTCCTCGGGATCGAGTTCGAGCCCAACAGCAAGGTGGCGGAGGGCGTGGAGCTCAAGACGGTGCAGGCCGGCGGGGCGGCCGAGCGCGCGGGGCTCAAGCCGCGCGACGTGATCATCGCCTTCGACGGGGTGAAGATCCTCTCCTTCGATTCGCTCAAGGCGGCGATCCTCCGCAAGGCGCCCGGGGACCACGTGAAGGTCCGCTACATCCGGGGCGAGGAGTCGCACGAGGTCGACTGCGAACTGGGCTGGGCGCCGGGGGAATAGGCATGCGCACCGTGCTGCTGTCCGTCCTGTGCAGCGCCGCGCTCGCGGCGCAGGAGGCCCCGGCGGGCCTGCCCGCCGCGCTCCAGCGGAAGGTCGAGGCCTGTTCGAAGTCCATCTCCGAGCGTTTCGTCTTCTTCGGGGGCGGCTCGGGGGTCTTCATCAGCCCCGACGGCTGGGCGCTCACGAACCATCACGTGGCGGGCACGCAGCAGACGACGCGGGTGACGCTGTACTCCGGGGAGCAGTTCACGGCGAAGCTCGTCTGCACGGACGCGCTGGGGGACATCTCGCTCTTCAAGGTGGACGGCGGGGACCGGACCTTCCCCTTCGCCGAGCTGGGCGATTCGGACGCGCTCGAGAGGGGCCAGTACGTGATCGCCTGCGGGAATCCGTTCGGGATCGCGCTGCCCGCGGCGGACCAGCGGATGTACCCGACGATCACGCTGGGGATCGTGTCGGCCGTGCACCGCTACCAGCCGCCGGGCTACTTCGACTGCATCCAGACGGACGCCTCGGTGAACCCCGGGAATTCCGGCGGGCCGCTGGTGACGCTGGACGGGCGGCTGGTGGGGATCAACGGGCGCATCGCGACGCGCTACATGAACCGGGTGAATTCCGGGGTGGGCTACGCGATCCCCTCGAACCAGATCCGGAACTTCCTGCCGGAGATGAAGAAGGGCGGCGAGAAGGGGAAGATCTTCCACGGCCAGGTGACGGGGCTGCAGGTGGCGGACGTGAACACGCAGGGCCAGGGCGCCAAGGTCCTGGGGGTGAAGCCCGGCTCGGCCGCCGAGGAGGCGGGTTTCCAGAGGGGCGACCTGATCGTGCAGGCGGGCCCCTACAAGATCTTCAACCGGGAGCGCTGGATGGGGGCGATCGGGACCTGGCCCGAGGGCGACACGGTGGCGGTGAAGGTGCGCCGCAACGACGAGACGGAATCGCTGAAGGTGGTGCTGGAGCGCTTCAACGACCGGGAGTCGCTCTTCGGCGGTCCGGGGCGCCCGCCGGCCTCGCGTCCCCGGGGCAGCGGCTATCTGGGGGCGTACGTGGAGGAGGCCAAGGGGGGCCTCAAGGTGATGGACGTCCGCCCCGCCTCGCCGGCGGAAGAGGGGGGCCTGCAGAGCGGCGACCTGATCCTCTCCCTGGGCGGCCAGAAGGCGGCGAACCGGGACGACTTCCTGGCGAAGATCTGGCAGCGCAAGCCGGGCCAGAAGGTGAAGGTCACGGTCCGCCGCGACGGGCAGGAACTGGAGCTGGAGATCCTGCTCGGCCGGCACCCCGACGACGAATAGCGCCCCTACCTCGGCTTCGGCCCCCAGAGGCCGTTGAGGAGCTCCACCGTCCGGTCGACGAGCACACGCCCCCCCTCGGGACCCACGAGGCCGCTTTCCGGGATGGCGCTGTATCCGCCGCCCGCCACGGCGCGCTCCGTGGGGAGGTAGCCCCCGCAGCCGCAGGCGAGCTGGATCTGGAAGGTCTGCAGCGCCCGGCTCCGCGCCCGGATCTGCACGCCGTAGTCCAGGAACAGCTCGAAGGCGTTCGAGGCGATCGCCACGTCGCCCAGCCGGATCACGTGAAGCTCCATCGGATACACGGCGAAGTCCTCCGGCCGTTCGAAGCGGGCCAGCACCTCCCCGTGCCAGCGGAGGCGGGAGACGTCCACCGACGTCCGCTGCCCGGCGGGCTTCTTCTCGAGCGGGGCGACGATCGCCCGGGCCGCATCGCGCTCGGCCTCCGTCACCCTCCTCCCCGGCAGCCTCAGGTCCTCCACGCGGTGCGCGAACGGCACGTCGCTCTGGACCTCGTTCTTCACCGCCCGGTAGGCGTAGTCCACGGCGTCGGCCATCCGCTGGGCGATGGCGCGCGTCTCCGAGACGCCGCCGTGGAGCCTCCGCATGCGGGCGTCCGCCGCCTTCCGCAGCTGGGGGTGCGGCGACTGGTCGCCCGCCGCGCCGCACCAGGCCAGGACCCGGAGCTCCGCGCCGTGGCGCTCCCGCAGGAGGATGCGGACGTCGTCCCAGAAATCGGAGGAGATCACGGTCGCGTTTTCGACGACCTGCGAGGGGCAGGCGACGTTGACCGCCACGCCCGTGAGCCGGCGGGCGGCATCGAAGAAGAAGAGGCTTTCGACCGCATGGTCCTCGGCGCCCTCCGGGCCCCGGAACTCGGGGCGGTCGTTCCGTCCGTACATCACGGCCTTGCCGTCCGCGTAGGTCATGCGCCGGTTGAGCCCGATCACCGCGTACCCCAGCCCCCAGGTGACCCCTCCCGGTTTCCGCTCCTTCCAGGCTTCGACGACCGCCTCGGCCGCGCGAGCGAGGAAGAAATCGACGTACTCCGCCGGTTTCATCACGCCCTCCTCGACGACGTCGTACCAGCCGTCGTCCGTGACCGGGGCGGTGTGGGTGTGGGTGGCGCTGAGAAGGAGCTTCCGGAGGTCGAAGCCCTCGAGCCTTCCCTCCAGGAGCTTCCGGAGCCGCGCCTGGATGCCGTCGCGGATCGCGACGAGATCGCAGGAGACCAGGATGGCCTGGTCGACGGGGGCGTCGCCGGCCCGCGTCTCCAGCGCCAGCGCCGTGACGGAGAGGCGGGCCGCCACCCCCGTCGAGATCCGTTTGTGGAACTGGCCCGCCAGCGCGACGGGCCGGTCCGGGGTGATGTCGCGGGCCGCCCACCCCACCTGGAGTTTCCCGGTCGGAACGTCCTGGGGGGCGAGGACGGCCAGGCCGGCGAGGAGGAAGATCATGAGGCCTCCGCAGGCGGGTCCGCGCGCGGCCCTTCCGGACGGGAAGGCCGCCGGCGGTCCCGGGTTCCCCGACATCCTACCCCGGCGGCGGGGCCCGCTCCTTCCGGGACCAAAAAAAATGCCGCTCGGGCGACGTGCGTCGCCCCAGCGGCATCGAGAGAGGGAGGAAAAGGACTCGTTTAAGCCGCGGTCAGGGTCCGCAGCGGAGGCCCCCCCGTTGAAGTCTCAAGGTGTCCGTCCCGGGGGCTCGTCCGCTTCAGGCGTCCTGCCGCGGCTCGAAGTTTACATTTCCTACACTTTCATATCAACGACCGCAGGCTCGAACATTTCGATCTTGCCGACCACGCGATAGACGGCGTCCACGTCGTCGTGCGTCAGGAACTCCAGGGGGAACTCCTTGTTGAGGGGCTGCAGCACGATGTGGTCGCCCTGCTCGAGCATGATCTGCCGGAGCAGCGCCTGGCGCTTGTCCCGCACGCTGAACACGACGAAGGCCGTGGAGCCGTTGCGGATCTTCTCGTCCTTGGTGAGCAGGACGACGTCGCCGCGCGAATAGCCCGCGGCGCCCTGCAGCTCCATGGAATCGTCGACGACCGTCGCGGCGGCCTCGACGGCCACGCGCCCGCGGGGCAGGACGAGGGAGGCGTTGACGTTGGGCTTGGCCTTCCCGTCGGCGCCGATCTCCGCCGGATAACCCGACGTCACCGTGTTGAGGAGGGGGACCCGGGCCATGTCCACGGAACCGCCGCTCTCGAGGTCCACCAGCGCCATCACGCGCTGGGCGTCCTCGCGGATGATCCCGGGGGCCTTGTCCGCCCAGGCGATGCGGACGAGCTGCCGTTCGTCCTGCGCGAAAACCTTGGCGAACTTCTTGATGATCTTGACCGAGGGGGGGTTCACCTTGTCGTTCTCGATGCCGGACACGTAGCCCTTGTGGGAGCCGATCTTCTTCGCGACCTGCTCCAGGGTCATGGACTTTTCCTTCCTCAGCCGCTTCACCAGATCGCCAAAGTTGGACACGGTCGTCTCCTTAATCAACGATGCAAACTCAAACCACCATCGCCTGAAGTCGTTCACGAAGGTCCGCCATGCGGAGCGGCTTGGGGAGGAAGGCGTCGGCCCCGCTGCGCCGGACCTCGGCGGGATCGATCTCGCTGCCGTAGGCCGACATGGTCAGGATGGGCACCTTCCGGGATTTCGAATAGGTCTGGAAATGGCGGCAGACCTGCAGGCCCGAGACGTCCGGCAGGCGGATGTCCAGCAGGATGAGGTCCGGCTGGAAGACCGGCAGCCGGGAGGCCGCCTCGAGGGCGGTGCCGACGCTGTCGACGTCGTACTGGTCGCGCAGGGCGTCCTTGAGCAGCTCCTGGAGGTCCACGTCGTCGTCGACGACCAGGACCCGGGGCCGGACGACGCGCGCGTAATCGGGGATCTGATGGTTGCGCAGGAAGGACTTCAGGGCGGCCTCGGAGATGCGCCGGTGTTTGGAGCCGGGGATGGTGTAGCCCTGGAGCTTCCCGGAATCCACCCACTTGATGACCGTGCGCTTGGTCACCTGGCAGATCCGGGCGACGTCGCCGGTCGTGTAGGAGGCGCGGGCTTTCATCGAGGTACTCAAGTTATACAAAGTATACAGAGTATACCCGCCGGCCGTCAAGTCAAATGTGAAAAAAATCCTTTTTCAACACACGTTCTAGATGCTACACGGAAAGGGGAAGTTCAACCCGGAACAGCGAGCCCTTCCCGGGGCGGGAGCTTCCGCTGATCTTGCCCCCGTGGTTGTGCAGGATCATCGCGCTGATCGAAAGCCCCAGGCCCAGCCCCTTCCCCACCGGCTTCGTCGTGAAGAAGGGCTCGAAGAGTTTCCGGAGCACGTCCTCGCTCATGCCGCGGCCGGTATCCGACACCTCGACGATCGCCTTGCCGCCCTTCTTCAGGGTCCGCAGGGTGATGCGGCCCCTCTTGTCGATGGCCTCCACGGCGTTCTTCACCAGGTTGAGGAAGACCTGACTCATCTGGCCCCGCAGGCAGGGGACGAGCGGCAGCTTCCCGAGTTTCCGGATGATGCGGATCCCCGGGCGCAGCTCCCGCTGAACCAGCGCGAGCACCTCGATGAGGCAGGCGTTGAGGTCCACCGGCTCGGCCTTGCGGACGTCCCGTGCGAAATTCCGGAAGTCCTGCACCACGCCCCGCGCGTGGCCGGCGGCCCGGAGGGCGTCGCGGATCATCCGGCGGAACTTGCGGAGCTGCGACGCCCGCCCCGCCTTCGCCTTCGAGCCCTTCCGCGCCTTGGGCAGCAGGGTCTTCTCGAGCTCCGCCATGAGCTGGAGGTTGCCGTACATGACGTTGAGGGGGTTGTTGATTTCGTGGGCCACGCCCGAGATGAGCATGCCGACGGAGGCCAGCTTTTCGGAGCGGATCAGCTGCTCCTGGGCCTGTTTCAGATCCTCGTAGGCCCGCCGGGTCTCCTCGGCCGCCCGCCTGAGATTCTCCTCCGTGCGGCGGCGGCCGGTCACGTCCCGGAAATACCAGACGCGACCGTAGATCACCCGGTCGGCGCCGCGGACGGGCGCGCTGAAGCGGTCGAAGGTCCGTCCGTCCTTCAGATGGATCTCGTCGCGGCTCTCCTCCTCCGGATGCTCGTAGAGATGCTTCACGCGGTCGAGAAACTCCCTCGGCTCCACGAGCTTGTCGATCACCGACTGCAGCGCCACCTCGTCGGTCCGGGAGCGCATCACCTCGGGGGAGATGTCCCACATCTCCATGAAGCGGCGGTTGAAGGAGATCATCACCCCGTCTTCGGAGACCACCAGGATGCCGTCGATCGCCGCCTCGCTCTGCGATTCCAGCAGCGTCTTCTGGAAGCGGAGATCCTGCTCCGCCCGGAGCCGGTCGATGAACTGGCCCAGCTGCCGGCCCAGCGTCCCCCCCAGCGCCAGCAGATCCGGATCCAGGTCCCGCGGCTCCCGGTGAAACAGCTCGACCACGGCGAACAGCCCGCCGGCGGTTTCCACGGGAAAGGCGAAGGCGGCCCGGAGCCCCGGCTTCTCCGCCGCCCCCGGGCGGGGGGAGGAGGGGTCCCGGCCGCCGTCCTTCACCCAGAGCGGGACGCGGGAGGACCAGACCCCGCCCGGAAGCCCCAGGCCGGGCAGGAATTGCTGCCGGCGGGAGGCCTCGATGAACGCCTCGTGCGGACCGCCGGCCCCCGGACAGGCCTCGACGCAGCGGAGCACGGGGCTGTCCCCCGAGAGGTCCACCTTCCAGATCATCCCCAGCGACCAATGGAGCCCCCCGACGGCGGCCTTGAGGACCTGCGGCAGGGCCTCCTCGACCGAGACCGCGCTGCCGAGGATCTGCGTCACCGCCTGCTGGACGGCCTGCCGCTCGTCGGCCCGGTACCGCTCGGTGACGTCGCGGGCGACCCCCACGATGCCGGCGATCCTCCCGTCTTCGTGGAACGCCTGCTCGGCGACCTCCATCATGAGCCGGCGCCCGGACTTGTGATAGAACTCCACCAGGTACGGGGACCGCGACCGCCCGGTCCGGAGCGTCTCCTCGGTGTATCCGGCCACCTTCTCGTTGACGGGATGATCCGTCATGTACTTCGCGTAATGCACCCGCCATTCCTCCGGCGGATACCCGGTGAGCGCCTCCACGCTGGGCGAGATGTACGTGAAGATGCCCTGCGTGTCGTGGCGGTACACCAGATCCCGCGTGCTGCCGAGCAGGAACTTCTGCTCCGCCACGTGGCGTTCGAGCTCCGCCTGCAGCCGGGCCTCCTCGGTGACGTCGCGGACGACCGAGAACACGTAGGGCCGGCCCTCGCGCTCGATGCGGACCATCCCGATGTCCAGGATCAGACGCGCGCCGGTGGCCATGGTCGCCTCCGTCCTCACCCGGTGCGAAGCGCCGGCCATGATCGCGCGGTTGGCGTCCATCCACAAAGCCGCCTCCTCCGGCTTCGTGGCGAAATCGGTGAAGAGGCGCCCCACGTACCGCTCCCGCGGAAGCCCCTGCATCTCCAGCATGCGCCGGTTGGCGTAGACGATGACCCCCCGGTCGTCGACGAGGACGAATCCGTCGCCCGCGTTCTCCTGGATCGTCTCCAGGAAATCCTTGGCCTCCCCGAGCGCCCGGGAGGAGCGCTCCTCCTCCGTGAGGTCCCGGGCCGTGGCGAGATAGCAGGTCCGCCCCCCCACCTGCACCCGGGTGATGGACAGGTCGGTCGGGATCGGGCGCCCGTCCTTGTGCAGCTGCATCCGCCGGTCCCTCAGGTGGCCGGCGCCCTCCCTGAGAAACGCGAGCACGGCGGGGATGCGGTCCCTCATTCCCGGAGGCACCAGGTCCGTCACCGTCAGCCGCAGGAACTCCTCCCGCGTGTAGCCCAGGAGCCGGCAGGCGGCCTCGTTCACCTCCACCACCCTCAGCCCCGCCTCCTCCACCAGGTACACCGCGTCCCGTCCCTTCTGAAAGAGGACCCGGAGCAGTTCCTCCGTCTGGCGCCGCTCCGTGACGTCCACGGAGGCGCAGGTGTAGCCGGCCAGGATGGAGCCGATCCTCAGGGGCGTGAGGGAGACCTCGTAGGCGCGCCGGGCGCCGCCCTTCAGGGTCAGCACCCGGTCCCCCGCGACCCGGTCCCGCGCTTCGAGCTCCCGGAGGAGCTCCGCCAGGCTCTCCGGGCCGCCGAACAGCGCCTCCGCCCGCAGTTTCCCCTCCGCCTCCTCCCGGGTCCAGCCGAACTGCGCCTCCGCCGCGCGGCTCCAGGTCAGCACGGTCCCGTTGCGGTCGAAGGACCAGACCGCCGCCCCCAGGGAGTCGATCAGGGTGCTCAGCACCGGCTGCAGGCCCCGCGCCTCCGACACCGCCCCGGGAAGATCCTGCCCCGCGATGAACCAGCCGATGAGGCGCTCGTCGGGCCCCCAGAGGGTCGAGGCGATGGCGTCCACGGTCATGAGCCGGCCGGGCTCGGGACGCAGATGAAAGACGACGTGCACGCGCAGGGGGGCGCCCGGACCGCTGTCGAGCACGCGCCGGATCTCCCCCGACTCGTCGAGCGAGGGGAGGGAGAGGCCCGCCAGCTCGGCCGCCGGACGGCCGAGGGCCTGCTCGGCGCCCCGCGTGGCCGCGAGCACCACGCCGGCCGGATCCACGATGAAGCCGACGTCCCGGTTGAATTCGAAGAGGCGGGCGAAGTCCAGCACCGGGGGAATTCTACCCCTTGGGGGGCCGGACCGCAGCAGGGAGATCGAACTCCACGCGCGCGCCCCCCCTGGGGCCCCGCTGAAGGCTGATCTTCCCGCCGTGGGCCTTGAGGATCTCGCGCGCCAGCGTGAGGCCGATGCCCATGCCTGCGAATCTGGGATCGGCCGAGGTCTTAAAGGGCTGGATCTCCCCCTCCGCCTCCTCCGGCCCCCGCCCGTTGTCCGACACCACCACGCGGATGAACCCCTGCCGGGGCCGGGAGACCTCGATGTCGAGCCGCGCCTCCTCGGGGCTGAATTTCTCCGCGTTCGACAGGATGTTCGTCAGCACGCTGTGGATCTTCCGCTCGTCCCCCTCCACCCAGGGGGCCCGGGCGGGCCATTTCATGCGGACCTGGAGGCTCTTCTTGCGCGCCCGGATCTTGAGGGACTCCAGGCACTCCTCCACGAGCGGCTTGAGGGCGAAGCGGGTCTTGTTCAGCGTCTCGGGCCGGAAGCGGGCCTTCGCCAGCGCCAGGAGATTCTCGATCAGGCCGAGCAGCCGCTCCAGGTTCCGGTGCGCGATCCGCATCCCCTTCTCCTGCCGCTCCTCGATGCGCCCCATGCCCCCCGACAGCATCAGATCGAGATAGCCCATGCCGGAGACGAGCGGCGTCTTCAGTTCGTGCGAACAGTTCGCGAGGAACTGGTCCTTCATCTGGTTGAGGTCGCGAAGCTCCCGGTTCGCCTTGAACAGCTCGTCGACGAGCCGCCCCAGCTCCTCGTTGAGCCGCTTGTTCGCGGCGACGAGCTCCAGACGCTCGACCTCCTGCGCGAGGGCGCGGCGCAGATCCGCCCCGTCGAAGGGCTTCGCGAAATAGCGCTGGACGTGCCCCCGGTTGATCGCCTCGATCGCGTCGTTGACGTCCGGGTAGGCGGTGATCAGGACCCGGATGCAGTCCGGCCGGATCTGCCGGGCCTGCTCCAGGAACTCCACGCCGCTGAGGCCGGGCATGCGCTGGTCCGTGAGGATGATGTGGATCGTGTTCTTGCGGAGCAGCTCCAGCGCCTTCGCCCCGTCGCGGGCCGTGTGGATGCGGTACGCGCCCCCGAGCAGATTCTGGAGCAGGGTGATGTTGTCCCGCTCGTCGTCGACGATCAAGAGCGCGTGCTTCTTCACGCGCCGCCCCCTTCGAGGGTGCGTCTCAGGCCCTCCTCCAGCGGCGTGCGCGCCTCGAAGCCGAAATCCCGCCGCGCCGCGGAGGGATCGCACCAGGAATCGCGGATGTCGCCCGCCCGGGGGGGACGGTGTTCGAAGAGCGCGGGAAGCCCCGCGAGACGGGCCAGGGCGCGGCCGAGATCCAGGATCGTCACGGGACGGCCGCCGGCGAGGTTGTAGACGCGGCCCGAGAGGCCCGGAGCCTCCGCGGCCCGCCGCAGCCCGTCCACCACGTCGCCCACATAGGTGAAGTCCCGGGTCTGCCCCCCGTCGCCGTTCACGGGCATCGGCTTCCCCTCCCTCAGCTTGCGCGCGAAGATGGGGATCACCGCGGCATACGGGGAGTCCGGGTCCTGCCGGGGCCCGTAGACGTTGAAGAAGCGCAGCGCGACCGTTTCCAGCTTCGTATGCGCCGCCCAGGAGCGGGCGTAGAGCTCCGTCGCCAGTTTCGCCACGGCGTACGGGGACAGCGGCCGCGGCGGCATCGCCTCGTGTTTCGGCAGCGTCGGCGTGTCGCCGTAGACCGAGGAGGAGCTGGCGAGCACCACGCGCCGCACCCCCGCCCGCTCCGCCGCCCGGAGGATCTCCAGCGTCCCGCGCGCCGTGGCCCGGTGGCTCTCGATCGGCTTCTCCACCGAGCGCGGCACCGAGGGCAGGGCCGCCAGATGGAAGACGGCGTCGACCCCCGCGACCGCGGCGTCGGCCGTCCGGTTCACGTCCCCCTCCAGCAGCTCGACCCCCTCCGGCAGGTTGGAGCGGCGGCCCGTCGAGAAATCGTCCGCCACCCGGACGCGGCGCCCCGAGGCCAGCAGCGAGCGCACCAGATGCGAGCCGATGAAGCCCCCGCCGCCGGTGACCAGGCAGAGTCCGGCGTCTTTCGTCATCTCTAGATCCCGAAGAGCCGCCGCGCGTTGCGCGTCGTGGCCTCCGCGACCGCGCGCACGTCCACGCCCTTCACGTTCGCGATCTCCGCCGCGGTGTAGCGCACGTACGCCGGCTCGTTCCGCTGCCCCCGGTGCTTCTGGGGCGCGAGCAGCGGACAGTCGGTCTCCACCATCAGCACGTCGAGCGGGATCTCGCGCACCGCCTCGCGGAGCGCCTGCGCCTTCGGATACGTCACGGGCCCCGCGATCGAGATCATGAAATTCAGGCCCATGTAGGCCTCGGCGTCCGCCCAGGTCCCGGTGAAGCAATGGATCACGCCCCGCAGCGGCGCATGGGCCCGCAGGATCGCGACCGCGTCGGGGTGCGCGTCCCGGCAGTGGATGGACACGGGCTTGTCCGCCTCGAGCGCGAGCTCCAGATGCCGCACGAAGAGCGCCTTCTGGTTCGGGACGGAGCTGTAGTTCTTGAAGTAGTCCAGGCCGGTCTCGCCGATCGCGACCGCCTTGGGATGCGCGAGCAGCTCGCGGAGCTCGTCCACGGGGCCGGGGTTGTCCGCCTCGTGCGGATGGATGCCCGGCGAGAACCAGACGCCCTCCCGCGCCGCGGCGATGTCCCTCGCCCGCCGCGAGGAGGCCAGGTCCGTGCCGATGCTGACCATCCGGTCCACCCCGGCGTCGCGGGCCCTCGAGAGGACGGCGTCGAGCTCGCCCTCGAACTGGCGGTCGTCGAGATGCGCGTGGGAGTCGGTCAGGGACGCGGGCGTCTCCGAACTCATGGCGGTGGTCCTACTTCGGCGGGATCGGCTCGGTCATCGTCCGGACATGGATCGAATTCTCGCAGATGCGGCTGACCGCCGCCTCGACCTTGGTGTACACGGGGATGAGCGCCTCGCCGCCGGGGACGTGGTGGTCCCGGTAGTAGTAGCTCTTGTGCCAGCTGTTCGTGCCGACCGTGAAGACGCGCGTGAAGCTCGTCTCCTTGGGGTCCAGCGACAGCCGGCTCAGCTCCTCGGGGCGGAACTCCTCCGGCTTGCGCGCCTTCAGCTTCCCGATGCCGAAGTCCTCGAGCAGCTTCATGTGCCGGACCATCTCAAGGTCGGTCAGGAAGGCCAGGTAGATGCGGCCGGGCGCCGCCTTCGGGAAGGGCTCCCTCGGCCCCTCGCCCACCTGGTCGCGCCAGGAATTGGACATCACCACGCGGTACGTGGGCTCCAGCTTCTTGGTCTTCGCCTCGGGAAAGGCGCGGAAATACGAGATCTTGAGGGCCTTGCCTTCGACGGGGCTTTCGTCCGCGGAATTGCTGCAGCCCGCGGCGGCCGCGCCCAGCAGCGCGATCAACGCCTCGCGGCGGCCCAGCTCCGCGTCCGGCCTCACGCCTTGTACTCCGCCAGTTCGCGCCGCACGGCCTCGAGCACGTCCGCGATCGCGGTGCTCTTCTGGTCCTTCGAGGTCCGCCGCCGGATGTCCACCGTGCCGGACTCCACGGTGCGCTTCCCGACCGTGATGCGGACGGGGATGCCGATGAGGTCGGCGTCCGCGAACTTCACGCCGGGCGCGGCGTCGCGGTCGTCCCAGAGGACCTCCAGGCCCGCCTGGGTCAGCGTCTCGTAGAGGTTCTGCGCGGTCTCGACGATCTGCAGCTTCTTGTGGTCGAGCGAGACGATCTGCACCTGGTAGGGCGCGAGCTCCTTGGGCCAGAGGATGCCGCCGTCGTCGTGGTGGTTCTCCACCGCCGCGGCGAGGATGCGGTTGACCCCGATCCCGTAGCAGCCCATCACCATCGGATGCAGCTGGCCCTTGTCGTCGAGATACGAGGCGTTCATGAGCTTCGAGTAGCGCGTGCCCAGCTTGAAGACGTGCCCCACCTCGATGCCGTGCGTGAAGCCGAGCGGGGCGCCGCAGCGGGGGCAGGGGTCGTTTTCGAGCGCCGTCCGGATGTCCGCGACGACGCCGGCCTTGAAGTCCCGGTTCAGGTTCACGTTGACGAGGTGGGTGTCCTTCCGGTTCGCCCCGGTGACGAAATTCGTCAGCGGCAGGACCGCATGGTCCGCGATCAGGGGCAGGGCGAGCCCCACGGGCCCGGAGAAGCCGATGGGTCCGCCGGTCTCCTTCTGGATCTCCTCGGGGGTGGCCAGCCGCAGCGTCTCGGCCTGCGCGGCCCGGCGGAGCTTGGGCTCGTTCACCTCGTGGTCGCCGCGGACCAGCGCCGCCACGAAACCCTTGTTCGTCCTGTAGATGAGCGTCTTGACGAGCAGCCGCGGGGAGACCTTGAGGAAGGCGGAGACCTGCTCGATCGTGTGCGCGCCGGGCGTGGCGGCCTCCTCCCTGGGGAGGATCTCGCGGGTCTCGGAGGCCGAGGAGGCCCCCGCGACGGGCGGGCACTCGGCCTTCTCCTTGTTGGCGGCGTAGCGGCATTTCGCGCAGGTCACGACGGAGTCCTCGCCGAACGGCGAGACCGCCATGAACTCGTGGGAGACGTCGCCGCCGATGAGGCCGGTGTCGGCCTCCACGGGCAGGAAGTTCAGCTCCGCCCGCGTGTAGATGCGGACGTAGGCGTCGTACATCGTCTGGTAGGAGCGCCCCATCGCCTTCTCGTCGACGTCGAAGGAGTAGGCGTCCTTCATGATGAACTCGCGGGTCCGGATGATCCCGTGGCGCGGACGCGCCTCGTCGCGGAACTTGCCCTGGATCTGGTAGAGGGTCAGGGGCAGCTGGCGGTAGGACTTCACCTCGGTGCGCACGAGGTGCGTGATGACCTCTTCGTGCGTGGGGCCCAGGACGCTGACCGCCCCCTTGCGGTCCTTCAGCTTCATCAGGGTGTCGCCGAAGAGCTCGAAGCGGCCCGTCTCCTGCCAGAGCTCGGTCGGATGCAGCGCCGGCATGAGCAGCTCGACGGCGCCGGAGCGGTCCATCTCCTCGCGGACGATGGCCTCGGCCTTGCGCAGCGCGCGGAACCCGAGCGGGAGGTAGCTGTAGCTGCCCGCGGAGAGCTGGCGGATGAGGCCCGCCCGCAGCATCAGCTTGTGGCTGGGGCTTTCCGCGTCCGAAGGGGCCTCGCGGAGCGTGGGGATGAAGGTCTTGGTCCAGCGCATCGTGCTGCGGTTATAGCAAAGAACGCGGACCTTCGGAAGCCCTAGCGCCCGAGCTAGCGCCCGAGCTCGTGCCCCATGTCCATCTTGACGTTGGCCTTGAGGTCCATGTCGTCCCCGCCGCCCGGGTTGGGGATCACGGCGCTCACCTTGACCCGGAGCGAGCTCTGGGACTTCAGCGGCCGGCCGGCCTTCACGAGGAAGTGCATCTTCCCGGTCCCGCCGCCCTCGGTCTTCATCTTCACGTTGAGGCCGGGCGCGCCCTCCGCGTCCGTGCCCTTCTGGAGCACCGTGTACTTGGACGCGATCACCAGGGTGTCCCCCTCGAGGGATTCGACGACGTTGTCGGTGGCGACCTTGAGATCGACGTTGCCGCCGACGCCCGGCATGCCCAGCTTGACCTCCTCCTTCCAGCCGTCGCCCTTGCCGAGCTTCTGCGTCGGAAGCGGGCCCATGAGGCCGTTGAGGGAGCGGAAGGGGCCTTCGAGTTCGCCGAGGCGCCCCGCGCCGCCCTGCACCGTCACCTTGCCGCGGGGATCGACGTCCAGCTGCACGGGCTCCCGCACCATCTTGGCCATCTGGTCCTGCACGTCCATGAAGCCCTGGAGGGCGGGGTCGTCGCCCTCCTTCTTCTCCTTGGGCTTCAGCTCGCCCGCCTTCGCGGCGTCGTACTGGAAGTCCACGTCGTTGACCATCACGTGGCCCTTCGCCTTCGCCGTCCGCCAGGCGCCCTTGAGCGTCGCGGTGCCGTCCTCCTTCACGTCGACGACCTCGACGTCCATCGTCCCCTCGAACTTCAGTTCGATGGGGTCCTCGCTGAGCACGCCCTGGAGGAGCTCCGGGACCTTCTCCAGTTTCACGCCCAGCCCGTAGCTGAGGGTGAAGGGGAACTTTTCGCCCTTCTTGAAGGCGTAGCGGAGTTCGGCCTTGTCCTGGGCGGGGGCGGCCGCCGTCAGGAAGAGCGCCAGGATCCCCGCGGTCGCCAGTCGGTGGTTCATAAGAGGTCCTCGTCTACGGGTCTTACGACAGCGGAGCTTCCCCGGAAGTTCGCCGGCTTCGACGTATATAATAGGATGCGCGTGATCCGAAGGAACAGAACTACCCGCCTGGCCGCCGGGCTGTTCCTCACGCTGCTGCCCGCGGCCCTGCAGGCCCAGGCGGAGGACGAGGCCCACCGGCGCGTGTACCGGGGGGTCGTGGACTCCGTCGTCGCCGTCCGCGCCCTCGCCCCGCTGGGCGAACGCTCGGGGACGGGCTTCGTCCTCGAGGCCGACGGCCTGATCCTCACCAGCTACGCGTCCTGTCCCGAAGGTTCCTCGGACATCCGCGTCTGGACGAAGGGGCCGAGGCTTCATGCCGCGACCTTCGTGGCCGCCTCGAAGGAGCATGAACTGACGCTGCTCCGGATCAAGGCCGGGGGCCCGCTGAAGCCCGCGGCG
The DNA here is from genome assembly GCA_964619955.1 of uncultured Planctomycetales bacterium. GTDB lineage: Bacteria > Planctomycetota > MHYJ01 > MHYJ01 > JACPRB01 > JACQFK01. The sequence goes on from CAZUJF010000007.1 coordinate 172,532, forward strand.
CTGGGCACCTCGGCGGCGCTCCGGGTGGGCCAGCGGTCCTACACGATCGGCAACGCGGCCAATTCCATGATCATCGACGACCAGCCTTCGTTCAACCTGGGCATCCTCAGCGCGCTGTACCGGCTGGACGAGGCGCGCGCCAATTCGACGTACCGGGGCCCCGTCTTCGAGACGACGGCGGCGGTCAACGTGGGCATGGAGGGGGCGCCCTGTCTCGACGCACAGGGCCGGGTCGTGGGGATCGTCACGCTCAACTACTCGCCGCACCGCTTCCTCGGGGTCGCCATCCCCATCGACGAGATCCTGCCCGTCCTCAAGCGGCTCAAAGCGGAGGTCCTCCTCCCCGACGCCCCGCTCCCGCCGGCCCGGGAGGGCGGCGTGGGGCTGACGCTGAAGCAGGACGGCGCCCGGCTGGTCGTCTCGGAGGTGCGGGCGGGGGGTCCCGCCGACCGGGCGGGGATCGGCCCGGGGGACGTGCTCCTCGAGGTCGGAGAACAGCCGGTCCGGACGCTCGCCGACTACCGGGCCCGCATGAGCGGGTTGGAAGCGGGGGGGGTGGTCTGGTTCAAGCTGGAGATCGGGGGCCGTCCCGAGCGGGTCAAACTGGCCCTCGAGGAGCAGAAATGACCCCCCAGCAGCCCG
>CAZUJF010000007.1:173273-199163 GCA_964619955.1 uncultured Planctomycetales bacterium
TCCCGAGCGGGTCAAACTGGCCCTCGAGGAGCAGAAATGACCCCCCAGCAGCCCGGCCACGAAAACAACAAAACAGACGGGCTGCTTTGTTGCCTCTTCAGGGCAACAAAGCAGCCCGTCTGTTTTGTTGCTTCGGGGGGGGCGGCATGAGCCCCGCCCTGCTGCTCGCCCTGCTCCAGGCCGTCCACGACGACCCCTTCGCCGCGGTGCTCCAGGGACTGCGCGAGCGCGCGGGGCGCTCGGTGGTCGCCATCGACGTCGCCCGCCTCGATGAACCCGACGCGGATCCCGACGGGCGCACCGGCTCCGGCCAGGTCGCCCAGCACCGCGACTACTACAACCGCCCCAAAGGACCCGTCTCGGGCGTCGTCTGGAGCGCCGACGGCCTCATCCTCACCAGCCGCTTCAACGTCTCCGGAAAGCTGAAGAAACAGGGCCTCAAAGTCACCCTCTGGGACGGGCGCGAACTCCCGGCGGAACGGCTCGGGCAGGACGAGGGCCGCGACGTCGCCCTCCTCCGCGTCGAGGCCCGCGACCTGCCCGTGCTGCCCCGCGCGGACACCGCGAAGCTCGGACAGGGCGCCTTCCTCGCCCTGCTCGGCCGCGCGCCGGACCGCGGCTCCCCCACGATCAACCTCGGCATCCTCAGCGCCCTGCAGCGCATGAACAAGACCTGCGTCCAGACGGACGCGGAGATGAACTACGGCAACTCGGGCGGCGCCCTCGTCACCCTGCGCGGCGAACTCGTCGGGATCGCCTGCCAGATCCGCCCCGAGGCCGTCTGGGGCCAGTCCGGCGGCGTCGGCTTCGCCTGCAAGACGGCGGAGATCGACGGCGTCCTCGAGCGGCTCAAAAAGGGGGAGCTCATCCCGGCGGAGAAGCGCCCCTTCCTCGGCGTGCGACCCGCCGAGGCCGACCCGGAGATCGAGGGCTACCCGGTGGGCGAGGTCCTCCCCGGCTCCCCCGCCGAGAAGGCGGGCCTCAAGAAGGGCGACGTCATCACCACCGTGGACGGCCTGAAGGTCGTGGACTTCGAGACGATGGGCGAGGCCCTCTTCGAGAAGAAGGCGGGGACGACGGTCATGCTGAAGATCAAACGGAAGAACGGCGCCAAATGGGACGACCTCGAGCTGAAAGCCGTCCTCGAAGCGAGGGCCGACCCATGAGCGCGTGGCTGAGCCTGTTCCTGCTGGCCGCGCCCCAGGACGGCCTGGAGCGCATCGAGGCCCTGGAACGGCGCCTGCGCGAGGCCGTCGAGACGGTGCGCCCCGCGTACGTCTTTTTCGGCAACGGGTCGGGCGTCAACATCTCCCCGGACGGCTGGGTGCTCACCAACTTCCACGTCTCGGGCCCCCGCAGCGGCCAGCGGGTGCGGATGAGCGGCGGCAAGGCCTACATCGCGGACCTCGTCGGCTCCGATCCGCTGGGCGACATCTCCCTCTGCAAGCTGCGCGGGGCGAAGGATCTGCCGTACTGCAGCCTCGGCGACTCGGACCGCCTCGAGGTCGGCGAACACGTCTTCGCCGTGGGCAACCCCTTCCTGCTCGCGGCCGGCGTCTGGGAGCCCACCGTCACCTTCGGCATCGTCTCCGCCCTGCACCGCTACATGGACAACCCCGGCTACTTCGACGCGATCCAGACCGACGCCCAGATCAACCCGGGCAATTCCGGCGGCCCGCTCTTCACGCTCGACGGCCGCATCGCCGGCATCAACGGACGCATCGACATCAAGCGCTTCTCCAACCGGGTGAACACCGGCATCGGCTACGCGATCCCGGCGAAGCAGATCAGCCGCTATCTCGAGGCCTTCAAGAAGGGCGGCCGCGTCTTCGAGGGCTTCATCGAAGGCCTGCAGATCGGCGAGTGCGGCGATGCGCGCTACGAGAAGGTCGGGCGCTACGGGGACGGCGTCTTCGCCGCGCGCGTGGACGGGGACAGCCCCGCCGCCCGGGCGGGCTTCGAACCCGGCGACATCCTCTTCGAGGCGGAGGGCTACCGCATCGGGAACGCCAACCGCTTCCACGGCGTCGTCTCCAACTGGCCCGAAGGCGCCACGATCCGGGTGAAGGTCCGCCGCGGCGCGGAGGAGAAGGAGCTCAAGGTCTTCCTCGGCAATCCCACGGCGATGAAGGAGCGCGAGGCGCAGCGGAAGGACGCGGCCGTCGGCTTCCGTCCGGGGGCCGGTCCGGGGCTCGACGTGGGCCCCGTCCTCCCGGGCAGCGCGGCGGAGAAGGCGGGCCTGCGCCCCGGCGACGTGCTGCTCAAGGTGGACGGCGAGAAGGCGGCCTCCTGGGAGAGTCTCCTGTCGAAGGTCCGTCCGGGCGCGAGCCTCAAGCTCACGGTGAAAAGGGACGGCGCCGAACTGGATTTGACGCTGGAAATCCCTGCGGAGTAACTTATAGTGCCCCCATGGCACGCACCCTGACGGTCGCCCACAGCCCCGACAGCGACGACGCGTTCATGTTCTACGCCCTCGCCAAGGGCAAGGTCGACACGCGCGGGCTGCAGTTCCGGCACGTGCTCGAAGACATCGAGACGCTCAACCGCAAGGCCATCGAAGGGGTCTACGAGCTGACCGCCGTCTCCTTCCACGCCTACTACCGCATCAAGGACCGCTACCGGCTCATGTCCGCCGGCGCCTCGGTGGGCGACGGCTACGGCCCGATCATCGTGTCCCGCCGTTCGATGACGCGCCAGGACCTCGATGAGGCGACGGTCGCGGTGCCCGGCGAACTCACGACCGCCTTCCTCGTCTTCCGGCTCTTCGTGCCCTCCGCGCGCTGGAAGGTCATGCCCTTCGACCAGATCCAGGACGCCGTCGCCAAGGGCGAGGTGGACGCGGGCCTGCTCATCCACGAGGGCCAGCTCACCTACGGCGACCAGAAGCTGCACCGGGTACAGGATCTTGGCGAGTGGTGGAGCCAGGAGACCGGCCTGCCGCTGCCGCTGGGGGGCAACGCCCTGCGGCGGGACCTGGACAAGAAGACGTCGAGCATCTGCTGCGACGTCCTGCACGACACGGTGAAATACGCGCTGGACCACCGCAAGGACGCCCTCGACCACGCGATGCAGTACGCGCGGGGCCTGCAGCGCGGCAAGGCGGACCAGTTCGTGGGCATGTACGTCAACGGCTACACGCTCGAGCTCGGCGAACGCGCCCAGAACGCGGTGGCCCTGCTCTACCGCCTGGGCTACGACGCGGGGATCATCCCCGTCAAGGTCGAGCCCGAATTCATCGATTGAGCCCCCCGGCCATTCACTTTTTCCGCATCTTGCAGAAAAAATGGGTTTTCCCTCCCTTTTCCGGCTTCGTCCGCTATTATTGATGGACCGGGTAGCTGGGGAAAGGGGGCGTCGCTTCCAATCGGAGGAGTCTTCGGTGTCTCGCGCTTCGCATTTTTGGGTGCTTTCCGCCGCCCTCCTGATCCTGGGGGGCTGCGAGGGCTGTGACGACGGGAGTTCGGAGCCGGCCGTCCCCCCTTCCGCCCCCCCGACGGGGCTCACGGCGACGGCCCTCAGCACCGCCCGCATCGACCTGACATGGACCGACACCAGCGACAACGAGGCGCTGTTCATCATTGAACGATCGACGGACAACGTCACGTTCGTCGAGATCGCCCGGGTCTTCCTCAACAGCACGGCTTACGTGGACCGCCCGCTCGATGCCGGAACGACCTACTACTACCGGGTCCTGGCCGGCAATTCCAAGGGCGTCAGCGCCCCCACGAACACCGCCACCGCCACGACGGCGGCGCTGACCTGGACCCAGGAAAGTCCCGCCGGCGGTCCGGGAGCCAGAATCGGAGCTTCCGCCGTGTACGACCCCGTGAGGCAGCGCATGATCGTGATGGGGGGCCAAGATTCAACCAGCGTGTACTACAACGACGTCTGGGCCCTCTCGCTGCCGGCGCCGCCTGCCCCGCCCACCCCGCCTGTCCTTCCCGTCTGGACCCTGATCCTGCCCGACAGTCCCGCAGGCCCCCCCCGGCGCTACGGCCATGTGGCGATCTACGATGCCGACCAGGATCGAATGGTGGTGTTCGGCGGCCAGACGGATACCGCCCCTTCCTACCTGAACGATGTCTGGTACCTCTCCCTGGGAGCCTCTCCAGGATGGAGCGCCCCCGTTGTTTCCGGCAGCACCCTGCCGCGCTTGTATGCGGCCGGGGTTTACGATCCGCTCCACCAGGAGTTGCTGGTCTACGGAGGGGAGGATGGGGTCTCGGCGCTGGACAGCGCCGCGGCCCTCTCCCTTCCCCCGGGTTCCGGGCCGACCTGGCGCACCGTGAATCCGACGCCCCGCCCCTCTCCCCGGATGGAGATGGCGGCGGTCTTCGATGAGAGCAATGACCGGATGCTGATCTTCGGAGGCACCGACGGCACGCCCAATGATGAAACGCATGCTCTGCAGAGCGGGACCCCTACCTGGACAGCCCTGGCGCCCCTGCTGTCACCCGCGCCGATCTGCGGCATGCAGGCCGTCCTGGACACCTACAACCGGCGCATGGTGTTCTGGAGCGGAGACGATTTTTCGGGCTCCTACCCTCAGACCCTCTGGTCCCTGAATCTGGACGGCCCCCCCGAGTGGACCCCGATCCTGTCCACCTCGCCCATGCCCGGACGCATCCACTACGCCGCCGTCTACGACGCGCTGCACCGGCGTATGGTCGTCTTCGGCGGCGAGGACGCCTCGTATGCCCTGACGAACTCGGTGGAATGGATCGGGTTCTAAGCGAGCCAGGACGCCAGCGCTCCCGCCTTCTCGTAGATCCCTGGCACGAACCCGAGCAGCCGCCCGTCGAGACCCTGCTGCGCCCGCAGCTCCGGCGGCAGACCCTCGAACATCATGCGGTTCTGCGCCTCGTCGTAGGGCTGGAACGGGAGCCCGCTCAGGAAACACGCGCGGTTCACGATCGAGACCAGCGCCGGACGCCCCTTCGACGCCTGCAGTTCGACGTGCGACGCATGGTGCTGCGCGATCGCCTCCACGATCGGCAGCGGGAACTTCCAGAGATCCGCCAGATAGGCCCCGATGTCCGCGTGGGTCTGGCCGAGCCGCTCCCGTTCGGCCTCCTCCTGCGTCCTTCCCTGGAACGTGAGCCGCTCGATCTCCCCCGCCGCGGCGGGGAACTCCCGTTCGATGACCGCGCGCCCGATGTCGTGCACCAGCCCCGCCACGAAGGCGTCCTCGGAGGGCCTCAGACCCGCCTGCTCCGCCAGGACGCGGGACCACTGGCTGCAGAGCACGCTGTGCCTCCAGATCTTCCGCCCCCGGTCCTTGTCGCCGCCGTGGAACTGCCCCAGCGCCGCGGCGGTCAGGGCGACCACCCGGACGCCGGCGCTCCCGATCCTCAGCACCGCCTGCTGCAGGCTGGAAATCGTCCGGGCGGAAGCGACGAACGCCGAGTTCACGATGCGCAGCAGCTGGGCGCTCAGGTTCGGATCGGCCGACAGCAGCTCCGTGAGCTCCCCGGGACCGCAGTCGGCGTCCTCCGTGAGGGCCAGCACCCGCTGCACCACGGCCGGAAGGGCGCCCAGGCTGCGGACCTTGCGGAGCGCGGCGCGGATCTCGGCCCCCGTCGGAGGACGGGAGCTTCGCCGGGGGGTCTTTTCCGGAGCGGCCGCCTCCGGATGCTTCCGGAGCTCCTCGCGGTATTCCTCGAGGAGCCCTTCGATCTGGTCCTCCACGACGACCCGGAAGTCGAGCAGGGTGTCCAGAAAGAGGAGGAAGCGGTTGGACTGAAGTTTGAGCGCCCCGTCGACCTGGCCCGGCGTCAGCAGTCCCGCCTCGACGGCCGCCTCCCCGAAGCGGAGTTCCCGGTCGCCTTGCAGCGTAAGCAGACGGTGGATCTTGGAGTTGTCCAGCCAGCCCTTCCGGAGACAGAGCTGTCCGATCCGCGGATCGCGGTTCGCGCAGGTCTTGAGCAGTTCCGGGAGCCCGGCGCGCTGGAGGCTGCGCCTGGCGCCGAGAAAGCGCACGAAGGGGCGCAGCAGCCCCGGCTGGGCCAGCCCCGCAAGCTCGGTGGAGAGGTTCATCGGAAGTCCCGGGCCGGCTCAATCCGCCTCGGGAAGCGGCCCCCGCGACCGGAGCAGGTCGCGCATCTCCCGGGCCGCCACCACCACGTTGAAGAGGGCCCGGCGCTGCTCCGAATTCAGCGGCCCGAAGCTTTCCTCCAGGGCCAGTTCCGAATACCCCAGCACCACGGTCATCCGGTCGGACAGGACCTGCTGCGCGCTCTTGATCGTCATCTTGTCCCCTTCCGCATCGCTGTTCGTCATCGTTTCTCCACACGGAATCGGAAGGGCGGACCCCCGTTGCAGGAGTGATCCGCCCCTCCGACTAGACCGGGTAACGGGCCCGGCCGAACGTTGTGGCGTTCCGCCGGACCCTCTTGGGTCAACTCGAAGTCCTTTCCTCCCTGCCCCCGATGCCGTCCGGGGCCCTGAACTTCAGGACCCTTCCGGGTTTCTCCGGCGGCGGCCCCGTCGGGCGCGCCGCCCGCTGCTGCCGGCTGAGCCACCGCGAGGGCCAGGCCGGCCAGAGCGGCGATTTCAAAATTCGGTTGCTCATGTCCGCCTCCTGGTTGTGAATCAAGCGTGTCGAACCCCTACTCGAGAATCGCCATGCCCTCGGACACTTCGAACTCCAGGCCCTGGCCCAGGGGGTTCTGCCCCTGCAGGGCCGTCCAGAGGGCGTGCTGGGCCGGATCCAGGACCGCGTCCACCCGCCGGAACCAGAGGGACTTCCGGTCCGCCACCCACCATTCGTAGTCCCGGATGTCGAGCACCCCCATGCGCCGGTAGCGCTCGTGGCAGTCCCGGATCTCCGCCTCCCGCTCCCGCAGGATGCGGACCAGGTAGGAGATCTGGCTCGTGTCCAGCTTCAAGGCATGCTCCAGCTGCGCGAGCAGCGGCGGGGCCACGCTCGCCGGCTCGGGGCCGGCCGCGGCCGGCAGAGGCGGCAGCGGTGGCCTCACCCGCGGCGCTTCAGGCTCCGGAAAAACCTCCGCCCGGCTCTCATCGTTCCGCATCGGACGCTCCTGTCGGCACTCCACCTCACGAACCAGGCGCGGACTCACCGGGGGGCGAAAGGGCCGTACGACTTCCCCTCTCCCCCGGACCAGCACCCCCGCCAGGACGAGCAGCGCCACAGGAAGGGCGGCTCTCACGTGAGGAGCTCCTCGCGATAGCGGTCCGCGACGACCGGCTCGAAGACGGAGATCCTCGTGGGCCTCAGATAGGTCGTGGGCCGGGTGGCGCCGACGGTGATCGTCAGGTTGTGGGTGTTCTGGAACACCCCGCCGATGTAGAGGCTGCCCTCATACCGAAGCACATCTCCGGCCGCCGGGGCCCAGGTCGACATGCTCACGACCTTGGTGAACGTGGAGACGGTGGTCCCGGGGTTGGGGACGGCGGTCGTGCTGTTGTGCTTCTGGACCCCGTTCTTGAAGACTTTAAGCTTGATGGTGTAGCCCGTCGGCGAGGAGGTGGTTACGGTCGACTCATAGGTCGATGACGTCTGGCCTGCAACGACAGACGTGGGTTTATTCCCTTGGTTGGATCCTGACTGGGCCTGCGCTGCACTGGCGTAGAAACCGAGGGTGGCCACTACTGCAAAGGCCGCCAAAGTCCTGCTTCGCATCGTTCACTCCTCTTTCATGGCCACAGCGGCCATGGAGAGGAGGAGTGCAAGAGCGGGGCCGGATTTCCCTGACGTCGCTTGGGAGGGGGTTTCTCAAGGAGCTTGGCGGGGAAACCCCGGATCTGGAGGACTCAGATTCCGGGGGTCGATTCAGGGCCTGAGCGGGGGCCTTGGGGACAATTTGGGGAGGAGGCCGCCGGGAGAAAACAGGCTCAAATCGGCTTCAGCGGGATTGGTCGACACAAACCCCAAGTCGACACAGTTCGGGCGTTGTCAGAGCGCAAGAGCCTGCCGCACGTGACGACGACCGATGACGGGGGTCGGGGCCAGGACCTTGATCCGCTCGACCACCGCCTTAAGCTGGGCTTCCCCCCCCGGCCACTCCCGATGGATCAGCTCCAGCATCCCGTCCGCCGTCATCCGCCGCTCCGCCCCCAGCCAGACCCGGATCGTGGAAGGCAACTCCTCCCTCAGCTCCTCTACCGCAGGGAGTTCCACCCGCGCCGCCTCCAGCCGCGTCCTCAGCTCGGGGACGAGTTTCTCCGGCTCCTCGCAGACCGCGATCACCCGGTAGTCTGCGGGATGATCTTCGGTGCCCCCCACCTTCCGGACCTTCCGGTCCAGGAGCGCGACATAGAACTTCTGCCGCGCCGCCGGCACCCGGTCCAGACCCTCCAGCAGCAGCGTGCCCCCTTCGGCCTGCTGGGCGTAGCCTTCGGCTCCCCGTTCTGCCCCCGACCAGGCCCCGGCCTCCCACCCGTAGAGCTCCGTCGGCTCGTGCGCCACCTGCTCACAGGCCACGACCACGAGGGGGCCCGACTTCCGCGGGCTGGCCTCGTGCAGCTTACGGGCCCAGGCGCGACTGCCCATCCCGGGCGTTCCCACCAGGAGCAGCGGCAGCCGGGTCTTCGCCAGCTTCTCCAGCCGGCGCTCTGCATGAATCCGATTCATCGAGCGATTCCGGGTAAGACGTTCCAGCTGAACCGATCGCTTCCGCGCGATCACCGCCGCTTTGTGGCGGCCCCGCTGCTCCTCCGCCGCCGCCCTCAGCTTCCGGAATTCCGCCACCCGCGGCAGGTCCTGCACCTGCACTGCCAGCCGTTCCCCGTGTCGGGCCGCTCGGAACGCTTCGTTCCAGTCCTGGCGCAGGACCGCCACCGCATGACTCGCCCTCAGCACGTGCAGGCGGCCGATCCAGTCGTAACGGTCCCGCTGGCGTTGCCGAGCTTGCCGCAACTCGGATTCCGCCTCCTCGATCCTTCCTGCTCGAGCGGCTGCGATGGCCAAAAAGGAGTGCGAAATGACTATGGTTTGTTGAAGCCCCAACACTTGGGCGAGCGATAGGACTCTGGGATAGATCTGTCGAGCCTCCTCCCAACGCCCCATCTGCCAGAGCACGTAGGCAGCCCGACCCAGAAATTCACATTCCCGCAACGGGACTCCTAAACGGCCGCATTCTTCCGCCGCATTGCGCGAGGCCCGCAGCGCACGAGCAAACTGCCCTCCCTCCACATACGCCCACCCCTTGGCGCCCCGTGCCAAGGCCAGACGGAGACGATCTCCCGTCCGGCGGGCGACCTGAATCGCCTGCTCCAGCGATTCCAAGGCCTCGGCGTGACGCCGGCAGCGGATCAGCGCAAAGCCTTCATTCATCCGAGCACTAAGCCGTTGAGATGCACTTCGGGCTTCCGCCACGGCCCGCTGAAATTCCGCCACAGCCTCCTCATTCTGATCCCGCGCCATCGCAATGTTTCCGGCAACGATACACAGGTTGTAATTCGCCCGGGGTTTCGGCCGGGCCGCTTTCGCCCGGCGCAGGGCTTCCCCCGCCCGCTTGTAGCGGCCGAGGTGGTACCAGATCTGCGCCACATGGACGTGGATGTCGGGAATTAAATAGGCGGCCCCCTCCCGGTAACGAAGCGCCCCGCGCAGCGTGATCAGGGCCTCCCGGTAGCGGCCGAGCACGTATTGGGCCACTCCAAGGCGAAGGTAGCTCTCCCGGCCCGGGTCCCGGCGAGCGACCTCCAAGGCCGCCTGCAGCGCAGCGGCTGGCTGACCCTTGAGCTCGAGGCGGTCCCGGAGCCGCCGCAGCTCGGAGACCCGTATCCCCGGCGGAAATACGAGGTCCCGACCCGGTGCCGGCCGGGCCGCCGGTAGACGCCGCTCCAAGGGACGTGCCAAGAGAGGATCCTCCGTGTCTTAAAATACCCCGGACGGAAGGCCGCGTGCAAGGAGAGTTAAAATTTTAACTCCCCCGTCCCCGCGAGATCTACGTTCATGGAACTCGGTTGGAGTTCATGCGGCTCGTCGCACCCGGACGCCCCAGCAGCACCTGCCGCACCTGACGGCGACCGATGACGGGGGTCGGGGCCAGGACCTTGATCCGCTCGACCACCGCCTTCAGCTGGGCTTCCCCTCCCGGCCACTCCCGCTGGATGAGTTCCAGCATCCCGTCCGCCGTCATCCGCCGCTCCGCCCCCAGCCAGACCCGGATCGTCGCCGGCAGTTCCTCCCGCAGGTCCTCCACCGCAGGCAAGTCCACCCGTGCCGCCTCCAGCCGCGTCCTCAACTCGGGACCGAGCTTCCCCGGCTCCTCACAAACCGCGATCACCCGGTAGTCCGCGGGATGATCTTCGGTGCCCCCCACCTTCCGGACCTTCCGGTCCAGCAGCGCGACATAGTACTTCTGCCGCGCCGCCGGCACCCGATCCAGCCCCTCCAGCAGCAGCGTGCCCCCTTCGGCCTGCTGGGCGTAGCCCTCGGCTCCCCGTTCCGCCCCCGACCAGGCCCCGGCCTCCCACCCGTAGAGCTCCGTCTGCTCGTGGGCCACCTGTTCACACGCCACGACCACGAAGGGGCCCGACTTCCGCGGGCTTGCCTCGTGAGCCTTCCGGGCCACAGACCGGCTGGACATCCCGGGCGTTCCCACCAGAAGCAGCGGCAGCCGCGTCTTTGCCAGCTTCTCCAGCCGGCGCTCCACCTTCACTTTGTCCTTCGAACGCCCCCGGTTGAGGGCCTCCAGTTGCAAGGCCCGCTTCCGCGCGATCACCGCCGCTTTGTGGCGGCCCCGCTGCTCCTCAGCGGTCGCACGCAAAGTCCGGAATTCCGCCACCCGCGGCAGGTCCTGCACCTGTACTGCCAGCCGCTCCCCGTGCCGGGCCACGCGGAACGCTTCGTTCCAGTCTTGGCGCAAAACCGCCACCGCATGGCTCGCCCTCAACACATGCAGGCGGCCCACCCAGTCATAGCGATCCCGCTGGCGCCGTCGGGCCAGGCGAAGCTCGGACTCCGCCTCCTCCAGGCGGCCTTCCCTCGCTGCCGCTAGGGCCAGAAACGAGTGGGCCATCACGATAGCTTGCTGCTTGCCCAGGATCTCCGCCAGCGACAAAACCCGGGTATAGGCCTGCCGGGCCGCCTCCCAACGCCCCAACTGCCAAAGGGCATAGGCCACATGTATCCGTAGTTCACATTCCCGGGGAGCCGAACCTAGACGCCCGAATTCATCTGCGGCAAGACGCGCGCAGCGCAATGCCCGGTTGAATTGGCCTTCTTCTGCATGCACCCACCCCTTGGCCCCCCGGGCGATGGCCAAACCCTCCCGATCCCCTATCTGCCGGGCGATCCGAATCGCATGCTCCAGGGGTTCAAAAGCCTCCACATGCCGGCGGCAGCGAATCAATGCCAACGCTTCATTGGTCCAGGCCGTGCACCTCTGGGGTGCCTTTCGGGCTTCCGCTCTCGCTCGTCTAAATGCCTCCACCGCCTCCTCGTAGCGTGCCCGGGCCATCGCAATGTTTCCGGCCACGAGATGGAGATTGAAGTCTGCCCGAGGTTTCGGCCGCGCCGCTTTGGCCCGACGCAGGGCTTCGCTCGCCCGTTTGAAACGTCCTAGGTGATACCAGAGCTGCGCGACATGAACGTGGATGTCGGGTATCAGATAGGCGGCTCCGTCCCGAAAGCGAAGCGCCCCTCGCAGCGTTACCAGGGCCTCCCGGTAGCGGCCCACGACATATTGGGACACCCCCAGACGGTGATAACTTTCCCGGCCCGGGTCCCGACGGGCGACCTCCAGGGCCGCCTGCAAGGCCCCTGCAGACTGTCCCTGACGCATGAGCCGGTCCCGGAGCCGCCGCAGCTCGGAGACCCGTATCCCCGGCGGAAATACGAGGTCCCGACCCGGTGCCGGCCGGGTACCCGGCACGCGCCGCGCACGATCGGGTCTCACAGGATCACCCGCACAAGTTCCTGCTCCCCCGCCAGACCCTTCATCGCCGCCCGGAACCCCTCCTGCCGCCCGCCGGCCTCCGCCAGCAGCCGCCGCGCCCCGGGATCATCCGCCAGCGCCCGCGTCAGCACGATCTCCCCGCCCGCCGCCAGCCCCTGCGCCCGCGCCGCCGTGTTCACCGTCGTCCCGAAATAGTCCAGCCGCCCCTCGTTCCGGATCGCGATCGCCGGCCCCACATGCGCCCCCACCTTGAGCAGGACTTCCTCCACCCCGTCCCGGCCCTTCCGGAACAACTCCCAGCCCCGCTGCATCTCGAGCGCGGCCTGGACCGCGTCCGCCGCCCCCGAGAACACGGCCATGATCGCGTCGCCCATCGTCTTCACGACGCCCCCGCGATGCCGCGCCACCGAGCCCACGAGGTAACGGAAATGCCCCTGCACGAACTCGAAGGCCCTCCCGTCCCCCAGCCGCTCATAGAGCTCGGTCGACCCCTTCAGATCCGTGAAGAGCAGCGCCATCGACCCGATCGAAAGCTCCTCCCCCGCCGCCACCGCCTCGCCGGGAAAGAGGTCGCGGAACTCCTGCAGCGACGTCACGAACGACGCCGTCGCCGCCCGCTCCGCCCAGGATTCGCGCTCGACCACGACCAGCGCCTCGGCGCCGAGCCGGTTGCGGATCCGCAGCTCCGACCCCGGCCGCGCCTCCGCCCTCAGGACGCCGTCCTCCAGCGTGATCTCCATCCCCCCGGACGGCAGCGTCACGATCCCCTTCGCCGAATAGGAGCGCACGCGCAGCGGACCCGGTCCGGGCGCGAAGGCTTCCCGGCGTTCTCCAGGGGCCACGCGCAGCTGCGCGACCTGCCCGGGCATGTTTGCCGGACCGCCGATGCAATAGACTTCCTTCCGCGCGGCGCGCAGCGCCGCATTGACGGTGAAGCGCGCCTCCATGGTCTTCGAGAAATCCGCCGCGAAGTCCACCCCGCAGGTGTCGCAGCGCGCCTGCGCCTTGACCTGCGAGAGCGCGCCGGCCTCCCGCGTCGAGACCCGGCAATGCGGACAAAGCACCGACCAGACCAGGTCCAGCACGCCCGCCTTCGCGGCCCTGAGAAAGAGCGTCAGCACCTCCAGGCGGTCCTGCCCCCAGCGGTCCGCCTGCTCGAAGGGGCGCATGCGGACGACCTCGAGATCCGAGCCCTCCGCCAGATGCCGCCGCAGTCGCTCCGTCCCCGTCAGCCGCGCGAGTCGCGCGTCGAGCACGTCCGCATGGAACTCCGTCGGACCGGGCCGGGCGGCGGCCGGCGGCGCGCCTTCCTTCTCGAACGCGCGCACGAACGCCAGAACGTCCGCCGTCATCTTTTTCCCCAAGACCTGGTGCGCCACGATCTTGCCCAGCCAGGTGCGGGGCAGGACCCGTCCGTAGAGTTCCAGCTCGCAGCCGGAGGCCTGGGGCTCGGTGCGCACGCCCACCACGGCGCGTTCGAGCGGGCCCGCATCGAAGCGGCGCTCGACTTCGTAATAACGGCCTTCGACGAAATCGAAGGGCAGTTCGTCGTAGCGCAGCCGCATCCCGAGGACGCGCGTCTCGGCGCGATAGTGCCCCTTGCGGGAGGGATCGGGCAGCGGGACGAACGACACCGCGCCAAGGCCGATGGCGCGGTTGAGGCGTTCGGTGTCCGCGAGGAAGGCCCAGAGCGCGGCGGGCGGGACGCCGACGAGGGCCTTGGAACTCAGGAGGATCTCTTCGCCCACGGGGGGTAGTGTACCCCCGCGTCTTGACCGGCGGCGGTCTTCTCTGGGAAGCTGGCCGCGTGAGCCGCCGGGCCTGGGTCCTCTACGACGTCGCGAACTCCGCGTTCTACCTCAGCATCGCCGCCGCGATCTTCCCGTTGTTCTTCCAGGAGCTCTACGTCCGGCGCCACGCCGGCGAGGGGCTGCCGGGGGAGCTGCGCACGCAGGGGGCGGGGCTCCTGGGCTACACCGCGGCCGCGGCGCTGCTCGTCATCGCCCTGCTGGGACCGCTGCTCGGCGCGCTCGCCGACCGCCGGGGTCTGAAGAAGCGCCTCCTGGCGGGCTTCGCCCTGCTCGGGATCGTGTCCACCGCGGGGCTGGCGTTCGTCGGCCCGGACGCCGTCGAGACCGCGGCGCTGCTCTACGCCCTGGGCACCGTCGGGGCCGCCGGCAGCATCGTCTTCTACGACGCGCTGCTGTCCGCCGTCGCGGAGCCGGGGGATCTGGACCGCACCTCGTCGCTCGGATTCGCGGCGGGTTATTTCGGGAGCGTGCTGCTCTTCCTCGTCCAGATGGGATTCATCCTGAAGCCCTCGTGGTTCGGGCTGTCGGGGGCGGACGCGGGGGTGCGGCTCTCGTTCCTGAGCGTGGCCGTCTGGTGGGGGCTGTTCACGATCCCGCTGCTGCGGCACGTGCAGGAGCCGGTCGGCGACGGCGCCCGGGAGGGTCTGGGCCGGACGCTGCGCCGGCTGGCGGGTCAGAAGCCGCTGCTGCTCTTCCTGGCGGCGTACTGGCTCTATGCGGACGGGATCGGGACGATCATCAAGATGGCGGCGGCGTTCGGGTACAGCCTGGGGCTGGAGCGGGGGCATCTGCTGGGGGCGCTGGTGCTGACGCAGCTGATCGGGGTGCCCTGCGCGTTCGGGTTCGGGCGGCTGGCGCGCGCGTGGGGTCCGAAGCGGACGATCCTCCTGGGGCTGGCCGTGTATACGCTGATCTGCGGGATGGCGCTGGGGATGAGCCGGACCTGGCATTTCTACGCGCTGGCCTGCGGGGTGGGGCTGGTGCAGGGGGGCACGCAGGCGCTGAGCCGTTCGCTGTTTGCGACGCTGATTCCGGCGGGCCGGTCGGCGGAGTATTTCGGGCTCTTCAGCACGATGGAGAAGTTCGCGGGGATCGCGGGTCCCTTGATCCTGGGGCTCTTGTGGAGCGGGGGCGGGGATCCGAGGCGGGGGATCGCGGCCATCGCCGGATTCTTCCTGCTGGGCGGCCTGCTGCTGCTCGCGGTCGACGTGGAGGAGGGCCGCCGTCAGGCGTCCGGCGTCCCGGCCGGACGGCGCTGAGGATCGAACGGGCTGAGATCGATCCGGGAGGGCCGGCCCTTCACGAGATCCGCGACCCACTCGCCCGTGATGGGCGCCAGCAGGATCCCGTTGCGGTAATGCCCCGTGGCGAGGATCAGCCCTTCCGTTCCTTTCACCCGCCCGACGTAGGGCATGCGGTCCGGCGAGGAGGGACGCAGTCCCGACCAGGACGTCACGACCGGCAGCTTGCCCAGGCCGGGGATCAGCCGCATGCCCCGGCGGGCGAGATCCCCGGTCGCCTCCAGCGTGACGGCATTGTTGAAGCCCGCCTGTTCGAGGGTGCTGCCCACGAGGATGCGTCCGTCCAGGCGGGGGATGAGATAGGTCTCCCCCTCGAGGATGATGGAGCGGCAGTAGTCGGGCGGCGCCTGCACCAGCAGGATCTGGCCCTTCACGGGCTTGACCGGCAGCTCCAGTCCGAGCGGGGCGAGCAGCTCCGGCGACCAGGCCCCGCCGGCCAGCACGACGGTCCCCGCGTAGAGATCCCCCTTCGGCGTCCGCACCCCCGTCACCCGGCCCGGGACGCGGAGGAAGCTCGTGACGGGGGTATTCGGCCGGATCTCGGCCCCGAGCTTCGCGGCGGCCTGCGCGAGGGCGGTCGTGACGCGGTTGTTGCGGAGCTGGGCGATGTCGGGCAGATGCAGCGCGCCCCGGATCGACGGCGATACGTTCGGCTCGAGGGCGAGGGCCTCGTCCCGCGAAAGCCGGCGGCAGGCATGGCCGCGCTCCCGTTTCCAGGTCTCGAGGAGCTCGGCGTCGCGGACGCTCTGGGGATCCTCCGAGATCAGGAGCATCAAGCCGCTGACGCGGTACTCGGAATCGACGCCCGTCGCGGCGGCGACTTCGCGGCAGAGGGGTTCGTAGAGGGCGAGGCTGGCCTCGCAGGCGCCGACGAGGGCCGGGGGATAGTCGGCGAGATGGACGGGCGTGAGCATGCCGCCGGCGGCGAAGGAGGCTTCGCGGCCGATCTCGCCGCGTTCGAGGAGCGTGACGGCGACGCCCTCCTTGGCGAGGCGGTGGGCGACGGCGGCCCCCACGATGCCGCCTCCGACGACGAGCACGTCCGGCTGTCTGGTCATGGCGCGCTTATATCACAGGCCCGGGTGCGGCGGCAAGGCTCCCCCTTGACCCATGCGCGCGGCGCGAGTTAACATCCCTCCCCTCCCGCCCCCATCGTCTAGCGGTTAGGACACCGGCTTTTCAAGCCGGCAGCACGGGTTCGATTCCCGTTGGGGGTACCATCCGCCCCCTACGGCTTCTGCCTCCACGAGGCGATGGACCAGGTGCTCGTGGTCCCGCCGGCGTTGGGGGGGAGCCCCGGGGGACCCTTGCCCATCCGGGCCTTGTCGTCGAAGTCGACCGACAGCCGGACGTGCGAGCCGTTGGACTGGTCGCGCTTGATCTGGACCTGGTTCCCCGCCGTCATGTTTCCGTACACCGTCGTCGTCATGGAGCTCGGCGTGCCGAGGTTGTTGTCGTAGAAGTTGTTCTCGGCGTACATGTACCCCTCGAAGCGCCGGGTCGTGCCGTAGAGCGGATCCCCGAAATAGACGTTCCCGCTGTCGGCCACCGCGGGATCCTTCATCGCGATGAACGCGACCGCGTCCTTGTTCGCGTTCAGGTAGAAGAGGTTGTCGCCGAAGTAGATGTTCCCCTTGGCCACGAACGTGACTTTGATGCCCGTCGCCTCGGGATGGTAGAACTTGAAGCTGTAGGTGTGCCGGTTGTTCAGCCAGAGATTCCCGTCGACGTAATAGACCACGTGGTTCCCCCGTCCGGGGCTCAGCCGCAGGTGGTAGGCGTCCGTCCCGTTCCAGTTCGGATCGAGCCGCACGGGTGCCAGCGGGTCCTCCAGGAAGTAGTCCTCCTTCACCGTGGCCGAGGTCAGCTCGGTCCGGTCGCTCGGATTCATCCGGAAGATGTGGGCCGGATTGTCCGGATCGAGGATCTGCACCGCCGAGCCGCCGGCGTCGTCGGCCCCCACGACCCCCTGGTTCCGCAGGCTCTCCCGGACGTTCACGCCGTGGTTGATCTCGTACTTCATCACCGCCAGGTCGAGCGCGGCCTGCGTGCCCTGGACGGAGCTCAGCGGCGGATTCTGCGAGCTCGTGTCCGTGGCGCGGTTCTGGACCATCACCTGGAAGTCGCCGGGATCCTGGCCCGGATACGGAATGATGGCGGCGTCCCCCGTCTTCTCCAGGTCGCCCCCCGAGTAGACGCTGCCGCGCACCCGGTCGGCCTGCCCCCCCCGGCCCCCGAACGTCAGCGCGTAGGGATCGCCCGAACTGTTCCCGGCGAAGAGGGCGTTCCAATAGACCCCTCCCCCGCTCCGGCTCAGCAGGATCTCCAGGCGGCGCGCCATGCCGCTGTGGACCCCCTCCACGTCGAGCCGGAGGAAGTCGCCCTCCTGGGCCTCGTCGATCGTGCCGTTCCCGTTGTTGTCCTGGCCGTCCTTCCCGTGGTCGGTCTTCACGATCGCGAACGTGCCGTGCGAGAAGTCCCCGCTGAGCAGGCCCGTTCCGCCCTCGTTGAGGTTGCGGATGCAGGCGGCCGCCCCCGCCTCCGCCGTGTAGAGCGCCTGGAGCGCGAAGGCGGCGTTCGTCGTCGCCCGGTTGCCGCTCAGGGTGATCGTGAAGAACGCGCCGGCGATGCCCGCCAGCATGAAACACACGATGGTGACCATCAGGAGGGCTCCGCCCCGCTTCCGGGCGTGCGGCGTCTTCATGGCTCGTTCCTCAAATCCACGGTGATCGTGGCCTGGCGCCGGATCCGCGTGCCCTTGAGGTCGCGCTGCTCCAGCTCCAGCGTGACGCCCACCTTGTGGGGGGTGTACACGAACTTCAGGCCCCCGGCCTTCACGTCGCTGCAGACGCGGGTCGTCTTCCCGAAGGGGTCCGTCTTCTCCACGACCCCCTCGTCGATGCGGCCGTCGCCGTTGTCGTCGCTCCCGTTGAGCGACTCCCCGGGCGCGGGGATCCAGCGGTACCTCGCGGGCCTGGCGAACTGGGCCTCGCGCCGGACCTGGTCGAAGCCCGAGATCATGCCGAAGCGCAGATCGGCGACCGGCTGCCCCGCCACCACGGGGACGGGGGGATCGCCGGTCTTCAACGTGGCGGGCCCGGCCTCCCGGAGATCCCGGCTGATCTCGGACAGCAGCTCCCGGGCGCGGCCGTCCAGCGAGAGATGCACCGATTCGTTCACGTAGGTGTCGGAGGACCGCTGGAGCAGGAGATAGACGATCCCGACCAGGACCGACAGGACCGCCGTGGCGACCAGGACCTCCAACAGGCCGAGTCCCGCACGCCCGCCTCGCTTCATGGCGCTACTCCCTCTTCAGGAAGATGTACCGGTAGCTCCAGGAGCGCGGCCCCTGAATGCCCTTCCATTCGATCCGAACCTCGACCGGCAGCAGCTTGAAGCCCGCGGCCACGCCGGCCGAGTCGATCGTCCCGTTCCCGTTCAGATCCCGGGGCATCAAGAGCGCGGGGTCGACCACGTCCTCCCGGAGCCGGCCGCCCGAGGCGTCCGTGGGGAACAGGATCTTCCCGCATTTCCCGTCGGGATCGTCCGCCAGGGGGACGAGGCCTTCCACGTCGAAGTCCGACCCGGGCGCGGTGCCGGGCCCCGGAGGGGGATCGTCCGAGGGCACGCGGTTGTAGGCGGCGAAGATGTCCCCGAAGGCGCGGTCCCTCATCGTTTCGATCATCCGTTCGGCCCCGCGCATGGCCGCCAGGTTCTCGCGGTCCCCCGCGTTCAGGCGGCTGTTGTGCAGGATGGAGAAGATGAATCCGAACAGGGCCGTGGAAAGGATCGCCACCGCGAGCATCACTTCAAGGAGCGTGAATCCCCCGCTCCCGCGGCCTTGAATGCGCATGGCTGCCCTCCGCACCCTTGTCCGCCAATCAGGGTGCAACCCCCATGCCAAGCCTCCCCGGGGGCCGGGCGGCGCCCCCTCCGGGGAAAGTTCCGCTTCCCTCGTGGGAAACCCCGTCCGGACAGGGACCGGAAGCCCCGGCCTGCCGCCGCGGGCATGGCCCGCTTCTTGCATCCTGAAGGGTCATGAGAGACATGGATCGTGTCTTGAGAGGATCCTTCGTATTCGTCATCCTGGGCGCCGCCTGGGCCGTGGGCACCCTCCCCCAGGAGCCGGAGTTCGTCGAGATCCGCTTCGTCCGGATCCACCTCAAGAACGGGAATTTCCTCGAAGGCGACGTGGCCCTGGAGACGCGCCACTCCGTGACCCTCCGCACGAAGCAGGGGGAGCTCGTCCTGGACCGCGGAGCGATCGAGCGACTGGAGCAGGTCCGCCTGCGAACGGCCGTGGTGAAGCCCGCGCCGAAACCCTGCTCCCCTCCCCCGGCTCCGGGGGCGCCGACGGAGACGCCCAACCCGCTGATCGACCGGATCCTGGAACAGCTGCTCACGGCCCGCGAGGAGCAGGCTTTTCAACTCTTGCAGAACCTGATCCAGGCCGGCCGGCCCGCGGTCGGCTATCTGGTCCGGAAACTCGGAACCGTGGACGCCCGGCTCCGGCCCTCCGTGGCGGCCGCCCTGGTCGAGCTCCGGGACCCGCGGGCCGTTCCCGGGCTCGTCGCCCTGCTGGGTCAGCCGAACCCGGCGCTCCGGGCCGAGGCGGTCCGGATCCTAGGACTCCTCGGAGACCCCGCCGCGGCGGACGCGCTCGCTCAGGCGCTCCAGGACGAGGCCGCCCTGGTCCGGAGCGCCGCGGTCGAGGCGCTCGGGGCCCTGGACACCCGGGACGCGTTCCGGGCGCTGGCCCCCTTGTGCGCGGATCCCGAGCGGGAGGTCCGCCTTCGCGCGCTCCAGGTGCTCCCCGCCCTCGCCCAGAACCAGGACCGCTGGAACGATCTGGAGAACGTGCTCCTCGACGCGCTCGACGTCACCCGGGGCGACGCCAGGGCGGACGTGATCGCGGTCTTCGGGCTCTGCAGGTTCAGGCACGCGGCACGATACCTGATCCCGTGCCTCCGGGACGAGGCTCCGGCGGTCCGGGGGGCCGCCGCGGACGCGCTCTGCGCCTTGGAGGCCTGGGACTCGGCCGACAGGATCCTGGAGCGCCTCCTGGAGGAGCGGGATTCGACGGTGCGGATCCGGCTCGCCGCCGCGGCCGCACGCTTCAAGCTCCAAGCCTCGATCGGCCCCCTGATCTCCTGGCTCGGCGATGCCGATCCCCGGGTCGCCCAGGCGGCCCTGGGGGCGCTCCGACCGCTCACGGGACAGGATTTCGGGGAGGATGCCGCCCGCTGGGCCGCCTGGTGGGCGACCGTCAGGCCCAAAGGCTAGATTTGCCGCCGCGCCCGGAGGAAGTAGACGTGCGTGGCCCCGCCGCCGTTGTGGGCGTCGATCAGGACCCGCGTGTAGACCTCCATCCAGACTCCTATTTCTTTTCGAGCAGCTTCCTTCGATCCTTGGCCTCGATCAGGAAGTTGAGCAGCATGTTCTGAAGCGTGTAGCCGTCGTTCTTGTTCTTCTGCTTGCTGAAGTGCGACAGGACGTGGAGGACCTTGCCGCCTTTAATCTGGGAAAGTTCTTCATAAACGCCCCCGGTGGCCCCGATGGAAGCCGCGGACGCCCCGGGGGAGAAGGTCACCGCGACCGCCCCGAACTGGTGGTTCGCCTGAAGTTCGGGCGCCTCGACCAGGACGACGACCTTCTTGGGATCCACCGCCAGCGTGTAGGATTGAGCGTCGATCTCCCATCCACGATCAATCGCTTTTTCGATGGGGCCGTCGTCCTGCGGGTCTTCTTCCTCCCTGGCGAAGACCTCCCGCAGGAAGGGGTGGCCGGTGGACCCTTTCTTCGGGAAGATCGCCACGTTCATCTTCTGCGTTTCCGCGCCTCTTTGGATGTATCCCGGGAAGGCGTCCTCCAGGACATCCGCCATCCCCCAATCCGAGGTGAACAGGTACCCTCCTGAAGCCACGAATTGCCGGATCTTCTCAAGATCCCCCTTCTTGAGGCGTTCGCTCTTGTAGGCCGTGCAATTGACGATCAATGCCTTGCACTTGGAAAGATCCTGTCTTCCCAGCGTGGCCCGGGCGATGACCAGGTGGGGGATTTTCAATCCCTCGACGACGTCCTGGACTCCGTCGTAATCCCCGAGGAGGACGACGACCTCGTCCTGTTTGCCCTTCTTGAGTTCTTCGTAGTCGGTGAGGCGGTTGCGTTTGATCATGGCGACGACGGTATCGCGCTCGCCGTGGGGAGGGTCCCCCACCTTGAAGGTCTCCTTGTTCTTCTCCCACCAAGCGGTCCAGTTCTCACTGCTCCCGAGGTCTGTTCCGGTCAGGTTGATTAGACCCATTCGCGCCTGTCGGGCCACTTCGCTGCTGTTCTTCTTCTTTTCCAGAGAACTGATCCTGATCAGCACCGGAATCGAATCCCGAAGACCCCGTCTGACGAGTTCGTCCATGGCCGTGACCTGCAAATCCGGCGTTCCCTCAGCCGCGATCTTCAGGAGACCTCCATTGGCCGGCTCGGAGGAGTTGAACTGCAGACTCATCATGAGGTCGCGCTTGAGGGCGGCGTCCCCCCCTTTGGCCAGGATCGCCTTTTCAAGTTCCTCCACTCCTTCGGCGGAGCTGATCTTGGCCAGCCCGGTGATAAGGATCCAGTACGCCTCCACGCGCCTGGCGGAAATGCCGCCCAGCATCAATTTGACCGCGCGGGCGCTGTTGTCGCGGACCACCGCCTGGACGGCGATGGCGAATTTGCCGACGCTCGTCCCCGCCGCGGAAGCCTGAAACTCGCTGCTGATCTGCGACCAGTCGTCGAAGCTCAGCAGGGAGAGCAGCAGCGTCACGCCGATATTCATTGTTCCGTTCCCGCACTCGTGAAGGAGCGTCAGATTGCCCCCGACATGCATGCATGATACACTCCTTTCGGTAAATCTTTGAACCCCCTCTTCCCCGGGCTCCTTCTTGAGGAAATGACAACGTGGGTAAATGGAAGTTGACCCTGACGCTCGCCGGACTCGCCGGTCTCCTCGTGACCGGTTCCGGAGCCGCCCCGAGGGACGCCTGGTCCGAAGCGGTCGCCTACTTCCAGCAACGCGGCGGCAGCAAGAAACCCGAGGAACGGGCGACCGCCGCCTCCAAGCTGGCCGACGGCATGGACGGAAAACACGACCGGCTGGCCACAGGCTTCCTGGTCGCCCTGCTGACGACCGAGCTTAACCGTGAGGACGGGGGCAGGAAGGAGGACCAGGTCTCCGGAGACGTGCTCCGGAACTGCCAGGACTCGCTCCGGAAGGCCTCGATGGCGGAAGCCGTCGACATTCTCATCCGCGAAGCGAAGAAGAACCGGAGCACCCGCGCCCGCTTCCTCTTCACCCGGGTCCTCGGCGGCCTCAAGGGCGAGACCGCGGGCCGGGCGCTGGTCGAGCTTGTCGAGGACAAGGAACTCCTCGTCGTCATCGGCGCCGCGGACGGCCTGAGAGACCGCGCCGACGAATCGACCCTCGATGCGCTCCTGAAACTGCTCAAGCGCAAGGATTGCCCCTGGGAGGCGAGCATCGCCTGTTTCGACGCCCTCGAAAAGATCAACAAGCCCGACAAATGCATGGACGAGCTTCTCCAGATCCTTGAGGCCATGAAGGCCGATGCAGGCCGCACCAAGTCCAGGCTCATACAGGTCCTCGCCAGGCTCTGCGGCATCCCCGAGGCCGCAACCAGCGACGCCGCCTGGTGGAAGGACGCCTGGGCCGCCAAGAAGGAGGGCAAGGAGGCGGACAAGCCCGCCCCCGTCGCCGACACCCTTCCGACCGAGTTCTACGGACTGAGCAGCCTGTCCACCCGCATGGTCTTTCTCGTGGATATTTCCTCGACGATGGACACGCCGTACGCCAAGCCGCCCGCAGGACCGGCGAAGCCCGTCGACCCGAAGAAGCCGGACGAGGTCAAGAAGGGAACGGCCGGCGCCAGGAAGGGCGACGCGCTGGAGGATGCGGCGAAGGCGAGAGCCGGCGACCTGAGGAAGAAGCAGGAGGCCCGGCCCGTCAGAAGGAAGATGGACGATGTCAAACGCGAACTCAGCAGCACCCTGTACGCCCTCGACCCGCGCGTCAGCTTCACCGTGATCTGGTTCGACAATGAACCCAGAGCCTGGAAGGAGGAACTCGTTCCGGCCACCTGGCAGAACAAACTGGCCTGCCTGCAGGAGACCGAAAAGGTCAGCGCCAACGGCGCCAGCGGCACGAATTTGTGGGGTGCTCTTGAGTTCGCCTTCCGATTCGCGGCAAATCCCCAGAAGCCGGAACTGATCCAGCCCGACAAGAAAGGCAACTATGCCACGCTCCTGAAGGGTGCCGACACCTTCTTTCTCGTGTCCGGGGGCGAACACAACACCGGCAAGTACATGATCGAAGGGGCGAACCGGTCCGCCGACGTCAGTGCGTTCCAGGCGGAGCTCGAGAAGGTCACGACCCTGCGCCGGGTGAACGTCCACACGGCGGCCTTGGGGGACGTCGACAACGAGAACGATTTCCTGACCGACAACGCGATCCGCTTCCTCAAAAAGATCGCCCAGGTCACCGATGGGCAGTCGAGCCACAACGGTCTGAGGTAGGTCGCGGCAGGGGCGCTTTGGATAAAAGTCGGGGGCTTGAAATCAGGTGGGTCGGCTTGTGCCCCGGTTTGCGGACCTATCCGGCACACTCTGACGTAGGATGAAATCGTGCAAACAGTTCTGAGAGCCCTCTGCCTGACCGCCCTGCTCCTTGCCCATGGCTGCACTCCGGCCCGGCCCGACGAGAACCCCCGCCAGCTCGACCGCACGGTTCAAGCGGACGCGGGGGAAAAGCTCGTTGAGGAACTGCGTGCAGACGATCTCGAAACACGGGAACGAGCGAAGGTGCAGCTGGCGAAGCTGGGGAAAGCGGCCATCCCCGCGCTCGAAAAGGCGGGCAGGGATGCTGATCCCGACCTCTCCCGGTCCGTCAAAGAAATCCTCGACAGGATCCGCGAGAGGCTTTCTGAAGAAGCTGCAGACGCCCCCTACCGCGAGGGGCTGAAGAAGCTTGCGAGCGGAGACTTCGAGGGATCTCTTCCCGACTTGAACGACGCCCTGAAGCTCTTTCCGAACTTCGTCGACGCCCGCGTCGCCCGCGGGGACGCCTGGAAAGCCAAGGGAGAGATCGATCGGGCGCTCGCCGACTACACCCATGCCCTTGAGATCGCCCCTCGCCACCTCCGGGCCTGCCTGGCTCGCGGCGATGCGAGAACCCTCCGTGGGAATTACCAGGGGGCCATTTCCGATTACACGCTGGCTCTGGAACTCGACCCCAAACTCGGCAAAGCCTATGCGGGTCGTGCCGCCGTGAAGTTATCCATGAGGAACTGGGACGGCGCCATCGAGGACTTCACCCGCGTCCTCGAGATCGACCCCAAAGACGCCGGGGCCTACGGCCATCGCGGCCAGGCCAGGGTCAGCAAAGGGGATAACGAGGGCGCCATCGAAGACTGCACCCGCGCCGTCGTATTGGACCCGCAATCCGCGGTCGCCTACGTCAATCGCGGCTGGGCCAGGGCCAACAAGCGCGACTTCGAGGGCGCCATCGCGGACTGCACGCGGACCCTTGAGTTGGATCCCAAGAACTTCCAGGCCTACGCGAACCGGGGCTGGGCCAAGGTCAGCAAGGGAGATGACGCCGCTGCGATCGAGGACTGCACCCGGGCCATCGAGCTGGATTCTCATCAATCCTTCGTTTTCATCAACCGTGCCTGGGCCCGCGGGAACAGAGGCGAATACGAGACGGGCGCCGCCGATTGCACCCGGGCCATCGAACTGGATCCCCGGAACTACTTCGCCCACAACAACCGCGGCTGGATCAGGTACCTGAAGGGGGACTCCGACGCCGCCATCGAGGATTGCACCCGGGCCATCGAAATCAATCCACAATTGTCCCATGCGTACATCAATCGCGCCTGGGCTAGGGGGCTCAAGAAAGATTTCGACGGCGTCATCGCGGATGGCACCCGGGCCATAGAGATCGATCCGAAGGCCGAGGATGCCTACGACAGCCGTGGCTGGGCCAGGCTGCACAAAGGAGATCACGACGGTGCCATCATGGACTGCACCCGGGCCATCGAGCTGGATGCCAGGAACGCGCGAGCCTACAGCAACCGGGGCCTGGCCCGCAGCGGCAAGGGTGATCACGATCAGGCCATCGCGGACTGCACCCGGGCCATCGAGCTGGATCCAAAGTTGGGCCACGCCTACGAAAGCCGCGCTTGGGTCCGATTCCAAAGAGGCGATGACGAGGGGGCCATCGTGGATTACACCCGCTCGATTGAACTCGATCCCAAGAGCGTCACCGCATTCACCAACCGGGCCTGGGCCAGGATCCGCAAAGACGACTACGATGCGGCCATCGCAGACTGCACGCGGGCGATCGAGTTGGACCCCAAGAACCACTCGGCCTACAACAACCGCGGCTGGGCCCGGAGCCTCAAGGGGGACTCAGAAGGAGCAATTGCCGATTGCAACCGGGCCATAGAACTCAATCCCGATATCCACCAGCCCTACGACATCCGAGGCTCGGCCAAGCTGGCCCAAGGGGATTACGACGGTGCCATCAAGGACTACACCCGGATGATCGAACTGGACCCCAGGAGCCACGACGCCCATTGTCATCGCGCCTGGGCCAAGGTCAACAAAGGGGACTACGACGGTGCCATCGCCGACAGCACGCGGGCCATTGAGATCGATCCGAAGGAAGGCTATGCCTATTTTTGCCGGGGCCTCGGATTCGAGGGCAAAGGCGATCTGGAAGCCTCTCTCACCCTCTACACGAAAGCCATCGAGATGGATCCCGAAGAGGCCAGCTACATCCGAGGGCGGGGCTCCGCCAAGATGAGCAAAGGGGACTACGACGGTGCCATCGCCGACAGCACGCGGGCCATTGAGATCGAT
>CAZUJF010000008.1:0-190874 GCA_964619955.1 uncultured Planctomycetales bacterium
GGCGGCGTCGTACATGAGGCGCGCTTCGCGGGCGTTGCGGGCGAGGGGTTTGGTGCAGACCTGGTTGCGGCGGGCCTTGGAGAGCTTGAGCGAGACGGGCAGGTGCAGTTCGTTGGGCAGGGCGATGATGTAGAGGTCGATGTCGCGGCGGGCGATGAGGGCGTCGAGGTTCGTCGTGGTCTCGGGGATGTCCCATTGTTTGGCGAAGCTGCGGCCGCGCGCCGCGGAGCGGGAGTACGCGGCGACGACCTCCTGGCCGTTGACGTTGGCGAGGCCCTGCATGTAGAAGCCGGCCACGAAGCCGGACCCGATCAAACCGATGCGGACGTTCTTCTTCATTCCATATTCCCCGTCTATTGGTAGAGATGGGCGAGGCTTTTCCGGTAGGCCTCGTAGAACTTGTCGAGCTGTTCCGCGGCGCTCGTGTTCCCGACGAACTGGTGGCTGGGAAGCAGGACGGGCGGCTTGCCGAGGGCGACGAGGCGCTCGGCGGTCCCGCAGCGGATCATGTTGATGATGAAGGCGCCGGTGACGGTGGACGTGGGGCCGGTGCGCCACTCGAGGCCGGGCAGCTCCACGGCGCAGTCGCCGGGGGGGCAGCCGTTGTCGATGACGAGGTCGGCCACGTCGCCGAGCTTCTTGCCGGAGGAGTGGCCGCTTTTGGCGGCGCCGCCGTGGGAGGCGGAGCAGATGCCGATGACGGGCAGGCCGCGCTTCTTGGCGCCGAGGGCCATCTCGACGATGACGGGGCGTATGCCCGAGGTGGAGATGACGATGAAGGCGTCGTGGGGGCCGAACTTGATGCCCTTGAGGATCTCCTCCGCGTAGCCCTCGTACTTCTCGAGGTGGAGGGGGGCGCGCAGGCCGTTGGTCCCGACGATGTTCGCGTGGTTGGAGAGGGCGAGTTCGACGAGGGCGACGAAGCCGGGGAAGCAGCCCTGGCGGGGGATCATCTCCTCGCACATCATGCGGGAGTGGCCGTTGCCGAAGAGGAAGACGAGGCCGCCTTTCGAGATGCGCTGGGCGCAGAGTTCCGCGGCGGCTTCGATCCTGTCGAGCTGGGTCTTCCTGAGCTCCTGGACGAGGGCGAGGGTCTTCTCGTAGTACGTGACGGCGGCGCTGCTCATGATTTCTTGTAAACCTCCATTCGATACCGGTAGTGACGGGCGTCGGCGACCATTTCGGCGATTTCGAGGGGGCGGCCGTCGGCCAGGCGCGTGAAGCGGGTGACGGCCATGACGATGGAGACGTCCGCGCCGAGGAAGCGCTGCTCGGCGGGCAGGGGGGCGCGGGCCTCGACCTCCTCGTCGGCGCGCTGGGGGACGAGGTCGTGGCGGGTCTTGAGCCAGGCGTAGAGGGACTCCTCGGGCAGGCCGTGTTCCGGGAAGTCCGGGACCAGCTTGCGCGGAAGCTCGTTGGTCATCAGGCAAAAAGGGCGTCCGTCGAGCTGTCGGAGGCGTTCGAGGCGGACGGTCTTCTCGCGGAAGCGCAGGCCGAGCCGCCGCGCGCGTTCGGGCGAGGGGACATGGAGGCGGACATGGCTGGAGACGGTGCGGGGGATGCGGCCCGAGCCGGCCATGGCGTCGGTCCAGCTGGGGATCTCGGAGCGGTCGTCGGCGACGACGGGCCGGGTGACGACGGTGCCGCGTCCGCGGGTGGACTGGAGCAGGCCGCGGCGGGCGAGTTCCGCCAGGGCGCGTTTGACGGTGATCAGGGAGGCGCCGAATTCGGCGGCGAGGGCCTGCTGGGTGGGGAGGAGCTGGCCGGGCTGGAAGTCCCGTCCGAGGCGCTCCAGGAGTCGCGCCTCGATCTGGGCGTAGAGCGGGGCCGCGCGGGAGGTCCGGTCCATGAGCATCTACGTAAATGGTATATCATTATAACCTATCGGTCAAGCGAAAAGACTTCAGGTCATTTGAGTTCTTTTTCCGTCACGTTGCGGGTACCCTCCGACGTTGGATCTGTCGGGACGGGATCCGGGAATCCTTGCGGGGGGCGAGCCATGGCGAAACGTGCCGCGTTGGTCGCGGGTCTGCTGCTGCTGGCGGTGCCGGGGGCCGGGGCGTCCGCGCAGGACAAGCCCCCCGCCGCCAAGCCCGGCATCGTGGTCGGCCAGCGCGAGGTCGACAAGGCCGTCAAACGCGGCGCCGACTACCTCAAGACCGCGCCCTCCACCAGCGGCTTCCTCAAGGGCCACTGCGACGAGCTCATCCTCCTGACGCTCATCAACGCCGAGGTCCCGGAGTCCAACCCCGACTTCGACCGCGTCCTCAAGAGCTGCCTTTCCACGACCCTCACGCACACGTACAACGTCGCCCTCCTGGCCATGGCGCTGCAGGAGCTCGACGCCTCCGCGTACCAGATGAAGATCGCGCAGTGCGCCCAGTTCCTGGTGGACAACCAGTGCGCGAACGGCCAGTGGCACTACGGCAAGCCCACGGACGCCGTGAAACTCATCCCCTTCGAGGAGCCCCAGAAGAAGGTCGCCTCGGGCCCCGCCAAGGGCGTCCGCGAATTCGGCGCCGGGCGCGGCGAGCAGAAGAAGCCCTCGAAGCGCTTCGAGGTCAAGCAGACCCGCAACGGCGGCGAGTCCGGCGACAACTCCAACAGCCAGTACGGCGCGCTCGGGCTGCGCGCCTGCTTCGAGGCCAACGTCCGCGTCCCGGAGGAGGTCCTCTATCTCGCCCGCAAATGGTGGGTGGAGAGCCAGTGGCCCGACGAGTCCGGCGGCAAGGCCGGCGCGAACGCCGTCGCCTCGGGCGGCCCCACCCCGAAGGTCCAGGGCTGGAGCTACAAGAAGCCCGACAACGACGAGGGGCACAAGGAGCCCTACCACGCCATGACGGCGGGCGGCGTGGGCGCCGTCTGCATCATCGAGTACCTGCTCGGGAAGGACTTCAAGAAGGACGTCGTCACCCAGGCGGGGGTCAACTGGCTCGGCAAACACTTCGCCGTGAACAAGAACTACTACTACATGTACGCCCTCGAGCGCGCCGGCATGCTCTACGGCGTGGACACCTTCGGCGGCCGCCTCTGGTACACGGAAGGCGCCCGCCTCCTGCTCGACAGCCAGAACGCCGACGGCTCCTGGGGCGAGCGCAAGGAAAAGGACGAGAACACCTGGGACACCTGTTTCGCGATCCTCTTCCTCAAGAAGGCGACCCGGGCGATCGCGACCGGGGGCGGGAAATAAGCGGGCGAGAGGCGAGAGGCGGCGGCAAGCAACGGAAGGAGCGGGCATGAACGCGGCGCTGCAGGTCCTGTTCCTCTGCTCCCTTTCCGCCCAGAAGGCCCCTCCCGCGCCCGTCCCCGGCGTCGACGAGCTGAAAGTCCAGCAGGCCATCGAGCGCGGCCTGGCCTACCTGCGCAAGGCCCCCTCGCCCGACTTCCACAACGGCTACCGGAACTCCGACGAGCTCATCCTCTGGACCTTCATCCACGCGGGCGTGCCCGAGAGCGACCCCAAGTTCAAGGCCCTGCTCGACAGCGCCCTCTCCCAGCCCCTCGACAAGACCTACAAGGTCGCCCTCCTGGCCATGTGCCTCGAGGAGCTCGACCGCGTGAAATACCAGGAGAAGATCGCGCACGGCGGCCAGTTCTTCATCGACAGCCAGTGCAAGAACGGCCAGTGGAGCTACGGGAGCGCGACGGAGTTCATCAAGGACGTCAAGGTCCCCACCACCGCCCGGCCCGTCGCCTCGGGCGGCGGCAAGGACGCCCTCGGGAAGGACGGCAAGCCGAAGATCCTCCAGCACGTCTCGATCAAGCGCATGAAGGAGGGGCCCGACGGCGGGGACAACTCCAACAGCCAGTACGCCGCCCTGGGCCTGCGCGCCTGCTACGACGCCGGCATCATGATCCCCGAGGCCACCATCCTCATGGCGGTGAAGTGGTGGCGCGAAAGCCAGTTCGAGGATCCGAAGAAGGACAAGGACGGCAAGCCCGTGAAGCTCGCCGTGCCCTCGGGCCTGAGCGGCAAGATCGAGGGCTGGAACTACAAGTCCCAGAACGACGACGAACGCGGCCCCTACCACGCCATGAGCGCGGGCGGCGCGGGGGCCCTCATCATCTTCGACTACATGCTCGACCGGGACTGGAAGAAGGACTCCTTCGTGAAGGGCGGGATGAACTGGCTCAACGTCCACTACCAGGTCCAGCCCTGGAACACCTACTTCATGTACGCCCTCGAACGGGCCGCCATCCTCTTCGGCGTCGAGAAGCTCGGCGAACACGAGTGGTACAAGGACGGCGCCAACGCCCTGCTGAAGGCCCAGGGCGAGGACGGCGCCTGGGGCAAGGACACCGACTGGTTCAACACCACCTGGGACACCTGCTTCTCCATCCTCTTCCTGCGCAAGGCGGCCCGGCCGCTGGTGGCGACGGAGGGGGGCGGGAAGCTGAAGAAGTGAGCCCGGGGGCGCCCGGACGGCGTATATAGTGCGGCTGCGGCAGGGGAGCTTGGAAGGGATCTGATATGAAACACGTCTTCACGGTGTTTGCGGCGTTCCTGGCCTTCGCTTCGGCCGCCTCCGCGCAGGTCGACCAGAAGCGCATCGACGACGCCGTCAAGCGCGGCATCGAATGGCTCAAGACCGCGCCCTCGCCCGGCCACGAGCACTCCAAGGCCGAGCACTGCGACGAACTCATCCTCTGGACCTTCATCCACGCGGAGGTCTCCGCGGGCAACCCCCGCTACAAGCAGATGCTCGAGCGCATCCTCGCCGAGGAGCCCTTCCAGACCTACAAGACCGCCCTCCAGGCCATGTGCCTCGAGGAGATCGACCGGGTCAAATACCAGAACCGCATCGCCTACTGCGCGCAGACCCTGCTCGACAACCAGTGCACCAACGGACAGTGGTCCTACGGCAGCCCGACGACGCCCCCCAAGGACCTGCCCGCCCCGGTGGCCTCGGGCGGCGGCGACGTCAAGACCGGCGGCGTCCGCGAGTTCGGCGGCGAGAAGAAGGCCAAGCCGAAGGTCGTCAAGAAGATCGCGATCAAGCGCCAGCGCGACGGCGGCGGCTCCGGCGACAACTCCAACAGCCAGTACGGGGCGCTCGGGCTGCGCGCCTGCTTCGACGCCGGGATCCTGATCCCGGAGGACGCGATCCTCTCCGCCGTGCGCTGGTGGATCGAGTCCGCCCACGCCGGCGAGGGCAAGGGCAAGAACGACGTCGCCTCCGGCGGCTTCGGCGGCACGCCCCAGGGCTGGGCCTACAAGGGCGCCGGCGAGGGCGAGCCCTACGGGTCGATGAGCGTCGGCGCCGTCGGCAGCCTCGTCATCTACGACTACATGCTCAAGAAGGACTGGAAGAAGAACGCGATCATCAAGAACGGCATGTCCTGGCTGAACGCGAACTACTCGGTCACCGAGAACCCCAAACACGGCGGCGGCTGGCACTACTACTACCTCTACGGACTGGAGCGCGCGGCCATCTTCTACGACACGACCCTCATCGGGAACCACGACTGGTACCTCGACGGCTGCAAGGTGCTGCTCGAGGCCCAGAAGGGCGACGGCTCCTGGGGCGGGGGCACCTGGGACAGCTGCTTCGCCATCCTCTTCCTGAAGAAGGCGACGCGGCCCCTGGTGGCCACCGAGGGCGGAAAGAAGTAGCGCCCCCGGCGGGCGCGGCCGCTACAATCCCTGCCTCGTGACTCAGTCCCCCCGCGCGCGGCTCTCCGCCAACATGTTTCTCAGCGGCGCCATCGTCGGCGCCTGGCAGCCGGTGCTCGCGGCGCACCTCAAGGACCTGGGCTTCTCGGAGTTCCAGCTCGCCGCCGCGCTCTCCACCGCCCCGCTCGCCACGATGATCTCCCCGCTTCTGGCCGGACAGGCCGCCGACCGCTGGGTCTCCGGCGAACGCCTGGTCTCCGGTCTCGCCCTGGGCGGGGGGCTCCTCATGCTCCTCGCGTCCCGGGCGACGGGCTTCGCGGCGGTCGCCGGACTCCTGCTCGCCTCCCTCCTGCTCACGGCCCCGCTCTTCCCGCTGGCCACCTCGCTCGCGTTCCAGAACCTCCGGGAGCCCTCGCGGGAATTCCCCTTCGTGCGGGCCTGGGGGACGCTGGGCCACGTCGCCGGGGCCAACCTGCTCTCACTCTGGATGCACGTGAGCGGCCGCGGCCTGGCGGATTCGCTGGCGCTGGCCGGCCTCCTGGCCCTCGTGAACGCCGGCTTCGCGCTGGCGCTGCCGCACACGCCGCCGGGCCGGGACGCGGGGGGCCGCAGCGCCGTGGGCAAGGCGCTCGCGATGCTGCGGGAGCCCTCCTTCGCCCTGCTGACGGCCTGCCTCTTCGTCCTCATCGTCTTCGGAAGCTTCTACTACGCCCGCGGGCCGCTCTACCTGCAGTCGTCGGGGGTCTCCGCGAAGAACCTCTCCGCCGTCCTCAGCCTGGGCCAGATCACCGAGGTCTTCATCGTGTTCGGGCTGGGACGGATCTACGAGCGGCTCGGGGCGAAGGCCACGATGCTCGTGGGCCTCGGCGCCTGGGTCCTGCGCTTCGCCTTCTTCGCGTACGGCGGCCTGCCGTTCCTGCTGGGAGCGGTCGCGCTGCACGGCATCTGCTTCGGCTGCTGGCGCATCGCGGCCACGATGTATGCGGACCGCCTCGCCGACCGCGACGCCCGCGCCAGCGTGCAGAGCCTCATGGGGCTCACGGCGGACGGTTCGGGCCACCTGCTGGGCAACTTCCTGGTCGGCCAGACGATGCTCTGGGGCGCGGGCCCCTCCGGCACCGACTGGCGCTTCGTCTGGTGCGTGCCGCTCCTGGGCTGCGCGGCGGTGCTGCTCGTCTTCGCGGCCGGCTTCAGGTCGGCGAGAGGCGAGAGGCGATAGGCGGGAAGAGACACCGCCTCACGCCTATCGCCCTCCGCCCCTCCACACCGCGCCGCCCGGGAACTCGTGCGCGTCCAGCGAGGCGGGCTTCATCGTGATCGAGTAGCCCGGCGCCGTCGGGACCGTGTAGCGGCCGCGGCGGATCACGACGGGATCCTCGAAGTGCTCGTGCAGGTGGTCGACGTATTCGAGGATGCGGTCCTCGAGCGAGCCCGAGATGCAGATGTAATCGATCAGCGAGAGGTGTTGGACGTACTCGCAGAGGCCGACGCCGCCGGCGTGGGGACAGACCGGGACGCCGAACTTCGCCGCCATCAGCATCACCGAGAGGATCTCGTTGACGCTGCCCAGGCGGCAGGAGTCGAGCTGGCAGAAGCGGATCGCGTTGGCCTGGAAGAGCTGCTTGAAGATCACGCGGTTCTGGCAGGCCTCGCCGGTCGCCACCCCGATGGGCGCGATCGCGCGCGCGATCGCGGCGTGGCCGAGCACGTCGTCCGGGCTCGTCGGCTCCTCGATCCACCAGGGGTTGAATTTCGCCAGCGCGTGCATCCACTCGATCGCCTGGCGCACGTCCCATTTCTGGTTGGCGTCCACCATCAGCTTGCGGTCCGGCCCGATCTCCTCGCGCACGATGCGCAGGCGCCGCAGGTCGTCGGGCAGGTCGCCGCCCACCTTCATCTTGAAGTGCGACCAGCCGGCCTTCAGCCCCTCCCGGCAGAGGCGGCGTATCTTCGCGTCCGAATAGCCCAGCCAGCCCGCCGAGGTCGTGTACGCGGGGTAGCCCGTCCGCTTCATCTCCCGGATCCGCGCGGCGCGGCCGGGCTGCATCCGCGTCAGGATCGCGAGCGCCTCCTCCGGCGTCAGCGCGTCGGTGATGTAATGGAAATCGATGAGGGAGACGATCTGTTTGGGGCTCATGTCGCTGACGAGCTTCCAGACCGGCTTCCGCTCCTTCTTGCCCCAGAGGTCCCAGATCGCGTTGAGCACCGCGCCCATGGCCAGGTGCGTCGTCCCCTTTTCGGGCCCGAGCCAGCGCAGCTGGCTGTCCTGCGAGAGCCGGCGCCAGAAGCCGCCGAAATCCCTCGTGATCGACTCGAGGGTCTTTCCGACCACGAGCGGCCGGTAGGCCTCGACGGCCTTGTTGACGACCTCGTTCCCGCGGCCGCACGTGAACGTGAGGCCGTGGCCCTCGAGGCCGGACGACGTCGTCAGCACGACGTAGGTCGCGGAGTAGTCGGGATCCACGTTCATCGCGTCGGAGCCGTCGAGATGCCGCGAGGTGGGGAAGCGGATGTCGCGCACGCTGAGGCCGCTGATCGTCGTCGGCATGGTTGGTCCTTATTTCTGAAGTCCCAGGGCTTTCCAGAATCCCGTCTTGTCGCCCGCCTGGTAGAGGCCCAGCAGCGTCATCGCCAGGAACGAGACGATGAGGAACGCGGACCAGGCGGGCCCGCCGCGCAGGAAGTCCGGCACGCGCTTCCGGTAGTACAGCGCGGCGAAGCCCAGGAAGGGCAGCATGAGCGCCTGGGCGGTGCCGCCGATGGTCACGAGTTTCACCGGCTCGCCCACCGTGAGGAAGAGCAGCAGCGTGAATCCCGCGATCCCCGCGATCGCGAACTTCACCGTCCTCATGCGCGACTCGGGCGTCGGATGTTTGAACGCCCCCAGGAGGCGGCCCAGGTCGGCGAAGAGCCGCGCATTGGACGCGGTCGACACGAAATAGGTGGAGTAGAGCACCATGAACGCGCCGACGAGGAAGACCCAGACCCCGGGCGCGCCGAGGCTCTCGGTGTAGAGCAGCGCGAGCGTCTCGAAGGCCCGCTTGTCCTCCACGACGCGCCCCTGCCGGTGCAGGATCGCCGCGCCCAGCAGGTAGAACGCGATCGTGCCCGCCGTGTACACGACCATCGAGATCCAGGCGTCCCAGCGCATGACGCGCATCCAGCCCTCCGCTCGGGCCCGCCACTCGGGGCTCTCGTCGCGCGGGCCGCAGGCCTTCGCGTAGCCCTTCTCCAGGCACCAGATGGGATAGAACATGAGCTCCGCCGCGCCGACGCCGATGATGCCGAAGGTCATGAACGCCGTGCCGAGGTCCTTCGGGAACCCGAAGCGGAAGCCCTCCCCCAGATCCGCCCCCGTCACGCGCCGGGCGGTCCATTGGAGGCAGACGACCGCCAGCAGGTTGCAGAGCGTGAAGAGCACGACCATGACGGTCGAGGCCTTTTCGACCAGCGCGTAGCGGCCCACCAGCAGCAGCACCGCGCAGGAGACGGCGGCGGCGACCGCCCAGGGCCAGACCAGCCCCTGCGCCCCGGCGAAGAGCTTCGCCACCCCGCCCACCATGCCCGCCATCTGGCAGAGCGTGCCGAGATACATGATGAACCAGAACCAGACCGCCCAGCGGACCCCGGCCCTCGGGCCCGGGAGGCGGTCGAGCATCTCCAGGCTGCCGATGCCCTCGGACAGCGCGTAGCGGCCGAGCTCGACCTGCACGAAGACCTTGATGAAACAGCCGAGGATGATGAACCAGAGCAGCGTGAACCCGGTCTCGGAGCCCAGCTTCGTGGTCGCGATGAGCTCGCCCGTCCCGACGATGTTCGCCGTGAGGATGAGGCCCGGGCCGACGGAGCGCAGGATGCCCCAGGGGGTCCGGGGGGGATCCTGGATCGGGGAGGAGGTCTCGCTCGTCATGGGTCGCCGCCATTGAAGCCGGAAAGAGGAATGAAGAATAGAGAATTAAGAAAGCGGGCTCCCCATACGGTATTATGGGCCCTCATGTCCACCTTGCTGCTGCTCCTGCTGGCCCTCCCCCAGGACCGGGGTGCCGACGTCACGGGCACCGTGAACGCCGTCGAGGGGGCCGCCCAGAAGAAACTCCGCGCCCGCATCAAGTACGCGGGCCCCGGCATCAACGAGCGGAAGGAGCCGGACCCCTCGCCCGCGGTGCTCTGGATCGAGGGCGCCCCGGCGGCCCCCGCGCCCGCGGTCCGGAGCGAGATCCGCCAGGAGGGCCTGGAATTCCGCCCGCGCGTCCTGGCCGTCACGGCCGGCAGCACCGTCTCGTTTCCCAACGGCGACAACCTGACGCACAACGTGTTCTCCTATTCGAAATCCAAGCGCTTCGACCTGGGACGCTACGCGAAGGGACAGACCAAGGAGGTCCTCTTCGACGCGAAGGGCCTCGTCGACGTCCGCTGCGAGGTCCACGACCACATGCGCGCCGCCGTCCACGTCTTCGACCACCCGTGGTTCGCGACGGCCGCCGCCGACGGCACGTTCAAGATCTCCGGGGTGCCGGCGGGATCGTACACGCTCGTGACCTGGAAGGAGTTCTTCGATCCGGTGCGGACCGCGATCGAGGTGAAGGCCGGCGGGACGAAGGTCGACGTGACCCTGTCCCTGTCCGGGGACGCCCCGGAGGGGCGCCCGCTGCCGCTCTCCGCCTGCTGCGACGCCCGGTGAAATTCAGAGCCAAGATCTTCCTCTCCGTCCTCCTCCCCGCCTGCGCCCTCGTGGCCGCGGCGGCGGGGTCGGCGATCGCGACCCTCACGTCGCGGGCGGAGGAGCAGGCGCGCGAGGAGCTCGAGCGCACCCACACGGCCCTGCTCGGCGTGCTGCGCGAGCAGCTGGTCCAGCTGCAGACGCTCGGGGCGCCGTTCTCCGGGCCGCGCTTCGACGCCGCCATCTCCGAGGCGGCGGCCTCGGGGGACGTCGCGGCGGTGCGGGAGGCCATCGAGTTCCAGTTCGGCGCGCTCAAGATCGACCCGGATTTCTACGAGGTGCGCACGCTGAAGGGGGACCCGCTCCTCCGGCATCTCCGGAAGCCGGGGGTGAAGGCGCCCCCCATGCAGGGCTGGATCCGGGAACGGCCCGTCGCGCTCACCGACTTCGACGGCGAACCCTTCCTGGCCCTGCGCTTCGAGCACGAGAAGGGCTACTTCGTCTTCGGGAAGGCCCTCAAGGACCTGCTCCGCGCCCTCGCGCGCGATTTCGCCGTGGAGATCGCCCTGGTGCGGGACGGCGCCGCCGTCTTCCGGACCCTCGAGGCCTGGACCCCGGCGTCCGGGACGGAGGGCGGCCTCTCCCTCGCCGGCGCCCGCTGGCTCGCCGAGTCGCGGCGCCCGCCCGATTCCGAGTTCGGCGCGGTCGTGCTGCTCAAGTCCATGGGGGGCGTGGACGCGCAGCGCCGCGGCGTGCTCTTCTCGGGCGGGGCGGCCCTGCTGGCGGCGATCCTGGTGGCCGCCCTCGTGAGCGCCGGCATCTCCCAGGGCGTGTCGCGCCCCGTCGAGGCCCTCGTCGCCGCCGCCCGCCGCATCGCGGAAGGGGACTACTCGAAGCCCGTCGAGATCCGCGGCCGCGACGAGATCGGGCGCCTGGGGGCGGCGTTCAACGAGATGACCGACGGCCTCCGCAAGCGGCAGGAGATCATGAACAAGACGCTGTCCCCCGAGGTCGCCGAGGAGTTCCTCAAGGGCACGGAGCGCGGCAACGGGGAGCGGCGCGTGATCTCCATCGTCTTCATGGACATCCGCGGCTACACGAGCGGCACCGAGGGCATGGACCCCGAGGACGTCATGGACATGCTCAACGAGCTCATGGATCTGCTCGCCAGCGCCATCGAACGCAACGGCGGCGTCGTCAACAAGTTCCTCGGCGACGGGCTCATGGCCATGTTCGGGGCGCCCAGGGCCGTCGAGGACCACGCCCTGCGCGCGGTGAAGGCGGCCATCGAGATGCAGCGCTGGATGGAGCGCTGGAACCAGCGGCGCACCGCCCGCGGTCTGCCGCTCTTCTTCAGCGGCATCGGCATCAACACCGGCGTCGCCGTGCTCGGCAAGGTCGGCGCCCGGAACCGCCTGGAGTACACGGTCCTGGGCGAGGAGGTGAACCTCGCCTCGCGCATCTGCGGCAAGGCCGCGCCCCGGCAGGTCCTGATCACCCGGCAGACCTGGGAGCACGTGAAGGATCTCGTGAAGTCGCGCGAGCTGGAGCCCGTCAACGTGAAGGGTCTGAGTTACCCGATCGGAGTCTACGAGGTGCTGTCATGAACCTGTTGATCGGCCTGCTGTTCGCGCTCGCGCCGCAGGAGGGGGAGGGTCCGGGCACGCCGGCGGACTGGGCGCGCGCCCTGGACGAACTGGATCTCTCGCTGTCGCTGGGGGACTTCACGGCGGAGTTCGGCGGGGAGCTGTCCCTCGAGCTGCTCGTCTTCGACCAGGAGTCGCCGGGGCTCACCCTCGAGGATGCGCCGCTGCGCTCGGACCACTACCACCGCACCCGCTGGGAGGACAGCCCCGAGATCGTGGCGCGCCTGAAGCTCTTCCTCGACGGGACGTACGGGCGCTGGCTGACCTGGTTCGTCGAGGGGCGGGCGGACCGCGGGGCGCCGGCGATCGCGGACGAGGACTGGGGCGCGCGCTTCGAGCAGTACTGGGTGCGGCTGGAGCTGCCCGACGCCCCCTGGGCGCCGAAGCTCACGCTGGGCAAGTTCGCCGCCCCGATCGGCAACTTCCTGCCGCGCCACGAACCCTCGAAGAACCCGCTCGTCTCCATGCCGATCGCGTACGACCACGTCACCTCGTTCGCGACGGTGGGCGACACCCCCGCGCAGCTGCGGGCCCGCCGCGACGCCCCGGACGTCAAGGACTGGCGGGTTCCGATCTGGCGCGAGGTCTACGGCACGGGCGCGATGCTCTCGGGCCAGGCCGGGACGCTGAGCTACGCGGCGGCGCTCATGAATTCCGCCCCGGCGACCTGGGCCGCCGACTGGACGCTCCACGAGGGGGACTTCCGGGATCCGAACGTCTATCTGCGCATGGCCTGGGCCCTGCACCCGAGCACGACGCTGGGCGCGACCTGGTCGCGGGGCCCCTACGAGCGGCAGGATGCCGACGCCCTCCCCCGGGGCCGCGACGCCGGCGATTTCCCGCAGACCCTCGCGGGGGTCGACGTGCAGTATGGGTGGGGGGATCTCGACGTCTTCGCGGAGGCCTACTGGACGCGCTTCGACGCGCCCGCGACGGGCGAGATCGACCTCGTCACCTGGTACGTGGAAGGGAAGTACACGATCCTGCCGGGCCTCTTCGGGGCGGCGCGGGTCGGCCAGGTGCAGTTCGGGGACGTGCGCGACGCCTCGGGCGAATTGCATCAGTGGGACCGCAACGTCACGAGGGTGGAGTTCGGCGGCGGCTACTTCTTCACGAAGAACCTCTTCCTCAAGAGCGGGGTGGAACTGAATTACACCCACGGCGGACGGGAGCCGCACGACACCCTCTGGATGACCCAGTGGGTGCTGGCGTTCTGATTTTCCCCCGTCCGGGGATTCCCGCGTTAAACTGTATCCGGGCCCGCCGTGGCGGCGGGGTGGGGCCTTTCACGACAAGGGAGGAATCATGCGCGTCCTGACTCGCGGCGACCTGGACGGACTCACGGCGACGGTGCTCATCAGCATCGCGGAAAAGATCACCGAGGTGAAATTCGCCCATCCCAAGGACGTGCAGGACGGACGCGTCCCCTGCGACGCCGAGGACGTCGTCGTCAACCTCCCCTACGTCAAGGGCTGCGGCCTCTGGTTCGACCACCACGTCTCCGAGGAGTCGAAGCTCGCGGGGATCGGGGCCTTCAAGGGCAGCTTCAAGGTCGCGCCCAGCGCGGCCCGGGTCGTCTACGACTACTACAAGCGCCCCGAATTCGAGAAGTACAGGGACCTGCTCGTCGAGACGGACAAGCTCGACGCCGCGCAGCTGACCCAGGCGGACGTCACGGACCCGAAGGGCTGGATCCTGCTGGGCTACACGCTCGACCCCCGCACGGGGCTCGGCCCCGAGTTCCAGAAGTACTTCCGCTGGCTGGTCGAGTACATCAAGGAGGTCCCCCTCGAGAAGATCCTGCAGCATCCCGAGGTGAAGAAGCGGGTGGACCGCGTCCTCCAGGAGCAGGCGGAGTTCAAGAACCTGCTGCAGGCCAACACGAAGGCGGACGGCACCGTCGTCGTCACGGATTTCCGCGCGGTCAAGAACGCGCCGGTCGGGAACCGCTTCCTCGTCTACACGCTCTATCCCCAGTGCAACGTCGAGGTCCGCATCTTCCGCGGCAAGGAGGGGAAGACCGTCAACGTCGCGATCGGCCACTCGATCTTCAACCGCACCTGCAAGCTGAGCGCGGGCGACCTCTGCGCGGAGCTGGGCGGCGGCGGCCACCACGGCGCGGGCACCTGCCAGCTGCCGATCGAGACCGCGGAGGCCCAGATCAAGGACGTCATCGCGCGGCTGAAGAAATAGCCGGGGGCCGGACGTCCCTCAGGGCGCC
This sequence comes from uncultured Planctomycetales bacterium, assembly GCA_964619955.1. Taxonomy (GTDB): domain Bacteria; phylum Planctomycetota; class MHYJ01; order MHYJ01; family JACPRB01; genus JACQFK01. Next base: position 14,142 of record CAZUJF010000008.1, read on the forward strand.
GCTTCGAGGCGGAGCACCGTGACGGAGTGCGCCTTGAAGACGTAGGGGAACGCCGCGGCGGCCCCCTTCCAGGAGGAGCGCTCCAGGGTCACCCGGGGCTCGGGGGCGTCCTGGAAGGAATGCCAGAGGGGTTTCCGGTCCGCGACGTCGTTGTGGCTCGTCAGCGCCGGGCCGTTCAGCACGAGCACCTCGGCCTCCGGCCCGGGCGTGAAGCCCGCCAGCGTCACCGCGACGTTCAGGTCGTCCTTCTCGTGCCGGTTGATGACCATGAGCTGCAGGGCCTTCCCGTCCTCGCTTCGCGTCGCGTGCGCGGCGAGGTAAGGGACTTCGCCCTGGTAGTTGACGAGCGTGTTCCAGTCCTTCGTCGCGAAGGCCCCGCCGCCGGCGACGGCGCAGCGGAGCAGGCGGGGGCCCATCTCCCGGCTCCAGAGGCGCAGCGCGTGCGCGATCGGTCGTACCGTGCGTCCGTTCCAGGTCTCCGTGGGCCAGTCCTTCGGATGCTCCTGCTCCCAGCCGGGGATGAGCCCGCAGGCGTGCTCCTGCAGGTTGTACTGCATCGCGGCCCGGACGCCGCCCCTCGCCAGCTCCCCGAGCACGTCGGCCGCGAAGAGGGCGGTCGCCAGCGTCTGGATCCCGCCCACCTCCGGCCAGGGCGGGCCGTTCCATTCCCAGTAGTGGATCTCGATCGCGTCCGCCTTCTCGGGCGCCTCGCGCCGGAAGATCTCCCGGATCTTCCGGAGATGCTCCGCCACCAGCAGCGACCCGCCGAGGATGCGCTTCGGGTCGACCCCGGCCTTCGCGTCCCAGCGCCCCGTGTAGAAGTGGAAGTCGATGAAGTCGACCCACTCCTTCGCGCCCCGCAGCACGAAGCTGTCCCGGCCCTTGTCCGCCTGCTCCTCGATGTAGGGGCCGCCCCAGGCGATGCCGATCCGGATCTCCGGGTCCGCCCGTTTCATCGCGGGGGCGAAGCGCTTCACGAGGTCGACATAGGCCTCCCGGGCGACGCCGAACTCCCCCTGGAAGTAGGGCTCGTTGCCGAGGCACCAGTAGGATCCGCCCCGGCCGCGCGCCTTCGCCTCGGCGACCCAGCGCGCCGCCTCCTCCGGCGTGGACCCGTGGATCTTCGTCGTGAAGAACAGCTCCGCCTCCGCGTCGCGCGCCAGCCGGACGGCGGCGTCGAAGCGCGACAGCGACGAGGTCAGCGCCCGGCCGTTCCGCGTCATCACGCCGCCCGCCGCCCAGTCCCAGGTGTATCCGAAGTCGACCGAGTCGGGGTAGCGGAGGAGGGTGATGCCCGTCTCCCGGAGGAATTTCGGGATCCGGGCGTCCGATTCCATGTTCTGCCGCAGCCCCGTCCCGAAGAGGCGCCTCGGGATCCGGACGGCCTCCCCGCGCGCGTCGACCGTGAGGCTCTGGGCCTCCGCCGCGGCGGAGAGGAGGAGCAGGAGCAGCGTCGTTCTCGTCATCACTCCGTGAGTGGGCGGGGAGGGGCGGAATGTAACCGCCGTCCGTCCTAATAACGTAACCCGGTTACGCGAGGGGGTCGAATGCGGCGTATCTTTAACGGGGGTGCGGAGGACGGACGGGACGCATGAGGATGGGCCGGACGTGGCGATCCGCGGTGGTGCTCGCGTGGTGCGCGGCGGGGCTGCGTCCCGCCGGGTCCGGCGCGGGCGATCCGTACCCGCTTCCCGTCTGCGTGCTGCTCGGCACGGAGCTGGACGAAGGCGCGAAGGTGCTCGAGGTGGAGGGCCGGGAGGTCCGCCTTTGCTGCAAGGAGTGCGGCGACAAGTTCGCGCGCGAGAGCTTCGCGTGGCTGGAGGAGATCGACCGCCGCATCGTGGAGCAGCAGGGGCCCCGCTATCCCCTGACCACCTGTCTTCCGGACGGCAAGGTCCTGAAGGAGGGCGCCCTGAACTTCGTGTTCCGCAACCGGCTCTTCCGGGTCTGCGACGAGCTCTGCCGCCAGGCGGTCGAGCAGGGGCCGGAGGCGTCGTTCGCGAAACTCGACGAGGCGGTCGTCCGGAAGCAGAAGGCGGCCTATCCGCTGGGGACCTGCGTCGTCAGCGGGAAACCCCTGGGAGAGGCGGCCGTGGATCTCGTCGCGGCGAACCTGCTCCTTCGCCTCGCCGGCCCCGGGCAGGTCGAGGAGTTCCGGCGGACGCCCGGGCGACACATCGCGAAGCTGGAGGCGGAGCTCGAGAAACGCTCCAAGGCCTCCCGGCCCGGGAAGAAGCCATGATCCCGTCCGCCGTCGGGCCGCTGCTCCGGACGCTGCCGTTCCTGCTCGCCGCGTTCCAGGATCCCCCGCCTCCGACGTTCCGGGAGGAGGATCGCGGATTCGTGTTCGACACCGGCCTGCTCCGCGGGGGCCTCCGGGCCGGGGGGAAGGGCGGCGGCCTGGCGCCGGTGCTCGACGCCGCCACGGGCCTCCCGCTCGCGCAGCCTTACGGCCTGCTGTCGGCCTACCGGCTCCTGACGGCCGGCGCGCGGCATCTTCCGGACGCCCGCGATTGGGCGGCCCGGGCGGGACTCGAGAAGGACGGCTCCGTGAGCGTCCGCCGCGGCGCGGATGCGGAGCACCCCTTCGAGGTTCTGGAGGTCTACCGCTGGGCGGCGCCCGGGATCGTCGATTACGCCGTCACGGTCCGGGCGGAGAAACCGCTCCGGGGCTTCGAGGTCTTCCTGGCCTCCTATTTCAACGGCTTCCCCGAATCCCGGGTCCGCGCGCAGGGGCCCGGCGGCCCCGTCTTCGTTCCCGCGACCCGGGAGGCGGGCGACTGGCAGGCCTTCCCCCGGGACGACGAAGCCGTCAAACTTCTCCGGGACGGACGCTGGGCCTGTCCCCCCCATCCCGTCGCCTGGACCCTGAGGCCCCCGCTGGCCGGGGCGCTGGCGATCCGGCGCGATCCCGCCGGCGGCCTGGCCGGGATCGTGATGTCGCCCCCGGCCGACTGTTTCGCCGTCCTAACCCCCCACGGGGCCGATGGGCACCGCTCGCTCTATCTCTCCCTGTTCGGTCGCGATCTGGCGGCCGGCGAGAGCGCGGTCGCCCGTGCGCGGCTCGTGGTGGGAAGGGACCTCGGCGACGCCCGGGCCGGGGAGCTCTACGAGGAGTACCTGGGGCGGCTCCGATGAACCCCGCCCTGCTGCTGGTCTCCTGGCTGCTCCTGCCGCCGCAGGACGGGGCCTGGGATCACGACGTGGTCTGGACCACTCCGGGCGCCGACGCCTCGGGCTCGATGCCGCTGGGCAACGGCGAAGTCGGGCTCAACCTCTGGGTCGAGGAGGGGGGCGATCTCGTCTTCACCGTCGCCCGCACCGACGCCTGGAGCGAGGTGTCCCGGCTGCTGAAGCTGGGCCGCATCCGCGTCCGGCTCTCCCCCAACCCCTTCGCGAAGGGGGCCCCGTTCCGGCAGACGCTCCGGTTGAGGGAGGGTGCCGTGCACCTCGCGGCCGGCCCGCCCGGAAGCGAGGTCCTCCTGAGGATCTTCGTCGACGCCCGCGCCCCCGTGATCTACGTCGCGGGGGAATCCGCCCGCCCCCTCGAGGTGCGCGCGGCCTTCGAGACCTGGCGCACGCAGCGGACGCGGATCCAGGGGGAGGCGCTGGAGTCCTGCTGGACGATGCGCGAGGCCCCCGGGCACGTCGAGCTCTGGGAGTCCGCGGACGTCGTCGCCGCCGGCCCCGCCGACGCCGTGGTCTGGTACCACCGCAACGAGGGGTCCATCGTCCCGTTCACGCTCCGGCACCAGGGCTGCGAGAGCCTCGCGCCGCTGGTCCTCGATCCGCTGATCCGGCGCACCTTCGGGGGGCGGATGGAGGCCCCCGGGTTCGCCCGGGAGGGCGCGGCCGGGCTGGCCTCGCCGGGGCCCGTGAAGTCCTTCGCGCTCCGCATCGCGACCCATGCCTCGCAGCCGGACTCGGCCGAGGCCTGGGAGCGGGAACTCGCCGCGATCGCCGCGAAGGCGGGGGAGCCGGCGGCAGCCGCGACGGCGACCGCGGCCTGGTGGGACGCCTTCTGGGCCCGCAGCTGGATCCGGGTCGGCGGCGGGGCCGGGGACGATCCGTCCCTGTCCCGGATCACGCAGGCCTACGTCCTGCAGCGCTGGATGGCGGCCTGCGCCGGACGGGGCGCGTATCCGATCAAGTTCAACGGGTCGCTCTTCACCGTCGAGCCCGTCCATTCGGGCGGGCCCCGGCAGAACGCCGACTGGCGCCGCTGGGGCGACGCTTACTGGTGGCAGAACACGCGGCTGCCGTATTTCCCCCTGCCCGCGTCGGGGGATCTCGACCTGCTTGAGCCGCTCTTCCGCTTCTACCGCGGGCAGCTCCCGCTGGCGAAGGCCCGCACGAAGCTCTACACGGGCGCGGAGGGGGTCTGCTTCCAGGAGACGGTGTCCTGCTTCGGGACGGCCTCCAACGGCGACTACGGCTGGAAGCGCGAGGGGCGCGCGCCCGGCGATTTCCTCAACCTGTACATCCGGCACATCTGGCAGCAGGGTCTGGAGCTGCTGATGCTGATGCTGGACGCCTACGAGCACGGCGAGGACGCCCGGTTTCTCGCGGAGGAGCTGGTGCCGATGGCCCGCGAGGTGCTCCGCTACTTCGACACGCGGTTCCCGCGCGACCCGGACGGGCGGCTCCGGATCAGCCCCACCCAGGCGGTGGAGACCTACTGGTACGACGTGGAGAACGACACGCCCTGCGTGGCGGGGTTGCACGCGGTGGCGGGGCGGCTGCTGGCGCTGCCCGCGGCGGCGGTGCCCGCCGAGGACCGCGGATTGTGGATGCGGATGCAGGCCTCCGCGCCGGCGCTGCCGGTCCGCGAGGAGGCGGGACGGCGCTTCGTGCTGCCGGCGGAGAAGTTCCGCAAGCAGCGCTCGAACTGCGAGAATCCGGAGCTCTACGCCGTGTGGCCGTTCCGCCTGTTCTCGGCCGCGCGCCCCGACCTGGCGACGGGGGTGGAGACCTGGAGGCGCCGCGGGGACCGGGGCATGAACGGCTGGTCCTACGACGGCCAGGCGGCGGCGATCCTGGGCCTGACGGCGGAGGCCCGGCAGCAGATCCTCCACAAGGTGGGGAACTCCAACCCCAGGCACCGTTTCCCGGCGATGTGGGGGCCGAACTTCGACTGGGTGCCCGACCAGGACCACGGCAGCAGCATCCTGCTGACGCTGCAGCACATGGTGCTCCTGGCCGAAGGCGAGCGGATTTTGCTCCTGCCCGCGTGGCCCAAAGAATGGAATCTCAAGTTCCGCCTGCACGCGCCGCGGCGGACGATCGTGGAAGGGGAGTTCCGGGACGGCCGCATGCAGTCGTTGCGGGTCGAGCCCGCCGCGCGCAGGGCGGACGTGACGGTCTGCGAGCCCCGCTGAGGGGCCCGTCCGGCGGACCGGGGACGGCGAGGCCCTACGGATACAGCAGGTGTTTCGTGCGGAGCCTGAGGAAGGCCTCCAGCTCCGGCCGCCAGGCGGCCTCGATTTCGGCGGGGGAGCGGCCCGCCTTGAGGTCCGCCTCGATCGATTTCAGCCCGATCATCGCCGGGCATTTGCCGAACTTCAGCTCCGCCGGGTGCAGTCTGTACAGGGCGTCGAGGACGTGCAGCGAGGCGGCCACGGGGCGGAAGAGCGCGCGGTCTGTGAGTTCCGGCTCGAAGCCCCGGCAGCGTTGTCCCGTGAACGGATAGACGGGCATGCCCGGCACGCGCTCGGGGGTGAAGGTCGCGGGCTTCCAGCGGACGCCCGGCAGCGCCCGCGCGTTGAGGTCCGCGCAGAGCCTGTCGGCGTCGAGCCAGGGGGCGCCGTAGACGTGGAAGGGCCGCGGCGTGCCGCGCCCCACCGAGAGATTCGTCCCCTCCAGCGCGCCGAGCCCCGGATAGACGAGGGCGGCGTCGAGGTCGCGCATGTTGGGGGAGGGGTTGACCCACGCCAGGCCCGTCTTGTCGAAGAGCGTCGCGCGGCGCCAGCCTTCCATCTTCACGACGCTGAGCCGGCAGGACACTCCGAACTCGCCGGCGTAGAGCCCCGCGAGCTCCCCCACGGTCATCCCGTGGCGGGTGGGCAGGCCGAACCAGCCGATGAACTCGCCGCGCAGGCCCTCCTCGAGGACCGGCCCCTCCACCGCGGCGCCGCCGATGGCGTTGGGGCGGTCGAGGACGACGAGCGCCTTGTCGTGCTCCTTCGCGGCCTCCATGACGAGCGCGAGCGTGCTGATGTAGGTGTAGTAGCGCGCGCCGATGTCCTGGATGTCGAAGACGAGCACGTCGAGATCCCGGAGCATCTCCGCCGTCGGCTTCCGGGTCTTTCCGTAGAGGCTGTGCACGGGAAGGCCGGTCTTCTCGTCCCTTCCGCTCTCGACGTGCGCATCCTGGTTGCCGCGCAGCCCGTGTTCGGGGCTGAGGATGGAGGTCAGCCGGACCCCGGGCGCGGCGGCGAGCAGGTCCACGACGTGCCGCCCGCGGGCGTCGATGCCGGTGGGGTTCGTGACGACCCCGACGCGTTTGCCCTGCAGGGGTTTCCAGCCGTCGCGGGCCAGCACGTCGAGGCCCGTGCGGACGGCCTCCTGGAGGGCCAGGCTCAGGAGCAGGGCGAGCATGCGCCCAGTATACGCGGGCTACGCGGCGGAAAGCTCGTTCACGCCGCCGGCGGCGAGGCCGGCGGCCTGCTCCAGCAGGCCCGGGATCCGGTCCCCGGGAATCCAGAGCGGGCCGGACCAGGCGGCGTGCCGGGCCCGGTCCCCGGGGGCCTCGAGCAGGGCGACGAGTCCGGCCACGACCAGGGGCTCCCGGGCCCCGCCCGGCGCCGCGAGGCTTTCCGGCGGATCGAGATGCCGCCGGGCGGCCTCGACGATGAGCGCGGGGAAGCGCCAGCGTTCGCAGAGGCAGGCGCCGATCTCGGCGTAGGTGGTTCCGAGGAGGCGGCGTTCCACCGCGCTCCAGGGCGCCCCCGTGGCGCGCAGCTCGGCGAGGATGAGGCGGAGCTGGGGCCGGAGGTGCTGGTATTCGACGAGTTTTCCGATGGCGTGCATCAGGCCCGCGGTGAAATGCTCGTCGGGGTTCCCCTGGCGCGAGGCGGCGGCGACCAGCTGGGCCCCGTGGGCGACGGCGAGGCTGCGGCGCCAGAAGTCGCGCAGGCTGAAGTCGAGGTCGCCGTGGGGGCGTCCGAGTCTCGAGGTGAGGGCGGAGACGGAGACGATGCGGCGCGTGAGCTGGTAGCCGAGCGTGACGACGGCGCGTTTGATGGAGGCGATGCGGCTTCCGAGCCCGTAGGTCGACGAGTTCACGACGCGCAGGCACTGGGCGGAGAGGCCCGGGTCCTTCTCGATCTCCGCGCAGACCGCCTCGGGGGGCGTCTCGGAGGCGTCGAGCATCTCCAGGATCTTGTGGGTGTGGGCGGGGATGGACCAGAGGTCGCTCACGCCGCCGAGCAGCTTCGCGACGGGTTCGGGCAGGGGCGGTCCGGCGGCGGGGAGGGACTTCGGCGTCGGCGGGGCCAGGTAGCCGGCCTTCAGCACCCCCTTCTGGGCGACGAACTCCTTCGCGTAGCGCTCGAGCACCGGGGGGCCCACGACCTGCAGGACGAGGCAGGCCTCGGTCAGCAGGGCCATGTCCTCGCCCAGGGGCATGAGGGCCTCGCCGAAGTAGGAGGCGGGAACCAGCCCCGTCGCGGCCGCCGCCGCGTCGAAGCGCCCGCTGCGTTCGTCGGCCAGGAGCCCGCAGAGATCCGCGCCGGTGATCGCGGGGCGGCCGACCGCGAAGGAGCGCAATCGCACGTCGCTGAGGCGGCGGAGCTGCGTGAGGCGGTCGAGATTCGCGCCCTCGACCAGCATCTTGGGTTTGATGAAGACCAGGAAGGTCTTCAAGCGCTCGCGCAGCAGCTCCACCGGGGAGGGCATGCACCCATGATAGCACAAAGATGCGCCGAGTCCATCTTTCATGCATCAGGGGCTCTGGATGCGGGGGGCGGCCTGTGTTAGGATCGGCGCTCCAATGTCCTCCCGAGAGTTCCTCTCCCGCGCGAAGCGGCTGGTGGTGAAGGCGGGCACCCGCACGCTCCTCGACGAGGCCCAGCGTCCGGACGCGGCGCTGCTGCAGCGCCTGCTGGGCGAGTTGGTCCACCTCTCGGAGGAGGGCCGCAGCGTGGTCTTCGTGTCCTCGGGGGCGATCGGGACCGGCCTCGCGCCCCTGGGCCTCTCGCGGCGCCCGGACTCCATCCCCGAATTGCAGGCGGCGGCCGCCGTCGGACAGTCCCTGCTCATGCAGGTCTACAACTCGATCCTGGGTCCGCTCGGCTACGCGGTCGCCCAGATCCTCCTCACGCACGAGGACTTCCAGGACCGGCGCCGCTACCTCAACCTCCGCAACATGATGTCGGTGCTCGAGGGGCGGAAGGTCATCCCCGTCATCAACGAGAACGACACGGTCGGCACCGACGAGATCCGCTTCGGCGACAACGACATCCTCGCGGGCCTCGTCGCCAACGCCATCGACGCCGAGGTTACCGTGCTCCTCTCGGACGTGGACGGCTTCCTCATGGACGGCCGCGTGCAGGAGGACATCCGCGAGGTCACGCCCCAGGTGGAGGGCGCCGCGGGGGGGACCAGCGGCCTGGGCAGCGGCGGCATGATCTCCAAGATCCGCTGCGCGAAGACCGTCACCGCCGCGGGCGGCTCGCTGCTGCTCATCCACGGGAAGAAGGTGCGGTTGCGGGAGGCGCTGGAGGGCCGCGTCGGGACCCTCTTCCATCCGACGGGGACGCGCCTCGACCACCGCAAGCGCTGGATCGCCCATACCCTGAAATCCGGCGGGACGATCTCGGTCGACGCCGGGGGCGCGGCCGCCGTCGTGAAGAACGGCCGCAGCCTGCTCGCCGTCGGCGTGACCGCCTGCGAGGGCGCCTTCGAGCCGGGGGACATGGTGGAGATCCTCGACCCCTCGGGGCGCGCGGTCGCGAAGGGGCTCGTCAACTACGCCTGCGCCGACCTGCGCCGCATCCTCGGCCGCCGGACGGAGGAGATCGAGGGCGTCCTCGGGTATCGTCCGTCCGACGAAATCGTCCACCGGGACAATCTCGTCATCCTGGGGTAGACTGCTTCCAGGATGTCCGCGAAATGGCTCGTCGTCACGGCGGACGAGCTGGGCCTCAGCTCGAAGCGCAACCAGGGGATCATCGACGCCCACTGCAAGGGCATCGTCACCTCCGCGTCCCTGCTCGCGTACGGGCCGGCCTTCCGCGAGGCGGTGAAGATCGTGCGGGCGCTGCCGAAACTCGACGTCGGCCTGCACCTGAACCTGAGCGAGGGCGAGCCGCTCGTGCTCGGGCACAAGACGCTCGTGAACCCGGAGGGGCTCTTCTGGGGGCGGCAGGAGGCGCGGCGCCGGATCAAGGAGGGCCGCGTCGACCTGCGGGAGGTCGAGCGCGAGGCGGAGGAGCAGTTCGCGATCCTCGAGCGGGCCGGGATCAAGCCGACCTTCCTGAACTCCGTCGACCACGTGCACATCCGCGGCTCGCTGGCCGCCCCGCTCGCGGGCCTGGCCCGGCGCCACAAGGTGCGCTGCTTCCGCTGTCCCGCCGACCGGGTCCGGGCGGCCTCGCTGGCCCCGGACGCGGAGCGTTCCGCCGCGGTGGAGGAATACCGGCAGTCGGCGCTGAATTCGATCGCGATCTACGGGGCCGAGCGGCTCAGGTCCACGGAAAACTTCCTGGGCGCCGCGCTCGCGGGGAAACTGACGCCCGAGGTCCTGATCGAGACGCTGCGGGGCCTGCCCGAGGGGCTGACGGAGCTCATGGTGCATCCGGGCCTGAAGGCGGCGGAATCGGGCTTCGAGGGCCCGGAGCGGGAGCTCGAGGTGCAGGCGCTCTGCGACCCCCGGATCCGGCCGCTGCTGAAGGAGCTGGGCATCGGGCTCACGCACTTCGGCAAGCTTTGAGCCGCTGGCGTTCGCCCCTCCGGGATGGGATAATGCCGCGGTTCTGCAAGCTCTGAAAGGTTTGATCATGGCCAGTCCCCTGGAACAGCTCGCCGGCCGGGCGAAGGCGGCCGCCGCGGCCCTGCGCCGCGCCAACTCCAACCAGAAGGCCAACGCCATCCGCGCCATGGGCGCGCGGCTCCGCACGCGGATGGACGAGGTCCTCTCCGCGAACCGGGAGGATCTCGCGCAGGCGAAGGCCGACGGCCTGGGCGAGGCGAAGATCGACCGGCTGAAACTGGACGAAAAGCGGGTCGAGGAGATCATCAAGGGCCTCGAGGTCGTCGCCGCGCAGGCGGACCCCGTGGGGAAGATCTACGACGAGCGCAAGGGCCCCAGCGGCATCCTCTGCCGGCGCGTTCGCGTCCCCATCGGCGTCATCCTCATGATCTTCGAGGCGCGCCCCAACGTGACCGCGGAGGCCGCGGCGCTCTGCCTGAAGGCGGGCAACGCGGTCATCCTCAAGGGCGGCCGGGAGGCCCAGCGCAGCAACCGGATCATCGCCGCCTGCCTGCAGGGGGCGGTGTCGCAGGAGGGCCTGCCCGGGGACGCGATCCAGGCCGTCGAGGGCGGCCACGAGGCGGTGGACGAGCTGCTCACGATGGACCGGCTCATCGACCTGGTGATCCCCCGCGGCGGGGAGGGCCTGATCCGCTCGGTCGCGGAGAAGTCCCGCATCCCCGTGATCAAGCACTACAAGGGCAACTGCCACGTGTACGTGGACGACTCGGCCGAGCCCATCATGGCCCGGACGCTCGTCGTCAACGCGAAGGCCCAGCGGCCCGGCACCTGCAACGCCGCCGAGAAGCTGCTCATCCACGAGCGCGTCGCCGAGAAGCAGCTCCCCGGGATCGTGGAGCGGCTCGTGAAGGCGGGCGTGCAGCTGCGCGGCGACGAGGCCTCGCGCCGGATCTCGAAGGAGATCAAGCCCGCCTCGGAGCAGGACTGGGGCGAGGAGTACCTGGACCTCGTCATGGCGGTGAAGGTGGTGAAGGACCTCGACGAGGCGATCCGCCACATCAACACGCACGGCTCCGCGCACACGGACGCGATCGTCACGCAGAACGAGGCGGCGGCGAAGCGCTTCCTCAACGAGGTGGATTCCGCGAGCGTGATGTGGAACTGTTCGACGCGGCTGGCCGACGGCGGCCAGTACGGCCTCGGCGCGGAGATCGGGATCTCGACCGACCGCCTGCACGCGCGCGGCCCGATGGGCGCCGAGGAGCTCACCTGCGTGAAGTGGGTCGTGACGGGGACGGGACAACTCCGGAGCTAGGTCCCCCGGCAAACGCGCTTTTTTCGCAAATCCCCCGCCCGCAGGCGCGTATAAGAAGAGGACCCATAGCCGCTCCCATAATGGGGGCGCATGGGTCCCGGCCTCTTACCCATATTGTCCGGGGCGCGCCGTCTCACCCACGGCCGCCCTTTTTTATTTTAAAGGGCCGGGAGGGTCGCCGCGGGCCTCGCGGGCGAAGGCCTCGGCCTTCTCCAGGATCTCCCTGCGGCGCCGGAGCTGGCTGATCAGGCTGGACACGCTCGTGAGGATCATCCCGCCGATCATGAGGAAGGTGCCGCTCACGAAGAGGGCCGGCTGCTCCGGCGAGTAGCCGCCGGAATAGAGGACGGTGGAGCCTCCGGAGAGGACAAGCACCCAGCCGCTGATGCGGACCTTGAAGGGCAGGCTGCTGCGTTCGGCCATGTCTGATCCCAACGGATGCCGGCCGCGCGGGTTCGGGTTATCCGGAGCGCTTCTTGCGGGCGATCTGGAGCCGGTTGCGGGCGCGCTCCAGGGCCGCCTGGGCCCGGGCGCGATCCACCTTCTTGTCGTTGGAGGCGAGGCGCTCCTCGGCGCGCTTGCGGGCCTCCTCCGCGCGGGCGACGTCGATGGAGGCGTGCTCCTCGGCGCTTTCGGTCAGCAGCGACGCCTTGGCGGGCGTGACCTCCATGAAGCCTCCGCTCGTCGCCAGGAAGCGCTCGGGCTTGCCGGGCTCGCGCAGGCGGATCTCGCCGGGCTGCAGCGTGCAGAGCAGCGGCGCGTGGCCCGCCAGGACCCCGAGATAGCCCCGCTCGGCGGGGATCATCAGCGACTCGGCCTCCACGGAGAGGACGAGCGCCTCAGGGGTGACGATTTCGACCTTGAACGTTTTTGCCATGGATCTTCAACGCCTCGGACACGATGGTCAGCACGAAGTATACCAGCGCCAGGCCCAGCAGGATCAGGAGGCCGAAGAAGCTCTTGCGGACGATCATGACCATCGACATGACCATCACGGCGACGCCGAACAGGATCGTCGCCAGCGAAAACTTCAATTAGCCGCCCGCCGCCATCTTCTTCGCGTTCTCCACCGCCTCGTCGATGTTGCCCACCATGTAGAACGCCTGCTCCGGCAGGCTGTCGTACTTGCCCTCGATGATCTCCTTGAAGGAGCGGATCGTCTCCTTGAGGGGGACGAACTTGCCGGGACGCCCCGTGAACTGCTCGCCGACGAAGAACGGCTGCGAGAGCATCTTCTGGATGCGCCGCGCGCGGGCGACGACCCGCTTGTCCTCGTCCGCCAGCTCCTCCATGCCCAGGATTGCGATGATGTCCTGGAGCTCCTGGTAGCGCTGGAGGATGCGCTGCGCGTCGCGGGCGACCTTGTAGTGCTCGTCGCCGACGACCTTCGGCTCCAGCAGGCGCGACGTCGACTTGAGCGGGTCCACGGCCGGGTAGATGCCCAGCTCGGAGATGCGCCGCTCCAGGACGACGTTGGCGTCCAGGTGCGAGAACGTGGTCGCGGGCGCCGGGTCGGTGATGTCGTCGGCCGGGACGTAGACCGCCTGCACCGACGTGATCGAGCCCTTCTTGGTGGACGTGATGCGCTCCTGCAGGGCGGCCATCTCCGACGCGAGCGTCGGCTGGTAGCCGACCGCGCTGGGCATGCGGCCCAGCAGCGCCGAGACCTCGGCGCCGGCCTGCACGAAGCGGAAGATGTTGTCGACGAAGAGCAGGACGTCCTGGCCCTCCTTGTCGCGGAAATACTCGGCGAACGTGACGCCGGAGAGGGCGACGCGCAGGCGCGCGCCGGGCGGCTCGTTCATCTGGCCGAAGACCATCGCGGTCTTGTCGATGACGCGCATCTCCTTGCCGGAGGCGGGGTCCTTGAACTTCGCCTCCTTCATCTCCAGCCAGAGGTCGTTGCCCTCGCGGGTGCGCTCGCCGACCCCGGCGAAGACCGAGACGCCGCCGGCCTCGACCGCGATGTTGCGGATCAGCTCCTGCACGAGCACCGTCTTGCCGACGCCAGCGCCGCCGAAGAGGCCGATCTTGCCGCCCTTGGGGAAGGGGCAGAGCAGGTCGATGACCTTGATGCCGGTCTGGAAGACGCGGGGCGTGGGCTCCTGGTCCTCGAGCGGGGGGGCCTGCCGGTGGATCGGGTAGTATTCCTCGCCCTTCACGGGCGGGCCGCCGTCCACCGGGTTGCCCAGCAGGTCCATGACGCGCCCCAGCGTGGAGCGGCCGACGGGCACCTTGATGGGCGCGCCCGTGTCCTCGACCGCCATGCCGCGCACCAGGCCCTCCGTGGGCATGAGCGCGACCGTGCGGACCAGGTTGTTCCCCAGGTGGCTCGCCACCTCGCAGATGATGTTGATCGAGCGCGCGGGGTCCTGGATCTTGAGCGCGCTGTAGATCGGGGGCAGCGCCGTCTCGAAGGAGACGTCCACGACCGGTCCGATGACCTGCGCGATCTTGCCCATGTTGGCTGCCATGTCTTATCCTTTCAGCGCCTCGGCGCCGCCGACGATGTCCAGGAGTTCACGCGTGATGCCCGCCTGGCGGGCGTTGTTGTACAGGAGGGTGAGCGAGCCGATCAGGTCCGTCGCGCTGTCCGTGGCGTTCCGCATCGCGTTCATGCGCGCCGCGTGCTCGCTCGACATCGATTCGAGCAGCAGCCGCTGGAACGAGACCTCCACGTAGCGCGGGATCAGCCGGTCGAGGATCTTCTTGGGCTCGGGCTCGAACTCGTACTCGTGCGCGAGTTTGACCGAGCCCTTGTCCGCCTCGATGGGCAGGAACTTCACGTGCCCGGGCTTGAACGTGATCGCGTTGACGTAGCGCGTGAAGAGCAGGTAGACCTCGTCCGCCTCGCCCGACGTGAAGAGCTCCACCAGCTCCCGCGTCATCGACTTGATCTGGCTGAAGGGGATCTCGGTGGGCAGCTGGATGTACTCGGCCTTGAGCGCGACCGACTGCTTCTTGAACCACTCGACCGACTTGCGGCCGATCGCGATCACGCGCACGGGCTTCTTCTGCTCGTCCATGAACTTCTGGACGTAGCGCATCATGTTCGCGTTGTAGCTGCCGCAGAGGCCCTTGTCGGCCATCACCACGACGAGCGCGATGGTCTTCACCTGGGGCCGCGCCTGGAAGAGGGGATAGTCCAGGTCGGCCACCTGCGAGGAGAGGCCGAGCAGGAATTCGCGGATCTTGTCGGAGTAGGGGCGCAGCTCCAGGAGGCGGGTCTGGACCTTCTTCAGCTTGGAGGCCGAGACCATCTGCATGGCCCGCGTGATCTTCTTGATGTTGCCGATCGCGCGGATCTTGCGCTTGACGACCCTGGGTGACTGGACCGGGGGCATTCTTCTTCCTCTTCCGGCTTACTTCTTCAGGAACTGGACCTTGAACTCGGCGATCGCCTTCTTCAGCGACTCCTCGCTGTCCGCCTCGAACTTCCTCGACTGGCGGATCTTCTCGGCGACCCCGGGGTGGCTCTTCGCCATGAACTCCAGGAAGGCCTTCTCGAAGGCCTTCACCTGGGGGGCCGGGACTTCGTCCAGGGCGCCCGAGGTGCCCGCGTAGATGACCATGACCTGCTGCTCGAAGGGCAGGGGGCCCAGCTGGTCCTGCTTGAGCAGCTCGACCAGGCGCTCGCCGCGGGTCAGCTGGTCGCGGGTGTTCTTGTCGAGGTCGCTCGCGAACTGGGCGAAGGCCGCCAGCTCGCGGAACTGCGCGAGGTCGAGGCGCAGCTTGCCGGCCACCTTCTTGATGGCGGCCGTCTGGGCGCTGCCGCCGACGCGCGACACGCTGATGCCGACGTTGATCGCGGGCCGCACGCCCGCGTTGAAGAGGTCGGGCTCCAGGTAGATCTGGCCGTCCGTGATCGAAATCACGTTCGTGGGGATGTACGCCGACACGTCGCCCAGCTGCGTCTCGATGATCGGGATCGAGGTGAGCGAGCCGGCGCCCAGGTCGTTGTTGAGCTTGGACGCGCGCTCCAGGAGGCGCGAGTGGACGTTGAAGACGTCGCCCGGGTAGGCCTCGCGGCCGGGCGGGCGGCGCAGCAGCAGGGACATCTGCCGGTAGGCCCACGCGTGTTTCGTGAGGTCGTCGTAGACCACGAACGCATGGCCCTTGTTGTCGCGGATGTCCTCGCCCATCGCGGTGCCGGTGAACGGCGCGAGGAACTGCATCGGGGCGGGTTCGTCGGCCGGCGCCGAGATGACGCAGGTGTACGCCATCGCGCCGTTCTTGGTGAGCGTGTCCACGACGTTCGCGATCGTCGAGGCCTTCTGGCCGATCGCGACGTAGAAGCAGATCACGCCCGAGTCCTTCTGGTTGATGATCGCGTCGATGCAGAGGGCCGTCTTGCCCGTCTGGCGGTCGCCCAGGATCAGCTCGCGCTGGCCGCGGCCGATGGGGATCATGCCGTCGATGGCCTTCCATCCCGTCTGGAGGGGCTCCTTGACGGGCTGCCGCTCCACGACGTTCATGCCGCGGCCTTCGATGTTGCGGAACTTCTTCGCGGGGATGGGGCCCTTGCCGTCCACGGGCTGGCCCAGCGCGTTGACCACGCGGCCCAGCAGCTCGGGGCCGACGGGGACCTGCGCGATCCGCCCCGTGCACTTGGCGACGTCGCCCTCCTTGATGCCGCGGTCCTGCCCCAGGATGACGCAGCCGACGGAGTCCTCCTCGAGGTTGAGCGCCATGCCGTAGATGCCGCCGGGGAATTCCACGAGCTCGCCGGCCATGACGCTGTCGAGGCCGTAGACGCGCGCGATGCCGTCGCCCACCTGGAGCACCACCCCGGTCGACTCCATCTTGAGGTCGGCCTGGTAGGACTGGATCTCCTTCTGGATGACGGCGCTGATCTCTTCGGGTCGGATTCCGGCCATAGGGCCCTATCTCCTCTGCAAGTCCCTGAACTTCTCGCCCAGCACCTTGAGCCGGTGCGCCACGGTCCCGTCGATCACGGTGTCCCCGATGAGCACCTGCATCCCGCCCCCGAGGGACGGGTCGGTCTCGGCCTTGACGTCGATCTTCTTCCCGGTCATCCGGGACAGCGTCTGAGCCAGTTTTTCCTGCCGCGCCGCCTCGAGCGGACGCCAGCTGCGCACGGTCACCCGCACCACGCCCTTGGAGGCGTCGGCCAGCCGGTCGAAGACCTCGGCCAGCTCCGGGATCAGGTCCGCGCGGTTCTTGTCCACGAGCAGGTCGAGGAAGTCGCTGAACGACGGCTTCGCCCGGCCCTCGAACGCCTTGTGCAGCAGCGCCTTCTTCGCCTTGCGCGGGATCTGCGGATGGGAGAGCACGCCCCGGAAGCCCTTGTCGGACTCCCAGACCAGCTTCAGGACGTTCAGCAGCGCCTCCGCCTCCTCGGTCGACCCGTCCAGGTCGGTCACGCGGAGCAGGGCCGCCGCATAGCGCTTGGCGAGCGTCTTCTCGATCACGTCCGCTTCACCGCTTCCAGCTGCGATAGATACTTGTCCACCAGCCGTCCCTGCAGGCCGTCGTCCATGACGGAGTTCGTGAGGTGCGCGGCCGCCTGGAGGGTGAGCTCCGTCGTCGCCTGCCTCAGCTCCAGCACCGCCTTGTCGCGTTCGATGGAGACCTCGCGGCGGGCCCGCTCGGCGGCGGCCTTCGCCTGGACGCCCGCGTCGGCGAGCGCCTGGTCCCGGGTCTTCGCGGCCTCGGCCAGGGCCTTCTCGAGCCGCTCGCGCGACTCCTGTTCCAGCCCCGCCACGCGCCGCTTCAGATCCTCGAGCTGCCGTTTCGCGCCGGCGGTCTCCCGCTCCAGCTTTGCGAATTCGTCCCCGATGGATTGCGAGCGCGCGCCGACGATCTTCCCCAGCGCCGGCACGATCAGCTTCACGGCGACGATCACGAGGACGGCGAACGCCAGCACCTGGGAGACGAACATCGCCCCCGGGCCGCCCGCCGCCATCATCGCTGCATGCACCGCTCAGCTCCTTTCCGAGAGAAACTTCCCGACCAGCGGCCCGTGGACGGCCGGATCCAGGCGCGTGTCGAGCACCTTCTCCGCCACGTCCAGGGTGAGACGCTCCACCTGCGTCCGCAGGCCGGCGAGCGCCTCCCGCTTCTCCCGGACGATGTCGGCCTGGGCCCGCTCGACCTCCGCCTTCGCGTCGGCCTGGGCCTTCGCCACGAGGGAGGCCGCCGTCGCCAGCGCCTCCTTCAGCATCGCCTGGGTGCGGTCGTACGACTCCTGGTCCACCTTCTTGATCCGGGCCTCGACCTCGTGGGTCATCCGGTCCGCCTCGGCGCGGCTCTGCGCGAGCTCCCCCCGGGCCGCCTCCAGCTCCGACTCGCGCCGCTGCATGTTCTGCAGCGTGCGGCCGAAGAGGATCCGGCTCAGGAGGACGAACGTGACCGAGAAGATGACGACCTGCACCGCCACGACCTTGAGGTTGATCCCCAGGCCGTCGAGCAGGCCGCCGGAGGCCAGCGCGGATTCAAGCATGGACTACTTGACCTTGTCGCCCCACATGAAGCAGATCAGCAGCATGTAGATCACGAGGGTCTCGATCAGCGCGAGGCCGATGATCATCATGCCCTGGATGCGCGCGCCCGCCTCGGGCTGCCGCGCCACCGCGTCGACCGCCTTGCCGATCGCGTTGGACTGGCTGATCGCGCCCACCGCAGCCGCGATCGCCAGGCCGAAGCCCAGCGCGAGACCGAGGTTCTTGAGCGCCCCGGCGTCCACCGCCGCGTGCTTGTCCTGGGGCAGTTCCGCCGCCATCACGGGCATCGCCACGACCGCCAGCAGGGCGGCCACCGTCAGCACCTTCTTGAGCATCCGCGTTCCTCCGTTCCTGATCCAAAAAATATATCTAGTGATGCGCGCCATGCGCATGCTTCTCCGCGCCGTGAGCCGCCGCGGGGGCCGCGTGGCCGTGCCCGGCCTCGTCCCCGTGCCCCTCGCCGTGGCCCTCGTGGACCACCTTCGAGGCGATGTAGATCGTCGAAAGCGTCGTGAAGATGAACGCCTGCAGGAAGCTGGTGAAGATCGCGAAGAGCAGCATCGGCGCCTGCACCGGGATGTATTTGTTGATGCCCAGGCCCATGAGCTGCTCGATGACGTTGTCCTCGCCGAAGATGTTGCCGTAGAGGCGCAGGGAGAGGGACATCGGCTTCGCCAGCTCGCCCACGCCCTCGACGACGATCATCAGCGGCGCCAGCCAGAGCACGTCGCCCATGAAGTGTTTCAGGTAGGCCTTCAGACCCGTCGCGCGGATGGCGTACTGCTGCACCATGACGAACGTCGTGAGGCCCAGCGCCAGGGTGGTCGAGAGCGTCATCGTCGGCGCGCGGAAGGCGGGCAGCAGGCCCAGCAGGTTGCTGATGAAGATGAAGAGGAAGAGCGAGCCGAGATAGGGCAGGTAGAGATCGCCCTGTTTGCCCGGGATGAAGCCCTGGACGAGGCCGCGCAGGAGGCCGACGGCCCACTCCATGAGGTTTGCGAGGCCGCGGGGGACGCGCTGGTACTGCCGGGTCGCCAGCGAGGCCAGGAGGATGAGGACGACGGCGCCGATCAGCGAGAAGCCGATCGCGTCGAACCAGTAGAGGCCGAGGTGGCGGTCCGTCGTGTCGAAGCCGAACCAGCGGCCGAGGGCGCTGTCCCGCACCGCCTGGTAGATCCCCAGGCCCGAGAAGACGCTTTCGGGCGGGGCGTGGCCGCCGCCCGCGTGGCCGGCGGCGTGGTCCTGCAGCAGGGAAGGCAGCATCTTAGGCCGCCTCCTTCGGGGCGGGGCCGCCGAGCAGGCCGCCCGCGCAGAGGACGAAGACCACGACGGTCATGCCCGCGAAGATGCCGACGGGGTCGACGAGCTTCCTGGACACGGTCAGCCAGAGGGTCAGGGAGTAGAGGCCCAGTTTGGTCACGATCAAGAAGGCCGCGAGGGCGCGGGTGCGGACGCCCCGCATCACGCGGGAGGCGATCCAGGCCCAGGAGGCGAAGGGGGCCGCCCCGAGCAGGAAGCCGACGCCGAGGCCGCCCGCGAGCGCGGCGGATTTCCAAAGGACTCCCGCGCCCGCGGCGAGCAGCGCGGTCAATAGCGCAGACGCCGCGAGGAGCCGGGCGATTCTGCCGCTGTCGATCATTTGAGATTGCGAGCCACGCTTCGAAACAACTCCAGGAATCCCGCCCCTGTCCCGAGGGCCAGTCCGCCGATGAGAAGCCAGGGCGCGGTGCCGAACCTGCGGTCCAGCCAGGCGCCCCCGAGGGAGCCCAGCACGATGCAGGTCACCAGGGTGCTTCCCACCGCCAGCAGGCTCCAGACCGAACGGGTACGGCTTCCGTCCGACGCCATTTTTTCCCCCGGGACGCTCGTATTCTAGGGACGACGCCCCATGAGTCAAGCAATAGATACCCGGGGTGCGCCTCCGGATTAGCCGGGGTTCTCTCCTTCGAGAAACGGGAGCGTTTCCGGAAATCCCGTTATACTGGCGGGGCCGGATCGTCAATGGAAAGGCGGAGCGCGGTGGATGACTCGACGCTGGTCGGGAAGTGCCTGGGCGGGGATTCCTCGAGCTACGGGCAGCTGGTCGACAGGTACAGCGCCCGGATCCTCAACCTCGGCTTCGCCATGCTGGGATCCCGGCAGGACGCCGAGGATGTCGCGCAGGAGGCGTTCGTGAGGGCGTTCAAGTCGCTGCCCCGCTTCGAGAAGCGCGCGAAGTTCTCCAGCTGGCTCTATCAGATCGCCCTCAATCTCTGCCGCGACCGGCTGAAGTCCCGCGCCCGGCAGGGCCGCACGGCCGACGAGGAGCAGCTGGCCGGCGTCGGCGGCGATCCCGGCGAACAGGCCCCCCGGGTCATGCTCCAGCAGGAGCTCTCGCAGAAGATGACGGACGCGGTCAACAAGCTCCCCGTGCTGTATCGCGAGGCGTTCGTGCTGCGGCATTTGCAGGGCGTGGATTACGACGAGATCGGCGGCATCACAGGCGTCCCGGCCGACACGGTCCGTGTCCGCGCCTACCGGGCGCGGGAGCTGCTGCGGGAGCATCTGAGCCCGGACGTCGACACGTTCTGGCGCGAGAAGGCGGCCAAGGAGAAGCGGAAGTCCAAGGGTTGATCAGGAGTGCCGACCATGAAGCGCAACGAGAAGAAGCTCCTTCACAAGGCCCTCGACGGCGAGGCCTCCAAGGCGGAGACCCGGAGCCTGGAGAAGCAGCTGTCCGCCGACGACCGCATGAAGCAGGAGTTCGACCAGCTCAAGCAGGTGGTCAAGGAGACCACCCGGATCCGGATCCCCGTCCCCCGGGACTTCACCCGGAAAGTGCTGGGGGAGACCAAGCGCATCCCCTTGCCTCCCAAGAAGTAGCGATCTGTAGCCCTCCCCGCGGGAATTAATTTTCCCCCTCACGCGTTTTCATTTCAGCCGTAGCAATTCAAGAAACAAGCGGGCGCGGACGGCGTCAAAGAGATGCCGAAACTGACAAACTGAGACTACCCAAAACCCCCAGTTCTCCCCAGACGGATGCCCGGGAAGTCGCACGACGACCCGGGCATTTTTATTTGGCCTCAACAAAACAGCCCGTCTGCTTTGTTGCCCGGAGGAGGCAACAAAGCAGACGGGCTGTTTTGTTGAGGGGTGGATTGCCGGGGAGGCTACATTTCGGTGGGGGCGCTGAGGCCCAGAAGGGTGAAGCCGTTCCGGAGGACCTGCTGGACCGCGGCGCTGACCGCAAGCTTGGCGCGCCGCACGGCCTCGTCCTCGTGCAGGACCCGGCGCGCGTGGTCCCGGTTCCCGTATTCGTAGTAGTGCTGGTAGGCCCCAGAGAGCTCCTTGAGGTAGTCGCAAAGCACCGCGGGGTCCAGGTCGCGGGCCGCGATCTCCACGCGGCGGCGGAACTGCCGCAGCACCTTGAGCAGCTCCACCTCGTCGGGCCCCAACTTCGTCGCGTCGTAGGATCCGCGCCAGGCCCCGTCCTTGAGGTCCGCGGCCGCGACCCGGCCCTCCTCGATCCCCTTCCGCAGGATGGCGGCGATCCGCGCGAAGGCGTACTGGGCGTAATAGACCGGATTCTCGAGCGACTTCTTCTTGGCGACGTCGAGGTCGAAGTCGAGGTGGCTGGACGGCTTGCGCATCGCGAAGAAAAAACGCGTGGCGTCGACGCCGACCTCCTCCATGAGCTCGCGCAGCGTGACGTAGCTCGCCGCGCGCTTCGACATCTTCACCTCCTGCCCGCCCTGCAGGAGGCGGCAGTGCTGGATGATGAGGACGTCGAAGGCCAGCGGCTGCTGCTCGGGCGGCAGCCCCGCGGCGCCGCCGGCGGGGACCTGGTCCCGCGGCACGAGCGTGTGGTTGAGCATCTTCAGGCCCGCCGCCACGTTGGCGATGTGCGCGTGGTGGTCGGGGCCCCAGAGGTCGATCGCGATGCCGAAGCCGCGCCGGAACTTCTCCCGGTGGTACGCGATGTCGGGCAGGCGGTAGACGAAGCTGCCGTCCCGCTTCACCAGCGGCCGGTCCTCGGTGTCGCCGTAGTCCTTGAACTTGGCGTACGTCGCCCCGTCCTTCGAATAGGTGAGCCCCCAGCTCGTGAGGAAGTTGAGCACCTCGTCGACCTTGCCGCTCCGGTGCAACTCCTCCTCGCTCTGCCAGGCGTCGTAGCGCACCCGGAACGTCTCGAGGTCCGCCCTGATCTCGCCGAGCAGCTTCTTCACCCCGTGGCGCTTGGCGCGGTCGAGGTCGATCGGCCCGCCCGCCGCGACGAGTTCGGCGACGATCTGCTTGATGTAGTCGCCCTTGTAGAGGTTCTTTTCGAGGAAGGCGTGGGCCTGGCCGTCGACCGTGCAGGTCAGCCAAGTCGCGGGTTTGCCCTCGTCGTCGGTCCGCTGCTCCTGCGCGAAGGCGACGCCGCGGGACTCGAACCAGCGCCAGAGGATGGCCCGGCCGAGGTTCTCGATCTGGTTGCCCGTGTCGTTGATGTAGAACTCGCGCGCCACGCTGTAGCCGGCGAAGCCGAGGATGGACGCGAGGCTGTCCCCGACGGCCGCCTGGCGCCCGTGGGCGACGTGCAGCGGGCCCGTGGGATTGGCGGAGCAGAACTCGACGATGACCTTGCGGCCCGCGCCCAGCGTGGATCGGCCGTAGTCCGCCCCCGCGGCGAGGACCGTCTCGAGCTCCCGCGCGTGGATATCGGGGGAGGCCGTGAGGTTCACGAAGCCCGCCCCGGCGACCTCGACCTTCGCGAGGCCGGGGACCTTCGCGGCCTCCAGCGCCCGGGCGAGCTCCTCGGCGAGCTGGCGGGGCGGCCGCTTGAGCTGCTTGGCCATCCGCATCGCGAGATTGCAGGTGGCGTCGCCGAATTTCGGGTCCGCGGGGGGTTCGAGGAGCACGCCCCCGGCGTCCGTCTGCCAGAGCGCGCGGGCGGCATCGCGGATCGCGCGGGACCAGGCGTCGTCGATCATGGGCGGGCGGGTCGCTACTCTTTGGGCGCCTTCTTCTTGGCGGTCTTCTTCGGCTTCTTGGGGGCCTCGGCGGCGGCGCTCTTCCAGCGCAGCGGCTTCGCGTCGGCCCAGAGCCCTTCGAGGTCGTAGAAATTCCGGTGGTCCTGGAGGAAGACGTGGACCACGACCGCGCCGAAGTCCTGCAGGACCCAGCGGCCCTGCTCGATGCCCTCGACGCCCAGTTCGCGCTGGTCCAGGCCCTTCATCGTGACGCGGAGTTCGTCCGCGATCGCCCGGGCCTGGCGTTCATTGTTGACCGAGCAGAGGACGAAGTAGTCGGCGACCGTCGTCAGCTTCGCGACGTCGAGGACCTTGATGTCCGTGGCCTTCTTGTCGTCGCAGATCTGGGCCGCGGTGAGGGCGAGCTGGCGTACGGGGGTCGGCACGGGTGCATGAGTAGCACAGCGTCCCGGCCCCCGTCAAGAAGTCTAACCCCGGAAGAAGAGCAGCGTGACGACGACGAAGATCGGGATCAGGATGGCGCCGGACCAGGCCATGTAGCCGAAGAAGCTGGGCATCTTGACCTGGTTCTCCTCGGCGATGGCCTTCACCATGAAGTTGGGGCCGTTGCCGATGTAGGTGTTGGCGCCCATGAAGACCGATCCGCAGGAGACGGCGATGAGGAACGTGGCCCCCAACCCGTGGGCGGCCAGGCCCCCGAGGTTGTCCGCGCTCAGCTTCGCCATCGGGTCGATCTGGTTGACGACGCCCACGGCGAGCGAGGAGAACGTGAGGTAGGTCGGGGCGTTGTCGAGGAAGCTCGAGAGGGCGCCCGAGGCCCAGAAATACTGCCAGGGCTTCGTCACGCCCAGCTCGGGGCCCTTCGCCTCCAGATACAGCAGCGCCGGGATCATCGTCACGAAGATGCCGAGGAAGACCACCGCCACCTCGACGATCGGCGTCCACGAGAATTTGTTGAGGCCGCGCACCTCCTTCGAGGTCGTCTTGAGGGAGAGGGCGGAAAGGGCGCCCAGCGCCCCGATCTGGCAGAGCGCCTGCACGTCGCCGTTCTCCGAGATCTTCGAGCCGTATTTGCCCATGACGTAGCTCACGGCGACGACGCCGAGCAGCCAGAGGAAGTTGATGCCGCCCTGCACGGAGAGCGGCTCCTTGACCTTCTGCACGTCCTCGAGCTGCGCCCCGGCCCGCTCCTTCTCCTCCTTGTTGAGGACCGCCTGGTCCACGATGTTGAAGAGGACGAGCAGGAGGCCGTTCACGAGCGCCCAGGGGGCGAGCAGCTGCATGGTCCAGAAGAAGGGCACGCCGCGCAGGAAGCCCAGGAAGAGCGGGGGGTCGCCGAGCGGCGTGAGCATGCCGGCGCCGTTGGAGACGATGAAGATGAAGAAGATGACGAGGTGCACCTTGCGCTGGCGCGAGGCGTTGGCGCGGAGCAGGGGCCGGATGAGCAGCATCGAGGCGCCCGTCGTGCCGATGAAGCTGGCGAGCAGGGCGCCGATCGTGAGCACGATCGTGTTGACGAGCGGGGTGCCGGCGAGCGAGCCCTTGAGATAGACGCCGCCGGCGATGATGAAGAGCGCGCCCAGCAGCGCCAGGAACTGGACGTACTCGCGCAGGCTGTGGTGGAGGAGGTGCCCTCCGTGCTCGGCGCCGCTGAAGAGCCAGAACGCGACGGGGGCGCTCGCGATGAGCGCCACGATCAGCTTGTTCTTGTTGTGCTCCCAGAAGTGCCCCAGGAAAAGCGGGAACACGGCGATGACCAGCAGGTAGGCGGCGAACGGCAGGATGGTCCAGATCGGAGGCGCGCCGGCGCCGGCCGCGGACAAAGTGGAAGCGAGCAGCCCGTTCATGGTGATTTCTCCCCAGTCTTGCCCCGCGGATATCCTAGAGATGGGGCCGTCGTTGTCAAAACTAATCGCCCACCGCGTACTGGAAGCGGTAGCGCGTGTCGGCCGCCGCGCCGGCGGGTTCGAGGCGGAGATACCAGGCGCCGTAGCTGTCCGCCTCGAAGCGGGCCTCGCCCCGGGCGTCGGGGACGAGGGGCTTCAGGACCTTGCCCCTATAGTCGACGATCGCGGCCTTGAAGACGGCCTGGGATCCCTCGGGACGGGAGAAGCGCAGGGTGACGGGAATGGGGCGCGGCGGGACCTGCTGGTTCGGCGAAGGGGGGGCGAGGTGGATCGCGTAGCAGTCCACGTCCAGGCCCGCGGGTTCGAAATTCGCGAGCGCCAGGTCGCCGGGCCGGAGCGGCGTGGCGGCGAGGGGCGTGTCGTTGTACTCCTGCGCATCCTGGCCGCGGGAGAGCTTCTGTTTCAGGGCACTGAGCGGCGCCCCCGGATCCGAGACATGCCACCAGACCCCCTCGTCGAGGCGTCCGTATTCGGCGTGCAGCGCCTGGAGGGCTTTGAGGAAGGCGAGGTCCGCGGCTTCGCCGCCGCCGCGCGCGGCCTCGTGCAGGTCGACGAGGCCCGGATACAGCGCGTACATCTCCAGGTAGTCCTTGAAGATGGGCGACTGCGCCTCCGTGTAGGTCTTGCCCAGCATCTCTTTGACGTGCAGGTGCGCGCGTCGGAAGCTCTCCCGGGCCTCCGCGGCGCGGCCCTGCTGGAGCTGCCGTTTCCCCTCGAAGATCAGGCACTGGCGGATGAAGCCGTCCATCGTGCTGGGATACAGGTACAGCCCCATCTGGGTCTTCTTGATCGTCCCCTTGGCGGCGAAGAGTTCGTCCCGGCTGCGCTCCAGCCAGGGGATGGCCAGTTCGAAGGCCGAGCGTCGCCGGTCCCGCGGCAGTTCGTCGGGGGGGAGGTCCGCCTGGAGGAGGGCGCTCTCCTCGATGCGCTTGAGCAGGGGCTCGTCGAGGGCGCCGTCGCGCCAGGTGGGCTTGTGCATGAGCGTGGAGGCGAGCTGGTATTTCAGATAGGGGTCGTGGGGGATCGTGCGGATGCCGCGCCTCAGCCAGGTGAGGCCGAACTCGGTCCATTCCCAGGCCCGCGCGGGATCGGTGAAGCCGTTGGCGACGTTGTAGGCCGAGTGCCAGCCGAGCGTGGCCCAGACCTCCGGGTTGTTGGGCTGGAAGTAGGAGATCAGCTTGAGGATCTCCCGCCGCTCGTACCAGCGCTTCTCCTCCTCGACCCGCTTGAGCTGGATCCAGAGCACGTCCACGGCGATCGCGCGGAAGGCCCCGAAGAAGAGCGAGGCGACGTAGGTCGGCAGGATGTCGCTGGCGGGCAGGCCCTTGAACTGCCGGAGCGGGGCCTCGGCGCGCATCTCCGCGCTGCGCTCCAGCCCGAAATGCTGGACGCCCGCCAGGAGGGCGGCGAGCGCGGCCAGGACGGCCCAGCGGCGGCGGTTCATGGGGCTATCCGAAATCCTTGAAGCGCATCACGAGGAGGCCCAGCGCCACGAAGACCGCGATGAGCGGCAGGGCCTTCAGGGAGGCGTCCGCGAGGTCGCGCCCCGACACGAGGCGGTCCTTGAGGAGCCAGGCCGAGAAGTCGAAGTGGTCGAAGTTCGGGACCACCGCCAGGACGCCGCGGGAGACGGCGGTCGCCGTGCGCAGCACCCAGGGGTCGAGGTTCTGCGGCGTCTTGGGGCGCAGGTCCCCGGGTTTGATCTCGGCGAGGCTGTGATCGATGTCCCTCGCCCCCTCGAGCACGTAGCCGTGCACGGAGCCGATGAGGTGGAGCAGGATGCCCAGGATGATGCTGACGGGGGCCGAGAGGAACGTGGAGGCCATCAGGGTGATGGACAGCACCACGAGGGACTGCAGGAGCAGCAGCGCCATGCCCCGCAGCATGCCCAGCTCGAAGAGCGTCGGCACCTTGAAGAGATGCAGCCACGCGATCTGGGCCGCCACGATGCCGTCGGGGTCGTCCGCCATCGCCTCCACGGAGAGGGTCCCGCCCTCCCCGAGCACCGAGGCGGGGAACAGGAGGTCGCGCTCTTCGTTGGTGTTGAGGACGAGCAGTTCCTCATGCGCGCCCCCGGGGCCGGAGACGCGGAAGCGGACGGTGCCGGAGGCGCGGAAGTTGTCCGCGACGGCGCCGAAGAGGAAGCGGGTCTGGAGCCGTCCGCGCTCCGGGAGGTCCGGGCGTCGGAGGCCGTCGAAGCGCCAGACGAGGGCCTGTCCCTCCCGGGCGCGGACCGCATGGGTGGCGCCGCCGCCGGTGATCTCGTCCGCGCCGACGGGCTCGAACGCGGAGGCGTCGAGGCGCGGATAGGCGAGCAGGGGCGGGAATCCGGGGCCCGAGGCTAGCTGGACGCCCCGGAGGAAGAGCGCGCTGACCAGGCCCATCACGCCCAGGAAGACCGTCAGGAGGACGGCGTAGCCGACGAAGCGCCCGAGGAAGACGATGGATTTGGGGACGGGTTTGGTGACGAGCAGATAGACGCGCTTCTGCTCGAAGTCGGAGGGGAGGGCGAAGCCGGCGAGGAAGAGGCCCACGATGGCGGCGAAGAGGGCGGCCGCCCGGAGGGCCCAGCTCTCCACGAGGCGCAGCCGGCCGGAGAGTTCCACCGAGGGGAAGAAGAGGGCGGAGCTCAGGAGCGCCAGGGTGAACAGGATCAGGACCGCGAAGACCTTGCGCCGGAACGCCTCGATGAGCGTCAGCCGCGCGACCGCCCACGTCTTTCCGAGCATGGGGCCTCACGCCTTGGGAGGCGCCTCCCCCGGTTTCCGGTAGGTGAGCCCGTCGCCGCTCTCCTGGACGGTGCGCAGGAAGACGTCCTCGAGGGTTTCCAGCGTGTCTTCGGAGCGGAGCAGCTCGCCGCCCTGCGTCCGTGCGAAGTCCGCGACCTTCCGGCGCGCCTCCTCGGAGAGGCCCTTGAAGGTCAGGCTCACGGAGTCGCGCTGGACGAGGATGTCCCGGACGGCGCCGTAGACGCGGAGCTTTCCCTGGTGGAGGATCGCGATGCGGTCGCAGACGTCCTGCACGTCGGCGAGCAGGTGGCTCGAGAGCAGCACGGTCTTGCCCCGGGCCTTGAGCTCCAGGATGAGGTCCTTGATCTGCCGGGAGCTGATGGGGTCGAGCCCGCTGGTGGGCTCGTCGAGGATGACGACGTCGGGGTCGTTGATCAGGGCCTGGCAGAAGCCGACGCGGCGGGCCATGCCCTTGGAATACTCGCGGATCTGCCGCTTGCGCGCGTGGGCCAGTCCGAAGCGTTCGATGAGTTCGTCGCCGCGCTTCCGCCGCGTGGCCGCGTCGAGGTTGAAGAGCCGGCCGAAGAAATCCAGCGTCTCGTCGGCGTTGAGCCAGCGGTAGAGGTAGGTTTCCTCGGGGAGGAAGCCCACGCGGGCCTTGGCCCCGACGTCGCTGGGGGGGCGGCCCAGGATGTGCGCCGTGCCGGCGGTGGGGAAGATGAGCCCGAGCAGGAGCTTGAACGTGGTGGTCTTCCCGGACCCGTTGGGTCCGATGAGCCCGAAGACCTCGCCTTTCTGGATGGAGATCGAAAGCCCGTCGAGGCCGGTGTGTTTGGGGCGGCCCCAGAAGTCCTTGTAGACCTTGGTCAGCCCCTGGGTTTCGATGACGGCGCTCATGGGCGCTTTCCGGGGGTCAGCGGAGGAGGGCCATTTCCTTCTGCATCTTGCGGATGAGCTGGCGCGTCTGACGACGGCGCTTCTCGCTGGGCTTTTCGAAGTACGCCGTGCGCTTGATGTCCCGGGTCAGACCTTCCTTCTCGCACGCCTTCTTGAAGCGCTTGAGGAGCTGTTCCAGGGATTCGTTCATCCGGGCCTTGACGCGGATCAAGAGGGCACCTCTCGAAAGAAAAAACCTCGATACACGCGGGATTGTAGCCAGCCCCCAGCGGGGGCGCAACAGGATTTTCAGGAAAACGGGCGGGAGCGCGGCCGTCCCGGGAATTAGAGTGCAGGCTTCACGGTCCGGTGGCCGATAACATATTGTAACTTGTAAAGCATGTGGCGCCTTGGGTGCCACCGAGAGAGAGAGGGTGTATGAAAAGCAGCCGGGGTTCCAGCCTGTACGAGGTTCTCAAGAACGCCTCCCGCCCTTCCGGCAGCCCTGAAGCGGTCGCGCCGGCGCCCGCGGGGGAAGCGGCCCCTGCCGCCCCGGCCCAGACGCTGCAGGAGCGGCTGGCGGCCTATAAAGCGGCCCAGCTGGCCGCCGCCCAGCAATCCGCCCCCGAGGCGGCTTCGAGCGCGGTGGCCGTCGCCACGGCTCCGCCGGAGGCCCCCGCCCAGACCATCGTGCTGACGCCGGAGCCCACGCCTCCGCCGCTCCCGGTCATCACGGCGGTGCCCAAGGTCGCCCACAAGACGGAACTCCTGGAGCCGCTCCCGACACCGGTCCCCCAGCCCCGGCTTGCGGTCGCCGCCCCGGAGGCTCCCGAAGCCCCGCGGCCGCTGTCGACCGCGGGTCCCGGCGAGCGCGTGCTGCGGGTCACGTACAACACGGCGGCCTTCGCCGCCCTGATCGTCGTCGGCGTGGTGTTCATCTCCTATGCCGTGGGCATGCATCTCGGGAAGGCCTCCTCTGCGGGGGAGCTTTCCGTGCAGACGCACCGTCCCCCGGCCGCGCCGGTCCAGGCGGCGGCGCCCGTCCCGCCCCCGGCTCCGGTCCCCGTCCCGGCGGCCCCGAAGCGGGAGTTCACGCTGCGCCTGACGGAATGGAAGTACGGCAGCTCGCAGGAGCGCCTCAAGGCCAACGCCGCGGCCGACGACCTCAAGAGGGCCCTCGATCGCGCCGGCCACAAGGGTTCGGAAAAAGCGGTGGTCAAACGCGGCGAGGAGCTGCGTTTGGCGCTATACTTGGGTCAGTTCACGGATCTGAACTCGGAGGCCACCCGGGCCAAACTGGCGACGATCAAGGCCTTCAAGGTCCAGAACGCGACGCCGTTCAGCCTGGCCGTCTTCGAGGAAGCTCCGAAGTAGCGCCCGGAGCGCCGGGCGCGCAGCCGGTATTCTTGGAACAGGACCCTCCCAGGGCCACCTTCCCTGGGCAAACCGCGGGGCCGTGCACCAAGGAGAGGACGCGGCCCCGCGGTTTCTTTTCGCCCGGGATTTCCCGCTTGATTTGCCGGGGCGCATCCGGTATCTTTCGCGCACTATGTCGATTCACAACAGCCTCGCCACCGCCGGCAACCTGCGCCGGCATCGCAACGTCCTCACGCGCACCGAGCGCCTGGAGATCCTGAAGAAGGACGGCCGCCACAAGGAGGGCCAGTCCATTTTCGGGCTCCCCAAGGTCCGCAGCATCCTTCCCAAGGCCAAGAAGAAGGTCAAGGAGGCGGCTGCCGAGACGCCCGCCGCCGGGGCCGCCCCCGCCGCCGCCGCGCCTGCGGCCGCGGCCGGCAAGAAGGACGCCGCGCCGGCCAAGAAGGCCGACAAGAAGGACAAGAAGTAGGCCGGGCATCCGGCACCGGGGAGAACGCAAGAACCCCCGCCCCCTCAAAAGGGCGGGGTTTTTTGTCGCCCCAACTCAACAAAACAGACGGGCTGCTTTGTTGCCTTCCAAGGGCAACAAAGCAGCCCGTCTGTTTTGTTGGGTCAGGGACGGCGGGCTTCCTCGATGCGGCGGAGCAGGACGGGATCCTTCGCCTCCTGCAGCGCCCGCTCCAGGTGCTCCCGCGCCTGGGCAGGCATGCCCAGGGACTTCGAGGAGAGCCCGATCTCCAGATGACGCCGCGCGCGCGCATCGAAGGCGGTCAGCGGATAGTGGTCCAGCGCCGCCTTGGCCGCCGCGACGGCGAGCTCGTGCTTCCCCCCGGCCGCCCGCGCCTGCCCCAGCGTCCCCAGGGCGTCCGCCAGATCCAGCTGCGCCTCCTGATGCTCCTTGCGGCGGAGCGCCTTGACCGCCTGCACGGGCTCCCGCTCCATCGTCTCCCGGGCCCTTCGTTCCGCCTCGGCGTAGGCATCCACCGCCTGTTCCGCGAGCTTCCCCGCCTCCGGCAGCTCCCGGCCCAGGTCGAGGAGCACGCTGGCGAGATTGTTGGCGAGCTTCGGATCCGCCCCGTTCAGCTCCCGCGCCTTCTGGTACTCCCGCAGCGCCTCCTCCCGCTTCCCCTGGAAGTAACGGCAGTTGCCCAGGCCCACCCGCGCCTCATAGTGGGCGGGGTCCGCCGCCAGCGCCTTCAGGTAGAGCCCGGCCGCCTCGGCATACAGCCCCTTGGCCTCGCGGTCCGTCCCGGTCTGGAACAGGCCGTCCGCCTCCGAGGGACGCAGCTCCAGCATGAGATGGCCGGATTCCTTCCACGACTTTTCGAGCGCCTCGTAGCCGATGAACCGCTTCGCATCCTGGTAGTCCTCGCAGATCAGCATCTGCTCCCGGTCGCTGTAGCCGATGACGACGAAGGCGTGGAAGTTGCTGACCCCGACGTAGGTCCCGATCAGCGGCGGCACCCCCCGGTCGATCGCCGAGCGGATCTTCGGGATCGTCCCGTCGAGGAACTCCACCTGGAAGCCGCGGCGCCGCGCCAGCGGGGGGATGCTCGTGAACACCATGCCCTTCAGCCCCATCTGGCGGCCCAGCAGCGCCAGCTCCGGCACGGAACAGGGGCGCTCCCAGTAGCTCATCACCGCGACGAGGGCCTCCGGGACGCAGTCGTCCGACTGATGGCTCTGCGGGAGGGAGAGGGGGCGGGGAAGCAGACGATACCCGCGTTGGTGAAGGTCGGAGGGCAGCCGCGAAACCTGGGTTCCCAATCCCGAACAGGCGGCCAGAAGCAGCGGAAGGAGGCCGAGGAGGGGACGCGGGATCAGTCCGTTCCCCACACCGCGTACCAGACGGCGACGGCCAGCACCAGCACGGCGGTCCCGAAGAGGAACTCGTACCAGTAGAGGCCGCCCACGGGCTGCAGGCGCTGGGGGTTCTCGGCGAAGTAGGCCGTCTCGGCGGGATTCAATGCCGCAACCTCATGCTCCGCCTGGGAGGCGTTGAGGCCGAGTTCGTGAAGTCGTCCCTTGATCTTCTGCTCCGCCGCCGCGTCGCGCTCCACGCGACGGGAGGGGATCACGTCCGCATAGACGGGGATCAGCGCCAGATGAAGCGCGAGCAGGGTGAGGGTGATCTTCTTCATCGCTTGTCCTAATCGTTCGTGATGGCGAAGGTGTAGATGAGCGCGGTCACACCGGCCAGGAGCGCGATGCCCCCGATCCACTCCCACCAGAAGTTGTTGGACTGGCCCGCCCACATCTCGGCTTCCTGGCCCACGAGCTGGAGCCGCTCCGGAGACTGCGCGAAGTAGCGGGTTTCCGCGGAGGTCAGCTTGCCCACTTCGGCGCGGGCGGCGTCCGCCTGCACGCCCAGCTCCCTCAGGCGGGATTCCACCTGGCGGGCCGAGCCGTCGCCGGCTTCGGAAGCCCGGCGGCTGGGGATCACGTCCGCGTACACGGGGGGACACACCAGCCCGCCGAGGGCCAGCGCTACGACCAGACGGCACGCGAAGATCATCAATCCTCCTGTCGGCGGGTGCGTCTTGGACGCAGCCCCCGATGCTTCCCCAGTCCGACCCGGATTATAGGGGGGTGGGGTGGGGTGTCAACAAAAACGCTCACCTTGACCCCGGCTCCCCGCCGCACTATAGTCCTCGACGGAGTTTCCCCCCCAAACCCTGCATGAAAAGAAAAGCCGTCGCCCTCCTTTCCGGCGGACTGGACAGCCTCCTGGCCGTCCGGGTCATCCTCGACCAGGGGATCCCGGTGACCGGCGTGCGCTTCATCACGCATTTCGGCTGCGATCCGGTGTCCTCCGGCTCCTGCGGGCGCGACGTCGAGCCGCTCGTCAAGATGTGGGCCCCGCTCGGCTTCACCGTCCGCATGTCCCACCTGGGCCAGGACTACATCGACATGGTGAGGAACCCGCAGTTCGGCCGCGGCAAGAACATGAACCCCTGCGTCGACTGCCGCCTCATGATGCTGTCGTGGGCCCGCGAGACGCTCGAACGCGAGGACGCGGGCTTCCTCGTCACCGGCGAGGTGCTCAACCAGCGGCCCATGTCCCAGACCTTCGACCGCTTCCAGCAGATCGACCGCCAGCTGGGCCTCGAGGGGATGGTCCTGCGCCCGCTCTCCGCGAAGATGCTGCCGCTCACGAAGCCGGAGCTCGAGGGCGTCGTGGACCGCTCGCGCCTTCACGGCATCTCCGGACGCGGCCGGCACCGGCAGTACGAAATGGCGAAGGAATACGGGATCACCGAGATCCCCCAGCCCGCGGGCGGCTGCCTGCTCACCGATCCGGGGTATTCGACGCGCCTCAAGGACCTCTGGGACCACGATCCGGGCGCCGCCGCCCCGGACATCAACCTGCTCCGCGTGGGCCGGCATTTCCGCCCCTCCAAAGTCTGCAAGGTCATCGTGGGGCGCGACGAGCGGGAGAACCAGGCCCTCGAGATGTCCCGGAAGCCCGGCGATGCGCTCGTGTACCTGAAGGACTTCAACGGCCCGATGGTGCTCGTCCGCGGGCGGCACGGTCCGGACGAGATCCGCCTCGCCGGTTCGCTCTGCGTGCGCTACGGGGACGTGCCGGGCAAGGCCTCCGCCGAGGTCGTGATCGACCGCGCGGGGGCGGCGCCGGAATCGCTCGTCGTCGAGGTCGCGCGCCCCGAGCAGTACGCGCCGCTGCGGGTCGGGATCACCTGATCCAGCGCCGCAGGCGCACGCCGTTGCCCTCCCACGCCGCGTCCTCCCGGAAGCCCTGCATCAGATCGTTCGGGACGGACGGGCGCTCCTCGTAGCGCCACACGAGCCAGACGGCGGGGCTTCGTTTCAGCTCCTCCCGGAGCGCCGCTTCATCGGCCTTCTGCCGGAGCATGTCCCCGGCGCCCAGCAGGCGCAGCGTGTCCGGCCGGCCTCCGTAGTACTCGAGACTGATGCCGGTGTAGCCCGGCACGAGGATGACCGGCTCTCCCGGATGCTGCGCCAGTCTCGCCGCCGCGCCCCGCCAGTCCTCCTTGTACGGACGCGCGTGGTGCCGGACCAGGCCCGGCACGAGCGGCAGCGCGAGCAGCGCGGCGGCGACCGCTCCCGTCCGGAGGGACAGCCGTGCGCAGCCCAGTGCGCTGGCGACGAAGAGCGGGATCAGGCTGTACTGGAACGTCTGCGTGTAGAAGATCGGCCGGCGCAGGCTGAGCAGCAGCTCGAACAGCGGGGGCAGCGCGGCGAGGAGGAGCCAGGCGGCGAAGTCGCGCGAGCGCAGGACGAACGGCAGCGCCAGGGGGATCAACAGGAAGGGGAGGGCGAAGCCGGGGGCGGCGGAGCCCGCGATCAGCTCCCCGAGGGAAAACGCCACGCCGCGCAGCGTGGGCGCCGGCAGCCAGAAGGAGGATTCGATGAGCCGGACGTGATGAAAGGCCGGCACGAACCACGGCGAAAAGACCGCGAGGGAGAGCAGGCCCGCGAGCAGCAGGGGGCGGCGGGGGAAGCCGCCCCAGATCGGGATCGCCGCCCCAAGGGCGACGAGGAAGAGCAGGCCGAGGTAGTGCGTGAGCACGATGGCGCCTGCAAGGACTCCGAGCCGGATCCAGGCCCGGGAGTCGGGGAAGTCCCGCACGTCGAGCAGGGCGTCCAGCGCCGCCAGGCAGAGCAGGAAGAGCAGGGCGTACGAACGAGCCTCCTGGGAGTAGCGCACGGCATAGGGGCTCAGGGCGAGAAAGAGCGCGGCGCCGAGCCCCGCGCGCTCCCCGCCGAGGCGGCGGCCCAGCCGGAAGATCAGCAGGATCGAGGCGATGCCCGCGAGGGCGGAGGGCAGGCGCAGCCAGAATTCGGCGGAGCCGAACTTCGCCCAGCCGCTCATCAGCAGGAAGTAGAGCGGCGGATGCGCGTCCTCGCGGGCGAGGAAGCCCAGCATCCGCGCGGGCCCCTCCTGCACGAGCCCCCAGGTCCACGACTCGTCGTGCCAGAGGCTGTCCCGCCCCAGCCCCCAGAGGCGCAGCGCCGCGCCGGCGAGGAGGATGAGCGAGAGGGCCGCCCGATTCATTCGCGCGAGTTTAGCACGAAGCCCGTGCGGGGGTCCTCGAGCGCGAGGGCTTTTTCCACGAGCGCGTCGAGGGAGCGCGCGACCGCGCTCTGCGGCAGCCGGGTGCAGGCCGCCAGCTGTTCCGCCGTCGCGGGACGGCGTCCCAGCGCGCGCAGCACGGCCCGTTCGAGCGGCGTGAGATCCGGCCGGGGCGTGACGAGGGCGGCGAACGCGGGGATCTCCTCCAGCAGATCGGCGGGCTCCTCCACGAGCTTGGCGCCCTGGCGGATGAGCCGGTGGCAGCCGCGCGACATCGGGCTCTCGACGGAGCCCGGCAGGCAGAACACGTCCCGGCCCTGTTCGAGGGCCCAGTCGGCCGTGATCAGCGCGCCGGAGCGGTCCGCCGCCTCCACGACGAACACGCCCTGCGAGAGGCCGCTGATGATGCGGTTGCGGCGCGGGAAGTTCACCGCCTCGGGGCCGCTGAGCAGCGGGAACTCCGAGAGCGCGGCGCCCCGGCCGCAGATCTCGTCCAGCAGCCTGGCGTTCTCCGGGGGATAGACGCGGAGCAGGCCGCTGCCCAGCACGGCGATCGTGCGGCCTTCCGGGGCGCGCAGGGCTCCGCGATGCGCCGCGGTGTCGATGCCCCGGGCGAGGCCGCTGACGACGCTGATCCGCAGCGCCGCGAGTTCCTGCCCGAAGCGCGCGGCCTGGCGCCGGCCGTAGTCGGTGCATTCGCGCGAGCCCACCACGCCCACGGAGAGCGTGTCGGCCTCCGTCAGCGCGCCGCGGCGGTAGAGCACGAGCGGGTGGTCGTAGAGGCCGCGCAGCGCGGGGGGATACTCCGGCGAGAGGCAGGACAGGATCCCGATGCGCGCGCGGGCCGCCCGCTCGAGTTCAGGCCCGGGCTCGCCCGCCTGCACGATGGCCCGGGCCGTGACGGGGCCGATCCCGGGGATGCGTTCCAGCTCGCGCGCGCCGAGTTTGTGGACGCGGTCCAGCGGGGCCGCCTCGAGCAGGCGCCGCAGCAGCGCGCTGCCCACCATGCCGGAGAGGTTCAGCCGCACGAGGGCTTCAAGGTCGCTCATCCTGCCGGAGGAGTGGGCTCCGGAGGCCCCGAGTCGACACGAAATCAGCGCGTGACGGTGTGGATCGACTTCAGGACGAGGGCGGGCGGGACGTCGACGCCCCAGCGCACGCGGCCGAGGGCCTCCGGCAGCACGAAGCGCGGCCGGCCCCCCTCGGACTTCTTGTCCAGCTTGAGCGAGGCGAGCAGCGCCGTCTTCGGCAGTTTCTTCACGCGCGTGGGCAGGCCGCAGAGCTTGAGCACGCGGTTCTGCTCGGCGAGCACCTCGAGCGGGATCAGCCCGAGCTCCATCGCGATGTAGGCCTCCGCCTCCATGCCCACCGACACCGCCTCGCCGTGATGCAGGAGCCGGTAGCGTCCGGCCGCCTCGAGCGCGTGCCCGATGGTGTGGCCGTAGTTCAGGATCGCCCGCACGCCCGACTCCTTCTCGTCCTGGCCCACGACGTCCGCCTTGATGGCGACGCAGCGGTGCACGACGTCCTCCAGGAGCTCCGGCTGCCGCGCGCGGAGCGCCTCGATCGAGCGCGAGAGCAGCTCCAGGATCGTCGCGTCGCGGATCATGCCGTACTTCACCACCTCGCCGAGCCCGGCGGTGAATTCGCGCGGGGGCAGCGTGGCCAGCACCGCGGGATCGCAGACCACGGCCTTCGGCTGGCTGAACGTGCCGACGAGGTTCTTGCCCTGGGGGAGGTTGACGCCGGTCTTGCCGCCGACCGCCGCGTCCACCATGCCGAGCAGCGTCGTGGGGACGAGCACCGAGCGGATGCCGCGCATGTACGTGGAGGCCACGAAGCCGCCGAGATCGGTGATGACGCCGCCGCCGACGGCGAGCAGCAGCGATTTCCGGTCCAGCCCCGCGCCCGCCATGCGGTCGTAGATCTTCTGCGCCGTCGCGAGCGTCTTTTGGGATTCGCCCGGCGGAAGCACGAGCGTGGTGACGGGCGCGCTCCCGGCGGCGAGTTTCGCGTAGCGCGCGCAGTTCCGGTCGCTGAGCACGAAGACCTTCGAGGCGTCCGCGAGGAGGCCGGGCAGCACGGCGCGGCCGGCCAGGATTCCGGCGCCGGTGTAAATCGTCGCGCCCAGCAGGGGGGTTTCGTGCACGACGGAGGATAACACAGGCCCGGCGAAGCCGCAACGCGACGGCCCGGGTTATACTCCGTCTTGTGGGAGTTCATCCGGAGGAAGAAGATCTGGTCCGGCGCTGCATCGGCGGCGATGCGGCGGCCTGGCGGGAGATCCTCAAGCAGTACGGCAATCTGGTGGCCCACGCGGTGCGGCACACCTTCCTCCGCGTCCTCAAGCAGGCCGAGACCGGGCTCGTCGACGACGCCATCCAGTCCGTCTGGCTCGGGCTCTGCGCCGACGACTACCGCCGCCTTCGCAGCTTCCAGGGGAACTCCGCGCTCTCCACCTGGCTGACCGTCTGCTCCACGCGCAAGGCCCTCGACTACATCCGGAGCGAGATGCGCAAGGGCTCGCTGCGGCAGGTGCACCTGGACGACGAAAACCGCGATCTGATCAAGGAACTGCAGGCGCCCGAATCCGAGGAGCAGTACTCGTTCGACGAGGTCTTCCAGCTCCAGGAGGCGATGGAGAAGCTCCCCGCGGACGACCGCCTGATCCTCAAGCTGTACTACCTGGACGGCCTCTCGTACCGCTCGATCGCCGAGACGGTGGGGGTGGCGGCGAACACGGTGTCGAGCTACCTCATGCGCGCCCGGGATCGATTGAAAAAGTGCATCAAGGAGGGGATGGGCGGCGTCTCATGAACGGCATGGATAAAGTCTGTCCCGACGAAAGTCTCCTGGCGGCCTGGATCGAGCAGAAGCTCGATGCGGACGCGCGCGCCCGCCTGACCGGGCATCTCGCGGATTGCGACGAGTGCCGCCGCAGCCTGGCCCTGGCGGCCTCCCAGGCGCCCTGCGAGAGCGCCGGCGGGAACGTGAACGAGGTCCTCCTGGCCCGCCTGCTGGGGAAGGGGCGCTTCCGCTGGCTCTGGACGTCCGCGGCGGCCGCCGGACTTCTCGTCGCCGCCGGATTGCTGCTGCAACGGAGGGAAGCGCCGGCTCCGTCCCTGCCCGCCGACGTCAAAGTGGCCGTGCAGCCGCCGCCCCGGCCGCCGGTGACGCCTCCTATGGTCGTGGAGCCGAAAAAGGACCCGATCCCCGCCGCCGAGCGCCCCGCGGCCGTGGTCGAGGATCCCGCGCCTCCGCCCAAGCCCGCGCCGCCGCTGCCGGCGGTTCCTGCGCCGGTGGCGGACCTGCCGAAGCCGACGCCGCTCGTTCCGGAGCCCCCGAAGGAGCCGGTCCGCGTCCCGGCCCCCGCCACCACCACGGACTACGCGAAGATTTTCGGTTCCGTCTTCCTGGGGGACCCCACGGGCGACCTCTGGCTCAGCCGCGAGCGGGGCGAGTCCGCGAAGGCGGCGCCCGTGGAGCGGGTCGGCTGGCAGGACGTGCTCAGCGCCCGCGGCGCGGCGGGCTGCACGCTCGAGGCGCGCGCCTCCCTGGTGCTCGAGAAGGGCGCCGAAACGGGCGTGATGCTGTTCAAGCCCGACGGCGCCTACCGGCTGCTCCTCACGAGGGGGCAGGTCCTGATCGACACCGAGGGGGCGGTCCAGAAGTGGCAGATCGTCTCCGAATCGCAGCAGATCGAGTTCCGCGAGCTCAACGGACGGGTGTCGCTGGAGGCCCGGAGCGACGGCCTGGCCGCGCTGCTCCTGGAGGGCCGCGGGGACCTGGTCGTCGCGGGGAGCGCGCGCCGCGCCCAGGTGGGGCGCGAGGTCGTGATGTCCCGCGAAGGCGCCGTGGCGGAGCTGAAAGCGGACGTGCGCAAGAAACTCGCGCGGCTCCTGGAACTGCGGCCGAAGCTGTCGACGGCGTTCGCGGTGTCCTTCGACGAGCTCAAGGACGAGGTCCGTCCCTTCCCGTACAACCTGGTGTCGGGCCGCCTGATGGCGGGGCCCTCGGGGGGCTACTACCTGATGGCGGACAGCGTGAGCCATCCCGGGCGGCCGGCGGAGATCCCCGCGCTCGTGGCCTCGATCAAGCCGGATCGCGCGTTCCCCGCGAGCTCCGGCATGGTGCTGCGCTTCCGCTGCCGCACGAATCTCTCGAAAGTCACGCTGCAGCTCGGCAAGTACGCCCACGACTGCGTCCCCAAGGCGCGCCCCGGCCAGTGGGGCGAGCTGGAGGTCCCGCTCCGGGACTTCACGTTCGAGGGGACGCCCCTGATCCCCTCCGATCTCATCGAGGAGATCCGCTTTTCCGGCGCGGGGGCCGCGCGCAGTGGCCAATTGGACCTGGACGGGGTACAATTCCTCAGGCGCACCCGGTAAGTGACTGCGGAGGCCCGAGTGATTCAGGGGGCTGGGGCTCTGGCGTTGTGGGCGTTGTGCTCGGCGGCGGCGTCGGAAGACGCGGTCGTCGAGTCGGCAGTCCGCAAGTTCCGGGAGGACTTCTACCGCCTCGGCGCGAAGGAGGACGACCGCCTGTCCGCCCTCCACGCCCTCTCCGCCCACCGCCACGAAAAAACCGTCGCCTGCCTCTCCCCCGTGCTCACGCGCTCCGTCCTGCCCGCGCGCATCCTGGCGGCGCGTCTCCTGGGGCAGTTCGGGAAGGTGCCCGCCGCGGCGCGGGAGCTGCGCCTCGCCCTGCGCTCGGCGGCGAACCAGACCCGGAAGACGGCCGCGGTGCGTATCGAGATCCTGCGTTCGCTCGGGGCGCTCAAGGCGGTCGAGGCGTCTCCCGAGATCGACGGTCTGATCGAGGATCGCGAGGCCTGGGTCGCCAAGGCCGCGATCGACGCCGCCGGACGTCTGCGGCAGAAGGGGTCGGTCGAGGCGCTGCTGAAGGCGCTGCGCCGCCTCGAGGGGCCGTCGGCGAACGCCGAGCTGGGGCTGGACCCGATCGGCACGGAACTCGGCGAGCTCAGCGCCGAGCGCATGCTGGAGGGGGCCGCCCGCACCGAACGCAAGATGACGGAGCGGGACTTCCTCCGCGAGCCGCTGCTCGGCGCGCTGCGCGAGATCACCCGCCAGAACCACGCTTCCGCGAAGAGCTGGGAGCAGTGGTGGTCGAAGTCGAAAAACACCTTCAGCGTCCCCGAATAGGCAGCACTTCCCGCCCCCTCCGCGCCGTCGCATGAGCGGAGGGCGAGCGAATGTCCAAACTGCTTCCGGCCGCCGGCCTGGTCTTCCTCCTCTGCGGGTGCCGCGACGACACGGAGCGGGTGGCGTTCGACGCGGAGGCGCTCGTGACCGCGGCGCGAAAGGAGGCCGCCGCGAACCGCTGGCCGCAGGCCGTGCGGAGCTACGAACGGGCGCTGGAGGCGGTGAGGGGCCGCAAGGCGCTGAGTTCCCGCGAGCGGGATTGGAAGGCGGAGCTGGCGGACCTGCGCCGGCGCATCACGGACCGCGCGGAGCTCGATCGCCGCTACGAGGCTTTCCGGAAGGGGGGCGCGCTGCTGGACGGCCAGCGCCTGCTGGAGGCATCGGCGGGCTGGCCGGTGGTCTGGCGGGAGGACTTGAAGGCGCTCGTCGAGCAGCGGAAGGCGGAGGCGGGGGCGCGGATGCCCTCCTTCGAGGAGCAGCGGCGGGCTTTGAGCGCCACGCTCGAGAAGCGCTGGCCGGAACTGCGCGCCGCGTGGGAGCTTTATGCGGCCGACGTCCGCGTCCCGGAGGACGACCGCCGCAAGGCCCGGGAGGAATTGCCGAGGGTGCAGGCCCGGGCGAAGGAGGATCTCCGGTCGCTGATCCTCCGGGCGGACCGGGAAGCGCCCGCGGAACGGCGCCGTCTCCTGGAGGCGGAGCGGCCGCGCTTCAAGGGGATGGTCTGCGCGCCCGATCTTGAGGCGGCGCTGCTCAGGGGATCTGTTTCCGGGCCATGACGAGGGCCTGCAGCGCGGTGCGGATCTTCTGCTGCAGGTCTTTCGGCACGGCCTGCCCCGCCTCGTCCATGCGCTCCTGGGCCGTGGCGTAACAGGCCTGGGCGTCCCGCAGATCCTTGACGGCCTTGAGACCCTCCTCGATCCAGACGGCGTTGTCCGGGGAGGCCTTGGACTTCTCCAGATGGCCGCGTCCCGTCTCGAAGAGGCCGTCGCCCTTGGCGATCAGCTCGCCGACGGTCTTGGGGAGCACGAGGGGGGCGCCGGGCAGCGGGACCAGCGGGGCGGG
Source organism: uncultured Planctomycetales bacterium (assembly GCA_964619955.1). Lineage (GTDB taxonomy): Bacteria > Planctomycetota > MHYJ01 > MHYJ01 > JACPRB01 > JACQFK01. The sequence continues at coordinate 54,970 of CAZUJF010000008.1, forward strand.
GACGGGCGGCGTCGCCGGCGCGGGCGGGGCGGCGCTTTCGGCCTCGGGGAGCGGCGGCAGGGCGGGCAGGGGCTCGGGCGGGGCCTTCGCGAGCTCGGCGAGCTGGCGGGTGATCCGGTCGATGAGGGCGTAGCGTTCGTAGGCCGGAGTGCCCTCGTTGAACTCGCGGCGTCCGGCGCCCCAGCACTCCTCGCATTCGCCGCCGGAGCCCTTGCATTTCGGGCAGCTGACGTCGACGACCCCGGCCTCCCCGTTGAACTTCGCGCCCGCATCGGCGCCCTTGCGGGCGTCGTCGAGGCGCCGCGCGAGATCCGCCGCGCGCCGGGTCCGTCCCGCGCGCGCGTTCAGCCAGTCCTTCAGCAGGGCGCCCGTGCGCACGAGGGCCTCGGCCAGCGCGGGGGCCTGCGGGATGACGCGGGCCATCCAGACGGAGTCGCCGAAGCCCCGGCAGGTGCCGCAGGCGACGGAACTCGTCCCCTCGCACGTGAGGCAGGGCAGGAGGGTCTGGCCTTTCGTCGCGCAGAGCGAGCAGGGGTCGGTCTTGCGTCCCGCGCAGCGGTCGCAGGGGACCCGGCCGCCGGTGCAGGTCTCGTAGTCGGAGAAGAAGCGCCGCGCGAGGGCGGGGCTCACGGGGGTGAGCGGCCCTTTCGGGGTGTTGACCTTGATCTTCGCCCTGCCGCTGAAGGCGAAGAGCTTCATCTCCGTCCAGAACTTGGCGCAGGTCTGGGTGGTGGACCCGGACTTCTTGTCGCCGGTCTTGGCCACGAGCGACTCGGTCTGGAGCCCGAACGAGCCGCCGCTGCAGCGGTTCATCTGGTAGGTGAGCGTCTGGGCGTTCAGCGTGCCGCGGGCGGTCTTCCCCTGGTCGTTCTTGAAGGAGATCTTGGTGTCCCGGTCGATGTTGAAGACGAGCGTCCCCTTGTAGCCGTGATGGTCGAGGGTGCCGGCGCCGTCGCAGAGGATGCAGGGGACGCTGCCCTTCGCCCCGCAGGGGGGGCAGGGCTGCAGCGAGCGCCCCGCCTGGCAGGCGCTGCAGGCGGTGGCGCCGAGGCTCTTGCAGGGCGGGCATTCCGCGACGGTCTTGTGCGGGGCCTTCAGGAGGAGGATCCAGCGGAGGAGTTCGCGGGAAAAATCCTTCGCGTAGAGGTCGCCGAGCTGGGCGGCGCGGCTGAAGTGGCGGTCGACGAGAGCGGCCTGGCCCGCTTCATACGCCTTGAGGCCCGCGGCGAGGTCCTCCCCGATCTGTTTCGCGAGCGCGGCGCGGGCGAAGGGGGCGGGCGTGCCGGCGTTGTCCGCGAGGAGCCGGAACGCGGCGACGGGGTCCTGCGCCCGCGCGGTTTCGAAGCGGCTCTTGAGGTCCGCCTGGGGGGCGGAGCCCAGGAGCAGGAGGGCGGCCAGCGTCGTGCGCAGCATCAGGGTCTCATCATACAGGACGCCGTCCGGGCCCCGATCGCCTCAGGGTCCTTTAAAATACACAGGGCGCCCTAAGGATTAGAGAGGGCGCCCTGAATTGGGGGAAGAAAGATTTACGAAAGGGTTCGGTTCCCCTGAATCGATCTCTCCATCGTACAAACGCGGCCGGGAGGAGCGGAGGCCCCACCCATGAAAGATTCTACACCGGGAGAGGAGGCGGGGGCAAAGAAATCAGCGAGGGGTGAACGTCGTGTGGCAGGAGGGGCACTGCGCGCGGCCGCTTTCGTCGACGGCGGCCTGGAAGGCGTGGTCGCAGATGACGCAGCTCAGCTTGATCCGGAGGGCCGTGGGGCCCTTGGCGGGGGCGGGCCCCGGGGGCGGCGTGCCGGCGCGGACGGCGCGGATCACCTGGGTGGCGAACTCGGCGTCCGTGCGGGTGGACTCGCTGGGCTTGCCCTCGTTGAGCGGGCCCTTGCACTTCGGGCAGTCGATGCGCTTGCCCTCGGAGAGCGTGAGGACGGTGAACGAGAGCCGGCAGGCGGGGCAGGACATGATCCTCTTGAGCTGCTTGCCCAGGAGGTCCTTGACCTGCACGGCGGTCAGGAAGCCCTTCTCGACGAGGATCTCGCCCAGGGAGCGGCCCTCGCCGCCCTCCGCCTGGAGGCGGAGGCAGGTGTTGACCTCGTCGGGGGTCACGAGCCCCTGCTTGATCGCGAGTTTTCCGAAGAGGACGGAATCCTTGCGCTTCTTGAGAAGGGGGTCGATGAGGTCCATGTTCTGGCGCTGGATCTCGAGCACGCGGGCCTGTTGTGCGGCGCTGATGTGGCCGCGGTCGACGAGGATTTCGCCGATCTTGGGGGCCGGCTGGTGGGGCGACTGGAGCTGAAGCTGGAGGCGGATGCCCTCATCCACGTGGGCTTGTTTGCAGAAGCCCTCGCGGACGGCGATCTTTCCGAAGAGAAGCTCACCGCTGGCCGGCACGGTCTACTCCCACTCGATGGTTGCAGGCGGCTTGGAGGTGATGTCGTACACGACGCGGTTCACTCCCTTGACCTCGTTGACGATCCTGGAGCTGATGGAGGCGAGCACGTCGTGGGGCACGCGGGCCCAGTCGGCCGTCATGCCGTCGAGGCTCTCCACGATGCGGACGGAGACGACCTCCTGGAAGGTCCGCTCGTCGCCCATGACGCCGACGCTTTTGACGGGGAGGAGCACGGCGAAGTACTGCCAGACGCGCTCGTTGAGCTTCACGCGCTCGATTTCCTGGGAGACGATGTCGTCCGCCTCCCGGAGGATGGCCAGGCGGTCCGCGGTGACCAGGCCGGGGCAGCGGACGGCGAGGCCGGGGCCCGGGAAGGGCTGCCGGCGCACCAGTTCGTCCGGGAGGCCCAGTTCGCGCCCGATGCGGCGCACCTCGTCCTTGAAGAGGAAGCGCAGGGGCTCGATGAGCTTGAAGCCGAGCTCCTCGGGAAGGCCGCCCACGTTGTGGTGGGTCTTGATCTTGGCGCTGTGGCCGCCGGCGGTGGCCGAGCGGGATTCGATGACGTCGGGATACAGCGTGCCCTGGGCGAGGAACTTCACCTGCTTGAGCGGCCGGGCCGCCTGCTTGAAGACGTCGATGAACGTGTGGCCGATGATCTTCCGCTTTTCCTCGGGGTCCGAGACGCCCTTGAGCTTCTTGAGGAACTTGTCGGCCGCGTCGATGCAGACCAGGTTGACGTGGACGCGCTTCTCGAAGAAGTCGCGGACCTTCTTGGCCTCGCCCTTGCGGAGGAAGCCGTTGTCCACGAACACGCAGGTCAGGCGGCTCGTGATCGCCTTGTGCACGAGGGCCGCGACCACGCCGCTGTCGACGCCGCCGGAGAGGGCGCAGAGCACGTGCTCCTTGCCCGCGGTGCGGCGGATCTCGGCGATGGCGTTGTCGACGTAGGACTTCATCTCCCAGTCGCCGCGGCAGCCGCAGATGGCGTAGAGGAAGTTCCGGAGGATCTGGGAGCCGTACGGCGTGTGGTGGACCTCGGGGTGGAACTGCACGCCGTAGAAGGGGCGCTTCTTGTGGCGCACGGCCGCGCCGGAGCAGTTCTTGGTGGCGGCCAGGACGTCGAAGTCCTTGGTGCTGGCCTCGACCTTGTCGCCGTGGCTCATCCAGACCTGCGTGTCGTTGGGCACGCCGCGGAAGAGCTTGTCGCCGGTTTTCAGGCTGTTCTTGACGGTGAGGTCGGTGCGGCCGTATTCGCGGTCCTGCGCGGCCGAGACCTTGCAGCCGAGCATCTTGGCGCCCAGCTGCATGCCGTAGCAGATGCCGAGCACGGGGACGCCCAGCTCGAGGATTTTAGGGTCGCAGACGGGGGCCTTGCGGTGGTACACGCTCGCGGGGCCGCCGGAGAGGATGATGCCCTTGAGGCGGTGTTTCTTGAGCACCTCGGGGGCCACGTCGGGCGGATGGATCTCGCAATAGACGCTGGCTTCGCGGGTGCGCCGGGCGATCAGCTGGGTGTACTGCGATCCAAAATCGAGAATGGCTACGTAGTCGTTGTCGGCCATGTATAAGGAGCCTCGGTTAGGCCCGCACCTTAAAGTCTTTGCGCAGGATGGTCAAGAGTTCTTTGAATCCCCTGACCTCGTAGGCCGCCTTGGTCTTCCCGTACTCCCCGCCGTGTTTCCCCCGGCGGATGCGCACGGTGACCATGCCCAGCGCGTTGGCGGGGTCGATGTCGTGGGTGGGATGGTCGCCGACGTACATCGTCTCCTCGGGCCGCACGCCCACCTCGTCGCAGGCCCGCTGGTACAGCTTCGGGTTGGGCTTGGAGATCCCGATCTGGTCCGAGATGAAGAGGGCCGTCGGGGTGAAGCACTCGTAGAGGCCCAGGCGCAGCAGCTTGTCCGCCTGCTTGATCTGGAGCCCCGCGGTGATCACGCCGCGCACCAGGTCCGTCTTCGCCAGGCGGGCGAGGACGGGGGGCACGTCGGGGTAGGGGCGGAGCTGGTGGACCTTGGCGTCGTGGTAGGCGTGCACGCCGGCCGCCACGAGGATCGCGGGGTTCACGCCGTCGAAGGAGCGGCGCGGCAGGCGCAGGATCAGCTTGTCGAAGTGGTGCTCGTAGTTCGAGGAAAACTCGCTGATCACCTCGGAAAGTTCGCGGAGGAGGTGGTCGGCGGGCAGCCGGAGGCCGTGCTTCCGGATGGCCTCCACCGCCTCACGGCGGGCGAGGTCGGCGAACTCGGTGGTGGAGAAGAGGGTGTCGTCGATGTCGAAAAAAACGGCCTTGAGGCTCATGGCGGCAGCGATGGTACCCGAAGGCGGGGGCCGGGACAAGCGGACGGGGCGGAAATGAAAACGGGCCCCGGCGGAGTCCCGCCGGGGCCCGTGGAAGTCGCCCGGAGCCTTAGAAGTTCGCGTCCTCCCACTCGGCCAGATCGATGATCTCGGGCGTGACGAGCATGAGCAGGCGCTTGTGCTCGTCGGCCTTGGCCTTGCGGGAGAAGAAGAAGTTCACGATGGGGATGTGCTCGATGAAGGGGACGCTCGACGTCATGTCGCGCATCAGGATGTCCTTGAAGCCGGTGATCATGATCGTGCCGCGGTCCGGCACGGTGACGGTCGTCTCCGCCTTCTGCAGCACGACCCAGGGGAGTTGCAGCAGGATGTTCAGGCCGGGGCGGATGTTGATCTGCCTCATGACCTGGAGCTGGGCCAGAGAGGGGCGCAGTTCGAGGGTCACGTACTTGCGGTCGTTGGAGACGATCGGACGCACGTCCAGAACCACGCCGTGGGTCAGGATTCCGATGATCGGGTCGTAGGCCGCCGCCAGGGTGGACACCTGGGGCTCGTAGTCCTGGATGTACGCGAGCTGCGTGAGGAACATCACGTGCGAACGCTGGGTGTTGAAGACGGTCACGCGGGGCGCCTGCACGATGGTGGCGCGCTGGCTCTTGTGCACGGCGCGCAGGGCGATCTGCAGGGCCTGCTCGCCGATCCACTGGTACTGCATACCCAGGCCTCCCTGGCTGACCAGGCGGTTCCGGAAGGGGTCCACGCCCTGCTGGGTGAGCGCGTCGACCTTCAGCAGCGTGTGGAAGGTCTGGCCCCGGAGATCGTAGGACTCCAGGCGGGCCGATTCGTTCGTCGTGAAGCCGGGACCCACCTGGTTGGCCTGGTCGTCGATCGTGGTGGCGCCCAGGGAGGGGTTGTCGTTGCCGATGATCCCCAGGCCGTTCGCGCGGTTGATGATGTCCACGCCGACGTCCTCGAGGAAGTCGTCGTAGGCCGCCACGAAGCGGCAGGTCACCGACACCATCGTGCCCGTGTAGCTGCGCAGCTTGCCCAGGAACTCGCGGAGTTCGCGGTGCACCTTGGGCGGGGCCATCACGAGCAGCTGCTGGTTGGGCGTCTTCTCGATCGTCTGGTCGCCCTCCCAGGTGCCCGGGGCGATGTTTTCCTTGATGAGGTCGACGATCTGCTCCTCGCCGACCGAGGATTCCTTGGGCTCGTCCAGGGAGAACGTGGCGCCCGTCAGGGGGCCGCCGCCGCCGGCCGAGGGCGAGACGAGCTCGACCTTGGGGCCGCCGAAGTCCTGCAGTTTCACCAGGATGTCCCGGATGTCGTGCAGCTCCAGGAAGTTGCTGCCCCCCGCGTTCTTGGGGTCGGTCAGCAGGACGACCTTCTCCTCCGTGATCCGGAAGTCGAGGCCGAACTGAGACAGCAGCAGCTTCAGGACGTTGCGGAGGACCAGGTCCTTCACCTTGAACGTGACCTGCTTCTCGGGGTCGACCTTGTCCTTGACCGCCGCATCCAGCAGGATGTTCAGGCCGGAGAAGTCTCGGATGAACGCCAGGATGTCCTCGATCTTCGTGTTGTCGAAGGCGAGGTCGATCTTCATCGTGTCGAGCTTGCGCTGGATGGCGAGGATGTCCGGATCCTCCTCGCCGCCGGGGCCCTCGGACTTCAGCACCGATTCGCTGATGCGCTTGGAGATCTCCGCCCACTCCTCGCGGCCGGGGAAGCGCACCGTCGAGGACCAGGGGATGATGGCCTCCTCGTCGTCGTCGGTCAGCTGCTTCCACTCCTCGATCTTCTTGGCGAGGATGGCGTAGTACTCCTCCTTGTGGCGCGTCTTGAGGGCGTCCTCTTTCAGTTCGCGGGCGACGACGTAGTGCGGGTCGATGATCAGGATCTCGTCGCAGAGCTTCGCGCAGCGGTCGAACTTGCGCTGGTCGAAGGACATGTAGGCCATCTCGAGCAGGTGCGCGATCTTGCGGGTGACCTCGCGCTTGGTGGCGATCTCGTGGGCGGCCGCCTCGGATTCCGCCTCGCGCTTCTTCTGCTCCTCGGTGCGCCGGCCCTCGAGGGCGCGGGCGTTGTTGGCCTTGATGATGGAGTCCTTCACGAGCGGCAGCAGCTCGTTCATCGTCTTCACTTCGTACGGGATGTTCTGGATCTTGAACTGGGCGTTTTCGAACTCCTTGACCGCCTGCTCGTACATGCGGGCGTTGAGGTAGCGCTCGCCGTCCCGGACGTGCTTCGTGATCTCGATCTGGGCCTGTTCGATGCGCACGCGGAACTCGTCGCGCGCGTCCTCGGCGATCGAGCGGGCGCCGAACTCGGCCCGGCCGCCGACGATGACCTGGTTGACGTCCGTCAGCAGCTTGCGGGCCGCGATGTTCTCGTGCCAGAGCTCGACGGCCTTCTGCGCCTCGATCTTGGCCTTTTCGAAGTCGGCGCGGTTGTAGTGCGTGAGCGCGAGCTCGTAGTGGCGCTGGGAGGTGTAGATGCGCTCCTGCTCCTCCTTCGAGCGGCCGCGCGCCAGTTCCTGCGCGATCTTCTCCATCTCCGGGGTGGAGGCCTGGATCGTCAGCGTCTGGGGCGTCACCGGCGCCGCCGGCGCCCCGGGCTCCTGGACGACGGGCGTCTGGAACTCGGGCGTGGTCGAGGGCGCGGGATCCGCGCCGCTCGAGCAGCCGATGCCGGCCGCGAGGGCGATGGCCGACAACGCCGATAGATTACGCAGGATGCGATCGCTCATGTGACCTGTCCTCCAGGGACCCCAGCCCCGGCATCCCCGCCGGGTTCAAGTGCCATACTAGGAGACGGCTGCGACTCCCCACAACCCTGCAAGATTCTACTTGCGGGTCGGAGCCTGACAAGAAAAAGATTGAGCCCGCCGCAAGAAGCCTTGAGTCCTTGCGGCGGGCGAAACCCTCCGAAGCCCACCCCTCAAGGGGCGAAGGAGGGTCGGCCTCTATTTCGGGGTCCGCCGGGGATCCGCGACGAATTCGACCTTTTCCAGGCCCTTTTCGCGGCAGGCGTTCACCAGGCCGAGCACGTGTTCGTAGGGCACCTCCGGATCGGCGTCCAGGATGACGGGCGGGGTGCGCCCCAGCGGGTCCGCGGGCAGGCCCGCGACGAGCGCCTGGACCCGGGCGGCGGCCTCCCGCAGCAGCGCCTTGTTGCCGGCCGCGGCGGCGGGCGTCGTGGCGGTCGGTCGAAGTTCGCCGATCGCCATGCGTTCCACCAGCAGCCGGGTGAGCGCGGCGTTCCGCACGGTCTTGAGATGCCGCGCCTTGTCCGTGAGGTGCTCGTCCGCGGAATCCCCGGCGCAAAGCACGACGCGGACCTCCTGGAGCAGGGGATTGCTCTCGGGCAGGGCGGCCGTCCCGTGTCTCGGCAGCGTCGCGAGCAGTTTGCCCTCCGCCTCCTTGAAGTTCATGGAGAGCATGAAAAAGATCAGGAGCTGGAAGACGACGTCGATCATCGGCGTCATGTTCAGCGCCTCGGTCTTGGGCTCCCCGGGCGGGCTGCGGCGTTTGCGGCTCATCGTGTCTCCTCCTGTTTCGCGGAAAACTGGATCCGGCTCAGCGCCCCGTGGGCGACGGCCATCGACATGATTTTCTGGACATGCTCGAACGCGGTGGAGCGGTCGGCCCGGAGCACCAGCGGGTACCCTATGCCGCTCTCGGCTTTCGGACGCCGGCGGGCGAAGAGGGCCTCGAGCGCTTCGTCGGAGTAGCCCCGGCCGTCCACGCGGACCCGGCCGTCCGGCAAAATGTTCACCACGAGGTCGTCGGGGTTCGGTACCCGGGCCGCCTTCGTGGCCGACGGCAGGGTCACGGGATCCGTCCGGACCCGGGCCATGTCGCTGACGAGCATGAAGAAGATGATGAGCTGGAACGTGCAGTCGATCATGGGGGTCATGTCGAAACCTTCCTGCTCCAGGTCGGCGGCGGGGGTTGAGGGGCGGCGGGCGGACGCGGGCATGGGGAGGCTCCTTCCCCTGGCACGCGGGATTTAAGAACGGGGCGGAGCAAGAAAGGTTGACTCTCCCGTGAAAAGTATTCGGAGTGCCCTCCTTCGCCTTCGAGGGGTTGGCTTCGGAGGGTTTCGCCCGCCGCAAGGGAGGGGGTGTTGCGGCGGGCTCAAAAAGAAAAGGGCCCCGTTCCCTGCGGAACGGGGCCCTTGGAGAATCGCTGAAGCTACTTCTTGTTGCGCTCGAACTGGCCCTTCTGGCCCGACCCGTAGTACTTCTCGTGGCGGGGGTTCCCGACGAACTCCACGTTGTCGATGCCGACCGCCTTGCAGGCGTTCATGGCGCCGATGATGTGTTCGTACGGGGTCTCGCTGTCGGCGTCCAGGATGACCGGCGACTTCTTGGTGGCGTCCCGGCCCGAGGGGATGGAGTCCCAGAGCTGCTTGGTCCGCTCCCCGAGCGTGACCCAGATCTGGCGGTTGGCCATCATCTTGCCCGGGTGTTTCTCGGTCTGGAACACCTCGCCGATCTCGATCTGCTCCACCATCACCTTGCACTTTTCGAAGGGTTTGTCGTCCTTCTCGTGTTTGCCCTTGTTCGTCAGGTGGGTCTGCACGTCGCCGCCGGCGCAGATGACGATGCGGACCTCCTTGAGCTCGGGCTGGGTGACGCTGGAGGGCGCGAGGCCCTTGTCCTTGGGGAGCTGGGAGATGAGCTTGCCCTCGACGGACTTGAAGTTCATGGAGAGCATGAAGAAGATCAGCAGCTGGAACACGACGTCGATCATGGGCGTCATGTTCAGCGGCTCCGCCTTCGGCTCTTCAGGCAGCTTGCGTCGCTTGGCCATCTTATTTCTGCTCCTGCGTCGCGCCCAGTTGCAGGCGGGTCACCCCGCCATGATGGGTGGCGATCATCATGATCCGTTGCAGGTGTTCGAAGGCCGTGGAGCGGTCGCAGCGGACGAGCACCGGATACTTCACCCAGTCCGCCTTGCCGACCACCTCCTGGTACTCCTTGCGGGAACGGCGGTTCTCGAAGAGGTCTTCGAGCTTCTTGGCGTCGTCGCCCTTCTTCGCGTTCCAATAGAGCTTGCCGTCGATCTTGACGGCGCCGTCCTTCATGATGTTGACGACGAGGGTCATCGTGTCGGGCTGCTTGTCCTTGATCGCCTTCGAGGCGATGGGCAGGGTCAGCGGCTCGATCTGGGCCTTGGACATGTCCGTCGTGATCATGAAGAAGATGATCAGCTGGAACGTGCAGTCGATCATCGGCGTCATGTCGAACGTGTCCGGCTCCATTTCGGGCGGCCGGTTCCGTTTTCTCGCCATAAATCCTCCTTCACGAACCCAGGACTACTTGGCCCCGCCGTCGGCGACGGGCTTGAAGCGCTCGACGATCTCCATCGCCACGCCGGAGAGCTCGAACGAGAGCTTCTGGATGCGGACCCGGAAGATGAACGTGAAGAACGTCGCGGGCATGGCGACCAGCAGGCCCCACACCGTCGTCACGAGCGCCGTGAAGATGCCCAGCGCGAGGTCCTGGGGCGAGGGCGATCCGGTCGACATGGCGATCTGGGTGAACGCCATGACCATGCCGGTGACCGTCCCGAAGAGGCCCATCAGGGGCCCGATGTTGCCCAGCAGGGGCAGCCACGTGAGCTTGTGCTGGAGCTTCATGTTCTGCTCGTCGGTCGCGGCGCCGGCCGCGTCGACCATCGCCTCGTAGCCGTCGCCGACCTTGGCGATCGCGGCGCCGACGATGTTGGTGAGGTAGTTCTTGGTCGCCTCGCAGAGGTTGATCGCCTCTTCATACTGCTCCTCGTCGAGCAGCGTCTCGAGTTCGACCACGATCTCGGGCGGGACCATCTTGTCGCGGTTGATGTTCACGAAGTGCTCGATGACGAAGGCCACCGTCGCGATGGAGGCGATCTCGATCGGGATCAGGAAGAGGAAGCCGACGCCGCCGCCGCCGAGGATCCAGACGGTGAAGAAGCTGAAGTCGCCGCCGCCCGACGGGGCGGCATCCTGGGCGAACGCGAGGCCGCAGAGCGCGAAGTTGGCGACCAGCGCCGCCAGGCCGGCCTTGAACCACGAACGGCCGGAAGGAACACTCAATGCCTTCATCCCAATACCCCCACGATGTATCCCCGCTCCAAAGATGCACCCGGCCGGCGGCGGGTTCCGTCCGGCAGGTGAGGCGCGCCCCAGAGGCCCGACTCTAGCAGCGCCCCCTCATCAAATCAAGCCCAAGGTCCGGAGACGGCCGGACCTGCTGGATGGTCACTAGACGCCGGAGGCGTCCCAAACCATGCTATTTTTTTCCATCCTTTTTCTCGGCCGCCTTCTCGAGCGCGTTGGCCTTGGCGGCGGCCTCCTCGCGGAAGCGGCCGGACGGGTACTCCACCGAGAGTTCGCGGTACGTGCTCGCGGCCATGGCGGCCAGGCTCGCCTTGCCTTTGTCGTCCGTGATCGCCGCCATCTGCAACTCGTAACACTGCGCCAGCCGGTAGAGCGCCTTCTCGTGCTCGCGCTCGATGCCGGTGCCCGTGCGGCCGGGGTTGAAGCGCACCACGCTCTGGATGTAGCGGTCCCGGGCCTGCCCGAAATTCTTCTTCTCGAAGGCCGTCTCGCCCAGGGCGTTCGAGGCCAGCAGCTGCAGGGCGGGCTGCCCGGAGGTCGCCAGCACCTTGTTGGCGTAGGCCTCGAGGCCGGAGGCGTCCTTCAGGGCGGCCAGGCTGCGGATGACGCCGGAGGTGCCCGCCGTGGCCACCTCGGGATCGGCCGCCGTCGTGATGGTCTCGAAGAGGCGCTTGGCGTCCTCGTACTTGGCCTTGTCGAAGAGCAGTTCGGCCCGCTGGCGCCGGGCGCGGATCTGCAGGTCCAGCTTCAGCTCGCCCGGAGCCTGTTCGATCTCCTTCTCGAACTCGTCCATCTTCGCCACGTCGCCCTTCTCGCGGTAGCCCTCGAGGGTCGACTCGTAGGCCTGGAGCAGGAAGCGCGACTCCTTGAACTCCTTGCGGATCTTCTCGAACTGCCGGAGGGCGTCGTCCGTGCGGCCGACCTGCATCATGCAGTGGCCCCGGTAGTACGCGAGGTAGGAGGGGAACCAGCCGCGCGGCTTGACGACGCCCTTCTCCTTGGAGTTGGCGTACTCCTCCGCGCTGCCGAGGGCGGAGAGGGCCTCCGCCCACTTCTCCTGCTCGAAGGATCCCATCGCGCCCTTGAAGGCGGGCGGGGCATCCCAGTATTCGATCTTCTGCACGTCCTTGGCGGCGAGCGTCTGGACGGCCGTGCCGACCTTGACGCCCACGTCCTTCCAGGTGTCCCGCTGGACCTCGCCCTCGACGGGCGCGCCGCGGAAGAGCGTCACGCGGTCCTTCTTGTCCGCCTGGGCGGCGGCCCCGGCGGCCTGCAGCATCAGGAGCGCGGCCAGCATTGCGGTGGTCATCGTCGTTCTCCTTGAGGTCTTCGGGCTACTTCTTCCCCGGCATCTTCTGTTCGAGCTGCGTCCGGATCTCCTCGAACTTCGACTGGAAGCCCCAGCGGCTCACGCCCTTGTCGTCCGAATCCCACTTGGGGGCGTAGCCGCGGGCCTTCATGCTCGTGAAGAAGGAGTGCAGCTGGTCGGGGTCGATCTCGAAGAGCGCCTGGGCGTGTTTGTACAGCAGGCGCCAGGTGTGCTCGTTGTACGTGTTGGACTGCATCATCATGGACGCCAGCGCGGAATACGTCTTGTCGGCCTGCTTGACCAGGGCGCTGCGCTGGCCCCCGGGGGGCATGGTCTTCGCCTGCTCGATGTAGCAGTCGGAGAGCTCCTCCCAGGAACTGCCGTCGCGCATGCCGGGGTCGTCCCGGGTGACCGCCTCGTACATCTCGACGGCCTTCTGGAACTGGCCGGTCATCAGGAGGCAGCGCGTCACGCGGGCCTTGAGGGAGCGGATCTCCGCGGTCTTGCCCGCCTTCAGCAGGTCCGCCTCGCGCTGCAAAAGCACCTCGCTGTAGAGGTCGCGGGAGCGCCCGTAGATCTTGCGGGCCTCCTCGACCATCTCCTTGTCGTTCTTCGCCTGGCCGGTCTTCATGCGCTGCTCGGCGGCGATGAAGAGCATCTGGGCCATGCCCTCCATCTGGTCGATCTTGCCGGTGATCGCCCCCGGATTGAGCTGGTAGAACTCGTAGTAGTAGTCCGCCGCCTTCATGCCGAAGAGGTCGTACTTCTCCGGATCCTTCGTCTTCTCCGCCGCGGCCGCCGCCGTGTAGGCGTTCGCCATCATCGACAGGGCGCGGGAGTAGTGGTCCAGGCCGACGCCCTCCTTCTCGTACTTCGCCTTGAGCCCCTTCAGGTCCGACTCGGCGTCCTGGACCTGCAGCTTCTTGAGCTTCGCGTCGATGCGCTGGGCCATGATCGCGATCACGAGCTTGGGATCCGCGTTGGGGTAGCGCTTGTCGATGTCCTCCGAGAGGGCGAGCGCCTCGTCCGGCTTGTTCACCCGCTCGTGGAGCAGCATGCGGCAGGAGAACATGAGCGAACCCACCGCGTTCTTGATCACGCGGGCGTCCTTGGTCGGCATCTTGTCCACGGTCTCGAGGTGCTTCTTGAAGGAGTCGGTCGCCTTGGCCCAGGCCGCGAGGCCCTGCGCGGCGAGCTTCTCCTTCTCGGCCGCGATGCGCTGCTGGCGGGCCTGCTCGAAGAGCTGCAGGCCGTGGTTGTAGCTCGCCAGGCCGAGGGAGAACACCGATTCCTCGTAGATCTCGGTCCCGGGCTTCACCAGCTGCTCCCATTTGGCGACGGCCTCGGCCCACTGCTGCTTCGCCTCCGCCTCCACCGCCGTCTGGCGGATCAGCTGGGCGCCGGCCTGCGTGGGGTAGGTCTTCGTCACCCAGGTCTTGAAATCGTCGACGGCCTTCTCGTCGGCCTTGTCCTTCGTGAGCTTGGCGATGCGCGCGAGCGCCTGCAGCTTCAGCAGCGCGGCCTGGGGCGCGTCCGGCGTGCCCAGCAGCGGCGCCTTCTCGAAGCCCGAGAGCGCCACGACGCACTCGTAATAGCGGTCGAGGTAGTAGTAGCAGCGGCCGATCTGCCACCAGCATTCCGGGATGAACTTCTGGTCCTCGGGGCGCTTGATGGCCTGGATGGCCTTGCGGTACTTCTGGATCGCCTTGTAGAGGTAGGCGGGGCCGCGCTCGAAGAAGTTGTTCGCCGCGTCCAGCGCGAGGCCGGGGGACTGGTCGGCCCCGTATTCGCCCATGATGTCGATGGCGATGTTCTCGACCCAGGAATCCTTGTACTGCTTGGCGAGCTGCTTCAGCAGGTCCACGCCCTTCTTGATCTGCCCCGCCTTGCAGTAGACCCGGGCCTGCTCGATCTGCAGGGCCTTGCCCATCTCGTCGAAGCGGGCGTTGGGGAACATCTTGAAGAAGTCCTCGGCCAGCTTGCCCGCCGTCGCGTACTCGCGGGTCGCGACCTGGCCGCGCTTGGAATCCCCGTAGGCCATGCGCGCCTTCATCTCGTACATGATGGAGCGGCCGGCGATGTCCCGCACCGCGTCGTTGCCGCGGGCCTCCTTGTCGGTGAGCAGGCTCTTGGCGCGGCCGACGTTCATGAAGGCCTGCTTCCAGAAGTCCTCCGCCTTCTCGCGCTCCGAGGTCTCGGCGAGGATCTGGAAGGCCCGGCCCATGTAGATCGAGGCGTCGAAGGCCAGCAGGTAGCGCTCGTACTGCCACATGAAGTCGTCGTTGAAGAACTTCACCATCCCCAGGAGCAGCTTCTTCATGTCGGGATGCTTCGCGACGTTGTCCCGGTAGGTTTCCGCGTGGGAGAAGATCGCGGTGCCGTAGTTGTACTTGGCGAACATCACCTTCTCTTCCCAGGCCTCGAACTCGGCCACGGCCTTGGGGTTCTTGGCCGGGTCGTCGGGCAGCTTCTTCTCCTCCTTCTTCAGCTGGTCGATGAGGTCCTGGAAGAGCTTCTCGGCGGTCGTGAAGGCCTTCTCGGCCTCGTCGGCCTTCGTCGGATCGGCCTTCGCCGCCGTCATCAGCGACTTGCCCTTGGACTGGTAGAGGTACCCGATGTCCGAGAGCGCCTCGCCGCGGCGCTTGTGGGTGGGGAAGTCCTTCAGGAACTGCTCGACGTCCTTGATCGCCTTGTCGAAGAGCTTGTTCTTCTCGTCGGGGGATTCCGCCCGCTCCGCCATCTGGATCTTCAGGCGCGCCAGGCCGTAGCGGCCCTCCGCCTTCTGCTCGGCCGAGAGCGAGCCGTTCTGCGTCATGCGCTGGAAGAGCTCCTCGGAGAGGTCGTACCAGCCGCGTTCCGCCAGCGCGCTGGCGAGGTCGAAGTCGTCCTGCGCGCGGGCCGTCGAGACGGCCGCCGCAAGCATCAGCGCCGGGAGCAGGATCCGCTTCATAAACCCCCCTGTACACGGGTCGGACCCTCGGAGGGGCCCGAGTTTTCACCGGTGATTGGACGCCCCCTCGATTCTAGGTGGTGCATCCGGGCCTGTAAACCAAAAGGCGCCCGGAAGGACGTGGATCCCTCCGGGCGCCCTGAAGGTCATGGGACTAGAACTGGCGGCGCTCCTCCTCGCCCGGGATGATGATGCGGACCTTGCAGATGATGAGCGTCTGCTTGCGCTGCAGGCCCTTCACCTTGTTGGAGCCGATCGCGCCCAGTAGGGGGAGGTTCCGCCAGACCGGGATGGAGGTCTCGGCGTTCTCGTCGAAGTAGGTCGTCAGGCCGCCGAGCATCAGCGTGCCCTTATCCGGGATCACCACCGTCGTCCGGATGCGCTGGATGTTGATGATCGGCGTCTCGATCGTCACGGGCAGCGCGTCCGTGATCGGGGCGCCCGGGACCGTGACGTTCGTGATGATCCTGAAGATGTCGGGCGGGGCGGGGAAGAGGGTCGCGATCGTCGGACGCAGCTCCAAGGTCACGAAGCGCCGGTCGGCGCTCACCACCGGGCGGACGTCCAGCGAGATGCCGTCCGAGACGACGTCCACGATCGGGTCCAGCGCGACGGCGGCCGTCGCGATCTGCACGTCGTAGTCACGCACGTAGGCCATCTGGTTGGAGATGCGGAAGTTGCCGCGCTGCGTGTTGAAGAGCGTCAGCTTGGGCGCGGTCAGCATGTGGTTGCGCTCGCTGCGCGACACGAGGCGCAGGATGACCTCGAGGGAGATGTCGTCCAGCAGCGTGTACTGGAGCGTCGCGCCGCCCGTGGGGCGCAGCACCGAGTCGAAGAAACGGTTGACCAGAAAGTCGTTGTTCATGACCTGCTGCACGCGGATGCCCATCGAGCGCTGGACGCTGTCGCCGAAGACGCCCGTGATACCCGCCGTGTTCGCGCCATTGCCGTTGCCCGGGTCGACGAAGGTCGGGTAGCCAGGGATCGTCCAGCCCTGTTCGATGTCGTTCAGGACGCGCAGGCCCTGGACGCGCGAGCCGTTGACGTCGCGGAAGTCCATGCCGACCTGGTGCAGGAAGTCGTCCTCCACCGAGAGGAAGCGGGTCTCCACCGAGACCAGCATGCTCGTCGAAGCGCGCAGCTCCGAGAGGAACTTGCGGATCGACCGGTGCATTTCGATGGAATTGCGCACGATCAGCAGGCCGTTCTGGAACTGGACGGAGCGGCCGTCCGCCTCCTCCCACTGGTCCTTCCGGATCGTGTTCTTGATCAGGTTCGCGAGGTCCTCGCCCGTGAACTGCTGCTTGGCCTCCTCGCCGCCCGCCACGGCCGTGCCGATGGCGTCCTGCGCGAGCGAGATGTCCACGCCGGGGAAGTCCACCATGCCGTAGGTGAGGTCCTGCACGTCGTAGAGCTCCAGCTTCACCGACTTCTTGAGCTGGTCGGCCTTGGTGATGATGACGACGCCGTCGCGGACCGTGAAGCCGAGGCTCTTGGGCCCCAGCATGAGCTTCAGGGCGCCCGCGAGGACGATGTCCTGGACCTTGAAGCTGATCTGCTCGTTTTCGGGGGCGTCCACGCCGGTGATGTGGATGTTCAGGCCGCTGATCTCGCGGATGTAGTCCACCACCTGGGGCAGGGGCGCGTTCTGCATGTCGATCGTGATGCGGATCGAGTTGAGCTTGTCGAGGATCGTCTTGTCCTCGTCGTTGATCTGCTCGTCGATCTCCGCGATGCCCTTGGGCTGGCGCTTGGCGATCTTCTCCTTCCAGGTCTCCATGTCGGGGAACTGGAGCTCGTTGGCCTGGACGGCGGCGTTCAGCTCGATGCGCTCGAAGGTGCGCTTCCACTCCTCGATGTAGTTGCGCAGGTTCTCGCGGCCCGCCTTCATGTGCTGCAGGCGCTGCGCGACGTTGCGCATCTCCGCGACGGAGGTCAGGTTCGGGTTGATGTAGAGGATCTTGTCGCAGACCTCGACGCTGCGGGGGTATTCCTCGCGCTCGAAGTGCATCTGGGCCTGGCCGAAGAGGAGCTCCAGCTCGCGCTTCTGGTCGATGAGGCGCTTGAACTCGTCGCGGGCCTTCTCCTCCTCGATGAGGCGCATCCGCGATTTTTCCTCGTCCAGGTTCTTCTGGCGGCTCGACTCCTTGGTGCGCTCGAGCATGTCGAGGGCGCCGCGACGGCGCGTCTCGAGGTCGATGCCCGTGGGCATCCACTTCGCGAACTCCATGATCTTGCGGAATTCGCGCTCGGCCTGCTCGTATTCGCCGAGGTTGTACGCGCGCGTGCCGCGCTCGTAGGCCTGGTCGATCTCCACGAGCAGCTGCTGGTGGCGGACCAGGGCCTCCTTGACGTACTTGTCGTGCTCCTCGGAAACCGGCGTCGCCTTGCTGCGGCCCAGGATGAACTGGACCTCCATGAAGAGGGCGCGCGCGGGCGCGTGGTTGGGGTTCAGCTGGATCGCCTTCTCGCACTCCTGGGTGGCCTTTTCGAAGTCGCCCGCGACGTACTGGCGCTCCGCGAGGCGGTAATGCTCGTCCGCCTGGGAGGCCTTCTGCGCGTCGCCGACGGCGTAGGTCGCCTTGAGTTTGCCGAGCAGTTCCTCCCACTCGTTGCCCGACTGGGGGCGCGGCGCGGGGGCGGGTTCCACCGCGGGGCGAGCCACCGGCGCGGAGGCCGGCGCGGCCGGGGCCGCGGGCGGCGCTTCATCGCCGCCGAAGAGGGAACAACCGGCGACGGCGATCAGGATGCCGAAGCCCAAGAGCAACGGCTTAAACGAGCTGCGCATAATCAAGCGCCCCCCTGTGAACCCAGCCTAACCTGGCCCGATGATCCGCCCAATGATAGTGAGCGCGTTCCAACGGGCAAGAGAAATCTCACTCAAGCAGACGTAGAAAGGGCCGCGACCCCTTCAGGCCGGCGGAAAATATCCGGGCCCGGCCCGTTTCCTATTTCTTGTCCTTGAGCGCCGCGAGGCGCTCCTCGATGACCAGCTTCTTGTCCTTCGCCACGAAGTCGGTCTCCTTGAAGTCCTTCAGGAGCTTCTCGTAGTAGCTCTTCGCGAGCGGGTAGTTCTGCTTCTCCAGGGCCTCGTCCGCCTTCAGGAAGAGCGTCTCGGCGTCCTTTTCCTTCTTCTGCCGGGCGAGCTCCTTCGCGGACACGGGGGGCGGGGCGTCGGGGTCCGCGGGGGCCGCGGTCGTCGCGGCCGCCCTCGGACGCCCGCCGTGGTCCGGGCACTTCTCGTTCTTGTCCGGCAGGGCGGGGGAGTAGAGTTCGTGTTTGCCGTCGGCGTCGGTGTAGACGATGAGGTTCGTCGACACCTGGCGCTTCTCGGTGATCTGCTTGCAGCCCATGTTGCCCATGGCGCCGATCTGGGCCTGGCACTTCTCGACCTCGACCGACATCTTCAGGGGCTGGACCTTCACGAGCGTCGCGCCCGTGTTCCAGTCGACCTCCAGGACCCGTCCCGGGGGCACGGAGATCTTGTGGACGGAGGTCGCGGCTCCGCCCGCGGGATCCTCCCAGGTGCCGATCAGGTCGCCCTCGTCCTGGATGCGCTTGATCACGACCTTGCCGACGCCCTTCTCGAACTTCTCGATCGTGATGTAGACCTTGCCCTTGGCCCCCTCGGTCTTGAAGGGGTTGGCGAAGGAGAGTTTCCAGAGCCCGTAGGTCTGGACGCTCGCGCTGGCGGCGACGTTGCCCGCCCCGTCCGCGTTGGGCCGGGCTCCCTGCGTGGGATCCGGCGTGCCCCGCTCCAGGTACGCCTTGTCCGTGGAATAGGCGGTCACCTTGTAGGCGTAGGGCGTCTTGGCGTCGATCTTGTTGTCCCGGTAGCTGAGGATCTTGGCGTCGAGCTTCGGCTCGAGGACCTCCCACTTGCCCTTCACCTCGCGCTCCAGCTTGAAGTGCGTGATCGCGGCGTAGTCGAAGTCCTTCGCGCCCTTCTGCTTTTCTTCGCGCGTGAAGTCCTTGATCGCCCAGTTCACCAGGATGTGGTCGATCTGCACGTCCACCTGGCCCATGAGCACGTCGGGGATTTTCACGACCTTCTTCTTGACCACCGACTCCTTTTTGCCCTTACCTTCCGCGGTCGTGGCCCCGCTGGCCACCCAGTTGTCGCCGGCGCGCGCGGAGATGGGCACCGTGTTCCAGTCGCCGATGGCCTGGGCCTGCCAGTTCTCGGGCTTGGGCGCCTTGAACGTCTCGTGATCCTTGCCCAGCTCGGTCTTGAGCTTCTGGCCTGCGGAGCGCACCGGGGTGGTCGGATCCTTGCCCGCCATGCCGAACATCACGAAGGCCCCGGCGCCCAGCGCCAGCAGGCTGACGCCCAGCGCGAGTTTTTCGCCGTATTGGGTCAGGAAGGCCGCGCCTCCCGCTTTCTTCTTTTCGTCGGTCATCTTCTACTCCTCTTGTCTCGTTTCAGTCGCTTCATCCACACCGTCGAGGCCCCCGGACGGGGGAGCCCCGGCTACTGGCCCCCGGCCCCGTCGAGGTTCTTCACCTTCGATGGGTCGAAGTCGATGATCTGGCACGTGAACGTCAGCAGGACGTCGCGGGCCTTCGCGTCCTGAAGGGCCTTCTCCCGCTTGGCGGCCTCGTCCTGTTTGTCGCCTTCCTTGTATTCGAAGGTCACGTAGGGTTCGTTCTGGCTCCGGATCGTGACGTGCGCCCCCACGAGGCTGATCAGCAGCGCCTCGTTCGCGCCGGGCTGCCCGCCCGTGCTGAGGACCTCGCGCAGGGCCTTGGTCACCTCGCTGTACGGCAGTTCGATCGCGGCGCCGAAGGTCAGCGTCTTGCCCAGCTCGTTGGCCAGGTCGAATTCCTGGAAGCCGCCGCGGAAGGCGTTCGTGCCCTCGCCGCCGAGCCCCTGGTACGTGATGCCCTCCTTGGCCTGGGGCAGGGCCTCCCAGGGCGGGTTGCTCACCGCCGGATGCAGCCGCTTGAAGAAGCGGAAGTCCAGCACGCGGCTCGCCTTCACGCCGCCCGTGAGGACGAGGTTGGCCACGCGCTGCCGCGCCCAGAAGCGCTTCTGCAGCTCCGCCAGCACCTTCTGCTCCTCCTCGGGTCCCGCCTGCGTGATCGAATTCCAATGCGGAATCTCGAGCGCCTCCCAGTTGAAGCCGAGGCGCTTCTTCTTGGCGTCCTTCGCGTCCGGATCCTCAGGGTCCCCGTCCTGCAGGCCCACCTGGCAGCCCTTCTTGCCGAGTTCCGCTTCCAGCTTGGCGCCCTCGTCGCGGTACTTCGTCATGAAGCTGCCGCGGTTGGGGTTCTCCATGCCGGGGAACCAGCGCTCCAGCGCCTTGTCGTTGTCCGCGTAGAACTTCGTGATGTCCTTGTAGGCGCGCTTCGCCTCCTCGCGGTACTTCTTCCAGCCGTCGATGTCGGGTTTGCCGGGGGTCTCGGCGACCGCCCCGTTGAGTTCGGTCACCAGCGTGTTGAGCTGGCGCTCCACCTTGGTCCGCTCGCCCATCTTGGGCCAGACCATCATGAAGTAGAGGATCAGGAGCACCCCGAGGGCGCTTCCCAAGGAAGCCCAGAAGACGTTTATCTTTTTCATGGTCTTCTCCTATTTCTTCTCCGGGGCGGCGGGTTTGCGCGCCTCGGGGCCCACCGGAATCTCCAGCGTGACACGGTAGCGCCAGAACGCGATCTTGTTCTCCTTGAGGACCGCGGCCTCCGCCTCGGGTTTCCCCTGGAAGCCCTTGGGCACCGGCCAGAGCAGGTCGGTCGCGTCCTCCTCCACCCGCCAGAAGCCGGTCGCGCCCTGGCCTTCCGCCAGGTTCCAGTGCGCGTTCTTGATCACGCAGGGCTTCTGGCTGTTCGCCGGGTTCTTCGTGGAGGTGTTGTAGTTGAGCAGCTTCTGGATGATGAAGCTGCGCGCCGCATCGCCGTTGCCCTTGGCGGGGATCACCACCTCGATCGTCGAGACCAGCGCCTTGCTGGCGGGGATGAGGTGCAGCGCCTCCTTGCCCGGGGCGGCGGGCGCCGCGGGGGCCGCCGCATCGCGGGACCGCACGTCGAACTTCCAGTCCACGATCCAGAGCTTCTCCGCCTTCTCGTCGCCGTTGTTCGGGAGGTTCGGGTTGACCTCGTCCATGATCTTGAGCATGAGGTCGCGCTCGAAGGACAGCCCGGCCAGCGGCTGGAGGTGCGCGTCGATCTCCTCGACCTTCTGCGCCTCCTGCAGGGTCGCCTTGATGTCCTCGACCTGCTTCTTGACCCGCCCGCCTTCCAGCTTCGCCGAATTCAGCCTGGCCAGCTCGGTGTCCTGCTTGTACCAGGCCAGCCCCACCAGCAGGTAGAGCGCGGCGGCCGCGGCCACCACGAACGGCTTCTTGCGGCCGAGCGCCTTCTTCTGCCGGTACATCTCGGGCAGCAGGTTGACTTTGTTGACCACGGGGCCGGCGCCCTGCAGCGCCAGGCCGATCGCCGTGCCGAGCGTGCCGAGGTTCTCGTTCAGCTCCCCGGGGTCCACGCCGCCGCCCACGCCGATCGAGGACAGCTTCTGGACGCGCTCCACCGGCAGCTGCAGCGACTGGCCCACGAACTTCTGGAAGTTCAGGACCTTCGTCGAGTTGCCCAGGAGGAGGACCTGGTCGAACTTCGAGGTCTTCGAGATGGACTTGTAGTAGCCCATCGAGCGGTTGATCTCGTTGACGAGGTCCCGCAGCACGGGCTGGATCGCGTTGAAGATCTTCTGGGCCTGCTGCGAGGTCCCCGCCTTGAGCTTGAGCTTCTCCGCCTCCTCGAAGGGGATGTTGAAGCCCTTCTGCAGGGCCTTGGTGATGTCGTTGCCCGTGATCGGGAGGTTGCGGACCCAGAACTTGTTGCCGTCGATGACGATCAGGTCCGTGTTGTCGCCGCCCATGTCCAGCGCGACGGTGGGCCCGGGGATCTCCTGGTCGTGGAGCAGGAAGTTGAAGATCGCGACCGGGGCGAACTGGATCGCCTCCACGTTGAACTGGAGCTCGACGATGTTGCCCAGGAACTGCTCCACGATGTCGCGCTTGATGGCGAAGAGGATGACCTCCTTCTCCTCGCCGGGGTTGTACGGACGGTCGACCAGCTGGTGGTCCCAGATGACCTCGTCGATCTGGAACGGGATCTGCGACTGCGCTTCATAGCGCACGGTCTCCTCGATCTTCGAGTCGTCCACCGGCGGCAGCTTGATGAGCCGGTTGAACGTCGAATGGCTGGGGAGCGAGAAGACGACCGGATCCGAGCCGATCTTGTATTTGCTCTTGAGCTGCTGGAGGGCCCCCTTGATCTGCTCGTCGAGGTCCCCCGCTTCGCCCGTGCCCGCGGAAGCATAGGGGATCACGGCGACCTGGGTCAGCGTGCCGCCTTCCAGTTTGACGGCCTTGACCGAGGCCTTGCTGACATCAATGCCCCAAACACCTTTTCCCATGGCGCGCGCCTTTCATAGGGACCAAGAGACGGAGACAGAGCCGTACTTCAAGCCGGGAGGCGGGAAAGGGGCGCTGTCTCGCGGCGCGGGGTCGGCCGGGGCCGGGGTGGGCAGGGAGTCGTGATCGCCGAGGTCACAAATTTTCAGCCTTCGCCGGTCTCGTCACACTCGACCGGGGCTTCCGTTGACTCCGCCTGCGCAAACCTCCGATTCGCCCGTGGACCGCCCGTCGCCCGGCGCCTCACTCCGCCGGCTTCCGTCAACCAGACGTTCAAATCCGGCCGACTCCGTCAAATTATCGTCTTGTGGACCGGGGGGGTCAAGGAAGAGGAATAAGGAATGGAGAATAAAGAATAGGGGAAGCGCCGCCCGTCAGGATTCCCTATTCCTTTTTCTTTATTCCTTCCCCAGTAGACCCGCTTTCACGCAGGCCGCTTTCAAGTCCGCCTCGAAGACCGGCAGCTCCGACATGTTCCGCAGGATGTACGCCGGGTGATAGGTCGGGAAGAAGTCCACCCCGAGCGCCTGCTGGGCCACCTTGCCGCGCAGCTTCGTGATCCCGATCTTGGTGTTCAGCAGCGTCTGCGTGGCGATGTTGCCTAGCCCGCACAGCAGCTTCGGTTTGATCCGTGCGATCTGCTCCTGCAGCCAGGGCGTGCAGGCCGCCATCTCGGCGGGGTCCGGCGTGCGGTTGTCGGGCGGCCTGCATTTGAGGATGTTCGCGATGAAGACGCGGCTCCGCGCCACGCCGAGCCGCTGCAGCGTGTTCGTCAGCAGCTGGCCGGCGCGGCCCACGAAGGGCTCGCCCTTCAGATCCTCGTCCGCCCCCGGCGCCTCGCCCACGAACATCAGCGGCGTGGCGTACGGGCCCGTGCCGAAGACGACCTGGGTGCGGCTCTTGCAGAGGCCGCACTTCGTGCAGCCCAGGACCTCGTCCCGGAACGCGCGGAACTCGGCCGGCCAGTCCTGCTCCCAGGGATGCGCCGCCGGGGCGGCGTTCGCGGCGGGGGCGGCGGCCGGGGCCGGGGCGCGCAGGGCTTTTTTCGACACGGGCAGAAAGTCCGATCCAAAAAGGGTTTCGAGTTCGAGCAGCCGCTTCAGGTGCCGCGCCATCAGGAGGACCTCACCGCGCGGACCGTCTCCTCGAGCACGAGGCGCTCCGCCTCCTCGAGGCCGGTCCGGATCGTCGCCCCCGAGGCGCGGGGATGCCCGCCGCCGCCCCATTTCTGCGCGATCTTGATGCCGTCCACGCCGGGGTCCGTGCGCCAGGAGACCTTGACCCGGTCGGCCTCGTCGGTCTCCTTGAGCAGGATGGCCACCTTGACGCCCTTGATCGATTTCACCTGGTCGATGAACTCCTGCGTGTCGCCGGGGACGAAGCCCGTCTCCTCGATCAACTTCTTCGAGATCACGATCCAGCCGACCTTGCCGTCCTCGGTCAGCCGGATGCGGCGAAGGACCTCCGCCAGGAAGCGAAGCTGCTCCGCCGTTTTCTGCCGGAAGAGCGCGCGATGGATGTCCGCCGGCTTCACGCCGCAGGCGAGCAGCTCCGTCGCGTTGAGGTGCGTCTCG
This sequence comes from uncultured Planctomycetales bacterium, assembly GCA_964619955.1. Taxonomy (GTDB): domain Bacteria; phylum Planctomycetota; class MHYJ01; order MHYJ01; family JACPRB01; genus JACQFK01. Next base: position 79,007 of record CAZUJF010000008.1, read on the forward strand.
ATGGTCGTGTTCGAGAACGAGAAGCGGCCCGTGTCCGTGACGATCGCGGTGTAGACGCAGGTCGCCATGTCCTTCGTGGGCTTCACTCCCGAGGCGCGGATCAGCTCCCAGGCCATCTCCCCGCTGGAGGAGAACGTGGGGTCCACCCAGTTCAGGTCGCCGAAACGCTCGTTCGAGGCGTGGTGGTCGACGTTGATGACGAAGAGCTTCTCCCGGGGCAGGGCGGCGGAGATGCGCTCGAGGCGCCCCCACGAGCCGGAATCGAACGTGACGACCGTCGTCGTGTCCGCCCGGAGATCCGCGGGGTCGGCGCCGACCTGGTCCGTCCCCGGCAGGAAGCGGTAGTCGGGCAGCACGCCCTGGTCGCAGACGACGTGCGAGCGCTTGCCCAGCTTCTTGAGCAGCATGTGGAAGGCGAGCTGCGAGCCGAGCGCGTCGCCGTCGGAGCGGATATGCCCGGAGACGAGGAAGCGGTCGCGCTTCCGGAGCTCCGCGAGGATCTTCTTGATCGCGGCGCGGGAGGCCGCGCTCAGGGCGTGTTTGGGTGTCGGGATCATGCGCTCGCTCCAAGGATGAGTTCGCCGTCGCGGAACGCGGCGGCGCGGGCCCGGACGATCGTGTTCGGCGGGGCGTCCACCCGGACGCGGAGATAGCGTTCGGTGTAGCCGACCCCGCCGCGCTCGGCGAGGACCTCGACCTCGCGGCCGATGAAGCGGCGCGCGTAGGCCTCGGTGAGTTCGGCGGCCAAGGTCTCCAGCCGCCGGCGGCGCTCCTTCTTGAGGCGCCAGGGCAGATCCGGCCGCTCCGCCGCGTCGGTGCCGCGCCGCCTCGAGTAGGGGAAGACGTGGACGCGGGAGAAGCCGGCCCGGCGGCAGAGTTCGAGGGTGTTCTGGAACTGCTCCTCGGTCTCGCCCGGGAAGCCGACCAGGACGTCCGTGGTGAACGCGGGTTCGTCCACGCGGGCCGCGACCCGTTCGCAGGCGTCGAGGAACTGGCGCGGATTGTAGCGGCGCCGCATCGCCCGGAGCACGGTCTCGTCGCCGGACTGCAGCGGCAGGTGCAGATGCGGGCAGAAGCGGGGGTCCGCCGCCATGAGGTCGAGCAGCGGGTCGCCGATCTCGTTGACCTCGATCGACGAGAGGCGGAGCCGGCGCAGCCCGCGGATCCCCAGAAGGGCCTCGACGAGGTCGGGCAGCCGGGAGCGTTCCCCGAGATCATGGCCGTAAGAGCCGAGATGGACGCCGGTGAGGACGATTTCCTGGTGGCCGTGGTCCACGAGGCGGCGGGCCTCGGCCAGCGCCCCGGCGAGGGGTCGGCTCACGGCGGCGCCGCGGACCCTGGGGATGATGCAGAACGAACAGTTGAGGTCGCAGCCGTCCTCGACCTTGAGGAACGCCCGGGTATGGCCGTCGAAGCGGGAGATGGACAGGTCGAAGATGGAGGACTGCGTGTCGGCGGGCGCCAGGCGGGGATCGTCGCAGAGGGTGCTTTTTTCCGCGTGGCCCACGACGCGCCGGACGCCGGGGATGCCGAGGAATTCCGTCCGGTGGGAATCCGCCGCGCAGCCCGTCACCGCGATCTCGGCGAAGGGGAAGTCCCGGTGGAGGCGCCGCGCGGTCGTCGCGGCCTCGCGCGTGGCGGTCTCCGTCACCGTGCAGCTGTTGAGGACGTAGAGATCGGCGCCCGCCGCCGGGTCGATCTCCCGGAGGCCGCGGCCCGCAAAACGTTCGCGCAGGGCCTGGGATTCGTACTGGTTGACCTTGCAGCCGAACGTGACGAACGCGAAGGTCTTCATGGAAGGACCGGAGTATAGGGGATGGCCCCGGGCAAAACCACTGCCCGTGCCGTCGAATTCGGCTTGCGATCCGCCGGCGGGTTGTCTATTCTAAGAACATGGGAATGAGGGGGGATGTATGGACGACACGCTGATCTTCGCGGTGGTGCTGGTCTTCCTCCTGGCGTTCGTCGGGGGGATCGTCTCCGGCCGCCGCTCGCCGCGCCGCCGCCTCCGCTGATCCCGGTCCCCTTGCGTTCGCGCAGGGCCTCTGCTAGGGTCGGCCCATGGCCCGCGTGCTTCTCGCGATGTCCGGCGGCATCGACTCCAGCGTCTCCGCGCTGCTGCTGCGCCGCGCGGGACACGACGTCACCGGCGTCTTCATGCGGCACGGGCAGCGTCCCGCCTCCACGGCGCGTCCCGGCAAGCAGGGCTGCTGCTCCCTGGACGACGCCTTCGACGCCCGCCGGGTCGCGGACCGCCTGGGGATCCCGTTCTACACGCTGGACTTCGAGGCCCCCTTCGCGAAGATCGTGGACTACTTCGTCGCCGAGTACGACCGGGGCGCCACGCCGAACCCGTGCATCGTCTGCAACCGAGACCTGAAGTTCGGGAAGCTCTTCGAGTACGCGGACGCGATCGGCGCGGACGCCGTCGCCACCGGCCATTACGCGCGGGTGGAGCGGCGCGGGGAGCGCTGGGCGCTGCGCAAGGGCCTCGACGCCCGCAAGGACCAGTCCTATGTACTTTTCCCCCTGGGGCAGGCGCAGCTGGCGCGGGCGCTGTTCCCGGTGGGCGCGTACGAGAAGCCGGAGATCCGCCGCATCGCGGCGGAGGCGGGCCTCGGCGTCGCCGAAAAGCCGGAGAGCATGGAGATCTGCTTCGTGCCCGACAACGACCACCGCGGGCTGCTCAAGGAGCGGCTCGGCGACCGGGTCCAGGAGGGGGAGTTCCGGGACCCGGAGGGCCGCGTCCTCGGCACCCACGGCGGGCACCAGCTGTTCACGATCGGCCAGCGCAAGGGGCTGGGCACCTCGTTCGGGAAGCCGATGTTCGTGTCCTCGATCCAGCCTGCGGGCAACGTGGTGGTGCTCTCGGAGGAGGATCCGCTGACGCGGGAGTTCCGGGTGCGGGACGTGAACTGGGTCGCCGCGGGGCCGGGCGAATACCGGGCCTCGGTGAAGGTGCGCTCGATGCATCCCGGGGCGGACGCGCGGGTGAGTGCCGAGGGGGTCGGCGGGGCCCGGGTGAGTTTCGAGACGCCGCAGCGCGCGGTGACGCCGGGGCAGGCGGCGGTCTTCTACGACGGGGACGTGCTGCTCGGCGGCGGCTGGATTGTCTGAGTCGGGGGCCGGACCGCCTTACGCCGGCGGAGGGGCGGTTTTCAGCGCCTGGATCTCGAAGCGGGCCTCCTGGGCCACGCGTTTGATGTCCTGGAGGGCCTTGCGGGCCCGGGTGGCGGCGATCTTCTTGCCGGCCTTGAATTCATCGAACTGGGCGCGCGCCTCGTTGACGAGGCGGGCCAGTTCGTCGTATTTTTCTGCGCCCATGGCTTTCGTCCTCCCAGTGCTGGTTTTCATTCTGGACCCGGTCCTCCGGGGAGTCAAGTCTTTCTGAAACCGGAACGCTCCGGCAGCCATACTGTGAACTATTCAACCCCGAAGCGGGTCTCAAGCGGGGACGACCTTTGGAGTGAGCATGAAAACGCTGCCGGCGCTGCTGATCCTGGCGGCCCTGTCGGGGCAGGACGCCAAGCCCGACAAGATCGGGAAGGACAAGCCCCCCATCGTGGCGAAGAAGTTCCTGACCGAGCTGCCGAAGCGGAAGTCCGCGGCGATCGTGGAGCTGTCCACGTACACGGCCGGCCCGCAGAAGATGGAGAGCACCTACGAGGGCGTGCTGCGGAAGGACTTCGCCGCGGTGAAGGGTTCCGCCGAGGTCTACGCGAAGGGCGCGCAGATGCTGGTGAACACGGGCGGGCGCTTCGACCCGCCCGAGGCGCTCGAGGGCCAGGAGGCCGGTCCGGCGCTCACGTTCAAGAACCCCTCCCTGATCCTCGACGAGCTCCTGAGGGTCGCGGCGTCGGCGTCGTTCGGCGGCGACGAGACGGTGGACGGGAAGGAATGCCGCGTGGTGGATTTCGTCGCGGACGCGGCGGCGCTCAAGAAGGCCCTGCGGGATCTGGGGGACCGCCTGTCCAAGACGGTCGGGCGCCAGTTCGCCCCGGGCGGGGTGCAGCTCATCGACTTCAAGACCGCGTTTGACGAGCGCGCCTCGGTGGCGACGTACCGGGTCTGCGTGGGCATCGCGGACCTGAACATCTACCGGGTGGAATTCGTGCTGCGTCCCAAGCTGAAGCCGGGCGCCTTTCCGCGGGAGATCCCCTTTCCCGCGGACTTCGACCAGCGCTGGGACATCCGCTTCACGAAGTGGGACGAGGAGGTCCCCTTCGACATCCCGGGCCCGGTGAAGGCGAAGCTGGGCGTGAAATCCTAGAGAGCTCTTGCCGGGCGGGGCGGGGCGTCTTCCATCATCGCCCCCTGCGACGTCGTCAGCTGGTACATGATGCCGAAGAGCAGCAGGGGCAGGAAGATGCAGAGGTGGATCAGGACGCTCAGGTCCGTCTTGAGGTCGCCCGCGACGTGGCAAAGCACCGCCTGGGAGACCCCGAAGGTCACGAAGACCGAGCCGATCAGCGAGCTGTTGAAGACGAAGAAGAACTTGGGGAAGATCGCCCCGAGTCCGCCGCCCAGCAGGAACGCCATGGAGATGGCCGGCAGCGTGTGATCGCCGGGACGGAAGAAGCGCGGGAAGATCACCGAGCCGAGCACGGCGACCGTGAAGCCGCCGAGCAGGATCCCCACGAAGCGGCGCCAGCAGGTCGCGACGAAAGCCCCGCCCACCGCGCAGGTCGCGAGATACAGCATCGGCGTGACGCCGCCGCCCGCGGGCTGGAGGTGCGTCTTGAGCATCAGGCCCGCCCAGCCGCCGACCAGGAAGCCCGTCACGCCGAGGAAGTACGCGTGGTGGCGCCAGGCGAAGAGGAGGAACGATCCGCCGAAGACGATGGAGAGCAGCGCGAGGATTTCGGGGAAGTGCGTCCCCACCATGTTCTTGTGGGTCGAGAGGTTCAGACGCTCGACCAGGCCGACCAGCTCACGAATCATACGGACTCTCCCGCTGGAGTCCCTATCGGCCGCAGGGGCTATTTTTCTTCAAGCAGTTTTCTGACGGCCCGCCGGAGGTCGCGTCCGGCGAGATTGTGGAAGCGGAAGCGTCCTTTCGCGTCGATCACCCAGAGGGCCGGCGGGCCCGCGACGTTGAAGAGGCGCGCGAGCCGGCCGTCGATCCCGCGGCCGTCGAAGAAGAGAGGCCAGTCCGCGGCGAACCGGCTCTTGTAGAGCGCGAGGTCCTTGCGGTCGGGCGCGAGGCAGGTCCCGAGCAGGACGAAGTCCTCCCCCCGGCCCTCCTTGCGGATCTCGGCCCGCAGGCGCGCGAGAGACTGAACCTCCGCCACCGAGGGGGTGAGCGCGGGGTCGAAGAAGTACAGCAGCACCACCTTGCCGCGGAGTTGCTCCAGGGAATGCTCCCGCGCCTCCGCGTCCTTCTCCGTGAAGGCGGGGGCTTCGCGGCCGAGCCGGACGTATTCGGCCAGATGTTTCCGGGCGACGTCGGCGGTTTCGGGGTCGGGGCGGGCCGTCACGACCTCCTCGAGCAGGGCCCGCGCGTCGGCGTTCTTCTCCTGGAGGTGCAGCAGCAGCGCCAGCTGCAGGCACGCGGCCCAGGCCTCCCGGGTGCCGGGACGTTCCCGGCGGACGGCCCGGAGCAGGAGTTCCGCCGCGGGGAAATCCCCCTCGTTCTGCAGCGTGACGGCTTCGTTGAGCCGCGCGTGGACCGCCCGCTCGTCCGTCGGATGCCGGCGGACGAAATCCCGGAAGGCCTCGCGGGCCCCCGCGTCGTCCTCCGCGCGCAGCAGCGCCTCGCCGAGCATGAAACGCGCGGTCGGGGCCTGCTCCGCGTCGGGATGGCTCTTGAGAAAACGCCGGAGCTGTTCCGCCCCGGCGGCGGCATCGCCCGCCGAGAGGAGCGTCTCGGCGGCGTGGAACGCGGCGCGCGGGGCGTCGCGATGAGCGGGGTTGGTTTTGAGGAAGGTCTCGAGTTCCGCGCGGATCTCCGCCAGCAGGCGGCGGAATTCCCCGTCCGTGCGGACTTGCTCGCGGCGCTGCGTGAAGCGCCGCAGGATCAGGTCCACCTCGCCGTCCTGGGGGCACGGCGGCAGCAGGAGCGCCAGCAGGATTAGCGGTTGACCCATCCGGTTCGGAGGATTATAAACGGGCTCGATGGTCCGTCGGATCGGAATTCTCACGGGCGGGGGGGACGCCCCCGGCCTGAACGCCGTGATCAGGGCGGTCTCCAAGACGCTGCTCCTCAAAGGGGTGGGCGTGGTGGGCGTCGAGGACGGCTTCGAAGGTCTCATCAACGACCATTGCCGGGAACTCACGTTCGACGACGTGTCCGGGATCCTCGCCCGGGGCGGCACCATCATCGGGGCCTCGAACCGCGGCGATCCCCTCCGCCGGCTCAAGCCGGCGATGGACAGCTACCGTCGTTGGAAGCTGGACGGGCTGGTCTGCATCGGCGGCGAAGGGACGATGAAGATCGCGCACGAGTTTTCGAAGAAGGGGGCGCGCATCGTCGGCGTCCCCAAGACGATCGACAACGACGTGGCCGCGACGCACGTCACGTTCGGCTTCGACAGCGCGGTGCATTGCGCGGCTTCGGCGGTGGAGTCGCTGCATTCCACGGCGGACGCGCATCGCCGGATCATGATCGTCGAGGTCATGGGCCGCCACACCGGCTGGATCGCGCTCTACGCGGGCGTCGCCGGCGGCGCCGACGTCATCCTGCTTCCCGAACTCGATAACGACTTCGACGAGATGGCCGGGTACATCCGCGAGCGCCATAAGACGCGGCGCTTCACGCTCGTGGTGGTGGCGGAGGGCGCGGGGCAGGGCCTGAAGATCGGCGCCGAACTGGAGAAGCGCACGGGGTTTGAGACGCGGATGACCGTGCTGGGGCACCTTCAGCGGGCGGGCCACCCGACGCCGGCGGACCGCATCCTCTCGACCCGCTTCGGTTGCGGCGCGGCGAACCTCGCCCTGCAGGGCCGCTGGGGCCGCATGGTGGCGGTGCAGAAGGGCCGCTTCACCCACGTCGCCCTCAAGGAGGTGGCCGGCAGGATCCGCCATGTCCCGCGCGACCACGAACTGATCCGCGCCGCGCGCAACGTCGGCACCTGGCTGGGCCGTTGAATCTCCCCGGGATCGACCGGACGCCCTTGAATTTCCTCGTTTTATAGTTTATATTTTACGTTGTCGGCTGGGGTGCTCATCGTGTCGAAGGAGGTTGGTATGGCTCCGCCCAAGAAGCAGTACAAGATCGGGGAGGTCATGAAGTACAGCGGCCTTTCCCGCCAGACGATCCACAACTACACGATGATGGGCTTGATCCACGAAGAGGAGCGCACCCAGTCGGGACATCGTCTCTACCCCGAGGGCGTCTTCGAGCGGCTCAAGAAGATCGAACTCCTGCACCGTCATCGCGCGCTGCGCGAGGTGGTCGAAGTGCTCCGGAAGGAAGACGGGGAAGCGGCTCAGAAGCAGGCTTGAGCCACCTGCCGCCGTCCCGGGGGGTGAGTCTTGGATGTCCTCAAGCGGTTGCTTCGCGAATGGCCCCTGGCCCTGGCCGCGGCCGGGCTGGCGTCGCTTTTCTACGTCCCCCGCTTCGCGCGATCGGAATCCCTGGCGGCCGGCCGCGAGGCCCATGAGATCGCGGAACTGCGCCGGGTCGTTTCGGCCGGGCTCGACGACTCCGAGGACCGCGTCCGTTCCTTCCTGATCCATCATCCCGAAGGTCCGTATGTCCCCGAGGCCCAGTTCCTGGCGGGCCTCGCCGTCAGCATCCGCGCCCGGACGGGCGTCTTCCCCGGCCTGCCCGCCCTCACCCGGGCCTGGCTGTCGCTGAACGCCGCGCAGCACGGGGGATTCGACGCCGCCGCGGTGGAGGGGGTTTACCGGGAGCTGGCCGCCCTGCTCCTGGAGCGCGGGCATCTGAAGGAGGGCATCGAACGCCTGTCCGAGCTGCAGCGTCGCGTGCGGGATCCGGAGCTTTCCCTGGAGCTTGCCCGGGCGCTCGCCCGCCGGGGGTTCCTGGAGGCCGAGCATCGGCAGGCGCTGCTGGACGAGGCCGCGTCCCATATTTCGGAATACGTGAGGGAGGCCGCGCCCGAGAAACGCCTGCGCGGATTCCTGACCCAGGCCCGCATCTCCTGGGACCTCGGCCGTTACGAGGAGATGCTGCCGCTGCTCGTCCGCGAACTCGCGGATCATCCGCGCCCCGCCGATCGCGGGCTGCTGCAGCTGGAGCGCGGTCGCGCGCTGGCCCGTCTGGGGAAATATGCGGAGGCGCTGGCGGCCCTGGACGACGCCGAGCGCCTGCTGACGGATCCGGGCCCGCACGCCGTCGCGCTGCTCTTCCAGGCCGAGCTCTTCGCCCGTGCGGGCAACCCCGAGACGACGGAGCTCTGCCGCCGCATCATGGGAGGGCCCAGTCCCTACGGCCCCCTGGCGCATCTGATCCTGGGCCTGCATGAACTGGAATTCCGTCCGGAGGAGGCGCTCGCGACCCTGCTGGTCGGGCTGGGGGAGGTCCGCCGGCCGCGCATCGTCGACGAGGCGGGCTTCGACACGGACTGGTTCCACGCGACGCTGAAGCGGTCCTGGGACGCGGAGACGGAGGCTTCGCGGCTCGTCCGCTTTGCGGCGCTGCTGCCGGATCTCCAGAGGCTCTACCCCGCGAAAGTCCCGTATGTGCTGGACGAAGCCCGCCTCTGGGAGCGGGCCGGGCGTTTCGACACGGCGGCGGACCGATTCCTGGCGGCGGCGGAGCGGATGGAGGGGGCGATGCGGGAGCAGGCGGTGTGGGAGGCCGCCCGGGCCTGCCGCCGCGGAGGTCTTCAGCTCCGGGCCGCGGAGATCTACCGCCGCTGGTACGACCTGCGTCCGGAGGCCAACGCACGCGGGCTTTTCGAACAGGGGGACTGTCTTCACCGCGCGGGCCGTTTCGACGAGGCGCTTCGGATCATGGAGGAGTATCTTCTGAAAACGGCGGGGCGCTCCCCGGAGGCGGGGGCGGCGGCGCTGGCGCGGGGAAGCATCTTCGAGGGCCTGGGGCGGCGCGAGGAGGCGCTGCTGGAGGTCGAGCGGATCCTCCGGGCCCGGGACCTCGTCTCCGACCCCGGGAGGCCGGAATGGGCGGCGGCCCTGCTGAAGAAGGGCGAGCTTCTGCTGGATCTCGGGCGTCTTCGCGAGGCTCGCACCGCACTCGAGGAGTATCTCGAGCGCTACGGCGAGGCGCCCGGCCCGGGCCCCGTGCGCGCCGCGGACCTGCTGATCCGCGGGGCGCAGAAGGAGTCGCTCTGGAAGGAGGGCCTCCAGGCGCTGGCGCGTTTCGCCGCCGCGGTGGGGCGCCTGGTCCCGGCGGAGCAGGCCGCCTTCGAGGACCGCCTGCGCGAGACGCGTTTTCTCGAGGGGGATTTCCGCTTCAACCTCGGGGATTTCGAGGGGGCCGTCCGCGCCTACGGGGAGGCCTATCGCCGGCACATCGCCTCGGACGAACGGATCTGGGGCTTGCTGGGGCGCGGCCGCTCCCTGGCGCGGCTCGGACGCCTGGAGGAGGCCCGGCGCGACTACGCCAACGGCCGGGCGCTCTTCGAGGAGCGTCGCGAGGCCCTCGGCGCCTCGCTCGGGGGCCGGGGCCGGGACTACTGGCCGGCCGCGCTGGATCTGCTGGCGAAGGAGGTCCGGTGAGCGCCGATGCGGGATTCCTCGACGTGCTGCTGAGGCAGCAGCAGAAGTACCGCGACATGGCCGCCCTCGTGGCCGACCAGAAACTCGTGCTGGAAGGCGCGGACCTGGACGCCCTGCTCGGGCTCGTGGAGCGCAAGCGGGCGCTGCTCGCGGACATCGAGACCCTGGAGACGGAGTTCGCGCCGCTGAAGGCCCGTTGGTCGGAGCTCAAGGCCGGCCTGACGCCGGAGGAACTCCGGACCATCGATGCGGCGCTGGCGGAGACGAAACGGCTGCTGGCGGACATCGTCCGGCTCGAGGACGAGGGCCGCCTGCTCATGGAGCGGCAGCGGTCCTCGACGGCCGTCGAGATCAAGGACCTGATGGTCAAGCGGCGCGCCCGCGGAGCCTACGGGGGGCCTCCCGCCGGGGGACCGCGCTTCATCGACGGATCCAAGTGAGGGGGTTCAGGCGGTGGGAGCGGCCATGACCCAGCCCGGCGGACTCGACGAGCTGGCCCGGCTGATGGAGACGTTCAGCCAGGCCACCGAGAAGCTCGGTCGTTCGTACCAGACCATCGCCGGGCTCCAGAAGGAGCTCGCCGAGAAGGACCGCCAGCTCTCGCAGAAGACCCGCCTGGAGATGCTGGGCCGCATGGCCGCGAGCCTGGCCCACGAGATCCGGAACCCGCTGGGCGGCATCCAGCTTTACGCCTCGATGCTGCGCCGCGACCTGGCGGCGGACGAGGACAAGACGCGCACGCTGGACCGCATCCTGGGCGCGGTGGCCGGGCTCGACCGCCTGGTCGAGGACATGCTGGCGTACGGCCGCGACGTCGAGCCGGTGCGGCGGCGCCGTCCGCTGGGACCCGTGGCCGACGCGGCCCTCGACCTCGCGCGGGCGGCGCTCGAGGAGAAGTCCATCCGGGTGCGGCGCGAGGGGGCCGGCGGCGAGGCCGAGGTGGATGCCGACATGCTCCAGCGGGCGCTGCTGAATCTGCTGCTCAACGCCGTCCAGGCGATGCCGGCGGGGGGCGAGCTGGTCGTGCGGGTGGAGGGTTCCGAGATCTCCGTGGCCGATTCGGGCCCCGGCATCGCGCCCGAGATCCTGGAGAAGCTGTTCACGCCGTTCGTGACCAGCAAGACGAAGGGGACCGGCCTGGGTCTGGCGATCGTGCACAAGATCGCCGAGGCGCACGGCGGGACCGTGGAGGGCCGGAACCGTCCCGAAGGCGGCGCCGTGTTCACGATCCGTTTATGAGCCGAATCCTGGTGGTGGACGACGAGGCGATCCTGAGGGACGCCATGACCGAGGCCCTGCGGCGCGCGGGGCACGGGGTGGAGTCCTTCGATTCCGGCCGTCCCGCGCTGGACCTTTTCGCGCGGGAGTCCTTCGACCTGCTGATCACCGACCTGAAGATGCCGGGCATGGACGGACTGGCCGTGCTCGAGGAGGCGAAGCGCCTCGCGCCGGACGTCCCGGTGGTCGTGGTCACGGCGCACGGGACGGTGGAGGTCGCGGTGGGGGCGATGAAGAAGGGGGCCTACGACTTCATCATCAAGCCCTTCAAGCTGGACGAGCTGGAATTCCTGGCGGCGCGGGCGCTGGAGCACCGGAACCTTTCGGCGGAGAACGAGGTGCTGAAGGCGCGCGTGGCGGAGGCCCCGGAGGCGGCGGTCTGGGGCCCCTCGAGCCGGGACCTGCACGAACTGCTGCAGCGCGCGGCGCAAAGCGATGCGACGGTGCTGATCACGGGCGAGAGCGGCACGGGCAAGGAGGTGGCGGCGCGGACGCTGCACCAGCTCTCGCCGCGGCGGGCGGCGCCCTACCTCGCGGTCAATTGCGCGGCGCTGTCCGCGGGCCTGCTCGAGAGCGAGCTCTTCGGGCACGAAAAGGGCGCGTTCACGGGCGCGGACAAGCTGCGCAAGGGGCGCTTCGAGCTCGCGGAGGGCGGCACGCTGCTGCTCGACGAGGTGAGCGAGATCGAGCCGGGGCTGCAGGCGAAGCTGCTGAGGGTGCTCCAGGAGCGCGTCTTCGAGCGCGTGGGGTCCAGCCAGCTGCGGCGGGCGAACGTGCGGGTGGTCGCGACGACGAACCGCAGCCTGCCGGAGGAGGTGGCGAAAGGGGGCTTCCGCCAGGACCTCTACTACCGCCTGAACGTGCTGCCGGTGTGGCTGAAGCCGCTGCGGGAGCGGCGCGACGAGATCCCGCTCCTGGTGGAGCATTTCCTGAAGCCGCACCGCAAGCGGGTGACGGCCGGGGGGTTGAAGCGCCTGGAGGCCTACGACTGGCCGGGCAACGTACGGGAACTGGGCAACATCCTCGAGCGGGCGGCGGTGCTCTCGGCCGGCGAGGAGATCTCCGGCGACCTGATCGCGCCCTGGCTGGAGGGGCAGGCGAGGGCTCCGGCCGCAACGGTGGGCGTGCCGTTGGAGCAGATCGAGCGCCGCGCCATCGAGGAGACCCTGGCGGCCAACGGGGGCAACCGGGAGAAGTCGGCCCGTATCTTGGGGATCAGCTCCCGGACGCTGCGGGACAAACTGAAGAAGTGGGGACTTTCAGACGACGCCTCCGAAGAATAGGCTACGACGCTATTTATTGGGGTCGGAAGGCTTTGCCGGGATTGGGAAGCTTCTTCCGGGGAGATCAAGGGTGGAAATGGGTGTCTTGTAAGACTCTTGTCGTCAGCAGTTTAAAGTCCACGTCTCCGGCATTCGCTGGCACGGCCTTTGCTTTGGATGAGAGCGTGATGGATCGTCTGTTCACCCGGGGCTCGCTGCCCGCGCTGGAAGCCATGATGTCCTTCGCGAGCGCCCGCCAGAAGGTGATCGCCAACAACATCGCCAACGTGGAAACGATCGGCTACAAAGCCAGGGACCTTTCCGTGGGCGACTTCGAGAAGGCCCTGGGACGCGCCTTCGACGCCCAGAAGGAGTCGGCTTCGAACCGCTGGAGTCTGGAGCGGACGGGGACGATCGCCCCCGCGGGCTCCCGCGTCGAGGCCCGCCCGATCGCGGCCCGGGACGCAGGAATCCTCAAGCATATCGAGAATAATGTCGATCTAGAAGTGGAGATGGGGAAGATGGTCAAGAACCATTCGCTGCATTCGATGGCGGCGAATCTGCTTGCCCACCAGTTCTCGCTGCTCCGCGAGGCGGTCGCCGAACGGGTGATCGCATAAGGGCGACGCTATGAACGTGAACGGAAACGCCATCGACATCAGCACCAGCGGCATGCGCGCCCAGCGCGTCCGCATGGAGCTGATCGCGAACAATCTCGCCAACGTCGAGACCACGAGCTCCCGCCGGGAGACCGTGCGCGGCGCGGACGGCCAGTCCTACGTCCGGCACCTCCCCTTCAGCCGCAAGATGGCGGTGTTCCGGGAGGGCGTCGCGACCCCGCGCGGACGCGCCCCCGGCGTCTCGCTGCCCGTCGTCGTGGACGATCCCGCCCCCTTCCGCATGGAGCACAACCCGGGCCATCCGCACGCGGTCCCGGCCGACTCGGGCGCCGAGGATGCGGGCTTCGTGTATCTCCCGAACGTGCATCCCATCATGGAGATGGTGGACATGATCGCCGCCTCGCGCGCCTACGAGGCGAACCTGACGGCGGTCGACACGGCGAAGGCGATGAGCTCCTCCGCGCTGAGGATCCTGGCCTAACGGAACAAGATTATGGCTGACGGAACGATGAATGTCGGCGGCCTCGGAGGCCTGAAGGGCCCCGCGGCGCCGCTCACGCCCGCCCAGACCGGGCCGGCCGAGGGGGAGCGCTCGTTCAAGGAGATCCTCCAGGACTCCATCGCGAGCGTGAACCAGATGCAGCAGGATGCCGACCAGGTCCTGGAGAAGTTCACCCAGGGCCAGGCGAGCCAGGAAGAAGTCATGGTGTCCTTCAAGAAGTCGCAGATCGCCTTCGAATCGCTCATGCAGATCCGCAACAAACTTGTCGACGCGTTCGAAGAAGTCCAGCGGATGCGAATTTGAAGAAGTAGGTCGCAGCAAAGCCAGGCAGGGGGGCCGGAACGGCGGGGGAGAGACGCCGGTCGCGGCCGGGGGGGAGGGAGAAGGAAGAAGGGTTAAATGGACGCATTCAAGCGCGCCCTCGAGAACATCCGGCGCATGTGGGGCAACCTCGGCTCCACGCAGCGGGTCGTCCTCGCCGCCTCCGCGGCGCTCATGGTCACCCTGCTGGTCTGGTCCTCCACCGGGTCCGCCGCGGACGGCATGGTCCGCGTCGTCGGCCGCGAGGTCGACGAGGCCACCCGCGCCAAGGTCCTCCAGCGCTTTGCCCAGGGCCAGCGCTACGAGATCCGCGACAAGGAGATCTACGTCCCCAAGGCGGACGCCGACCGCGTCATGCTCGAACTGGCCGGCGACGGCGTGCTCGGCGACGACGCCGTCTGGAAGTTCCTCGAGCAGGACAACATCTTCGCCTCCAAGTGGGACAAGGAAAAACGCCTTCAGATCGCGATCCAGCGCCGCCTGGAGGGCATGATCCGCAAGGTCGACGGCGTGCGCAATGCGAGCGTCGTCATCAGCCAGGGCTCCGCGAGCTCCCAGCTCGGCTTCGCCGGCACCAAGGCCAGCGCGTCGGTGCAGGTCGATCTCCAGGGCGGGCTCAGCACGGCCAACGTGCAGGCCATCGCGGGGCTCATCGCCCGCGCGTCGGGCGTCGAGATGGATCTGGTCCACATCATGGACACCCGGGGCCGCTCCTACCGCGCCCGCAAGCCCGACAGCGACGCGGCCCAGGCCCAGGATCATCGCGATTACGAGTTGCAGATCGAGAAGCAGATCCTCTCGGACATCAAGACGAACCTGACGGGGGCGCTGGTCGTGGTCCGCGTGCAGGCCAACAACAGCGAGGTCCAGACCAAGGAGGTCACGCACACGAACCCCAAGGCCGTGCGCACGGAGGAAAAGTCGGAGGTCCAGAAGGGCGGCGGCTCCCAGGCCCCCGTCGGCATCAAGGGCGAGGGCCAGGCCGCGCAGGCGCCGGAGGGCGCGGGCGGCTCGTCCAACATCAACAAGGAGAGCCGGGAGGACCTGGTCACCGACCGGAAGGACGAAAGCCGGCGCACCCCCGCGGGCGCCATCCAGAAGATCACCGTCGGCGTGCTGATCCCCGTCGAGACCGGCGCCGACGGCAAGGAGATGGCGGAAGCCGAGAAGCTCCTCCCGGTCTACAAGGAATGGGTCCGCGCCGCCGCGGGCCCCATGGCCGACGAGAAATCCGTCAGCGTGCAGCTGGTCCCCTCCAAGAAGCCCGAGGCGCTGGCGGCGGCGAGCGTGACCGAGGGCCTGCTCGAATGGGCCGGCGCCCATGCGGCGAAGGTCACGCTGTTCGTGCTCGCGCTGCTCGGGTTCCTGGCGATGCTGCGGGTGATGCGGAACGCGATGCCGAAGGACACGGTCGAGGAGCTCAGCGCCCTCACCGCCGCGATCACGCAGACCGTGGAGAGCGGCCCCGCGCAGGGGCCCGAGCTGCAGCTCGACATCCCCGCCGAAACGGACGTGACGCGCCTGAAGGCGGGGCTGCGGGACATGGTGACGAAAAACCCCCAGAACGTGGCGACGAGTCTCAAGGCGTACCTCGGCGGACAGGCGAAATAGGAGTCTGAGATGGCCTCGGCGACGAAGGATCCGAAACTCGCGGCGGAAGCCGCGGCGGCCCGGAAGGTGGCGATTCTCATTGTCTCCGTGGACCAGGAGACCGCCGCCCGGCTCATGGGTCAGCTGGACAAGCAGGAGCAGGAGCGCATCGCGCGCGAAATCATCCTCCTCGAGGTGAAACCGCCCGAGCGGGACGAGCGCGACAAGATCGTCCGCGACTTCTACGTCTTCCACATGTCTCAGCAGGCCACGGACCAGGGGGGGCTGCGCTCCGCGCAGCAGCTCCTGGAGAAGGTGCATCCGCCCCAGGAGGCGCGCAGGCTGCTCGACAACGTCCAGCTCATGATGGGCCGCAGCCACTTCGACTTCCTGAGGAAGGCCGACCCGACGAGCGTGATCAACTTCATCAACGACGAACACCCCCAGATGATCGCGCTCATCGTGTCGCACCTGGAGCCGGGCCTCGCGGCGAAGATCGTCGAGGGGCTGTCGCTGGCCAAGCAGCAGGACGTCGTCAAACGCCTGGCGGCGATGGAGCCCACGAGCCCCCTGGTCGTGCATCAGGTGGAGAAGGCCCTGGAAGGCCGCCTCTCCTCCTTCACGTCCTCCGAGGTCCAGGAGACGGACGGCCTCGCGGTCGCCGCGAAGATGCTCAACCAGGTGGGGCGCGCCACGGAACGGGGCATCCTGGAGGGGCTCAAGGGCGAGGAGCCCGAGCTCGTCGAGAAGATCCGCCGCCTCATGTTCACGTTCGCGGACCTCCTCCGGGTCAACGACCGCGGCATCCAGAATCTGCTCAAGAGCGTCGACACCTCCCGCCTCTCCCTGGCGCTCAAGACCGCCAGCCCGGACCTGCGCGAGAAATTCTTCAAGAACATGTCCAAGCGGGCGGTGGAGCGCATCAAGGAGGAGATGGAGTTGATGGGCCCCGTCCGCATCGCCGACGTGCAGGCCGGCCAGAACGCCATCGTCGACGAGGTGATGCGTCTCGAGGAGGCCGGCGAGCTGGTCATCGAGGGCCGGGGCGGCGCCGAGGCCGTGATCGCGTGAAGGGGGAATGATCGTGGCGGACATCCGGCCGTTCGTCCTGAAGAGCTTCGACGAGGAGGTCGAGGTCCAGCAGGAGCTCGTCCGCGTCCGCGCCGACATCAGGACGGCGGAGGCGGAGCGGGACCGGATCCGCGAAGCGGCCCGGAAGGAGGGCTTCGAACTCGGCCGGAAGGAGGGCGTGGAGGCGGCCGCCCGGGCGGAGCACGAACGCGTGGTCCGCGAGACGGCGCCGCTGAGCGGGCTCTTCGAAAAGGCCGCGGCGGGCCTGGAGGCCCGCCGGGCGGAGCTGCTCGCCGCCGCCGAGCGCGACCTGGTCCGGCTCGCGTTCGCCGTGGCCTCCCGGGTCGTCAAGGCCGAGGTCCGCTCCTCGGGGGGCATCGCGATCGAGAATCTGCGCCGCGCCATCGAACTCACCGCCCGGCGCCAGGAACTGCGCATCCTGATCCATCCCGAGGATCTCGCGGTCATCGAGGCCTACCTGCCCGAACTCCGGCGCCGCTACGGCGATCTCGGAAAGGTCGCCTTCGAGGCGGCCGATTCGGTGGGGCGCGGAGGCGCCGTCGTGCAGAGCCGGGAGGGATCGGTGGACGCCTCCCTCGGCGTCCAGCTGGCCGAGATCGAAAGGGGGCTGCTCGGATGAGCCTGGCCCGCTGCATCGAACTGCTCGAGGACATCGAGCCCGTCCGCATCCAGGGGCGGGTCCGGGAGCTCATCGGCCTCATCATCGAGGCGGAGGGTCTGTCGCTGCCCGTGGGGGCCGCCTGCGAAATCCGCACGGCCGGCGGCGGCGCGGCACTCCCCGCCGAGGTCGTGGGGTTCCGCCACGACGTCACGCTGCTCATGCCGCTCGGCGAACTCCAGGGCGTGCGGCACGGGGATCCGGTCGTCGGCCTCTCCCAGGTGCAGCGCGTCCCCGTGGGCCGCGCCCTCCTCGGACGGGTCATCGACTCCCAGGGCCGTCCTCTCGACGGAGGCCCGCCCGTGCTGCCGGAGCGCCTCAACCCGCTGCACCGCCGCGCCCCCGACCCGATGGGCCGCGAGCGCATCCTCGAGCCGCTGGCGACGGGCGTGCGCGCCATCGACGCGCTTTTCGCGTGCGGCAAGGGCCAGCGCCTCGGGCTCTTCGCGGGCTCCGGCGTCGGCAAGAGCACCCTGATGGGCATGTGCGCCCGCGGGACCGCCGCCGAGGTCAGCGTCATCGCGCTCGTCGGCGAGCGCGGCCGCGAAGTCCGGGAGTTCATCGAGCGCGACCTGGGCCCCGAGGGGCTCAAGCGCAGCGTCGTCGTCGTCGAAACCTCCGAGCGTCCCGCGCTGCTCCGCGTGCGGGCGCCGTTCGCGGCGACCGCCGTCGCCGAATACTTCCGCGACGAGGGGATGGACGTCCTCCTCCTCATGGATTCGATCACGCGCATGGCGAACGCCCAGCGCGAAGTCGGCCTCTCGGTGAAGGAGCCGCCCGCCACGAAGGGGTATCCCCCGTCCGTCTTCGCCCAGATGCCGAGGCTGCTCGAACGCGCCGGCCGCGCGGCCCGCGGCTCCATCACGGGCTTCTACACGGTGCTCGTCGAGGGGGACGACCAGAACGAGCCCATCGCCGACACGGCCCGCTCCATCCTGGACGGGCACGTCTGGCTGTCCCGGGATCTCGCCCATCGCGGGCACTATCCCTCCATCGACCCGCTCTCCAGCGTCTCGCGCCTCATGGGGGACGTGTCGCCGGCGGACCAGGTGCAGGCCGCGCAGCGCGTGAAGTCCCTGCTCGCGACCTACAAGGACGCGGAGGACCTGATCAACGTCGGCGCCTACGTGAAGGGCTCGAACCCGGAGGTCGATCTTGCGGTGCTCGCCCATGCGCCGATCATGAGGTTCCTCAAGCAGGAGGTGACGGAGAAGCCGTCCCTCGAGGCCGCCCGCAAGGGCCTGGGCGACCTGATGCGGCCTTTCCAGGAGCGGGGGAAGTAGGCCATGCCGAAAGCCTTCGAGTTCCGTCTTGAGAAGCTGCTGGATCTGCGGCGGCTGAAGGAGGATCTCGCCCAGCGCGACCTCGCGGAGGCCCAGCGCGCGCTCCAGGAGCAGAACGGCGTGATCCGCGGCCTGCTCCAGGACGAGGACGCCACCCGGCAGGAGCTCCGCGGTCTCAAGACGAAGGCCCTCGACGTCGTCCAGTTGCGCCTGCAGGAGGGCTATCTCCTCTCGCTGGAGCGGCGGCTGAGGAAGGCCTACGAGGTCCTCCATGCGAAGGCCCAGGTCGAAGGGGAGCGCCGGCGCGTGCTGACGGAGGCCCGGAAGGGCGTCCGCGTGCTGGAGCGCTTCCGCGAGAAACAGCTCAGGCTCTGGCGCGCGGGGGTCGACCTTGAGGAGAGGCGCTTCCTCGACGACGTCACGCAGCAGCAGATTTTCCGCGAGGAACCTGTACGTACTTCGGCTCGAGAGTCCGCGTCCAGGGAGCCGTCGGCGGCACCCGTGGCCGCGGACTCCTTCGGCTCAGTACAAGGAAAGGCGGAGCAGGGATCATGGTGAATTTCTTCGGCATGCTGGTCCGGGCGTACGCGGCCCTCTCGGGCTACGTGGTCGCCCTGCTCCTGATCCTGGTCGTGGTCCTGCTCGGCACGCACACCCTCAGCCCCGAGCGGGTGAAGGAGGCGCTGGCGGTGTTGCGCCGGAAGCCCGAGGCGGCGGCCAAGGCGGCGGCGCCCGGCGCGCCCAAGCCCGCCGAAGCGCCCTCGCCGGAGCGCGAGCGTCAGCTCGAGCGGAAGGCGGAGGAACTGCGCAGGCTCGAGGACCGCGTCGGCTCCCAGATCGCCCAGATGCGCGGGGAGCAGGAGGCGCTCGAGAAGCGCCGGCAGGACGCCCTCGCCGCCGAGGCGGCCGCCCTCAAGGCGCGGCAGGGCCTGGCCCGCGCGGAATCGGATGCAGAAATGACGGCCAATCTGCCGATCCTATCCAAGATGGACGGCGCGGGGATCGTCGGCCTGCTGAAAGGCTGGAACGACCCGCGCATCGTGAAGTACCTCCGCGCGCTCAAGCCCGGCAAGGCGGCGGAGGTGATCGAGGCGATCCGGACCGATCCTCAGTTCGAGGAGGAGTTCCGGAGGGTGCCGGCCGACGCGCCGCCCGGGACGAAGTCGCGCGCCGAGCGTCTGAGCGAAGAGTTTTCGAAGGCCCCGTAAGGGTACGGGGCCGGCCTGCTCCGGAAGAGGGGTCACGTGTGTCCCTGGGATGGGGACCGGGTGACCCGGCATGGAACGCTGGGGCCTCGCGCTGGTCGCGGGGTGCGGAGATTCCCTGCTTTCGGTCCGCCTCGGGCGGACCGATGGGGTGGGCACAGTGGTCGATCCTCTCAAGGCGCCGTCGTCCGCCGGCAAAAGCGCCGCGCGGAAGTCGGAGTCCGCGGCTCCTCCCGCGGCTCCCGGCCCGTCCGAATTCGCCGCCTCGCTCCAGGGTCTCTTCGGGATGCTGGACACGCCGCCGCTCCGGCCGCGTGACGACGCCCCGCCCCCCCTTCAGGAAGAGAAGGGGCGTGAAGGTCCCTCCGCCCCAAGCCTCCCGGACCTCCCCGGAAGCCGGCCCGTCCCGGGCGGACGGGAACCCGCTCCAAAGGAGTCGGGGGCTGTCGCGCCGGCCCCGGAGGGCGCCGGGGAGGCTGCCGGATCCGAAGGGTCGGCGGGGATCGCACCGGCCATAGAGCGGGCCTTGGGCGCGCTGGACGAACTCCGGCGCCGCGAAGGGCTGCAGCCCGTCCCGGCCGCGCCGCCGCCTGCACCGGAAGCCGATGCGGAGGCCGTGCCGGCTTCGTCCGCTCCCGCTTCGACGGCGCCCGCGCCCACGGCACCCCTGCCTCCTGCGGAGCCGGAATCGCCCCAAGACGTCCAGACAGGGCTTCCACCGGCGGCGCCCCCCGAGGGCGGGGAAACGGCCCCGGAATTCAAGGATCTCCAAATCCTCGAGACCGAGACGTCCGGGGTTCCGGCTCTCGAGTCGCCTGAGAGCCCTCTGCCGGCGCGGGCCGCGGCGGCCCTGCCGGCTTTTGTGCCGGTCCAGGCCGGCTTCGAAGCGGCGCCTCCGGCTCCTGCCGGGGACGCGGACGAACATCCCGGCGCGGTCTCGGGGGTCGCGGCCGCCTCCGGCGCCCGGGGCGGCTCCCCCAAGGCGGGGCCCCGGGGAGCGGAGCCCGCCACGCCGGCGGAGACGGTGGACCGCATCGTCCAGGCGGCGCAGCTGCTCAAGACCCGCGGCGCGACGCGGCTCCGGCTGCGCCTCAATCCGCCGAATCTGGGGGGGCTTCGCGTGGATCTCAGCGTCCGGCAGGGCGTGCTCCAGGGGAAGATCCAGGCGGAAAATCCCGCCGCCCGCGACCTGCTGGTCGCGCAACTGGACCGCCTGAAGGCGGCGCTGGAGGCCCAGGGGCTCCAGGTGGGCGAGTTCCAGGTGGGGGTGGATCAGTCGTTCCAGCAGGCCTCCGGCGAATCCTCCTGGACGGGAGGCTCCTTCGGGTCGGGGAAACGAGGGTCTTCAGGGGAGGGCGCGGGAGTCGCGGCCGCTCCCGAAACGCCCGTGCGGCGCCCGGCCGATCCGCGCATGTTTGACGTGACGATATAAGAGGAGGTTGGACATGGTTTCAGCAGTGTCGGGGGTTGCAGGGTCGCCGGGGACGTCCGGCGCCTTGAGCCGGGCGTCGCTGACGAGCGACCAGTTTCTCAAGATCCTGGTGACGGAGCTGACGAGCCAGGATCCGCTGGAGCCGATGGACAACAGCGAATTCGTCCAGCAGCTGGTCGGGCTCCAGTCGCTGGAGCAGACGGCGGCGCTCACGGACAGCCTGAAGAGCTTCGAGAGCTACCTTCAGATGTCCTCGGCGAGCGCGCTGATCGGGAAGACCGTCAAGGGCCTCGGCCCGGACGGGACCCCGGTCTCGGGCGTCGTCTCGAGGGTCCTCATGGAAGGGGGCCAGGTCAGCGTGATGGTGGGCTCGTCCCGCCTGCCCGTGTCGTCGGTCACCGAGATTCGTTGAGAGCAGAGAAAGGAAAATAGATTATGGCACTGACCCGAGCCATGGGAGCGGCCCTTTCGGGCCTCAATGCGCAGCAGTTCGCGCTGGACACGATCGGCAACAACCTGGCGAACTCGACGACGACCGGATTCCGGTCGGGACGCGTCGAGTTCCAGACCCTGCTGTCCCAGACGATCCGCTTCGGCACGGCCCCCCAGGGGCAGCTGGGCGGCGTGGACCCCGTCCAGGTCGGTTTCGGCGTGGGCATCGGGACGGTGACGCACAACTTCAACCAGGGCGAACTCCGCACCACCGGGGTGGCCAGCGATCTGGCGGTGGACGGGGACGGCTTCTTCATCACCCGCGACGGGCACGGCGACCAGGCGTTCACCCGGGACGGGTCGTTCACGGTCAACCCGAACGGCCTGCTTCACGATCCCAGCACGGGGTACGTGGTGCAGGGCGTGAACGCGGACTACACGAACTTCAGCATTCCGGCGGGCGGACCGCTGGAGGACCTGACCATTCCCGTCGGCAATCTGCAGATCGCGGCCCAGACGCAGAACGCCCTCTTCGACGGCAACCTCAACAGCGGGGCGGACATCGCCCACATGGGCACCCTCCTCCAGTCCGTGCAGCTGCTGGACAGCGGGGCGACCCCCGCGGACGCCGCCACGGACCTGGTGGACCTCTTCCGCGTCAACGGCCCGGGCGTGCTGGACCTGGACATCGACCTCGGCGACACGATCACGGTCAACGCGCAGAAGGGCGGCCGCACGCTGCCCGAGCAGCGCTTCTTCGTGGGCAACTCCCTGCCGGTGGGCTACGACGGCTTCGGCACGACGCTGGGCGACCTGTCGGCGTTCCTGCAGCGCGCGACGGGCATCAACACCAGTTCGCCGCTGAATTACGGGGCGATCCGGGACAACGACGTGAATCCGAACACGACGGGCATGTCCCTCTCGGCCCCCGCCGTCTTCGCGCCCTCGACCGGCGCGGCCTGGACCCTGACGGATCCTTCGGTGGTCGACTTCGACCTCGAGGGCGTCAAGGTCGGCGACATCATCCGCTTCAACTCGGGCCCCGGGGCGGGGCAGACGGCGGTGATCTCCGCCGTGGCGGGAAGCACGCTGACGATCGGGGCCCTTGCGGGCACCCTCCCGCTGCCCGTGTCGGGCGACCAGTACACGATCCATCAGCCGGCGGGCGTGTCGATCGTCGATGCGACGCTCACGCCCTGGCTCACGGACGGCGCCCTGCTGGTGGCGGGAAACGCCGGCACGGCCAACGAGATCACGAATCTGGTGATCACGAACGAGACCAAGAACAACGCCATCGCGCCGTTCAGCCAGATCGAGGCGGCCACCGGGGAGTCCGTGACGACCAACGCGGTGGTCTACGATTCGATCGGAAACGCGCACCGGGTGGAGATCACGTTCGTGCTGGAATCGCGCGGCGTCGTGGACCCCTCGAGCGGCGCGGTGGGCAACACCTGGCGCGTGTTCGTGGAAGCCGAGGACGGCCGCCTGCTGGCGGGCAACGGCTCCCTGCTGGGAACCGACCGCGTGGCGGGGGGCGGTCAGGTCATGTTCGCCACCGACGGCCAGTTCCTCTCCCAGCAGGCGCTGGGCGCCCTGGGCTTCGTGACGGTGAACCTGCCGAACTCGGGCGCGGTGACGCCCCTGACGTTCGCGCCCGACTTCAGCGACATGACCGGGTTCGCGAACACCCAGTCGATCGCCTTCCTGGCGGACCAGGACGGCCTGCCCACGGGAATCCTGGCGGATTACTCGATCGGGCAGGACGGCATCGTGACGGGCATCTTCACCAACGGGGCGACGCGTTCGCTCGCCCAGGTCTACCTGGCGCGCTTCCAGAACCCCAACGGACTCGAGGACGCCGGCTCCAACAATTTCCGCGTCGCCGCCAACTCGGGCGTGGCGATCGTCAGCAAGCCCGGCGAACAGGGCAACGGCTCGGTGATCGGAGGGGCCCTGGAGTCCTCGAACGTGGATTTCGCCAAGGAGTTCAGCGACCTGATCGTCGCCCAGCGGGCCTTCCAGGCCAACGCCCGGGTGATCTCCCGTTCGGATCAGATGCTCGACGAACTGGTGAACATCGTGTAGTCCGGGGCCGGAATCGGCCGATAATCCCCCACAGGGGAAACTTCCCCGCTTCGGGGGCCCGCCGGGGCCCCCGGGCGGGGTATAATGCCTCCGACGGAATCGCGAATGATCAAGGTGACCCGGCTGAACGGCAAGGAGTTCGTCGTCAACGCGGATCTCATCCAGTACGTGGAGGAGATGCCCGACACGATCCTGACCCTCTTGAACCATGAGAAGGTGGTCGTCAAGGAACGCGCCGACGAGATCGTCCGGCGGGTGATCGAGTACAGCCGCGGCGTGCGGATGGGCCTGCCCCTGCAGGAGTCCCCGCGCCCGGCGAAGTCGTAGGAAGGACGCGAGATGCCCCCCACTCAGGCGCCCGAAAAGGCCGAGAGCGGCCCCGCCGCCCCGGCGGAGGCCCCGGCGAAACGGCTCATGTCCCCCATGGGGTACATCGTCGTCGCCGCGGTGATGGCGGTGACGGCCGGCGTCGTCTATTTCGTGACCTCCAGCTTCCACGACACGCAGCCCAAGCCGACCCTCGATCCGATGTACGAGGAGATGGACCTGGGGCAGTTCACCCGCGAACTGGCGCCCGACGCGGTGAATCTCGTCCGCGAGCAGTTCATGATCAAGATCGTGCTCGTGTTGAACTCGAACTACAAGAAGCTGGCCGAGATGAAAGGCCTGATCGAAAAGCGCAAGAATCTGATGAAGGACACCATCTGGCGCGAGATCCTCTACCCCAAGTCCGACGCGGATCTGAGGAAGGCGACGATCCTCGATTCGCTGGCGCTGGAGATCAAACAGAACATCAACGCGATGCTGGGCGCCTCCAAAGAGGGGCAGGAGATGATCTCCAGCGTGCTCATCCCCGAGAGCCGCCTTCCGGCGAGGCGGTGAGACGATGGCCGAACAACCCACGCAGGAACAGATCGACGAGCTGATGAAGCAGCTCTCATCGTCCGCGTCCGCGGCGCCCGCCGCGCCCGCGGCGCGTCCGCCCGCCCCCTCCCGTCCCTCGGCCTCCCGCGTGGAGCTGGAGCCGCTCACGCCGACGGCCGCCGCCCCGCGCGTGGAGAGCGGCCTGGAATTCCTCTCCGACGTCGACGTCGAGGTCCGGGTGGAACTGGGGTCGGCCCGCCTGAACGTGCAGGAGATCCTCAAGCTCGGCAGCGGCTCCGTCGTGGGCCTCGAAAGCCTGGTGGGCGATCCGGTCTGCGTGTACGTCAACGACCGCCTGCTGGCGCGCGGCGAGGTGCTCGTGGTGAACGACAACTTCGCCGTCCGCATCACCGAGGTCCTGGCGCCGCCCAAGCCCGAGGCGCCCGCCCCCAAGGCGCTTCCTTCTTGACTGGGCCCCCGCCCGGGATAGCATTAACGCATGCCCAACCCCCTCGGCCCCACCGCCGGCGACGACATCATGGCCCGGCTGGACGAACTGTCCACCAAGCTTGAAACCGAGCGGCGCGTCCGCGAGGTCACCGACCAGATCCATTCACTGTCGCTCGACGACATCATCATGTCCGTCCGCGAGGACATCCAGCGCCTCGTGGGCTGCGAACGGGTGACCATCTTCGCGAAGGACCCCAACAAGGAGGAGATCTACTCCAAGTCCATGGAGGGGAACGAGGTCCGGGAGATCCGGGTTCCCGTCGCCTCCAACAGCATCGCCGGCTATTGCGCGCTCAAGAAGAAGACCCTGCGCATCAACGACGCCTACGACCCCAAGAGCGTGCAGGCCGTCGACCCCATCCTGAAATTCGACCCCACCTGGGACAAGAAGACCGGCTTCCGGACGAAGCAGATCCTCGCGCTGCCCATCCTCAAGGACGGGAAGCTCTTCGGCATCATCGAGTGCATCAACGCGCCCCAGGGCATGTCGTTCCGCCCGGACCATGAGTTCATCGTCGACGACCTGGCCAAGACCCTGGGCACCGCCTTCGCCAACCAGCAGAAGATGGCGGTCCGGACCTCCCCGCACGAGTCGCTCATCCGCTCGGGCAAGATCAGCTCGGAGCAGCTGGACCAGGCGACCCTGAAGGCGCAGAAGGACGGCATCTCCATCGAGCAGTCCTGCATCCTAAATTTCAAACTCAGCAAGGAGGATGTCGGGAAGAGCCTTTCCGAGTACTTCCGGGTGCCCTTCGTGGCGTTCTCCTCCGGCGTCCCGATCCCCCAGGAGCTCCTGGAGCGCTTCACGGTGGACTACCTGAAGCACCACCAGTTCGTCCCGCTCGCCAAGGACGGGAAACGCGCCAGCATCGTCATGGCGAACCCCAAGAACCTGATGCTGCGGGACGACATCACGCGGCGCCTGGGCATGGAGCTGACGGTCAACGTCTCCACCCGCGAGGACATCAACGACTTCATCGACTACTTCATGGGGCAGGGAAGCAAGCAGGCCGCCCCCGTCGCCTTCGACGACATCATCAACCAGATCGAGGACGAGGAGGTCAAGGCCAAGCCCGAAGCCGGCGCCCCCGAAGGCGAGGTGATGAAGGAAGACGACGTGGGCATGGTGAAGCTCGTCAACCAGATCATCGAACAGGCCCACGACAAGGGGGCCTCGGACATCCACGTCGAGCCCTACCTGGACGGCGACGTCATCGTCCGCGTCCGCGTCGACGGCGTCTGCGCCGACCACGCCCGGCTCCCCAAGAAGTTCGGCCGCAACATGGTGGCCCGCATCAAGATCATGGCCAACCTGGACATCGCGGAGCGGCGCTTCCCGCAGGACGGCAAGATCCGCTTCAAGAACTTCGGCTCGCGCGACATCGAGCTGCGCGTCGCGACGCTCCCCACCGCGGGGGGGCAGGAGGACGCCGTCCTCCGCATCCTCGCCGCGTCCAAGCCCATCCCCATCGAGAAGCTGGGCATGGAGCCCGACAACCTCGCGATGTTCCAGAAGGTGGTGCAGGAGCCCTACGGCATCTTCCTCTGCGTGGGCCCCACGGGCTCGGGCAAGACGACCACGCTGCACTCGGCGCTCGGATACCTCAACAAGCCCGACGTCAAGATCTGGACCGCCGAGGATCCCGTCGAAATCACCCAGCAGGGCCTGCGCCAGGTGAGCGTGCAGCCGAAGATCGGCTTCACGTTCGAGAAGGCGCTGCGCGCGTTCCTGCGCGCCGACCCCGACATGATCATGATCGGCGAAATGCGCGATCTGGAGACGGCGGGCGCGGCCATCGAGGCCTCGCTGACGGGCCACATGGTCTTCTCCACGCTGCACACGAACAACGCGCCCGAGACCCTCACCCGCCTGCTCGACATGGGCCTGGACCCGTACACGTTCGGGGACTCGCTGCTCGCCGTGCTCGCCCAGCGCCTCGTGCGCACGCTCTGCAAGGAGTGCAAGGAGAAGTACACGCCCGACGCGGAGGAGTGGGAGAGGCTCCGGCGGGAGTTCAACGACGACGAGGTCTGGAACCGCCAGGGCTACGTCCGGGAGAAGGCCGAACTCTGCCGGCCCAAGGGCTGCGAGCGCTGCAACAAGACGGGGTATCGCGGCCGCGCGGGCATCCACGAACTGCTCGTGGTGGACGACGAGATCCGGCAGATGATCTACCAGAAGATGCTGTCCTCGAAGATCCGCGAGGTCGCCATCAAGAAGGGCCTCGTGATGCTCAAGCAGGACGGCATCCGCAAGGTCATCAAGGGCGCCACGGATCTCATCGAGGTCCGCTCGGTCTGCATCAAGTAGCGGACCCTACGGGCGGCCGAGCAGCAGCGCGGCGTGCAGCCCGCCCATCGCGCTGGCGGTCTTCAGCAGGACCTTGAGCGGCCGCTCCTGCGCCGTGCGCGGCAGGTCCAGGGCGAACCCCGGGTCGGGCCGCTCCAGGTTCGCCGTCGGCGGGACGATCCCGCGCTCCAGGCTTTCGACGGCCAGGGCCAGTTCGATGCCGCCGGAGGCCCCGAGCGTGTGGCCGAAGACCGCCTTCGAGGAACTGACGGGCGCGCGCCGGGATCCGAGCACGCGGGCGAGCACCGCCGCCTCGATGGCGTCGCCCTTGCGCGTGCCCGCGGCATGGGCGTGCACGGCGTCGATGGAGCCGGCTCCGATGCCGGCGCGCCGGAGGGCGTCCGCCACCGCCTGCTCCAGGGCTTCGCCGCCTTCCTGGTCGGCAAGCATGGCGCCGTCGTACGCGACGCCCGCCCCCAGCAGGGCGGCCCGGGCGGGGCCGGACCCGGCCCGCTGCAGAACCAGGATGCCCGCGCCCTCCCCGAGCCAGGTGCCGTCGCGGCGCTCGTCGAAGGGGCGGCAGGTCGTGGCGCTCAGGATGCGCAGCGCCGCGGTCTGCGCGAGATAGGGTTCGGACAGGCAGCTCTCCGCACCGCCGGTGACGACCGTGTCGGCGAGGCCCGCTTCGATCAGGCTCATCGCGGTGACGACGGCCAGGGCGCTGGAGGCGCAGGTGCCGCTCGTGACGAAGACCGGGCCCCCGGCGCCGAACTCGGCCCCCACCGCGAACGCGGGCCCGGCGGTCATGGTCGCGGTGGAGAGGGTGCCGGAAATCCGCTGCCCGCCGCGCGCGCGCTCCGTGACGGCGACGCGGGCGTGTTCCCCGGGCCGCGCCGAGCCGAGCACGACGGCGAGCCGCGGATGCCGGCCGCCGGGCCGGATCCCGGCCTGCGCGCAGGCCTCCCGCGCCGCGACGAGCGCCAGGCGCGAGCAGCGGTCGAGCGTGTCGGGCGTGCCGCTCAGATGCGCGTCCTCGACCTCCGCGACGCTGCTCTTCAGGGCGGCGTTGGGACGCCCGCCGCTGCGCCCCTCGCGGAGCGCCTCCCAGGATGCGGCCGAGGCGCCGAAACGCGTGAGCACGGCGGCGCCGCGGATGACGAGGGGGGCCGGCATGGGGGCCTACTCTAGTGCTTCGTCGGGATCGATTCAACGGGTCGAAACGCCCGTCGACGCCGTCCCTTCAGGGCGCGGCGTCATGTTCGGCTTCCAGCTCATGCAGGCATCCGCAGGGGGCCCCGGCCAGGCCCCGTTTCGCATATCCGCAGAGCACGCGCGCCCCGGAGGCCGGGAGGATCTCGTTCCAGAGCCGTTCGAGCTGGATGCTGGCCCGGTGCCGCCCGCGGGACGCGAACACGTCCACGATCTCGCCGTAGAGGGAGAGCGGGCGGCGGTCGCCGGGCACGTCGAGCAGGGGCTGCGCCAGGGCCCGGAGGCGGGTCCGCGAGGGAAACCCGTCCCGGAGGATCTGGTCCCCGACGGATTCCGCCGGCAGGAACAGCGGAGCCGCGCCGGCGGCGGGCCCGGCCAGGCGGCGGGTGCGTTCCGTCAGCCGGTCCCGGAATCGTTCCGCCATGAGGACGACGGCCCGGTCGCCCCGAAGGAGGCCCTGCGCCGTGAACGAGGCGGCGGATTCGATGCGCTCGTCGTCCGAAGCGTAGATCTGCATGGCGTGGGAGGTCCGGCCCGTGGAAGGCGAAAGCGCCGGTTCCAGCAATCCTGCCACGGTTTCGCGGAGGGCCTTCAGGCTGACCGGCTTGGCCAGCCAGGCGTCCGCCCGGCATTCCGCGGCGATCGCCTCCAGGTTCGGATCGCCCGAGATCAGGAGGATCTTGGGGCTCCGGCTCGTGCGCCGGAGACCCGAAAGGAACGACCGCGCGTCCGATCCGTCGAGGTGGAGGTCGGACACCACGAGGTCGTAGCTGCGATCCTCCAGAAAACCGCGGGCCGTGTCGAGGGTGCGTGCGGAGTCGAGGCGGCTGAAGGCTTCGAGGCCGACCGTCAGCAGGCGCGTCCACGCGACATCGTCCTCGATGAGGAGGGTGTGCGGCAGACACGGAGCGGGCGTCGGCATCCTGGGCGGATTATCCCAGATGAGTCTTCCTGCTCCAGCGAAATCATGAATCCGGCGGGGCCGCCGCGCGGATCCATTCCCGTGCGGAATCCGGGCGTCGTGATATACTCCAGCCTGTTCCTTCAGCCGCCATGATGAAGCTCGAGCGATCCTTTCCCCTCCGCTGGCTTTCCTCCGACCTCGACTTCGACGACTGGGCGGCCCTCGAACCCCGCTTCGCCGAACTCGAGCGACGCGCCTCCACGAAGGACCTGCCGGCCTGGATCCGCGACTGGAGCGAGCTCGAGAGCGCCTTCAACGAGGAGTCCAGCCGCCGTTACGTCGCCATGACCTGCGACACGGAGAACGCGACGAAGGAGAAGCGCTATCTCCATCTCGAAACCGTCATCGGGCCGCTGGCCAAGCCGCGCTGGCAGGCCCTGAAGAAGCTCTATCTGGACCACCCCGGCCGCCGGCGCCTGCCGAAAAACGTCTACGGCGTCATGGACCGCATGATCGCCAACGAGTTCGAACTCTACCGCGAGGCGAACATCCCCCTGGAGTCGGCCGACACGGAAATGCGCCAGAAGTACCAGAAGATCACGGGCGCCATGACCCTGCGCTACGACGGCCGCGAGCAGACGCTCCAGCAGCTGGCCCGGCACCTCGAGGAGACCGACCGCCCGCGCCGCGAGGAGGTCTGGCGGCTCATCGCGGACCGCCGCCTGCGGGACCGCGACGCCCTCGAGGACCTCTACGACGGGATGGTCAGGCTGCGCCACCGGATGGCGCTGAACGCGGGCTTCAAGAACTACCGGGACTACGCCTTCCGCTCCAAGGCGCGCTTCGACTACGGCCCCCGCCACTGCGCGGACTTCCTCAGGGCCAACGAGAAGGGGGTCGTCCCCGCCCTGCGCCTCCGGCACGAGCGCCGCCGCCGGCTCATGGGCCTCGACGTCCTGCGCCCCTGGGACCTCGCCGTCGATCCCGAGGGGCGCGCGCCGCTGCGGCCCTTCAAGACGATGAAGCAGCTCATGGACGGCTGCTCGCGGATCTTCCGCAGGGTCGACCCCGACTTCGGGAGGATGTTCGAATACATCCGCCGCAAGAAGTACTTGGACCTCGACAGCCGCAAGGGCAAGGCCCCCGGCGGCTACCAGACCGTCTTCGAGGTCGAGCGCACCCCCTTCATCTTCTGCAACTCCGCGGGCCTGCACCGCGACGTCGAGACGCTGCTGCACGAGGGCGGCCACGCCTTCCATTCGCTGCAGTGCCGCGACCAGGAGCCGCGCTTCAACCGCGACTACCCCCTCGAGTTCGCCGAGGTGGCCTCGATGGGCATGGAACTGCTCGCCCAGCCGTATCTCGAGGAGTTCTATCCGAAAGCCGGGGCGGACCGCGCCCGGGCGGGGCATCTCGAGGACCTGCTGACGACGTATCCGTGGGTGGCGACCATCGACGCCTTCCAGCACTGGGTCTACACGCACCCCGCGCACACGCGGGCCGAGCGCCGGGAGGCCTGGGTGGATCTGCGCCGGCGCCTCGGCGGGGGCGAGGACTGGACGGGGCTCGAGGAGGCCCGGGCGCACAACTGGCACCGGCAGCTGCACCTCTTCACGGTGCCGTTCTATTACATCGAGTACGGCATCGCGCAGACCGGCGCGCTGCAGGTGTGGCGGAACGCCAAGAAGGACCGGCGCCGCGCGATCCGGAAGTACCGCGAAGGGGAGTCCCTGGGCTGGTCCCGCCCCCTTCCGGAGCTCTTCCGCGCCGCCGGCCTGAGATTCGATTTTTCGGAAAAGACCATCGGCCCCCTCATCCGGGAGGCCCTGGCGGACTTGGAGAACATCGATGGCTGAGCACTTCGACCGGCGGGAGGATCTGTCCGGCCCCAAGCGCGCCCCGAAGGCGTACCTGAACCCCGCGTTCCTCAAGAGCCGGGACGCCCGCATCCTGCGCATGATGGCCGAGTACATGGAGCCGCTGCAGCGCTTCCAGCGGCTCAACGTGCGGGAGACGGTCGTCTTTTTCGGCTCGGCGCGCGCGAGGCCCCCGGTCGCGGTGAAGATCGAGCTCGAGGCCGCCCTCGAGGAGAAGAAGAAACATCCCGCCGGCCGCTTTCCGAAGGAGCTCAAGGACCGCCTGCTCAAGCTGGAACGGGACATGCAGCTCGCCATCTACTACGAGGAGGCCGCCGACCTGGCCGCGCTCGTGACCTCCTGGGCGAAGTCGCTCAACCAGGGCAACCGCTTCGTCATCTGCTCGGGCGGGGGCCCCGGCATCATGGAGGCGGCCAACCGGGGCGCCACCGAACGGGCGGGCGGGCACACCATCGGCCTGGCGATCAGCCTGCCGAGCGAGGAGCGGCCCAACCCGTTCATCACCCCGGAACTGCTCTTCGAGTTCCATTACTTCTTCATGCGCAAGCTCTGGTTCGCGTACCTGTCCTGCGCCCTGGTGATCTTCCCGGGCGGCTTCGGGACGATGGACGAGCTCTTCGAGATCCTGACGCTCGTCCAGACCCGGAAGATCCACCGCCCGCTCCCGATCATCCTCTACGGAAAGAAATTCTGGGACGACTTCCTCAATGTCGACGCGCTCATCCGCTGGGGGACCATCAGCCCCGGCGACGTCAACCTCTTCAAGGTCTGCGACTCGCCCAAGGAGGCGTTCGAACACCTGAAGAAGCAGCTCCTGAAGCATTACCCGAAGCCGAACCAGTGGGGGCTGCTGAGCTGATCCCATGCCGGCGCTGACCTGCGGATGCGGGGCCGCCCTCGCGGTGGCCGAGGCGGATTTCGGGAAGGACCAGGCCTGTCCCGCCTGCCGGGCGGTCTTCCGGGCCGTCTGGGCCGTGGATCCCCGCAGCGGCGAGAAGGTCGCGCGGCGGGTCTCGGGCATCCGGATCCCTCCGGGATCCTTCGAGGTGCGCTGCCCCTGCGGGCAGCCGCTGGTCGCCCGGCGCGAGCATTCGGGCCGCACGGTGACCTGTCCGGTGTGCCGGGCTCCGATGACGCTGGAGGCGTACCGCGATCCGCAGACGCTGCACACGCGCATCCGGCGCCGCGATCCGGCCTCCGCCACGGCCGTTTCCGCGACCTCCCTCGGCAACGCGACCGCGCGCCGGAGCGCGCCGCCGGGGGGGCAGGACATCCTCTGCCCCTGCGGCGAGCCTCTCCGCGTCTACGAGGCGCACCTCGACAAGCAGGCGATGTGCCCCGCCTGCGGCACGCTCATGAAGCTGGAGCGGAGCCGGGATCCCCAGACCTCCGCCACCCAGGTCCGGCCGCGGATCGTGGGAAAGGGGGAGCCGCCGCCCCGTCCCGCGGAGCCGCCCAAGGCGGATCCGGACGCGTGGAGCCTCGAGGATTTCCAGTAAGGCTTCCGGCCCCGCCGTTCCGGATCCATGGTAAACTTCGAGCGTCTTTCGGGGGTTGCTTTGGCACGTTCGGGGATCCGGGGGCTGCTCCTGCTGCTGCTCGCGGCGGCGGGCTGCGGACCTCCGCCGCGCGAAGCGCGGGTGGAGTTCAAGGGCCGGGCCTCCTTCGGCGTGCCGTTCGCGGACACGCGCCGCGTGCTTGAGGTCTGCCCCGTCTGCGGCGACCCGCTCCCGCCGGGAGCCGGCCGCTGCGCGGGTCGGCGCTCCGGAGCCGAACCCTGCGGGATTTCCCTGAAACACGCCGCTTCGGCCCCCTGCGGATTCTGCAGCGAGACGGGGGACTGCGCCGTTTGC
Organism: uncultured Planctomycetales bacterium; assembly: GCA_964619955.1. Classification (GTDB taxonomy): domain Bacteria; phylum Planctomycetota; class MHYJ01; order MHYJ01; family JACPRB01; genus JACQFK01. The sequence continues at coordinate 111,916 of CAZUJF010000008.1, forward strand.
GCCCTCTACGAGGCGGCGGGGCGCTGCCGCCATTGCCTGGGGACGGGCAAACTTTCCGGGGAAGCCTGCTTCAATTGCGGCGCGAGCGGACGCTGCAGCGCCTGCGCCGGATCCTCGGCTTGTGACGCGTGCGAAGGATCCAGGCGGATCGCCCTGCCCTGGGTCCCCAGGGCCCCGGCGGCGAAGGGAATGTCCGCGCCCGCCGCGGCTCCGCTGGCCAGTCCGCGTCCGGCGCTCGCGGCCCCGGGCGAGACGGTGTCCTGGAGCGGGGCCCCCGAATGGACGCTGTTTCTGCTGGAGGAGGGGCGGCGGCAGGAGGTCGACCGCGTGTCCGGGGAACCCGCCCGGGTGACCCCCAGGCGGCCCGGATTCTACCGGGCCCTGGCCCCCGGCGGCTCGGCCGTGTTCGACGTGCTGGAACTGACCCTGCCTCCGGGCGTGCAGCCCGGTCCCGGAGCGCCGCCGGTGCGCATCGAACCCGAACCGCGTTCCTTCAGCGCGCGCTGGAGCGGCGATCCCCTGAAAGATCCGGCCGTGGTGGTCGAAATCCCGGGCCTGCCGCCGCGGAGCGTCGCGGTGCCCGTCGTGGTCCGCGTGAATTCGTTGAAGGTCGTTTCCGCGATGACGCCCGTCCGTTCAGGCACCCCCGCCGCGCTTCGTGCCGAGGCGGATCCCCCGTTGGGCCCGAACGCCGCCTGCGAGTGGCGGATCACGGAGGGCGCCCGGACGACGACGGTGGTCTCCCGCGGGCCGGTGTTCGAACACGTCTTTTCGGCGGCGGGCCTGTGCCGGGTGGAGGCGGCGGTGGGCCCGACGGTCTCGGCGCCGCTGACCCTTCCCGTGTATCGCGTGGCCGTGGTGGACGATCTGGGCCGTCCCGTGCAGGAGGTGAGGCTGCTCAGCCTCCGTCCCGAGGCCTTTCAGGAGGGACGCCTGCGCGAGGAGGCCCTGCTCTCCGCGCCGGAGCGCCTGCGCATCCTGGTGGAGGATCCCGCCGGGGAAGCGCCCGCCTCGCTGAAGATCCTGACCCGTTCCCCCGATGAAGGCGTGGTGCAGGTGCCGGTGGAGTACGCGCTGACGGGGCCTCCCGGGCGGAGGATCTCGCGGCCGTTCGTCGTGCTCTCGGACCGGGACGATGCCGGGCGCGAGGCGATGCCCGAGGACGGGACCCTGCATGCGGTGGCGCGGGGGCGGGTCGAGGTCCTGTATCGCGGCCTGCCCGCCGGCGGAGCCCCCGTGGGTCCCATGATCGTGCACGAGATCCCGCTCCGTTTCATCGTGGCGGGGCCGGGGCTGCCGACGGAGGAGACCCTGACGCGGGCGCTGGACACCCGGGTCGCCCAGGCCAACGCCGTGTGGGAGCCCCTGGGGAGGCGCTTCCGCCGGGCCGGATTGCGGCATCTCGGGTCGGCCGCGCAGCTGCTGCTGATCCGCGGTCGTGCGGCCGGCGCCGAGTCCTCGGGGCGGCCGTCCCGCGCGGGGGTCCGGCTGGACGGCCGGGTGTGGGCGGCGGCGACCCCGTGGCGGGAGGAGAGCGGCCCGATGACTCCCTACGCCACGGCACGGGCGTTGCAGCTCCGTCTGGAGGGGATGGGGGGCGGGTTCAAGGCGGAGATCTTCCAGAAGCTCTTCGGGGGCGATCCGGAAGCCGTGCTGCTGCGCGTGTTGCGGGCCGACGGGGCCCCCGCGAGCCTGGAGGCGCTGGGTGAGGCGGGGGACGTCGCGCAGAGCGTCCGGCCCCTGGCCGCCGACTTGTCGGACGGGTGCGAAGTCGCCCCGGACACCCGCCGCATGAGCCTGGAGGAGGCGGCGGTCCTGGTCGGCGGAAAGGCCGGAGCCCTGGACGGCCTGGACGTGTTCGTGGTCGGCGAACTTCGGGCGCTGGCCGCGCGGCCGGCGTTCAAGGTGTATCCCGCAGGCGCGGGCCTGCCCGCGTCGATCACCGGGTCCGCCCTGGTTTCCTGGAAGGTGATGGACGGCTCCGACCGCTACCCCTATGCGCTGGCGCGGGTGCTGGGGGAACTCCTGCTCCCGCCCGGGGTGAAGCCGGGTCCGGAGGACACCCTGTTCGGCGACCCGATTTCGGAGCTGCCGGGGATCGAGGCCCGCAAGCGGATCTCGCCGGCGACGGCGCTGAAGATTTCGGAACGCGGACGAGCGCTTCCGGAGCGGAAATGAGATGATGAGCGGACTTATTGTGGTGTTTCTCGACCCGCAGGTTCGTGACCCGCGGCCCCCGCGGCGCACGGCGGGTCCCGGACTTCTGCGGCTCGGTATTTCAGGAGAAGCCTGCCCGTGAAACCTGACATCATTCTGATCCTCGGCTACGTCATGATGCTGGGGCTGACCTACACCGGCCTGACCCTGTCGCACGGCACCCCGGCGGAAATCTGGTCGGGGGAAGGCTTCCTGATGGCCTTCGGCGGCGCCTGCGTGGGGGCCGTCGCCTGCTGCTCCCCCCAGGAGGTGAAGGATGCGCTGCAGGCGATCAAGGTGGCCTTCGTCAACCAGGTCTACGATCACGAAAAACTGATCGCGGATTTCGTGAACTATGCCGGCATCAGCCGCAAGGACGGCCTGCTCGGCCTGGAGAAGGTGGTCGGCCAGATCACGGACCCCTTCCTCAGCAAGTCGATCCAGATGGCCATCGACGGCGTGGAGCCGGATCTGGTGGAGGAGCGGCTGCAGCTGGAGCTGGCGGCGATGGAGGAGCGGCACACGCGCACCCGCGGCACGTTCGACACGGCGGCGACGTTTTCCCCGGCTTTCGGGATGATCGGCACGATCATGGGCCTCGTGCTGCTGCTCAAGGCGCTCGACGACCCCTCCTCGCTGGGTCCGAAGATGGCCATGGCGCTGCTGTCGACCTTTTACGGCGTCTTCGCGTGTTACGCGTTCTTTACGCCGATCGCGAAGAAGCTGGAGCGCAAACACAAGCACGAGAACACGTACCGGCAGATGATCATGAAGGGCGTCATCTGGCTGCAGACGGGCGATTCGCCCCGCAGCATCGAGGGCAAACTGCGCTCGTTCCTGCGGGAGAAGAAATAGGCCGGATCCGGGATGTCGAAGCACAAGAAACACGCGCCGCACCCGCCGCATCTGGAGAAGGACGAGAGCGAGGTCCGCTGGCTGATCTCCTACTCGGACTTCATGATGCAGCTGGTCTGCCTCTTCATCCTGCTCTATTCCGTATCCAGCATCGACCAGTCCAAGGTGTCCAAGATCGCCACGGCCTATCGCGCCTCCATCGGCCTCGGGGAGGCGCCGGGCCGGGAGGCGGTCGGGGAGGGGACGCTGCTGGCGGTGGGGGACCGCTCCCTCGTGGGCGGCGACCTCGCCGGCGCCGACACGCCGAAGGATCTCTCCGTGAAGATCGAGGAGATTCCCGGGGGCTGGAAGGCCGGATTCAACGAGGAGCTGTTCGACGCGGGGTCCTCGCGGCTCACCGCAAGAGGGGGGCTGCTGCTGGACCAGGCGGCGCTTTTTCTCTCGGCTTATGCCGGACAGGCGGTGGTCACGGGCCTCGCCGGGGACGTGGCGGAGGACTCGGTCGGGGGCGACGTGGCCCGTCTGGCGGCGGATCGCGCGGCGGCGGCGTTTCAGCATCTGACGCGCCCCGGATTTTCGAAGGCCCTGGACGCGCGCTTCTTGAGGGCGGTCGGCGGCGCGACGGGCGCGCCCGTCGAGGGGGCGGCAGGACGGGGCCGCCGGGTCAGCATCATCTTGAAGGTGGATTGAGGATGGCCGCGCACGACCGTCACGATCCCCACGCGAAGGGCGAGAACGGAAAGAAGAAGCGGCGCACGGGCGGGCATGCCCCGGCCGCTCCGCACCTGGAGAAGGACGAGAGCGAGGTCCGCTGGCTCATCTCGTACTCGGACTTCATGATGCAGCTCGTATGCCTCTTCATCCTCCTGTATTCCGTGTCCTCCCTGGACAAGGGCAAGGCCGGGGCGGCGGCCGCCGCGTGGCGGGATGAGATCGGCCTCGAACCGCTGTTCGTGCCCTCCTCCCCCGGCATGAACACGCCGCTGACGATGGCGGAGCTTCCCGCCACGTTGCGCCAGGTGCAGATCGTGATGAGCCGGTTCCCCGAGGGGGGGCAGATCCGGATCTCCCCCACGGACGACGGCTTCAGGTTCCAGATGAACTACGAGATGTTCGATGAAGGGGCCGCCGTCCCGGGACGCCCCGGCCGGCGGCTCCTCGACATCGCCGCGCACATCCTCAACCCCTACCAATACCGGGTGCGCGCCATCGAAGTGGTGGGGCACACGACGGCGGATCCCGCGGACCGGGAGGACGGTTCGGATCTCAAGCTTTCGCTCTCGAGGGCGCAGGAGGCGATCCGCGTGCTTTCCCGGTCCGAGTTGCCCCAGCGGCTGGAGGCGGCGATCCTGCATCCGGCCGGCCGCGGGTCGCACGAGCCGATGGCCGACAGCGCCACCCCGCTGACCCGGGCGGTCAACCGCCGGGTGGATTTCTTCGTCCACATCGATCCGGCTCCGAAGAGGAAGTAGCCGCTCAGGCCAGATAGCCCCAGGTCTGGAGCAGATCCCCGTCGCGCTGCCAGCGCTCGCCGATGTCCGTCCGGTAGAAGAGGTTCGGGATCATGATGCTCTTCACCCGGCCGTACGCCTCGCGCCGGGCGTCCTGCATCGTCGCGCCCGAGCCGGTGATGACGCAGGCGTAGCCGGAATTCCCCGCGAGCCGCCAGTCGCCGTCCACGAGCTTCAGGTCGCAGGGGTGGAACCCCTCCCGAAGCTCCCGCTTGAAGAGTACGATCGCGTCCTCGGAGTATTTGCGGAACGCGTCGGGGTCCACGAAGGGGAAGGGGGGCACGGCCACCACGACGGCGATCTGGAATCCGCGGCGCGTGCGCAGCTCCGGCGAAGCGCCCGTGGCCAGGCCGTGCAGGAAGTCCCCCCAGGGGCTCAGGACCCCCTCGATCTGCAGGTTGATCGTCGGATAGCCGAAGCGCATCGTGAACTCGAGCGGATGGATGCCCTGGCCGTTGACGATGCAGTTGATGTCCACGTAGCCGACGTGGCCCTGCAGGCGCTCCTTCATGCGGCCGAGCGTTTTCCGGAAGAGCGTGTTCTCGGGGGCCCAGAAGGCGCTCGTGCCCATCTCGCCCGTCGAGGGGCCGATGTCGTCGTTGCACATCCGCTTGTGCTCGAAGTTGATGAGGCAGGGCAGCACGAAGTCCGTTCCGTTGAAGAAGGCCCCCACGGCGACCTCCACGCCGCTGACGTGCTTCTGGACCTGGAAGCTTTTCAGGCGCTGGCCCCAGCCCTTCTTGTAATGCTCCAGCATCGTGAGGACGTCGCGGCCGTCCTCCTCCTGCCCCACGAAGGAGAGGACCTTCTCGTTCTGGGCCTTGCCGTTGGGCTTGACGACGTAGCGGTCGGGCTTCGAGCGGATGAAGGCCGCCGCCTCGTCGAAGGAGCCGAAGTCCCAGTTGGGCAGCGTGGTCAGTCCCGCCGCCTTCATCTCCTCCTGGCCGAAATCCCGGTCCTCCTCGAGCCGGTCGCCCTGGCGCGTGGCGCCTACCACGGCCTTGCCCTGCCGGCGCAGCCGCTCGGCCTCCTCGCCGAAACCGGTGTCGTCGAAGACGATCACGTCCGCCCAGGGGACCTCGGCGTGCCAGTCGGACGTCTTCTCCAGGAGTCCGTCGGCCACGTCCTGGTCCGCCCGCGACAGGATCGCGTAGCGGACCTCGTGGCCCTCCTTCTTCACCTCCCAGGCCAGGTCGTGGATGAGGGCCTGGCGGCTGACGAAGAGGAACTTCCGGGGCTGCGCGGTCGAAGTGCTCATGCTTTGTAGTGTATCGGACGGCCCTGAATCGCCGATGTTACAGACGACTTCATGAAGACCCTCATTCTGGCGGCGGCGGACGTGGAGCGCGTGCTCACGATGGAGCAGGCCATCCCCGCCGTGGAGCGCGCCTTCGCCGCGCAGGGGCGGGGCGAGACCCTCATGCCCCCCAAGCTGTATCTGCCGCTCGAGAAGCACGGGGGCGATTTCCGGGCGATGCCCGCCGCGATGGACGGCTGGGCGGGCCTGAAATGGGTCAACATGCATCCGGACAACCCGCGACGCCACCAGCTGCCCGCGGTGATGGCCGTCTACATCCTCAGCGATCCCGAAACGGCGTTCCCGCTGGCGGTCCTGGACGGCACGCGGCTGACCGCGTTCCGCACGGGGGCCGCCGCCGCGGTGGCGTCGAAGCACCTCGCCGTGAAGAACCCGGGGACCATCGGCTTCGTCGGCTGCGGCGTCCAGGCCCGCGCCATGCTGCGCGCCCACCGGGTGCTCTTCCCGGGACTGCGGGTCGTGGCGTACGACGCCGACCCGGAGGCCGGCGCGCGGTTTGCGAAGGAGGCGGGCGGCTTCACCGCTTCGATCGACCAGGCGGGGAGCTGCGACATCATCTGCACCTCGACGCCGTCCCGGGCCCCCGTGATCTATCGTTCGTACGTGGGGATCTCGACGCACATCAACGCCATGGGGGCGGACGCCCACGGGAAGCAGGAACTCGACCCGGCGATCCTCAACGACGGGCTCGTCGTGGTCGACGACTTCGGCCAGGCCTGCGACAGCGGCGAGGTCAACGTGCCCCTGGCCTCCGGGGCCTATCGACGCGAGCGGATCCACGGGACGCTGGGGGAGATCGTTGCGGGCAAGAAACCCGGACGGCAGGCCACCGAGATCACGATCTTCGATTCCACGGGCCTGGCGATCCAGGACCTGGCCCTCGCGGCCGTCGTCTTCGAGGCGGCGCGCAAGGCCGGGGTCGGGATGGAACTCGCCCTCGTGGGTTAGCTTCGCCGCGGCGCCGGACAGCAGTCCGCACGGCAGACGTCGGGCGGAGTTCCCGGGACCAGCTTCTCGGCGATCAGATCGCGGAGCATGTCCACGAAGCGCGGATGACGTCCGGCGGTCGGAGCCCGGCGCATCCGGATCCCCAGTTCCTCGCAGCGCCCGCGGGCCGCCTCGTCGAGGTCGTAGAGCACCTCCACGTGATCGGAGAGGAATCCGACCGGATGCACGGCGAGGGCGCGCACCCCGCGCGCGTGCAGCGTCCGCAGATGGTCCAGGATGTCGGGCTCCAGCCAGGGATCCGCGGGCCGCCCGCTGCGGCTCTGGTAGGCGAGCGTCCACCGCTCGCGGGGGATGCCGGCCTCCGCCGCGACGAGGCCGCAGGTCTCCTGCAGCTGGGCCGCGTAGGCGCAGGTGTCCGCCATGCCGCGGGGCAGGCTGTGGGCCGTGAAGACGACGTGGACCGGATCGGCGGAGCCCAGGGACGCGACCGCCTCCCGGAGATGGTCGGCGTTGGCGGCGATGAACCCGGGCTCCTTGTGGAAGAGGCGGACCTTGTCGATGCGCGGCGCCTCGGGACCCGCGGCCGCGCGGGCCGCCTCGAGGTTTTCCAGGTACTGCCGGCAGCCGGAGTAGGAGCCGTAGGCGGAGAGCACCACCGCGAGGGCGCGGCGGACCTTGTCGCGGGTCATCTCCCGGACCGTGTCCGTCAGCAGGGGCGTCCAGTTCCGGTTGCCCCAATAAAGCGGCAGCGAAATGCCCGCGCCGCGCAGAACGGGCCCGAGTCGCGCGATCAGGTCCCGCACCTGCGCGTTGAGCGGGCTGGCGCCGCCGAAGCTCCGGTAATGCTCCGCGACTTCGAGCAGCCGCTCGCGGGGGATGCCGCGCCCGCGCGTGACGTTCTCGAGGAACGGCATCACGTCGTCCGGCTTCTCCGGGCCGCCGAAGCCGACGATCAGGATCGCGTCGTAGGCCGGGCTCATCGGACGGCCTTCTCCCGGGCGCGCAGCTGGCCGCAGCCCGCCGCGATGTCGAGGCCCCGGCGCTGCCGCACGGTGCAGGGGATCCCCGCCGCGAGCAGCACGTCCTGGAAACGCCTCACGCGCTCGGGGCGCGAGGGCGTGCCGTCGAACCCCGGGGTGGCGTTGAGGGGGATGACGTTCACCTGGGACTTCAGCCCCTGCAGCAGCCCCGCCAGACGCGCGGCGTGCGCCTCGCCGTCGTTGGCGCCTTCGATCAGCGTCCATTCGATGAAGACTTTGCGATCCAGCCGTTCGCTGTAGTCCCTGCAGGCGGCCATCAATTCGGCGAGGGGCCAGCGGCGGCCGGCAGGGACCAGGGCGTTGCGCTCCTCGTCCGTCGTCCCGTGAAGGCTGACGGCGAGCGAGACCTTCCGGCCCTCGTCGGCGAGACGGAGGATGCCCGGGACCAGGCCCACCGTGCTGAGCGTGATGCGCCGGGGGCTGAGGGCGAGGCCCTCCGGGTCGCAGACGATGTCGACCGCCTTCATCACCGCGTCGTAGTTGTGCAGCGGCTCGCCCATGCCCATGAGCACGACGTTCCGCAGCGTCTGTCCCGATTCGCGCAGCACGCGAGCGACGTGCAGGATCTGCGCGACGATCTCGCCGGCGCCGAGGTTGCGGTCGAGGCCGCCCTGCCCGGTGGCGCAGAAGAGGCAGCCCTGCGCGCAGCCGGCCTGGGTGCTGACGCAGACGGTGTGACGGCCGTTGAAGCGCATCTGCACCGTCTCCACCTTCCGGCCGTCTTCGAGGGCGAGCAGGTATTTCACGGTGTGGCCGTCGCCGCTTTCGATGCGGGAGGCGACGCCCGGGCAGGGGATCCGGGTGCGTTCCGCCAGCCACGTGGGCAGGCCTTTGGGGCCGCCGGTTGCGGAAGGCTCCACGGTGAGCGCCCGATAGAGCTGCTGCCAGATCCGTCCCGCGTGCACGGCCTTGAAGCCGGCGTCCACGAGATGCGCCGCCAGCTCCGCCCGGGTGAGGGACAGCAGTTCGAGCACGCCCTATTCTAGCGGCTCGGGGCGGATTTAGCGCGTGCGGGAAAGGGCAGTTCCGGGGATGGGCTGTTTTGTGAAGCCGGGTCCTTCCCAGGTGACCTCCAGGAGGAAACCGGCGTTGCCCTGCGAGTAATCTACTCGGAGGGAGTGTTTGCCCGCCTTCAGCGGGACTTTCCCGGACTTCTCCTCGGACGCATGCAGGCCGTCGTTGTTCACCACTTCCTTCTCGTCGATGAAGAGCAGGCTGCCGTCGTCGGAATGGGTGTAGAACGTGTAGGCACCGTCGGCTGGAATATCGATGAATCCCGTGAAGCGCATCACATAGTTCTCACTCCTTCGCCTCCCGCTCAGCTCGAACCCGGGGGTGCTTCCTTCGAGGTGCGGGGCACCCGGCGGCTGGAAGGCGGCGAGAAGGGGACATCTGATTTCCCAGTACTGGTAGGTCAGGCCCTGGCCGGGCCCGGCCGGCTTCGCGGCGGCATCGGACCGCGGGGGGCCGTCGGTTCCTCCGGCCGCGGCCAGGAACGCCACGCCGACGGGGAAGCGTCCGGTGGCCTCGCAGGCCGGGCAGGGATACGCCGCCTTGGCGAAGAGGCTGCCCGTGCCCGTGCAGAGGGAGCAGAGCCCTTCGCTCAGGCAGGCCTTGAACATGTCGGACGGGATGGACGCCCGGACCTTCTTCCCGTCGCAGGCCGTGCACTTGGCCTTGAGCGCGCCCTGGCAGGTGGGGCAGAGGACCTTGCCCTTGGACTTGCAGCCCCGGCAGGGGACGGTGTAGAGCGACGTGAATCCCGCGGGGGTCTCCCGTTCCGGCACGCGACCGGAGCCCTTGCAGGGGGTGCAGGCCGCCATGCCCGTCGCGGTGCAGGTCTTGCACGGGATCCGGCCCAGCGCCTTGCAGTCGGCGCAGTTGATCTCGGCCTTGGCCGCCTGGCTGATGGTGTCGCAGAATTTGGCGACCGCGCCGTCCGCCGGCACGGCCTTGGCGAGCTTCTGGAAGCTCTCGGAGACCGCGCGGGGGTCGACCGTCGCCTCGCCGAACGCGGCCAGCGCCGCCAGGAGGCGCGTCTGCCAGTCGGCGGGCGTGCCCACGCCGTCGAGCGCCCGCTTGAGATCGAGGATCGATCCGGGGCCGACGTAGAGCCGCGCGAGCGCGATCCGGTTGACCGTCGCCGCCGGGCCCCAGACATCCCCCGACTTCGCGGCCTGGAAGCGGGCCAGCTTGAGCGATTCCGCGTCGAGCTTGTAGTTGCGTCCGAGGAGATCCTCCATGTGGGCGCAGGCGAAGAGCTGGAACAGGTCGACGTTCTGGTCGCCCGCCGCCGCGATCTTCTTGGCGAGCGCGATGAAGGCCGTGTGGTGCTCCTGGGAGCTGATGGCCGCGGCGCGCTCCAGGGGCAGCGTCGCGAAATACTCCTCGAGCGCGACCAGGGCCGGCGCTTTCACGTTCCGCAGCAGCTCGAACTGCTGGGGCTTCACGGGGGCGCCCCCGTTGACGGAGACCTTCTCGTCCTTGAAGACCAGCACCTTCATGCCGTTCTGGGCGATGAACAGGGCGGCGCCGTCCTTGTCCGGGGGCTGCAGCTGCCCGTCGAGCTTCTCAAGGGTCGCCTGGGGGGTCTTGAGCGTCAGGCGGTCGCCGAGGAGTTTCCAGCTGCGGTCGCTGCGGGAGAGGTAGATCTCCACCGCGCGGAAGAGGGCGGAGGAGCCCGCCGAGCGGCCGAAGGCGGCCGCCGAGGCGGCGCGCTTCAGGGGATCCTCCCGGAGCGCGGGGGTTCTGAGAAGGATCACGTCCTGGGGAACCCCGGCGGGGGCGGGCGCCGCCGCGGCGGAGGCGGGTTTGTCCTCGACCGGGGCCGCCGGCGTCTCCGGGTCCGTCTTCTTCTTGGCCAGCACGGCGGCGGTTTCGACCTGCGCGGCGAGGCCGTCCACGTCGTTCTTGAGCGATTCCAGGACGAGCTGCCCCTCCGACGTCAGCAGCGCCTGGAGCTTCGGGATCTGGGCCTTCGCCTCGTCCCACTTCTCGGCGGCGAGCAGCTTGGTGAAGCGGTCCTTGAGGACGGCGTAACGCCCGGACAGGGCGCGCTCGATCTGGGCGCCGCGATCCGTGATCCGGCCGGCGGCCTCGGTGCCGGCATATCCGGCGGGGAAGGATTTCAAGGCGAGCAGGGCGGCCGCCAGATCGCCCGCGGCGTCCTTGCGGTCCGCGTCGGCGAGGGCCAGGCGGGCGGCATTGTCGGCTTCGTCGTTGACGAGGGAGTCGAACTGCAGCAGCGCCGAGGCGAAGAGCGGGTGATGCGGGGTCGTCCGGTACGTTTCCGCGAGCCCTTTCCAGCGGGCGCGCACGGCCGGGTACTCGGCGGCATTGCCCGCCGCCTGCTCCTGGAAGTCCCGGCCCTCCTTGAGGGCCCGTTCCACGTCCGGCGGGACTTTGGCGACGGCGGCGGGCGCCTTCTCGACGGCTTTCGGAGGAGGGGCGCCGCCGACGAGGAGGCTGCCTCCCCAGGCGAGCAGCGCCAGCGCGGCGATGCCGCCCGCGGCGATCCTGACCTTCGGGTTCTGCCAGGCGGGGACGGGCGCGGCCGGTTCCGCGGGGGCCGCGGCGGCGCGGGCGGGACGGTTCTCGAGCAGCTTGTCCAGGGCGGCGATGAGCTCGTCGTACGTGTCGAAGCGCTGGGCCGGCTGTTTCCGGAGCAGGCGCAGCACGAGGGTGGCGGCGCCCAGCGAGACCGCCGGATTGAAGGTCTTGGGCGAGGGCGGCGCTTCCGTCGCGTGCTTGATGAAGAGCAGGTTCGAGGTCTCGGCCTCGAAGGGCCGCCTGCCCGTGAGCATCTCGAAGAGCGAGACGCCCAGGGAGTACATGTCGGTGCGGTGGTCGAGATCCTGCCGGCCCTTGCACTGCTCGGGCGAGGCGTAGGCGGGGCTCGACTGGACGATGCCCTTCTCGACCGAGGGCTCGAACTCGTTCAGGGCGCGCGCCAGGCCGAAGTCGCAGATCTTGGCCCTGCCGTCCTTCGTGAGCATGATGTTCGCCGGCTTGACGTCGCGGTGGATCAATCCGAGGCTGTGGGCGTGTTTGAGGCCTCTCGCGGCCTGCCGGGCGATCTCCAGGGCGCGTTTCTCCGGGAGGGCGCCCTCCCGCTTCATCACCTGGTGGCAGGTTTCGCCGTCCACGTACTCCATGATGAAGTAGGAGCAGCCCTTCGATTCGCCCGCGTCCACGGAGGCCACGATGTTTTCGTGGGTGACCTTCGCGGCGGAGCGGGCCTCCGTGAGAAAGCGGGCCACGTAGGCCTGGTCCTTGGCGAGTTCGGGGGGGAGGATCTTGATCGCGACCAGGCGGTCGAGGCTGGCCTGGCGGGCGAGGTAGACGTCGCCCATGCCGCCCGATCCGAGTTTGCGCTCGATCTTGTAGCCGGGGACGAGGTCCGCGAGGGCGGGGTCGATCTCCTTCCCGGCGGGCGTCCGACGGAGTTCGCCGCCCGCCGTGTCGCTGACCGGCGCGGCCACCGAGGTGGTGACCGGCTCCAGAGGGCCGTTGCAGGTCTTGCAGTGGATCCGGGTGCCGGGCTTGTAGCCCCGGACGTTGAAGTTCTTCCCGCAGGGGGCGCAGCGGAACGTGACTTTGTCCTGGACGACGAGGGCCAGGCGGAGCTGCTCCTCGGTGATCGCGCTGAGCCGGACGAGCGCTTCGCCCAGGCGGAGCTTCTCGCCCTTGGCGGCGGCCTCGGACTGGAGTTTGGCGGCGGCTTCGAGCTGTTCCGGTTTGACCCAGCCCTTGTCCGTCACGATTTTCCCGAGATTGTCCTCGGGTGCGGAGCTTTCCATGTCTTCCCTCCCAGCGGCGGCGGCGCTTCTGCCGTTCCCGGTTAGACGGCTCCGGGCCCTCAGATGTTAACACAGTTCGAAATATTTTGTTGCCGGCTCTTGCAAGAATCGGAGCCGCCGGCCGGGGTCCCGGTAGTCCTTGAGCCGCCGGAAGCGGGCGGTCATACTCAGTGCATGCCCACCCTCCTTCACGATCCCTCCCTCTTCGCCTCGGCGGACGCGTACGCCGCGATGAAACACCGGCACCAGTTCCGGAGGGACGGACGGACGCCCTACGTGGAGCATCCCCGCGCGGTGGCGCGCATCCTTCGCGACGAGTTCGGCGTGCTGGATCTTCAGGTGCTCGCCGCGGGCCTCCTGCACGACACGATCGAGGACACGGCCACCGACTTCGACGACCTCGAGGAGCGCTTCGGAAAACGGGTGGCCTCGCTGGTCTCGGTGCTCACCAAGGACAAGCGGCTTCCCGAGGCCCGGCGCGAACGCGAATACTTCGCGGCGCTCGCGAAGGCCCCCCGGGAGGCGAAACTCTGCAAGCTCGCCGACACGCTGCACAACTGCCGGGACAGCGATTCCGGCCACCGGGCCAAGACCCTGGGCAAGGCGCGCAAACTGCTCAAGGCCCTCCGCGGGACCCGGGGACTCGAGACGGCGCTCGCGCTCCTGAAGAAGGAGCTCGGCGCATGAGGTGGCTTTTCAAGACGGAGCCCTCGGACTACTCCTACCAGCAGCTCGTAAAGGACGGGAAGACCACCTGGGACGGCGTGAAGAACGCACTGGCGCTGAAACATCTGCGCGCCGTGAAGAAAGGCGATGAAGTGGTCGTCTATCACACGGGCGACGTGAAAGCCGTGGTCGGACTCGCCAAAGCCGCGGCCTCCGCCGCCGGCGATGCGGTGCCGCTGGTGCCGGTGCGGACGCTGTCGCCCCTGCCCCTGTCCGCGATCAAGGCGGATCCGCGTTTCAAGGACTTTCCCCTGGTCCGCATGGGGCGCCTCTCGGTGATGCCCGTGCCGGACGCGTTGTGGGGTCGCCTGATCGGGCGCTAGCTCAATGCCGTGTGCGGGGATCCAGGGCATCCCGCAGCGCGTCGCCGAAGAGGTTGAACCCCAGCACCGCCAGCGAGATCGCCAGGCCGCTCGAGAGCGCGAGCGTGCGCCGCAGGGCCGGGTCTCCGTAGCCGTCGTGCAGCATCGCCCCCCACTCCGGGGTGCCCGCCTCCACGCCGAGTCCGATGAACGAGAGCCCCGCGGCCGTGAGGATCGCGCTTCCCACGCCGAGCGTCGCCACCACGATCAGCGGTCCGGAGGCGTTGGGGAGCAGGTGGCGGAAAAGGAGCCGGGCCGGCGTCGCGCCGAGGGCCCGCGCCGCGACCACGAAGTCCCGGTCCCGCAGTTCCAGCAGCGCCGCGCGGGTCTGGCGGAAGAACGAGGGGATGCCGACGACGCCGACGGCGACGATCACCGTCCCGAGCCCCGCCCCCAGCGGCGCGGCGATCGCGATGGCCAGCAGCACGCCGGGGAAGGAGAGCAGCACGTCGATGAGCCGGGAGAGGGCGCTGTCGAGGCGGCCCCCCGAGTAGCCGGCGACGGCGCCGAGGGGCACGCCCACCGCGGCGGAGAAGAGCGTGCAGGCCGCGCCGATGAGCAGCGAGATGCGGCCGCCGTGGAAGAGGCGCGTCAGGATGTCCCGTCCCGCGTGGTCGGTGCCCAGCCAGTGGGTGAGGGAGGGCGCCTGGGCCCGGTGGCCGGGACGCCAGGTCTGCGGGTCGTGCGGGCTGAGCGCGGCCCCGGCGACCGCGAGCAGGACGAGCAGCGCCACGATCGCGAGTCCCGCGATCGCGGAGCGCCGGCGCCGGAGCGACGCCAGCAGCGGGCCGAGGGTCATCGAACCCGCCTTCCCGATCCGCCATCCCGGAGCAGTTCCAGGAAGGAGGGGAGGTTGCAGGAGCGGCGGCGGGCGTCACCGGCCGGATGGCGGGTCTGGGAGACGAGCAGGCGCCGGGTGGCCTTGATCATGTCGGCGCACTTGTCGAGCCGTGCCATGTCCTCCGGACCGGGGGACGCGGTCAGCTTGATCTCGACCGCCCAGAGTTCGCTCCCGAAATCGAGCACCAGATCAAGCTCATGCTGGTCGCTGGTCCTGAAGAAATAGGCTTCGGCGGGACGTCCCTGGGACGCCAGCGTCCCCAGGGCCTGCTCGATCACGAAGCCCTCCCAGCTGGCGCCGACCCAGGGTTGTGACAGGAGGCTTCGTTCGTCGGGTACGTTGAGCAGGGCATGAAGCAGGCCGCTGTCGCGCCAGTAGACCTTCGGGCTCCTGACCAGGCGCTTCCCGATGTTGACGTGATAGGGCTGGAGCCGGCGGATCAGGAAGGCTCCCACGAGGAAGTCGAGGTAACTGTTGACCGTATGGTAGGAGAGTCCCAGGCTCTGCCCCACTTGCGAGGCGTTCCACGCCTGGCCGTTCAAGGCCGCGAGCATGCGGAGCAGCCGGTCGGTGGTCTGGGGTTTGGCGGGCAGGCCCCAGTTCGGCAGATCGCGCTGGGTGATCAGGGCCAGGTAGTCCAGCTCCCAACGCGGATACCGGCCGGGTTCCAGGATGCCGCCGTCGGGGTAGCCCCCGCGGAGCCAGCGCCGCTCGCGCGCCGCTTTCGCTTCGAGTTCATTCCAGAGGAACGGCGTCAGCTCGACCGTGGAGAGCCGTCCGGCCAGCGATTCCGAAACGTGCCGCATCAGGGAGGGGGAGACGGAGCCCAGGAGCAGGAAGCGCCCCATCCGCTGTCGATCCCGGTCGATGGCTCCGCGCAGGCGGGTGAAGATCTCCGGCCAGGATTGAGCCTCGTCCAGGATCAGCAGAGCGGAGCCGGCCTGGAGCTCATCCCAGTGGAGGTCGAGCCGAAGGCGTTCCGAGGCCTGTTCCAGATCGAAGTAGACCCCGCCGATCGACTGCGCGAGCGTGGTCTTGCCGCACTGGCGCGGCCCCAGCAGGGCCAGCGCAGGGCTGGCCGTCAGGCGTTCCCGCAGGTGGGTCTGAAGCTGTCGTTGTTCCACTTATTGCATTATAGAGACTGATTTCTAATGCGCAATACCCTTCCTGGGTGCGGCTTCCGCTCAAGCATCCGCGGCCCCCTGCCGGATCCGGGGGTCGATGAGGGCGTAGACGACGTCCACCGCGGCGTTGGTCAGCACGAACACCAGCGCCAGGACGAGCACCGCGCCGCCCAGCGACTCGTACTCCGTCTCGCGGACGGAGTTGAGGATGAACGTGCCCATCCCGTCCCAGTCGAAGACGGTCTCGGTGAGCACGGCCCCGCCCAGCAAGGTGCCGAACTCCAGGCCGAGGAGCGTGACGACGGGGATGGCGGCGTTGCGGAACGCGTGCCGCAGGATCACGGCCCGGAGCGGCAGGCCCTTGGCCCGCGCGGTGCGGATGTAGTCGCGGTCCAGGATTTCGAGCATGGAGGCGCGGGTGATGCGGGCGGTCATCGCGAGCGGGATCGTCGACAGCGCCATCGCGGGCATCGCGAGATGGCGCAAGGCGTCCAGGAAGAGGCGCGGGTCGCCCGAGAGCAGCGTGTCGGCGAGGATGAAGCCGGTGCGGCGCTCGCAGAAGTATTCCGGGCTCAGGTTGCCGCTGACGGGCAGCAGGCCGCCGAAGGCCAGGATCAAAAGCAGGCCGAGCCAGAAGACCGGGATGGAGACGCCGGCGAGCGCGACGGTCATGGACAGGAGGTCGATCCAGGTGCCCCGGCGGACCGCCGCGAGCACGCCGAGGGCGAGCCCACCCAGGGTCGCGACGAACAGCGACGCCAGGGCGAGTTCGATCGTGTGCGGGAGTTTGCGGGCGATCTGGTCCGAGACCTTTTCGTTCGAGCGCTTGAACGATTCGCCGAGGTCGCCCCGCAGCAGGCGGCCGAGGTAGACGCCGTACTGGACGAGGATCGGACGGTCGAGGCCGCGTTCGCGGCGCACGCGTTCGCGCACTTCGAGCGGCGCCTTTTCGCCGGCGATCACCGCGGCCGGGTCGCCCGGCACGGAGCGCATCAGCACGAACACGATGAAGGAGACGGCGAGCAGGATGAAGGGGAGCAGGGCGAGCCGCCGCAGCAGGAACGGGATCACGGCCGTCTCGCGGCCTCGTAGAAGCGGTACTCGAAGGGATGCAGCGGGGCGTGGACGGCCTTCGAACGCGCCAGGAGCTGCCGCACGTGGACCAGGGGGATCGTGGGGAGTTCCGCGCGGTAGCGGCCGTAGGCCACGGCGTAGAGGGCCTTGCGCCGGGCGGGGTCGAGTTCCTGCCGGGCCTCCGTGACGGCGCTGTTGAACGCGGGGTCGTCGAAGAAGGAGCCGTTCATGTCGTCCTTGGAATCCCCGTGGAGCAGGGGATGGAAGAAGTTGTCGGGGTCGGCGATGTCCGCGAACCAGCCGAGGAGGAACATCGGATGCCCCGCCTCCTTGTACTTCTGCGTGTACGCGGCCTTGTCGTACCCGCTCAGCGTCACCTCGAGCCCGATCTTCCGGAGCCGGTCCTTCACCCACTCCGCCACGCGCTGCGGCTCGGGGATGTAGGGGCGGGCGAACGTCATGTGGATGAGTTCGACCTTGCGGGACTCCAGGGGGACCTTGGCGAGATGGGCCTTCGCGCGCTCCAGGTCGAGTTCGTAGGGCGGCGTGGGGCAGAGGTTCCGCCAGATCGCGGGCGGGACCAGATTCGTCGCGGGTTCCGCGAGGCCGTGATAGGCGACCTCGTTGAGCGCCCCGCGGTCGAGCGCGAGCGAGACGGCCTTCCGGAAGTCGGGGTGGTTGTAGGGCGCCTTCTTCAGGTTGAAGCCGAGGTAGCAGACGCTCAGGGAGGGGCCGGATTCCAGCGCGGCCACGGGGTCGTTCTCCAGGGCCTTGGCGTCCGCGAGGGTCACGTGGTCGGCCACGTGGACTTCGCCGCGGCGCAGCTTCTCGATCGCGGTCTGGGGCGATTTCACGGGCAGGACGATGACGCGCGGGTACTCCGGCTTGCGGCCCCAATAGCCGTCGAAGCGGTCGAGGACGATGCGGATGTCGGGCTCCCAGAGGGCGAGCTTGTAGGGTCCGGTCCCGGACGGCCGCCGGGGGAAGTCCGCGCCGTGCCGCTTCACGGCGGCGGGCGAGACGATGCACGCCGAGAAGAGCGCGAGGTTCTGCAGGAGCAGGGCGCTGGGGCGCTTGAGCCGGACGACCACTTTGGCGGCGCCGTCCGCTTCGACGCGGTCGATGTCGGAGTAATTGCCGCCGTAGGGGGGCGGGATCCTGGAGCGCTGGGGATGCTTCGGATCGAGGAGGCGGTTCAGCGAGTAGACCACGGCCGCGGCATCGAGGGCCGTGCCGTCGTGGAAGCGGACGCCG
The DNA here is from genome assembly GCA_964619955.1 of uncultured Planctomycetales bacterium. Lineage (GTDB taxonomy): Bacteria > Planctomycetota > MHYJ01 > MHYJ01 > JACPRB01 > JACQFK01. The sequence goes on from CAZUJF010000008.1 coordinate 129,964, forward strand.
GGGCGCAGTTCGAAGGTCAACGCCAGGCCGTCGGGGGTGCTTGTCCAGCGCTCGGCGAGGCGGGGCTCGATCTCGACGGAGCCGGACTTGAAGCCGGTCAGCCCCTCGTAGAGGTTCTCGACGATCTTGGCGTCCTCGCCCCATTCGACTTCGGCGGGATCGAGCGTCCCGGAATCTGCCGAGCGCGCCCAGATCAGGGCCGCCGGAGCCGCCGGTCCGTCCCCGCCCGGGCAGGAGGCGAGGCACAGGGGGAGGAGGAGGCAGAGGGGTCTCAAGGCGGCCCAAGTGTAGCATGGAGCCGCGCAAACCCGCGCGATGACGGGATTCAGCGGACCGGACGCAGTCCCGCGATCAGGCTTGCGGTGACGGCGGTCATTCCCTCCGCGTAGAGCTCCCGGTTCCTCACCTCGAAGAGCATGAGCTTCCGCGAACCCGCGGACTTCCCGGTCCGCACGACGGCGTCGTCGCCGATGGAAACCTCCGTCTCGCGGAAGCCGAAGAGCTCGTTGGGCGGCGGCTCGGCGCGCATCCGGTCCGGCGCCGGGGGGACGGAGATCCAGCGGCCCCCCTCGCGCGCGAGGCCGCGGCCCGACAGGGCCCCGAAGACGGCGGTGCACCAGAAGTTTCGCTCCATCGCGAAGAGTCGCGCGCGCCGCTGCGGATCCACGGGGGCGGAGAGGAACGCCAGGGGGTCGGAGCGCTCCTTTTCGAGCGCGTAGATGAAGAACTGGATCAGTTCCGGCGCCGCCTCCCGGAGGACCGCCTCGTGCCGGGCCTTCCAGAACGACGCGTGCCCCCGGTTCTTCCAGAGGCCGCCGTCGAAGCAGGGCACCCACCAGACGGGCAGCGGGGAGCGCAGCAGGCCCACGTACGCGTGCGGATCCAGGTCCACGTTCCATTCCCGGAAGGAGGGCTCGGACGCCTCCCCGATGAAGACGAGGATCCGGTCGACTTTCGAGCGGACGAGGGCCGGCTCGCGGTGGTACGCGGCCACCAGGTCGCGGACGCTCCCGACCGTCGCGATGCGGACGGGGGAGGGGGAGTTCCGGAGGACGTCGAGGATGAGCCGGACGCCGTCCTGGAATCCGGGCTTCTGGTCCCGGCCGTCGTCGGAGGGGGAGCGGAGTTTTTCCCCGAGGCCGACGGCGGCGGGGACGTTCCGGCCCGTGATGCGGTTCATCTGAGAGACGGGGATGCGGCCGGGCCGCGTTTCCTGGGAGCGGCCCAGGTCGAGCACGATCCCCTGGAGATCCAGCTCGGGCATCGCGTAGATCGTCGCGAGATCGAAGTGGTCGTCCGGATCGTCGTGCGGATGGAGGAGGTCGGTGCAATAGAGGACGGGGAGGCGCTCCTCCCGGGGCGGCTCCTGGCCCAGGAGCAGCAGGCTGAAGAGGGCGAGGGTCATGATCGTCGTCTCCGGGACGGTCTACTGGAGGCGCGGGACGGGCACCGCCTCCCCGCGGCGCTGGGCGTCCTGCTCCTCCTTCCCGTAGGTTCCGAAGAAGGGCGCGTTGGCGTCCAGCCACAGATACAGGCGGCGGAGTTCGGGATCCGGCAGCCCGGCGTGCCGTTCGTCGTGCAGGATCCGGGCGAGCGGGCTCGCGTCGGCCCCCAGGCGGCCCGGCCGGGTGGTCGCGCCCGAGATGCTTTGTCCGCCCCACTCGTACCAGCGCACGAAGGGCCGGAGGCTTTCGTAGGATCGCGAGAACGCCCCCGCGGGGGTTCCGTCGAGGAGGGGCCGTGCCCCGTCCGGCCCGTGGCAGCGCAGGCAATGGCGGTCGAGGACGGGCTGCACGAGGCGCGCGTAGCTCATCGGGCGGCTTCCGTCGGGGCCCGGGCTCAGGATCGAGGGCGGGCGTTGGAGGGCCAGGGGCGCCGCTCCGGTCCCGGGCGGATCCCGCCGGGGTTCGTGGCAGCCCGCGCACGAGCGGCGTTCGCCGGGTTGCAGGTAGACCGCGCTGCGCATGCCCTGCACGGCGCGGCCGCCGGCGTCGACCGCCTGGAAGTAGAGCGGCCTTCCCGCGGGCGCGCGGAAGTAGGCCGAACCGTCCGCCTCCACGGGCGCCGTTCCCACGAGCAGGCGGGCGGGCTCGGCGTTGGCGAAGCCGAGGCGGGGCGCGTTCACCACGTGCGTGGACTTGGGCAGGAGCTGGAACACCCGCAGTTCGCGCACGGGCCGGTCCGCCGGCAGGGGGAAGAGGCTGCGCTTCACGTCCGAGACCACGAACTCGCCCTCGTCCCGCAGCGCGGGATCGAGGCGCGAGGGAAGGACCGGCGGGACGGGACGGGGCGCCAGCGGGATCGGGTACATGCAGGAGACCCCCTCCTCCCGGTAGAGGAGTTCCAGGGTCCCGAACCGGTCGAAGTAGTAGATCCCCGCCGAGTCCTTCCTCCCCCCGGAGCTCATGCCCGGGATCCGGTCGTGGCTGTAGGAGACGAGGAAGTGGTTCTCGGAGAGCGGCCAGGGGCTGTGGAAGTAGTGCGCGGGCCAGCCTCCGTCCCTGCCGTCGCCTTCGGGATAGGGGACGTCGGGGGTGAGCCGCTCGACCGCGGCCAGGTCGTCCAGCCCCGTGGCCGGATCCAGCGCGGTCCGGTCCGGATCCAGCAGCATCAGCGCCCCGCCGACGTCGGCGTGGTGGGCGCCCGCGATGAACGCGATCTTGCGCGAGCCGGGCACGGCGCGCGGCTGGTAGCAGGCGTTGATCCTTGTCGTGTAGTTTCCGAAGAGCGACGCGGCGGCCGTGCCGTCCGGGTGGGTCGTCCAGAGGCCGTGGAAGTTGGACGCCGAGCGGTCCACGTAGTCCCAGCGGACGTAGGCGAGGCGGCCGTCGTTCAGGACCGTGGGATGCCATTCGTCGGTCTCGTGGAAGGAAAGGGGGCGCACGTCGCGGCCGTCGGCCCCGCAGCGGTGGAGCGTGTAGGTGACGATGGGCTCCCAGGGGTTGTTGCAGCGCACGAAGCCCCCGCGGCGGGAGGACAGGAACGCGAGGCCGCCGTCGGGAAGGGGGCAGGGGTCGAAATCGTCGGAGGGCCCCTCCGTGAGGGGCTGCAGCCGCGCGCCGTCGGCGGACACGGAGTAGAGGTGGAACAGGCGGTCGTCGGGCCGGGGCCGGTAGGGGTCGGGACGCGCCGCCTCCGAGGGGTGGTAGGCGAAGTAGACGGTGCGGGCGTCGTACGAGAGCGCGAGGGTCGTGAAGTTGCCGGGCTTCAGGCGTCCGCCGAGGAGGTCCCGCGTGCGGAAGGAACGGCCGGGCTCCTCGAGGACGTGCACGCCGCCCCCGGAGAGGCCGTCGTAGAAGTAGCCCATGTACTCGTGGAGCATCTGGCAGGCGAAGCGCCGCCGCTTCAGGAAGACGAGCGGCCGGCCCGCCAGGAGCGGGTTCCGCAGCGCCGCCTCGCGCGCCAGGCCCCGCGTCCGGAGGTAGAGCCCGCGCCGGTCCGCCGGCGCCATCGCGTCGAGCGCGGCCGCCTCGGCGCGCAGGCCGTCGAGCCGCCGGGCGTCGGCGTCCGTGTCCGGGGCTCCGGGAAGGCGCCGGAGATCCTCGAGCACCCGCGCGGCGCGGTCCAGGACGTCGCGGACCGCCCCGGGGGCATCCAGGGAGCGGCCCCGCCGGGACTCCTGGGCCGCCCAGTCCGCCTCAATCTCCCCGTCGGCGGACGGCTCCGCTCCTCCGGCGAGGAGGAGCGTCAGGGCCAGGACGCGGCGGACCTGAAGCATCACCACGTTAAGTATATGACGCGGGCCGCCGGGAGGGTTACTGCTTCTGGAATTCCGGCGAACCCAGGAGCGCGGAGACGATCAGGGGGCCGACCTTGTCGACCCGGGCCTTGGGGCCGGCGTCGAGCTCCTTGCGGATCGTCTCGTCGAGCCGCCGGGAGGTCGTCTCGCCGATGCCGGCGACCGGGAGGAGGCGCGCGACCAGGGCGGCCTTCCAGCTCTCCGGGCGGGCGGGGTCGAGATCCTTGTAGAGCGAGGCGGGAATCCGGACGCCCCCGATCTTTCCGAAGGCGAGGTCGTTGGCGAAGACCCAGCGGGGGGCGAGGCTGCCCGGGTCGCGCCACGCCTCGGCCTGGTCGTAATAGCCGGTGGGGGCCGGGCAGCGGTAGAGCGGTTCGTTCATGGCGACGAGGGCCTTCTGCAGGGCCTCGGGTTTCGAGATCTCGGCGCCGGTCACGCGGAGGGCGCTCACCACGAATTCCCAGGGCCGCTTGAACTTGGCGCGGAAGTTCGCGGGGTCGGCGAAGGCGGGGTCCTCGACGATGGCGCGGAGGACGCGGGGGATGGAGCCGCCGCTCTCGCGGAAGACGGCGGCCGTGCGGTCGACCAGGGCCGCGTCGGGCTCGTCGTTGACGAACCAGCGGCAGAGCTTCCAGGCCAGGAAGCGGGCGGTTCCCTCGTGCGCCTTGAGGATCCGGAGGACCTCCTCGCCCTCGGCGACCGGGTTGGAGCGGTCCTCTTTGACGACGCTGCCGAGGAAGGTCTTCTCGCCGGGGCTGTGCATCTTGGGGTCGAAGCGGAAGGCCGGGGTCTCCCGCTTGCGCCCGATGGTCCAGCCCGTCAGGCAGCGGGCGACGTTGGCGACGTCCGCCTGGGTGTAGACGTTGTCCACCCCGAGCGTATGGAGTTCCATGATCTCGCGGGCGTAGTTCTCGTTGAGGCCGCGCTGCCGGGCGAGGGTGAGGGCTTCCTGGACGCGGGCGTCCGCGTCGGGGCCGGCCTTCTTCCGGGCGGCGGCCTCGACCTTGGCGAGTTCGGCGGCGCCGGGGGGGTTGCGGGAGATGAAATTGTCGAGGTAGACGAGCATGCAGGGGTGTTTGGCGGTGGTCTCGAGCAGTTCCCCGAAGTTGCCGAGGGCGTGCTTGTAGATGACCGCGCGCTCCCAGTCGGCGACGTGGTCCTTCACGTTCTTCTTGTCGACGCTGACCGAGAAGTGGTTCCGGAAGAAGTCGGAGGCGGTTTCGCGGACGGGATTGGAGGAGTAGACGGCCCGGAGGAGGACCCACTGGAGGGTGTCCTGGGCGGGGATGGCCGCCAGCTTCTTGGCCTGCTTCTTCTCCTGCGGCGTGGCCTTCTTGCCCGGGTTGTCCTGGTATTTCTCGTGGATCTGGTCGGCGCTCAGGGCGAGGGTCTCCAGGCGGGCGAGCCGGGAGCTGAGGGCCTCCGGCTCGGGGAGGCCGCCCTGGAGCTGGGCCTCGAGCCACGGGCCGAGGCCGCGGGAGCGGACCTCGGCGAAGAGTTCGGGGGTGACCCCGGGGGTCAGTCGGGAGAGGATGTGAAGGAGGCGCTGGTCCTCCGAGAGCGCCGGGGCCGCCGCCTCCTGGGCGGGCGCCGTGCCGGCGAGCAGGACGGCGGACAGGATGATCCGGAAAACCATGGGCCACCTCCAATCGTCAGAACCGGATGCTTAACCCGCTCAATCAATATTGGTTGCGGCGAATCGGCGGAGGATCGGTTGGGGGAGGGACGGACCCGTCCTCGCGGGTGCTCCTGCGGCGCCCCGATGCCGCCGGCAGCCTTCGCCGGCTTCGGGACTAATTCAGGCGCCTGAGGCCCACCGCCGCCAGAATCCCGTTGCGCCGGAGCGGCGGGCCCGCCTCGACCGCCTTCTTGTAGAACAGCTTCGCGTCCCCGGGACGGCCGTTGAGCTCCAGCCAGCGCCCCATGAAATAGGGCAGGTTCATTTTTCCGACCGCGTCTGCGGCATCCAGCATCTGCTGCCAGGCCTTGAGGTCCAGCGGCCCGCCGGCGGCGATCGACTTCAGCAGTTCGCGCTCCCGAACCGGAGTGCCATCCTTGGGGTCGAAGGCCAGCCCGGCCTTGAAGATACGGTCCCGGGTCTCCGTGTCCTTGAGCTCCATCGCCTTGAGGCCCGCGTGCAACGCGTTGTGCGGGTGGGCTTTTCGAGCGAACACCTTTTCGTAGGCTGCCAGGGATTCCTTCGGGCGTCCGGCCAGTTCGTGCAGGACGCCGAGGGCATTGAGCTCGATCTCCGTCGGTTCTCCGGGCCGCCCTTCGAGCACCTTCAGCGCCAGCGCTTCCGCCTCCTCTTCTTCCCCGAAGCCCGTCCGTTTGACGAAGAAATACCAGTTCTGGGCCTCGTTGAGGTACCACTGCGCCGTCTTCTTCTGCCACTCGTGGGCCTGCGCCAGGTCCCCCGCCCCCTCGCAGGCATCGCGCGCCGCGTCGAGGGCCCAGGCCGCGTTCGACTCCTGCGCGGCCGTCTCCGCATACGCGCGCGCCTTTCGCCACTCCTTTTGCGCCATGAACTCCCTGGCCATGTCCGTGCGGACGCGGGCATGGTGCAGACCGACGAAGTCCTCCTGCTCCAGAAAGCGGTCGAGCGTCGACTGCCAGCGCTCGCGGTCGCCCCGCTCTTTGTAGAAGGCCGCCAGTTCGTCGCAGACGCTCTTGCTCGGTCCGCGCTCCGCCGCCTTCTTGAGGCATCGCTCGGCGTCGTCAGGCCGCTTGAGCTCGCGATATTTCTTTCCCAGCGCGAGCAGCACCTGCGGGTGGGCGTCGAAGTGCCGCTCCCACTCGTCGGCCTTGTCCTTCACCTTCTCCCAGTCGAAGGGGATCAGCGCGCGCACGGCCATCGGGTGGTACGGGCTCACCGCCAGCAGCGCCCGGCCGCGCTGGTTGTGCTGGGACTTCTCGTCGGGTCTCAGGAAGAGAACCTTGGTCTCGAGATCCCGCGCGACGTCGTCCTGGTGTCGCCAGGCGACATTTTGGCGATGGCCGTCGCTGAACTGGAAGATCGGGTCCAGGGCGAGTTCCGGGTCGATGAGCGGGACTTTTGCCAGGAGCTCTTTGGCCTCCCGCGTCTGGCGGATGCGGTCGAGAAGGAAGCACTCCATCAACGCCTTGTAGGGATGGCCTTCCCAGAAGCCGCGGGTTTCGTGGATCGACCTCGAAGGGTCCGCATTGCGGCGCGTGTCCACTTGCGCCTTCCTCCAGACCTGGCCGAAGGTCTGATGCTGGAGGAAACGGCCGACGGCGCTCCAGGACGGCTCCCCGCCGTCGGCCGCCTCCAGGAGCGCCGTCCAGAGGCGCGGCCTTGCCTGGAGGTCGGAAAGCCCGTCGTCGTGCTCGTCGAGCACCTTCCGGGCCTGCGCGGGAAGGCCGGGCAGGCCCGCCAGACGATCGTACAGCCGCTCCGCCATGACGGCGCGGCTGCCCGTCGATCCGTTGCTGCCGAGACGGATGCCGCCCATCTCGCACATCGCTTCGTAGAGGTAGTAGCACTCGGGATTCGCCTGGACGGCTTCGCGAAGTTTCCGCACCTCGAGGATGTCGTTGCGGCACTCTTCGAAGAGCATGAATCCCAGAAGTCGGAGCAGTCCCTTGTTGTAGGGGGCCTCGAAGGCGGCGAGAGCCGTCGCGTCGTATCGGCAAAAGGCCTCGATCCAGTTCACCCAGATGGGCACGTTTCCATCGCCGGCGATCCGGGTCGCGGCCGCGATATCCTCCAGGGCGGCGCCGTGCAGCCCGGTCAGCCCGCGCGCGTAGGCTCGGGTCCAGAGCGAAAGCCGAGTGCCGGGCCAGAGGCCGCCGGCCCGTTCGGCGTAAAGAAGGGCCCGGGCCTTGAACGCCTTGTGGGCCGCGTAGAAGAGGTATTCGCCCATCTTCCCGAGATGGGCGTAGCCCCGTACGATCGCGAGCATCCGCATCGGGGCGTCCCCGCCGGTCCGCGTGTCCGCGTGGAGCTCCCGGAGCGCGCGGAACTGTTCGGTGAAGGTGAGCGTCATCAGGGCGCTTTCGATCGCGTCGGACACCCTCCCGCGTTCCGCTTTGGCGCTCGGCGTTCCCTCGAAGCCGGCCGCCTTGAGGACGTCGATGAAAGCGCCCCGGGAAAGGGCCTCGCACGACTTGACGAGCGCCGGATAGTCGAGGCCGCCGGGGGGGAGGGGGATCTCCTGATCCCAAAGCAGCGGAGCGTCGGGAGCGGCCTTCCGCCCGATCCGGACACGGACCGACTTTCCGGGGACCGCGAGCGTGCGGACGGTCAGCGTCGTGGCTCCGTCCGGAAACGGCTCCCCCAGCGTCCGGTCGCGGGTGGACAGCCCGAGTCCGTCGCGGCCGGCGATGAGGATCGCTTGCCGGACGATCTCCCGCACCAGAAGCCCCGCATGAGCCTTGCCGTCCGGGAACTCCGGGTCCTCCGCGTCGAGCGCCAGGATCGACGCCCGCCGGGGAGGCATCGGATCCCGGGCGTTGCCGCAGGGAAGGGCGCCGAGCAGGAGCAGGGGAAGCAGAAGCAGTTTCACCGGTCGGTCTCCCTCGATCCTCCATATATACCGCACTGCGGGGGCGATGTAAGGAAAACTTGAACATTCCCGGAAGGCGCGGCTTTCCGTCGTATACTTCAGGCGTCCTGGGGATCGATCGATGCGTGCAAGGTTCCTGCTCCTGTCCCTTCTGGCGGCGGCGCTCCCGGTCCAGGAGGAGGCGCGGATCAGGGGGCTGATCACGAAGCTGGACGACGACAGCTTCGAGGTGCGCGAGAAGGCGGAGCAGGAGCTCGTCGCGATCGGCGAGGCAGCGGTGCCGCTCCTCCGGACGGCGGTGGCGGAGGCGGAGCGCCGGAAAGATCAGGCGGAGATCAGGGTTCGGGCCCTCTCGGCGATCGACGCCATAGAGTTCGCCGCCAAGGCAAGGCGCTTCTTCGCCGAGCCGAGGCTGATCACGCTCCGCTGCCCGGAGGCGGAGATCGGACAGGTGCTCTCCGACCTGGAGCGGCAGACGGGGGTCAAATGCGACGTGTCGCGCATCGATGCGAAGGCGAAAGTGTCGATCGATGCCGTGAACGCGCCTCTTTTCAAGGTGCTGGACGGCCTCTGCCTGGGCCAAGAGGAGCGCTCCTACGAATACCGCGATGAGGGGGTGCGGTTCCATCGCTCGCGTTTCGTTCCCTGTCCTTCCGCGTACGAGGGACCGTTCCGGATCCGCGCGGTGAAGCTGAAACAGGAGCGGTCGACCGACTTCAAGACAAGCGATGCGCAGGTCCAGCTCTCGCTTGCGGCGGATTGGGAGAGGTACTTGAAGCCCTCCCGGAGGGTGGTGCTCGAGGTCCGCAAAGCGACGGACGACAAGGGCGGGGCTCTTGAAGTCGGAACGGCGGAGGAGGTCGACGACGGAAACGGCGGCCGCATCGTCATCGGCGGCAGACGCATTCTCATGAGGTTGGGAGGCGCCGTGATGGTCGCCGCGGCCGCGGATGAGGAGGCGGCGCACTTCTTCACCCTCAAGGGCCTGAGCCCCGGGGCGACGCGAATAACGGTCCAGGGACTCGCCCAGTTCATGTTCCCGCTGGAGAAGAAGGACGTGGTTTTCGAGAATCCGGGCGCGGACGAGCCTCAGCAGGCCGGGGATGTCGCCCTCGCGCTGAGGAGCCAGGGCTCGGGCCGTGCCTGGAGGCTCACCCTGTCGCAGACCCCGGGGCGGCCGCTGGTCCGCCCGCAGGACATGGACGGCCGCATCGATAGGGAGTCGGTCGTCGCGCTGGACGAGGCCGGCAAGGAGCATCAAGGCACCTTGAGCGACGCCGGATCCAGGGAAGAGATGCAGATGGTCATGCTCGGCCGCGAGGTTCCCGCCGGAACGCCCCTGGCGACGTTTCAGGCCGTCTTTCCCACGCTTCAGAACCGCCTGCCGAAGAAGATCCGCTTCAAGTTCGTGAGCCAGGTCTTCGTCAAGAGCGTTCCATTCACGCTCGCCGATATCGCGCTTCCGTAGAGTCGTGGTTCCGGGGAACTCAAGCGCCCCTGCTCGGGGCACGGGACAAAGAGGCCGGTGCAATGTGAACCCCCGAGGGGAGGGGGAGCCGGAGAACCCCGCCCTTGAGGTATCATGGGCCCCCGATGGATCTGATCCCGTTTCTCTCGATGGAGTGCCCGCTGCTGCTGCCCGCCGCGCGCGAGGCGCTGCGGAGAAGGTTCAGCCCCGCCGAGTGCCGGGAACAGCTGCTCGAGGCCGCGGCGAAGGCGCTGTCGCTCACCAAGCCCGAGCAGGATCTCCGCATCCACCCCGCCCTCACCGCGCTCGAAGCCTCGGACGAGGCGGGACGGGCGCTGGCGCTGCAGATCGACGGCTACTTCCGGCGCGAGGAACTTCGGAAAACCCTGACCCCGGCGCAGCGGCTCCGGGTCTACCGCACGATGCGGCTGTCCCGGGAGCTGGACGAACTCCTCAAACGCCAGCACGCTTCGAAGAAGCTCCGCTGGGAGGGGCATCCCTCCCCGCAGAAGGGCTTCCGCGCCTTCGGACAGGAGGCCGCCGCCGCCCTCGCGCTGGCGCTGCGCCCCTTCGCGGACTCCGGCGACGTCGTCGCGCCCCTCATCCGCGGCCTGCCCCTCCTGCTCATGGTCATGGACGACCCCCTCCACGCCGTGCTCGTCCAGGCGGGCAAGGCCGGCACGCCCATGGAGGGCCGGGATTTCCACCTCGGCGACCTCTCCCGCGGCGTGCTGCCCCCCGCCGCGCCGCTCGCGATCGGGACCCAGACGCTGGTCGGGCTCGCGTACGCCGCCCGCCTCCGCAAACAGGACAGTCTCTTCCTCTCCGTCATGGGCGAGGGCGGCACTTCGCTCGGCGAATGGCACGAGGCCGTCAATTTCGCGGCGGTGCGGAAGCTCCCCGTGATCTTCGTCGTCGAGAACAACCGCTGGGCGCTGGGAACGCCGTCGACGGAGCAGTCGGCCGTGACGCGCTTCGCCTCGAAGGCCGCGGGCTACGGCCTGCCCGGCATCACGATCGACGGCAACGATGCTGACGAGGTCGCCGCCGCCGCCCTCTGGGCGGGCGAACGCGCCCGCGGAGGCGAGGGCCCCGTCCTCATCGAACTGGCCACGTATCGCCGCGGCGGCCATGCGCACCACGACGACGAACGCTACCAGGGGACGGAGACCCTGCGCGGCTACGAGGACCGCGACGAGCGCCGGCTCTGGGAGGCGGCGGATCCGATCCGGAGACTCGAGACGCGGCTGAAATCCGACGGACTGCTGGACGAGGCGCAGATCGCGTCGATCCGCCTCGAGGTGCGGCGCCGCGTCGTCGAGGCGGAGCATGCCGCCGAAGCCGCGCCCTGGCCGACGGCGCCGGCCGAGGTCTATGCCCCGCGCGAGGATCCCCGTCCGGCGGGCCTGCCCGGCGAGACCCGTTCGATGAGCTACGACGAGGCGATCCGCCAGGCGCTGCTCGAGGCGATGGAGCGTGATCCTCGGGTCTTCGTGCTCGGGCAGGACGTGGGCGGCCGCTACGGCGGCGCCTTCGGTCTCACGCGCGGTCTCTCGAAACAGTTCGGCGAGGCGCGCTGCCTGAACACGCCGCTGGCGGAGAGCGCGATCCTCGGCTGCGCGACGGGGGCGGCGCTCGCGGGGCTGCGCCCCGTCGCGGAACTCCAGTTCGCGGATTTCGTGGCCTGCGGCTTCAACGCGCTCGCCAACAACGCCGCGAAGATCCGCGCCCGCTGGGGCCGCGCGGTGCCGCTGGTCGTGCGGCTGCCCTACGGCGCCGCGACCGGGGACGGCAGGACCCTCCTGGGCGGCGGACCCTTCCACTCCCAGTGCCCCGAGGCCTGGTTCCTCCGGGTCCCCGGCCTCAAGATCGTCGCGCCCGCGACGCCGTCGGACGCCAAGGGCCTGCTGACGGCGGCGCTGCGCGACAACAACCCCGTCCTCTTCATGGAGGCGAAGGGCCTCTACGGGATGTTCCGCCCCGACCTGCGCGAAGAGGTCCCCCTCGGCGATTACGAGGTCCCCCTCGGCGAGGCCTGCCTCCGCAGGGAGGGCTCGGACCTGAGCCTGATCGCGTACGGGACGATGGTCCACGTCGCGCTCGCCGCCGCGGCGCGCCTGGCGGAGGAGGGCCGTTCCGCGGAGGTCCTCGATCTGCGGACGCTGCTGCCGATGGACGAGGCCGCGCTCCTGCGCACGGTCTCCAAGACGCACCGCGCCCTGATCGTCCACGAGGATTCCCGGCGGGGCGGCGTGGGGGCCGAGATCGCCGCCGTCCTCGCCGAGAAGCTGCTCTTCGAACTGGAGGCGCCCGTGCTTCGGGTCGGGGCGCCGGACGCGCCGGTCCCGTACGCGCCTTCGCTGGAGTCCGCGTTCCTGCCCGGGGTGGATCCGGTCCTTCGCGCCGCGCGGGAGCTTCTAAACTCCTGAAACCCGTAACGGACCCGTGCCGGTACGCTATGAAAGAGCGGAGCGGGTGGGAAGGTCCCGATCGGGTGATTCATGCCGGCCTTGGGGTTGATCCTGGCGCTCCTGCTTCCCGCCCAGGCGGTCTGCGACGCCGCGCGGCAGAAGGGGGCGGAGGTCCAGAAGGACGCCGATCTCTGGGCGCTCCGCCACAAGCAGGGCTGCACGCTCTGCGCCGGCGGCACCCAGTGCCGTGAAGGGTTCGAGCGCGCCGACTTGGTCCGGCGTCTCATGGCGGACTGGCGCAAGGCCCATGTCTGCCTGGTCTGCGCCCCCGGGCGCTGCGGCGCGGCGGACCTGACGCTGGCCGCGTGGACGCTCGAGGCGGGGGCGAAGCACAAGGACAAGTGCCGCGGCTGCGGGCTGGATCCGATCCACTGCGACGCCTGGCGGGTCGTGCTCGAGGGAGTGCGGACCCGGCTGGAGGACTGGCGGACGGAGCATCCCGCGGGCTGCGACAAATGCGCCCCGGCCTGCGACGAGTGGAGGCGGAAATCCCAGGACTTCCAGCTGCGCGCCGACGAAGCCTCCCGGAAGCATCGCGAACGCTGCAACGACTGCCAGCGCGGCCTGGCGGCCTGCGACCGACACAGCCTGCTCCGGAACGAGGCGCAGCGCGAACGGCTCGCGGCCTGGCGGCGCCACGTGATGGAATGCTCCTGCACGCGGCGCACCCGCCGGCCCTGACCCGATCAGGCGGCCGGAAAGCTCAGCGTCAGCAGCCCCTCCTTCAGGATCAGGCGGCCCCCGTGCTCCTTCAGCACGCGGCGGGAGAGGGCGAGCAGCGGGGCGGCCGGCTTCCGGGCTCCGGCCGCCCGCAGCTTCAGCCAGGCGCGGCGGGCGTCCCCCCCGGTTTCCACGCCGAGCCGGCCCCGGGGCGGGAGCGACTGCAGGAGGAGCTGGCGCAGGATCACGCGCAGCGGCCAGGTGCGGACCCGCACCCGGGGAAGGGCGCCCGGAACCAGCGTGATCCGCCCCTTGAGCGAGCGGGCTTCGTCCTTGAGCGCCCCCACCAGGCAGGCGTTCAGGTCGACCGGAGCCGCCGGTTCGGCGAGCAGTTCCCCCGCGGCCAGCATGCCGGTCAGGGATTCGTCCCCCTCCGGCTTCTGCGCGTCGCTGCGCGCGACCACGTAGAGATACAGCCGCTCCCCCATCCGCACGGGGCCGCTGGTGATGCGGAAGCGCCGGTCCCCGAGGTCCATGTCGAAGGCGACGGTCTCGCCCGCGAGTTTGCGGCGGTGCAGGTCCAGCAGACGCGGATGGGTCTCGGGCGGGCAGTACTCGAGATACGAATGCCCGAGCAGCCCTCCGGGAGGCAGCCCCACGCCCTCGTGGGCCGCACGATTGGCCCAGACGATGAGACCCGCGGAGTCCAGGACGAGGATGTTCTCGGTCACCTGAAGTTGTAACGGAATTGTACCGCGCGGCATTCCCGTTTGGCGGGAAGTCGGGGAAATTCTGTAGGATGGCCCGGGTGGAGAAGGACCCCGTCGCCGCCCGGCTTTCCGCGAGCCGGCTCGAACTCCTGGATCTGACCCTGCGCAATCCGCTGCTCAACCACCGGCCGTCCCCCGCGCGGGGTCTGGAGATCGTCGACGAGGATCCGAAGGCGCTGTTCGGCACGTTCGTGGTCGAGGGGAAACCCCTCCGCTTTCATGCCACCCGCGAGGAGCCGCCGCCGGCCGGTCGCGTGCCCGTGGCGGAAGGCTTCGAGGCGATGGAGGTCACGGGAATCGAGAGCGGCCTGGGCGCCGCCAATCCCGCCTCCAGCCTGGCGACGCCGTACACCCGCGAGGATCTCGACGACCGGCTCCAATCCACCCACTACCACGCCGAGTCCAGCCTCTCCGAGCAGGGCGCCAACATCCTCTTCCTGGCGCTGGGCATGCTGCGCTGGCGGGATCCCGGCTCGCCGCGTGAAGACCGCCTCGCCCCGCTGGTGCTGCTGCCCGCCCGTCTCAGCCGCAAGAGCGCCCGGGCGCAGTGGCAGCTTCTGGCGGCGGAGGAGGATCCGGGGCTCAACCTGTCCCTGCTCGAGAAGCTGCGCGACCTGGATTTCGTCGTGAAGCCCCCCGCCGAGCTCGAGACGCCGGAGGATCTCGCGGCCGCCTTCGAGGCGTTCAAACCTGTCGTCGAGGGACGGGAGGGCTGGGCGGTCGAGCCGTCCCGCATCGTGCTGGGCTTCTTCAGCTTCGGCAAATTCCTCATGTACCGCGACCTCGACCCGGCCGTCTGGCCGGAGGGACGGCGTCCGGAGCGGCATCCGCTGCTCGCCTCGCTGCTGGCCGAGGGCTTCCGGGACCGCGGGGCGGCGCTGGCACCGGGACGCAGTCTCGACGAGCTGCGCGCGCCCGGCAGGGTGGTGGAGATCCTGGACGCGGACGGCTCCCAGGCCGAGGCGCTGGCGGATGTCGCGGCGGGCCGCAGTCTCGTGATCCAGGGGCCGCCCGGCACGGGGAAGAGCCAGACGATCTCCAACCTCATCGCCGAGGCGGCGTCGGCCGGGAAGCGCGTGCTCTTCGTCGCCGAAAAAATGGCCGCGCTCGAGGTGGTGCACCGGCGGCTCAAGAACGCGGGGCTGGGTCCGCTCTGCCTCGAGCTTCACAGCAACAAGGCGTCGAAGAAGGAGGTGCTGGCGGAGCTCAAGCGGACGCTCGAGACGGGGAGGCCGGGGGTGTTCGAGGACGCCGCCCTGCTCGACGGCCTGCCGGCCGAACGGGAGACGCTGAACCGCTATGTGAAGGCGGTCTCCGAGCCGGTCGGCGCGAGCGGCCTGACGCCCTTCCAGGCGATCGGGATTCTGGAGGGCTTCGCGACGCGTCCGGAGCCGCCGCCGCGGATCGAGATTCCAGCGCTGTCCGGCTGGGACGCCGCGCAGCAGCGGGAGGCCCGCGCCGTCGTGCTGGAGCTGGCATCGAAGATCGCCGAGATCGGGGTCCCGGCGAGGCACCCCTTCGACGGCTGCGGGCTCACCCGCATCCTGCCGGGGGAGGAGGCGGCGGTCCTGGTCGCGGCCCGCGCGCTGGCCTCCGCGGCCCGGGAGGCCGCCGCCGTGGCGGAGGGGCCGGCGGCGCTGGACGTCGAAATCGCCTTCCAGGAGCTGCTGCAGGCGGCGCCCTCCCTCGAGGGGCTGGAGCCTCCGGGTCCCGCCTGGGACCGGGCGGAGGCCGTGGATGAAGCGGTGAAGCTTCATCGCGCCTTGCAGGGCGCCGGGCCGGACCGGCTGCTGCCGTCGGCCGGGGCGGCGGATCTGCAGTCGGCCCGCGAAGATCTGGCGGCGTACGGCGGCACCTGGTTCTCTCGCTTCGTGTCCTCGCGCTACCGCGCCGCCAGACGCTGCGTGCTCGCGGTCTGCGCCGCGCCGCTGCCGAAATCTCCGGAGGAGCTTCTGGCCGTGGCGGATGCCGCGATCGAACGCAGGCGGCTGGAGGCGGACTTGCTTCGGGCCGCGGAGCGGGCGAAGCCGCTGACGGGATCCCGGACGGACTGGGAGGGCATCGCGGCGGCGCGGGCCTGGATCGCCCGTCTGCGGGCGTTTCTGAAACAACACGGTCTGGTTCTGCGTCCCGCGGATCCCGACCTGCGGGAGCGGGCCCGGTCGGCGAAGCGGCGCTGGGAGCCGGTCGTCGGGGAGCTTGCGAAGCGGCTGGCCTGGACGGCTCCCTGGGACCGCTTCGCCGTCGCCCTGGAGCGGGCGGAAGCCTGGATCCGGGACATTTCGAAATTGCCCGGCTATGTCGGGTACTGGGAGATCTCCCGCCGGCTCTCCCGACTCGGCGGAGAGCCGCTTGCGGCCGCCGCGCACTCCGGCACCGTGGTGCCGTCGCTGCTCGCCGATGTCTTTGATCAAGCCTGGGCCCGGCAGGCGGTGGACCGGGCCTTCCGCGAACGGCCCGAGCTCTCGGGCTTCGATGCCGCGCGGCACGAGCAGACGATCCAGCGCTTCCGCAGGGCCGACGCCGCGGTCTTCGAGGCGAACCGGGCGTCCGTGGCGGACCTGCACTGGCGCTCGCTGCCGGGCCGGGCGGGCTACGGGCAGGTGGGCCTGATCCGGCGCGAGTGCCAGAAAAAGGCGCGGCATCTGCCGCTGCGCCGGCTGCTGCAGGAGGCGGGGGCCGCGGTGCAGGCGGCCAAGCCGCTCTTCCTCATGAGTCCGCTCTCGGTGGCGACGTACCTGCCTCCCGAGGGGGTTCAGTTCGATCTGGTCGTCTTCGACGAGGCCAGCCAGGTGCGGCCGGTGGACGCGCTGGGCGCCATCCTGCGCGGACGCCAGCTCGTGGTGGTCGGCGACGACCGTCAGATGCCGCCCACCAGCTTCTTCGATGCGCCGGGGTCCGGCGGCGAGCCCTCCGAGGAGGAGGAAAGCGTCACCGAGGGGGTCCAGTCCATCCTGGGCCTTTGCACGGCGCAGGGGATGCCGTCGCGCATGCTGCGCTGGCACTACCGGAGCCGGCATGAGTCGCTGATCGCGGTCTCGAACCGGGAGTTTTACGGCGGCAACCTGGTCGTGTTCCCGAGTCCGCGCCGCAGCGTCGAGGGGGAGGGGCTGGGGCTTCGGTTGCTGCCGGACACCGTCTATGAGCGCGGGACGACGCGCACGAATCCGCGGGAGGCGGAGGCGGTCGCGGAGGCGGTGCTGCAGCATGCGCGGACACGGCCGGGTCTCAGCCTCGGCGTGGTGGCGTTCAGCATGCCGCAGCGGGACGCGATCGAGAAGCGCGTGGAGGCGCTCTGCCGCAAGCATGCGGACCTGGATGCCTGGGTGAATGCGGAGCGCGAGGAGCCGTTCTTCATCAAGAACCTGGAGAACGTCCAGGGGGACGAGCGGGACGTGATGCTCATCAGCGTGGGCTACGGGCGGGACGCGGACGGCGCGGTGAGCATGAACTTCGGGCCGCTGAACCAGGCGGGGGGCGAGCGGCGCCTGAACGTGCTGATCACGCGGGCGAAGCTGCACTGTCTCGTGTTCACGAACCTGAAGGCGGACGATCTGGATCTGCGGCGCGCGCCGGGGCCGGGGGTCGCGGCGTTGAAGGCCTTCCTGGCCTATGCGGCGGAGCGTCCGGTCGAGGAGGGGGCGCGTGCCGCGGGGGAGGGCTTCGAGGAGGAGCTGCGGAAGGCGCTCCTCGGGGCGGGCCTGGCGGTCGATGCCGGCGTGGGCGGGGGCGGCTACCGTCTGGATCTGGCGGTGCTGGACCCGAAGGACCCCGGGCGCTGCCTGCTGGGGATCGAGACGGACGGGACGCGCTACCAGGAGGCCCGTTGGGCGCGGGACCGGGACCGGCTGCGGGATTCGGTCCTGAGGGGCCTGGGGTGGCGGGTGCACCGGATCTGGTCGGCGGACTGGTTCCGGAGCCGCAGCGAGGCGTTGCGGCGCTGTCTGGAAGCGGTGGCGCAGGCGAAGGGCGGGGTCCTTGCGCCGGGACCGAAGGCTGCGGCGGGGGCACGTCCGCGTCTGCCGGAAGAACCGCCGGGTTGGGCGCCGGCGGCGCTGTATGTGCCGTCCAAGCCGTCGTTGAGGGCCGGGGCGGATCTGGCGGAACTGCCGCCGGCCGTTCTGGGGTCGGCGTTGCTGGAGGTCGTGGCGGCGGAGGCGCCGGTCCACGTCGACGAGGCGGTTCGCCGTCTGCTGGACCGGGCGGAGCAGCGGACGGGGCCGCGGAGGCTGGAGGCGGTCGAGGGGGCGCTGCGGGTGCTGGAAGGGGCCGGGCGACTGCGTCGCCGGGGATCCTTCCTCTGGCCGCTGAAGGATCTGCAGGTGCAGCCCCGGGATCGCTCGGAGCTGCCGGACGTTTCGCGGGGGGCGGAGCTGGTGTGCGACGAGGAGTGCAAGGCGGCGCTGCGGCGGGCGGTGGCGGAGGCGTGCGGGTGCAGCGGGGAGGAGGCGGGGGTGCAGGCGCTGAAGCTGCTGGGGGTGAAGCGGGGGGAGGAGGCGCTGGCGCGGATGGCGGCGCTGGCGGAGGATCTGGTCCGGGAGGGCGCTCTGGTCCGGGGGCCGGCGGGAGGGCTGGTGTTGCCGTGACGACGCTGAAGGTTCTGGGGCTGGTCCTGATCCTGCTGGGCCAGGAGAAGGTGCAGAAGCTGAAGTTCGAGGTCCAGCACATGCCCCTGGAGGCGGGGGGCAAGCCGCGGGTGCTGAAGCCGGAGGAGATCCGCGAATTCGAGGCGGAGCTGAAGGGCCTGGAGGGGGTGAAGGAGGCGGTTTGCACGGAGTCGTCGGCGACGCTGACGCGGGATCCGGCGCAGACGCTCAAGCTGTCCGCGTTGCGGATGGCGGGGAAGAAGACGCTGGGGACGGATTCAGGGAAGCCGGTGATCGTGTTCAACTCGATCCGGCTGGAGGGGCGCGTCCGGGTGGTCCTCCACGTCGAGAAGAACGTCGAGAAGGTGAAGGAGGCCCTGAAGGGGTTCGGCTCCCTCCGGCTGATCGGCGCCGAGGGGGAGGCCTACGAGCTCGATGTCCGCTCGCCCATCCCCGTTCTGGGGCTGGTCAAGGCGGTCGCCGCCAAAGCCGGCGTCGAGTACAAGGTCTTCGAAATCCTCAAAGACATTCATTGGCTCCCCCCGTCGCAGTAGCCCATCAATCATGTAGACGCCGCGGCTCGTCCAAGGTTCAGCCAAATCGCCCCAAAAAAAGCAGCCCGTCTATTTTGTCGTGTCCCGGGACTCGACAAAATAGACGGGCTGCTTTTTTCGGGCCCAGGGGCGCATGCTTGACGGGGGAGGGTGGGGGGCCTAGCATGGCCGCCCGTGTCTGATCCCCAACGGCGTCGCCGGGCGGTTGCGGGCATCCTCGTCGGACTCCTCCTCTCGGCCCTGGATTCGACCGTCGTCAGCACCGCCCTGCCGGCCATCCTCGAGGAACTCGACGGCTTCACCCTCTACTTCCTCCCCAACGCCGCCTTCATGCTCTGCCAGACCGTGGCCATGCCCGTCTGGGGACGGCTCTCCGACCTCCACGGCCGCGGCCGCTTCCACCTCGCCGCCCTGATCATCCTCGTCGCCGGCTCCATCTGCTGCGCCCTCAGCCACGGCATGTCCGGACTCGTCGCCTCCCGCGCCCTCCAGGGTCTCGGCGCCGGCGGCGTCATGTCCCTCTCCTTCACCATGATCGCCGACCTCTACGACCTCGAGGAACGCGCCCGCATGCAGGGCGCCATCTCCAGCGTCTGGGGCGTCGCCGCCCTCGTCGGCCCGGGCCTCGGCGGCTACCTGACCCGGGCCTTCGGCTGGCCCTCCATCTTCTGGATCAACGTCCCGCTCGGCCTCCTCTGCGCCGCCCTCCTCCAGCCCGCCTGGGTCGACTGCGCCCCCAAGGGACGGGGACGCACCGACTGGACGGGCGCCCTCCTCCTCGCCTGCGCCTCCGCCGCCCTGCTCGGCGCCTTCGGCGTCGCCGGCCGCGAAGGGTGGACCGACCCCGGCGTGCTCTGGTCCTTCGGCGCCGCCGCCGTCCTCCTCGTCCTCCTGGTCGTCGTGGAACGCCGGCGCCCCGACCCCTTCCTCTCCTACGACCTCTACCGCGACCGGCTCTTCTGGACCGGCGCCGCCACCGGCGTCTGCGCCATGATCTGCATGTTCGGCGCCATCCTCCACATCCCCCTTCTGGTCGTCGGCGAAATGGGCGGCTCGCTGGAGAAGGGCGGTCTCATGCTGACCTGCATGATGGCGCCCTGGATGGTCTGCTCCGGCATGACCCGGCGGCTCCTCGCCCGCTACTCCGTCCGCCGCCTCGCGGCCGCCGGCATGCTCGCCGCCCTCGCCGCCTACGCCCTGCTCGCGACCGTGAGCCTCCACAGCCTCGCGCCCGTGATCGTCGCCATGCTCCTGCTCGGCCTCGGCCTCGGCCTCACCGTCGCGCCGCTCCTCATCGTCGTCCAGAACTCCGTCCCCAAGGACCGCCTCGGCGCCGCCACCTCGCTCACCCAGTTCTCCCGCTCCATGGGCGCCGGCCTCGGCCTCGCCGTCATGGGCACCCTCTTCCTCGCCCCCTTCGGCGGGAAGGAACCCCAGGGCATCCTCCAGTTCCGCACCCGGCTGGACCCCGCCCAGCTCGCCGTCCTCATCCGCCCCCTCGCCGAGGGCCTCCGCCACGTCTTCGCGGCCGGCGCCGTCGCCGCCACGCTCGGCCTCTGCCTCTCCTTCATCATCCCGGCGGGCAAGGCCGCCGATTTGCGCCGGACGGAGGCCTGACATGCTCCTCGCGCTCCTGATCCTCCTGGGTGCCCAAGATAAGGACCTCAAACCCATGCCGAAGCACACCAACCGCCTCGCGAAGGAAAAATCCCCCTATCTCCTCCAGCATGCCCACAACCCCGTGGACTGGTATCCCTGGGGCCCGGAGGCCTTCGAAAAGGCCAAGAAAGAGGACAAGCCCGTCTTCCTCTCCGTCGGCTACTCCACCTGCCACTGGTGCCACGTCATGGAGCACGAATCCTTCGAGGACGAGGGCGTCGCCAGGGTCCTCAACGCCGGGTTCGTCGCCATCAAGGTCGACCGCGAGGAGCGCCCCGACGTCGACCAGATCTACATGGGCGCCGTGCAGGCCATGGGCCAGCGCGGCGGCTGGCCGCTTTCCGTCTGGCTCACCCCGGACCAGAAACCCTTCATGGGCGGCACGTATTTCCCCAAGGAGGACCGCTTCGGCCGCTCCGGCTTCGTCACCGTTCTCAACCGCATCTCCGAACTCTGGAAGGAGAAGCGCAAGGAGATCGAGGAGTCCGCCGCACAGGTGGCCGACCATCTCCGCGAGGTCTCGAAGGCCGACGCGGGCGGCGACGTCGCCCTCGACGCCGCCCTCGCCCTCGGCGCGGAGCAGATGGCCCGCATGTACGAGCCCAGGCACGGCGGCTTCTCCGGCGCGCCCAAATTCCCCCATTCCACCAACGTGCAGTTCCTCCTGAGGCACCACGCGCGGACCGCGGATCCCAAGGCGCTGGAGATGGTGGAAAGGACGCTCGAGGAGATGTCCCGCGGCGGCATCTACGACCAGCTCGGCGGCGGCTTCGCGCGCTACTCGACGGACGCGGAATGGATCGTGCCGCACTTCGAGAAGATGCTCTACGACAACGCCCTGCTCGCGATCGCCTATCTCGAGGCCTTCCAGGTCACGCGCAAGCCGCTCTACGAGCGCATCGTGCGCGAGACGCTCGACTACGTCCTCCGGGACATGACGTCCCAGGAGGGCGGCTTCTATTCCGCCGAGGACGCCGACAGCGAGAAGATCGAGGGCAAGTTCTACGTCTGGAACCCCGCGCAGCTCGAGGCCGTGCTCGGCAAGGAGGACGCGGCCCGCTTCGGCAGGGCCTTCGACGTCACGCCGAAGGGGAACTGGGAGCCCCACGAGCCGGAGATCCCGAAGCATCAAAGCGTGCTGCGCAAGCTCGGCGACGAGGATCTGCCCGAGCTCAAGAAGAAGCTCTTCGAGGCGCGGTCGAAGCGCATCCGTCCGCACCTCGACGACAAGGTGCTCACGTCCTGGAACGCGCTGATGATCGGCGCGATGGCCCGGGCGGCGCGCGTGCTG
Source organism: uncultured Planctomycetales bacterium (assembly GCA_964619955.1). GTDB lineage: Bacteria > Planctomycetota > MHYJ01 > MHYJ01 > JACPRB01 > JACQFK01. Next base: position 151,688 of record CAZUJF010000008.1, read on the forward strand.
GACGAACCCCGCTACCGCGACGCCGCCGTGAAGGCCGCCGGGTTCCTGCTCCGGGCGCATCGCAAGGACGGGGTCCTGCTGCGTACCTCGCGCCTGGGAGAGGCGAAGCTCCGCGGCTATCTCGAGGACCACGCCTATCTCGCCGCGGCCCTGCTGGATCTCTACGAGACGACGTTCGAGGGCCGCTGGTACGAGGAGGCCCGCACGCTGGCCGGCATCGCGATCCGGGACTTCTGGGACGATCAGGCGGGCGGCTTCTTCACCACGGCGAAGGATCACGAGACCCTGATCGCGCGGATGCGCGAGGACTACGAAGGTCCGCATCCGCCGGGCAATGCGGTGATGGTCATGGTCTGCCTGCGCCTGCACGCGTTCAGCGGGGAGGCCGGCTGGCGGGAGCGGGCGGACAAGACCCTGCGCTCGTTCAAGGCCCAGCTGGAGCGCTCGCCGGCGGGGCAGGCGTCGCTGCTGATGGCGCTGGACTGGATGAAGGGCCCGGCGCGCGAGATCGTCATCGCCGGCCCGGACGCGGAGCCGTTGCTCAAGGCGCTGCGCACCCGCTTCCTGCCCAACGCCGTGCTGGCGCGGCCGGACGGCACGTCGAAGCTGCCCCTGCTCGAGGGCCGGGTCGCGGTGGGCGGCAAGGCGGCGGCCTACGTCTGCCGCAACATGACCTGCGAACGTCCGGTGACGACGGTGGCGGAACTCGAGGCATTGCTGAAATAGCCGGGGTAGACTAGGAGGATGGGAAACGACCCCGAACCGCTTCAATTCGACCGGGCCGAGCCGGCTCAGCCGGCCGCGGCCGGGACGGGGGGCGGACCCGCCTGCGAATTCTGCCAGGCCCCGCTGACGGAGTCCTACTTCACGGCAGGGGGCCGCAAGACCTGCGGGACCTGCCGCACGGGACTGGAGCAGGCGCTCGCCGCGGGGAAGGGTGCGGGCAGCGTGCTCGTGGCGCTCCTCCTCGGGGGCCTTGCCGCGCTGGTCGGCGGAGGCCTCTGGTACGGCATCCGCGAACTCACGGGATACGACATCGGGCTCATCGCCATCGCCGTCGGCTACGGCGTGGGCATGGCGGTCCGCAAGGGCAGCGGCGGCTGGGGCGGCCGGCGTTTCCAGCTCCTGGCCGTCGGCCTCACCTATCTGGGCATCGTGTTCAGCATGGTCCCGCCGCTGGTGGGAGCGGTGCTCAAGAATCCGCCCCCGGCGGCGGTGGAGTCCGCCCCGGGCGAAGCGGCGCCGCCGGCCGCCAGGGATCCGGATGCTCCGGGCCTGCTGTACTCGCTGGCGGTGCTTTCGGGGCTGCTCCTGGCGGTCCCGGTCATGGTCGGAAGCAATTCTCCGATGATGATCCTCATCATGGGCTTCGGGCTCTGGGAGGCCTGGAAGCTCAACCGGCGCACGGAACTCGAGCTGGCCGGCCCCTTCCGCGTGGGCGCTCCGGGGGCCACCGGTGGCCCCTGAGGGCATCCTCACCTGCAGGGACTGCGGCACCGAACTCGCGCCGGGCCTGCTCGCCTGTCCTTCCTGCCATCGTCTCCTGCACGCGGACGCGCTCAAAGCGCACGCCGCCGAGGCGGAGCGCGCCGAAGCCTCGGGGGACCTGACGGCGGCCCTGACCGCCTGGCGGCAGGCGCTGCCGTTGCTGCCCCCCGGCACCCGGCAGCAGGAGGGCGTGCTGCTGCGCATCCAGGGCCTGAGCGGGAAGGTGGAACAGGCCCCGGTCCGCTCCGGCCTGCTCAAGGGCGTCACGGGAGTGGGCGCCCTGGGCGTCCTCGGCCTGCTCCTGGGCAAGGGGAAATTCCTGCTGCTGGGGCTCACGAAGCTGAGCACGCTCTTCACGATGCTGCTCTCGATGGGCGTCTACTGGGCGGCCTGGGGCTGGACGTTCGCCGTGGGACTGGTGCTCTCGATCTACATCCATGAGATGGGTCATGTGGCGATGCTCCGCCGCTACGGCATCCCCGCATCCGCGCCGATGTTCATCCCGGGCCTGGGCGCGGTCATCCGAAGTTCCCAGTATCCCGCCACGCCGCGCGAAGATTCCCGGGTGGGACTGGCCGGCCCGCTGTGGGGTCTGGGCGCCGCCGTCCTGGCCTGGGCGGTGTTCGCGGCGGGAGGCGGGGCCTATTGGGGGGCGCTTGCGAAGGTCGGCGCCTGGATCAACCTCTTCAACCTGCTGCCGCTCTGGCAGCTCGACGGGGGGCGCGGCTTCCGCTCGCTCACGCGGGGCCAGCGCCTCCTGGTCTGCGCCGCCCTGGGGGCGGCCTGGGTGCTCACGAAAGAGGGCCTGCTGGTCCTGATCCTGCTGGCGGCGATCGTCCGGGTCTTCGAGAAGGAGATTCCGCGGGAGGGGGACCCGCCCGGCCTGCTGCAGTACCTGCTGCTGCTCGGCAGTCTTTCGGCGCTCAGCACCCTGCAGGTGCCCGTGCCGGGCGGGGGTTAGGGCTTCAACTCGAAGCCGGACAGGGGCCGCGCCACGCCGTTGATGAGGAGCTCGATCCGGTGCGGGCCCGGATAGGACTTCCGGGTGCTCATCGGCTTGAAGGAGATCCGCCCCGCCAGCCCGCTCCGCCCGCGGGGGCCCAGGACGAGTTGCCTGAGCTTGAACACCTTGGGCCGCGTCGCGCCGTTCGCCTTGACGAAGTGGACCGCGTAATCGACCCGCAATTGCTGCTTCCGATCCGAGCGGCTTTCGAGCGTGAACGAGAAGCGCAGCGTGTCGCCCCGGCGAACGCTCTTCGGGATCTTCAGGGACGACAGCGACACCTTCGGGGGCTCCCCGCAGCCCAGCGTCGCCAGCGCGCCCCGATGCCCCTGCTTCAGCAGCGACCTCAGGGCATGTTTCACGATCCAGGCGCGTCCGGGCGGCGCCCCTTGGGACCAGCGTGCGCAGACCTCGGCCGCCAGGTCCGGATGGTCCTTCCCGATGTCGTTGAGGTTGTTGGCGACGGAGCGGCGGACGTAAAGTTCGGGGTCATCCTTCAGGCGTTCGAGCAGCGCGAGGACGGGAGCCGGGTCTTTCTGGAACGCTTTCAGCCGGGGGGCCCAGGGGAGCCGCGGCCGGGTGCCCTCGGACGTCAGCCGCCGCACATGGACATCGGGGTCCGCGGTCCACTGAAGCAGGCGGGCATACGTGGCCTCGGGATATTTCACGAGGAAGCCCCGGATGCTCCACTCGGCGGTGAAGCGCCGGGTCAGTTCGTACTGGGCCTGCAAGGCGGCTTCGAAGTGGTCCAGGCCGTACTTGCCGGCGAAGAACACGTGGGGCAGGTAGCGGAACGGCTCCATGCCTGCGCCTTCGGTCCCGGCCTGCGGGGGCCCCAGCGAGCGAAGCAGGATCCGGACGGCTTCGGGGAAGGACTCCGGCAGGTGCCGTTTCAGCGTTTCGGCAAGGTGCCAGCCGCGGGCGATGAGTTCGAGCTTCTCCAGGCCGTCGAGGCCCTCGCGCACGAAGCGCCGCACGTCCAGCGACGGAAGCGCGTGCGCGAGGTCCCCGGCGATCGAGCGGACGACCCGCTCGTCGAAGAAGTCCTTCAGCTTCGCCGGCACGGGTCTAGCGCAGGATGCCGCGCCGGAGCAGCTCCAGTTCCTGGCGGTTGCTCACGACGTCGCTGAGCTCGCGCCGGGCGGCCGAAAGCTCCTTCTCGAGATCGTGGATGCCCTTGAGCAGCTGGCTGATGCGGTCGCCGACCGCCTCGTCCGAGAGCTCCGCGTTCTTCGCGGTCTCGTCCACCTTGAGGCGGGCCTCGCGCTGGGCGGCCTCGACCTTGTCCATGGCCGCGACGACCTTCGCCACGAGGCTCTTGATCGCGTCGGCCTCCTTGGCGTCGGCGACCTTGAGGTTCTCCATCGCGCGGGCGACGCGGTCCTCGGCGGAGGGGCCCCGGCGTCCGGTCGCGGCGGGCTCGCGCGAGGCGACGGCCTTGAGGGCCTCGTCCAGCTTGGGCTTCTGCTCGTCCGTGAGCGTGGCGCGGATCTTCTGGGTGACCTCCTCGCGGCTCTTCGCCTCGAAGGCGGCCCATTCCTCGCCGGGGTTCCCGCCGCGGCCGCGGTTCTGGAAGAAGGTCCGGATCTGCTGCCGGGCGGCGTCGCGGATCTCGTTGATCTTGGCGACCTGCTCGTCGTTCAGGCCGAGCTGGGTCTTGAGTTCGTCCGTGGAGGGCAGCCAGGAGCCGCCCCCGCGCGTGTTGCCCTGGGTTCCGCCGCGGTTGCCGCGGCCGCCGCCTTCGTCGAGTTTCTTCTTCTGCTCGTCCGTCAGGGCCGCTCGGAGCTCCTCGTTGGACTTCTTGAGCAGGTCCCGGACCTTGCCGGTCTGCTCGTCGCTGAGGCCGAGCTGCTCCTTGTAGCGCTGGACCTGGCGTTCGACGGGGTCCTGGGCGGTCTGATTCTGGGCGGCGCAGAGCAGCGCGAGCGACATCAGCAGGTTCATGGGATTCTCCTGTTCAAGGTCAACGTTCGAGTTCGGTCAGATCCAGGTAGCGGGCGTACTGGTCGGGTTTGAGCAGTTTCTGGACGGCGAGGTTCTGCTCCTCGCGCTGCTGGCGCCAGGAGGCCTTCATCGCCTCGTGGTCGCCGCCGGACTTGAAGCCGTCGCGCCGCTTCCTGCGTCCCTCGGCGAGCAGTTTCCGGAGCGCGTCGGACTGTTCCGGCGTCAGCTGCAGGATGCGCTGGTAGGCGGCGAGCGACTTCTGCAGCTCCTGTTCGGAGCGCTTCTGGCGTTCGTCGGCGAGCAGGCCGTCGAGCTTCCTGGACTGCTCCGCGCTGAGGATCGCGGTGACGCGCTCGCGGCCGCGTTCGTGGGCGGCGCGGAGGGCGCGGGAGAGGGCCTGGGTCTCCTCCTGGACTTCGCCCAGGATGGCGTCGAGTTCGCGGTCCTGTTCGCCGCTGAGTTCCAGCTCGTGGGCGAAGCGGGTGACCGAAATCTCGCGCGAAGAGCGGCCCTGCCAGGGGGCGGGGCTTGCGGGGGTCGCCGCCGGGGGCGCCGGGGCGATGCGGGGGTGCAGGGCGACGCCGAGGCAGGTGCCTCCGGCGAAGAGGGCGGCGGAGAAGATGAGGATCCAGAGTTTCATCGGGGATTCCCCCCGAGTTCCTGGAGGAAGAGCGTGGCCAGGAGTTCGCGGTCGGAGACCGGGGCCGACGGGGCCGGATCCAGGAGCGAGACGATCGGATAGTCCGGGCGGGGAGGCTGGAGCGAGAGCGCGGCCCAGCCCGCCAGGGGGAGGAGGAGCAGCGAGGCGGCGATGGCGAGGCGGCGCCAGGGGGCGCTCGGCAGCGGGACGCGGAAGCCCGGCCGGGGCGCCCATTCGGTGCGGGCGGCGGCGAAGGCGGCGTTCATCTCGCCCAGGTCCTCCGCCAGGAGGCGGCAGGCGTCGCAGGCGGAGACGTGGATGTCGAGATCGGGCCCCATTTCGCCCGCGTACAGCGCGCGGGCCGCGTCATCACAGTGCATGGTTCCTCTCCTTGGACTTTCTCCAGAGCGTGCGCAGTTCCTGCCGGGCCCGGAAGAGCCGGGATTCCACCGTTCCGAGGGGGATCTCGAGGGATTCCGAAATCTCGGTGTACGAGAGGCCTTCCAGGTCCCTCAGCACGACGATCGCGCGGAAGTCGTCCGGAAGCTTCTTCAGCAGCTTCTCGAGGGTGGCGATCGTGGGTCCTTCCTCGGCCTCCGGTTCGGGGACGGGGGCCTCGTGCTCGGCCACCGCGTCGAGCGCCACGAATCCGCGCTGTTTCCGGGCGCGCAGGGCCTCGTTGACGGCGATGCGGTAGAGCCAGGTGAAGAGGCCGGATTCCCCGCGGAAGCGGGCCAGGCCGGAAAACGCCTTGAGAAAGACCTCTTGAGCGACGTCCTCGCTCCCGAGGGGATCATTCAAGACCCCCCGGACCACGCGGTAGACGGGCAGCTGGTAGCGGGACACGAGCTGCCCGAAGGCCTCCCGGTCCCCGCCCTTGGCCAGGCGGATCAGTTCCTGTTCCGTCACCGTCGTTCCGCTGGAGGTTGGATGCGGCTTCCCGCTCATATTCCCCGATATCTTCCCGAAAATTCACACTTCCAGCCAGTCTGGATGTGTGGCTGCCGCCGGGTTCAAACACGCTTCCAGACACGCTTCCAGACGGTCTGGTTCTGTGTTCTTGGGGGGGCTATACTCGCGGGCATGTTGAGGGCCTTGTATTCCGCGAACGGGGAGAAACCCCGCGAAGTGGGGACCGAGGCGGAGATCGCCCGCCTCCACCACTCGGGGGAGGGCTGCCTCTGGGTGGATCTGGAGGCCCCCACCGACACGGAGCGCGGCCTGCTCGACCGCGTGTTCAAGTTCCACCGCCTGGCCATCGAAAACTGCATGGCCGCCAGCAACCATCCGAGGATCGACGACTACGGCGACTACCTCTACCTGGTCTTCCACGGCGTGGTGGCCTCCAAGAGCGGGGTGCTGACCGGGCAGTCCCGGATCTCGCTGGTCGAGGTCGACATCTTCCTGGGCGCCCGCTTTCTCATCACCTATCACGCGGGGAACCAGTCGTCGGTGGACGCGGTGCGCCGCAAGTGCCTCGAGGTGGAGGGGGCGATGCAGCGGGGGCCGGACCGCATCCTGGCCGAGATCCTCGACCTGATGGCGGATGAGTTCGTCGGCCTGATGGAGAGGATGGACATCGAGATCGACACCATCGAGGACCGGCTGTTCAAGCATGCCTCGCGCCCGGCGCTGCGGGAGATCTTCTCGCTGAAGAAGGACGTGCTGTACCTCCGCCGCGTCGTGAACCCCCAACGCGAGGTGCTCAACCGCCTCGCCCGCTCGGACCACAAGGTGGTGTCCCGGGAGGAGGCGGTCTATTTCCGCGACGTTTACGACCACATCTACCGCGTCTCGGAACTGCTGGAGTCCTTCCGGGACGTGCTGACGGGGGCGATGGAGGTCTACCTGACGGTGGTCGCCAACCGCACGAACGACATCATGAAGATCCTCACGGTCTTCTCGATCATCCTGATGTCGGCCTCCTTCGTGGCGGGACTCTACGGGATGAACGTGCCGCTGCCGGGGGAGAAATTCGAAGGCGCCTTCTACCTGCTGCTGGGAGGCATGACGGGTCTGGGGCTGGCGCTCTTCTTCTTCTTCAGGAAGCGGCGCTGGGTGTGACGATGCGGCTCGGCTACAACACGAACGGCCTCGCCCACCACCGGCTGGAGGACGCCTGCCGGATGCTGGCGGATCTGGGCTACGGCGGCGTCGCGATCACCCCCGACACCTGCCACCTCGACCCCTACCACACGACGGAGTGCGATTGGGAGGCGGTCCGCCGCCTGCTCGAATCGCTCAAGCTGTCCTGCGTGATCGAGACGGGCGCGCGCTTCGTGATCGACCCGCGGCGCAAACACGAGCCCAACCTGCTGGCGCGCGAGGCTGCCGACGCCGAGCGTCGCATGGATTTCTACCGCCGCTGTCTGCGGATGGCGAAGGCCCTGGGGGCGCCGCTGATCTCGATCTGGAGCGGGGCGGGGGAGGCCGGCGAGGACAGCTGGAAGCGGCTTCTGGAGCGGCTTCCGCGGCTCCTGGACGACGCCGCGCGCGAGGGCGTGCAGGTCTGTTTCGAGCCGGAACCCGGCATGTTCATCGACAGCCTGGCCCAGTACCGGGAGCTGCGCCGGCGCCTGGGGCGCGCGGATCTCATGACGACGATCGACGTGGGGCATCTCGTGGTGACGGAGGCGGGGCCCGCGCACACGCAGCTCGCGGAGTGGGCGCCGTCGCTGCGCAACATCCAGCTCGACGACGCGCGGCGCGGCGTGCACGAGCATCTGGCGCCGGGGCAGGGGGAGGTCGACTTCGCCGCGGTCTTCCGCGAGCTGCGCCGGATCGGCTACACGGGCCTCGCGGCGCTGGAGCTGTCCCGGGACAGCCACCGCGCCGCGGCGGTCGCGGCGGACGCGATCCGGGTCCTGAGCCCATGGACCTGAAAGCCGCCCTCCTCTACGCGCTCTCCCTTCCGGAGCGGCTGCTGCGCTCGACGTTCGCCGCGGTCGGCGGGGTGTCGAAGCTCATGACCGACACGCTCCTGCCCCGCTCGGTGCGCGGGCTGACGTTCTACCGCTACTTCGTGGGGAACACGCAGAACTTCATCATCGAGTCGCTCGGGGACGTGAAGACGGGGGCTCCGGGCTCGCTGCCCCCCGACTATCTTCCGCGCAAGATCGTGGGCAACGTGGCGGACGTGGCCGGCCTTTTCGCCCTGCATTTCTCCCCGCTCTGGTTCTTCGCGCTCGTCAGCGACGCGTCGACCGGGACCAAGGGCTTCCTGGACCGTATCAGCGCCGAACTCGTGAAGGACGGCGCCATCGCCCCGGGGGCGAAGATCGAATCGGTCGACCGCCTGCTCGAGGCGCTCACGGCCGCCAGCGCGAAATCCGCGGCGCCGATCGACACGCCGCCGCTGTCGAAGGCCGATCTGGCGAAGCTTTCGGGGGAGATCGGGGGGGCGTACGCGGAGCTCTACCGGTCGGCGGCGGGCACGCTTCCCACGCCCGAGGCGCTCTGGAACGGCTTCGTGGAGCTGGCGCGCCGCGAGAAGACGCCGCTGCTGAAGTTCTCGGGCGCGATGGCGTTCGCCGCGACGAAGGCCGTGGGGAAGACCTCCGGGATGCTGTTCTACGAGAAGATCCTCCTGTCTTACGGCGCATCCCTCTCGGCGGTGCGGGCGAAGGGTTTCGGCCCCTTCTTCGCGGGGGCGGCGAAGCCCTACATCGACGCCGTCGCGGGCGCCTTCTCGCTCTCGAAGAAGTCCTTCACCGAGCGGCTCTTCGGACCCTGAGGGGTTCCTTGGCGGCGTAAATGGTGTCTAAACGAATATACTATTGCGTTTAGTATGACCGTATGAAATACTAAGTATGTATGGTATATAGAACTTTCTGGCTTTCGAGAATCGAGGAGGCTTGGAAGCACCGTCCGGTTGTGTGGCTTTCCGGCGTACGCCGCTCCGGGAAGACCGTTCTGAGTCGAAGCTTCTCCGATGTGGAGTACTTCGATTGCGAACTTCCGCGGGTGCGCCGCGAAATGGAGGATCCGGAGGGGTTTCTGAATCGGCTTGAGGGGCGCCGGATAGTTCTGGACGAGGTTCATCGCCTGCCCAATCCCTCGGAACTGCTCAAGATCGCCGCCGACCATCACCCCGCCACCCGGGTGCTGGCGACGGGATCCTCCACGCTGGAGGCCTCGAAGAAGTTTCGGGACACGCTTTCCGGGCGCAAGACGGAGATCCGGCTGACGCCGCTCATGACCGCCGATCTGCGTGACTTCGGGAGGGAGGATTTCGAGCACCGCCTGCTCCGCGGCGGCCTGCCGCCGTTCTTCCTGAGTGCGGCGTTTCCGGAGTCGGACTTTCAGGAATGGATGGATTCCTATTGGGCCAAGGACATCCAGGAACTCTTCCGGCTAGAGCGCCCGGCCGCCTTCCGGCGCTTCCTGGAGCTTCTGCTCGTGAACAGCGGAGGGATCTTCGAGGCCACGACCTACGCCGGACCCTGCGAGATCAGCCGGCCCTCGGTCACCCGCTATCTTCAGGTCCTGGAAGCCACCCGCGTGGCCCACGTGATCCGGCCGTTTTCGTCGCGCCGGTCCTCGGAGATCATCTCCGCGCCGAAGGTTTACGCATTCGACACGGGTTTCGTGAGCTACCACCGCGGATGGGGGACGCTCCGGCCCGAGGACAAGGGGGCGCTGTGGGAGCACTTCGTGCTGAACGAGATCCAGAGCCGCCGGCAGGAGGTCGAGGTCCGGTATTGGCGGGACAAGCAGGGGCATGAAGTGGACTTCGTCCTGCCGCGCCGTGGCGGCGCACCGGTGGCGATCGAGTGCAAATGGTCCTCGAAGTCCTTCGATCCCGCCGGGCTGAAGTCGTTCCGCCGGCACTATCCCGGGAGCGAGAATTGGATCGTGGCTCAGGACGTCGATCACGCCTTCAGCCGGACCGAAGGCGGGCTGTCCGTCGAGTGTCTCGGGATCGCAGATCTGGCAGAGCGGCTCGGTCGCGCGCCCTGAACAGCGTCGGTTCCCTAAGCCCACGCGGACAGAATATCTTTCCAATTGTGTGCGAGATCCGCGCCGCCTCGCGTAATAGGATGCGGGGTCGTTCAACGAAGGAGGTCTGCCCGTGATCCAGGCCCTGATGGCGGTCGTGCTGGCGGCGGCGCAGGCGGGTAGCTGGACGGACGTGTCCGCGCCCATTCTGAAGCAGCTCAAGGAGGAGAACCGCAAGATCGACTGGCCGGGCGAGACGGCCGGCGTCGCGGTGGATCCGGCGACGGGCGCGGTCTTCATGGTCGTGCCCGGACAGGGGCTCTGGAAATCGAGCGACCGGGGGAAGAGCTTCGCCCGGGTCGACGGCGGGCTGGTCGGCGGACGCTGCGAAACCTCCTTCGCGCTCCAGTTCGACCCGGCCGGCACCCGCCTGGCCTGCTTCATGCTCGACGGCAAGTGCGCGATGACGGCCGATGCGGGCAAGACCTGGACCCCCTTCACGGGCCTGGGGCGGAACTGGGACTACGCCGCCGTCGACTGGTCGGGCGATCCCGTGACGAACATCTTCGGCGCCCGGCACGAGACCGGCGGCGAGGTCTTCCTCAGCCACGACGCCGGCAAGACCTGGACCAAGCTCTTCGCCGATCCCGAGTTCGAGAAGAGCGGCGGGCTGGGGATTTTCGACGCGAACACGCTGGTGTACACGATGAAGGGGAAGGGCATCCAGCGCTCGACCGACGCGGGCAAGACCTGGACGAAGATCTCCGACCTCGAGCCCTGGGGCCGCGTGATCCGCATCCACAAGGGCGTCGCCTACTGGCTGAGCAAGCCGGGGCTCCTGGTCAGCAAAGACCAAGGGGCGACCTGGACCCGGCAGGGGGGCGACGTCGAGGCGAGCATCGGGCCCTTCATCGACCCGAAAAACGAGCAGCGCCTGGCGGCGGCCGGAGCGAAGGGGATTTTCGAAAGCGCGGACGGCGGCGCCACCTGGACGCGGGTCGCGGGCCTGCCGGAGAAATTCAGCCTGCCCAAACCCGGCTGGTTCGCCAACGTCGACTGGGATCCCGTCCACGGCGTGTACTACGCCTCGCAGATGGGGAAGGCGACCTGGCGGCTGGAGACGGCGAAGGCGGAGAAATAGAGCGGATCTCCACCTTGAACCGGGCGCCTACTTCCGCCCTTCGACGAAGGCTTTCGAGTTGTCGTCGAACCACACGTTCTGGGCCCTCCAGGGCGCGTCCGGACGGGGCCGGTACCAGATGAAGTAGAAGTACAGCGGCCCCTTCTCGCATCCGACCACGGCGGAACCGAAGGCCACGAGCTTGTGTTCGCGCGTCAGGCCGAGATTCTCCACGGCCGTGATGCCCCCGTAGACCTTCAGGCCCTTCTCGGTCTGGACGATCAGATTGTCCACCTCCGCCTTGTTCTGCAGGACCAGGCTGCCGCGAAGGATTTCAGCGAAGGCCTCCTGGATCTTGCCCTCCTGGAGCCCCTTGAAGAAGTCCGCCTGCCGCTCCGGGAGCGGCTTCTCCTGCACGCCGGCGCTCAGGGAAAGCAGGGCCAGCAGGGTCAGCGAAAGCGGCGCTTGAATCAGGAACATGTCTTTCTCCTCGGAAACGGGATCCCCCAAACACCCGGCGCTTCGATGGCGCGACTACCCGGCCCCCGCCACCTCGGGGATCTCGGCGAGCATCTTCTCGAGCAGGGTGTCGGGCCTGACGCCCTCGGCCTCCGCTTCGAAGTTCAGGATCATGCGGTGCCGCAGCGCGGGGAAGGCGGCCTCCCGGACGTCGCCGAACGAGACGTTGTAGCGCCCCTTGATGAGCGCCAGGATCTTCGCCGCCCGCACCAGCGCCTGCGCGCCGCGCGGGCTCGATCCGTAGCGCAGGTACTTCTTCGCCACGGCGCTGCCCTGCGCGGGATGCGTCGCCAGCACCAGCCGCGCCGCGAACTCCTTCACGTGCGAGGCGATGGGCACCTCCCGCGCCAGCGTCCGCATCGCCTGGATCTCCCTCCCGTCGAGCACCTGCCGGACCTCCGCGGTCCGCGTTCCCGTCGTCCGGTCGATGACCTCCATCAGCTCCTCGAGCTTCGAGGCGGGCACCTGGACCTTGAACAGGAAGCGGTCGATCTGGGCCTCGGGCAGCGGATAGGTGCCCTCCATCTCGATCGGGTTCTGGGTCGCGAGCACGAAGAAGGGCTCCTCGAGCGCGTAGCGCTGGCCGCTGACCGTGACCGCCTTCTCCTGCATCGCCTCGAGCAGGGCGGACTGCGTCTTCGGCGTGGCGCGGTTGATCTCGTCCGCCAGGACGATGTTTCCGAAGACGGGCCCCTTCTGGAACTCAAACCGCTTCCGGCCCTGGACGTCGTCCACGACGATGTTCGTGCCGATGATGTCCGCGGGCATCAGGTCGGGCGTGAACTGGATGCGGGAGAATTTCAGGTTCAGGCACTGGGAGATCGTGCGCACCAGGAGCGTCTTGCCGATGCCCGGCACGCCTTCGAGCAGCGCGTGGCCCTCGGCGAGGATGGTGACGATGATCTGGCGCACCACCTCCTGGTGGCCCACGATCACCTTCGCGATCTCCTGCTCCAGCGCGGTCACGCCCGCGCGGAACTTGCCGGCCTGCTCTTCAATGGTCATGGAAGGAATAATAGCGGGGCGGGCGGTTAAAGGCGAGAGACCGATCAGTACTTCTTGCGCATGCGGGAGCTGGGCACGCCCATCTCCTCGCGGTACTTCGCGATCGTGCGGCGGGCCGCGGTGATGCGGTGCTGGTCCTTGAGGCGCTTCACCAGCTCCAGGTCCGAGAAGGGGTTCTTCGGATCCTCGGCGTCGACGATCTCCCGGATCTTCTCCATGAGCGCGAGCCGGGTCTGCTCGTCCTGGGCCGGCTCGCCGTCCGAGCGCGGCATCACGAACGCGGGGCCGCCCGCGGGGAGCGCCATGGGGGAGGGCGCCTCCGCGCGGGGCGCCGCCGACGCGAAGAAGAACTTCAGCGGGAAGATGCCGCGCGGCGTCTCCACCCACTTCTCGGAGATGGCCCGCGAGACGGTGGACAGGTGGATGCCGATGACGTCCGCGACCTCCTGCATCTTGAGCGGCTTGAGGTGCTCGACGCCGTGCTCGAAGAAGTCCATCTGGCGCTTGAGGATCTCGTTGGTGATCCGGTAGATCGTGCCGCGGCGCTGCTCGATGGCGGTGATGAGCTTTCGCCCGGCGTCGACCTTGCGCTTCACGAAATCCCGGTCGTCCCGGTTCACCGCGGGCTCCTTGGAGAGCTCCTCGAAGAACTTCGTCTCCGCCTCGCTCAGCCCCGCGACCTTGAGGCCCTCGGCGCCCTTGGCGCGGTCCTGCGGCGTGATGCGCTTGCCGCGCGCGAGCTCCGCGAGCCACTCGCGCTGCTCGCGCCCGAAGCGCTCCTCCTTGGCGAGGCGGCCGGACAGCTCCCGCTCCTCCTTCGTGAGCTTGCGTTCCTTCAGGAGGTCCTCGTAGTTGCGGTTGACGGAGATGGCGGGAAGCCAGCCGTCCTCGAGCATGATCTCGTAGCGGCCGTCCACCTGCTTGATGACGACCTCGGGGTAGACCTTGGGGACCCGGTCGATGGAGTACGAGGCGCCGGGTTTGGGGTTCAGTTTCGTGATCTCGGCGAGCAGCTGCTTGAGGTCCTCCAGCACGAGCGCGGGGTCGGGCTCCCCGCTGTAGCCCAGATCCTTCATCATCACGGGGTCGGCGATGAAGGCCTTGACGATGCGCGGCAGCCGGTTGGCCCCGACGTCCTCGAAGTGGTGCTCGATGAGCTTGCGGAGGATCGGGTAGCGGGGGTCGCCCAGGTCCAGCTGAAGGATGAGGCATTCCCGGATGTCGCGGGCGCCGACGCCGCGCGGCTCCATCTGCTGCACGATGGTGATCGCGTGGAGGAGCTGTTTCGCCAGCAGCTCGGGCGCCTCGGTCCGGAGTTCGGCGGGCAGCGAGCCGACCATGTCCTCGAGGCTGTCCTTGAGGTAGCCCGAGTCGTCGATGTTCTCGATGACGTGCACGCAGTAGGCCCGTTCCTCCTCGGGCAGCTCCAGCAGCGCGAGCTGCCGGGTGAGATGGTCGCGCAGGGAGCGGACCTCCTGCGCGTAGTTGTTCATCATCTCCATGCGCCGCTCGGCGTCCTCGGCCGAGTCGGTGCGGCGCGTGCGGCGCTCGCTCTCCGCCCACTGATCCTCGACCGCCTCCAGGATCTCCTGCTTCGCGGTCTGCTCGGAGGCCTCCGCGTCCGTCTCGATCTGGCCGGAGGCCTCCCCGGCGGGGGCCTCGGACTCCTCGACGTCCTGCTTCTCCTCGAGCGTCGGGTTCTCCTCGAGCTCCTGCAGGATGAGGTCCCGGAGATCCATGATGGGCAGCTGGAGCAGCTCCAGGTTCTGGAGCATCTGCTGGGACAGATGCATGCGCTGCTCGAGGCGCTGCTGGAGATGCACCTCCATGCGCATGGCTAGAATTCCCGCCTTCCGGACAGCGCGTCGCCCACGACGGTGCGGTCCGAATATTCGAGGGTGCTGCCGGCGGGGATGCCCCGGGCGATGCGGGTGACGGGGACGAGGCCCGCCAGGGCCTTCTGCAGATAGAAGGCCGTCGCGTCGCCCTCGGTCGTCGGATTGGTGGCCAATATCACTTCCCGGATACCCCCACGTCGGACCCGGTCCACGAGCCCGGGGATCGTCAGGTGCTCCGGGCCCACCCCGTCCAGCGGGGCCAGGTGCCCGTGGAGCACATGGTACGAACCCCGGTACGACCCTGACCGTTCGATGGCCCAGAGATCCCGCGTCTGCTCGACCACGCACACCAGGGCGGGATCCCGCTTCGCGTCGCTGCAGATCTCGCAGAGATCGCTCTGGGCGATATTATAGCACTTGGAACACGACTTGAGCTGGTCTTTGAGGTCCCGCACCGCATTCGAGAGCAGCATCGCCTCGCTCTTGGGCTGGGAGAGCAGATGGAACGCCAGCCGCTCCGCCGTCTTCTCCCCGATCCCGGGCAGTTTGGCGAACTCCTCGATCAGCCGGAGCAGGACGTCCGGGGTCGGCATCGGCGTTCCGCGGGCCTAGACGACCCCCGGCATCATCATGCCGGTGATCCGCGCCAGCTCCCCTTCGCGCAGCTTCTTGGCCTTCTTGACGCCCTCGTTCACCGCGGCGAGGACGAGGTCCTCGAGCATGCCCTTGTCGTCGCGGTTGATGACGTCGGCTTCGATCTTGATGTCGACGATCTCCTCGACGCCGTTGACCTTGACCTTGACCATGCCGCCGCCCGAGGTGGCCTCGACGATGCGCTCCTTGAGGTCCTCCTCGAGGCGCTGCAGCTTCTTCTGCATGTCCTCGAACTGCTTGCCATACTTGCCTGCGTTCATGCCGGGCAGCATAGGGGTTCTCCTTTAAGGGTCATTCCACGCCGACGATTTTGGAGCCGCCGAAAGTCTCCAGGATCTTCTTCACGCCGGGGTCGCTCGTCGTCTCCTGCACGGGCGGAGGGGCCTTCTTCGCCCCCGGGGCGCCGGAGCCCGCCTCGAGCTCGATCTTGAGCTCGAGCTTCCGGCCGAACACCGACTGCAGGGCCTCTTCGAGCGCCGTCTTGTTCTTGGGGCTGGCGAGCTGCTTGAGGTGGAACTCGTTGAACTTGGAGGGCATCACGAAGTCGATCTGGGCCGCGCCGATCTTCCGGACGCGGCCCTCCGCCAGCAGCGTGCCGGCGAGCACGCTCTTCGCGCGCACGGCCGCCACGACCCGCGGCCAGGCGGCCTGGGCCTCGTCGGCGCTGCCCGGGGCGGGCGCGACCGCCGCGGGAAGCGGCACGGGTTCGTCGTCGGGCGCGCCTTCCTCCTCGACGGCGGGCGCCGGGGCCTTCGCGGGGACGGGGGCGGGAGCCGCCGCCTTCACGGGCGGGGCCGGCGCCGCCGCGGCGAGGCCGCCCTTGAGCGCCTCGGCGAGCGTGACGAGGTCCGTGCTGCGCGCCAGCTTCACCATCGTCACCTCGAGGACGATGCGGGCGTTGGAGCCCTCCCGGATGCGGCGCTTGGCCTCCAGGATCAGCTGGATCGCATAGAGCAGCGCCTCGAGCGTGAAGCCCGCCGCCTGGGCCTCGACCTCGTCGAGGTCGGCGGCCGGCAGATCGACGAGGTCCGCGTTCTTGCCCACCGCCTTCACGGCGAGCATGCCGCGGAAGCGCTCCAGGAGCTGGTCGGTGAACGCGGCGGTGTCGATGCCCGAGGCGAAGATCTCCGCGAGCGCCTTGAAGACGCGGCCGGCGTCCGCGGCCTTGACGCCGCCGAGCAGTTCCGCGAACTGGGATCCGCGGGCCACGCCGAGCACCGCGGCCACGTCCTCCACCCCCAGCCCCTTCGCCTTGAAGGAGATCAGCTGGTCGAGCAGGCTCTCCGCGTCGCGCATGCCGCCGTGGGCGGCCCGGGCGACGGCTTCGAGGACGGCGTCGTCGATCTTGATCTTCTCCCCGGCGACCACCTGGCGGAGGCGCTTCTGGATGTCCTCGAGCGTGATGCGGTGGAAGTCGAAGCGCTGGCAGCGGGAGACGATGGTGTCGGGCAGCTTGTGGACCTCGGTGGTGGCGAAGACGAACTTCACGTGCGGGGGCGGCTCCTCGAGCGTCTTGAGGAGCGTGTTGAACGCCTCGCGCGTGAGCATGTGCGCTTCGTCGATGATGTAGACCTTGGAGCGGGAGCGCAGCGGGGCGAAGCGGACGCCCTCCCGCAGGCTCCGGGCGTCGTCGACGTTGCGGTTGGAGGCGGCGTCCATCTCGACGACGTCCGTGTCCTCCCCCTCGTGCACGGCGAGGCAGACCTCGCAGGCGTTGCAGGGGTCGCCCGTGGGGCCCTTGGCGCAGTTGAGCGCCTTGGCGAGCAGGCGGGCCATGGAGGTCTTGCCCACGCCGCGCGGCCCGCAGAAGAGGTAGGCGTGGCCCACGCGGCCGTCGGCGATCGCGTTGCGCAGGGTGCGCGAGACGTGCTCCTGCCCGACGACCTCGTCGAACGTGAGCGGACGGTAGCGTCGCGCCAGGACGGTGTACTCGGCGGCCTCGTTCGCCATCGGCGCGATTATATCGGTGCCGGCGGCTTCACGCCACTGGCGTCGAAACGGGCTTCGTGGTATCACGCCTTCGAGGGAGATCCGCATGAAAGCACTCGTCTACACCGCGCGGCGCACGATGGAAGTCCGGCAGGTGGCGGATCCGTCGCCCAAGCCCGGCGAGGTCCTGCTCAAGGTCTCCTCGGCGGGCCTCTGCGGGTCGGACCTGCACGGCTTCCTCGGCCACAGCCCCCGGCGCCAGCCGGGCCTGGTGATGGGCCACGAGACGGTGGCCCAGGTCCTCGAGCCGCACAAGACCGTGACGGCGTGGCGTCCCGGCCAGCGCGTCTCCTTCAATCCGCTCGTGAGCTGCGGCGGCTGCCCGGCCTGCGCGGACGGCCGCCAGAACCTCTGCGAGAACTGGTGGCTCTTCGGCATGGACCAGGTCCAGGGGACCTTCGCCGAATACGTCTCGGTGCCTGCCTGCCAGCTGCTGCCGCTCTCGGAGGGCCTGCCCGGCAAGGAGGCCATCCTGGTCGAGCCGCTCGCCGTGGTCATCCATTTCTTCCGGATCTCCATGGAGGGCGCGCCCGAGACGATGGTGATCTGGGGCGCGGGGACCATCGGCTCGCTCGCGCTCGTGCTCGCCAAGCTGCGCGGCATCCCGAAGGTCGCGGTGGTGGACCAGAACGAGGAGCGCCTGGCCGTGGCGAAGCGGCTCGGCGCGGATCTGGTCCTGAACTCCGCGAAGGTGGATGCGCTCAAGGCGTTGAAGGAGTGGGGCGGCAAGGGCGGCGCGGACTACGTCGCGGAATGCGTCGGGGTGGAGGCCACGCGCAAGGCCGCGGTGGCGTGCGGGAAGAAGGGCGGGCGGCTGCTCTTCATCGGCATGGGACACAACGAGTCGCCGCTGCCGTGGATCGACATGATCCGCAACGAGCAGGCGGTGTTCACGTCGTTCGGCTACACGCCGCGCGACTTTCAGGCCTCGATGAACATGATCGAGGCGCGGCGCTTCGATCTGACGTCGTGGACCGAGTCCTGCCCGCTGGAGCAGGGCCAGGCGGCGTTCACCAAGATGGCGGACAATCCGGGCGACACGCTGAAGCTGATGTTCACGCTTTGATGGTGAGCCTGCCGAACCGCTAGAAAGTGCCTTGGATCGTGAGCGCCACGAAGGGCCGGGACTCGGGTTCGGCGAGCTCTTCGCGATCCCTCAGGTCGCTGCCTTCGAAATAGCGCTGGCCGAAGGCGAGTCCGCCGCCGAGGGAGATGTCCACCCAGGACGCGATCCAGCGCAGCCCGGCCTCGGCCGTGTGCAGTTGATAGAAGGTCCGCGTCCGTTCGTGGTCCCGCTGGTGGAAGCCGTCGATGCGCCGGGCCGCTTCGACATAGAACCTGAATTTTGGATGCAGCAGCAGCTCCGCGTGCAGGGAGCCGTCCGTCGGCCAGCCCCAGCGGGCCGAGATCGAAACGAAGCTCCAAGGCGTCCAGACGGCCGAAGACTCCAGGGTGCCGAGGGTGAGCTTCAGGTCCGGCCCCGGGGCCGCCTCCCAGGACAGGTAGGGCAGGGGGATCTGGGGGAGGAGCGTGCGGTTCCCGTCGTAGCTGAGGCCGGCATGCAGCCCGGGTTCGACGCGGTAATCGATCGTGCCCGTGCCGTAATACGTCGAGCGGTCGCCGAAGAGCCCGTCGTTGGCCGTGCCCCAGCCCGCGGAGAGGGTGAGGCCCTCGATTCCGGGGCGGACGGCCAGGGCGAGCGCCAGGTCCGTGAAATTGTGGTCGATCTGCTCGACGTCCGCGTCCACCGCCAGCGTGAGCAGCCGGTAGCCCATCCAGACGACGGGGGCGCCGTCGGTGCGGTCGAACTTGATGCGCCCGGCGGAATCCCAATGGAACGTGGAGACGCCGCCGCCCTCGCCGTCGTCGCCGTGGGAGATGAGGAGCGGTTTGTCGTGGGTGTCGGCCCAGTGCTCCTCCGCATGCCAGGTTTCGGAGAGCAGCCGGGGGTCGACTTGGAGCAGGACGAGCAGGAGGCTCAGCAAGGCCGGACAGCTTAGCAAAAAGCTCCGGGCTTGAGCGCGCGGCGCCGGGCCCGTATCCTGTCGCCCCTTCATGAACGACGCCCTGCGGCGCAGCCTGGCCATCCTGGCGTGGATGGTGCTCCCGGTGCTGGGCGGGTTCGCGCTCTGGCGCGGCCGGCTGGCGCCGCTTCCCCGGGGGCATGAACTCGCGGGGCGCCTGGCACGGATCTTCAGCCAGACGGCGATCCTCGCGGTGATCCCTCCCATGGTGCTGCTCGTGTTCTGGACCGCGGCGCTGCCCGTCGGGACCGGCCTCCTGCTGCCGTTCATCGGATTGGGCGTGCACCTCGTCGGGGGCCTCTCCGGCTGGGCGCTCGCCCGGGGCGCGGGGCATCCCCGCCCCGTCAGCGGGGCGTGTTTTCTCGGCGGGGCCTCGAGCAACGTGCTGACCTTCGGCGGCATCGTCGCCGTGCTGCTGCTGTCCACGCCCGAAGACCCCCACGGGGAGCAGGCCTTGAGCGCGATGCAGCTCTACCGGCTCTTCGAGGCGCCGTTCTATTACCTGGTCGCCTGGCCGCTCGCCGCGGTGCTGAGCACGACGGCGGGAGGGACGGCGTCGTGGGGCGCGACCTTCCGCAAGTCCTTCCGGCCCGTGACGCTGCTGCCGATCCTGGCGATGGCGGCGGGGGCGGCGCTGAACCTCGCGGAGATCCCCCGGCCGCGCCTCTTCGACGGCGCTTCCGCCTGGCTGGTGCGGGTGAACGTGACCCTGCTGGGGCTGACGGTCGGCCTGACGCTGCGGCGCGCCGCCGTGGGGAAGTGGCGCGGCTGCTGTTTCGGGATCGCGGGCCTCAAGTTCGTGCTGCTGCCGCTGCTGGCGGTGGGCGTCTGCGCGCTGCTCGGGTTCCGGGGCATCCATCTGCAGGTCGCCGCCGTCTGCGCGAGCATGCCGGTGGCGTTCATGGCGGTCGTCGGCGCCAATCTGGTCGGCCTCGACGAGGAGATCCTCGGCTCGCTCTGGCTCTTCACCACGGGGGCGATGATCGTCGTGGTCCCCGCCCTGGCGTTCCTGCTGCCCTGGCTGGGCGCGGCCTGACCCGGCTCAGGGTCCGCTCACGTTCAGGGTCGGAAGTCCCAGCGCCGGGGCTCCGGGCCGGGTCGTTCCCTGGACGGCCGCCTGGGCTGCGCGGGGCTTGCGGCGGATCTCGGGACGCGGCTTCGAGGGATCGCTCCGCTCGATGTGTTTCGCGGTGGGCGATTCCTCGGTGAATTCGTTGCCGTACTCGTAGCGGTAGCGGACCGCCTCCAGATCGGGGAGTTCCTCCCAGGCCTCGAGGACGGCGTGCAGGCGCGCCCAGTACGCGTAGCCCTCCCGAACGCTCGAGGCGCATTGCGGACCGTGCACGTGGCGCTTGCCGCGGTACGTGAGCCGGTCGTCCTCCCGGAACAGCAGCTTCAAGCTTTCCGGCTGTTTCGCCTTCTCCGCGAGGCTCTCGAAGGCGGCGGCGCGCTCCTCATGGAGGCGGGCGGCGGTGGCGAGATGGCCGGCGCGGGGGCGCATGCCGTCGTCGAACAGCGCCTGCCGGAGCGACGTGGCGGTATCGAGGATCTTGAGGAAGAACTCCGGGGAGTAGGAGCCCGCGACGTAGTAGAAGACCCGTCCTTCGGGGCTGAGGAAGAACGTGCAGATGTTCTTGGTCGGGTAGGCCTCGAGGTCGGACTCGAAGATGCGCTTTTCGCTCCAGAGGTCGTTGTTCTTGAAGCCGGGGCCGCGGTTGCACCAAGCGGCCACGAAGCGGGTGTTGATCATGTCGGCCACGCGCTTGTCGGAGAACGTCACGGTTCTCAGCACGTCGCCGGCCGCTCAGCAGCCCTCCTTGTTGAGGTCGCCGACCAGCTGGTGGAGCAGGATGGGGCGGCCGGTCTCGGCGGCGCGCTTCTGCGCGTCCTCCAGGGAGGCCTCCCAGCGCACGCCGGCGTTGTACGTCTTCCAGGCGGCGGGGGCGGCTTCCTTGGGTTCCTGCGGGATGCCGCCCGCGAGGGCCAGCCAGGCTGCGGTCAGGATCGTGCCCATCGTTCCTCCTCCACGGTCCACGGCATTCGACGGCGGAGAGGGGGGAGGGTAAAGCGGGAAAAAGCGACGGCGCAACGATTTCAATAACTGGTCACCGACAGCCGGGTGTGTCGAAGCTGCCGGACGAGTTCCTGGTCCGTCGTATGGAGCCGGGCTCCCAGTTCAAGGGCGGTCGCGGCCGCGAAACCATCGGCGAGCGAGGTGTCGAGCCGCGCCACCCGGCGGGCCACCGCTTCGTCGGGGGTATGGATGCGGACGCCCAGGGCTTTCAAGAACGCCACCACATCCACACCGGATTCGCGGGAGTACGGCGCGGTGTGGATCAGGACCTCGGCGAGATTGACCGAGGAGATCGAGAGCGAGGTCGAGCCCGCGCGGCAGGCCTGGTAGAGCCTCTCGAGCGCTTTTTCGCTCCGGGTCCCGCCCCGGACCCAGGCGATCGCGATGCCCGCGTCAATGACTCCAGCGCTCATGCTTCCGCACCTCGCTCAAGCGGTCGCGCCGGCGACGCTCCTCGAGCGCCGCGAGAGGGTCGCCCCCCAGTTTGTCTCCCGCCGCCTGGAGCCGGCGGCGCAGGTCGTCCGCGTCGGCGCACTCCTGGTCGAGGAGCCGCAGGACGAGTTCGCCCCGGGTTCCCGTGCGGACGGCCAGCGACTGGCCCGTCTTGAGTCCCAGCCGCCGCCGGAAGGCCAGCGGGATCACGATCTGGCCCTTGGAGCTGATGCGGACGACGCTGGTCTGTCTTCCCACATGGGTAAGCCTATCACGGCTTACACCTGGAAGCAAGACTGGTCAAGCCTTCTCGGGCCAAGCGGCGGTTTGTGTGCTACACTTCCTGAACGCCGGGATTTAATGAACCTTTGACTGGGGAGGCTGCGCATGAGCGACAAGATGAAGGCCATTCTCGCGGGTGCCGCCATGATGGTCGGGGCGGTCGTCTGGTTCGTCGTGGGCTGGATGGCCGGGCGGATCTTCTTTTATCCCCCGATCCTCTTCGTGATCGGCGCCGTCAGCCTCGGCAAGGGGCTGCTGGCGAAAGCGGCTCCCGGCGAACCCGCCAAGGCCGACCCCAAGTCCTGAGGCCGCTACTCCCAGCCGTAGTTGAAGCTGATGCTGACCCGCTCGCCGGCGGCGGGGTTCGGCGCGATCTCGTGGCGCAGCCAGCTCTCGAAGAGGATCAGCTGGCCGGCCTCGACCGGACGCGAGACCTGCGTGAGGTTGGCGGGACGGCAGCCCGCCTTCCGCGGCGGGGCGGCCATGAACTTGCTCAGGCGCGGATCTTCAAAGCGGAGCTTCGAGCAGCCCGGGGGCGTCTGGACGTAGTACGTGCCGCTGATCACCGACAGCGGATGCAGGTGCAGCGTGTGCACGGCCCCCCGGGGCATGACGTTGACCCAGCAGTCGATCATCTTGAGCCGGCCTTCCCCGAGCTCCCAGTCCAGGCGACGCGCGAAGGCCTTCGCGTGCCGGTTGAGGCGTTTCTCGAGCTCCATGAACGTGGAGAACATCGTGTGCAGGCGGCCCATGGAGGCGTAGGACGTGAAGCCGCCGGGATAGTGCGTGCGGCACCAGGCGCGGCCTTCCGCGTCGTTCGCGCGGACCTTGAAGGCGTCGTCGAGCAGCTGGCGGCGCAGCCGCGCGGGATTCGCGCCGCCCAGCGGCGCCTGGTAGATCAGGGTGGGGAACCACGCGCCGACGGGCATCAGTTCCCCTGCTTCTTCTTTTTGGCCGCCGGCTCGTCGATCTCGACGTCCTCGTCGTCGTCGTCCATTTCGGACAGCGCGAGCGCGCGGGATTTGTCTTCGAGGTACTGGGACCAGACCGCGTCCTTGACGGGGAGGAAATGCCGGCCGTTGCGGGATTGCTTGAAGACGGCCGTCTGCACGTCCCGCAGGACCCCCTCCCGGTCGAACTCGAGGCGGGCCAGATGCATGTCCTCCCAGCCCAGGGTCTGGGTGTAGACGTCCGCGCTGGTGGCCCTGGAGATGGGAAGTTCGGCCGAGATCACGAACTTGAAGTAGTCGCTGTCCCAGGCCGTGTAGTAGAGGCGGTCGACGTGCCCGGCCCGGAGCATCACGTCGGGGGGGCCGGCCTGGACGATCGTTTCCTTCAGCGTGGACTTGCCGGGAAGCAGCCGGGCGGATTTCAGCACCTGTTCGGGGCTGCCGTCGCGGACGCGCTCCAGCTTGAAATGGATGCAGCCGGTGCAGGCCAGGGAGAGCAGGACGGGCAGCAGGGCCCGGCTCATGCTAATCCCCCCAAGGCGCGCCGTAGCTGGCCGAGTCCGTCGCAAAGCGGGAGCCGACGGCCTGGACGATGCCGTCCCGTCCGATGATCACGGTGATGGCGTCGTACTGCCGGTCGCTGCGGTGGAGGTTGAGGACGAGGAAGTAGCCGTTGGTCGATTTCTCGACGGCGTGGGTGTACATGTACGCCTCGGAATCGAGGAGGCGCACGACCTGCTTGGGGGGGCCGAGCACCATGAGGACTTCGGCCTTGGTCGTCTTGCCGACCTGGAGCTTGGCCACCTGTTCGGCCGTCCAGGGGTGGTCCTCCTTGGCCTTCCCGAGGTAGCAGCCGGAGAGGATGAGCAAGGTCGCCGCGGCGCCGAGGACTTTCTTCATGCGGAGATTGTACGTCGGCGGGCGCTAAAGGGGAAGCCGGGGCAGCAGGCTCCAGAGGCGGACGGAGCCGCCGCGGTCGGAGACGAAATAGACCCGGCCGTCGGCGCCCCAGACGGGCATGCCGTCGGAGGCGGGATGCGAGGTCAGGCGGGTGGGGGCGGAGCCGTCGGCCCCGATGATCCAGAGGTCGTCGGTTCGGTCCAGGATTTGGCCGCGCTGCGTGCTCTTGCCCACGGTGGCGAAGAGGATGTGCCGGCCGTCGGGCGACCAGGTGGGGTTGATCGCCGCCCAGTCGTCGTGCACGAAGAGGGCGGTCAGGTTCCGCGCGGCGCCGTTCTCGAAGTCGAGCGTCCAGAGCCCGCCGAACCAGCCTTCGCGGTGCCGCATTCGCTGGAAGACGATGCGGTTGCCCTTGGGCGACCATTCGGGGAGGAAGCCGTCGATGTCCTCCAGGACCTGGGTCTTGCCCGTGGCGAGGTCCCGGATCTTGAGGACCCAGTCGCCGGAGCCGAGGTCCTGCGTGGAGGCGTAGACGAGCAGGCGGCCGTCCGGGGACCAGCTGGGATGCAGGCTGTGGGTGCCCGGATCGGTGAGCGAAATGACTTTCTCGGGGTGATTGACCCAGTCCTCGATGAGGCAGATCTTCCACTCGCCGCCGGAGTCCGCGGAGAAGGCGAGCATGCGGGGGAGGGCGGGGTTGATCTTGGGGAAGCGCTCGTGGCCCTCGAGGCGCGTGAGGCGGACGGGCGCGTTGCCGCCGACCGGTTTGGCGTAAAGGTCGTAATCCTCCCCGTAGGCGCTGGAGGCGTAGAGGAGCGTCTTGCCGTCGGGGCTGAGCTCGGGGTCGCGGTCCTGGCCGGAGCGTCCGTAGGTCACCTGGGTGACGGGGGGCTCGGACGCGCTGCCCTCGGGGACGGCGTGCGGGACGGCGCTGCAGCCCAGGAGGCTGCCGAGGCCGGCGAGGAGGAGGCGTCGAACGATCATGGTCCTCTACTTGGGGCAGGGTATCCCCGGCCCTGTATCTCCTATCGGCCGCTTCGGGGCCGGGTCTTTGCCGGAAAGCGCGAACCGCCGGGCCCGGGGCGTGTTATAGATTAAGCCGTGAGGAAGGTGCTCGTCCTGGTCGCCGCGCTGATCTGCGTCCCCGCCTGCTTCTGGGAGTCGGACGAGTCGAGGGACGAGGAGCGGGAGACCGGGAGTTCGGGGGACGGCGCCGAGGGGGCGTCGCTGACCTACGAGAACGGCCACCCCCTGAACTGGAAGACGGACGAGCAGAAGGCTTTGGAGTGGGAGGACGAGGTGCTGAGGCTCGTGAACGAGCACCGGGCCTCGATCGGGGTGGGCTCGCTGAGGATGACCCAAACGCTGCGGCAGGCGGCGCGCGGCCACAGCCGGCATATGAGGGCGGACGTGCACGAATTCTTCAGCCATCCGAATCCGGAGGGGGACTCGCCGGGGATGCGGCTGACGAGGAACGGGGTGCATTGGGAGCAGATGGCGGAGAACATCGCCTCGGGGGCGCTGACGCCGGCGGTCGTAGTGCAGGGCTGGCTGGACTCGGACGGGCACCGCAGGAACCTGGAGAACGCGCGCTACACGCGCACGGGGGTGGGCTGGCAGCCCGGGGCCCCGGGGGACCACCCCGACTACTGGACCCAGGTCTTCGCGGACTGACCAAAAAAAGCAGCCTGTCTGTTTTGTCGTGTCCCGGGACACGACAAAACAGACAGGCTGCTTTTTTTTTGGGGGGGGGGGGGCCGGCTAGGCCAACAGCTCCTTGACGAGCTTGCCGTGCACGTCGGTGAGGCGGTAGTCGCGGCCCTGGAAGCGGAAGGTCAGCCGCGTGTGCTCCAGGCCCAGCAGGTGCAGGATCGTCGCCTGCAGGTCGTGCACGTGCACCCTGCCCGAGACGACGTTGAAGCCCAGATCGTCGGTTTCGCCCAGCGTGATGCCGGGTTTGACGCCGCCGCCCGCCATCCACATCGTGAACGCGTTCGGATGGTGGTCCCGCCCGTCGTCGCCGCCCTGCACCATCGGCGTGCGCCCGAACTCGCCGCCCCAGACCACCAGCGTCTCGTCCAGCAGGCCGCGCTGCTTGAGATCCTTGATGAGCGCCGCCGCCGCGCGGTCGGTGTTTTCGCAGTTCTTCTTGAGATCCTTCACCAGGTTGCCGTGCTGGTCCCAGGCCTCGTGGAAGAGCTGCACGAAGCGCACGCCGCGCTCCACCAGCCGCCGCGCCAGCAGGCAGTTGTTCGCGAACGACGACTTGCCCGGCTGCGCCCCGTAGAGCTCGAGGGTCTCCTTGGACTCGCTCCCCAGATCCATGAGCTCCGGCGCGCTCGTCTGCATCCGGAACGCCATCTCGTAGGCCGCGATGCGCGTCGCGATCTCGGGATCGCCGACGTCGGCCAGGCGGCCGCGGTTGACGGAGCCGATCGCCTCCAGCGTCTCCCGCTGCAGGTCCGCATCCACGCCCGGCGGATTGGACAGGTACAGCACCGGATCGCCGGTGCCGCGGAACTGCACCCCCTGGTGCAGCGTCGGCAGGAAGCCGCAGCCCCAGTTCGAATTCCCACCGCTGGGCCCCTTGCTGCCGGAGCTGAACACGACGAAGCCCGGAAGGTTCTTGGATTCGCTGCCCAGGCCGTACGTGACCCAGGCGCCCATGCTGGGACGCCCGAACGTCTGCGCCCCCGTGTTCATCATGATCTGGCCCGGGGCGTGGTTGAACGCGTCGGTGACCATGCCGCGCACGATGGCGACGTCGTCCACCACCGTGGCGAGGTGCGGCAGCAACTCCGAGAGTTCCGCGCCGCAATGGCCGTGTTTGGCGAACTTGAATTTGGGCCCCAGCAGCTTCGAGTTCGGATTGATGAACGCCGCGCGGTAGCCTTTGAGCAGGTCCGGCGGCGGCAGCGTGCCGCTCAGTTTGGAGAGCAGCGGCTTGTGGTCGAAGAGCTCGAGATGGCTGGGCGCACCCGCCATGAAGAGGAAGATGACGTTCTTCGCCTTCGCCTTGTAGTGCGGGGCGCGGGGCGCCATGGGGTCGGCCGCCTGCTGCGCCGCGCCCAGCGTCTGCATCGCCAGCGCGCCCATGCCCACGCCGCACTGCTGCAGGAACCAGCGCCGGGAGGCCGTCACGTCCGCGGTCATCGTCTTAATCCTTCGTGATCGTTTCGTCGAGGTTGAGCAGGACGCGCGCCAGCGCGGTCCAGGCCCCCAGTTCGGGGGCGGCCTCCTTCCCGGCCAGCGCCGTCAAGGCGTCCCGGTCCCTGGAAAAGCGCGCCTTCTGCCGGGACAGGAAATCGAGCAGGTTCAGACGCTCCTGCGCCCGCGGCACCCGCGCGGTGCAGCGGCGGAAGGCCCAGATCAGGCGCGCCCCATCGTCCGCCCCGCCCTCCTTGAGCGCGCGCTCCGCCAGGGCCTTCGCGCATTCCAGGAAGAGCGGCTCGTTCAGGGCCGCCAGTGCCTGCATCGGGGTGTTCGAGCGGGGCCGCTTCACGCAGGCGAAGTCCCCGTTCGGGGCGTCGAAGGCCTGCAGCACGGGATACGGCACCGAGCGGTAGCGGAACGTGTAGACCGCGCGGCGGTAGCGGGAGGCGTCCTTCTCCTCGGCCCAGACCTTGGGGCCGTAACTCGCGGGCGGGAGGAAGAGCGCGGCCGGCGCGGGCGGATAGACGCTGGCGCCGCCCACCGCGGGGTTGAGCAGCCCGCTCGCGGCGAGGGCGATGTCGCGGACGATCTCCCCCTCGACGCGGACGCGGGCGCCGCGCGCGAGCAGCCGGTTGTAGGGGTCCTTGGCGAGCTGCTCCGGCGTCACGCGCGAGTCCTGCCGGTACGTCGCGGAACTCGTGATGAGGCGGTGCAGCTTCTTCAGGCTCCAGCCCTGCTCCATGAACTCCACCGCGAGCCAGTCGAGCAGTTCGGGATGGGAGGGCATCTCGCCCTGGGAGCCGAGTTCCTCGGGGGTGGACGTGAACCCCGTTCCGAAGTAGGCCTGCCAGACGCGGTTGACGAGCGCCCGTGCGGTGGTGGGGGCCTTGCGGTCGACCAGCCAGCGCGCGAAGCCGAGCCGGTTGAGCGGCGCGCCCTCGGGCAGCGGATGGAGGAACGCGGGCACGCCGGGACGGACGGCGTCCTTCGGCCTCAGGAAGTCGCCGCGGTCCAGCAGGTGCGTCATGCGGGGTTCGCTGCGGTCCACCAGGCTGAGCTGCGACGAGGGCTCCGGGTGCCGCTTCCACAGCGCCTCGATCCTCGCGTTGGCCTCGGCGAAGGCGGGCTCCTGCGCGCGCCAGACGCTGAACACGGCCTGCATCTGGGCCGCGCTGCGCTTCTCGACGGGCATCTCCAGGATCGCGCGGACGGCGGGCGGCACGGGATCGGCGACGGGGTTCGCGCCGCCGCTCACGGAGAGGCGGAAGCGGCCGAGGTTGTGGCTCTGGTTGTCGTCGCTGTTCCAGCCGCCGTGGTTCTGCTTCAGATGGATCGCGATCAAGGCGCCGCCGGGGAAGTCGACGGGCTTCTCGGGGACGAACACGGCGTTGCGCGGGGCGTTGCGGCGGCCCGGGCCGGCGTCGCTGGTCCAGGCGGTGTCGTCCTTGCCGTCGATGGCGAACGCGACCGGTCCGGTGACGCGGGGCTTCTTGCTGCGGTCGTCGTAGATGGACTCCAGCGGGGCCTCGGCGGGATTCAGGTCCGCCGTGGCGGACGCGATCTTGATCTTCACGGGCTTGGCGGAGCCGTCGGCGGGCGCGGCCTCGACCTCGAACTCGGTGAGCGCGGCGCTGCCGCGGATGGAGCGGCCCGGCCCGTTCTGCGGGAGGTTCGGGTCGTTCAGGAGCTCGAGCCGGAACCCCGTGACCGGCCCCGCCACCCGGGCCGTGAACTTCGCCTTGTGCTTGGTGGGCGCGTAGCCCTGCGCGAGGAACGAGCCGTCCGCCTGCGGGAGATACTTCTGCCCGCCGGTCGAGATGTCGTCGACCTCGGGGCGCAGCACGGTCCACTCGATCCGCGAAGCGCGGGCCTGCTCCTCCCAGGCGGCGAGGCGCTCCTTCCAGTCGCCCGTGCGGTGGCGGAGGTCCTCCTCGATCTCGCGGATTCCGCGCAGCACCTCGGCGCGCGTCATCTGCTGTTCCGGGGTGTAGACGCTGACCGCCGATTCGTGCGCGTTGTTGAGGAACGCGAAAAGCCGGTAGTAGTCCGTGTGGGTGAAGGGGTCGTACTTGTGGCTGTGGCACTGGCTGCAGGCGACGGTCAGGCCGAGCACGGCCTTGCCGACGGCGTCCATGCGGTCGAACATCGCCTCCATGCGGAACTGCTCGGGGTCGACGCCGCCCTCCTCGTTGATCATGGAGTTGCGGAGGAAGCCGGTGGCGACGATCTGGTCCTGGCCGGCGTCGGGGAGCAGGTCTCCGGCGATCTGCTCGATGATGAAGCGGTCGTAGGGAAGGTCCCGGTTGTGGGCGTTGATGACCCAGTCGCGGTAGAACCAGACGAAGCGCGGCTTGTCCTTCTCGTAGCCGTCGGAGTCGGCGTAGCGGGCCGCATCCAGCCAGTGCCGTCCCCAGCGCTCGCCGTAGTGCGGGGAGGCGAGCAGCCGCTCGACCTGCCGGGCATAGGCGTCGGGGGAGCCGTCGGCGAGGAAGGCGTCCAGTTCCTCCGGCGTCGGAGGCAGTCCCGTGAGGTCGAGGCAGAGCCTCCGGAGCAGCGTGGCCCGGCCGGCTTCGGGGGCAGGTTTCAGGCCTTCCCGGGCCAGGCGGGCCTGGACGAAGGCGTCGACCGGGTGGGCCGTCTTCGGCCCGGGCAGCGGCGCGCGCCCGGGCGGGACGAAGGCCCAGTGGGCCGAGTATTCGCCCTTCTGTTCGATCCAGCGGCGGATCGTGTCGATCTGTTTCGGCGTGAGCTTTTTGCCCGTCTTGCGCGGGGGCATCAGGTCGTCGGCATCCTTCGTGATGAGGCGCTGGTAGGCCAGGCTCTTCCGGGGCTGGCCCGGGACGAACGCGGCGACCCCGTCCTTGAGCGCGAACGCGCCCTCCTGCGTGTCCAGCCGGAGGTCCCCCTCGCGATGCTTCTCGTCGGGCCCGTGGCAGTTGAAGCAGTTGTCGGAGAGGATGGGGCGGACGTCGCGCTTGAAGTCGACGCGGTCGTCGGCCTGGAGGGCGAGGATCAGCAGGGTGCCGAGCATGGGTATTTATTACCCTCCATCGGGCTTCGGGATCGAGCTTTCTCTGTTATGATGCCGCCCTTGAAAGGGAGGACATCATGAAGGGCGACGCCAAGGTCATCGAGGCGCTGAACCGGATCCTGACGGTCGAGCTCACCGCGATCAACCAGTACTTCGTCCAGGCCAAGATGCTCAAGAACTGGGGCTATCTCGGCCTGGCGGGCAAGATGCGCGAGGAGTCGATCGAGGAGATGAAACACGCCGACCAGATCATCGACCGCATCCTTTTCCTCGACGGCATCCCCAACATCGCCCGCTACGACGTGATCCGCGTCGGCACGGACGTGAAGGAGCAGTTCGAGAACGACCTTCGCCTGGAGACCGGCGGGGTGAAGGCCTACAACGAGGCCGTCGACCTCTGCATCAAGGTGAAGGACGGCGGCACGCGCGAGATCCTCGAGGAGATCCTCTCCGACAGCGAGGAGCACGTGGACTGGATCGAGACCCAGCTCGGACTGATCAAGTCGGTCGGGATCCAGAACTACCTCTCCGAGCACCTGCGCGGGCCGGAGGGGAAGTAGCCCGTCAGGTCTTGGGAACCCTGGCCAGCAGCGCGCAGAGCGCGGGATGGCAGACCATGCACGCGCTTCCCGCCCCGTTCTGATCCTTCAGGTCGGACAGGGTGCGCGCCCCGCCTTTTCGGATCGCCAGGACGACGTCCGCGCGGGTGAGCTTGAAGCACTCACAGACGATCTTGGACCGGCTCTTTCGCATAGGGCACATCTTGAGACCCGGTCTCAACTATAAACCGGACGGGGCGCGGAGGGAAGCCGGAATCAACCCTGGGAAATGCCGCCGTCGG
The DNA here is from genome assembly GCA_964619955.1 of uncultured Planctomycetales bacterium. Lineage (GTDB taxonomy): Bacteria > Planctomycetota > MHYJ01 > MHYJ01 > JACPRB01 > JACQFK01. The sequence goes on from CAZUJF010000008.1 coordinate 182,513, forward strand.
CGCGGGGATCGCTGCCGCCGCTGAGGCGTCCGTCGGGGTCGCGGCGGATCACCTGGCCGCGTCCGAAGCCGGCGCGCGCGAATCCCCCGATGCCCGCGGTGACGGCATGGCCCCGGGCGGCCAGGGCTTCCGCGGTCGTGCGGGGCAGGCCCTCTTCGAGGTCCACCCGGCTGGGCCCGTCCGGCGTGATGCTGAGCCGCGGCCGGTCGACGGCGGCCTGCGGTTCGAGGGCGTCGTCCACCAGCGCCAGCACCACCTGCACATGGCCCTGGGGCTGCATGAAGCCGCCCATGACGCCGAAGGGGCCCCAGAGGGAGCCGTCCTCGCGCGTGAGCATGCCGGGGATGATCGTGTGATACGGGCGTTTGCCCGGCGCCAGCACGTTGGGATGCCCCTCCTGCAGGCGGAATCCCGCGCCGCGGTTCTGGAGCGTGAAGCCGCGGCCCGCGGGAACGAGGCCGGTGCCGAAGCCCATGTAGTTCGAATTGATGAACGAACAGGCGTTGCCCAGGCGGTCCACCACGGAGAAGTAGACCGTGTCGCTGCCGGCCACGGGCGAGCCGCGCCGGACCTCGGCCGCCGCGCGTTTCGGATCGATGAGCGCCCGGCGCTTGGCCGCGTAGTCCTTCGAGAGCAGGCCCGCGACGGGCACTTTCGAGACGGCGGGATCGGCGACGTACCAGCGGGTGTCCGCGAACGCGAGCCGCAGCGCCTCGATGAGCAGGTGCGTGCGTTCGGGGCCGAGCGGGTCCTGCCCGCGCAGCTCGAACCCTTCGAGGATGTTCAGGGCGATGAGCGCGGTCAGGCCCTGGCCGTTGGGCGGGCATTCCCAGACGCGCAGGTTCCGGTACAGCGTCGAGATCGGCTCGACGTTCGTCGATGCGTGCCGGGCGAGATCCTCCTCGCTCATCACGCCGCCGGCCTGGCGCACGACCTTGACCACGTCGCGCCCGATCTCGCCGCGGTAATAGGCGTCCTTGCCGCCCTCGGCCAGGATCCGCAGCGTGCGGGCCAGCCCCGGATTCCGGAAGCGTTCGCCCTCCTTCGGGGCGCGGCCGTCGATCGTCAGTTCGCGCCCGTTCGGGGCGGACAGGAGCTGCGGGAGCCCCCCGGCCCAGCCGCGCGCCGAATGCGCGCCGACGGGGAAGCCCTCCTCCGCCAGCCGGATCGCGGGCTCGAGGATCTGCTTCATCGACAGCGAGCCGTATTGCGCGACGAGGTCGAACCAGCCGGCGCAGGCCCCCGGGACGGTCACGCAATGCGCATGCGTCGACGGGAGCGGATCCAGCCCCTGCGAGCGGAGCAGGTCCAGCGTCAGGGCGGCGGGAGCCCGTCCGGAGCCGTTGAGCGCGCGGACCCTCCCGGTGCCGGCCTGGTAGTAGAGCGCGAACATGTCGCCGCCGAGGCCGGTGGAGGCGGGTTCCGTGACGTTGAGCGCGGCAGCCGCGGCCACGGCGGCGTCGGCGGCGGTGCCCCCGGCGCGGAGGATCGAAGCCCCGGCCTCCGAGGCGAGGCGCTGGCTGGTGGCGACCATGCCCATCGGCTTCGGCTCCTGGGCGGCGCGGGCGGAGGCGGAAAGGATTCCCGCGGCGGCCGCTCCCGCGACGAAGTCCCGGCGTCGGATCATGCCTATGCTACGCAAAAAAGAAACCCCCGGACGGGGAATCCGTCCGGGGGTTCCGGGAGTTCAAAGAGGCTACTTCTTCTTCGTGACCTCTTCGACGGTGGCCACCTCGAGCGACTGCTTGCCCTTGGCGTCCTCGGTCAGGACTCCGGTCACGATGACGACCTTGCTCTTGCATTCCGCGATCTTCGCGGCGTTGTCGCCGGTGAGGGTGATCAAGCCGATGGACCAGACGCTCTTCTTCTCGACGGCCTTGCCGGTGAGCTTCATCTGGACCTTGTCCAGCTTGTACTTGCCGACTTCCTTCTGGATGTCGGCCATCTTGACGGCGGGGGGCGCGTCGAACTTGACGATGTAGGTGCCGACTCCGGCGGAGAAATCATCCTGGCTGACGTCCTTAGCGCCTGACAGGCGCTTGAGCGATCCCATGATCGCCTTCCCTCAGTTGACGCCTCAGGTCAGACCGCTCGCCGTGACCTTGATCTCGAATCCGGGCTCCTCGAAGGCCGCTCCCGTGAACAACACGAGCGCGCCGACGAGCGCCAGCGCAGTACGCATAGCCTCGCTCCTTGGAAACATATCCCGGGTCCTCCCCCATGGAGCACCCACAGGTAATCAACGACGACCGCGCCCGATTGTATGCAAGGAAACGGAAACCCCGGCGGACGGGGTATACTGGAGGGACCAATGGACTCCCTGAAAGTCAGCACCACGGACCTGCTCCCCGGGATCTCGAGAGTCTCGATCGAGGGCACGGTCGACCCCAGCAACGCCGGCATCATGAAGAACGCGATCGACGCGCTCTTCGCCCGCGGCGTCTACAAGCTCGTGATGGACCTGAAGGGCGCGCGCTACATCTCCTCCACGGGCATCGGGTGCTTCATCACCTCGCTCGACGTGGCGACCGGCAACGGCGGCCAGATCGCCTTCATCGCCGCCGACCACCAGATCCAGAGGATCGCCCAGATCCTCATGCTCTCGGACGTCTTCCTCTTCGTGGACGACGAGAAGGCCGCGATCGAACTGCTCAACCGAAAGAAATAGACGCTCCTATTTCCGGTTGCGCAGTTTCGTGACCGGGTCGTGGAGCGTGCTGTCCAGGACCTCCCCCGCGGGCCGCACGATCTGGCGCGAGAGGGCCTCCGCGGCCTCCCGCCGGGTTTCCTCGGCGTAGCCTTTCACCAGTCCGAACATCCGGGGCTTGCGCTCCACGATGCGCGTGAGGAGCGGGACCGCCCCCGCGTTGGGCACCGCGGCGAAGTACCGGCAGCAGATGCGCATCACGTGTTCGTCCTGGGTCTGCTCCAGAAGGCGCCCGACCTCCGTGCCGATCGCCGCCGATTTCATCCTCGTGGCGCTGTCGAGGGCGGCATCGCGGTTCGCCTCCACCGGGCTCGCGGCCAGGCGCCTCAGGATGGGGGGCGCGGCGCTCTCCGGCCACTGCTCCAGCCGGGAGAGGATGGCCCGCCTCAGCTCCGGGCGCCCGTGGTCGGCCATCTCCGCGAAGTGGCCGAGCAGCGCCGGGGAGAGGAGGGGTTCCGAGACTTCGAGGACCCGCTGGAGCTTGTCCAGCGGGGGGTCGGAGCCGAGCCCCTTGGAGAGGGGGCCGGCGAGCTCCCCGGCGGAAAGGCCGATGGCCATCGCCAGGCCCATCCGGATCTGCCGCTCGGGTTCGCCGACGAGGACGTCCACCAGCCGCTCCACGGCCTTGCCTCCGATGGCGAGCAGGATGGAGACGGCGGGCACGCGTTCCTCGGCGCGGGTCCGCGTGACGGCGGCGAGGAGCACGGCATAGGCCCCCGTGTCGGGCATGATGGCCAGCAGCCGTTCGCAGGAGGTGGCGATGTCCTTGGGCGTCCCGGCGGCGGAGGCCCGGCGCCGGAGCACGGGGCCGGCGATTTCCGCGAGCTCCCGGAGGCAGCCCGCCGTGGCGGCGGCGGGGATCCACAGATTGAGCAGGTCCGCGGCGAGCTTGAAGGCGGGCAGCTCCGCGTCCTCCATCAGCCGCTTGCGCAGCGGCGCCGCCGACTGCACCACCTCCACCTGCCGGGCGCTGGGGGAGGCGAAGGCGATGGACGAGCCCAGCAGCCGGTAGGCGAGTCGCCGGTGGGGCAGTTCGGCGTCGTGGAAGTGCGACGTGACGCGCGAGACCAGTTCCTCCGCGAGCGGGCGGCGGCTGCCGTACGCGAGCACCTCGACCAGGGCGGCGAACTGCTCCAGCAGCGGCTTTCCCAGGAAGGACTCGTAGGGCTGCGCGAGATGCTCCTTCGCCCGGATCTCCGAGCGGATGGGCTTGGGCGGCGGGGCCAGGGAGATCTCGACGACCCCTTCCGTGGCCCGTTCGTAGCTGCGGGAGCCGAGCAGGATGTGCACGAACTGCCCTTCGAGGCGCTGCAGGGCGGCGGCCTGCTCCCCGGGAGCCAGGGCGAGGAAGCTCACCAGGGCGCGGACCTCGTCCTCCCTCAGGCCCCGGACGAGGGAAAGGCTCTTCAGCTCGCGGCGCTCGATCTCCTGCTGGAGGAAGAGGCCCGCCTCGCCGAAGAACTTCCGGTCCGCCGGACGCCCGTTGAGGACGAGCTCGCCTTCCGTCGCGCCGAAGGTGAGGCTGGGCAGGCGCTGGAGCAGCGGGATCGCCGCGCCCACGAGGGAGGCCGAGGTCTCCTCGACGAGCGCGTGCCCCGGGGGGTACAGCTTGACGGCGTCGACCGCCGCCTTGAGCGAGCGGAGCGCGTCGCGGACCGGGGCCAGTTCCTCGGGGGGGACCTGCTTCTCTTCGCGGGCCTCCAGGCGCGCCCCCGCGGACTCGCGGGCCTGGTAGGCCTTCTGGACGAGGTCGATGCCCTCGAGCCCCTCGCGGGCGAGGAAGCGGTCCCAGTGGTCGGCCTCCGCGCGCAGTCGGTCCAGCGGCTCGAGGAAGGCGCGCAGCAGCACGTCCAGCCCCGCGCGGTCGAAGGAGCGCAGCAGGGTCATGGACTCCAGCAGGTGCTCGTCGAGCAGGGCGGCGAATTCCGTGAGCGGTCCTGTCGGGGCGGGCACGCCGTTGAGCCGGGGCCCCGTCGGCGGGTTCGAGATCGTCACGCCGGGGACGGCGGCCATCAGGTTCTCGAGTTCTTCCCGGAGCTGGACGAGGAAGGACGCGCTGACCTGGCTCCACTGCGGGTAGAGGCGACCGACTTTCAGCGCGCCGAGCAGATGCCGGAAGAGGGCGGTCGCGTGGCCGAGCGCGCCGGGATCGAGCGGGTCGGCGACGGGCTCGAGGCGCGCGCGGCGGGTGCCCTCCGCCTGCGGCGGCTGGAGCAGGGCGGCGCGCTGCCGGGCGATGCCGTCGAAGTGGCGGGCGCGGCTTTCGTTTCCCGCGCGGCTGTAATGGAAGGCCAGCTCGTCGGCGAGATGGGCGACGTCCCCGCCGTGGCGGGCCTCCTGGGCCACGCCGACCCGCCCGTGGATCTCCTTCCGTTCCGCCGCCGGGGTCGAGGCCAGCCGCAGGCGCCGCGCATGGGAGGCGGGGAAATGCAGCAGGTCGGCGCCGGATTCGGAGGCGACCAGGAGCCGGGAGCGCCGGGCCTCGTCGATGAGTTCGAGCATCTCCAGTTCGTCCTGCCCGAGGACCTCCTGGAGCAGCTCGGGGTCGACCTCGGTGCCGATCACCGCCGCGCGCGTGAGCAGGGAGTTGGCGCGGGCGGGCAGGGCGGCGGCCACCGCGAGCACGGCGGCCTCCAGGTTCTTGGGGAGGTCGCGTTCCTCGAGGACGGGAAGGGTCCAGCGTCCGGCGGCCAGTTTCGCGCGGCCGCGGAGCAGCAGGGCGCGGACGGTTTCCTCGAGATAGAGCGGATTCCCCGAGCTCCGGATCGCCAGCGCCCGCGCGTTGCCGGGGGCGAGGTCGGCCTCGGGCAGCACGGCATGCAGGAGCTGCTCGATCTCCTCGGCGGAGAGCGGGTTGAGGACGACGTTCGGCGAGCTGGGCGGGCCCTCCTTGTGGAAGCCGCCGGCGGGCGTGCCCGCGAACGCGAGCGGATCCTGGTTGGTGGCGAGCACGGCGAGGAAGGGCAGGCGCCGATCCCGCGCCGCCTTCAGCAGGTTGAAGGTGGCCGCATCCGCGTGTTCGGCCTCGTCCAGCAGGATCAGGAGCGGGCCCGTTTTGGCGAGTTCGTCGAGGAGGGCGGAGAAGGATTCCAGGATCAGGCGGCCGTAATCGGCGAGGGGGATCTCCGCGAGCGGACCCGCCGGGGCCAGGCCCCGGACCACCACGGCCAGGGCGGTCCGCTGCAGGCCGCTGAGGTTCTCCAGGGCGGCCCGGAGCTGGGGGTCGTCGTTGAGCAGCAGCGGCTCGACGAGTTCCGCGAGGGCCGCGTAGGGAAGCGTCCCGCGCGCCTCCTGGCAGCAGGCGCTCATGACGACGAGGCGCTCCGTCCGCCCCCAGCGGCCGAGCTCCTCCAGGAGGCGGCTTTTCCCGAGGCCGGAGGGCCCGGTGACGAGGGCGCAGGTGGGGCCGACGTGGCGCACGTCGAGGGCCGCCTGCCGCAGGCGGGACTGCTCCTGGACGCGGCCGACCATGACCGGGGAGGGAAGGCCGCGGTAGATCCCGATCTCGGCGAGCACGCCGGGGTCCAGGCGGCCCGCGATCGCCGTGCGGTCGGGCCCCTGGTGTTTCGCGGCGAGCAGGGCGAGCTCCGCGGTTTCCACGAGGGAGGCCGGCGTGCGGCCGTCCAGCGGCCAGGCGGCCACGGCGGCGGTTCCGGTGAGCGGAAGGATTTCGGAGGCGCCCGAGGCGCCGACGGCGATGAAGGCGTCCTGGGCGAGGGCGCCGCGGAGCCCGTCGGCCGCCGCGGCCCCCGCGTCGCGGTCCGCCCCGGGCAGGAGCAGCGCGAAGGCATCGAGCGAGTAGCGGTGGAGCAGGGCCCCGGGCCCGGCTTTTTCGAGGAGTCGTCGTGCGACCGTCTTGAGGAGGCCGTCGAGGCCCTCCTTTCGGAGGGACTTGGAGGCCTTCTTGAAGCCGTCGAGATCGAGGAGCACCAGGGCTCCCGAGCCGGAAGGGACGCGTTCGCGCAGCGCGGCCAGCAGCGCGCGCCGGTTCGGGAGCTCCGTCGAAGCGTCGCGCAACGACGGGTCCGCAGGGGGGGCGCCGGGAATGTCCGCCATGCTCATGTGGGACGCTCGTGTCCTCTGAAGTATAGCCCCTCCGGCGCCCCCGCCGTGTAGGATATGGAGATTCTGCGGAGGAGACGGCCATGCTGACCCGGCGGGACATGCTCAAGGCGGCGGCGCTCGGCACGGCGGCGGCCTGCCTCCCGGCCTGGCGGCGCGAGGAGAAGATACGCCTCGGCGTGGCGTCCTACTCCCTCCGGAAGTTCAAGCGGGCGCAGGCGATCGAGATGGTCAAGGCCTGCGGCACGCCCTACATCAACATCAAGTCCTTCCACCTGCCCTACACGCTGACGCCGGACGAGCTGGCGGCCGGCCGCAAGGAGTTCGACGACGCGGGCCTGAAGGTGGTCGGCAGCGGCAACAACTCCCTCAAGAACGAGAAGGAGATCGCCGCGCTCTTCGACTACGCGAAGGCCGCGCGCTTCGACCTGCTCGTCATCGCCCCGCTGCCCGACCTGCTCCCGCAGATCGAGGCGGCCGTGAAGAAGAGCGGCATCGCGGTGGCGATCCACAACCACGGCCCCGAGGACAAACACTTCCCGGCGCCGAGCGACGCCCTCAAGCTCATCAAGGATCTGGATCCCCGCGTGGGGATCTGCGTCGACGTGGGCCACACGACCCGGACGGGCAAGGACGTCGTCCAGGAGATCGCCGACGCGGGCGCCCGCGTGATCGACCTGCACATGAAGGACCTGAAGGACCTGATGAACCCCAAGACCCAGGTCCCGGTGGGCGAAGGGAAGATGCCCGTCGCGGAGATCTTCCGGCAGCTGCTGAAGATGAAATTCCCGGGCTGCGTGAACCTCGAGTACGAGATCCACGAGAACGACCCGCTGCCCGGCATGAAGCAGTCCTTCGAGCACCTGCGCAAGGTGGCGGCCGAAGTCGGGGGGTGATCAGGTCCTGATCCGGGGCTCCACGGGCTTCGTGAAGACGACCTTGATGCCGCCGATCGGCTCCTTCAAGGCGGCCTGAACCCGGTCCACGGTGACCGAGCCGGCCTCCACGGCCCCTTCAAGGGCGCCCTGGGCGGCCGCCGAGGACGTCCGGACGGAATCCAGCTCCAGAAGCCTGGCGCTCGCGATGGCCCCGAGCACGAGCCCCTTGGTCGCGGCCGCCAGGTCGCCCCCCAGGTCCGCCGTGTGCCGGATGAGGATCTTCGCGGCCTGGGACAGGATCTGGAGCCCCGCATCGCCCTTTTCCCCCGCGCTCCGGACGATGCCCATGATGATCGCCTTGGCGCCCGGGACCCGGTCGCCGCTGATGCCCTCGGCCTCTTTGGCGGCGTTTCGGACGATTTCGACGACGGCGTGCAGCAGCGGGGTGCCCGCCATCTTCGCGGCGGCGATGCCCGTCGTCACCGTTTCGAGGACCGTGCTGAAGACATCGCGGACCCCCGGGGGAGGCTTGGGGGCTCCGGCCTGGGATTTCGTCACTTCAACCATGGTTCTGTTCCTTTGAAAGTCTGATTACATCCCCTCGCCCATGCCGCCGGCGTCCGCTGGGGAAGCGGGGCGCGGCTCCGGGATCTCCGCGACGATCGTCTCGACCGCCTTGTCGATGCCGCGCTTGAGCGCGATCGGGTTGGCGCCG
>CAZUJF010000009.1:0-157368 GCA_964619955.1 uncultured Planctomycetales bacterium
ATGAGCAGCGCGGCGCCCACCGAGAGCGCGACCTGGAGCACCTCCTCGATCGTGAACTTGTGCCCGGACTTCAGGAGGGCGGCGAAGTCCTCCCCCTCGACGTACTCCATCGCGTAGAAGTGGTGCCCCTCGGCCTCGCCGGCCCCGAAGACCTGGACGACGTGGTTGTCCACCAGGCGGGCGAGCAGCGCTGCTTCGCGATGGAAGCGCTGCACGAACTCGGGATTCTCGGTGAGTTCCTTCTTGAGGATCTTGATGGCCGCGGGCCGGTCGAGGGAGGCCTGCCGGCCCTTGTAGACGGCGCCCATGCCGCCCCGGCCCAGCAGGGAGCCGAAGTCGATTTCGAAGTCGCCCCAGTTCTTGACGGCCATGAGAAAAATTCCGCTCGTCGCCTGCGCGGAGATTATACCGGATCGGAGGGGCCTTGGGGATCCAAAGCGCGTTTCCGGGTGGCCCCCGCGCCGAACAGCAGCCCGCCCGGCAGGGAGACGAGGATGCTGCTGAGCTTGTAGAGGATCGAGAGCGCCACGGCCCCGTCGGGGCTGACCCCCCCGAACGCCCCGAAGAGCTCCCGGTACACGGCCTCCTGGACCCCCCAGCCTCCGACGGAGATCGGCAGGGCCGTGATGATGAAGATCACCGGCTCGAACACGAAGAACATCCAGAGCGCGGCGCCCTGCAGGCCCATCGCCCGCGCGATGCCGTAGATCGCCAGGATGGCCGTCCCCTGGGCGAGCACCGACAGGCCCGCCGCCGCCAGCACGAGCCGCTTGCGGTCCCAGGCGGCCCGGAAGACCACGTCGAGATCCGCGACCACCTTCTGGAACGGCAGGCGCCGGAGCAGCCAGCGGAACGGAGGGCTGAAGTAGACCGCGTAGGCGAGCAGCATCCCCCCCGCCAGGGCGTAGACCCCCCAGGCGAGGCGCCGGTCCGAGAGGCGGTCCAGGAAGGGGGTGATGCACAGCGCCCCCAGGAGGATCATCACGGCGAGCCCGATGAGACGGTCGAGGATGACCGTTCCCGCGATGGTCGCCTTGCGGTCCTCCCCCGCGGAGGCCAGCAGCACCTTCGTCAGATCCCCGCCCATGGAGCCCGGCATGAAGTTGTTGAAGAACGCCCCCGCATACGTCACGAAGAAGATCCGCCGCAGCGGGAAGTCGAACCCGTGCCCGCGCAACAGCAGCCACCAGCGCAGCGCCAGCAGGAAGACGGGCAGCGAGAGGAAGAGCACCATGGCCGCGTACGGCGCCACCTCGGTGTTCTTCAGGAGCGTGAACAGACCGGGCCGCGCGACCTCCGCGATCCCGTTCACGGTCCTGACTTCGTCCTTGAAGGGGATGAGCCGCACCACCCAGACGACGGCCGCGAGGGTGACCAGGAACTGGATCGCGTTCAGCGTCCAGCGCCGCGCGTTACGGGACACCGCGCACCCGGGTCCGCGCGTCGAGGATGGAGGCGGCCTCCTCCCCCGTGCGGCCCAGCACCGCCTTGGCGAGCGTGCGGGCGTCGACGCCGAGATCCCTCAGCGCCCGCGTCTCCACGCCGACGTCCGTCGCGCGTTCCACGTTGATGCCGAAATGGATCTTCGACGAGACGGGGGTGAGCGTGGCGATCGAGATGGAGAGCTTGCCGGGGCCCAGGAAGAGATCGTCCCCCTCCCGCCGGATGCGCTTCCCGGGGGCCAGTTCCGACAGGGCGTCCTTGACCTGCACCGACAGCAGCCGCTGACGCAGCACCGCCTTCTCGAGATCCAGGTCGAAGTGCTCCTCGATGAAATGCAGCATCAGGGGGCTGGCGATGCGCGACTTCGCGCGCACGTCCTCCAGGTCCACGATGTTGTCCACGGGGATCTCGCAGCCGCCGATGAACGCCACGATGGAGTCCCCCTGGATGCCGAACTCCCGGTAGGCCCAGAGCGAGCGGATCTGCGTCCCGTCGTAGTCGAGCCGCGGCCGGAGCAGGAAGGTCTTCATGGGGCGGCCGCCTTCCGCCATTCCTCGGTCCGGCGGCCCACGCCCTTCTTCTCCGTCAGCGTCTCCAGCGCCTCGTGGGCGCAGACGGAGACGCTCAGGTCCTTGTCCCCCACCGCCTCCACCAGGGGGGCGAGGATGACGGGGTCTTTCCCATACCGGACCAGGCCCTTGATCGCCGCCCGCCGCACGGAAGGCTCGGGGTCCTTCTTCAGGACGCCCGCGAGCAGCGCCGCGCCGTCGGGCTGCCGCAGCGTCGCGATCAGGCGGCAGGCGTAGTGCCGGACCATCGGATGTTTGTGCTGCAGGCCCGTCGCGGCGTGCTGGAGGAAGGCCGGATCTCCGATCGACTCGAGGACCTCGAGCACCCCCACGACCACGAGGTAATGCGGGTCGTTCAGCAGGCCCACGAGGTCCGCCATCCCCGCGGCGTCGGGCCGCGTCCCGAGCTGTTCCGCGACGCCCAGGTAGCGCTCGTAGGCGTCCGTGCTTTTGGGGTTGGCCTCGGGACCGCCGCAGGCGGCGGCCGCCGCGAGCAGCAGGAACGGAAGCGCCCGGAAGGAGCACATGGCGCGGCCCATTATAGGGACGCCGGACCTGAAAGCAACGCGGCCGTCAGCTCTTCACGACCCACTGGCGCACCGCCTCGGCGACGGCCTCCGCCAGCTCGCGCAGCTTCGCGGGTTTCTTGAGCTCCCGCTCCGCCTGCGGATTCGAGACGAACTCCAGCTCCACCAGGGCGGCCGGGCAGGTCGTCCCCTTCAGCACCCGCAGATTGTGCTCGTCCTTGATCCCGCGGTTCTCGCTGTCCCAGACCTGCCCCAGCTCCCCGAGCAGCAGCTGCGCCAGCTCCCGGCTCCGGCGGTCGCGCGCGCCCTGGGCCCGCGGCACCCAGACCTCGAAGCCGCGCGGTCCCGCGTTCGCCACGTAGTTCGTGTGGATCGAGATGAAGAGATCCGCCCCCGAGCGGTTGACGATGTTCACGCGCGCGTTCAGGTCGTCGTCGACGTCCTTGTCGAAATGCCGGTCGCTGGTCCGCGTCATCACCACCTTCGCGCCCCAGCCCTCGAGGATCTCCCTCAATTCCATGGAGACGTCGAGGTTGATGTCCTTTTCCATCAGCACCCGGCCCTTGCCGCCGGTGTGCATGCCGCCGTGGCCCGGATCGATCGCCACCACCGTGCCCGCCAGACGCGCGTTGGGCCGGCGGGACGGTGACGCGGGGGCGGACGGCGGCAGCGGTCCGTCGGGCTTCACGGGCGGGGCGGCGACGACGGGCGCGGGCCCGCGGGGGGGCGCCCCCTCCAGGTGCCGGAGCAGTTCGGCGGGAAGCCGCGTGCGGCCTCCCTCCACCGACACCGGGATCGCCAGGGGATAAGGCGCGTTGTTCAGGAGGTAGGTCTTCAGGCCCGGCGCGAAGGCGAGCGTCTTGGCCCCCGCGCGGAGCGTGTGACGCCCCGTGACGGCGTCGCAGGACCAGTTCAGGTCCAGACGGCGGGACAGCTCCTCCAGATCGCCCGACTGCGCGAGCAGCAACGAAAGCGCGAATGCAACCACGACGCCCCCCTCTCTCTCTCCAGGCGGCCCCGCGGCCGCGAATTACTTGAGCGCTTCTTCCTTGGATACCGCGCGGATCGAGAACAGCTCCTTCGGTCCGCCCAGCTTCAGCATCGCCCCGTCCGGGCTCAGGTAGTACAGCAGATGTTTCTTCCGGTCCACCCGGCTCTGCAGCAGCACGCAGTCCCGGATCTTCCCGTCGATCTCCAGCCGCTCGCCGTCGCCCAGTTCCACGAATTCCGGCTGGGGCTCCTCGGAGAACGCGGAGAGCACCTTCAGCAGGTACTGCCCCTTGCCCGCGAAGACCAGGGAGGGGCGCACGAACTCCACGACGTCGGAGAGCAGCACGCCCTCCTCGACTTTGAAGGTTTTTTCCTCCTTGACGCCGTTCATGTCCCGGACGGCCTTGGCCTCGCCGTTCTGCAGGCTGATCGAGGAGCGGAACTGCCAGCGCTCCTTGCCGTTCTCCTTGGTCTGCTCGGTGTCGGCCTTCTGGAGGCGCGCGTCGGGCGAGAAGCTTCCCCGGACCAGGGTCTGGTCCTTCTGGCCTTCCCCGAAATCGTTCTTCACGTCGGCTTCGAAGGCGTACAAGCCCTCCGACTCCGTCAGCTTCACCCGCATGTGGCCGACCTTCTTCTGGCCGAGGGAGACCGCGTACCAGCGCTCCCCCGTCAGTTCCTTCCGCAGCTTGCACTCCTTCAGCCATCCCCGGAGGCGCTCGTCCGCCGCGCGCTCCTCGGACGTGTACGGCGTCGGCACGATCTCGAAGCTGGCGATCGCCTTCTCGATCAGCGGCTGGACCTGGGCCGCCTCGGCCTCCGGCATGGAGGCGTCCAGCAGGTAATACTCGAGATTGCTCCGGAGGATGACGGTCTTGAGGTGGCGCGTGTCCTCGTGCTGGAACACGAGCCGGAAGCCCGGGCGCCCGGCGAGGATCAGATCCTTTTCCTCGAGGACCTTGGAGCCCTTGTACTTGTCGGTGACGTATTCCCGGGCCTGCCTCTTCCAGCTTTCGACGGGCGTCGGATTCCCGCTGCTCAGATGCGAAACGATGAACTCGGCGGGATGCTTCTTGTCGCCGGGCTGGGTGTAGCGGACGAGCACCGGTCCGGACCCCACCCGGCGCCCCCAGCCTGCGGGGGCCCGGAACGCCAGCTCATGCTCCTGGCTGGTCGTGCGCGGAGCGAGATCCTGCTGGCAGAGTATGAGAAGGAAGCAACCCCCGGCTCTCCAAAGCATAAGTACCCATAAGTATGACGCGTGATCGCCCAATGTCAAGCCGCTCCGCCCGGACTGCATCCCCTTTCCCTTGCATTTCCGGGCCCAAAACTCCACTTTATGGGCGCTCGGGGGGACTTCACATGGGCATCAGGGTCATTCTGGCCGCGATTCTGGGAGTATCCGTGACCGCCTTCGCGCAGGACAAGGGCGCCCCGGCGCCGGACTTCGCCGTCAAGAACCAGGACGGAAAGGAGATCCGGCTCTCCGCCTTCAAGGGAAGCAAGGCCGTCCTTCTCTCGATATACCCGAAGGACGACACGGGGGGCTGAACGCGCCAGGCCTGCGCGCTGCGGGACAGCGTGGACAAGTTCAAGGCGAAGGACGTGGTCATCCTCGGCGTCTCCCGGGACGACGCCGAATCCCACAAGAAGTGGATCGAGAAGATCAAGCTCCCCTACGACCTCCTGGCGGACACCGAGGGGACGTTGCACAAGGCCTACGGCTTCGAGGCGAAAGGCCGCGCGTTCTTCCTGATCGACAAGACCGGCACCCTGGTCCACGTGAACAAGAAGTACGACCTGAAGGAGGAGTCCTGGAAGGAGCTCCTCAAGGCCGTCGAAGACCTGAAGTAGGATCTCCTCCCGGCTGTTTTCCTGCGACCGGCGGGGCGGGCCGATCGTGGAGCGTGTTTCGTTATGCTGTCTGAAGTCGAACGGCGCCTGGCCCGCCTCAGCGTGGCCCGCCGCGTGCTGACCGAGAACCAGCTCGCCTCCTGCCTCCGGCGCCGCAAGGATTCCGGCCTCCCGCTCGAGCGCGTGCTCGAGGACGCCGGCCTGCTCACCGCGGAGGAGATCGAGGAACTCGTCCGCCTCAGCCGCGAACTCCCCGCCCGGCCCCCGCTTTTCGCGGAGCTCGCGCGCGAGGAGGGGCTGGCCGGCCCGGGCGACATCGAGGACGCCCTCGCGCTGAAGGCCCGGCTCGCGGCCCGGAACATCCACCGCCCCATCGGGGAGATCCTGGTCGACCGCCGGGTGCTCACCCCCGGACAGGTCGACGACCTGCTCGCCCGGCAGGGCAAGACCGTCCGGCGCTGCGCCGTCTGCGGCTACCGCTTCAACGCCGTGAACGCGCGCAGCCTCCCCTGCCCCGAATGCGGCATCGAGTCCAGCGGCACGACGCCCCCCGGAGGGACGCCGCCCTACGTCATCGCGGAGGAACTGGGACGCGGGCCGCACGGCGTCGTTTTCCGCGCCCTGCCCGCCGAGGGCGGGCCTGAAGTCGCCTTCAAGCGCCTGCACGCCCCGCGGCGGCCCGACGCCGCCCTGCTCCGGGTGCCGGACTTCTCGCACCCGAACGTCGCGGGCGTCTTCGCCGTCGGCACCTACGAGAAGTCCGCCTGGATCGCCTCGGAACTCGTGCACGGCGTCCCGCTGCTGGACCACGTCCTGGGTTCGGTCCGGCTTCCCGCCGAGGAGGCCATCCTCATCCTGAAACAGATCGCCGCCGTGCTGGCCGCCGCGCACGCCCGGGGCATCGTCCACGGGGGCCTTCGCGCGCAGAACGTCTTCGTCACCGAGACCCGGGAGATCAAGGTGACGGATTTCGCCGTCGCCGGGCCGGGGGCCGCCCCGCCCGAACTGCTGCCGTGGTGGGCGCCGGAACGCGGGAACCGCCCGCTCGCCCCCGCCGCCGACCTCTATGCCTGCGGCGTGCTCGGCTATTTCATGCTCTCCGGCCGCCTTCCTTTCGAGGGCACGTCCCCGGAGGAGATCCGGCACCTTCAGCTCACCCGGCGCGTCCCGCTGCTCGCCGCGCTGGTGCCCGATCTGCCGCCCGGCGCCGACTCCGTCCTCCAGAAACTGATCCACCGGGACCCCGCCCTTCGCTACCGCGACGCCGCGGCGCTGCTCCGGGACCTCGACCTCCTGGAAAACGGCCAGCCCCCGATGGCGATGAAGGAACTCCTTCCCGCCCCCGCGCGGCCCCCGGAACCCCCGCCGAAGCGCCCCCGCCTCCGGCCCCGCCGCCGCTGAGTTTCTCTTCTGTTGAATTCGCCGCGGCCGGGGTATCATCCTTTCATGCACCGGCGCATCAAACTCGACTGCAGGGGCCTCACCGCCCGGGAGGTTTTGAAGCATCTCTCGGAGGAAGTTGGCGAATCTTCAAACCGCGCCCGGGTGGTGCTCCACGTGGAGCATGCGCGCCAGATCAACGACTCGATGAGCCGGCTCCTCCACCAGATCCTGCTCTACTTCCACGAGAAGGAGATCAAGGCCTCCATCGTCGATCCCACCGGCTGCACCCAGACGCTCTACGAGGTGCTCGGCGGCAGCGTCCACGTGGAGGTCTGCGGCTCCGAAAAGGACGTCGCCCGCCCCCTCGAGATCCTCGTGGTCGAGGACACCCCGGACAGCCTCGAATTCCTCACGACCCTGCTCGAGAGCGCCGGCCACGCGGTCGTCCCCGCCCGCTCCGCGCACGAGGCCATCGCGCTCTGCGCGTCCCGGACTTTCGACGTGATCCTCCTGGACCTGGTCCTTCCGGACATGGACGGCGTGAGCGTCGCCCGCGCCCTGCGGACCACCGGCATCCCCATGATCGCCATGTCCGCCTATCTCGACCGCTGGGAGGACGCCGACTACCGCAGCGCCGGCTTCCGCGCCCGCCTCCGCAAGCCGTTCAAGACCCTTGAACTGCTCGCCGCGATCAAGAACTAGAACCCATGAGCGCCCCGCTCCTGCTCCTCCTGCTCACCCAGATCGTTCCCCCGCCCTCCGACGTCGGCGTCGGCATCCGCCACGCGGGCGGCCAGCCCGTCGCCGGCGGCTGGCAGGCCTACGTCGCCGAGATCGACAACCGCGCCGCGACCGAGCGGGAGGTGGAGATCCAGCTGCGCGACGAGTACACCGAAGCCGCCGCCCGGCGCCGCGAACGCGTGGCGCCCGGGACCCGGAAACGGGTCTTCCTCTATCTCCGGCTCCCGGAACGAACGGTCACGTGCGACGTGCGCCATCGGATCCTGGTCGGAAGCGAAAAAGATTCCCCCTGGTCCCTCAGTTCGCAGCTGCGCTGGGACCCGAACGCGACTCGGCTGGGCCTGCTCTCCCCCGATCCCGCGCAGGCGGACGCCTTCGGTCTTCCCCTCGCCGGGACGCCGCCGCTCGCCGTGGCCCGGCTGACGGCGGAATCCTTCCCGGACCGCCGGCTGGGACTCGACGGCTACGATGCGATCCTCGCGCACGACGTGGCATGGGACGCGTTTTCGATCGACCAGGCGCGCGCGCTGGCCGAGTATGTGCGCCACGGAGGCCGGCTGATCCTCAGTCCGGGACCGCGCTCCGGCGTCCTCGCCCATCCCGTCCTCAAGTCCTTTGTCTCCATCGAGACGCGCGCGCTGGAGGAGGTCCGGACGCTGCCCGGCCTCGCGACCTACGGCGCCTTCCGGGGTTCGGATCCTTTCCAGGTCCACCCGATCCTCAACGGTGAGCCGGGACGGGGGGAAAGCCGGCGCTTTCCGGTGGGCCTGGGTCACGTGCTGGTCCTGCCCTACGACGTACGCCGCGCGCCCTTTGATGCGTGGCCCGGCATGCGAAGGCTTTGGCGCGAGCTCCTGCCCTCCGGCCGCAGCGCCCCTTTCACGGCCGCCGCCATGGAACTCCTCCCCGGGGGCACGACGGGCGGCCGTCTGGAGCTGGCGAACACCATGGGCGACCTCATCAATCCGTACCCCTCGTTCGCCCTTCTTGCCCTCGTGTGCGGCGTCTTCATCCTGATCCTCGGCCCCCTCAATTACGGCGTCCTTCGGAGCCGGGGCGCTCCCCTGCTCGCCGTCGCGACCCTGCCCCTCCTCTCCTTCCTCCTCCTGGGTATCCTGCTGGCCGCCGGCACGGCGATCAAGGGGGTGTCCACCGTGCTCCTGTCCGTCCGGCTGATCCACGCCCGGCCCGGCGAGCCTTGGGCCCGGGAAATCCCGATCGTCACCCTCTTCTCCCCCTCGAGCCGGAGCTACGACCTCACCCCCGCGCCCGGAGGCGACTTGCGGCCGCTCGGCCGCGAGGATGGCCGACATCTGGACGCCTCGCTCGACGTCGAGACCGGGGCCGCCCTCACGCTCCGCGGCGTCGTCTTCGATCAATATCAGACGTTGCATTTCCAGGGCGACGGCCTCCGCGACCTCGGCCGCGGCATCCGCTTCGACGTCGACGCGGCCACCGGACGCGTGAACGTCGACAACGGATCCGCCATCGCCCTGAGCTCCTGCGTCGTCGTGGACCTTTCGAAACTCTCAATCCATGCCGTGGGACCCGTGGCCGCGGGGGCTTCGGCGGCTTCGACCCCGGGAGCGCCGCAGAAACTCCCGTTCCTGGCCGAGGCGATCGGAGCTCCCCCGCAGGGACTGGCGGCGGCGGTCCTGCGCTCGTACGGCATCCACTCCCTCCGGAGCGAGGCCCTCCGCTACGTGCTGATCGCGCTCGCCCCCGACCCCATTCCACCCGCCACCGTCAACGCCCCTCTCTCCGGGCGCAGCCAGTCCCTCCTGCTGCTCGCGGTGCCGGAGGGCGCCCGATGATCCAGGTCGAACATCTGTCCAAGAACTACGACGGCCACTGGGCCCTCAAGGACGTCAGCTTCCACGTCCGCGAAGGCGACATCTACGGCTTCATCGGCCCCAACGGCGCGGGCAAGACCACCGCCATCCGCATCCTCTGCACGCTGCTGGATCCGACGTCGGGCAGCGTGCGCGTGGGCGGAAAGGACATCATCGCCGACGTCGACCAGGTCCGCCGCTTCGTGGGCTACATGCCGGACAACTTCGGCGTCTACGACCGCATCACCGTCTGGGAATACCTCGATTTCTTCGCGGCGGCCTACGGCGTCGAGCGCCGCAAGCGCTCCGCGGTGATCGAAGGCATCATGGAGCTCACGGATCTCGGCGGGCTCCGCGAGCGCCTCACCGCCGAGCTCTCCAAGGGCATGCGCCAGCGCCTCTGCCTGGCGAAGACGCTCGTGCACGACCCGAAGGTCCTGGTCCTCGACGAACCCGCCAACGGACTGGATCCGCGGGCGCGCATCGAGTTCCGCGCCCTGCTCAAGGAGCTGAGCGAGATGGGCAAGACCATCCTGATCTCGTCGCACATCCTCGCGGAACTCTCGGACATCTGCACGGCGCTCGTCATCCTCGAGAAGGGCCGGGTCGTGACGTCCGGCCCCGTCGAGGCGATCAAGACGGCCTTGCAGCCGGGGCTCATGTTCCGGCTCGACGTGCTCGGCGACCCCGCCCCCGCGAAGTCCGCCCTGGAGGGGCTTCCTCACGTGCGCCTCATATCCTCCGACCCGGCGGGCATCCGCTTCGGATTTTCAGGCCCCCGGGAGGAGGTCCCGGAGCTCGTCCGCGCCCTCGTCGACCGCAACGTCGCGATCATCGGGCTCCAGGAGGAAAAGACCGACCTCGAGGATCTCTTCATGAAGCTGACGAAGGGGGTGGTGTCGTGAGCGATATCGTTCGCGAGCCGCTGGTCGTCCGCCTCGCCGGGGCGCTGGAGCGCGCCTTCAACCCGATCATGGTGAAGGAGCTGCGCGCGAGCTTCCGCGGCGGGCGCTTCGCGGTGATCCACATCAGCATCCTCTGCCTCTTCGGCGCGGGCCTGCTGCTCGCCCTGGCCGCGGCGTACAACTTCGACGGCGTCCGGCACGGGCGGATCGGCGATCCCTCGCAGGTCGGCAGCCGGGTCTACACGATCATCCAGCTGCTGCAGACGGCCTTCGTGTTCCTCGTGGTTCCGGGGCTCGCGGCCACGTCCATCTCCAGCGAGCGCGAGAGCCAGACCTTCGACATGCTCGTCACCACGACGATGAGCGCGCGGCAGATCATCTGGGGCAAGTTCAGCGCCGCGATGATGCAGACCTTCATCGTTCTGGTGTCCATGCTCCCGCTGCTGGGCATCTGCTTCCTCTTCGGCGGCGTGACGATCTACCAGTTGCTGGCCAACTACGTCTTCCTGCTGTTGCTTTCGGCGCTGCTGATCTCGCTGTCGCTGTCGACCTCCTCCGGGGCGAAGTCGGCCCAGCGCGCGGTCGGCACCGCCTATTTCCTGCCGGCGCTCCTCGGCTTCGCCTTCATGGGCTTCATGGGCTCTCTGCGGCGCGGCGGAATGCTGGGCGACATGGCCGGCGCCTACGGCTTCACCACCGAGGTCGATTATTTCAGCGGCGGGGGCCTGCCCACCCCGCTCTTCGACCTCATGCTCTACGTCTACGCGATCCCCGCCTTCCTCTGGGTCTCGGGCTTCTCGCTGTTCTTCATCCAGGCCACCCACCGGCTCCTGCCCGTCTTCGCGAACCGCTCCACGGCGCTCCGCATCCACTTCACGATCTTCGTGCTGGGCGCCTTCACGCTCGGGGCCCTCGTCGTGGGGCAGGAGCTCGAATCGGGCGGCTCCCTGGAATGGCGCAGCGAAATTCTTACAGGTCTGACGATCTCCTACCTGGCGCTGGCCATCCTGGCCGCCTTCTTCGCGTCCGAGGAGCCGCTGCTGCCCCGGCATCTCCAGGAGGCCCAGGACGGGCGCCTGGCCGCGAAGTCGCTGCGCTGGCTCTTCGGGCCGGGCGCCGCGTCCGGCGTCGTCTTCGCCACGACGCTCCTCGGCCTCCTCTGCGGCCTGACGTATTTCGTCTACCGCCCCTTCACCGCCGGCTACGCCCTCGCGTCCTGGAAGGGCTGGCCGGATTCGACGCCGCTCTCCGCCTGCCTGCTGGTGGTGCTCGCGTGGACCTGGGCCATCACCAATTTCGGACGCTTCATGGTCACGATCTTCGCGGGGCGCCAGAACCCCGCGCGGGTGTTGACGATGCTGGGGGCGCTCACGCTGGCGCTCGGCCCGCTGATCCACTGGTCCGTCTGGCAGGCGATGGACCGGGATCACACGATTTACGGCGGGACCCGCGGCCCCGTCTCGCTCCTGCTCAGCCCCGTGATGGCGGTCCTCTCGCTGCTCGACTGGACGCCGCCCGGGGTCCGCCGCGACTTCCCCTCGCACGCGGGCGGCCTCCCGCTCGCGGCCTCGTTCGTGGCGTTCGCCGCTGTGGCCGGCACGGTGTTCTGGATCCTCGGCAGCCGGGCCCGCCGGGTGCTGCTGCGGGCGACCGAGACGCCGCCGCCCGAAGTCCGCTAAGATTCCCCGTCCTTTTCAGGAACCTGAGCCATGTGGAAACCCGTCGCGCTGCTGCTGGTGTCGAACGTGTTCATGACCTACGCCTGGTACGGGCACCTCAAGGACCTCAAGTCCAAGGCGCTGCCGCTGGTGGTGCTCGCGAGCTGGGGCGTCGCGTTCTTCGAGTACTGCTTCCAGGTCCCGGGCAACCGTCTCGGAGCCGCGCACTTCTCGCTGCCGCAGCTCAAGGTCCTGCAGGAGGTGATCACGATGCTCGTGTTCGGGGTCTTCTGCGTGGCCTACATGAAGGTCCCGCTGACGCGCAACTTCCTCTACGCGTCGCTCTGCCTGGTGGGGGCCGTGTGGTTCCTCTTCAGGGACATCCCCAAGGCAGCGTGAGCACGAGGGGAATCCCCGGAAATGGATACGGCAGAGACTCCCTGAGTCAGGGCTTTGGCCTCGTCCGGGCCAGCATCTTTAGAGCGGCAAGGTCCCCCCGGATCAGAGCCTCCTTCTTCGCATGCGTCCAACCTTTGATCTGTCTCTCCCGCTTTCGAGCCGCATGACTCGTAGCATGGGACTCGAACCAAAGGACCCGAACCACCTTGACTCCCTGGGTGAAGAAGCCGCCCCAGCCAGCCTGGTGCCGACGTGCACGTTCCTCAGGTCGGACATGAGTCATGCCGGTGTAGAAACGACCGTCTGCCAGCAAAGCGATGTAGACATGCCAGACGCTTGGGGAACCGCTCATGGTTCGACTCGCCGGACTCCTTCGCTTCGCTCAGGCACGGCTCGCTCACCACACTTCGACCCCTCGCCTCAGCGATGGAAGATCCTTGCGTGCGCAATTGCTTGCACTGAGCGACGAGTCCTTGCCGGCCGCGCCGGCAAGGCGAGGAGTCGAAGTGGTGGACCCGGGCGGAATCGAACCGCCGTCCCGGAGTGTTTCAACGGCCGCTATCCTACGCGCGTAGTCGACGATTTATCTCGCCCTTCGGACTCCCATCGACGGGATTCCGTCGGGCCTTCCGGCGTTATTTTGTTCACCTTCACACCCCGTCGGACCTGTGTGTCGGCATATCCCACGCATTAGCGTCGCTTTGAACCCCCGCTTGCGCGGTTGTGGGAAGGATTCAGGCGACGTAGCCGCAGTTAAGCAGCCAGAGCGAATGCCGGTTTGGCATTTGTGTTGTTTTGCCCGTTTTTTTGCGTGGCCAACGAGCATCCACGGCGCGCTGCAAGTCGAATCAACACCCCGGTCGAAACCAGTTCGGGCCCCCATTGTAAAAGATCATTTGGCACAGGCGTCAGGCGAGAGGCGGCAGGCGTGCAACGTCCACGCCTCCCGCCTGACGCCTCTCGCCTCGCCGGCGCTCACTTCATCGCGCGGCGGCGCAGGTCGCGGTCGTTCTCGCGCTTCTTGATCGCGTCGCGCTTGTCGAACTCCCGCTTGCCCTGGCCCAGCCCCAACTCCAGCTTGGCCAGCCCGTCCTTAAAGTACAACGCGAGCGGGACCAGGGTCAATCCCTTCTCCTTGGTCTTCACGCCAAGTCGGTGGATCTCGCGCCGGTGCAGCAGCAGCTTGCGCACCCGCCGCGGCTCGTGGTTGTTGTACGGCCCCGACTGCGGGTACAGGCCGATGTCCATCCCGATCAGCCAGACCTCGCCGTTCTTCAACCGCGCGTAGGCGTCGTGGATCGCGACCTTGCCGTCCCGGATCGACTTCACCTCGGAGCCGTGCAGGACCATGCCCGCCTCGAGCTTCTCGATGATCTCGTAATTGTAGAAGGCCTTCTTGTTCCGCGCGACGATCTTGATGGATTCGTCCTCGGCCGCCTTCTTCTTCGCATCCTTAGCCATGGCGGGCTGATTATAGCGGGTCTACAGGTCTTCAATCAGGCAGAAGACGTCCCGGCCCGCCTGTTCGGACACCACCGAGGCGAAACCGTAGCCCAGGATATAGGTGTGCACCCCGAATACGCGGGTCACCGAGCCGTCGAGGTGGCAGGTCACCCGCCAGAGCAGTTCGGACAGCATCCGCTCCCGCTCGCGCGGCGCCATGCGCGCCAGGGCGGCCGTGGCCTCCACGGCGATCTGGACCTGCGATCCCAGGAAGCTCCGCACCCGGTCCCGCATCTCCTGGGCCGCGGCTCCCGCGGGAATCGAGCCGTCCAGCAGGCGGCCCAGATGGGCCCGGTCGGCCTCCCCCAGGACGCTCCACAGCAGCGGCGGATTCATTGGAGCAGCGCCGCCGCGCGCTCCGCCAGCGCGTTCAGGAACACCTCGCTCACCTGGCCGTCGCCGGCGGAGAACACGTGGTCCAGGCCTTCAAAGCGTCGCGTCTCCAGGTCGGGCCTCAGCTTCTGCAGCCGTTCCAGATGCGACGGCGGGATGTCCCGGTCCTTCCCCCCGTGAAAGGCCGCGAGCGGGATCTTGACCCGTGCCAGCAGCTCCGCGGGATTCCGCTTGAAGCGGTCCCGCAGCCAGCCCACGAAGATCCGGCGCTCGTCGATCTCCATGAAGTCCTCCCCGGAGGCCAGGATCCCCGCGAAGACGCGCTTCTGGCCGGCGATCAGGTCCTCGAGCGCCTCGTCCTTCATCCCCTGCTCGCGCAGCTGGCGCTCCGCGCGCGCCAGCAGGATCTCGTCCAGCGTCCCGGCGGGGGCGGACAGCAGCAGCAGCGCCTTCACCGCGGGATCCTTCTCCAGCAGCCCCATCCCCAGCAGCGCGCCTTCGTCATGCCCGATCAAGCCCAGGGCGCCGAGGTCCGCACGTCCACGCAAGAATGCCAGCGCCGCGGCGGCATCGGCCTGCAGGTCCGAGAGGCGCGCGCGAGAGAGATCCCCGTCGCTCTTGCCGCAGCCGCGATCATCGACCCGCAGCGACGCCACTCCCGCCGCGGAGAGGGCGCGCGCGAGCTCCCGGTAGAGGCCGGCGTCGGGAGCCGAGGCGGCGAACTCCTCCACCTTCCCCTTCACCCGGTTTCCGTTGCGGTCCTGGGGGCCGGAGCCCGACAGGATGAGCACGGCGGGGACTTTCGCGGCGCCGCGCGGGCGGGTCAGCGTGCCCGACAGCTTCCCGGCGGGCCCGGGGATTTCGACCTCGAGCTCCTCGACCCCGTCGGGCGCCACCCCCTCGGGCAGCCAGCCTTCGAAGCCCTCCAGCTCCGCCAGCATTCCGCTCCCCGCGCTCCACGCCCGCAGGATGCGGCCCTTCTCGTCCGCGTGCACCTGGTAGGTCAGGTATCCGATGCCCACCTGGAACTCGCGCACCTTCAGGGACGCGTCCTTCCCCTTGAGCAGGGCTTCGCCCCTGTCCTCGACGTAGCTTTCGAAGTCCGCCATCGCGTTCGGGTTGAAGAGCTTGAGCTTGCGCCGGCCCTTTTCCGGACGGCGCACGAGCGGCAGCAGATGCGCGGTGATCGTGCTGTCGAAAAGCTGCGCCGCGGAGGTCTTCACCTGCTTGCGGCCGGCCTGGGCGACCCCTTTGGACCATTCGATCTTGACCTGGTCCTCGTCCTTCCCCGCCTTTCGATAGCCGGCGTACAGCAGCGGGGCGAAGGCGCGGTCCATCGTGAGAACCGTGTCGGTGATGTAGGCCCGTTTCAATCCGCCGGCGAGCTCCAGCTCGTACTTCGCCTTCGAGAACAGCACGACCTGGCCGTCGTCGAATTCTTCGAAGCGGTATTCCTCGCTGCCGGCGTCGCGCCCCTGGTGGGTCAGCTTGAAGCGGCCGCGCTCCTCGATGGCCGGCGCGGCGAAAAGCAGAATCAGGGCGCAGACCCCCCTCGTCTCCATGACGGTAATACTAACGGGGATTGGGATCGTTTCAACGCGCGCCCTGATAGAATTCGGGATCATGCCGGAATCGCGGAAGATCCTCGCCCGAGCCCCGCTGGGCGGAGTCCCCGCCGGAGCCTGGGAGCCGCTCGCCCGGATGGCGGCGGCCGGGCTTTCGGAACTCGACGAGGAGCGCCTCCGCGCCCGCCTGGTCGAGGCGCTCGTCCGCTGCTGGCCGGACGGCGAGGCCGAATGGGCGGGCAGCGACCTCCAGGAGGCCGTCATCCTCGACGGCGGCCGGGCCGGGATGCACGTGCCGCTCCATTCCGGCGGCGTCGCCCTCGGCGGACTCACGCTCACGCGGGTGTCGCCGCCCTGGACCGAGGCGGACCTCGCCCTGCTCGCCGCCCTGGCGCCCGCGATCGCGGCGTCGCTGGCCCGCGCCCGCCTGTACCAGCGCGCGACGACGGACCCCGTCAGCGGCCTCCCGGTCCGCGCGAGGTTCAGCGCGGAACTCGAGGACGCCGCCGCCGCGGCGCAATCCGCCAGACGCCCCCTCGCCCTCCTGCTCCTCGAAGCCGATCATCTGAAGGACAAGGCCGACGTCTACGGCCGCAGCGCCGTGGACCGCCTGCTCCGCGAACTGGCGGACCTGCTGACCGCGCACGGTCCGCGGGGGATCCGGGCGCGCTGGGACGGCGACGTCCTTGCGCTGGCCATGCCGGGCATGGAAGCCGCGGCCCTGAAGGAGACGGCGGAGACGCTGCGACGCACGGCCGAGGGCATGACCTTCGACTCGAACCACGAAGGCCTCCGCTGCACGCTCTCCGCGGGGGCCGCCGTCCTGCGTCCCGGCGACATGGCCTCCGCCCTCTTCAGCCGGGCCTTCGAGGCGCTCGAGGCGGCCCGCCGCGCGGGCGGCAACCGCGTGGAACTCGCCCGCTGATCGGGCGGCCGATATACTTCAGCCATGTCCGGCGTGCTGTTCCTGCTCCTGGCCGTGCAAGCGGCGGCCCCTTCCCCCGAGGAGATCCAGAAGGCCCGGGAGGAATTGCGCACGATGCTCCGCGAGCAGTATGCGCGCGTCCAGCCGGAGCAGCGCCTGGCGCTCGCCCGGAAGTTCCTGAACTCCGCCGAGACCGAGGAGCAGCCCGCCCGGCGGAGCGCCATGCTCCTGGAAGCGGCCGACCTCGCCGTCGAAGCCGGCTCCGTGCCGGACGCCCTCGCCGCGCTCGGCGGCCTTCCGGGACGCTGGCCCGCCGTGCGCTGCAAGGTCTACGAACTGCAGGAGCGCAAGGACAAGGCGGGCCCGGCGCCGGAGGCCTGGATGGGCGTCGTCGCGGAGGCGCTCGACGAGGACGAGTACGCGCTCGCGCAGAAGGCCGCCGACAAGGCCGAGGCGTCGGCGACCCGCCGCAAGGACCCCTCCCTCCTTGAACAGGCCAGGGCTCTGAAGGAACAGACCCGCAACCTGTCGAAGGAGTTCAAGGCGGTCGAGGACTCCTTCCGCCGCCTGAAGGAAGCGCCCGAAGATCCCGCGGCGTCCGAGGCGGCGGGCCGCTTTCTCTGCTTCATCCGCGAACTGTGGGCGAGAGGCCTGCCCTGCCTGTCCCGGGCGCCGGACGCCGTCCTCCGTGCGGCGGCGGAGGCGGACCTGGCGAACGCCCCCGCCTCCGGGGATCTCTGGTGGGACTGGGCGGAGAAACAAAGCGCGAAGCCCGTCCGCGAAGCGGCGCGTCTGCGCGCGGCGGGCTGTTATGAGCGCGCCCTGGGCGGCCTGCTCGAGCCGGAGCGGATCCGCGCGGAGAAGCGGATCAAGACGGTCTACGACGCCGCGGGCGGCGGTCCCCCGGGAAATCTCGCGGCGGCGAAGGCCGGAGCCACGATCACGGGCGGCATCGGGCCCGAGATCCTGATCGACGGGGTCGTGACGGGCCACACGGGCTCCACCGGCTTCGCGTATGCGGCCTTCCCGGTGGATTTCATCCTCACGCTGGCGAAGCCCTGGCCGCTCCGGCAGATCCGCCTGCTGCTCTGGGACGGCGAGCCGGCCCGCTTCTACCGCTACGCGATCGACACCTCGGCGGACGGCGTCGTCTGGCAGCCGCTCGTGGAGCGCAACAGCGGCGAATGGCGCGGCTGGCAGAACCTCGTCTTCCCGCCGCGGCGGGTGAAGGTGATCCGGCTCCGGGGGCTCTACAACAACGCCAACGGCCACTTCCACGCGGTCGAGCTCGAGGCCTACAGCCGGCCAACGCTGACAAAATAAAACGGGCGCCGGGGTCCCGTGAGGGAATCCCGGCGCCCGCTGGTCTTCCGTACTACCAGCTACCAGCTACCGTTCTTAGGTCGTCTTCTTCTTCCGGCCGGGGAACGCCTCGTCGAGCTTCTTCTTCTGCTCGTCGTCCTTGCAGATCTCCTTCAGCTTGCCCATGCCCTCGGTGCGCATCGTCCGGATCTCGGTGAACGCGGCCTTCTTGTCCTCGGCGGTCTTGGCCTTCTCCATGGCCTCTTCGAGCTTCTTCGTGTACTCGGTGCAGATGGGCTCGGCCTTCTTGCACTGCTCCTCGTCGAAGCCCACCTTCGTCTTCAGCTCTTCCACGCTCGGGAACGCCGAACGCTTCTCCTGCTGGGCCGCCGACGCCAGGCCGGCCGCCGCGAACACCGCCAGAACGGACGCGAGAATCGTGCGCATACTCTTATCTCCCTGACTCCAACCGCCACCCCCGGACCCGGCACGACCCCTCGGGCCGCACGGTCCGGACTATGCAGTCAGATGCCCCCTCCTTCCCGATATTCCGATAAATCGGACCTTGTCTTTTCGAATTTCGAAGTATGCTTGCATCCCTGATGCAGGCCCTGCTTCCCGTCGCCTTGGGCGCCGCCCTGGCCCTGCTCTGCCTCTGGGCCGCCTGGCGGGTCCGGCGCCGCCGCCGGCTTCTCGAGGACATCCCCACCTGCAAGACCCAGGGCGTCTTCATCGGCCTGGTGGAACTCAAGGGCACGGCGGAGTCCCTCCGCCCCCTCCGCTCCCGGCTGGCGGAAACGGAGTGCGTCCACTACGCCTGGATCGTGGAGGAACACTGGTCGCGCACGGTCACCGAGACCTACCGGGACGAGAAGGGCGCCAGCCGCACGCGGACGCGCACCGAGAGCGGATGGAAGACCGTGGACCAAGGCGGCGGGCACGTGGACTTCCACCTCCAGGATGACACGGGTGCCGTCCGGGTCCGGCCGGAGGGCGCCAAGATCGAGGCGCTGACGGTCTTCGACGAAACCTGTCACCGAGGGGAGCCCCTGTACTACGGCAAGGGCCCCGAAGGATCCGTCGCTCATTCCGACCATCGGCGCCGCTTCCAGGAAACGGCGATCCCCCTGGGAACCCCGCTCTACGTCGTCGGCCAGTCCCGGGAGCGCGAGGACGTCGTCGCCCCCGAGATCGCGGAGTCCCCGAACGCCCCGCTCTTCCTCATCTCCACGCGCACTGAAAAGCAGGTGGCGGCGGGACTGGGCTGGCAGGGCTGGGCCTGGGGGATCTTCGGCCTCCTGCTCGCCGTCGGAGGCGCGGGGGTCGGGGTCAACGTCCATCTCGACGGCGCGCCGGACACCGGAAGCCTCGCGATCGCCTCGGCCCTGGCGGCCGGCCTCTATCTCCTGGCCTGCCTTCTCGCGTGGGTCTGGCTGGTCTACAACGCGCTGGTCGACCTGCGTCACCGGGTCCGCCAGGCCTGGTCGCTCGTCGACGTCGAGCTCAAGCGCCGGAACGACCTGATCCCGGGCCTCGTCGCGTGCGTGCAGGGATACCGGGACCACGAGGCGGCGCTGCAGCGGGAGCTGGCGGCGTTGCGGGCGCAGCAGACCGCCACCGCGCCGGGCGAGCCGGGGCCGGATCCCCGGGCCTGCCGCTCCACCCTCCTGGCCATCGCCGAACGCTACCCCGACCTCAAGGCGCAGGACTCCTTCCTCAAGCTTCAGGAATCGCTGATCGAGACCGAGCAGCGGATCGCGCTGGCGCGGGGGTACTACAACGAAATCGCCTCGTTCCACAATGTGCGGCTCGAGGTTCTGCCCGACGTCTGGATCGCCCGGCCGGCGGGACTGCGTCCGCAGCTGCTGCTGACGGCCGACGGCTTCGAGCGGGAGCCCGTGGCGCTGGATTTCCGGGCTACTTCGCCCGGTAACTCACCTTGACGCGGACGGGCTTCTTGGATTCGTTCATGAGGATCCAGGACCAGCTCCCGGACTCGATCTCCCCGCTCAGGACCTCCGTGGCGCCGCTCTTGACCTCTTTCAGGTCGAGTTTCTTCAGCACGGCATTCGGGGAATTGCGCGCCACGCCCTTCGCCACCCCGATCAGCAGGACGCCGTCGATCGGAGCCACTTCCATCGTGTACTCGACCTGACCCTTCCCGCTCACCGTGAAATTGTCCACCTTCGACTTCTCGGCCGCGACGGTGAACGTCTTCTTCTCGAGGATGGCGAGGCCCTTCACCTCCGGCCGCGGCGTCCTGAGGAACAGAAAGTAGGCGAGGATCAGGACCACGACCCCCACCCCGCCCAGGAACGTCGGGTTGAGCAGCGCGCTCGACCCCTTGTTGCCGGCCGCCCCGCGGGGCCCGCGCGGCTTCCCCAGGATCGGCTCCTTGTCGAGCGGATTCTTGTCTTCGTCCGCCTTGGGCGCCCCGGGCAGCGGGCCCGCCGGCGGCAGGGGACCGGAGGGGACTTCGACCGCGGGAACCGCACCGGAGGGTTCGGCGGG
This sequence comes from uncultured Planctomycetales bacterium, assembly GCA_964619955.1. Taxonomy (GTDB): domain Bacteria; phylum Planctomycetota; class MHYJ01; order MHYJ01; family JACPRB01; genus JACQFK01. The sequence goes on from CAZUJF010000009.1 coordinate 20,438, forward strand.
CTCGTCCGGCATCAAGTCATAGGAGTAGCCGTCCCCGAGCTCGCCGGAGGAGGAAACCGCCTTGCCGCATTTGGGGCAGGCCTTCGCCCCGGAGGCGACGGGGACGCCGCATTTGGTGCATTTCATAGAGAGGGAAATTATAGTGCGATCCGGAGATACTTCCAGTCCCCCGCGCCCCCACGCCGAAACTTTTTCGGGCTAACGCTTCCGCTTGCCGGGGTTGCGGCCCCGGAATTCAAGACGGATCGGGACCTCGTGGAACGGCAGGAATTCCCGGAGCTTGTTCTCGAGGTAGCGGACGTAGTCGGGCGCGAACGCCCGGGGGTCGTTCACGAAGACCACGAAGCGCGGCGGACGCACGCCCTTCTGGGTGGCGTAGTAGATCTTCGCGGAGTGCGGCCCCCGGCCCGACGGGGAGCGCATCGACACCGCCGCCTCCAGGGCGCGGTTCAGCTCGGGCGTGGACACCTTCGACATCGTCTGCGCATACAGCTCCACGCAGATGTCGATCACGTCCCAGACCCGGGTGCCCTTGATCGCCGAAATCAGAGACACCGGCGCGTAGCGCAGCAGCGGCATGGTCTTCCCGAGATACGTCGTGAACTCGTCCGGCTTGTGCCCCTTCGGCACCAGGTCGTACTTGTTCATGACGATCACGACGGGCTTCTTCTCCTCCTCGATCTGCCCCGCCACGCGCTTGTCCATCTCCGTGACCTTTTCCATGGTGTCGATCATGAGCACCACGACGTCGGCCCGCGCGATGGCCTCCTCGCTGCGCACCCGGCTGAACAGCTCGACCGAGTCCTCGACCTTCTGCTTCTTGCGCACCCCCGCGGTGTCGACGATCACGAAGCGGCGGCCGCCGCGCTCGAGATGCACGTCCACCGCGTCCCGGGTCGTTCCCGCCGTCTCGCTGACGATGACGCGCTCCTCGCCGGCGAGCGCGTTCACGAACGTCGATTTGCCGACATTGCGCTTCCCCACCACGGCGATGCGGAGGCCCTTCTCGGGGATCTGCGCCGGGGGCAGCAGGGCGGCCAGCTTGTCCTTGAGCTCGACGATGCCCTTCATGTGGGCGGCCGAGCACGCGTGGGCCTCGCCGAAACCGAGCTGGTAGAAATCGGGGAGGTTCCTCTCCATCCCCTCGTGGTCCGCCTTGTTGGCGACCAGAAGGACCTGTTTGTCGCGGAAGCGCGAGGCGATCGTGCGGTCCATCCCCATCAGCCCCGCCTGCGCGTCCACCACGAAGAGCACGATCTGCGCATCGGCGATCGCGCGCTCGATCTGGCGCTCGACCTCCTCGTAGAAGGGGTCGCCGGAACGCAGCCCCACGCCGCCCGTGTCGACCGCCTCCCAGGCGGTGCCGCGGTGCGTGACCACGGCCGTGATGCGGTCGCGGGTCACGCCGGGGGTGGGGTCGACGATGGACTGCCGCCGGCCCAGCATCGCGTTGAGGAGCGAAGACTTGCCGACGTTCTGCCGGCCGACGATCGTGACGACGGGAAGCCTAGCCATGGGGGCGGGATTGTATCCGCGCCGCGGGGAGAACGCCAGCCCGGGATTCTACGGCGCGCGCTGGCGGAGCATCTTGGGATCGAGGCGGCCGTCCTCGACGCCGTCCGACGCGTCGATCGCGCGCAGCATCTGGGCGATGTCCAGCTGCGAAATCACGCCCTTCTTGACGCAGGCGTCCATGAGCGCGCGCGCCAGCAGCGCCACGCGGCCGAGGTCGGACTCCAGATCCGCCACGCGCGCCTCGAGCCCGCCCGCGGCGCCGGCCTTCGGCTCGGCGGCCGGCATCACGTCCTTGAAGAGTTTGCCCGTCAGGTCGCTCATGTCTCCCTCCCCGGCTCACGGCGCAACGAACGAGATCGCCAGATTGTCGATCCGGCAGCGACAGTCGCTGTAGAAGAGTATACCGCCTTCGGAGTACGCGTCGTCCTCCCCTTCCCAGGCCAGCCGCCCCTCGGCGAGCAGGCGCAGCCCCTTCCCCCGGCGCTCGATCTTCATCCGCGAGGTCTTCCCCTTCCCCGGCGCCCAGTCCCCGAAGCCCTTCCCGGCGAGGCGGGACTTCCACTGCTCCCAGGGCTGCTCCAGCCGCCAGCGGGACTTGTCCACCTGCACGGGATATTTGATCAGCGCCGTGCGCGGCATCCCGTAGCGGTCCTCCGCCGTGTTCGACAGGTCGCCCTCCGGCTTGCCCACCCAGTCGAAGCCCAGCACCACCGCGTAGTGGTTCGTCTGCCCGCGCCGGTAATAGAGGTCCACGACGATGTTCTGGGGATCTTCGAGCGGGGTCAGGTCGTATTCGAGGACGACGTCGCCCTTCACCGGGGATTTCCATCGCAGCACCGAGGCTTCGATGCTCGACTCCATCGCCCCGCGTTCGATGCGCCAGCGTCCCTTGAACGTCCGCCCGCCCTCTTCCGTGATGACCTCGAAGGCGTCCGACTGGTCGCGGGTCTCGAAATCGTAGAGCACCCGGAGCGTCGTCGCGTCCAGCGCCGTGACCGCCCCCTTGTACGCGACCGCCAGGCGGCGCTCGCGCTCGCCGCCCTCGGCGATTTCGAAGAGGGTCTTCTCGATCTCGGGACGCATCGCCTCGACGAACGGATGGCCGGCCTCCTCGAGCAGTTCGCCCAGCAGGCGTTTCGCCTGGGCCCCCTGCCGCGCCTTGAAAAGATCCTGGGCCGCGCCGTACTTCGTGCGCAGCTGCCGCGCGCGCTGCTCCTGCGCGCGGGCCGCCAGCGAACCGAGATAGACCCGCACGCCGCGCGCCCCGAGCTGCTGGGCCCTCGCGAGATGCTCGTACGCCAGCTCCGGAAGCAGCGGCGCCGAGTAGAAATAGAAAAAACCCGCCCGGGCCTGCTTGAGGGCCTCCTCGCCGTCCCGGCGCAGCGCCAGCGCCACGAGATCCGGCTCGCGCAGCGGATGCTCCCCGGGCTCCAGCACGTCCCCGTTCGCGCGGACGAACACGCTGCGGTCCTGCCGCTTCTCGAAGCGCCCCTTGCCGAGCGTCGGCAGCTCCAGCGCCCTTCCGCCCGCGAGCGCCTCCTGATAGGAGGCCTGGAAGTCCCGCATGAAGACGGCCATGTGCGCGGCGTTGCGCAGGTCCAGGAGCGCCGACTCCGCCGGCCCCAGCGTGGCCGCATCCTCCGCCTGCGGGATTCCCGCCTCGCAGAGGAGCACGACGCGTTCGCCGTCCCCCGCCGCGACCGCCGCCTTCAGCGCCTCGTAGTCCACCCCCCTGGCGAACACGTGGGGTTTCTGCGCGTCCTTCCAGGGCGCCGCCAGGAAGTCCCAGACCAGCCGCAGCGCGCGGCGTCCGTCGCGCAACGTCATGGCCTCCCGGAACGGGCCCTCGATCTTCCGCGCGTACAGATCGTCCAGTTCCTCCCGGACTTTGAGGAAGGCCTCGCGGCCCTCCCGCTGCGCCCGGGAAAGCAGGCCCGCCGCCTCCTCCCGCTGCTCCGGCCCCGCCGCGGCCTCCAGCGCGGCCGCGCGGACCTGGGCGTCCTCGGGCCGTCCCGCCTCGAGCAGCTTCTCGACCTCGGCTCGGCCCTGCTTCCAGGCCTCCAGCCCACGGGCCTTGTATCCGGCCGCGGCCTCGCGCGCCGCCCGGCCCGCCTCGCTCACGTCCAGATACCGCGCCGGGAACGCCGCAAAGAGCGCCGCCAGCTCCGCAAAGCGGTTCTCCGCCAGCAGCGCCGCCTCCCGCTGCCGCAGGGCCTTCAGCTCGGGGCGGGCGAAGCCCTCCACTTTCTCCCGGTACTCCTTCAGGCGGCGGTGCGTCTCGATCTCGCCCTTGAGCCCGGCCTGGGCCTTCATGAGCGTTTCGTAGCGCCGCACGATCTCAGCGGCGTTCGAACAATCCGGCGAGGACGCGGCCGCGGCGGCGACCTTGTCGAGTTCCGCCTTCAGGAGGGCCTCCGCCTCGGCCTCCGTGACGACGGGCGGCGCCGGCGCGGCGGGCGGCGCGGGCGCGAAGACCCCGCGGCCGTAGAGGACGAGGCCCGCGATGCCCGCCGCCAGCGCGATCCCCAGCGGGAGCGGCCAGGCGCGTTTCATCGCGGGCGCCGCGGCAGGCCGGCGCTCCTCGATCTTCGGAGGAAGCTGCTCGGCCGCGACCCCCGCGCCCAGCAGCTGTTCGCGGGTGGCGAAGCCCTTTTCCAGCAGGACCCGCGCGAAGGGCTTCGACTGCGCGCCCATGCGGCGCAGGCGTTCCTGGACGGAGAGCACTTCGCGCACCTGGTCGAGCGAACAGACCCCCCGCTCGATCAGCCGCTGGCCGAGATCCCAGTCCGCTCCGCCCATGGCCTCAGGTCACCTTCAGGCGGAAGAATTTCTGCTTCTTGCCCACGCGTAGGATCTGGCCGTCCTTCAGCTTCAGGGCGGTCTTGGGATCCGTGAGCTTGGCGCCGTCCAGCTCGACGCCGCCCTGCTCGACCAGGCGCCGGCCCTCGCCCTTGGAGGGGGGGATCTGCGTCAGCATCACGAGGTCGAGCAGGCCCAGCTCCGCGGCGACGGCCAGCTCCGGCATCTCCTCGGGAACCTCGCGTTTGGAGAACCGCTTGTCCCATTCGGAGGCGGCCTCGTCGCCCTTTCCGGGATGGAACCCGTTGACGATCTCCCGCGCCAGGCGGTCCTTGGCGGCCTTGGGGTGCATCTTGGTGCAGAGCCGCTCGACCTCGTCCAGCGGCAGCGCCGTCAGCAGCGTGTACCACTCCTTCATGCAGGCGTCGGGCATCGACAGCACCTTCGAATACATCTCGAAGGCGTCGGCGGTCACCCCGATGTGGTTGCCGAGGGACTTGGACATCTTGTCGTGGCCGTCCAGACCCGTCAGGATCGGCGTCGTCATGGCGACCTGCGGCTCCTGCTCGCTGTCGCGCATCAGGTCCCGGCCCACCATCAGGTTGAAGAGCTGGTCCGTGCCGCCGAGCTCCACGTCCGCACGGACCATGACGGAGTCGTAGGCCTGCATCACGAGGTAGAGGAACTCGTGCAGGCTGATCGGGATGCCCTCCTTGAAGCGCTTCTGGAAGTCGTCGCGCTCCATGAAGCGGGCGACCGTCATGCGCGCGGCGATCTTGACGAGTTCGTAGAACGGGAGCGGCTTCAGCCAGCTGCTGTTGCGCACGACCTCGAGCGCCTGGGGCGCGAGCACCCGGTTGACCTGCTCGATGTAGGTCCGCGCGTTGACCTCCACCTCCTGCGGCGTCAGCTGGGGCCGGGTCTTCTTGCGGCCCGTGGGATCGCCGACCAGCGCGGTGAAATCGCCGATGATGAGGACCGCCGTGTGCCCGAGGTCCTGGAACTGCCGCAGCTTGCGCAGGACCACCGTGTGCCCGAGGTGGATGTCGGGCGAGCTGGGATCCACCCCGAGCTTCACCCGGAGCGGGGTCCCCCGTTCCAGTTTTTTCAGCAGTTCCTCGGAGGAATGGACGTTGACCGTGCCCCGGAGGAGTTCGTTCAGCTGTTCGCGGGCGGGTTTCATTTCTTGTTCTTGTCCTTGTCTTTGTCCTTGGGTTTGGGCTTGTCGCGCTCCTGGAGCCAGGCGAACCAGCGCTTGGGATCCGTGCCCAGCTCCTGTCCCGTCATGGCGGTGAGGATCTGCGCGGCGGCGATGCGGCCCAGGTCCAGCTCCGCGCGCCCCATCCAGCGGACGAGCAGCTCCACGCCCTTGGCGTGGTCGGCCCCCTCGAGGATCTGGCTGCAGATGAAGACCTCCTGCACGGTGCCGCCCTCCATCGCCTTCTCGAGCGATTCCAGGGGCCGATCGAGGAACTTCGCGTATTTGGCCGGCAGCAGCCTGATCTTCGCCGGCTCGAACTGAAGGCGCCGCATGAACGAGGTGTTCTCCGCCTGGATCTTCGCCGGCTGCGTCCAGCCGTTCACGGTGATCACCCGGATGTGCTCCGAGTCCGGCACCGACGCCGTGGAATCCAGGAGGATCTTCCGCTCCCACTGCGCGCCGGGGGCGATCGGGACCTCCTCCTCGAAGCGGACCTCGGACGGCTTGCGCTCGTGCAGGCCGGCCCCGCGCATCTCCTGGATCTGGATCTCGACCTCCAGGACGAGCAGGCCGCCGCCGGGGTCCTGGGGAGTGCCTTTGTCGTAGTGCAGGGTCAGCGGGCTCCGGAAAACGTTCTTCATCCGCGCCGAGACCTCGAGCGGCTCCCCCTCGACGAACCAGACCTTCGGCTGCAGGAAGCGGGCCTCGATGAGCGTCGTCTGCGTGATCATGGCCTCGCAATGGCGGCGCAGGCGCCGGATCGCATCGGCCTCCGCGCAGCGGGGCTCCAGCATCAGCAGGCCGTTGGCGATGTCGAAGCCGCGCTGGTAATTCTTGCTGCGCAGCCCGGCCATCGCCTCCGCGTACTTGAGATGGACGTATTTGTTCGCCGTCGCGGGATCGGCCTTCTTGAGCTCCTTCTGGAAATCCTCGTCGGCCTTCAACTCGGAGAGGTCGGCCTCCGTCACCCAGTTCTCGGCGGGGCCCCCGCGCTCGATCCGGGACAGCATCCGCGCCTCCTCCAGCGCCCCCCGCTGCAGCAGCAGCTTCTCGAGCCCCGGCAGCGCGGCCCGCCCCATCCCCAGGACCGTCTTTCGGCCCATCTCCCGGACCTCGGGGTCCGCATCCGCCAGCCAGATCAGCGCGCGGTCCAGGCGCTCGGCCTGGCGGGCGGCTTCGTCCTGGGCGGGCAGCGGGGCCGCCAGCAGCAGGATCCACAGCACGGACTTCATCATCACACCCTCGTCTACTCCACCGTCACCGACTTGGCCAGGTTGCGCGGCTGGTCGACGTCCCGTCCCAGCGCCGTGGCCGTGTGGTATGCCAGCAGCTGCAGCGGCAGCACGGCCAGGATCGGCGAAAAGAGCTCCTCGCAGTCGGGGATCGGGAAGACGTGGTCCGCGACGGGACGCAGCCGCGCGTCGCCCTTCGTGGCCACCGCGATCACCCTCCCCTTCCGGGCCCGGATCTCCTGGATGTTCGAGATCATCTTCTCCGTCACGCGCCCGCGCGGCGCGATCGCCACGCAGGTCAGCTTCGAATCCACGAGCGCCAGCGGACCGTGTTTCATCTCGCCCGCGCCGTAGCCCTCCGCATGGAGGTACGAGACCTCCTTCATCTTCAGGGCGCCCTCGTACGCGGTCGCCAGGTTGTGGCAGCGCCCGATATACATGAAGTCGTATCCGCGGCTGAATTTCCGGGCGCATTTCCGGATTTCCGCGCCGTCCCCCAGGACCTGCTCCACGAGCCCCGGCATGCGCCGCGCCTCGTTCATCAGCGCCTGGAAGCGCTCGCCGGCGAGCGCCCCGCGGCGCCGGCCGAGATGCGCGCCCAGCAGGATCAGGCACATCGCCTGCGAGGTGTACGTCTTGGTGGCCGCCACGCCGACCTCCAGGCCCGCGCGCATGAAGAGGGTCTGGTCGGCCTCCCGGGACAGGGTGCTGCCCCGGACGTTGGTGACGGCGACGACTTTCGAGCCGGCTTCGCGGGCCTTCCGCACGGCGGCGAGCGTGTCGGCGGTCTCGCCCGACTGCGAGATCGCGATCGTGAGGACCTCGGGTCCGAGCGGCGTGTCGCCGTAGCGGAGTTCGCTCGCCAGGCCGACGTCCACGGGCAGGCGGGCGAGTTCCTCGAGGGCCGACTTCCCCACGAGACCCGCGTGCCAGGCGGTGCCGCACGCGGCGATCTGGACGCGCTCCACGTCCCGCGGCAGCCGCAGGCCGTCGAGGGACTCGTCGCGGCCCTGCACCTCGGAGGCGATGGTCTGCTGCTGCTCGTGGATTTCCTTGAGCATGAAATGCGGGTACCCGCCCTTGAGCGCGGTCTCCGACTTCCAGGAGATCTCGAGGGGACGGCGCCGCACCCTGCCGAGCTCGCGGTCGAAGATCTGGACGCCGTGGCGGTCCAGCTTGGCGACCTCGCCCTCCTCGAGGGGGATGATGCGGCGCGTGTATTTCAGGAGCGCCGCCAGGTCGCTGGCGAGGAAGTTCTCCTCCTCGCCCAGGCCCAGCACCAGCGGGCAGTTCACCCGGGCGGCGATCAGCAGGTCCGGATGGTCGGCGAAGAGCACGCCGAGCGCGAAGCTGCCCCGGATCTTCCCGAGCGCCTGCGTCACGGCCTTGAGGGGATGGCGTCCTCCCAGCTTCGCATAGGCCTGCTCGACCAGATGCGCCAGCACCTCGCTGTCCGTCTCCGACACGAAGCGGTGGCCGGCCAGTCCCCGGCGCAGCTCCGCGTAGTTCTCGACGATGCCGTTGTGGACGACGGCCACGCGGCCGTCGCAGCTGCGGTGCGGATGGGCGTTCGCCTCGTTCACGCCGCCGTGCGTGGCCCAGCGGGTGTGGCCGAGGCCCGCGAGCCCCTGCAGGGGCCGGACCTTGAGCCGCTGGGCGAGCACGGCGAGCTTCCCGGGCGCGCGCTCCACCTCGAGCGTCCGCCCGTTCGCGACCACGACCCCCGAGGAGTCGTAGCCCCGGTATTCCAGGCGCCGCAGCCCCTCCAGGAGGACTTCAAGAACCGGACGGGCGCCGACGTAACCGACGATACCGCACATGGGGATGGTTCCGCATCGGGTCAGAGAAGCGCGGGTTGACCCGGGGATTCTAGCATTCCGGACGTCGTCATAAAAGCCGGCCCCTTGCGGACCGGGACCGGTGTATAATGTATGCCAAATGGGTGACGTCAGAACGAACCAGGCCCGGCCCCCGGAGACGAAGCACGGCGCCCCGGTGGAGAGCCTGGGCGACTACTGCATCCGGCTGGGCTACACCACGCCAGAGCGGGTGAAGGAGTGTCTCGACCGCCAGCGGACGCTGGAGCGGGAGGGGCGGCCGGTCCCCCGTCTCGGCGAGCTCATGGTGGAACGCGGCTATCTCAGCGCCGAACAGGTCGTCGAAGCCCTCTCCGGCCAGCGGCAAGAGATCCGCTACTGCCCCAAGTGCGCAATCCACGTCAACGTCTTCATCCGCAGCGACGCCGTGGCCTACCGCTGCGCGCGCTGCAAGACGGAGCTCACCCGGCCGTCCAACGTCACCTCGCTCGCGGCCGAGGACGACTCCCCGCTGCTCCTGACGCAGGAGGATCTGCCGCCGGAAGTCGCCCGCGCGAAAAGCCACCCGGAATCCGTCTTCGGAAAATACGTCCTGGTCCGCGAACTCGGGCGCGGCGGCGCCGGGGTCATCTACCTGGCCTGGGACTCCTACCTCTCCCAGTACGTGGCGCTGAAACTCCTGCGCCCCGATCACGAGGATCCCCAGGACCACTCCGCCCGCACCGGCCAGCTGGTGCGCGAGGCGCGGAACACCATCCGCCTCCGGCACCCGAACATCGTCACCGTCTTCGACGTCGGCCGCGTGGGCCGCGATTTCTACATCAGCATGGAATTCCTCGAGGGGCAGACGCTGGAGGACCGGATTGCGGCCTCGCGGAGCCGGGGCTGGCGCTCGCCCTACTTCGAGGACGCGCCGGGCACGCTTCGGATGCTCGCGGAAACGGCGAGGGCCGTCCACTACGCCCACACCCAGCCGTCGCCGATCATCCACTGCGATCTGAAGCCGGGCAACGTCCTCGTGGACGCCGCGGGCCATCCCCACGTCCTCGATTTCGGCCTCGCCCGGAACATGAAGCTGGAGCGGCCGAGCAACGGGGAGATCACCGGCACGCCGAGCTACATGTCGCCGGAGCAGGCCTGCGGCATCGCCGACCAGATCGATCACCGCACGGACATCTACTCCCTCGGCGCCATCCTCTACGAACTGCTCACGGGACGGCCGACCTTCAGCGGGGAGGCGATCAGCATCCTGGAGAAGACGGTCAGCGAAAATCCCGAAGCGCCCAGCGAGGTCCTGAAATTCGGCCCCGCCGCGCTCAACCGGCCGCGCGTGACGGTGCCCCCCTTCCTCGAAGAACTCTGCATGCGCTGCCTGGACAAGAACCCCGAACTGCGTCCCAAGACGGTCCTCGAACTTGCGGAACTCCTGGAGCAGGCCGCCCGCGCCCTTTCCGCCCCGGCGCCCTCCTTCTCGCCCGCGACCGTCGTCCCGCCGCCGCGCTCCCTGCGGCCGGCCCCGCAGCGGCCCTGGATCGCGATCCTGGCCACGCTCGTCGTCCTCCTCGCGGGAGCCCTCTGGTGGACCGGCGGCCCGAAGACGGCGCCGATCTCCCAGGTGGACCTTCCCGCCGAGATCCGGGCCCGTCTCGGGAACTTCGAAGCAGCCCGGGCCCTGACGCTGGCGGGCCTTCTTGAGGGACCGGACAAGAACCCGCTGACGGGGCAGGCGGACGCGGTGCTTTCCCTCTCGAAGGCGCTGGCCATCGCCGTCTCCGAGCAGCAGCCGGAACTGAAGGAGTTCCGCCTGCGGGAGCGCACCCTGCGGGAGGTGAAGCTGCTCGAGGCCTCGGACTCGGGGCTCCGGCTCTCGATGTCGGGCCGCACCCTCGCCCCGGCCTGGCGCGATGTCGAACCCAGCCAGATCCTCGAGCTCGCCCGCCGTCTCGGACTCGAACGCGCTCCGGACCTGCGCTACGCCCTGGGACTCTACGCGCAGAATGCCGGCCGCCCCTCGGACGCCAAGGACTACTTCGACAGCCTCCCGCCGGACTTCCGGAAGCGGTAAACTGTCCGCGCCTTGAACAACGCCGCTCGCCCCCTCATCGGCCGCCTGGCCCCCAGCCCCACGGGCGTCCTCCACATCGGCAACGTCCGGACCTTCCTCTGGGCCTGGCTCTCCGTCCGCAGCCGTGGCGGACGCGTCCTTCTCCGCATCGAGGACATCGACACGCCCCGCGTGAAGGAGGGGCTCGTCGAGAAGATGCTGGACGATCTGCGCTGGCTCGGTCTGGACTGGGACGGCGACGTGGTGCTGCAAAGCGCGCGGCGGGACCTCTACCGCGCCGCGTTCGAGCGCCTCCGCTCCCGGCTCTATCCCTGCCGCTGCACCCGGGCGGACATCGCCGCCGCCCAGAGCGCTCCGAACGAAGGCGACATCGAGCTGCGCTACCCCGGGACCTGTTTCGGCCGCACGATCGCCCCGGAGGAGATCGTGGCCTGGCGCTTCCGGGTGGACCCGGGACCCGTGAGCTTCAGCGACGCCTGTTTCGGCCCGCAGGCGGTCGACGTCTCGGCGGGCGTGGGGGATTTCGTGGCCGCGAAGAATCCGGAGCAACCCGCGTACCAGCTGGCCGTGGTCGTGGATGATCTGGATCAGGGCGTCACGGAAGTCGTCCGTGGCGACGACCTCATCTCCTCCACCGCCCGCCAGCTGCTGCTCCTGCGGGCCCTCGGGGCCGCGCCGCCCGTCTACGGCCACGTCCCGCTGGTCGTGGGTCCCGACGGCAAACGCCTCGCGAAACGCCACGGCGACGCGCGCCTCAGTTCGCTCCGCGAGCGCGGCGTCCGTCCCGAACGGATCATCGGCCTGCTGGCGGAGTCGTCCGGCCTCGGCGCCGGCGACGCCCGCCCCGCCGACCTGCTCGCCCGCTGGTCCTGGGACCGCGTCCCGCGCGAACGCCTCACCCTCGCGCCGGAGCGCCTGGCTCAATTCCTCCGATAAAGCCCGCTTCCCCCAGGGCAGATTCGCAGAAACGCTGCGGGACGCGCCGGGATTCGCTTCCCCGTTTGGCAATCCGCGTTACAGCAGCGCCGTAAAACTCTCGACCGTGAGGTCCGCTTCGCGGATCAGCGCGCGCAGGGTGCCCTTGGCGAGTTCACGATGGTTGGGCACCGACAGCGTCGCGGGGTGTCCCGTTTTGACGAGGATGATATGACTACCACTCTGGCGGGCGACTTCCCAGCCAAGACGCCCGAAGGCCTTCACCGCCTCCCGGCCGCTCACGACCGGAAGCCGGCTCATTTCACCGTGACCTCGACCTGGCGCACCGCCACCGTCAGCGGCATGCCCCGCTCGGCGCGCACCTCGAGGCACATTGCGATCGCCTCCCGGATGTGCCTAAGCGCCTCCTTCTCCGTCTTCCCCTGGCTCACGCACCCGGGAATGGAGGGGCATTCCGCCACGTAGAGACCGTCTTCGTCGCGATCGATCGTCACCAAGAGCTTCATGGCCCCATTCTATCATGCTCCGCTGCAGTCGCACCCGCCCATTTCAACGGAACCCGCGGCTCGAGGCTTATTAAGCATCGGGTATCAACTGCGCGTACAAGGCTGGTTCTCCCGAAAGGCCGGAATCCTTCAGCTTGGCCTTAGCTTCCTCAATGAGTATTTTCAGGTCGCTCTCAGTGTGGCGAATCTCAAGAGAGTTCTCAATCCCAAGTAGCCCCAGATTGGCACCAACAAACAACAGGTACCTGTCTCCGGGAGCACCGAAATTCCCCCAATAGTGCTTCAAGCCGACTCGCCTCGCGGCCCGCAGAGTGGGGTGGGATCGTTTCTCCAGAGGTTCGATCTGGGCCTTGGCCACCTCGAAGCGAAGACCGTAGAAGACCAGGCATGTAGACGCACTCATACAGGCACTCCGAATCAAGACCTCCGGATAAGAACCCACACGAGCCTGTACGAGCAACAAAAAAAGCCCCGGCCCTTTCGGACCGGGGCTTTTGAAATCCCGTGTTGCGTTAGACCGCCGGGGCCGCCGGAGGCGGCACGGCCGGCTGGCCTTCCTTGGGCTTCGCCTTCTCGATGATCTTCGAGAGCGCCAGGCCGATCTTGCCCTCCGCGGGCTCCAGCTTCACGACCTTCACCTCGACGACGTCGCCGGGCGCCAGGCCCGCCGTCTCCACTTCCTTGTCCATCTTGGAGATGTGGAGCAACCCTTCCAGGTCGCGCTCCAGCTCGACGAACGCCCCGAACGACACGAGCTTCGTCACCTTGCCGGACACCATGTTCCCCACCGCGTAGCGGATCGGGATCACGGTGCTCCAGGGGCTCTCCTGGAGCTGCTTGAGGCCCAGCGCGATGCGCTTCTTGTCCTTGTCCACGGAAAGCACCTGCACCTCGAGCACGTCGCCCTTCTTGACGACCTCGTTCGGATGCACGACCTTCTTCGTCCAGGACATGTCGTTGATGTGCAGCAGGCCGTCGATGCCGTCCTCGAGCTCGACGAACGCGCCGTAGCTCGTGGTGTTGCGGACCTTGCCCTTGACGATCTGGTTGACGGTGTACTTCCCGTCGACCTTCTCCCAGGGATTCGCCTCGGTCTGCTTCAGGCCGAGCGAGAGCTCCTGCTTGTCCGTGTCGATCGCGAGCACCGCGACCTCCACGTCCTGGCCCACCGTCATGACCTCGGACGGATGGTTGATGCGCTTCGTCCAGGACATCTCGCTGATGTGGACGAGGCCCTCGATGCCGGGCTCCAGCTCGACGAACGCGCCGTACGGCATCAGGTTCACCACCTTGCCGCGCACGCGCTGCCCGACGACGTACTTGGAGACCACGCGCTCCCAGGGATTCGGCTGGAGCTGCTTGAGGCCCAGCGCGATCCGCTCCGTCACGCGGTCGACCTTGAGGATCTTGACCGTGATGTCCTGCTCGACCTTGACGATCTCGGTGGGGTGCGTGATGCGGCCCCAGCTCATGTCCGTGATGTGCAGCAGGCCGTCGATGCCGCCGAGGTCCACGAACGCGCCGAAGTCGGCGATGTTCTTGACCACGCCGCGGCGCATGTCGCCCTCGTTGATCTCCTGCAGCAGCTTGGTCTTCTGCTCCGCGCGCTCCTCCTCGAGGAGACGGCGGCGGGAGACGATGATGTTCATCCGCTTTTCGTCGATCTTCAGGATCTTCGTCTTGACGATCTTGCCGAGGAATTCGCCGATGTCCTCGACGCGGCGCACGTCCACCTGCGAGGCGGGCAGGAAGACCGGGACGCCGACGTCCACCAGCAGGCCGCCCTTGATCTTGCGGACCACGCGGCCCTCGATGACGTCGCCTTCCTTGTTCGAGGTGATGATGCGCTCCCAGCCGCGGATCTTGTCCGCCTTCTGCTTGGACAGCGCGATGACGCCGGCCTCGTCCTCCACGGATTCGAGGAAGACCTCGATCTCCATGTTCTCCTTGATCTCGTCCTGGCGGACGAAATCGTTGCGGGGGACGACGCCTTCGGACTTGTAGCCGATGTCCACCAGCACGTCGTCGCCGACGACCTGGAGGATCCGGCCCTTGATGATCGTGTCCGCGGTGAAGTTCTTGACCGAGTCGGTGTAGTACTTCTCCAGGTCCTTGTTCACTTCCTCGGGTTTCTTGCCTTCCTCGACCAGCAGTTCGGCGGCGAACTTATCCGCATCGGTGTCGCTGATGCCGAGCTGCCTTACGAGCTTTCGGTTCGACATGCCTCGGATTCTCCTCTTAACTCAAGCAAAGCCCGCCGGATCCGGATTCCGGCGGACTCATCCACTCCATCCAACATAAACGGCTTTCCAAAGACGATGCGGATCCTCCCGAATCCTGGCAACATCGCCCCCTTCGGCCACACGGTGTACGCACCTTCGATCAGGACCGGCACCACCGGAACGGACGCGCGCCCGGCCAGGATCCCGACGCCGGGCTTCATCGGCCCGATCTCGCCGTTCACGGTCCGGGTTCCCTCCGGGAACACCAGCAGCAGGTTCTCCTCTCGGAGCCTTGCGATGGCCTGCCTCACCCCCTTCAGGTCCGCGGAGTCCCGCTCGATCGGGAACGCGTTGCAGCGGGTGATCAGGCCCCCCACCAGCGGAATTTGAAAGAGCGACCGCCTCGCCATAAAGTGCATCTCTCTCGGGAGGAATGCGGCGACCAGCGGCGGGTCCAGAAAGCTCTGGTGGTTCGCGACCAGGAGGGCCCCGCCCGTCCTGGGGATGTTCCTCATCCCGAAGCCGCGCAACTGCCAGAAGACCAGTCCGATCAGACGGATCGTCCACTGACAGAGCTGCCACCACCAGCGCGTCATGAAGCCCCGATAGCGGCGAGTATTCTAGTGACGACCCCCTCCAGGGTCAAGGCGGACGTGTCGATGTGGACCGCCCCCTCGGGTTCCACCAGGGGGGAGAGGGGCCGGGTCCGGTCCTCCTCGTCCCGCCGCTCGATGGACCGGCGCAGGGTCTCCAGGTCGCCCCCCTCCTCCGCGTGCCGGCGCCGGGCCCGCACGTCGACGGAGGCGTCCAGGTAGAATTTGAAGTCCGCGTCCGGAAACACCACGCTGCCCTGGTCGCGCCCCTCGCTCACCAGGCCGCCGTCGCGGCCGAATTCGCGCTGAAGCTTCACCAGTTCCTCCCGGCACTCCCGGGATTCCGCGATCGGACGGATAAGGGCCGTCACTTTGGGCGTCCGGATCACGGCGCTGACGTCCTCCCCGTCGCAGGTCACGACGTCCGGCCCGAGGCCCAGCCGCGTGTCCCGGATCATGAGCGCGATGCGCCGCGGGTCGGTGAGGCCCAGGCGGTCCGCCTTCCAGGCGATGCAGCGGTACATCGCCCCCGTGTCGAGGAAGCGCAGCTTGAGCCGTTCGGCCACGCGCCGCGCCACGGCGGATTTGCCCGCGCCTGCGGGCCCGTCCAGGGTGATGACCGGTCTGCGGGGGCCCATGCGCCGCTGCGCCTCCCGGCTACTTCTTCTTTCCGAAGAGCTTGCCGAAGAAGCCGCCCTTCTTCTCCTCCGCGGCGGGGGCCGCGGGGGGACGGGGACGGATCTTCGTGTCCGGACGTTTGGGGGCGGGCGCGGGCGGCGCCGGAGGCTTTTCCGCGCGCAGGGACTTGCCCATCTTGCCCATGTCCAGCAGCGTTTCGTCCTGCGGCAGCCCCTCGCCGGGGCTGTCGGGGAGCATCTCCAGCTCCTCCTCGCCCTGCTCGGCCTGAACCTTCGCCTGCTCCCGGGCGACGGCCTCCTCGACCGTGGGGACCTCGTCGCCCTGGACTTCGGCCTCCACCGGAGTTTCTGCAGGCGGCAGTTCGCCGGACTCCTCGGACGCCGCGTCCGCGAGCAGCGAGGCGCCGGCATCCTCGACCGGCGGAGCCTCCATGGGCTCGGCCGGGGAGGCGGCATCGCCCGACGCTTCGACCGGAGCCGGGACTTCCGCTTCCACGGGCGCGGGCTCCGCCGGCGCGGCATCGGAAGCTGACTCGCCCGGCATGGCGCCCTCGGGCAGGCTCTCCTCGCCGGTCTTGTAGAGGCTCTGATGGAGGCGCTTCACGCGCTCGACCAGCGCGGCAAGCTGGGAGCTGACGCTGCCCAGGCTGCGGTCCAGGTCCACGGCGAGGTGCCGCGCCTCGTCCATGCCCCCGCTCTTGACCCGCACCTTGGTCTCGATCTTCCTGATCTCGCGGCGGTTCGCCTCCTCCTGGTCCTGGAGGCGCTTCTGCAGGTCCTCGATGATCTTCTTCTGGCGGGAGACGTCCTCCTCGAGCGCGGCAATCTGCTGCTCCTTCTCGGCGAGCGCCGGGGAGGGCTCGCCGGAGGCCGCCGCGGCCGCCGCGGCACCCTCGGCCTGAAGCTTCTCCATGTCCT
Source organism: uncultured Planctomycetales bacterium (assembly GCA_964619955.1). Lineage (GTDB taxonomy): Bacteria > Planctomycetota > MHYJ01 > MHYJ01 > JACPRB01 > JACQFK01. The sequence continues at coordinate 36,880 of CAZUJF010000009.1, forward strand.
TCCGGAGCTGCAGGTAGAGGCGTTCGCCGTCCTGCACCAGCCGCTCGAGGCCGGAAATGGTCTTCTGCGCCTTCTGGAGGGCGGCTTCCTTGTCCTCCAGCTGCTTGCGGAACACGTCGGAGGCGGAGTCCGCGCTCCCCTGGCCGGCCTGGGCCGAGGCGCCCGCCTGGACGAGGTCGTGCTCCAGCGTCTGGATCCGGGTGTTCAGCTCCTCGATTTCCTTTTCCTTGCCCACCAGCGCCTTGTGGTAGGTGAGCTTCTCGTTCGCGAGTTCCTCCGCCACGCGCGGGATGTTCTCGCGCGCCTCCAGGAGGTCCTTTTCGAGCTGCGCGATCTTCTCCAGGCTTTCGCCGGAGGCCTTCTCCCCGCCGGCCGCCGCCGACTCCTCGAGCTCGGCGATGCGCGACTCAAGCTCCTCGATGCGTTCGTCCTTCTGCTTGAGCACCGAGAGCTGGGAAGCCTGCGCCTTCTGGGCCGCCTGGTTGCGGGCCTTTTCGACGTCGCTCTGCAGCTCGGCGATGCGCTTGTCCCGGCTCTCCAGCTCGGCGCCCTTCTTCCGGGCTTCCTCACGGGCCTGGGCGAGATCGGCCTCCATTCGTTTGGATCCGGCCTGCCCGCCCTCGGCATCGGCGCGGGCGGTCGCGAGGTCGCGCTCCAGCGCGCTCACCTTGCCCTCGAGCTCCTTGATCCGCGGATCGGGCCCGGCGGGCGCGGCCGCCGGCGCGACCGGACTGGGCGTCGACCCCGCCGTGCGCAGGGCGCCGCCGCAGGCCGGACATTTCGTCGGGGCGGCCACCGTGCCTTCACGGACCCGGTACATCTTTCCGCACGAGGAGCATTCAAGGAACATGGATTACCCTCCGATGCCCGGGATTCTACCACGACCCCCGGGTCGTGTGAAGCAATGCGGTGAGCGTTCAGACGCGCAGCGCCGCCTTCAACTCCCGCTCCTGCCGCGCCCACATCCGCCGGCGCTCGGCCGGGTGGTGGTCGTCGTATCCCAGCAGATGCAGCAGACCGTGCGCCACGTAGCGCAACAGCTCCTCCCCGACCGGGATCCCGCGCTCCCGCGCCTCCCGGCGGGCGAACTCGGCCGAGATCACCAGTTCGCCGAAGAGATCCGTGCCGAGGGGGAACGAGATGACGTCCGTCGGATAGTCGTGCCCGAGGAAGCGCTGGTTGATCCGGCGGCTCGCCGCGTCCGTCACGAACGCGATGGAGACGCTCCGGCGCGGCCCGAGAATCCGCCGCGCCAGCGCCCGGACCTCCGCCACCGGCACCTTCACGCGGCGCTGCTCCACCGCGACATGGATGACACCGCGCTTCATGGCCGCACCAGGTAGGGCTTCAGATACCGTCCTGTGTACGAGCGCGGCTCCTCGGCGACGCGCTCCGGCGGCCCCGCCACCACCAGCTCCCCGCCCCTGTCGCCCCCCTCGGGCCCGAGATCGAGGATCCAGTCCGCCGTCTTGATCACGTGCATGTTGTGCTCGATCACGACGATGGTGTTGCCCAGATCCACCAGCCGCGTGAGCACCGCCAGCAGCTTCTTGATGTCCGCGAAATGCAGCCCCGTCGTCGGCTCGTCCAGGATGTACATCGTCCGCCCCGACGAGGACTTGCAGAGCTCCGTCGCCAGCTTCACGCGCTGCGCCTCGCCCCCCGAGAGCGTCGTCGAGGCCTGCCCGAGATGCATGTAGCCGAGACCGACGTCGTCCAGGGTCTGCAGGATCCGCTGCAGCTTCGGGAAATTCGCGAAGAAGCCCAGGGACGCCTCCACGGGCATCTCCAGCACCGCGGCGATGTCCAGTCCCTTGAACTTGATCTCGAGCGTCTCCCGGTTGTAGCGCCGACCCCGGCATTCCTCGCACATGACGTAGACGTCCGGCAGGAAATGCATCTCGATGACCTTGGTCCCCTGCCCCTCGCAGGCCTCGCAGCGACCGCCCTTCACGTTGAAGCTGAAGCGCCCCGGGCTGTAGCCGCGGGCCTTCGCCTCCTTCGCGATCGAGAAATGCGCGCGGATCTCGTCGAAGGCGCCCGTGTACGTCGCCGGGTTGGAGCGCGGCGTGCGCCCGATCGGCGACTGGTCGATCTCGATCACCTTGTCCAGTTGCGCCAGTCCGAGGATCCTGTCGTAGGCCCCCGGCTTCACCTTCGCCCCCATCAGCGCGCGCGCCGCCGCCCGGTGCAGGATGTCGTCCACCAGCGTGGACTTGCCGGACCCCGAGACGCCCGTGACGCAGACGAAGCAGCCCAGCGGGATCTTCACGTCGACCTTCTTCAGGTTGTTCTCGCGGGCGCCGCGGATGTCCACCACGCGCGTGAGGTCCGCCTTGCGCCGCGTCTGGGGCAGCGGGATGTCCTCCGCCCCGGAGAAGTAGCGCCCCGTCACGGAGCGCGGCTCCGCCATGATCTGCGCGAGCGTCCCCTGCGCGACGACCTCCCCCCCGTGCAGCCCCGCCCCGGGCCCCACGTCGACGATGTGGTCGGCGGCGCGGATCGTGTCCTCGTCGTGCTCCACCACGATGACCGTGTTGCCGATGTCCCGGAGCCGGACCAGCGTCTCGAGCAGCCGCTTGTTGTCGCGTTCGTGCAACCCGATGGTGGGTTCGTCCAGGACGTAACAGACCCCCACGAGCCCGCTGCCGACCTGGGACGCCAGCCGGATCCGCTGGTGCTCGCCGCCTGAGAGCGTGGACGAACGCCGGTCCAGCGTCAGGTACGCGAGGCCGACGTCGCAGAGGAACTTCAGGCGGCTGCGGACCTCCTTGAGGATCAGCCGCGAGATCTGCTCCTCCTCCTTCGTCAGGGGCAGGGCGTCGAAGAACGCGCGCCCCGCCTCGATCGTCATCGACGAGACCTCGTGGATGTTCCGGCCGTTCACGCGGACGGAGAGCGCCTCGGGCTTCAGGCGGCGTCCCTCGCACTCCTTGCAGGGCGACTCCGTCATGTAGCCCATGATGCGCTGCTTGATGAATTCGCTGTCCGTGTTCCGGAAGCGGTACATCAGGCTCGGGGCCACCCCCTCGAACCAGCCCTCCGCCTTGCGCGCCACGGCGGCGTCCGTGCCGTGGAGCAGGATCGCGCGCTTGTCCGCGGGGATCTTCTCGAAGGGCGTGCCCAGCTTGACCCCGTAGACCTCCCCGAACTCCCGCAGGCGGCGGTTGTAGCGGATGGTCATGCGCTTGCCCAGGCGCCGCCACGGCTCGATCGCGCCGTCCTTCAGGGACAGCGTCTTGTCCGTCACGATCAGATCGTCGTCCAGCTCCAGGCAGGCCCCCAGGCCGTCGCAGGTCGGGCACGCGCCGTAGGGGGAGTTGAACGAGAAGAGCCGGGGCTGGAGCTCGCCGAACGAGATCCCGCAGTCGGGACAGGAATACAGCGTGCTGAAGAGCCGGTCGCCGCTTTCGGAGAGGACCACGAGCAACCCCTCGCCCAGCTTGACCGCCGTCTCGACCGAGTCGGCCAGGCGCCGGCGGACCGTCGCCTTCTCGAGGACCAGGCGGTCGACCACCGCCTCGATCTCGTGCTTCTTGTTCTTGTCGGGCGTGACGACGTCCTTCAGCTCCTGCACCACCCCGTCGACGCGGACCCGCACGAAGCCCTCGCGGCGCACGCGCTCGAAGACGTCCTTGTGCACCCCCTTCTTGCCGCGCACCAGGGGGGCGAGCAGCGTGAGTTTGGAGCCCTCCGGCATCGCCAGGATCTCGTTGATGATCTGCTCGGGGGTCTGCTGGACGATATCCCGCCCGCAGCGCCAGCACTTCGGGCGGCCGATCCGCGCGAAGAGCAGCCGCAGGTAGTCGTAGATCTCGGTGCTGGTCGCGACCGTGGAGCGCGGCGTCGCGTGCCCCTGGCGCTGCTCGATGGAGATCGTCGGCGGCAGGCCCTCGATGGATTCGACGTCGGGCTTCTGCATCTGCTCGAGGAACTGCCGCGCGTAGGCGGACAGGGACTCCACGTAGCGGCGCTGGCCCTCGGCGTAGAGCGTGTCGAAGGCGAGCGAGGACTTCCCCGATCCCGAGAGCCCCGTGAACACCACCAGCCGGTCGCGGGGGATCTCCAGGCTGCAATTCTTGAGGTTGTGCTCCTTGGCCCCGCGGACGGTGATGAACGGATGTTGGGCCATAAGTGAGGTGGGCGGATTCTATAGGGGGAGCGAACCTTTTGCAAACCGGGTCGTTGATAGGCGCAAGTTCCTATAATTCCCCCATGACTCGTCCCGCAGCCCCCGCGCCCGTCCCGCCGCCGGGCCTGAAGAAACGCCAGGTCCTCACGTCCCTGCTCCCCATCCTGGTCGTCTTCGCGCTGACCAGCACCTTCTTCATGTTCAAGTGGAAGCGGGATTACGTCCGCGTGGCGCGGGACCGCAAAGGCGCGGAGCTTGCGTTGTCCCACCTCGAACGCACGCGGGAGCTCCTGGACCGCGTCCGGAAATTCATCAGCCTGCCGGCTCCCGACGACTTCCGCCTCGAGGACATCGCGGGCCTCTCGGAGGAGGCCCTGAAGGGCGCCACGACGGCGCTCACCCTGTTTCCCGGGTCCGAGGAGGCCATGCGGCTGCACGGGCAGGCCCTGGAGCTGATGTACAACCTCGAGGAGGCGCGCGCCTCCTACAAGGAGTGCGAGGCGCGCCATCGGGAGACCCCGGCGCGCTACCTGCTCGGGCTGCTCAACACCCGCATCCTGCAGCGCGCCCGCCTCGCCGGGATGAAGACCTCGCTCGTCGCCGAGGACCGCCTCGCCCTCGACGCCTCGGAGCCCCTGCGGCGCTTCATGGCGCCCGCCGCGGAATACCAGGTCAAGATCGACCAGAAGCTGCTCGCCACCGCCCAGACCTGCGTCGTGCTCGCGGACCGCAACTTCAAGGACGCCGTCAGCAGCGCGGACATCGCCGAGACCGGGGATCCCACCGAGTGGCTGCCGCCGTATCTCCGCGGCATCGCCCAGTTGGAGCTCAAGAATCCCGCGGAAGCGCTCAAGTCGTTCGAGACCGCGGCCCGGCTCGCCCCGGCGATCGCCGACATCCACGCCTGGACGGCCGCCGCCCTGCAGGCCCTCAAACGCCGGGTCGAGGCCATCAACGCGCTCAGCACCGCGCTGACGATCAGCGAGCATTTCCTCGAGGCCTGGTATCTGCGCGGCACCCTGCTCTTCGAGGAGGGACGCTTCAACGAGGCGCGCACGGACTTCGAGAACTGCCTCAAGCTCCGCCCCAGCCTCCCCGAGGTGCGGCTCAAGCTCGGCGTCGCCTCCTTCGAACAATGGCGGCGCAGCGGCCGGACCGAGCCGAAGGATCTCGAGACCGCCGTGGAGGCGCTGACGCAGTATCTCGGCGCGCATCCGCAGGACGTGCCCGCCCTGACCCTCCGCGCCCGCGCCCGGATGGGGCTGAAGGACTGGGACAAGGCCGAGGCCGACCTCTCCGAGATCATCAAGACCGCCCCCCCGGCGCTGGAGGCCCTCACGCTTCGGGCGTCCGCCCATGAGGCCCGCGGTCGCTGGGACGCCGCGATCCAGGACTACGAGAGCGTCCTCGCCAGGGCGCCGGATCCCGCCGCCGCCGCCCAGGCCCGGCGCGGCCGCGCCATGGCCCGGGCCTCCGCCGGCCGCCTCGACGAGGCGCTCGCCGATCTGGAAGCCATGCTCGCCGCGGACCCCAACGACCTGAGCCTCCATCTCGAGAAGGCCGGGCTCCTCGGGAAGGCCGGAAGGCCCGACGACGGCCTCGCCGCCGCGGACAAGGCTCTGGAGATCTCCCGCGGCCACCCGCGCGCCCGCGCGCTCCGCGCCCGCCTCCTGCTCGACAAGGGCGACGCCCCCGCCGCGATCCAGGAGGCCACGCAGGCCTGGATCGCCGACCCCCAGCTGGCCGAGGCGCTCGTGGTGCGCGGCCACGCCTACGTCAAGCAGGACCTCAAGGGCAAGGCGGCCGAGGACTGGAAACGCGCCCTGGAGATCCGGCCGGACCTGCGGGGCGAACTCGAGGGCCTGATCAGGAACCTGCAGCGGGGCCCGTGACGGGAGGCGGGACCGCCAGGTCGCGCAGGGTGACGCCTTCCAGCGGCGCGTAGGCCTGCCCCTCGACGCGGTCGATGAGCGCATAAATCGCCTGGAGATCCGGCCCCTCCGGCAGCGACGCCGGATCCCCGTGGTTGCGCACCGCCTCCACCACCTCCCGCGCCGTCATCCGCGAAGGATCGCGGGCGGGCAGGTAGACGGGATCCTTGCGCCCCGCCGCCGGCACCGCCCGCAGCACGTTCCGGGTGGCCAGTTCGAAGAGGATGTCGTTCACGGCCCGGACCGGGGCGTTGAGGCGCGCGGCGACCTCCTCCCCCGTGGGCGGCTCCCCGCCGGTCAGAAACGGACGGACCACCTCGGCCGCGGACACCAGCGCCAGGCGCTCCCGCGCGGAGGCGCTGAGGCGGACCTGTTCCACCTCGCGGCGGTAGGTGTTGACGTGCTGCATCGCGAACGCGACCTCCGCGCCGAAGAGGACGATGATCCAGCTGAGGTAGATCCAGAGGAGGAAGACGGGGATCGCCCCGAGGGACCCGTAGAACTTGTCGATCGCGACGAGTTGCGTGTTGTACCAGACGTACACGTTCATCATGAGCTGCCAGAGGGTTCCGGACACGAGCGCTCCGCCCAGCGCGGACTGGAAGCGGACCTTCGTGTTGGGCATGAGCAGGTAGATGCCCGCGAAGAGGATCCACGCCACGAGATACTGCGTCAGCGCCACCGTGAGCTGGGAGAAGTACGGCACATGCGTGCTGATCCAGGCATACAGCGCGTTGCTCCGGGCGAGCGTCGCCAGGGAGATCGAGGCGGCGAGCAGGACCGGCGTCACCGTCAGCAGCGTCCAGTACAGCGTGAAGCGGCGCAGCAGCGGCCGGCCCGCCCGCACGCCCCAGATGCGGTTGAACGCGCGCTCGATCGTCCCCAGGAACGAGAGGCTGGTGTAGAGCAGGACCGCGAACCCGACCGCACCGACGGCGGCCGTGTTGGCGTTCGCGATGAAATTGTTGACCTGCGGCACGATCTCCGCGGAGACCTCGGGGATGAAATACTTCACCAGGAACTTCTGCACCTGCCCGGTGACGCCCTCCAGGCCGACGAAGCCCTTGACGACGGCGATCATGACGACGAGCAGCGGCACCAAGGCGAAGATCACCTGGTAGGTGAGCGCCGCCGCGAGCAGGAAGACCTCGCTGCGGGTGAACCCCTCCACGACGAGGACGCCCATGCGGAGAAGGCGGTAGGCGAAACGGCCGCGGCGATCCTCGGGAAGGCTCAGCCAGAGGTCCTTCTGGATGAAGCGCCAGGCCCGCTGCAGGCCTCCCTGCAGCCGCTCCAGCAACCCCGGTCCCGCGTCGCTCATGGGGAGGATGATACCATCGGGACCCCCCGGTACTGATTTGCCTCCGGAGCCGCTTGCGGTAGAATCCCAGCCGCATGGACCAGTCCCACGGTGACCTCTTCCAGAAGTGCGTGGATTTCAAGCGCCACAAGGAGATCGAGGCCCAGGGGCTGTATCCGTTCTTCAAGGCCATCGAATCCGGCGCGGACGCCGAGGTCATGATCCAGGGCCGGCGCATGATCATGATCGGGTCCAACAACTACCTCGGCCTCAGCACCCACCCCAAGGTCAAGGAGGCCGCCAAGAACGCCATCGACAAATACGGCTCCGGCTGCACGGGCTCGCGCTTCCTCAACGGCACGCTCGACATCCACGAGGAGCTCGAGGCGCGCCTGGCCCGCTTCGTGCGCAAGGAGCGCGCCCTGCTCTTCAGCACGGGCTTCCAGGCCAATCTCGGGGTGATCTCCACGCTGGTCGGCAAGGACGACGTCATCCTCTGCGACCGGATGAACCACGCCTCCATCATCGACGGCTGCCGCCTCGCCTTCGGCCGCACCATCAAGTTCAAGCACAACGACATGGAGGATCTCCAGCGCATCCTCGACTCGGTCGAGATGCAGGAGACGCCCGGCTCGGTCCTCGTGGTCACCGAGGGGGTCTTCTCCATGGAGGGCGACCTCGGCGCGCTGCCCCAGATCGTGCGCCTGAAGAAGCGCCACAAGTTCCGCATCCTGCTCGACGACGCGCACGGCCTCGGCTACATGGGGCCCGACGGGCGCTCGACGGCCGAGCATTTCGGGGTCGAGAAGGACACGGACCTCATCATGGGGACCTTCTCGAAATCCTTCGCCTCCCTGGGCGGCTTCATCGCGGGTCCCGTGGCGGCCGTCGACTACATCAAACACCACGCGCGCTCGCTCATCTTCTCCGCCTCCATGCCGCCCTCCGCCGTGGCCACCGTCCTCGCCGGCCTGGACCTCATGGAGAAGGAGCCGGAGCACCGGGAGCGCCTCTGGCGCAACGTCCGGAAGATGCAGTCCGCCTACCGGGACCTCGGCTTCAACATCGGCGGCACCCAGAGCCCGGTGGTGCCCATCATCATCGGGGATTTCGACAAGACCCTGCTCTTCTGGAGGGAGCTCTTCGAGGCCGGGGTCTTCGTGAATCCGATCATCTCGCCGGCGGTGCCGGCCGACCTCTGCCTGCTGCGCACGAGCTACATGGCCACCCACACGGACGAGGAGCTCAGCCGCGTCCTTGAGATCATGGAGCGGATCGGGAAGAAACTGGGCGTCATCTAGGGGTTTGACGATGGCCGACACCTGGACCTGCCCGCGTTGCGGTCAGATGCTTCCGTTGAGCGACTCCGTCTGCCAGGTCTGCCGGATCACGAGGGAGAACCGCGGCATCGTGGGCCGGATCGCGACCCCCGAGCGCACGCCGAAGCCGCCCCCGGAAAAAGTCGAGATCCCCTTCCCGTTCACGATCCGCGACGCCCGCTTCAACCTGCCGCTGGCGTCCGGCTCCGTCTGGTCCAGCGGCACGGTCCTTTGCGCCCCCGAGGGGCTCTTCCTCGTCAGCGAGAAGGACGGCCTCGATCCGGCGGCCCTCGCCGCTCATCCGCCCGCGGCGGCGAGGCCGGTGGGGCCCACCTCGATCTTCGTGCACCGGACCCAGATCTCCCGGGTCGTGCACCACAAGCTCACCGGCTATTTTCTCGAGGTGAAGGGCCCGCAGAAGATCCCGCTCCGGCTGGAGGCCCAGGGCTGGGCGGATCTCGACGTGGTCTGCGACCAGCTGGAGATCCCGCACTCATGAACGTCCTGCCCGTCGCGGATCGTGCGGGACTGCAGCGCTTCGTCCGCCTTCCCTTCGACCTTTACGAAGGGGATCCAAACTGGGTCCCGCCGCTGATTTCCAACGAGCTGAAGATGCTCGACCCGCAGCGGAACCCCTTCTGGAAGCATGCGGAGGCCGCCCATTTCATCGCCGAGGACGGCGGGCAGGCCGTCGGCCGCATCTCCGCGATCCACAACCGCGCCCACAACGAGACCCACGGCGACAAGACGGGTTTCTTCGGGTGGTTCGAATGCATCGACGACGACGCGACCGCGGGCGCCCTCTTCGACCGGGCCGGCGCCTGGCTCCGGGAGCGCGGCCTCGACCGCGTGCGCGGCCCGGTGAACCCCTCCCTGAACGACCCCTGCGGCCTGCTCGTGGACGGCTTCCACTGGTCCCCCTTCGTGCTGATGACGTACAACCCGAAGTCCTACGTGAAACTGGTGGAGGGCGCCGGATTCACGAAGGCCATGGACCTGCTCGCCTACATCATCACGCAAAGCGACCTCGACATGGACCGCATCAACCGGGTGGTGGCCGCGCTGCAGCGGCGCAGCGGGGTGACGATCCGGAACTTCGATCTATCTCATTTCGAGCGAGACCTCGCGGTGGTCCAGGACATCTACAACGGCGCCTGGGAGAGGCACTGGGGCTTCGTGCCGATGACCCCGGAGGAGGTCCGCTTCATGGCGCGGGAGATGAGGCCGGTCCTGCTGCCCGAGTTCTCGTACATCGCGGAGCTCGGCGGGAAGCCCGTCGGCTTCGCGTTCGCCCTGCCCGACATCAACCGCGCCCTCAAGAAGGCGAAGGGCTCGCTGCTCCCCTTCGGCTGGTGGCAGTTCCTCAAATTCAACCTGAGGAAGATCCCCACCTACCGCGTCGTGGCCCTGGGCGTGAAACGCGAGCAGCAGCACCTCGGCATCGCCTCCCTCTTCTACCAGCGCTTCGTGGTGGACGGGATGGCGCGCGGGTACCAGGCCGCCGAGATCTCGTGGATCCTCGAGACGAACGACCTCATGAACCGCCCCGTGCAGCAGATGGGGGCGAAGCCGTACAAGACCTACCGGATCTACGAGAAGGCGCTGTAGCTCAGAAGAGCTTCTGCTGCGCGGAGTCGTCGCCTTTGCCCTCGACCTCCAGGTGTTTGAGGGCCTTGTCCGTCGCGCGCCGGCCGCGCGAGGTCCGCACGAGGAAGTTGTTCTGGATCAGGTAGGGCTCGTAGACCTCCTCGATCGTGCCCTCCTCCTCGCCGACCGCGACCGCGAGCGTCTTGAGCCCCACGGGGCCGTTCGTCGTCACCAGCGTGCGGAGGATCTTGCGGTCCGTCTCCTCCAGGCCGGCGTCGTCCACCCCGAGCATCCCCAGCGCCTCCATCGTGATCGCGCGCGTGATGGACTTCGCCCCCTGCACCTGCGCGAGGTCGCGCACGCGGCGCAAGTAGCGGTTCGCGATGCGCGGCGTCCCGCGCGAGCGCTCGCCGAGCAGGCGGCACGCGTCGTCCTCGATGCCCGTCTTCAGGATCTTCGCGGAGCGCTTGAGGATCTTCACCAGGTCTTCGACGGGATACCACTCCAGCTTCTCGAGCAGGCCGAAGCGCGCCCGGAACGGCTCGCTGAGCAGCCCCTCCCGCGTGGTCGCCCCCACCAGCGTGAAGCGCTTGATCGCCAGGTTGATCGTCCGCCCCTGCATGCCGCTCTCCATCGCGATGGAGACCGTGTAGTCCTCCATCGCCGAGTAGAGGAACTCTTCGACGTCGGGGAGCATGCGGTGGCACTCGTCGATGAAGAGGACATCCCCCTCCTGGAGCTTGGTCAGCGTGCCGACCAGGTCCCCGGGACGCTTGAGGATGGGGCCCATCGTGGTGTGCAGCTGGGCCTTCATCTCGAAGGCGATGAGGCGCGCGAGCGTGGTCTTGCCGAGGCCGGGGAGGCCGCTGAAGAGGACGTGGTCGATCGGCTCCTTGCGCTTGCGGGCGGCCTGGATGGCGATCTTCAGGTTCTGGACGGAACGGCGCTGCCCGATGAATTCCTCGAAGGAATCCGGGCGCAGCGAATCGTCGAACTTCGCGTCCCGTTCGTAGGGATTTCCCCCGCTCATGGCAGGGGATTGTACGAAGCGGACCGCGAAGAAGCCAGAAGCCCCGGGCCTTCCCTACTTCGCGGGGGCGGGTTCGGGCTTCGCCGGAACCGCCGCGGCGGCGGCCGCAGCCGCGGCCGGCGAGGCGGGGGCCAGCTTCTCCAGGCCGAACTTCTGCTCGATGCGGGTCCCGCGGCCCACGCGATCGCGCAGGTAGTGCAGCTTGGCGCGGCGGACCTGGCCCTTCTTCTTCACCACGACGTCGACGACGCGGGGCGAATGGTAGGGGAACACGCGCTCGACGCCCTCGCCCTGCACCAGGCGGCGCACGGTGAAGGTCTCGGAGAGGCCGCCGTGGCGCCGCGCGATCACGTCGCCGTTGAAGATCTGGATGCGCTCGCGGTCGCCTTCTATGATCCGGACGTGCACCTCGACGGTGTCGCCCACGGAGAACGTCAGCGGCTTCTTCCGCGACCACTCGGCTTCAAGTTCTTGCAGCGCTCGCATGGCCCTACCCTCAAATCTGCCTGTATCCCTTGCGCATCCCGTCCTTCAGGTCGGGACGCCGCGCCTCGGTCCGCTCCTTCGACTGCCCCTCCCGCCACTGGGCGATCTTTTCGTGATCGCCCGACAGGAGGACGTCGGGAACCTTCATCCCCCGGACTTCCGCGGGTCGCGTGTACTGCGGATACTCCAGGGCGTCCTTCGTGAAGGACTCCGTCAGGAGCGATTCCTGCGACCCGAGCACCCCGGGAACGAGGCGCGCCACCGAATCCAAAAGAACCATCGCGGGGATCTCCCCGCCCGTCAACACATAGTCGCCGATGGACACTTCGAGCGGCGAGAGCCCGTGGCTCACCCGCTCGTCGAATCCTTCATAGTGCCCGCACAGGATGATGAGGCCCTTCTGTTTCGAGAGCTCCTGCGCGAGGGTCTGGTCGTAGCGCACGCCGCCCGGCGTCAGCAGGACCAGGAACGACTCCTCGCGTCCGTTGTGCCGAAGGTAGTCGACCGTCTCGAAGACGGGGTCGGCCATCAGCACCATCCCGGCGCCGCCCCCGTACGGCGGGGCGTCGACCTTCTTGTGCTTGTCCTTCGCGAAATCGCGCAGGTTCACGAGGTTGACCTCGATCAACCCCTGTTCCTGGGCGCGTTTCAGGATGCTCTCGCCCAAAACCCCCGAAAACATCCGGGGGAAGAGCGTCACCACGTCAATGATCAAATGCACCTCGAAAACAACGGCGCACACTCCCCTGAGGGAGGTGCCATTATCACTATCGGCATTCCGGGGTCAAGGCCTTTTCATGGACAGGGGGCCTCCGGACGGGGAGAATACCGCGCGAATGGCCATCCAGAAAGCCGCCAAACGCTACCCCAAGGACGCCGCCCTGCTCACCCAGGGCCAGGACGCGCGCAACGAGATCTTCTTCATGACCAAGGGCACGGCCGTCGTCGAGGTCCAGGGCAACGTGGTCGGCACGATCAAGAGCGGCGAATGGTTCGGCGAACTCGCCGCCATCCTCCAGACCCCCCGCACCGCCACCGTGCGCGCCGTCACCGAATGCGACGTGCTGGTGTTCTCGGGCCCGCAGGACACGAACCTCTACGAGGCCATGTCCAAGGACCCCAAGATGATCCAGAAGCTCGTCGAGCAGCTCTCCACCCGGCTCATCGAAGTCAACCAGCGCCACGCCGAGGAGACCGGCGAACTGACCGCGCAGGCCCACCGTTTCCGCCGCGCGATCTCCGGCAGCCTCTTCGCCCTCGAAAGGCTTTCCGAGAAGTACAAGAGCACGGCCATGGAGGAGCTGCGCTCCCACCTCGCCAGCCGCTCCGGCGTTCCCACGGGACAGCGGGAGGACGCCGACCCCGCCGCCTTCCCCTCGCAAAAGGCCGCGATCTTCGGCGGGTGACGGGCATGTTCAGCGGCATCGTCGAGAGACAGGGGCGCGTCGTCCGGCCCGGACGCCGTCTCGAGCTCCGCACCGGCTGGAACGATCTCCAGCACGGCGAGAGCGTCGCGGTCTCCGGCGTCTGCCTCACCGTCGCCCGGCCCGGAAAGGATTCCACGGGCTTCGACCTGGTCTCCGAGACCCTGAAGCGGACCACGCTGGGGAGCCTGAAGCCCGGGGACGGCGTCAACCTCGAGCGCGCGTTGAAATTCGGCGACCGCATCAGCGGGCATCTCGTGCAGGGCCACGTCGAGGGCACCGGACGGATTCTGCGCGCGGGCGCCGTCCTGCACATCGAGACGGACCTCGCCTCCCAGCTCATCCCCAAGGGGTCGATCGCGATCGACGGCGTGAGCCTGACGATCGTCGACGTCGAAGCGGGCTGGTTCAGCGTGGCCCTGATCCCGACCACGCGCAAGATCACCACGCTCGGCCGCATCCGCAAGGGCGACCGGGTGAACCTGGAACTGGACGCCGCCACCAAACGTCCCGTCAGGAAGTCCGGGGTCACGAAGGAACTGCTGCAACGGGCGGGGTTTATTTAGGATTCACAGAAGGACAACCGCATGAAATCGATCGCCGCTGCCATCCTCCTCAGCCTGGGCGCCCAGGAGAAGATGGACAACCCGCAGTACACCCACTGGAAGTCGTGCAAGCCGGGATCCTGGGTGAAGCACAAGATGGTCATGGACGCCGGCGGCCGGGCCGTCGAGACCGAGCTGACGTCCACGCTCGTGGAGGTCAGCGCCGACAAGGTCGTCCTGGACTCGAAGATGGTCATGGACATGGACGGCCGCAAGATGGAGATGCCCGCCCCCCGCAAGGAGGTGCCGGCGATGATCGAAAAGAAGGAAGGCCAGGCGCCGCCCTCGGAGAAGGAGGAGGAGGTCGCCGTCAACGGCAAGACCTACAAGTGCCGCACCTGGGAATGGACCTCCCTGGAACGGGGCCAGCCGGTCAAGGCCAAGGGATGGCTCTGCCCGGAGATCCCGGGGGGCCTGGTCAAGAGCGAGTTCGGCTCCCCCCAGATGCCCAAGCCGATGACGATGACCCTGATCGGCTTCGAGAAGAAGTAGCCCGCGCCCGGCGCTCAGGATCGGGAAAGCGCGGTCTGAATCTTCTTCACGGAAAGAAAACAGGGGACGGAACCGGCCAGGAGTTCGCCCTCCAGCACCTCCAGCTTCACGAACCCGAACCGCTCGTAGAAACGGAGGGCCCCCGGTTTCGAATCCACCAGCACACCGACGCATCCCGTGGTCGACGCCATCTTCAGCGCCAGCAACAGCACGTGACGCACGAGTTGCGCACCGATTCCCCTGCCTTGGGCCGATTGTGCGACCGCCAGCCGGGCCAGACGCAGGATAGGAAGGGGGTACGCGGGCAGCTTCGGGCCTCCGGCGGGCAGCGATTCCGCCTCCAGCACGCCCCCCGCGACACTGGCATACCCCTTGATCTCCCCGTGCTCCTCACAGACATAGCTGACGCTGAGATGGTGTCGGAACTGGTTCTGACCGGCGTAGACCTGGAAATACCGGTCCAGCGAAGCGTCGCCCGAGACGAACCGGCTGCGGTCGTCGCTTTCCCGGAGCAGCCTAATGGAGGCCATCGTCCGAAACCGCCTTGCCCTTCAGGAGCCGCACCAGCGCACGGGTGGGGCGGGCGGAGCCCCTGAGCTCCCGGACCACCCGTTTGAACGACGCTTTCGACAGGGTCACCCGGGTGGGGAGGACGAATTCCGGAGGGATCTCCCGGAGCGCCCGCAGATGATTCCGAAGCGCCTGCTCGATGACGAAGGCCTTCTTCATCCCGGTCGCCCGTACGAAGCGGTCGAGATCGTCCCGCGTCTCCTGCGAGACGAATGCCGAGATTTGTATGTCCTTGGCCATGATCTAAGAACCTCTACAATAATCTAGTTCTTACGGCGTCGGTCGTCAAGGACCGGGACGGCGTCAATCCCCGTCCCGGACCTTGAGCGGCGGACTGAACTTCTCCGCAATGGACTCCCAGGGCACCAGCTTGAAGTTCTGGTGGCCGCCGGGATTCGAACCGTCCTGCGCCACGAAGAGTCCCTTGGGAAACGCGGGGCCGAGCGCGGCGCCGACCACTTCGATCCCGTCGGTGTCGCTGCAGCCGTCGATCCTACCGTCCACGATCTCGAAGGTCCCCACGTAGGCGTTCCCGCCCTCGCGCGTGTAGATCACGAAGCGGTTGTTCCCCTGGCTGGACGCGATCAGATAGCCCGTGCGGTCCGGGGCGGCATAGATCGCCAGGCCTTCGACGTCCACCGCGAGATGACCGCCACGACCGGTCTTGTCGATCAGGACGCCCTCCAACCCGTCCCCGGGCTCCGCCCCGAACTTCCAGATGCCTGCGCTTTCTTCCCCGACATACAGGCGACCCAGTTCATCGTCCGCCACGCAGCCTTCCACGATCGACGCCCGCTTGAGCTTGCGGACCAGGGTCCCGCCGACGCCGCCCTTCCCGTCCTCCTTGAGCTCCCACTGCTGGATGACGCCCGACTTGGCATTGACGAAATAGTGGAAGCGCCCGGTCTTCGCGCTGCGGTACATGCAGGACCCGTACGGCACCAGCCCCAGCCCGCGGATCGTCCCCGCCGGCTCCAGGCGCCGGCGCACGGGGTTCATCTTGTAGAACGAGAGGGATTCGTCCGTCTCATTCCCCACGCCCACGAGATCCACCCGCTCGTGCGGGATGCCGTCGGCGAATGCCCCGGCCAGCGGGAATCCGTAGCGAAGATCGACGTTGTTCAGATTCTTGCCGCCGTCGATCTCCTGCAAGAGGCGGCCGTCGAGCCCGTAGAGGCAGACCCCGCCCTCCTTGTCGTCGCCGAGCACGATGCTGAGGGAAGGATCCGCAGGATGGATCCAGATCGCGGGATCGTCCGCCGCGTCCCCCGCATGGCGAACGGGGTCCGTCTCGACCGTCGCCGTGACGCGCACCACGGGGTCGCCTTGCAGCACGAGCAGCAGGGCGGCCAACGCGGCGTATTTCATTCCCCGGCGAAGCGCGCCCAGAGTCTCGGATAGAGGCGGCTCAAGTCCTCCTCCTCCCAGGGCTTGCCCAAAGGATCGTCCGGATAACGCTGCCCGTGGTCCGGGATCTCCTCCTCGACGGCCTCCTCATAGGCCTCCGCGCCGGCGCCGAGCACCATTTCGCACTCGACGCCGTCCCCGAGCGCCTCCTCGGGAAGGTCCGCCAGGCTTTGGGGATCCTTCAGGGCCGCCTCCCAGACGGCGCGTCCCTGCAGGAGGAGCCAGCCGCGGAAATACTCGAACCCGTCGTCGGAACAGCCGTCGTTGATGATGTACGCGGCCGCCCAGAGGTCCCAGCGGTAGGATTCGGCGAGCAGCCTCCAGAGCTGCCGGTCGAACGCGACGATCTCGGCGAGCGGGAGGGTCTTGAGCGTGTCCACGATCACGTCGACCTGGTCGTCGGGTCGGGAGGCCTTGCTGCGGCTCTGCTCGATCAGGGTCCAGAATTCATCCGGGGTCATGGGCGTCGGCCTCCTTCCATGCGCCCCTTATACCACGGGGCCTCACCGGAGTTCGAGCGCCAGGCGGAAGAGGATCCCCTTCGACGAGGGATTCGCCTCGAACGCGAGCCACTTCACGAAATCCAGGGCGCGCAGGTCGTTCTTGAGCGCCTCCTCGCGTTCCACCTTGAGCCGCGCGAACGAATCGTTGTATTCGGCGACGATCTCCGCCTCCTGGGGCTCGCGGCCCAGCCGCGCCTTCAGCTCCGCCACCACGGCCGCCCGGTGTTTCGCCGGCTCCAGCGTCGAGGCCACCACCTGCCGGGTGACGTGCACGAGCAGGCCGTCCAGCGACTCGCGCAGGAGCGGCGGCCAGAGGAAACCGCCCGCGATGCCCGGCTCGGCGGCGAAGCCCGTGTCCTTCAGGCGCCCCAGCAGGCGCCGGTGGTTCGGCGTCGTCTCGAGCCCGCCCCCCTGCGCGGCGGTGCGCACCAGCTGCTCGGTGAACCCTTCGTTGTTCCCGATCACGAAGGCGTCCTTCAGCGCCGCGTAGGTCGGCCTCAGGATGTCGTTGATCTCGAGGGCGTCCGGCCAGCGCCAGGAGTACAGCCTCGTGTCCTCCAGCGGCCGCTCGATGCGGTTGGATTTCTCCGCCCACTTCCCCGCCCGCTTCCGCACCAGCGCGTTCATCGCGTCCACGGCGCCGCGCGGATCCCGGGACGGCAGCACGAGCGCGAACGCCGGATACACGCGGCCCTCCCGCTCCTCCATCCCCGTGACGATCAGCATCCCGGGCTCCGTCTTCGGCAGGAACGCGGAGGACAGCCCCGCGTCGTCGAGGAGTTCGAGGGCCTGAAGCAGGTTGCGGCGGCCCGCGTCCTTCGGACCGCCGTCCAGCGCGAGCTCCCGGATCCAGCCGATCAGATCCTTCGCCCCCGTGTTGGTCGCGAAGCAGCCGGTGGACGATTCGGGCGCCCAGGCTCTCAGCGCCGAAGGCACGGGCGTGCCCAGCAGCGGCTCCGCCTTTTCCAGCAGCGCCTCCAGACGCAGCGTCGGTCCGTCCACATCCAGCGAGACCGCCAAACCCCGCAAGGAGTCGAAGCGCACGTACGGGAACGCGCCGCAGGCCTGCAGGGCCCGGCGCAGATCCAGAAGTCCGGGCGAGCCGTCGAAAATCACCCGCGCCTCCAGCGGCGCCCGGCCCGGGGCCGCCGCGCCCCGCCGCCGCAGGGCCTGTCCCAGAAACTCGCGATCCGTCGAGACCAGGGCCAGGGCTCCGCGGAACGCGAGGTAGAGGTCCTTCTTCCCCAGGCGAAGTCTGAGAAGGCCCTCGCCGCCCGCAGGCTCCGAAGGCAGCACCCAGCCCGCGCAGGGACTCAGCAGGAAATGCCACCAGCGCAGGCGCAGGATCCCGCAGACCTTCGTCTGGGCGGGGACCTCCGTCACCCGGGCGGCCGCGAGGGCGTCCTTCCCCAGCGCCTCCAGCGCCCAGGGCAGGTTCCGGGTCGAGCTCTTGCGCCGGTCCTCGAGATCGTCCAGCGTCGGCGCGCCCGCGCTCTTGAGCAGCGCGTTGAGGGCCTTCCGCGCCCCGGGGTCGCGCAGGATCTTCCGCTCCAGCACCCGCCAGGCCACGGTTTCGCCGATGCGCCCGGCCTGTCCCTCGAAATCCCGCAGCCGGGCCACGATGTTGCTGTCCGCCGGGACGTACAGCGACGGATCCTTCTCCGCCATCGCGTACTGCAGCGAGCGCACGCCGACATGCAGGAGGACCGCCGCGGTCAGGAGCGCGGCGGCCCCGAGGGGAACCCGCCAATACCAGCGCAGGGAACGGAAGCGGCCCCAGAGCCTCATGAATACCGCCGGAGCTCCCAGAAGAGGTGCGGCAGTTCCGGGATCAGGATCTCGCCGAGCGCGAGCCGCACGGCGCTTTCCGACCCGGGCAGGGCGGCCACGATCTTGCCCGCCGCCGTGATGCCGAGCAGGGCGCGGGAGAGGATCGCCGCCGTCCCGATCTCCGGCGCGGAGCGCGCGCGGAAGAGCTCCCCGAAACCGGGCAGTTCCTTGTCGATGAACGGCCTCAGGGCGTCGACGCTGAGATCCTTCCGGCTCGCGCCGGTCCCGCCGATCGTGACCACGAGGTCGGCGTCCCGCAGCCCCGCCTCCGCCGCGGCGCCGATCTTCGAGCGTTCGTTGGGGACGATCTCGCGGCGGACGACGTCGTGGCCGTGCGCCGCGAACATCCCGGCGGCGGCGAGGCCGCTCGTGTCCGTCTCCAGCGTCTTGCTGTCCGTCACGACGAGGACGACGCAGCGTCCCCGGGCTTCCTTCTTCGCGCTTTGGCGGTGGTCGTGGGCTCCCATGGCTCTCCTTTGAACGACGTTCCCGTCTCCGGGATGGTAGCATTCGGGACATGCCGGCCGACCGGGAGACCGCGCTCCTGCTGCGCGTCAAGGAGGGGGATCGCAGCGCCTTCGAGGAGCTCTTCCGGCTCTACGAACGTCCCCTGGGCGGCTATCTCTGGCGCCTCTGCGGGGACCGCGCGCTCGCCGAGGATCTGCTGCAGGACTGTTTCCTCCGGATCTGGAAGGCCGCGCCGTCCTGGGAGCCGGCGGCCCGGGTGTCCACCTGGATCTTCCGCATCGCCCACAATCTCCACGTGAACGAGGCGGTCCGCCGGAAGGATCGTCCGGAACCGCGTCCGGAACCCTCCCCTCCCCCGGATCTCGAGGCGCTTCAGCGGGCGCTGGAGTCCCTCCCGGACGGCGAACGCGCCGTGGTCCTGCTGGCGGAATTGCAGGGATTCAAATACGCGGACGTCGCGGAAATCCTCGGCATTCCCCTGGGAACCGTCAAATCCCGCATGTTCGCGGCCCTGCGGCGCCTCCGGGAGCAGTTGGGCGGATGATTTCAAGGAATGCCCTCCCGCTTCCGTCGTATATATAGGTATGAGCAAGAAGACGTTCGCCCTGGCCGGAGCCCTTCTCGCGGCCCTTCCCCTCGCCGCGGCCGCCGACGTGTCCAAGGAAGACCTGCGCAAGCTCGTGGCCGCGGGGCTTTCGGACGAGGTCGTGCTCGCCTACGTCAAGGCCAACGGGCCCGTGGCGAAGCTCAGCGCGGACGATCTGATCGACCTGAAGAAGGCGGGCGCCAGCGACAAGATCCTGGCCGCGGCCGCCGCGCCGTCCGCCCCCGCCCCCGTCGTGCAGGAGCGCATCGTGCAGCAGCCCGTGGTTCAGACGACCTACGTGGAAACGCCCGTCTACACGAGTTCGTACTACTACGGCGGCTACGGGTATTACGGGTACTACCCCTACTACGGTTACACCAACTGCTATCCCCGCTACTCCTACTCCTCGTCGGGCTACTGCGCGCCGCGCGTTTCCGGGGGCGTGTACATCGGCCATTCCTCCCACGGCCACAGCGCCTCGGTGGGCATCCGGATCCGGCGCTGATTCCCCGGCACCTCCGGACGTCGGGGCTTGCGTGCAACCTGACCTTTTATCGGTTGACACAAAAAAGGTCACGACTTTATGAGGGTCATACCATAATATAGTCACATGGATCGAACCTTGGGGCGGCTCCTGGAATCGGAGCATTTCGCCCAACCGGCGCCCAAAATGGCCTTCCTGGTCGGGCCCCGGCAGTCCGGCAAGACGACCCTGGCCCGCATGCTCCAGGAGCGCAGGAACAGCGCGGCGCTGTACCGGAACTGGGATGACGCCGCCTTCCGGAAGGAACTCGCCGCCGATCCCTGCGGCTTTCTCGACGCCTTCAGGCCGCCGAGCAAGGGGCGCCCCCTCGCGACGCTGGATGAGATCCACAAGTTCCCCCGCTGGAAGAGCTACCTCAAGGGCCTCTGGGACACCCGCGGACGGGATACGGACTTCCTGGTGACGGGCAGCGGCCGCCTAGACGTCTACCAGCGCGGCGGGGACAGCCTGCTCGGCCGCTACCACCAATACCGGCTCCATCCGCTGTCGCTTTCGGAAATCCTCGGCCTGCGTTTCGATCCTGACCACGACGCCCCCGGAGTCATCCTGAAGCGGCTCCTGGCCGGCCCTGCCGACCCTCCCTCCGGAGCCTGTGAGGCCTTTGAGTCGCTCCTCCGCTTCGGGGGCTTTCCGGAACCCTTCCTGAAGCAACACGAGCGCCACCATCGTCTCTGGCTCCGCGAACGGCGCGAACGACTGACCCGCGAGGACCTGAGGGATCTCACGCGGATCCAGATGCTGAGTTCGGTCGAGCAAATGGTCGAACTCCTGCCGGGCAGGATCGGCTCGCCCCTTTCGCTGAACAACCTCCGGGAGGATCTCTCCGTCTCCATGGATTCCGTCAGGCTTTGGATGGCGCAACTGGAGCGCCTCTACTACTGCTTCCGCATTCGCCCCTATGCCGGACGGCTTTCCCGCGCCCTCCGCAAGGAACCGAAGCTCTATCTCTACGACTGGTCCGAATTGGCCTCCGAAGGGGCGCGCCTCGAGAATCTCGTCGCCTCGGCACTGCTGCGCTGGTGCCATTTCGCCCAGGACTGGGGCCAGAGGAACCTGGAGCTTCACTACGTCCGGGACAAGGAGAAACGCGAAGTCGATTTCCTCCTGACCCTCGAGGGCAGGCCCGCGCTGCTGCTGGAGGCCAAATGGGGGGATCCGACGCCCCCGTCCGCCCTCCGTCATTTCTCGGAGAAGCTGAGGGTTCCCGCGATCCTGATCTGCGCCCAAGCCCCGCATCCCGGCGTGGCCGCCGGTATCCAGGTCCTGCCTCCGGCCCACCTGCTCTGCGCCCTGCCCTGAGGCGGGCGTCAGGCGTTGCGCAGCATCAGCGCCGCGGCGTAGCCCGCGCCGAAGCCGTTGTCGATGTTCACCACGGTCACCCCCGACGCGCACGAATTGAGCATCGCCAGCAGCGTCGCCAGGCCCTCGAAATTCGCCCCGTAGCCGACGCTCGTGGGGACGGCGATCACGGGACGGCGCACCAGGCCGCCGATCACGCTCGCCAGCGCCCCCTCCATGCCCGCCACGCAGATGAGCACCCGGGCCTCCATCACCCGGCGGCGATGGCTGAGCAGGCGGTGCAGGCCCGCGACCCCGACGTCGTAGAGGGTCTCGACGCGCGCGCCGAGCGTCTCCGCCGTCACGCGCGCCTCCTCGGCCACCGGGATGTCCGCGGTCCCCGCCGACACCACCAGCACGTAGCCCTCGCCGGCGGGCGGCAGCCCCCCGACCGTGATGCAGCGGGCCCGTTCATGCCAGACCGCCCGGCGCTCGGCCTTGCGCACGGCCCGGAAGATCTCCTTCGTCGCCCGCGTGGCCAGCAGATCGCTCCCGTGCGAGAGGATCTCCTTCGCGATGCGGACGATCTGCGGGATCGTCTTGCTTTTGCAATAGATGACTTCGGGAAAGCCGCAGCGCAGCGCGCGATGATGATCGACCTTCGCGAACTCCAGCTCCTGGAAGGGCAGCTCCCGCAGCTCGCGGAGCAGCGCGTCCTCCTCCAGCCTCCCGGAACGGAAGCGGCGGAGCAGCGAGCGCAGGCGGGGTTCATCCATGGCCCGGGAATTGTATAGTGGACGCCAGAGACATGGAAGGCGAAGCGCCCGCCCCCAAGCGGCTCCTGATCCGCATCCTTCCCTGGATCGCCTGCGGACTCGCCCTCGCGGCCCTGCTCGTCACCGCGCTGCGCGTCCGGGACGCCAAGATCGAGGCCCGCCGCGCCGGGGCCGGCGAATCGCTCGATCCCGTCCTGGAGAGCCCCGGCCCCCGCGACCTGACGCTCGGCCGCGGCGGCGCCGTGCGCTACGAGGACTTCACCCTATCGTTCGAAGAAGGAAGGCTCGTCGTGCGGGACCGCCGGGGCCGCCGCTGCGTCGACTTCATCCAGCTCGACCGCAAGGGCGCCCGCGGCTGGCAGGAACTGCAGATCGACATCCTGTCCGCAAATCCGGAGGCCCTCGGGCTCCGGGCGCAGATCGTGCCCGGGTCCCCCTGTCGCGGACCCGGCCTCTATCGCGGCTTGAAAGCCGGGCTGAGAATCGACGCCCTGACCGTCCTGGGTTGGGAGGAGGCCCGCCGAGCGCTGACGGTCGGTGTCGAGGGCGCCGCGCCCGTCGCCTGCCCCCCCGGCGTCGAACGGCGCATCGGCGCCCTGCGCCTTCGGCTGGAGGAGGGGTTCCTGCGCCTCGAACTCGAGTAACTTCCCCGCTCCCGGCGTGTTTAGCCCGGCATGAAAAGCTCCGGCGTCCTGCTGCTCCTGCTCTGCGCCGCGGCCCCCCGGGCCGCCGACGAACGGCCCAATCTTCTGTTCTGCATCGCCGACGACTGGGGCTGGGGCCACGCCGGCGCCTACGGCGACAAGGTCGTGAAGACCGCCGCCTTCGACCGCATCGCCGCGGAGGGCGCCCTCCTCACCCACGCGTATTGCGCGTCGCCCTCCTGCACGCCCTCCCGCGCCGCCATCCTCATGGGGCAGCCCATCCACCGCCTCGACGACACGGGCAATCTCTGGTCCCGCTGGCCCGAGCGGCTGGTTCCCTTCACCGATCTTCTCGAAAAATCGGGCTACACCGTCGGCCTCAAGGGCAAGGGCTGGGGTCCGGGCGACTTCAAGCTCTCCGGCCGCACCCACAACCCCGCCGGCCCGCCCGCGAAGAGTTTCGACGCGTTCCTCAAGAGCGTCCCCGACGGCAGGCCCTTCTGCTTCTGGTTCGGCTCCAGCGACCCGCACCGCGCCTACGACCCCGGCAGCGGCGCGAAAAGCGGGATCCCCCTCGACGCGATCCAGGTCCCGGCCTGGCTCCCCGACACCCCGCAGGTGCGCAGCGACATCGCCGATTATTATTTCGAGGTCCAGCGCTTCGACCGGGATGTCGGCGAACTCCTCGCGCAATTGGAGGCTTCCGGCCGCGCGAAGAACACCCTCGTCGTGATCACCAGCGACAACGGCATGCCCTTCCCCCGGGCGAAGACCAACCTCCACGACTCCGGTTCGCGCCTGCCGCTCGCCGTGCGCTGGCCGGCGAAGATCCGCCCCGGACAGAGGCTCGACGCGTTCGTCTCCTTCGCCGATTACGCCCCGACCTTCCTCGAAGCCGCCGGCCTCCCCGCGCCCGCCGAGATGACGGGACGCAGCCTGCTGCCCCTCCTGCTCCAGGGAGATGCGACAGGCCGCGAGCGCGTGTTCATCGGCCGCGAGCGGCATGCCAACGTCCGGCGCGGCGACCTGTCCTACCCCGCCCGGGCCCTGCGCACGAAGGACTGGCTCCTGATCCTCAACGGCCGGCCGGACGCCTGGCCAGGCGGGGATCCCGAGAAATGGAAGGCGGTCGGCCCCTGGGGCGACTGCGACGGCGGCCCGAGCAAGGACGAGGTGCTGGCGAAGCCGGACGCCGTCTTTTACAGGCTCGCGTTCGCGAAGCGGCCCGCCCGCGAGCTCTACGAGATCGCCGCCGACCCCCACCAATTGAACAACATCGCCGCGCAACGGCCCGAGGTGGCCGCGAAGCTCGAGGCGGAACTGCTCGAGTGGCTCGCAAGAACCGGCGATCCCCGCGTGAAGGACGGCCGCTTCGACGGCGCCGACGAACGCTGGGACAGGTATCCCTACTTCGGGAAGCCCTGAAGGGCGTCGCGCCGCCCCTTCGTCGCCATCACATCCAGCCAAAGGTCGGAAATCCGGCCCGCCTTGAAGAGGTGGTAGCCGATCCCGGCGATCATCGCGGCGTTGTCGGTGCAGTACACGGGCGCCGGGAAAAAGCACTCCAGGCCCTCGCGCTGCGCCCGCGCCGTCATCTTGTCGCGCAGCCGCGTGTTGCAGGCCACGCCGCCGCCGACGGCGATGCGGGGCGTGCGCGTCTGCCGGCAGGCCTTCACGGTCTGCTCCACCAGCACGTCCACCACCGCCTCCTGGAAGCTGCAGGCGATGTCGAGCTTCTCCTCGTCGCCGAGGACGCGATCCTGCTTCGCGTTCTGCCCCTTCACCCGGTAGAGCACCGCGGTCTTGATCCCGCTGAAGCTGAACTCCAGCCCCTCGGGCAGCATGCGATTGAAGGCCGCTTTCGAGGGGTCCCGCCCCCTCGCCGCGCGGTCGATGATCGGCCCCCCGGGAAATCCCAGGCCGAGGATCTTGGCCACCTTGTCGAAGGCCTCGCCCGCGGCGTCGTCCAGCGTGGACCCCAGCAGCTCATGCCCGATCTCGCTCGTCGAGCGGTGAAGGCTGCTGTGGCCGCCGGAGACCACCAGGCTGATGCAGGGATAGACCAGGTCCGGGAACGCGAGCTTGCAGGCGTAGAGATGGCCGTGGATGTGGTCGACCCCGATGAGCGGCTTCTTCGCCGCCAGGGCGAGCGATTTCGCGAAGGAGAGTCCGACGAGCAGCGCCCCCACCAGCCCGGGGGCGCAGGTGACGGCGATCGCGTCGATGCCGGACAGCGGCGTCTTCGCCTCCGCCAGCGCGCGCTCCACCACGGGGTGGATCGTCTCGATGTGGGAGCGGCAGGCGACTTCGGGGACCACGCCGCCGAAGGCCCGATGGATGTCGATCTGCGAATGGATGACGTTGGAGAGCACCTCGCGGCCGTCCGCCACGACGGCGGCGGCGGTTTCGTCGCAGGAGGACTCGATCCCGAGGACGCGCACCGCGCTTAATCCTCGGACTCGGCCTTGCGGGCGCCGAGCACGCGCGGCTCGACCTTGGGCTCCCGCTTCGCCAGCCTGGCGCGAAGGACCTCGAGTCCCGCCTCCAGCTGGAGGTCCTTGAAGTCGCCCGGCGCCGCCGGCTTCGTCCCCTTCAGGATCTCCTCCGCGTTCCAGAGTTTCATCAGCTGCGCGTACTCCTCCTGGCTCATCTCGATGCGGAGGTCCGGCTCGATGCCGAATTCCTTCTTCCCCTCCTCGCGGTGCACGCTCGTGCCGCTGGGCGTGTAATAGCGCGCCGTGGTGAGCTTGAGATGGGAGCCGTCGGGCAGCTCGAAGGGGGTCTGCACCGAGCCCTTGCCGTAGGTCCGGGCGCCGACGATGACGCCGCGCTTGTGGTCCTTCATCGCCCCGGTGAAGATCTCGCTGGCGCTGGCGCTGCCCTCGTTGACGAGCACGACCAGGGGCAGGTCCGCCGGCAGCGTGCCCTCGAGTTTCGCCTCGAAGTCGCGGCCGTCGTCCTTCGTCCGGCCCTTGGTGCTGACGATGAGGCCCTTCTCGAGGAAGCGGTCGCTCAGTTCGACGCATTCGCTGAGCAGCCCGCCGCCGTTGAAGCGGAGGTCCACGATGAGGGCCTTCGCGCCGTCCTCCCGGAGCCGCGCGACCGCCTTGTCGAAGTACGCCATCATTTCGGTGAAGTCCGTGATGCGGACGTAGCCGATGCCGCCGTCCAGGAGCCGCGCCTTCACGGCCTTCACGACGATCTTCTTCCGCACCAGGGCCACCCGGAACGGCTCGCGACCCTTGCGGAACATGGTGAGGGTGACGGGGGTGTCGGCCACGCCCTTGATCTTGCCGATGACCTCGGCGAGCTCCCGGCCCTTCGTGGACCAGCCGTCGACCTCCCGGATCTGGTCGCCCGGAAGGATGTCGGCGGCGAAGGCCGGGCTGTCCTCGATGGGGGTTTCCACGGCGACGAAGCCGCTGGCCCGGTCGAGCGTGACCCGGATGCCGACCCCGTAGAACTCCCCCGTGAGATGCGTCTCCTTGAAAGACTGGTACTGCTTGGCCGTGAAGTATTCGCAATAGGGGTCGAGTTTCGTGGCCATGCCCTCGAGGGCCCCGTCCAGAAGCACCTCCTGGGAGACGCCGGGGTAGTAGCGGGCCTCGATGCGGGACAGGGCGCTGCGGACCTTGGAGATCCCCGCCGGGGAGGAGCGCACGCCGCCGCGGCCGAAGACCTGCCAGCCCAGGGCGAAGCCCGCCAGCCCGAAGATCAGGGCGATCGTCGGCAGGACGGCGAGCAGGAGGGAGACGTTCCGGCGAGGCTGCATGAAATTACCCTTCAAGGAGGCCTGATTATAGCACGGTATGCGGTATAATGAAGGCATCGGGCCGGGAAGCATGGGAGGGGTATGCCATCACCACGACAGGAAGCGGCGGGGCCGCCGACCAGCGACACCCAGAAGCTGCATCGGATCGCCCCAGCGCCCGATTTTCTGAAGCTCATCGAGGAGCTCAAGGCCCTCAAGAGCCGTTCGTACACGCTGGACCTCCAGAAGCTCGAGGAGCAGAACGCGCACCAGCGCGAACAGGCGCTGAAGGACGCGGAGCGCCGCGCGGGCCGGGGCAACCCCGCCGAGGCGCAGAGGCTCCAGGCGGAATCCCGGAAGATCGTCGAGATGGAGCTGGAGCGCTCGAAGGAGCTGCTCCAGTCGAAATTCGCCAAGGTGGAGCAGGGACTCGCCTCCCTCTCCCGTTTTCTCACCGAACTGGGCCCGGTCCGGGAGATGGAAGGCCGGCTGGCGGAGCAGGACCAGAGGCTCCGGAAGCTCGAGGACGAGCTTCGGGTCCAGCGCAAGGTGCTGGCGCACGAGCAGGAGGAGTTCGAACGGGACAAGCAGCTCTTCGAATCCGCCAAGGCGGCCCTGAACGAACGCCAGCAGGAGCTCGACGCCCGGCTGGCGAACCTGGACGTGGTGAAGCGGGCGAAGGAGCTGGACCAGGTCCGCGACGAGCTCGAGGAGAAGATCAAGGCCTTCGAGCACGAGATGGCGCAGATCACCCGGGACCGGGACGAGCTGAACAAGGACTTCGACAAGCTCGGCGAGAAGAAGGCGGAGCTGGACAACGAGGGCGAGCGCCTCACGACGGAGCGCAAGGAGCTGTCGCACGCGAAGCACGCGATGGCGGACGTGGTGGCGAAGGAGATGGCCGCGACGTTCGAAGCCTTCGTGCGGGACATGCTGCGGCCGCCGCCGCCGGAAGCCCCGCCGGAGGAAGCGGCGCCGCAATAGGCGCCCGCGCCGCGCCCCCTCCCGGACCGATTGACAAGGCCGGAGGGGTTGGCTAAAGTGCCCGTCCCCAAAGTTGCCAGCCCGGGGACAGGTAGCTCAGCTGGTAGAGCACTGCACTGAAAATGCAGGGGTCACCGGTTCAACTCCGGTCCTGTCCACCATTTCGACTCCTCACCTTTCCCGCCTCCGGCGGGAAAGGGCTCGTCGCTCAATGCAGGCATTCTCACCTGGGATTCCTTGCCATCCCAGGCGAGGAGTCGAAATGCCCTGAGCGCGGGCACGATCCCAAAAGGTGTCCGAGTCGAAGGGCTCCTCCTTCTCAGGTGAAAGGTGCCCATCCTCGCCTTTCCCGCCTCCGGCGGGAAAGGACTCGTCGCTCCATGCAGGCAAGCGGACTAGCGCCGGGGAACGACAAGCGCCCCCCCCCCCCCCCCCCTACTCCCCCAGATAACGGATGCGCTTCTGGACGTCCGTGTTCACCGAGTGGTAGGGCTGCGTGAGGTTGCCGGGGTTGAAGAGGGTCTGGCGCATGTGCTCGGCGTCGTCGTAGCCGATCGCCTTCGTGAAGATCGGCAGCAGGTAGTTGATCCCCATCCGCGAGGGCTTCATCAGCTTCGCGTCGTAGAGCGCGGGCGGCAGCGTCCGCGCGTGGATCAGGCCCCAGCGGTCCCGGAAGCGGTTCGCGTCGTACCCCTCCACCCGGAAACCCTTCGCCGCGCTGTACTGCAGGATGGAGACCGAGTTGTTGTCCCCCTCCTGCAGCAGATCCACCGCCTTCGCCCCCAGCAGCGCCGCGTAGAAACGATCGAAGAGGATCGGGCGCCCGCCCCGCTGCGTGTGGCCGACCTTGCGGGTGAAGATCGCCTCCTTCGCGGAGGTCCCCCGGCGGAAGTCGCGGAAATAGTTGTCCCCGATCAGCTGGATCATCTTCGCGCGCAGCGACTCCGCCGCGCCCGTCAGCACCAGGTTGCCCGCGGGGTCCGTGGATTTCGACTCCGCCCCCAGCTCCCGGCCCTTCTCGTCCACGATGCCCTCGCCGCAGACGATCACCACGTTCTTCTGGAGCTCGTAGAGCTGCTTCACCCGGTCGATCAGGAGGTTCTCGTCGAGCGGCTGCTCCGGGACGAGGATGATGTCCGGCTGCCCGTAGGCGGCGCCCAGGGCGATGTAGCCGGAATGCCGGCCCATGACCTCGATGATCGCGATCCGGCGGTGGCTTTCCGCCGTCGTGCGGATGCGCTCCACGCCCTGCGCGGAGACCATCACCGCCGTCGCGTAGCCCGGCGTGGCGTAGTTCACGATCTGGTCGAGGTCGAAAACCGCGCTCGAGGGATTCCGCCGGTAGCTGAACGCCCCCTTGCGCTCCGGATCCGGCTCGCGCACCCATTCATCCGGGTCGCTCGGATGGTTGAGGCCGAGGTCGTTGTCGATCGTCTTCGGCGCGAGCACCGTGGGGAGCCTGGCCGCGAGCGGCTGCAGGCCGTTGAGCGTGCCGTCCCCGCCCACGCAGATCAGCCCCTCGATGCCGAGCCGCTCCAGGCGGGAATGGACCTGGTCGAGCTCCTCTTTCTGCGCGGGGTCGACGTAATCCCGGGAGGAGCCCAGAAGCGTTCCGCCGACGGCGGGATCCAGTTCGGGAATGGCCTGGTAGAGCGGGTTCAGGTGGAGGTGCGGGACCCGCGGATTGAACAGGCAGTTGAAGCCCTTGATGAGGCCGTAGACCTCGATGTGCAGCTGGTTGGCCCGCTCGACCGCGCCGTGGATCGTCGCGTTCAGGGCCGGCGTGTCGCCTCCGGCGGTGAGGATGCCGATGCGCTTCATGGATGCTGCCCTCCCGAGACCCGGAACATCATGCCTCCGGGCTCGGGCCCGGTCCATGGATATTCAAACCGGGGGCCGCCCGATTCGCGCCCCCCTGAAACGCCGGAGCCCCGTCGAGCGATCTATAGTCATGAAAACGATCCTGCCCGCGCTGCTCCTGCTCGCCCTGCCCGCCGCCGCCGACGAATACTTCTTCAAGGACGGCGACGTCGTCGTCATGATCGGCGACAGCATCACCGAACAGCACCTCTACAGCAACTACGTCGAGATCTGGGCCGTCACCCGGCATCCCGGCTGGAAGCTCACGTTCCGGAACACCGGCATCGGCGGCGACCGCTCCACGGGCGGCAACGCCCGCTTCAAGCGCGACGTGCTGGCGCACAAGCCCACGGCGATGACCGCGGACTTCGGCATGAACGACGGCGGCTACGGCGGCTTCAACGAGCACACGTTCAAGACCTACGTGGGCGGCCTCCAAGGCATGGCCGAGCAGGCGAAGGCCGCGGGCATCCGCGCCGCCTGGATCACGCCCCAGCCCCTCGACGGCGGCGAGCAGGGGCCGACCGCCCTCACCGCCTACAACGTGACGCTGGAGAAGTTCTGCGAAGGCGTGAAGGCGACCGCCGAGCGGAACGGAGGCGTCTACGTCGACCAGTTCCACCCCTATCTCGCGGTGCTCGACAGGGCGCGCGGGGCCGGGCCGAAATACGACCGCATCACCGCGGGCGACGCGGTCCACCCCGGCCCCCCGGGCCAGGCGCTCATGGCCGCGTCCATCCTCAAAGGCCTCTCCTTCCCGAAGCTCGTCTCCTGGGCGGTGGTCGACGGCGGCAGCCGCAACTGCACGCTGACGGACGTCGTCCGCAAGGACGGCGCCCTGTCCTTCACGCGGCTGGACGGCGCCCTGCCCTTCTTCCCCGCTGAAGCGGCCCCGATCCTGAAATGGGCGCCGCTCCTCGAGGAGCTCAACGAGTACGGCCTCACGGTCCCGGGCCTGCAGGCCGGCCGCTACGAGCTGCGGATCGGCGAACGGAAGATCCTCGAGTGCTCCGCCGAGGAACTTGCGAAAGGCGTGAACCTGGCCGCCGCGGCGCTCGCCGGAGGACCGGTCGCCGAGCAGGTCAAGGCGGTGAAGACGGCCGTCGAGGCCAAGAACAAGTTCCATCACGACCGGATCTTCCGCGGCATCCATCTGTCGGCCGTCCCCGACTGGCTGGCGGGCCCGGACGTCGAGGCCAAGAGGAAGGCCGCGATCGAGGAGCGGATGGCGAAGCTCCCGGAGCTGGACGCCGCCGTCCGCAAAGCGCTCGAGATGAAGCCGCTGCGCTGGGAACTCGTCCCGCTGAAGTAGCGGCCCTCAATGCTCGTCGGCGGCCCCGGCGGCCCGCTTCGCGGCCGCGGGGGGAGGCGATAGCGGACCCCGGTGTTTCCAGAGCCGTTCGCGCAACTGCGGGAAGAGCTTGAGGGCGTTCTCCCGGAGGATCTGGCGTCCGATCCGGATCGCATGTTCCTCGATCAGATCGCCGGCCGCCACCTTCTCGGCGAGCACCTCCGCCAGCGCGCGCCGCGTCATCTCGGTCGCCCCGTAAATCCCCTCCCCGTGGCTGCAGTCCGCCCCCCAGAGGATGCGGTCCGAGGGCATGACCTCGAGCCATTCGTGGAAGGCGCGCTTCGCCGCGCTCAGGCTGATCGTGGGCAGCCAGACGGAGTCGAGCCACACATGGCTCGAGTGGCGCGTGAGGATGGCCCCGGTCTCGCCGGTCCAGGGCCAGCCGCCGTGGAAGAGGATGAACTTCGTCTTCGGATTCGCCTCGATCAGGTCGACCAGGAGCATCGGGTTCGAGCCCTGGATACGGGCGTGCCCTGTGTGGATCTGGAACGGGAGGTCGTGGCGCGCGGAGAGTTCCACGAGGCGCCACAGGACGTAGTCCTCGAAGTCCCGGACCTCGTCCGGGACCAGTTCCTTCCGCGGCCGCCCGTAGACCTTCTCCGCGCGCTCCTTCGGCACGCGCTCGAAGCGGAGCGTCCGCTGGTAGGCCAGCGTCGTCTTCAAACAGACCGCGCCGGAGGATTTCGCCTTTTGAAAGAGGGCCTCGAGCAGGGCGAGATAGTCGTCCAGCGTGGCGGACGGCAGCCCCGCCTTGCGCGCGAAGGCGAACGGGTCGTCGGCCTCGCTCGTGAACTCGGAGGGATGGAAGCCGCGGACCAGCGTCGTCACGTTGAACACGGGGACCTCGAAGGGATACGCGGTGGCGAACCCGAGGCGCGCCCAGTAGGGGTCGTTGAAGAGGAGTTCGATGTTCGCCCGCTCGGTCACGACGTGATAGAGCCAGCGCGCGTCGCGGTAGTTCTCGAAGATGCGGTCGTTCAGGCGGCGCGCCTCCGCGTCCGTGATGCGGTCGAAGTCCACGCCGTAGAGATCGCGGAACGCGGGAAGCTGGTAGCGGTAGAAGCCGGAGGCGCGGACGTCGTCGAAGCTCCCCTTCGCGCGTGCCCACCACTCGTCGAAGCCTCCGCCGCTCTTCCACGAGGGGACCGGGTTGTACCAGCCGAGATAGCTGCTTTTCCAGAGACCCGCGAGCGTCATCCCGCGGCCGCGGTCCGTCTCCTCGTAGCCGGGCAGGCGCTCGAAGGGCCAGAGGTGGTCGTGGGTGTCGATCGCCGGCACCGCATCGAGCGCCGACTTCATCCGCTCGTAGCCCGCCCCGCCGTGAGCGGTGCAGCCCGCGAGGAGCAGGGTCAGAATCCCCGGATGTCTCATACCCACCCCCTTTCCCTTGGAGTGTACCCCTCAGCGCGCGGGATGGCGGGCTTCGAGCAGCCAGGCGTTCCAGAAGCGGCGCGCCTCGGCGGGGCTGAAGATCCGGATGCGGTCGTTCTCCAGCACGAACGGCACGTCCAGCGCCAGGAGGACCTCCAGCGTCGAGCGGCGCCGCGACTCCGCATGAACCCGGCGGAAGGACTCCAGCGCGCCCGGGCCCTCGCCCTCCACTTCCACGCAGGACACCGCATGGACCGCCAGTTCTTCGAGCACTTCGCCGAGCGTGCCGTCGAGGTCGCGATCCAGCGGCGTCCGCTTGAGATGGTCCCAGACCGCGGGATTCCGCATCGCGTTCAGGGCGTTCGATCCCGGCTCCAGCGCCGCCAGACCTTCGCGATGGCCCAGCGCGCAGAGCGCCGTGGCGGCCGCCGCGGCGACGATGCGATCTCCTCCCAGCAACGCCGTCAGCTGCGGCAGCGCTTTCTCCCGCAGGATCTCCCCCAGCGCCAGCGCCGCCTCCGCGCGCACGCCGGGATCCGCGTCCTTGAGCGCCGCCTCGATCCCGGGCGCCGCGCTGCGGGCCGCGGGACCCAGCCGGCGCAGTCCGGTCGCCGCGCGCCGCCGCACGGCCGCCGCCTCGTGCTGCAGGGATTCCGCCAGCAGCGGGACCGCGGCCGCCCCCAGATCCGCCAGCGCCCGGGCCGCCGCGTCGCTGCGCTCCAGCGCCTTCCCGAGCAGCGGCAGCGCCCCCCGGGCCCGGGCCCCCAGATTCCCGAAGGCGCCAAGGACGGAGGCCTCCTCGTCCGGCCGCGAGCCGCCCGACTCGAACGCCTCGACGAGGATCTCCGTGAGCGCCGGCGTTTCGGGCGCGAATTTCGCCAGCGTCACGGCGGCGTGCAGACGCACGCGGCGTTCCGGATCCTGCAGGGCCTGGGTCAGCGCGGGAATCGCCATCAGGCTGCGGCGCCCCGACGCCGCCAGCAGGCGCGCCGCCGCGATGCGCCCCTTCACGTCAGGACGCGACAGCGCTCGCACCAGCGTCGCCGGCTCGGACTCCCTCGTCAGCCCCTCGGCGATCCGGATGTCCCGCTCGTAGCGCGCGGCGGCGAGAATCGACGGCACGCCCGTCCCGAGGACGAGCGCCAGCGACAGGATCGACGTCGTGAGGAATCCCGCACGGCTGCTCCGTCCCCAGAAGCCGAGCACCCAGAGGCCGGCCAGCAGTCCGGGGAGCGCCCAGAGCGCCTGCGTCCGCAGGAAACCCCAGACCTGGGACGCCACGGCGAACCACTCCTCCGGCGTGTCACCCCAGCGCTGCGCCGCGTCGAGCGCGCCCGGAACCACGCCCACATAGACCGCGATCACGCCGCCCAGCGCGAGCGCGAGCGCCCCCAGCAAGCCCCGATGGGCCTCGCCTGAAACGGGATCGAGGCGGTGTCCGAACGAACGGACGACCCAGGGACGCGCGAAGTACGCATAGATCCCGGCGAAGACCGGGGCGGACACGATCAGGAACGGAAGCAACGCCGAGAGGCCGGACGCGATCCGGATCCCGACGTCCGCATAGACGCGGTCGCGCCGCATCCGCTCGCCGGCATAGACGGCGTACACCGCGAGCGCGACGCCCGCAAGCGCCAGCGGCCAGGGCGCGACGAAGCACCCACGGACCCCGTTCAGGACGGCGAAGACCATGAGGAGCAACGCCGCCTGCCGGCGTCCCCGCGGCGGCGGCGGGACGACTTCCTCCTCGCCCTTCGGCAGGCGGGCCCGCAAGGCCGTGAAGGCCGCCTCCCGGCAGCGGCGCAGCCATTCTCCGTAGCTTTCGAATTCCCGGCTGCAGCGGCGGCAGCGACGACGACCTCCCGGAACCGCCCCCTGCGCCTCGGTGCCGCAAAAAGGGCACGGCTGCCGCGCCCCCAGTTCAAGCGTGTCGATGGCCGGATCCTCGCCGGGAGCCACGCCGCACGAAGGGCAGTGCTCCACACTGGCCGGGAAATGGCTCAAACAGCGGGGACAAGTCCACATTTCCGCGGAATTGTACCGTGCCCCCGGCCTCCGGACTAGAACAGCTCGTCGATGGGCTTGCCGAAGGGCAGCACGGGACGCGGCCGTCCCGTGTGATCCGGGTACTCGGCATGGAAATCGACTCCGAGGTGCCGGTAGACGGTGGCGAGCACGTCCTGGGGATCCTTCGGGTTGTCGCGGGGATACGCGCCCTTGTTGTCGCTCGATCCCACGACGCGGCCGCCCTGGATGCCTCCGCCCGCCATCGCGGCGGAAAAGACGCCGGGCCAGTGATCGCGGCCGTTCTTGTTGTTGATCTGCGGCGTGCGCCCGAACTCGCCCCACGCCAGCACCATCGTGCTCTCGAGCAGTCCGCGCTGCTCGAGGTCCTCGATCAGCGCCGTGTACGCCTGGTCCCAGCGCGGGAGGAAGCCCCGCTGCATGCTGTCGATGCCCTCGACGTGGGTGTCCCACCAGCGCAGGTCGACGGTGACGAGGCGCACGCCCGCCTCCACGAGGCGCCGGGCGAGCAGCATGCGCTGCGACCACGCGGGGCAGCCGCAGCGGTCGTTCGTAGGCGCCTTGAATTCGGGCATCAGCCCGTAGCGCTCCCGGACGGCGAGCGGCTCGGCGTCGAGATCGAAGGCCTTGCGCGCCTCCGGGCCCGTGATGATCTGCCAGGCGTCCTGCTGGAACTTGTCCATGGCGCCGATCATGCCGCTGGCGTCGAGCGTGCGGTTCAGGCGGTCCAGATCGCCGAGCAGCTGGCGCCGGCCCGCGATCCTTTCCACCGAGAGCGCCGAGGGCGCCTGAAGGTTCGGCACGGAGAAGGACCCGCCGTCGGCGGGGTCCGACTGGGTTTCGAAGGGACGGTACGCGGGGCCCAGGTAGGACGCATCCGCGCCCGGCACCAGCCGCGGGATCACGACGTACGCGGGGAGCTTGACGTTGTCCTTCTGGAACTGGCGGGACACGATCGACCCGCAGCTGGGCGAGACGTTCTCCTCGGGATTGCGGCCCGCGGGATAGCCGGTGAAACAGATCTGGTCGGCGCCGGAGTGGCCGGCGTCCTCATGATGCAGCGAGCGGATGATGGACCACTTCTTCATCATCGCGGCGGACTTGGGGAGCAGCTCGCAGAGCCGGATGCCCGGCACCGCCGTGGGGATCGAGCCGAAGTATCCCCGGATCTCGGCGGGCGCCTCGGGTTTCGGATCCCAGGTTTCGTGCTGGCTGGGCCCGCCGCGCATCCAGAGGATGATGACCGACGTGGCCCGCCTCCCCTCCCCCGCACGGGCTTCCATGCGGAGCAGATCGGGAAGCGCCAGGCCCCAGGCCCCGAGCATGCCCGCCCGGAGGAAGCTGCGCCGGTCGAGTTCGCGAATCATCCTCTGATTCATAGTACCCCCCTGGCGCCGGAACGTGTCCGCCGACGCCGATTTTCCCCGCTCAGAGCCGCCGCTCCGGCCTCCGGACGCGCAGCGCCTTCACGACCGGCGGCAGACAGAGGAAAAACTTTAAAGATTTCACTTCATAAGTTACAGATTGTATGTTATAAGTAGACGGTGGCGCGAGGGTTCGCGCCCAGGAGAGGGGGAACCATGCGCAGCATTGCTCTGATCAACCAGAAGGGCGGCGTCGGCAAGAGCACCACCGCGGTGAATCTCAGCGCCGGCCTGGCCAGACTCGGACGGAAGGTCGTGCTCATCGACCTCGACCCGCAGGCCCATTCCACCCTGGCCTTGGGCCTCAACCCGAAGAAGCTTCCGGCGACGGTCTATTCCCTGCTCGCGGGGACGGCCCGGGTGGAGCACGTCCTCTGCCCCATCGCCGAGAACCTGTCGCTCATCCCCGCGTCCATCGACCTGGCCGGCGGCGAGGCCGAACTCGCCTCCCAGCCCCAGGCGCACTTCGTCCTCAGGAACGCGATGGCTCAGATCGATCCCGCGCGCTTCGACGTCGCGGTCGTGGACTCGCCGCCCCAGCTCGGGTTCCTGAACGTCAACAGCCTCGCCTGGGTGAACGAGGTCTACATCCCGCTCGTCTGCGAGTTCTACGCGCTGCACGGCCTCTCGCTCCTGCTGGAGACCGTCGAACGCATCAAGGCGCGCCTCAATCCGGGCCTCAAGGTGACGGGCGTCATCGCCTGCCAGTTCAACCCGCGCCGGGGGCTCACGCGCGACGTCCTGGCCGATCTCGAAAAGAACCTGCCGGGACGCGTGCTTCAATCCCGGATCCGCATCAACGTGCGGCTCGCCGAGGCGCCCAGCCACGGGATGACGATCTTCGACTACGCCCCCGAATCCAACGGCGCCGCCGACTACCTGCGCCTCGCGCAGGAGGTGATCGAGCGCAGCGGCATCGAGAGCAGCGCGCCGGCGGCGGCCCCGGAAACCGCGGCCGCGCCCGTCGTGGAGGCGCCTGCCGAAAGCGCCCCCGTCGCCGAGGCCGCTCCCGCGGAGGCTCCGCCTGCCGAAGCGCCCGTGGCGGAGGCCCCGGCACCCGCTTCCGAGATCGTCGCGGAAACCGCTCCCGCCGTCGAAAACCCCGCGCCGGAACCCGTCGCGGAAACCCCGGCCGCCGAGATCGTCGTCGAGACGCCCGCGGTCGAGCCCGTGGCGGAAGCCGCTCCCGCGGAAGCTCCGGTCGCCGAGTCGCCCGTCGCGGAAGCCCCGGCGCCCGCTCCCGAGGTCGTCGTCGAAACTCCCGCGGCCGAACCCATCGTCGAGGCCGCTCCCGCGGAAGCTCCGGTCGTCGAGACGGCCGTCGTCGAGGCCCCGGCGCCCGCTCCCGAAGTCGTCGCCGAAACACCCGCGGCCGAACCCGTGGCGGAAGCCGCCCCCGTCGAGGCGCCCGCCGCGCTCAATCCCGACTTCGTGGTTCCGATGCCCGCCACGCCCATCAGCGAACTTCCGGAGGCGGTCCCGGCGCCCCGGGATCCGCTGGCGTTCCTGAAGGAAAGCCCCGCCGAGACCGAAGGCGCGGCGCCCTCCTTCGAGTCCGGCGCCACCGCCTCCGACTACACGAGCACGCCGGATTCCGCGTACGAAAGCGCGCCCGCCGAACCCGAACCGGCCGTGGCAGTCGCCCCGCCGGAAGTCATCGCGGCGCCGGCCCCGGCGGTCGTGGAGGCTCCCGTTCCGGAACCCGTCGTCGCCGCGCCCGCCCCCGAATTCGTGAGTCCCCTGCCCGCCACGCCCGTCAGCGAACTTCGCGCGGCGATCCAGGCGGTGCCGCCTCCGGCCCCGATCGCGCGTCCCGCCGCCGTGCCGGCCCCCGCCTCGATCGCGGGACGTTATGCCCAGGGCCTCAAGCCGATCGTGGTGGCCCGGGCCCCCGGCGGCGTTCCGCAGGAACCCCAGGCGGAAAAGCCGTCGCTCGGAAAGAAGCTCTTCGGCTTCTTCAAGAAGAAGTCCTAAAAGACAAGGGGGCCGCGGAAGGATCCAACCCTCCGCGGCCCCCGCTTTTTGTTCGACGCCTTTTACCTGCCGGCTTCGGCAAGGATCTTGCGGAAGCCGTCGTGCGAGATCTTCACGCATTCCATCGCCGACATCTTGTCGGGGTACTCCTCCTGCTCCACCGAGAACCATTCGGTGCCGCCGACCTCGTAGCAGGCCTTGATGTAGGGCTTCCAATCGTAGCCGTCCTGGCCGAGCAGGGGCTTCAGGCCCGCGCTCCCCTTCGGCAGCTTGGACTTGATGTGCGTCGTCTTCGTGCGGCCCGGATACTTCCGCGCGTATTCCGCGGGATCCTTCCCGGCGGCGATCGTCCAGCCGGCGTCCTGCTGCAGGACGACGTCCTTCGAGGTGCGCTCGGCGAAGAGGTCCCACCAGGTGGTCTCGCCGGTCTTGCCGAACTCGTGGGCGTGGTTGTGATAGCCGCAGTAGAGCCCCTCGGGCTTCAGCGTCTCCGCCGCCTTGTTGAAGAGGTCGGCGAACTCCTTGCTCTTCTCCGCGTCCGTGAAACGCTTGTCCCCGGGGCAGATGAGCAGCGTGCACCCGATGGTCTTGTGGAACTCGACCGTCTTCTTCAGCGCGTCGCCGACGAAGGATCCGGCGCCGATGTGCGTGGCGGCCGCCTTGAGGCCCAGCTCATCGAGCTTCTTGCGGAGGCCCTGGGCGTCGTTGCCGTACTTGTGATAGCCGGCGAATTCCACGCCCTGGAAGCCCATCTCGGCGATCTGCTTGAGGGAGGCGTCGAAGTCCTTGCTGCAGAAATCGCGGACGGAGTAGAGCTGCACGGACACGGGGATCTTGCGGTCCTGGGCCCACGAAAAGCGCGGGGCGGCGGCCAGGGCGGCGAGCCCGAGCCCCGAACGGAGCAGGTCGCGACGGGTCAGCGTCTGGGTCATCTCAAATCTCCTTTTCAGATCCCGGGAGTCTATCACGAGGACCCCGGCGGGTCGAGGCTCCCAAGCGGCCGCGCTTAGGCTACAATAGGGGTGGAATAGGGGTTCGGGGGCGCTAAGGATGGCACAACCGCCGCGTCGTCAGCAGATTTACACGATCGCGTGCCGCTGCGGGGCGCACGCGGCGGTGCACGTCAACACCTTCAACCGGCCCCAGACCTGCCGCCAGTGCAAGGGCACGTACACCGTCACCTGGAAGAAGGACCCCCGGGGCGGCGGCTGGGTCCCCATCGTCGTGGCCAAGGCCAAGGTGCGCACGCTGGCGGCCAAGGCGCCGGCCCCGCCCCCGGGCTCGCTGCTGACCCTGAAATGCTCCTGCGGCTACCAGCGCCAGGCGCCCGCGAAGGACGCCGGCCAGGGCCAGCGCTGCCCCGGCTGCAACAAATGGATGGTGGTCGAGAAGCCCTCCGGAACCAAACGCAAGCCGGCGAAATCCGCCGTGCTGCCGGGCTCCCTGGCCATGCCTCTGCCGCCCGAATTCAAGCGTCTGAACCCGACGCCGCCGAAGCCGACCTCGTCCCCGGCGGCGCCCGTCCCCGAAGCGCCGACGGCGAAGACCGTCCCGGCCCCGCAATTGCCGCCCGGGGCGCAGCTGGTCGAATGTCCCTGCGGCGAGCGCATCCTGGTCCGCTCCAAACATGTCGGCAAGGAGGCGAAGTGCCCGGCCTGCGACCGCATCCTGAAGCTCGAGAAGAAGCGGGATCCGCAGACGATGGTGTTCACGATCTCCCCCACGGAGGTCGCGCAGTCCTCCGAGAAGGATCTGCCGACCCTGGAATTCATGGAGATCGAGACTCCGAAGGCGAAACGGACGGCGGCGTCCCCGCTCCCGGGAATCGACTGCGCCTGCGGGACGCGCATCCCCCTGGAGGCGGTGATGAAGGACAAGGGCACGTCCTGCCCGACCTGCGGCCGCAAGGTGAAGATGGAACGGGTGCGCCACCCGCAGAGCACGGTGACGCTGATGCGGCCGGCGTTCGAGAACTCCCCCGGGATGCCGGCCGTGGAGGAGGATCAGGGGATGTTCTTCACGTCCGGGCCGGAGGATACGGCGACCCCGACCCCGGTGGAGGCCGAGGCGGGGCAGCAGGAGCTCATCTGCCAGTGCGGGCAGGAATTGCTGGTGGGACCGGACGACCTGGGCCATCACGTCCAGTGCCCGGGCTGTCTGGCGCTGATGGAGATCCAGGGGGTCCGGGATCCGGCGACGGGGGCCCTGTCCCTCCGCGCGCAGGTGGAGGCGAAATCGGGCGACGATCCCTGGAGTCTGGAAGACTTCAAATAGCGTATCCTCATCACCCTCACAGGAGATCGATCATGAAGACGCTGAGTGCGATGCTGTTGCTGTCGGGACTGCTGGCCGCGCAGGATGACGCCAAGACGCTGAAGTTCGAGGCCCCGAAGGAATGGGCGAAGGAAGAGCCCTCGAATTCGATGCGGAAGGCGCAGTACAGGGTCCCGGACAAGGAGAAGAAATCGAAGGACGCCGAGCTGCTGCTGTTCTATTTCGGCGCCAATTCGGGGACGATCCCGATGAACCTCAAGCGCTGGGCGGGCCAGATGGGGCAGACGGAAACGAAGCCGGAGGTCCTTGAGGGGAAGTGCAAGATCACGCTGGTGGACCTGAAGGGGGTCTACACCGAGGGGCAGGGCAAGGACCCGCTGCCGGAGGCGCGGATGCTGGCAGCGGTGGTGGAAACCGATTCCGGCCCCTGGTACTTCAAGCTGGTGGGCCCCGCCGACACGGTGGGCGACTGGCGCGAGGAGCTGATCGCCCTCCTGAAAGCCGCCAAGCTCTAGGTCAGGAGCCCAGGGCTTCCAGGACCTTGGCGGGGTGCTTGGCCGCGTCCGGAACCCGCGCCCAGTGCCGGCGGATCCTGCCGTCGGGACCGATCCACACGCTCGACCGGATCACCCCGACGACCTTCCGGCCGTACATCAGCTTTTCGCCGTACGCCCCGTAGAGGGTCATCACCCGGCGGTCCGTGTCGCACAGGAGCCGGAACGGCAGCTTGTACTTCCGCGCGAACGCCTCGTGGGACGCCGCGTCGTCGGGTGAAATGCCCAGCAGGACCACGCCGCGCTTCCGGAGCTCCTTCCAGGAGTCCCTGAACCCGCACGCCTCCTTCACTCAGCCCGGCGTGTCGTCCTGCGGGTAGAAGAACAGCACGACGTCCTTCCCCTGGAACTCCGAAAGCGACACGGTCTTCCCCGCCGCATCCCGCAGCGCGAAGTCCGGCGCCCGCCCGCCTTCCTCGATCCTGCTCATGAGCCCCCGGGCGACGCCTACGAGCGGACGCCCGCCGCGCGCTCCGCCTCGGCCTCCGCCTGGATACGCGCCCGTTCCGCGGTGGCGTTGGCCATCGCGACCTCCAGGGCGTCGTCCGCCAGATGCGTCAGATCCGCCGCCAGCGTCTTGGCGTCCTGATGCTCCACCGCGCGCGAGATGACCTCCGCCTTCGTGGCGCCCTTCTTCTTCCCCATGAACGGCTTGAAGACCAGATACAGCACGTCCTTCAGCGCCATGTGCCTCGTGAAGCGCTTCAGGAGCCTGAAGGTCTGCAGCGGATAATGCCGGATCTTGTACAGGATGAGCTTCCGGAGCTCCTCCTGCCGGATGCGGTGCACCTCCTCGCCCGGCAGCGTGGACGGATCGATCGAAGTGCACTTGTAGTACTTGTACCAGTCCTTCGCGTCGTCCACGAGCTTGCGGTCCACGTACTCCTTCCAGAGCGGCGTGCCGCGGTACACGCACATGCGGTTGAAGCCGAAGCTGTCGATGCGGATCTTCGACGCGAAGCGGAAGGTCTGGCGCAGGTCCTCCTCGGTCTCGTCGGGGATACCGACGACGAAGAACCCGTGCACGATCTCGATGCCGCCCTTCTTGGCGGCGCTGACCGCGCTCTCGATTTCCGCGAGCGTCTGCCCCTTCTTGAGACGGTCCAGGATCTTCTGGCTGCCGCTCTCGATTCCGAACATGAGCGTGCGGCAGTTCGCCTTCGCCATCAGCGGGAAGAGGTCCTGGCAGACCGAGTCCACCCGGCCCTCGCAGCCCCAGGGGATCGCGACGTTCTTCTGGATGATGCCCTCGCAGATCGCCTTGATCCGCTTGGGCTGCAGCAGGAAATGATCGTCGACGAAGTAGATGGATCCGTAGCCGTCCTTCTTCAGCTGCTCGAACTCGCCGATGACGTGCTCCGGGCTGCGCGACCGCCACTTCCCCTCGTTGAAGATCGGGATGTCGCAGAAGATGCAGGGCCAGGGACAGCCCCGAGACGTCTGCATCGTCGTGAAGCGCTCCAGCGAAAGCACCGCGGGCACGTCCAGGGGCATCGATTCGACGAAGTCCAGCGGCACGCTCTCCCGGTCGGGATAGGGCCACTGGTCGAGGTTCTTCTCCAGGATGCGGTTCGGGTTGTGCTGGACGCGCCCGTCCTTCTGCCAGGTCAGGCCCGAGATCGTCGCCGGGTCGTCCTTGCGCTCCAGCAGATCCAGGATGAGCTGCTCGCCGTCGCCCCGGCAGACGTAATCCACCTCGGGCACCTGGAATTTGACGAGCTGGGCGTTGAGGGAGGCGAAGACGCCCCCGAGGGCGATCTTCACGCCGGAGTCCGCCGCGCGGATCTGCCGCGCCAGCATCTTGGCGTAGGGATAGCTCGTGGTCGACAGGAAGCTCAGTCCCACCAGATCCGGCTTCTGGCGCAGGACCTCCTTGATGATGACGTCGTTGGGCGTCTCCGGATTGGACTGGTCGAACATCGTGACTTCGTGCCCGGCCCGCTTGAGCACCGAGGAAAGGGACATGATCCCGATCGGAGGAAACCCCATGATCTGAATCCGGCCGTTCTTC
Source organism: uncultured Planctomycetales bacterium (assembly GCA_964619955.1). GTDB lineage: Bacteria > Planctomycetota > MHYJ01 > MHYJ01 > JACPRB01 > JACQFK01. Next base: position 79,371 of record CAZUJF010000009.1, read on the forward strand.
GCCCGTTTCTTTCCGGGAATGGCGAAGAACTGCGGGTCGCGGACATGGACCAGGATCACTTTCATGCACAAACCCTCGAAGCGGCTGGAGTATACCTCTTTATCGGTCCTTGCCGGGAGGCAATTGAGCGCTTCAGGGGGAAGTCCGCGAAGACGCGGACTTTTGCGGCTCAGCGGCCGAGGTCGTAGAGGGCCTTGACTTCTTCCGGATTCAAGGCGCGCTTGTAGAGACGGACATCATCCAGGCAGCCGTTGAAGCTCGAATGCTCCGGCGCGCTCCCGAACGTCAGGGGCGACTGGCTCGCCGGCGGGGCCTGGCCCCGGTCCTTTTCGGAATCCTTGACGCCGTTGATGTACAGCGTGCCGCGGTTCCCCCGGATCATGGCCGCGATGTGGGCCCACTGGCCCGTCTCGACGACGCCCGCGCTGTCGACGTCGAACCACTGGCCCATGCCCGCCTGCTGGAACTTGATCCCCTTCTTCATGTCCGAGAACTGCCAGACGCCGAAGGTGCGCTCATTGCCCGCGCCCTTCCCCACCATGCGGATCCAGTCCTTGCATTCGCTCTCCTTCCGCATCCAGAAGGCGATCGTGAAGTCCCCCACCAGCCTCAGCGCCTCCCGGTCGGGCGCCTCGACCTTCTCGCCCTTGCCCTCGAATCTCAGCGCCCCCCCGATCCTCCCCTCCACCCAGCGGGCCCCGTTCACGACGGCGTCGTTTCCGTTCCCGGAAAGATCCGCCGCCGTCGACCCGCCCCCGTCGTCGAAGGTCCAGTGCCCCACCAGGTCGGGATCCACCGCCAGCGGCGGCTCGTCCTCAAGCCTGGCCTTCTCGAACTCCTTCTGCTCGGCCTCCGTGGGCGGCTTGACGGCCGACGAGGAGATCCAGGCCGCGCCGATCGCGAATCCGCCCTGGTCGGTCATGAAGACGACCTTCTTCAATCCCGGCGTCGTGAATTTCGGAAGCCGGATCTCGATCCACTCCCAGCGCTCGGCGCGTTTGGGCTCCTTCTTGGGGCTGTGCGCGGCATGGGTCTTCTTGAGCCCGCGGATCGAATGCTTCACCGCCGCGGCGAAGTTCCCCCCCGGCTCGCAGGCGATCTTCTTCTTCGTCGTCGGATGGACGTCCGTCAGTTCGCTCGCCTGGTAGAGCAGCGAGAAGGTCTCCTCGCAGCAGCCGCCCGCCAGGAGCCACATCCGGTAGACGGCGTTCGGCAGCGCGGCGAATTCCAGCGCCGCCACGTTCTCGATGGCCTCGTTCGGATCGCTGTCCTTCACCGATTCCAGCCGGCCCGTCTTTCCCAGCCGGAACGTGCCCGCGGCCTGGAAGCCCGGCGGGGAGACGAAATAATCCCGGCCCGACTCGCTGCGCCGGAGGATCCGGGGCAGGTACATCCTCGCGATCCCGCTGGTGGCGTAGTCCGTTTTCAGCGAGCGGTATTTTTCCGAAGCCTGCAGCCGCGTCTCCATCGAGCGGTATTCGCGTTCGGCCGCGTAAAACAACTCCCGCGGCGTCCGCTCGGCGGCATCCCCCTTGGGAAGCCTCGACCGCGCGGCGGACCCGTAGGCCTTCCACTTCTCCTCGACGGGCACATCCTTGGCGGGTCCGGCCTCCCCTTCGAGGAGCCCGAAAAGGGCGATCGTGCGCGGCTCCGGCTCCTTGCCCGGCCATGCGCGCGCCAGCGAGGAGGGCGACACGTCGGCCCACTCCACGAACTGCGGCCCCTTGGCGCCCCGAAGCTCCACCCGTTCCGCGTCGATCTGCAGGATCCCGCCGGACACCCGCCGGAGTTCCCCGGCGGCGTCCCTGACTTCGAGCGCGATCCCCGACCCCCGCGGCTTGCGGAGCAGGGCCTCCATCGACGCCTTGTAAAGCGCCTCGATCTTGAGCAGATCGCCGAGATCCCGCTCCGCTTCCTGCCGCGACGGCGCTTCCGCGAGGGAGGCGGAGGCGCGCTTCACTTCCGCCGCCGCCCCGGCATAATCCCTCGCCGTCGCCTTCGCCAGCGCCAGTTCCCACGCCGTCCGGTACGCCTTCAGCTCCGCGCTCACGGGGGCCGCGAGGACCGGGGCGTCGGCAGGCTTGTCGGGGGGCTTCGCCGGTTCCGCGGCCTCCCGCTGCTCCTCGAGCTCCCGGCGCCGGGCTTTGTCGAGCCGCTTGACGTCCTCCACCCGCTTGCCGACCGCCATCGTCCACTCGGAATGCTTGAGCCGGTCGGCCGCCTTGCCCAGCAGCGCCAGCGCGGCTTCGTATTCCTTGCGGCTCAACGGGCCCTTGAGCTCCTCGTCCAGCCTGGCCGTTTCGGCGCTCACGGCCTCCAGCACCGCCGCCTTCAGACGCTCCAGCTCCTTCCGGGCCTCCCGGGCCGCCCCGGTGCCTTCGAACTTCCAGACGATGTCGTTCAGGATCCGGGCGAGACGCTCCCCGTCGCCCGGATTCGTGCGCGCGAATTCCCGGGCCCTTTCCAGCTCGTGATTCGCGTGGATGTCCGCCGCCGTCAGCTTGGGCTTCGCGTCCGCGACCTCCCCGGAAAGCGCCGGCGGCGCGGCCGAGGCCGGCGCCGGCTTTCGGCCCAGCAGCAGGCCGATCGCCAGAAGCAGGAGCAGCGCCCCGCCGACCGCCCCCGCCAGAACGGCCTTCCGCGGGCCGCGGGGGACGGGTTCTCCCTCGGGTTCAGGTTCGGACGCGGGTTCGGGAATCGGCACCTGGGTGGAACTGCCCTTGCCCGACGGCGAACGCCGCATCCTCCGGGCCGACTTGGTTTCCTCCGAGGGCTCGGGAGCCGGCAGGGCCTGCGCCCGGTCCGCGGGCGTCGCGCATTTCTGGCAGACGATGCGATCCCCCGCACGCAGCGCCAGGCCCTTCTCGAGATCGACGTCCGAAAGGCGCTTGCTGCAGCCGACGCAGTAGAAAATCGCTCGCCCCATAAACCTTCCCCGAGTGGGCCCAGTATACCGCCAGTATGACTGTTACCCAAAGATCGGACGCAGGGTGGGGCCCGTTAAAAGTCCAAATCGTGGAAGGCGGGCCCGGCGTTGGATAGGATGACCGCCGCCAATAGGAGACGACATGAGCATGATCCCCCTCAGCCGACGGAACTTCCTCCGGACGTCCGCGGGCCTCGCCGCGGGCGCCCTGCTCCCCGCCGCCCCCCGCAAGAAACTCAAGCTCGGCTTCGACAATTTCGCCGTCCGGGGGATGGGCTGGAAGGCCCCGCAGCTCATCGCGCACGCCGCCGCCCTCAAGCTGGACGTGCTCCTGATCTCGGATCTCGACGCCTACGAGAGCCACGACGAGGCGCACCTGAAGGATGTGAAGAAGCAGGCGGACGACGCGGGAATACAGCTCCTCGCCGGCACCGGAGGCATCTGCCCGACCTCCAGCACCTGGAAGCCCAAATGGGGCAGCCCGGAAGAACACCTCAAACTGACGATCCGGGTCGCGAAGGCTCTCGGCTCTCCCGTGGCGCGCTGCTACTTGGGCCGAGGCGAGGACCGGGCGGCCGAGGGCGGCATCGAACGTCACATCGCCGAGGTCGTCAAGGTGTTCAAAGCCGTGCGCAGCGCCGCCGTCGATGCCGGCATCAAGATCGCCATCGAGAACCACGCCGGGGACATGCAGTCCTGGGAACTCGTCTCGCTCATCGAGGAGGCCGGCAGGGATTTCGTCGGCGCCATGATCGACCCCGGCAACGCCGTCTGGGCCCTCGAGGACCCCGTCCAGCACCTGGAGATTCTCGGTCCTTACACCCTTTGCAGCAGCGTCCGCGATTCCGCCATCTGGGAGAGTGCCAACGGGGCGTTCGTCCAATGGACCGCGATGGGCGAGGGTCAGGTCGACTGGAAGACCTATTTTGCGCGCTGGGAAGCCCTTTGTCCGGACGTCTCCGTGAATCTCGAGCTGATCTCGGGCTTCGCGCGGGAGTTCAGCTACCTCAAGCCCGAATTCTGGAAACCCTGGCCCAAGGCCCGCGCCCGCGATTTGGCTAGATTCGTCGCACTAGCCCGCAAAGGCACGGCGCGGCAGCCGTTCAAACCGGAAGGCGACCGGAAGAAGGCGGAGCAGGAATACCAGAAAAGCGAGCTCGAGAAGAGCGTGCGCTACTGCAAGGACGTGCTCGGACTCGGGCTCAAGTAGCCCAGACGCGCCGGCCGGCCTTCCAGGTTTCCAGGACCGTCCAGCGTCCGTTCCGGACCTGCACGCGGACGCGGTCCCCGGCCGCCCTCACCCCCAGCAGTTTCGCCGGGCGCTCCGAGGCCATGGCCCAAGCCTCCTCCCGGGAGGCGAGCCCCGCCGCGACCAGATGCGCGACCCCGTCGAGCAGCGTCGACGCGGAGCCGGCGAGCAGCCGCGGGTCGGAGGCGAGCTGGAGCCGGCCGGACCGCGTCAGCACCACGTCCCCGCCGATGTGCGTGCGGTAGCGTCCCGGCTTCAGGCCGGCCAGATAGACCGCGTCGCTCACGAGGATCGAGCGGCCCGCCTTCGCTCGCAAGGCGACTTTCAGGAACGAGTCGGGGAGGTGATGGCCGTCGGCGATGAAACAGGCCGAAAGCCGGTCCTCCGCCAGCTGCTGCCAGAGCGGATTCGGATGCCGCGGCAGCAGCGGATGGATGCCGTTGCCGAGATGGGTCGACAGGGTCGCCCCGGCCTTCACGGCGTCCGCGATCTGTTCCGGCGTCGCCGCCGTGTGCCCGATCGACACGCGCAGCCCCGCGGCCACGCAGCGTTCGATGAAGCGCGGCGAGCCCGGCCATTCCGGCGAGAGGGTCAGGATCCGGAGCAGGCCCTCGGAGGCGTCGATCCAGCGGCGCACGAGCGCGAAGTCGGGCTTCCGGACCCGGCGGCGCTCATGCGCCCCGCGGGGACCGTCCTCCCGGGAGATGAAGGGACCCTCGAGATGGACGCCTGCGATCCCCCTCCGGGCATCCGCGTCCCGGCGGCACGCGGCCGCCACGCTCCGCAGGCCGCCGGAGATCGCCGCCGGGGAGTTCGTGATCAGCGTCGGGCAGTACGACGTGACCCCGACGGTCCAGAGTTCGCGGGTCAGGCGTCCCGGAAGCTCCGGATCGATCGGCAGCGTGTTGAGATCCAGGCCCCGGAATCCGTTGACCTGAAGATCGACCAGCCCGGGGGCGGTGAACGAGCTCACACCGCCACCAGCCGGCCCTGGGCGCCCGATTCGTACAAGGCCTCGACGAAGCGCACGGCGCGGCGGCCGTCCTCGCCCGAAACGAGCGGCGCCCGCCCCTCCTCGATGGCCGCCAGCACGTCCTCGATCTGCCGTTGATGGTGCCGCGAATTCGACAATTTCGGCGTGGCGATGCCCGCGCTCGCCTGCTCCCCCGGGAACTCGGGCTTGGGGACCCCCGGGACCGTCCAGTGCACGATCGACGCGCCTTCCAGCTTGATGGTCCCCTTCTCCCCGTAGAGGCCGAGGGCCGGGGGGAACCCCGGCTGGATCGACGTGGAGGCCATGAGGCTGCCCTGCGCCCCGCTCTCGAACGACACGATGCCCAGGGCCAGGTCCTCCGATTCCATCCGGTGCGTCTGGGTCGCCAGGCGTCCGAAGACCGTGCGCGCCGGGCCCGCGAACCAGAGCATCAGATCCACCGAGTGGATCCCCTGGTTCATGAGGGCCCCGCCGTCGCTGTCCCGCTTCCCCCGCCAGTCGGCGGAATCGTAATAGGCCTGCGTGCGAAAATACGGGCAGTCCACCTGCACGAGCAGAAGCCGGCCGAGTTCCCCGCCGTCGAGGATCTTCTTGACCGCCTGGTGCTGCTCCTCGAAGCGCCGCTGGGACACGACGCCCAGGACCCGCTGCTTCGAGCGCGCCAGCGCGACGAGGCGGTCCGACTCGGAGCTCGTCATCGCCATCGGCTTCTCGACGAGCACGTGTTTGCCCGCCTCCAGGGCCGCCCGGGCGATCTCGGCGTGGCTCCCCGAGGACGTCACGATGTCCACGAGATCCACCGAGGGATCGGAGACCAGATCCCTCCAATCGGCCGTCCAGCGGCAGCCCTCCCGCTCGCCGAGGGCCCGGGCCTTCTCCGCCCCGCGGGAATAGACCCCCGCCAGGCGCGCCTGCGGAACGGCCTTGATGGCCGCGAGATGCTGCTCGGCGATGGATCCGGTGCCCACCAGCGCGATGTTTCGGGTCTTCACGGGCGTCCACTATACTCCGGCCGCGCGTTCCTGCATCCATTTCCGTTTCATTGACGTCTTCCGGAGCGCCGGGATAGCATGACCCCGATGCCCATCAAGCCGCTCTCCTCCGGGGAGCTCACGCGCCTGCTCCTCCGCCGGACGTCCGCCGGGGCCGAGGCGCTGGACCGCCGCATCACCGCCCGCACCCAGACGGATCTCGCCGTCCTGGTGGCGGACTCCTCGGGCTTCACCCGCCAGGTCCTCGACACGGGGGTGCTTCCCTTCCTCGCCCGCATGCACCGCTGCTACCGGAAGGTGGTGCCCCTGCTCGAGCGCGGCGGCGGACGGGTGCTCTCGCAGCGCGCGGACAACATCCTCGCCGTCTATCCGGACGCCCTCGCCGCCGTGAAGGCGGCCCGCCGCGCCCAGCAGTTCCTGAGAAAGGACAACGCGAAGCGCCCGCCTTCCGACCGCTTCCATCTGTGCATGGGGATCGACGCGGGCCCCGTCCTCGCGCTCAGCGACGACGTCTTTGGCGCCGCCGTCAACATCGCCTCCAAACTCGGCGAGGACCTCGCCGAGAAGAACGAGATCCTGCTGACCGGGGAGGTCGTCCGCCGCCTCGCGGGGCGGCTCCGCAGCAGCTACGCACGATCCACCCAGATCGGCGGCCGCCTCTTCGAACTCCACCGCTGCGCCCCCTGAAAGGGCCCTCTGGAAGCCCCCCCTCCTTTCTGTTAAACTCGCGGCCGTAGAGCGGGGTAGGAGGGCCGACGGGGTTCAACGATCGCGGGACCCGTCCGGGATTGGTGGGGCGTACGATTTCGAGGTCATCTCAAGACTATGGGCACTGAAGTCTTTTACTGCAGCCGTTGCCAGATCCGCCTCTTCGGCCATCAGTTCCTGGAAGGCACGGCCGTGCGCGTCCAGGACCTCGTCTCCTGCGCTTCCTGCCTGGGGGACCTGATCGCCCCCCTGCCCCTGCGGGAGCAGGAGGAGATCCTGCTCCGCGTGCAGCAGCTCCGCGAGGGGGGGGCGCCCGGCTCCGAGGCGGAGCCCGGGGACGATTTCTTCGAACTGGACGACTCCGCCGCCGCCCCGGAAGCCGACGCCGGGAACGAGGACTTCTTCGAGCTCGACACCCCCGAGAAACGCAAACGGTCCTCCTCCTCCACGGGGCTGCGCCCCGTCGTCCCGAACACCGAGCCCGCCAGCACCGGCCAGACCGTGGGCCTGCTCTTCTTCATCGGCGCCGTGGTCCTGCTGGGCGTGCTGGGCTCCATGGTCTACTTCTTCGGGTCCAAGCCGCAGCCGCTGCCCCCGGGCACGGCGGTCCGCCCCGTCCCGGCACCGCGCGCTCCGGAAACTCCCGGCGCCGAGCCCGCCGTCCGCCGCTACGGGAACGCCTCCAAGCCCGTCACCCGGGAGGACCTCGCCCGCGAACTGCTCGACAAGGCCCGGGAATTCGTGAAGGACAACCCCCGGGATCTTTCCGGCCAGCAGGAGCAGCTCAAGAAGGCGCTCGCCGCCGCGGAAGGGACCGCTCACCTGGCGGACGTCCAGAAGGAGTTCGCCACGCTGCGCGAACGCCAGAAGGAGCTCATCGGCCTCGAACTCGAACCCCTCGACAAGGAGGTCAAGGCCGCCGTGGCGAAGGAGGAGTTCAAGCGCGCCAACGACCTCCTGGAGGAGGCCCGCAAGAAACACCCGCTCACCGAATGGTCGCTGGCCATCGACACCCGCATCCGCGACGTCGGGGTGGCGGCCTGGAAGGTCTTCGCGCCCCTCCGGGACGCGGCCGTCGCGGCGAAAGCCCGGAAGGCCGACGGCGAGGTGAAGACCTCGCAGGAGCGCGTCGCCCGCTGGGGCCTGGCGAGCTTCATCCGGGAGCTCGACCGCTCCCTCGCCGCCGAACCCGGCAGCGCCGTCGCGGCGCCGCCTCCCCCGGCGGCCCCCGCCGATGCGCCGCCCCTCACCCCGGAGGGACGGGCCTATCAGGGCAAGTGGGCGCTCGCGATGGACCTGGCCGCGCAGCGGGACTACGACGCCGCCGTCACCCAGCTCAACCGCGCCGCCCAGGACGCCTCCGAGGAGGCCGTCAAGAAGGAGATCGAAGCGGACCTCTCGATCGTGCGGCAGGTGCAGGCCGTGCACCGCGACGCCCTCCAGATCGTGGCGGCCTGGCCGCGCGGGGAGCGGATCACCCTCGAATTCCTCGACGACAACCTCCAGCCCTCCCGCCTCGTCGAGCCGTTCCTGCGGGCCGACGCCGAGTACGCGGAGGTCTCCGTGGGCGGCGCCGCCCATCCCGTCGAGCTGGCCGAAATCACCGCGAGATCCCTCGCCCATCTCTATCGCGCCCGCGCGGGGGCGAAAGCCTCGAGCGACGCCCGGCCCGCCGCCGCGCTCTGCCTGATGGAGGGCGACGTCGACGCCGCCCGCGCCAATCTCGCCGGACCGGCCGACCAGCTTCCCTGGAAATACTGGTCCCTGGGCTCGAGGATCCAGGAGTCCCGTTCCGGATCCTCGGACGCGGCCCGGCATGAGGCCGCCGCCCGGAAGCTGTATTTCTCGGCGGAACGCGAGCATCGCGACCTGAAGCTGCGCGCGGGCGCGATCCAGTCGTACCGCCAGCTGCTCAACGAATACGCGGACGCCGCGATCGTCAAGCGCCGCCGCGCCCACATCGCCGGCCGCCGGGACGGGGCGAAGGACTGGGTCTTCCTCGCCGACGACCTCGACGCGCGGGGCACCTTCAAGGCCGCCAAGAACGCGAAGGTCGGCGCCTGCTTTACGAGCACGGCGGACACCGCGGACGCGATCAAGTCCGCCGGCAACTTCGCGGAGCTGCGCTTCTACGCCTTCCCGGAGACCGCCTACCGCTGCTGGTTCTACGTGGGGGGCTGCTGCAACGAGGTCTTCAGCTGTTTTTACCAGGCGAGCGGGGCCACGTACCTGAATCCGGAGACCAAGGAGCTGCTGTCGGCCGAACCGGCCGGAAGCGTCGCGCTGCCCGTCAAACACTCGATCACGTTCCTCAAGAAGAACCACGAGGACCACAGCGGCCCCAAGGAACCCAAGCGCTGGGAATGGATCGAGGTCAAACTCCCGAAATACGCCCAGGCGGGCATCAAGGCCGCCCGGCTCATCACCGACCAGAAGGGCTTCAGCGTCGCCCATGCGGTCGTCTCCTCCACCCGCTCGGGTCCCCCGGGCGACGCGGAGCTGAAGAGCTGGCTGAAGAAGGCCGAGCCCGACGAGCCTCCTCCCGCCGCCGTTCCGAACGTGACGGCGGCGCCGGCGGCCCCCGCCGGCCCTCCCGACGTGCGGGACGCCAGCTTGGTCGGCCACTGGGCCTTCGACGAAGGCGCCCGCACCGCCCTCGACGGCTCCGGCAAGGACAACACCGGCATCCTGACGAACGATCCGCTCCGGGGCGCCGGAAAATACGGCCAGGCCCTGGTGCTCGACGGCAAGGACCGCTACGTGAACCTGCCCAACGCGGCCGCGCTCGACGGACTCCAGGAGGGGAGCTATTCGATCTCCTGCTGGTTCAAGCCTCACGGGAAACCGGCGGGCCAGGGCGACGCCAACGACGCCGCCTACGCGCTCGTCGTCAAATCGTCCCTGCATGAGGGTCTGACGTACTCGAACGACGGCCGCTTCATCATGGACCACTGGCTGTCCAACAACACGGCGACCGGCGCCACGAGCGCGCAGTCCTTCTCGCCCGGCGCGTTCCATCACGTGGCGGGGGTCGTGAATCGCAGCACCGGCACGGTGCAGATCTTCGTGGACGGACGCCTGGAGAGCGCCGTCGCCTACGCCGCGGGTGCCGCCGCCCGCGATTTCGGCAAGGAAACCTGGAAGGTCGGCATCGCCGCCCCGGGCGCCGCGACGCTGAAGCTCTCCGCCGACGGGACGATCGACGAGGTCCGGCTCTACGCGCGCGCCCTGACCCCGCAGGAGGTGCGCATCCTCGCCGGCGCCGTCACCGCGCCCGTGGCGCCCACCATCGCGATCAGCAGCCCGGCGGCGGGGGAGCAGGTCGATCCCGGCGCGTCGGTGGCCATCACGACCCAGGTGAGCGCCCCCGAGCGCATCGCCAAGGTGGAATTCCTCGCCGGCGCCACGCTGATCGGGACGGACAGCTCCGCGCCCTTCGGCGTGACCTGGGCCAAGGTGCCCGCCGGCAACCACACGCTCATCGCCCGGCTCACCACGAAGGAAGGCACGGTCATCAGTTCCGCGCCCGTGACGCTCAAGGCGGGCTCCCTGATGTTCTTCCGGGCCTTCAACCTGGGCGGTCCCGCCGTCTCCGCGGACGGCATCAGCTTCGAGGGCAAGACCGCGAAAGGCCTGACCAGCAACGGCATCGCCCTGGACATCAAGGCCCCGACGTTCACCCCGGCCCCCGAAGGCGCCCGGGCCGCGCTCCTGCGCACCGCGCTCGTCCACACCCAGGGCACCAGCGTGTCGGTCATCGGCATCCCCAATGCCCAATATCAGATCTACCTGACCGTCGTGGAGGATGCGAGCCCCCAGACCTTCGATCTGCTGGCGGAGGCCAGGGTCATGCACGCCAAGTACAAGAGCGGCTCCGCGGGCACGTGGGCGCGGCTCGGCCCGTGGACGGTCGACGTCACGGACGGCCTGCTGGACGTCGAGGCCAAGGGGGGCGCCGCGAATTTCGCCGCCCTGGAAATCTGGAAGGTCGCGAAGTAATCAGCGATACAGCCAGGCGGTGTCGAAGATCGTCAGACGGGTGCGGTTGAGCCGGCCGACCTTCGAATCCCCCGCGCAATGGGCGAGCAGCACGCGCTCGTTCACGAACTCGATGGCGGTGTAGCAGTACCAGCCGTCGGCGTCGTCGTCGAGCGTCTTCGACGGGCTCCAGGTGAGGCCGTCATCCTTCGAAACCGCCACGCTGAACGGCGTGCGCTTCCCTTTCAGCGACGCCTCGATCTTCGAGTGGTCGTTCCACACGAGCAGCAGGTCCTCCGTCGCCGGGATGCGCGCGATCGAGGCCGGCGAGAGCGGCGATTTGATGTCCGTGGCCTCGGCCGGCGTCCAAGTCTCGCCGCCGTTGGAGGAGTAGGATCGGAACTGCGAGCCCCGGTCCGTGCGGCAGAGCATCATCAGGCGCTTGTCCTTGAGCTCGATCACCAGCGGCTCCTGCAATCCCGCGGGGCTGCCCTCGGGCCCCTCCAGCTCCGTGAGCGAACGCCGCCAGGTCTTGCCGGCGTCGTCGGAGAAGTAGCACACGGCCGTTCCGCGGTTCGTGTATTTCCCACCGGGGGCGCAATGCCGGGCGGCCGGGATCACGATCCGTCCCGTGGAAAGCCGCTGGACCCGGTCGTTGTTGACGACGTAGTAGCCCTCGTCGGGGATGCAGAGCTCCGCGTCCTCCCACGTGTGGGCTTCGTCCCGGGAACGGCGCAAATAGAGCCGGCAGTCCTGCGCGGAATTCTTCCGAAGGTAGAACAGCCCGATCTCGCCGCCGGGCATCCGCAGCAGGGACACGGACATCACGTTCTGCCCGCCCTCGTTGCGGACGACCTGGAACTCCCTCAGGGACCAGGTGCGGCCGCCGTCGCCGCTGAAACGCGCCGCCAGTTCGGCGGGTGCGTGATCCGCATCCTTGGAGCCCAGGAACTTCGTGTAGACGAAGAGCAGCAGGCCGTCCTTCAGGTGCAGGAAATCGCCTTCCGAATTGCGCGGGTTGTTCGCTGTGGGCGGCAGGAACGACACTTTCGCCACATCCTTCGCATCGGCCGCCTGGAGGACGAGGCACAGCATCCCGACTAGGCTCATGGGGGTACGGTATCCTCCGCTGCGCCCCGCGGCAAGAGCTTCCCCGCCAAGCTGCACCCCGCTAGAATCCCCTCCATGACTCAGAAGATCCACCTTCAATACGGGACCACGGGCCTGCCCCTGGAAGTGGACGCCCCGAACGTCACCGTCCTCGAACCGCGCTTCGTGCCGGGCCTCCCGGACGAGGCGGCCTCCTTCCGCGAGGCCGTCCGGAGCCCGATCGGCACGCGGCCGCTGAAGGAACTGGTCGGGCCGAAGGATCGCGTCGCGGTCGTGATCCCCGACATCACCCGGCCGCTGCCCTCCGACCGCCTGCTGCCCTGGCTCTTCGAGGAGCTCGGCCACGTCCCGCCCGCGCAGATCACGATCCTCAACGGCACGGGCTCGCACCGCGCCAACACCCCCGCCGAGCTGGAACGCATGGTCGGCGCCGCCGTGCTCAAGGCGTACAGGATCGTCAACCACGTCGCGAGCGACTACGACTCGCTGCTCCCGGCCGGGAAGACGCGGGACGGGAAACCCGTGCACTACACGAAGGAGTACGTGCAGGCGGACAAGCGCATCGTCCTGGGCTTCATCGAGCCGCATTTCATGGCGGGCTTTTCCGGCGGCTTCAAGGGAATCTTTCCCGCCATCGCCGACATCGAGGCGATCACGCATTACCATCGCGCGCAGGTGATCGCGGACCTCCGCTCGACCTGGGGCGTGCTCGAGAACAACCCGACGCAGGAGCAGATCCGCCACAACGGATCCCTGCTGCCCCTGCATTTCTGCATCAACGTGACGCTCAACGTGAAGCGCCAGATCACCTCGTACTACTGCGGCGATCCGATGGAGGCCCACCGCACCGGCTGCCGCTTCGCCAAGGAGACGGCGATGGTGGCCTGTCCGAAACCCTTCCCCGTCATGGTGACGACCAACGGAGGCTATCCGCTGGATCAGAACCTCTACCAGGCGGTGAAGGGGATGTCGGCGGCGGCCCAGGTCGTCGCGGACGACGGCTACATCCTCGCCGCCGCACGCTGCAACGACGGCTTCCCCTCCCACGGCAACTTCAAAAAGCTCCTCTTCGAGCACAAGACCCCGAAGGCCATCCTCGACACGGTCCTTGCGCCCGGCTTCCATCTCTTCGACCAGTGGGAGGCCCAGATCCTCGCGATGATCCTCGGCAAGGCTCGAACCGGGCTCTACAGCGAACTCGCGCCGGACGAGGTCCGCAAGGCCCACCTGGAGCCGGTCACGGACGTCAGCGCCCGGCTCGCGGAGGAGATCCGGAAGCGCGGGAAGGACGTCCCCATCGCCGTGCTGCCCGAAGGCCCGATGACGATCCCCTACCTCGCGAATTAGATGGACGCGGACGCGGTCCACACGATCGTCCGAACGCTGCTCGCGCGCGAGGAGCCGGGGCTGCTGGTTCCCCCCGGCCCCTGGGATCCCCGACTCCAGAAGCAGATCGCCGCGCTGTCCCCGACGAGCCTTCCCCAGCGCTGCCTGCAGGCGTCGCTGTTTCTGTGGAACGACGACCTCTGGGGCTGCCACGACCTCGTCCAGAAGGAGGAGGATGAACACGGGGCGCTCTTGCACGCCGTCCTCCACCGCCGCGAGCCCGACGCCGGCAACGCGAAATACTGGTTCCGCCGGGTCCACGACGAGCCGCTCTTCCCGCAGCTGCTCGAGGCCGCGAAGGAACTCGCCCGTGAAGGGCCGGACCTGGGCGGGCTGGGCCGGGAGCTCGCCGCGATGAAGACCTGGGATGCGCTCCGCATGGTGGACTGGTGCGAGGCCGCGGGCGCCGGCGACGAGAACCGCTTTCTGCGCGCCCTGCAGGCCCTGGAACTGCAGGGTCTCTGCTATGCCTGGCTCACGCGGGCGGGCTTCCCGCGTCCTTGACCCGCCCCCCCTCCCAGGATTACGCTGTCTCCATGCAGAAGACCCTGAAGCGGCCCGCCCCCCCGAAGGCACGGCGGAAATTCACCGCGAAGGACAAAGCGGTGGTCACCGGCCTGAAGGACCCCTTCGTGTTCGCGAATCTTCCCGAGATCGCGCCGTTCCCCTGCCCCTGCGGGCAAAGCCGGCGCGCGTTCCGGCGTCCGGACAACACCCTGCTCAGCCTGCACATGGTGGAGATCAGCTCCGACTCCCGGACGCATTACCACAAGGGCCAGACGGAAACCTATTACTTCCTCGAGGGCGAGGGCACGATCGAGCTCGACGGGAAGCGCTTCCCCGTCAAGCCGGGCATGGCCCTGATGATCCGTCCCGGGACCCGCCACCGCGCGATCGTGGGCAAGGGCCCGCTCAAGATCCTCAACATCGTGAGCCCGCCCTTCGACGAGACGGACGAGTGGTTTGACGAGAAGAAGTAGCCGGTAGCTGGAAGCCGGGGAGCCGTCGAACCGAGCCTACTCCGGGGACTCCTGAGCGATGCGGCGGTATTCCCCGATCGCCCACTGAAACGTCTTTTCGGCCTCGGCGCGTTCCGCCTCGGCGATCCCCTTCCCCCGCACCTTCCACAACTGCTCGATCACCCCGATGCACCAGAGGGCGCTTTCCCGCGAGGCGCGGATCGGCTTGCCGCCCACCAGCACATTCACCGGGTTGCCGTGCATCTGCGGGATCTGACGCAGCGCCACCCAGCTGGACCGGTCGACGTCGATGTCCCATTCGAGATCGTGCTCCTTGTCGTCCGCGGGAACCTCCCGGCTCGCCACGACCTTCGAATTCACCACGAGCTCGACGATCTTCCTGTCCGGGAGCGGGCCCGCCCCCGGCGCCGTGCCCAGCGGCATTTCCGAGGCGAAGATCACCCGCGCCGCCACCTTGACCCGGCCCGGAGCCGCGATCCGGTGCTCGCCGCCGGGCGCCACGCCGCCTGCCGAGAAGCGCAGGACATGGGCGTAGCCGTCCGAGACGTAGGAGCGCCCCTTCGCCAGCCCCTCGCACCACGCGGCGTAGTCGATGCGGTCGATCTTCCCCAACTGCACGTAGACCCGGCCCTCCCCCACCCGCCCGCCGCTGACGCAGGGGAAATCCGTCTCGCCGCTGGCCTTCAGCGGGAACCCGCAGTTCATCAGGTGGTACCAGATGTTCCATTCCTGGATCCGGTTCGTGTCCATCGCGCTGATGAAGTCGCAGATCCCCTGCGCCGTCGTCACGCAGATCTCCTGCGCCCCGATGCCGTTCATCTCCGGCACGACGAGGTTCGGCAGCCTGACCCGCGCGCGCACCACGCTTTGCCGGATCTCGTTCTCGTCCGCGCGGCCGCTGCCGTTCGCGTCCATCAACGGAAACGCCTCCGGCATGAAGGACTTGGCGGCCTCCTCCTTCGAAAGCTCCCCGTCGCCGTCGGCGTCCGCCGCCGCGAGGATCCGCCGCGCCGCCTGAACCTCGTTCACGTTGAGGCCGTTCGCCGAATGGGCGTAGCCCGTGTACGCCCCCTGGGCCTTCGCCCATTTCATGAGCGGCGTGGTCCAGGTCGGCCAGCCCTTCGTCTTCGTCCCTTCGGACCCCGGATACGTCTGGTCCTTGAGGTTCAGCAGGTTCACGTGCCCCAGGGCCTGCGAACCGAAGCCGCTCACCTCGACGTCGTACTTCAACACGGTGAACGGCTCGGACAGCTTGTTCGCGCCGGGCTCGAAAAACTGCCGCTGGTATTCGTAGCAGGGGCCCCACGTGAGGTTGCAGCCGACGTTCAGGCCCTCGCCCTTCACGTGCAGGAACATGTCCGGCGCGTGCACGCCTTCCGTGGGATTCGTGTAGTGCTGGCACCCCGCCGCGTGGATGTGATGGTCGCCGCTGTAGAAACCGTAGTCCGAGGGCAGCACCCAGCGCTCCAGCTTCACCTCGATCGAGGCCTCCCCCCGGGCGGGGACCGTCACGGTCTTCTTGAGCTGTTTGTATTCGGGACCCCGGCCGTAGAGCAGCGTGAATTCGCCGGGCGGCAGCAGCACGACGCCGCCGTCGTGCCGGTAGATCTGCTTCTGGAAGAAGAAATCCGGAGCCAGGCGTTTCGGCTGCGGCGGATACACCCGCCCCGTCTTGTCCGTGAACGTCAGCCGCGCGGTGCCGGGTTTGCCGTCGAAATCCAGGACCCGCATCGTCACGGGGATCGCGGGACGGATCTCGAAGAGCACCGGCGTTTCCGCGCGGAACCCGAGATCCTGCGTCCCCTGTCCGACGTCGAAGCTGAGGGTCGCCTCGCGCCGGCCGGCTTCCGTGCTGTAGACGAGCGCCAGCGCATATTCCACCTTGAGGCCGCTCAGGTTCGGCGTCATCGGGGGCGCCTGGACCATTTCCACCTGGAGAAAGCGGGCGGGATCCCCCTTGGGATTGCCCTGGCCGCCCGTCATGAGCGGACCCGAGGACGGGCTTCTCAGATTCAGCGTCCCGGTGACCGGGCTGTCGTTGACGACCTTCACGAGGAGCGGCGTCCAGCCGCTCTGCTGCAGGACGGCCGGCCCCTTCCCGCGAGCCACTTTGACGCGCGATTCCGGATTCAACCCCACCCGCAAGGTGCACTGCGGATCCAGCGCTTCCTGAAGCTTCCGGGCGTCCTGTCCGGCGGCCTTCACGGCCTCCCGCACGGCCGCGGGAAGCGGGCTTCCGAAGAACTCCAGCGCCTGCTGCAGCCGCTCGACGTTCGCCGCCAGCGGCTGGCCCTCGACCTCCACGGGCTCCTGCAGGAACAGACAGAACGCCGCGAAAGTCAGCATCGGGATCGCTCCTATTTCAACTCATCCAGACGGACCGGGACGCCGCCCCGTTCCTTGCTCAGATCCGCCGCCTGCATGAACGCCAGGACTTCGATCATCTCCTCGGGGGACACGGGCGGCGGCCCTCCTTTGAGGAACTTGATGATCTCCTGGGCCAGCGTGTCGTAGCCGTTCTTGCCCTGGACCGCGAGGGAGCTTTTCACGCCCTTGTCCCCGTACACCGTGACGCCGTAGGGTTTCGCGCCCTTGAGCAGCCCGCGGTACACGCCGGTCCGCCCGTCCTTCCAGCGGCCGATGGTCAGGTCCGCGTCCGAACCGCGCACGCGCGTCACGCTCTCGCAGCCCGTCCCGAGAACCGAATACAGCGCCTCCACCCCGTGAATGCCGTACCAGAAAAGGTCCGGATGGGTGGGTTCGTAGCTCATCGGGGCGAAGGCATCGCATCCGAGGACCGTCCCCAGCGCGGGATCCGTGCGCGTCTTCACCAGCGTCTCGTAGAAGCGCACGGACGAGGCGCTGAAAAACGGCGTGCCGCTCTCCTTCGACAGCCGGACGATCTCGAGACCGTCCTTCCAATTTCCCGCCAGCGGCTTGTCGATGTAGACGCGCTTTTTCGCTGCGAAGACCTCGCGGACCTGCGCCAGGTGGGGCCGCCCGTCGACGCTCAGGAGCAGCACCGCGTCGACCTTCGCCAGCAGCGCCGCGATCGTGTCGACGATCACGACCTGGTGTTTCTCGACCAGGTCCGCGGCGAACTTGTCCACGCGGGTGGCGCTCGCGGCGATGTCGGGGCTGCCGCCCTTGTACGCGGCCACGACCTTCACGCCCGTCCCGGGCTCGTTCATGATCTTGGTGAACGCGGGCACGTGCGAGGTGTCCGTGCCAATGATCCCGATCCGCAACGGCGCGGGATCCTGGCAGCACAGAAGCGCGAGCAAGAGGACGTTGAGCATCCGGGTCTCCTATCTCCCCGCGAGCGCCGTGTCGGCGAGCGCGGCGGAATCCTTGTCGAGATACAGCACGGCGGCCGGCTGCCGCCGCAGGATGGAGGCGGGACAGGCCTCTTCCACCGGGCCGGCGAGCGTCGCCGCCACGGCCTTCGCCTTCCTCGGTCCGGGAACCATGCAGTAGATCCGCCCCGCCGAAAGCAGCGTGGGGATCGTCAGCGTCAGCGCGGTCTTCGGGACCTCGTCCAGGCGCTTGAAACAGCCGTCGTTCACCTGCTGCTGGCGCGAGACCACGTCCAGTTCGATGATCTTGACCGCCTTGGGATCCTTGAAGAAGGCGTAGGGCGGGTCGTTGAAGGCCAGGTGGCCGTTCTCCCCGATGCCCATGCAGGTGATGTCCGGGGGCGACGCCTGGAGCAGCTCGGTGTAGCGACGGCACTCCTGCTCCGGGTCCTTTGCGGACCCGTCGAGATAATGGACCCTCCCGGGTTTGACCAGTTTGAAGAGGCGGTCGCGGAGCCAGTTCCCGAAACGCTGCGGCGCCTCCGGCGGCAGGCCGACGTACTCGTCCATGTGGAAGGCGGTGACCCGGGACCAGTTGATGCCCGGGGCCGCCGCCAGCGTCTCGAGGAATTCATTCTGGGACGGCGCCGCCGCGAAGATGATGGAGACGGTCTTGCGCGCCGCCAGTTCCGCGATCAACAGAGCCGCCGCCTCCCCGGCCGCCCTCCCGAGGGCCTTCCGGTCCGGATAGACCCGGGCCTCCAGCTGCTCCGCCTTGAAGATCCGGATCACGCCGTCGTTCATGGGGAATCCTCTTCCTCCGCTTCTTCGTGGAGGCCGCCCCCACGCAAGTAACCTTACACCCCGAAATCGCCGGCCGCGTCAGGCCCCGTCCACGATCCACTTCAGGAGCCGTTCGTCGCGGGTCCGTTCCGTCCCGCTTCCCATGAGGCGGAACACGTCCTCCCGGTCCACGCCGCCCGTGGCGCCGTCCTGGGTCGCCACCACGGCGCCCAGGGCGTTCCCCCAGCGCAGGCTCTCCAATAGGGAGCGGCCCTGGAGATGCAGATGCAGGAAGCCCGCGCTGAAGGCGTCCCCCGAACCGCAGGCGTCCCGGACCTGCACCCGGTACCCGGGCACGTAATACGCATCCCGCGCGGAAAGCCCGAGCACGCCCCGTTCGGCCAGCGTGACGAGGCAGTGCGAGAGCGTCCAGCGCTCCATGATCTCGCGGGCAAGTTCCGGAAGCGATCCGCTCCGGATCCCCCACCATTTGGCGAGCTGCAGGGCCTCCCCCTCGTTGAGCTTGAGCACGTCCGCGCGTTCGAGGGATTCCGTCACGGTCTCCCTCGTATAGCACCCCTCCCGAAGATTGAGGTCCAGGAAGGCGAGGCCGCGGGTGGCGCCCAGCAGCTGCCGCAGGGTTTCGCGGGAGACGGGGGAGCGCTGGGCGAGCGTCCCGAAGGCCACGGCGTCCGCCCGCGCCGCCTGGGCGAGCAGTTCGTTGCGCGCCTCGATCCCGTCGTAGGCCACGTCCGGAGGGATCGAAAACTCCGGGAAACCCAGTTCGTCGACCCGGACCACCGCGCTGCCCGTCGGCCGTCCCGGATCGCGCTGAACGTAGGTCGTGTCCATCCCCGCGGCCTTCATGCGGTCCAGGGCCCGGAGGCCCGGCTCGTCCGCGCCGACCCGGGACGCGATGAGGGCCGCATCCCCCAGGGAATGGAGCCGGAAGGCCAGGTTGAACGGGGCGCCCCCCAGCACGGGCCCGGAGGGCAGCAGATCCCAGAGGATCTCGCCGAAGGAGAGGATCGTTTTCACCGCGGGCCCCATTCAACACAAAGGGGCCTTGGGGAAAAAGAAAATGCTACCATCCCCGGTCATGAATCTGAGAACGCTGGGACGCACGGGGCTCCGGGTCTCCGAAATCGGCTACGGCGCCTGGGGCATCGGGGCGAAGCAATGGATCGGCGCCCGGGACGAGGATTCCACGGCGGCCCTCGAGCGCGCCCTCGATCTGGGCCTGAATTTCATCGACACCGCCCTCGCCTACGGGGAGGGCCACAGCGAACGGATCGTCGGCAAGGTCGCGCGCTCCCGGAAGGACAAGGTCTTCGTCGCCACGAAGATCCCGCCGAAGAACCACCGCTGGCCGGCCGCCCGGGAGATCCCGGTCTCCGAGGTCTATCCCGCGGAGCATCTGGTCCGCTGCACGGAGCAGAGCCTCCGGAACCTCGGCCTGGAAACGCTGGACCTGCAGCAACTGCACGTCTGGACGGACGAATTCTGCGGGCAGGGCGAGTGGCTGTCCACGATGGACCGGCTCAAGCGCGAGGGCAAGATCCGCCACTTCGGCGTCTCCCTCGGGGAGCACACCCCGGAGAACGGGATCAAGCTCGTGGAATCGGGCGTCATCGACACCGTGCAGGTGATCTACAACCTCTTCGACCAGGGCCCCGAGGACCGCCTCTTCCCGAAATGCCTGGAGCACCGCGTGGGGGTCATCGCCCGCGTGCCCTTCGACGAAGGCGGGCTCACGGGCAAGATCACGCCGGAAACGACGTTCCCCGAGGGCGACTTCCGCAACGGATATTTCCGGGGCGACCGCAAGCGGGAGATCCAGGAGCGCGTGGGACGGCTCGTCGCCGGGCTCGGCATCGAGCTCCCCCGGCTGCCGGAAACCGCGCTGCGCTTCACGCTGAGCCATCCGGCGGTCTCCACCGTGATCCCGGGGATGCGCACGATCCGCAACGTCGAGGCCAACTGCGCCGCCGGCGACGGCAAGGGGCTGGCGCCGGACCTCCTCGCCCGCTGCCGCCCCCACCGCTGGATTCGCAACTACTACCAGGCCTGATTCCGGCGTATAATAAGGGCATGTTCATCCTGCTGCTCGCCCTGCAGGCCTCCGCCCAGGAGTACCTCCCCGTCACCGAGGGGACCCGGCAAGTCTACATCGTCGAGGAACTGGGCGCGGAAGCCGTCGAACCCGCCCGCGAAATCGCCGCGGAAGCGGGGGCCGCCGGCCAGGACGGCTGGATCGGGATCCGCAGCTTCCTGGGCTACGAGCAGGGCTGGATGCGCGCGGTCGACGGCCGCGTCGAATTCCGGATCGACGCGGGCCCCGAGGCGCCCGCGCTCACGATCCTGAAGACGTCCGCCCAGTCGGGCGACACCTGGAAGAGTTCGCTGGGGCGCGAGGAGCTGACCTTCACGTTCCGCGGCGAGGAGCCCCTGGAACTGGGGGATGAACGCGTGCGCGCCCGGCACATCGAGTTCGGCAGCAGCGACCCGCTCCGTCACCGGGGGCACGGCGCCGTGCGCGGAGATCTCTGGTTCGTCGCCGGTCGCGGCCTCGTGCGCGCCGAGCTCACGAAGGATCTCGACTGCCACTCGCACACGACCCGGAGCTATCGCAGGAAGTAAGGGGCAGGGTCCCGAACCAGCGGACCCGGTTCCGGGCGATCCATCGATAGAGCAGTCCCGCCGCGAAACCCGGGACGAGGGCCGAGAGCAGCGCCAGAGGCCAGGGTCCGTTGCGGGCCAGACGGGACCAGCCCCGCTCGGCGCTCCAAACCCCGCCCCCTTCCACGACATGCATGGCCCCGCCCAGCTGCTCCGGCGAAAGCCCGGGGGCCAGGCGCTTCGCCTCCTCCGCCTGGATCGGGACGAAGCGGAACGCCGCCGCCGTCGGCCAGGCCTCCAGCGCCCCTTTCGAGCGCACGCAGAGGACGCAGGTCGCGTCGTAGAGCACCGTCAGCTCCGCCGGATGCCGCGGCCAGAGATCCGGCACCCAGCGGGGATCGGGGCTCTTTCGAAGACCGGCCCGGATCTCCAGCGCGGCGAAAAGGAGCGCCGCCGCCGCGAGGGCCGGGGTCCAGACCAGGCCCGCCAGCGCCGGGACCAGCACGAGCAGGGTCTCGGCAGGATTGGCGATCCAGCGGCCCCTCACGGGAAGAACTCCGCAAGCAGCGCGTCCTTCTCCCACTCCGGATGCTCCTGCCGGATCGCGGCGCCGACGTCGAGGCCGAGTTCCCGGGCCTTCCGGAAATCCTCCCGCGCCTCGTCGCGCCGTCCCGAGCGCCAGCGGACTTCGCCCCGGGAGAAGCGCGCCCCGGCATGGGCGGGATCCAGCGCGCAGGCCGCCTCCAGCTGGCGCTCCGCGCCGCGCAGATCGCCCGAGAGGATCTGCATCCCGCCCAGGATGTAGGCGGGATAGAACCAGTCCGGGGCGAGTTCCCGCGCCCGGCGCACCGAACGCTCCGCCTCCTCCGCGGAGCCCCTGGCCAGGACGAGGCTCGCCCCCAGATTGTTGAGGGCCGCCGCCTGATGGGGGCGTTCGCGGAGCACGGCGCGGTAGGCTTCCACCGCCTCGGCGGGCCGCCCCAGCCCCTTGAAGGCCTCCGCGCGCGCCAGATGCACCCGGGCCATGCCGGGAAGCTCGCCGGGAATCTCCTCCAGCAGCGCCAGGCGCTCCGCCGCGGCGGAGCGGGACATGGCCTCCGAAAAGAGGCGGTCGCGGTGCAGCAAGGCCCAGGCCGGAAGGACCGCGAACGCCAGCAGGGCGGCGCCGGCGGCGCGCAGCGCGACCGCCCCCTGCCCGGCCTCCCGGCGCCGGACGACGAGGGCCGAGAGACCCTCCCGGTCGGCGAGCCCGAGGCAGGCCCAGAAGAGCACAAGCGGGGAAAGATGCAGCGTCAGCGTGTTGAAGACGCCCGCCGCCAGGAACGCCGCCGCCGCGCCGCCGTACCCGGCGATCAGCACCGTCCGCTCCGCGCCGTTCCGGGAATGGAACCAGAGGCGCCGGGCGGCCACCAGGGCGAGGAGGCCCCAGGCCAGCAGCCCCGGAACCCCCGTCTCCGCGGCCGCCTGCATCCAGCTTGAATGCGCATCCTCGGGCTCCACGAACTCCGACCGCCGGGTGTGACGGTGGGAGAGCCGGAACTCCCCGGGATCGCGATGCGCGGGGTACTCGCTCGGAAACGTGCCGGGGCCGCTTCCCAGGAGGGGATGCTCCCGGAGGATCGCGAGCGCCCCCTTCCAGAGTCCCGCGCGGACGCCGGCGGTTTCCATCCGGCTGTCCGACAGCGGATCCCGTCCGCGGCCCGCAAACGGCAGGACGAGCAGGACCGCGAACACGAGCAGAGCCGCCCGCCAGCGGCGGGAGAGGAGCGTAAAGACGCCCAAGCCCGCCACGCTTCCCACCCAGCCGCCCCGCGACTCGCTCAGCGCCAGCAGCAGCAGCGCCGCGACCGCGCCCGCGACGCCCGCCGTCTTGAACCTCGTCCCCAGCGCCGTCCCCAGGCAGGCCGGCAGGAGCAGGGCCGAAACCGCACCCGAGTAGTTCGTATTCCCCTCGCCCGCCACGGCGGACTCCCCCCGCAGGGCCTGGAGCCCCCCCCAGAGCCCGAGGATCACCGACAGCAGCGCGAGCACCCGCGGCGCGCTCTCCGCCGGGAATTCCTCCGGAAGCGGCCCCCGACGGACCGCCCCATAAACCCCGAGACCCGCCGCCAGCGCGAGCAGCGGCTCCACCCATTCGCCGCGTCCGCCGGCGGCCGCCCAGGACAGCCCGCTGACGCAGCCCAGCAGCAGACCCGCCGTCAGCAGCGGATCGCGGCCGGCGCGTTCCTCCCGCAGCCGGGCGAGCCGGACGGCGCCCAGGGCCCAGAGCGCGGCGAGGAGGAGCAGCAGCACGGGGCGGCGGACGGCGTCGTAGCCCGTGCCGGGCCACGTGTAGAGGGGGCAGGCGAGCACGAGCGTCAGCAGGAGGGCCGCGGCGCGTCGCACGATCAGGCGGGGATCCACACGCGGACGGTGGTCCCCCTCCCTTCCTGGCTCTCGATCGAGATCTCCCCGCCGTGCGCCTGGACGATCTTGCGGGCGATCGCCAGCCCCATGCCCACGCCGGTGGATTTCGTGGTGAAGAAGGGGTCGAAGACGCGGCCCAGAACGTCCTTCGGGATTCCGGCGCCGTCGTCGACGACTTCCACGGCGACGCCGTCCTTGCGGTCGGGCTCGGGGCCCGCCGCCGCCTGGCAGCGGTACGTCACATGCCCGATCTTGAGGTTGCGGGAGCAGGCCTCGACGGCGTTGAGGCCGAGGTTCAACAGCACCTGCTTGAGCTTGTCGGCGTCCCCCCGGCAGACGACGGTGCGCGGCGCCTCCGTCCGGATCTCGACGTTGCGGTCCCGTCTCGCCTCCAGGAGCAGCACCGTCTCCTCGATCACCTCCGCCAGGTTGCACAGGGCCAGGTCCACGGGACGGTCGTTCGCGTAATCCATGAATTCGGAGATGATCCCGTTGAGCCGGTCGCTCTCGCGGATGACGACCTGGAGGAGCTGCCGGTCCTCCTCGCGGGACAGCGAACTGCCCTCAAGCTCCTGGGCCGCCCCCCGGATGGACGCGAGGGGGTTCCGGATCTCGTGCGCCATGGAGGCGCTCATCTCGAGGAGGGCCTTGAAGCGGTCGGCCCGCCGCGTCATCTCCTCCATCTGGTTGCGAAGCGAGAGATCGCTGAAGATGACCACGATGCCCCGGAGCGCCCCGGGACCCTCGTCCGAAAGGGGCGAAACGGTGACCCGCACCGGCGCGCGCCGGAGCGGGAACTCGCGGCTGCCGCGCTGTCCGCTCCGCAGTCCGAGCCTCAGGAACTCGGCGATCTCGCGCGGGAGGGCCTCCTCGATCCGCCGGCCCTCCAGGACCTGCCCCTCGGCCAGCCCCAGGAGGGCCACGGTCGGCGGGTTCACGAACTGGATTTCACCGAAGCGGTCGGCCGCCAGCACGCCGCCGGCCATGTTCTTCAGGATCTCCTCGTTGAGGATCCGGACGTGGCTCACCTCCGCGGTCAGCCGCCCCGCCAGCAGGGCCACGACGTGGAGGGACAGGGCGAAGAAGAACAGGTACGGGAGGACGAAGGTCCTCCGCGCCGCGTACTCGCCGACGACGACCGGATCCGTGAACGGCAGCGCCAGAGAAACGCCCTCGTAGTGGGCGAGGAAATACAGGGTGGAGACCGCCGCGAGGATGATCGACGCGCCCGAGGCGAATCCGACCCCCAGGCGCGGCCCCAGGAGGACGGCGGACGCGATGACGACGGCGAAGAACAGGAACGCGAAGAAGCGGTCGATGCCGGTGAAATACGTGAGCGCCCCGACGATGAGGACGTCCAGGGCCAGCTGTCCCGCCGCCAGCCGGCGCAATCTCACGCCGCTGCGCGCCAGCAGCAGATACACGAGGTTGAGGAGGCAGGCCCCGATGAGCGTGTAGTAGGGCGCGAAGGAACCCGCCTCCCCGACGCGGGTCCACAGGATCGCCCCGATGCCGGCCACCGCCAGCGCCAGGCGGCCGAACATCAGCCACTTGAGGCGCGTCTCCAGGGCCTGTTCGCCGCCCGACCGGGACCGGGACAGCATCCCGGGCCCCCTACTTGCTGCTCAGGTTCGACTGGATCTGGATGATCGGGAGGAAGATCGACAGGACGATGAAGCCGACGATCAGGCCCATCATCGCGATCATCAACGGCTCGATCAGGGAGGTCAGCGACTTGACCATCGCCTTGACCTCGGAGTCGTAGAACTCCGCGATCTTCATGAGCAGCTTCTCGAGGGCGCCGGTCTTCTCGCCGATCGAGATCATGCGCGTGACCATCGGGGGGAAGCGCTTGCTCTCAGCCAGCGGCTCGCCCAGGGTCTCGCCCTTCTGGACCTGGTCCTTGGCATGCAGCACGGCGGCCTCGATCAGCAGGTTGCCCGACGTGGAGGCCACGATGTCCAGCGCCGCCAGCATGGGCACGCCCGACTGGATCAGGGTGGCGAAGGTGCGGGAGAAACGGGAGATGGCGACCTTCCGGAACAGGGGCCCGAAGACGGGCGCGTGAAGCACGCACCAGTCGAACTGCCACGCGCCGGTCTTGGTCTTCACGTACAAGCGCGCGGCCACGGCGAAGACGATCACGCCGATGATGACCCAGAGGAAATGCTCGCGGAGCACGATGCTGATGAAGATCAGGAATTCCGTCGGCGGGGGGAGCTTGGTCATCCCGAGCTGCTCGAAGATGACCTGGAATTTCGGCACGATGCCCACGACCAGACCGACGGTGATGGAGATGATCAGGCACAGGGAGATGACCGGATAGGTCATGGCGGCCTTGATCTCGCGCTTCAACTCCTCCGCGGACTCCATGAAATCCGCCAGGCGCTGGAGGATGATGTCCAGCTGGCCCGAGGCCTCGCCGGCCTTGATCATGTTGATGTAGATCTTGGTGAAGAGCTTCGGATGCTCGCTCAGCGCGGTCGAGAAATCGCTGCCCGCCCGGACGCGCTCGATGACCTTGTCCAGCGTCAGCTTGAATCCGGCGTCCGAGGCCTGCTCGTGGAGGATCTCCAGCGACTCCAGGAGCGGGATGCCCGAGCTGATCATCGTGGACAGCTGGCGGGTCAGGACGCAGATGTCCTTGGTCTTGACGTGGGGCCGGGGGGGGCCGAACAGGCCGTGGCTCTTCTTGCCGCCCTTCTGCTCGCTGATGGTCTGGACGGAGAGATTCTTCTTCTTGAGCTCCGCCTGGGCCGCGGACTTGTCGGCGGCGCGGATCGTCGCTTCGACCTTTTTGCCGTCCGCCCCTTTGGCGACGTAGGTAAATACGGCCATCGACCCTCTCCTTGATGCTACAGGTTCAGTGTACCCCACGACGGGGGGAATGTAAACCCTTCGCCTGCAGGGTGTCCCGCAGGCGTTAGTCGTCGTTCATCGTCATGCGGATGACCTCTTCCAGGGTGGTCCTCCCCCGCATGGCGTTGAGCAGCCCCGTCCGCCGGAGCGTGAGCATCCCGCGCTGCTGCACCGCGAACCGCTTGATGTCCATGGCCGCGCGCCGCTCGATGACCATCTTCTTGATGTCCTCGTCCAGCAGCAGCGCCTCCAGGATGGCGAAACGGCCGCGGTATCCGTTGGCGCAGGACGGGCACCCGACCGCCTTCCACAGCTTGATGTTCTCGAAATCCTCGTCCCGGAAGCCCAGCGTCTTAAGGTCCGCCACGGGGGGAAGCTTGTCCACCGGGGCCTTGCAGCGGTCGCAGAGCTTCCGGCAGAGTCGCTGGGCGGCCACGAGGATCAGCGCCGACGACACCATGAACGGGTCGATGCCCATGTCCACGAGTCGCGCGATCGAACTGGCGGCGTCGTTCGTGTGCAGCGTGGAGAAGACGAGGTGCCCCGTGATGGCGGCCTTGACCGCGATGTCCGCCGTCTCGAAATCGCGGATTTCGCCGATCATGATCGTGTCCGGGTCCTGGCGCAGCAGGCTGCGGAGGGCCGCGGCGAAGGTCAGGCCGCGCTTGACGTTCACCGGGACCTGGATGACGCCCTCGAGCTGGTATTCGACGGGGTCCTCCACCGTGCAGACGTTTTCCTCGGGATCCAGCACCTCGCGGAGCGAGGCGTAGAGCGTCGTGGATTTCCCCGACCCCGTCGGGCCGGTCACCAGGAGCATGCCGTAGGAGGCGGACAGGGTCTTGCGGAACGCGGCCTCGGCCTCGGGTTCGAAGCCGAGCTTCTCGATGCCGATGTTCAGGCTGGAGGAGTCCAGGATGCGGAGCACGGCCTTCTCGCCGTGCACCGTCGGCAGGATCGACACGCGGAAGTCGACCTGGCGGCCCTCGAACTTGACCTGGAACTTCCCGTCCTGCGGGACGCGGCGCTCCGCGATGTCCAGGTTCGACATGATCTTGATGCGCGAGATGATCGAGTTGTGCATGTTCTTGGGGGGGGCCTGCTGCGCCTTCAGCACGCCGTCCGCCCGGTACCGCACGCTCACCGACTTCTCGTAGGGCTCGAGGTGGATGTCGCTCGCCCCCATCCGGAGCGCCTGCGCCACCAGGTAGTTCACGAGCTTGATGACCGGGGATTCGCCCGAGTCGTCCGTGATCGCGGAGAGGTCGATCTGCTCGTCGTCCTGCTCCTTCTTGAGCTCGAGATCGGACCCCTTGTTCTCCTGCTCGATGTCCTCGAGCACCTTGTCCATCTGCGCCTCGGCGGCGTTGTACGCCTTCGAGATCGCCTTCTTGATGGCCCGCTCGCAGGACACCACGGGCCGCAGGTCGCAATTGGTCAGGGTCCGGACGTCGTCCAGCTTCAGGATGTCGAACGGGTTCCCCACCGCGATGGTCAGGATGTTGCCGATCTTGGAGAGCGGCAGGACGCAGTAGTAGGTGGCCAGTTCCTGGTTGATGACCTGGAGCGCGTCCTCGTTGTGGCTGATCTTCTCCACGTCCACCGGAGGGATGTTCGTCTCCAGGGAGATCGCCGAGAGATAGCTCATCTCGTCGACCATCCCCTTCTCCAGGATCACCTCGGAGTACGACTTGTTCTCCTGGTCGGCGATGAGCGCCGCCTGTTCGGCGCGCGCCTCGTCCAGCACGCCCTGCTTCACGAGGACCTTGCGGATGCGCTGGTAGAACTTGTCCCGGATCGCCATGGCTACTTCTTCTCCCCGGGACGCGCGACCGCGGAAACCGCCGCCTTCACGACCGTCCCGGTGGGCGGGTTGGCCGCCCGGACGGGGGGCGCGGCCGCCGCCGGCTTGGCCGGGACGCCGGCCGCGGCGGGTTTCGCCCCCGCCGCCTTCGGCTGCGGCGCGTGTTTCTCGAGCGCCTCCCGGGCCTGCTGGCAGGTCGTCACGTACAGGAAGAGCTGGGATCCCGTCGCCTTCTCGAGCTTTTCGTAGACCTCCGGGTTCGGCACCCCCGCGACCGCCACGAGCACCGTCTTCCCGATCTTGTCCAGGACGATCAGCTGGTTCTGCCACATGAAGTCGCCCGGGATGCCCTTCAGCACGTCCCGGTCCACCCGGTAGCGGGAGGCGTCGATGTAGGGCAGCCCCGACTGCTTCACCACGCAGCGGGCGACGTCCATGTCCGTGGCGAGCCCGAGCTTGATCAGCAGTTCGATGAACCCCTCGCCCGTGACGCGCATGTGGCGGTGGATCTCGACGACCTGGTCGTCCTTGAGGAGGCCTTCCTCGACGAGCAGCTCGTCGAGACGTTTCCGGACCAGCTTCGCGATCGGCATAGGATTCCGTTATTATAACCCGTCTACCCGCGCTGGAAGGTCTTCTTCAGATCTTCGATGTCGCCCGAGTACATCAGCGCATCCTCGAAGGTCAGATGGCCCCCCTTGTACGCCTCGTAGAGGGACTGGTTCATCGTCTTCATGCCCATCTTCCCGGACACCTGGATGATGGAGTAGACCTGGTGGGCCTTGTTGTCCCGGATGAGCGACTTCACCGCGGAGTTGGCGAGCATCACCTCCGAGATCAGGACCCGGCCCTTGCCGTTGGACTTCGGGACCAGCTGCTGGCAGAACACCGCGTTGAGCGTGAACGAGAGCTGCGTGCGGATCTGCTGCTGCTGCCCGGACGGGAACACGTCCACGATTCGGTTGATCGTCTGGACGGCGTCCGAGGTGTGCAGCGTGGCGAACGTGAGGTGGCCCGTCTCGCTGATCGTCAGCGCGGCCTCGATCGTCTCCATGTCCCGCATTTCGCCGACCAGCACGATGTCGGGGTCCTGCCGCAGCACGTGGCGGAGGGACTCCTTGAAGCCGTGGGTGTCCGTCCCCACCTCGCGCTGGTTCACCAGGCAGTTCTTGTTCTTGTGCACGAACTCGATGGGATCCTCGATGGTCATGATGTGGTAGTTGCCGCCCTGGTTGAGGTAGTCGATCATCGCCGCCAGGGTCGTGGATTTCCCCGAGCCCGTGGCCCCCGTGACCAGCACCAGGCCGCGCGGCTGTTCGCAGAGGTCCACGCAGACCTTCTTGGGCAGGCTCAGGTCGTCGAAGGTCCGGATCGCGTGCGGCACGAGGCGGAACACGGCCCCCACCGAACCGCGCTGGAGGAAGACGTTCGTCCGGAAGCGGCCCAGGTTGTCGACGCCGAAGGAGAAGTCCAGCTCCAGTTCCTTCTCGAACCGCGCGATCTGGTCCTCCGAAAGCACCCCGTAGACGAGCTTCTGGGATTCCTCCTTCGTCAGGGTGTCGAACTCGGTGGGCACCAGCTTGCCGTCGATGCGCACGCGCGGCGGCGAACCCGAGGCGATGTGAAGGTCCGACCCGCCCCGCTGGACGAGCAACTGCAGGAGTTCTTCCAGGCTGACCATAGGTCGCTATTCCTCCTCGTCGAAGGGCTTGTCACGCCCGGCACCCCGGCCGGGCCCCCCGTGATCTTTTTACAGGATACCCTGCCCGGACGCTCCCCACGACGCTTTTCCGCACGCCG
Source organism: uncultured Planctomycetales bacterium (assembly GCA_964619955.1). Lineage (GTDB taxonomy): Bacteria > Planctomycetota > MHYJ01 > MHYJ01 > JACPRB01 > JACQFK01. Next base: position 109,261 of record CAZUJF010000009.1, read on the forward strand.
GGATGTGAAATCGCCCGGCCCGCCTGCCCCGGGGGGGGGCGGCGGGCCGGGCGGGACGTTCCTGGGCAGCCCGGGCTCAAGGCGCGATGACGAGCTCCACGCGCCGGTTCTTGGACTTCTCCCCGGGGACGGCGGGGTCGTGTTCCGCATGCGCCTCGCAGACGATGCGCCCGGCGTCCACGCCCCCCTTCTCCACCAGATGGTGCAGGACCGCGTGGGCCCGCTCGAAGGACAGCTCCCAGTTGCAGTGGAACTTGGCCTTCGTCCGGCGGATCGGATCCGCGTCCGAATGGCCCTCCACCCGGATGCGGCCCGTCGGATGGTTCTTCTTCAGGTACGCCGCCACCTGGCTCATGGAGCGCTCGCCCGCGCCGCTCAGCGAGGCCGACCCGCTGGTGAAGAAGATGTCCGTCGGCAGATTGATCACCGTGTCCTCGCCGCGCTTCTTCACGTCGAGACCCGTGCTGTCCGGCTTCGCCTCGTAGGGCGTGACGGCCACCCCGGCCGCGGCCTTCTCGGCCAGCCGCTGCTTGTCGCGCTCCAACCCCTCGATGCGGGCCTGCGCCGAGAGCAGCCCCGCTTCGCTCTGCTCTTTCTGGCGGAGCAGGTCCTCGTTCTCCAGGGTGAGCTCGTCCACCCGGCGCTGCAGGTCGCCGGAACTGCATCCCAGGGCCGCCAGGCCCGCCATCACGCCCGCCGACAGGAACAGGATCTTTTTCGACATGGCCTATACCCCCACCACAAACATTCCGGGACCCGGGCGGGCCCCGACCCACTGGAAGGGTATATCGGCGGGAGGCGCCGGAGGCTGTTGCGGATTCCGGGAAGGACGCTCAGACGAGCCAGCGCTCGACCAGTTCGTGGACGAAGTCCATGTAGAGTTTCAGGCCCAGGTCCACCCAGCGGCCGAGGTACAGCACCCCCAGCGCGCCCGCGGAGAGGAAGGGTCCGAACGGCACGTAGCCCAGGCGCCGCGTGGCGACGAACCGCACGAGACCCGTCAGCGAACCCGCCAGGCAGGCCAGCAGGAACGTCAGCAGCACGCCGCGCCACCCGAGCACGGCGCCCGCCATGGCCATGAACTTGACGTCCCCGAGCCCCATCGCCTCGGTCTCGCCGAGCTCCGCGATCCGCCGGCGGAAGAGCACCTTGCCCAGCACCGCCACCGCGTAGAGCGTGCCCCCGCCCGTCAGCGCCCCCACGGCGGCCGCCCCCAGGGACACCAGGTTGGGCTGCGACAGCACCCAGGTCGTGCCGGGCAGGCCCAGACGCCCCGCCTCCGGATGCAGGAAGGGGAAGAGGGCCGAGACCGCCAGCCCGAGGCCCAGCCCCGGGAGCGTGATCTCGTCCGGAAGGATGCGGAACTCCAGGTCGATGAACGTGCAGACGATCAGCGCGCTCACGAACGCGGTCTCGACCGCGAACTTCGCCGCCTGCCCCCCGGGGCCCAGGGCCGGGCTGTCGTAGAGGGCCCGCCAGCCCGCCCAGAGGAAGAGGCCCCCGCTCAGCAGTTCCACCCCCGCGTAGCGCGGCGATATCGGCAGCTTGCAGGAGCGGCAGCGCCCCTTCAGGAGCAGCCAGCTGAGCACGGGGACGTTGTCGTACCAGGCGATCCCGGACGAGCAGCCGGGGCAGCGCGACCGCGGCCCCTTGATGGACATGCAGTTCCGGGGCAGGCGGAAAATGCAGACGTTCAGGAACGAGCCGATCAGCAGGCCCAGGATCCCGGAGAAGACAAAGAGCACCTGGCGCTGGCGCTCGTCCATCGCGGGAATCCTACTCGAGCTTCATCGTGAGGCCGAGCTGCCCGAGCTTCTTGCGGATCTCCTTGATGGAGGTCACGCCCAGATTCTTGCTCTTCAGCAGATCCTTCTCGGTCCGCGCCAGCAGGTCGCCGACCGTCACGAGGCTCATCTTCTCGAGCACCTTGCGGATGCGGCCGGACCACTCGAAGTCGCTCAGGTTCTTCTTGAGCATCTCCTCGCTGACCACGCCGCCTTCCGCCACGGGGACCGCCGGCGACGACGCCGCCGCCATGCCGCCCAGATCCGCGGGCATGCCGCCCGACGCGAGGCTCAGCCCCTTCGAACTGAGGAACTCCTTCAGCTCGCGGAGCGAGGTGCGGCCGAAATTCGGGATGCCGAGGAAATCCTCCTCGCTCTTCCCGACGAGGTCGCCCATCGTGTTGATGCCCAGCTTCTGCAGCGCCGTGCGCACCCGGGGCGAGAAGGAGACCTCCGCCACCGGCTGCCCGAGCACCTGGCCGAGCTTCACCTCGCGGCGCGCGGCCTCCTCGTCGTAGAACATGGTCATGGACGCCTGCGCGTCCTTCAGGTACAGCTGCGCCCGCGCGTTCCCGGGGAAGTAGTCCAGCACCGACTGGAAGCACTGCGCGGCGCGCTCGAACTCGCCGCGGTCCTCGTACATGACGCCCAGGTTCATCACCGTGGCGACGTGCATCGGACGCAGCTTGCGCAGCTGCTCGTAGAGCTCCAGCGCGCGGTCGTCCTCGCCGCAGCGGTCCATGATGTAGGCCAGACGGAAGAGCGACGGCGCGTGGCCGGGCTCCTGCTCGAGGGCCTTCTCGTAGGACTTCATCGCGTCGGCGTGCCAGCCCTGGACGTCCGCCAGCAGGCCCTTCAGGTACAGGCCCTGCGCGGAGTCGCCCTTCTTGAGCAGCTTCTCGACGTGCGTCTCCGCCTCGTCGTATTTGCCCGCGCGGATTTTCGCCTCGCAGTACGCCGCGGAGATGTGCAGGTCCGAGGCATCGGCCTCGTTCGCCTCCTTGAGCGGCTCCAGCGCGCTGCCGGCCCGGCCGGCCTCCAGGAGGGAGACGCCCAGCACGTAGGAGCGCTCCTTGCTCGTGCGCGCGGCCTCCAGCGTCTTGATGGCCTCCTCGGACTTGCCGAGCAGCCATTGCGCCGTGCCGCGGCGGACCTCCGCCTTGTTCTCGCTCGACAGCTGCTTCGCCACCTTGCCGGCGAAGTCGGCCATCACCTCTTCGAGCTGGTTCCTGAAGTCCACCCGGCAATGAACCTCGCGGCGCACCTCGTGGATGCGTTCCGGCGAAAGATCCTCGGTGGTCAGGACTCCCTTGATATCCAGAGCGGCAGCCGCGTCGGCCATGGAAGCTCCCCAAAATGGCTGAAAAGAAGGAGGAAATCTTATATCGGAAGGGGGGCCGGGAGTCAAGGACCCCCTTCGGGCTATAATTCCCCCATGGGCCCCCTGCTCCTGAGCCTGATCGCCCTCGCCCAGGGAACGGATGTGCTGCGCACCCGGGACGGCCGGGAATGGTCCGGCCGGATCCGCGAATACGACCGCTTCGTCGAACTCGAACAGCCCGACGGGAGCCTGCAGCGCGTCCCGCGCCCCGGGATCCTCAGCTTCCACCCCGCCCCCGCCCTCCGGAGCCCGGAGCCGGTCCCCTTCCCCTCCGAACTCCTGGAACGCGGAGACCATGACTTCCTCGCCGCCCCGGGCGTCCTCTTCGCCGCCGCCCGCCCCCCCGGCCGGCGCCTCACCGCGATCGATCTCGCCAGCGGCGGAAGGATCTGGGACTCCGACCGCCCCCTCAGGACGGGCGCGCCGCTCCTCCACCATCGGACCCTCTACCTCCTCGAACGCGCCCCGTCCACCGGCGCGCCCCCCGCCTCCACCCCCCGCCTGACCCACCACGCCGTCGATCCGGCGACGGGCGAGACCCGGCGCTCCCTCGTCCTTGAATCCGCGGACCGCAAGGAGTTCGCCTCGAACATCCTCCTCCAGCCCGCCCCCAGCCTGCACGTGCTCGCCGACCGCCTCGCCGTGCGCACGTTCCGGCAGGCCCCCGACGGCGGCGCCCGCTGGACGGCCCTCAGCTTCGTCGATCCCAAGGGGCTCACCCTCGCGGGCCACCTGGAAAATCCCGCCCTGCCCGCCCTCGGCGGTCGGCCCACGTTTCTTGCCGACCGCGTGATCACCCAGCTGTTCTCGGGCACCCAGTGGCGGCTCGCGGCGCTCGGCCTCCGCGACGGGAGCCTCCTCTGGCAGACCCCCTGGATGAGCGGACGCCTTCACGACGTCCACGACGACGCGGCCTGGTTCGCCGCCCCCGGCTCCGGACGCCTGTCCGCCGTCGATCTTCAGAGCGGCCGCATCCACGACACGTTCGGCGTCGACCTCGACGGCGCCGTCGTCGCCGACGTCGACGAAACCCGGGCCGTGCTGATGGGCGGCCCGAAGGCTCCGTCCCAGCTGCGACTGGTCGAACTCCGCACGGGGACCGTGCTCTGGTCCCTGCCGCCCGCGCCCGCGGAGGACCTGCGCTTCCTGCTCCGGATCGGCCACCGGATCTTCCTCGCCGCTCCCGCCGGCGCCCTCCGCTGTTTCGACCTCAACGCCCGCAAGGAGCTCTGGACCTGGTCCGGCGCCGGCGGCGGCGCGGTCCAGCATCCCGCCGCGCTCGGCGACGGCCTGCTCTTCTTCAAGGATGGGCGGGCGACGCTGCTCGATCAGGAGAGCGGCCTCGTCCGCTGGGAGCTGAAAACCCCCTGGCGCGGCCTGCAGGTCCTGGGTTCGGAGGCGATCCTGGCCCCGCGGGCGGCGGGCATGGACCTCATCCGCCCCCGCACCCTTCCCCCGGGCGGCCGCTTCGTCGGGCCCGGCGAACTTCCGCTGTGCTTCTCGCTCGGCGACGAGACCTGGTGCCCGCCCGCGTTCTCCGGGGGCCTGCTCTACACGGTCTCCGCCCGCGGACGGCTCGTCGCCCTGGAGGAGGAAACCCGGCGCGTGCGATGGGAACTGCCGCTCTCCACAATCCCCCTCCCCGGACCCGCCGCCGTCACCGTTCATGGCGCCCGCGCGGTCGTCACCTTCGGCCAGGAGGCCCAGTTGATCGACCTTGAGGGGCGGAAGCGGCTGCAGGCCGCGCGTCACACGCCCTACGTCGGAGGCGGGCATCCGCCGTTCGGGCCCTCCGGCTTCGTCCTCAGCACCCCGGCGGGGCTGAGCTGCCTGGACGGCTCCGGGACGGAGGTCTGGGCCTCGCCGCTGCGCCCCGTCTTCGCCACCGCCGCGTCCCGCGACGCCATGGCCGTGCTCGCCGCGTCCGAGCTTCACGTCCTTTCCCTCGGCAGCGGCACCACGCGCTGGACGATCCCCGCCCCGCCCGGCTCCACGCTGATCGCCTTCGACGGCACGACCGCCGTCTGCGCGCAGGGGCCCTCGGGCTGGCACGGACCCGACGCCGTGGGGCAGCTGCACTCCCGCTTCCAGGCGAAGGAGAAGGACTCCCGGAAGTGGGGCGGCTTCCGGGGGCAGCTCGCCCTGGCGGACGGACGCGTCTACTACGCCCACGCCGACGGCGAACTGGGCTGCTTCGAGGCGGCCTCGGGAAAGGCGATCTGGAGCGTGCCCACGCCGGCCTTCGTCCACAGCCTGCGCCTCCACGAGGGCCGGCTCTGGTATTCGGCCCGGGACGGCGGCCTGCACGGCATCGACCGGGCGACCGGGAAGACCGAATGGACCCGGCCCCGGCGCGACGTGGAGGCCTGGACGCCCGTGCTCCGCGGGAATCGCGTGGTGTGGTGGTCGTCCGAGGGCTGGCTGATCGAGCCCGAATAGCGCTACGGTCCGGCGGGCTTCACGAGACGGACGTTCGCGGGACGCAGCGCGCGGCCCTCCATGAGCCAGCCGCGCCGGACCTCCTGCAACTCCGTGCCCCCGGGCTCCATCCCGATGGCCTCGTGGAATTCGGGGTTGAACGGTTTGCCCGCGGTCTCGATCGGCACGATCTGGAACTTCGCGAAGACCCGGAGAAACTCGCGCTCCAGCATCCGCACCGCCTCGACGAGCTTCGGATCGGCGAAATTCGCCATCCCGAACCCGTCCATCGCCGGCAGGATCTCCCGGACGAAGCTCTCGAGGGCCTGCCGGTTCCACTCCTGCTTCTCGCGGCGGACCCGGTCCTGGTAGTTGATGAAGTCCGCCCGCGCGCGCCGCGCCAGGTCGAGATATTCCTCGACCTTGGCCTTCAGCGCGGCGATCTCCGCCTGGGGATCGAGCGGGGCCGCGGGGGCCGGGACGGCGTCCGCCCCGGGGGCGTCGCCTTCAGGGACGGTCTTTTCGTCGCTCATGACCCGAAGAATTTCTCCCAGAGGTTCTTCTTTCCGGACTGCTCCTGTTCGATCTTCGCGAACTCCGTCAGGAGCTCCTCCTGCCGCTTGGTCAGCTTCGGGGGCACGCTCACCGTCACCCGCACGAGCTGGTCGCCGCGCCCGCGGCCGTTCACCGAGGTCACGCCCTGGCCCTTGAGGCGCAGCAGCGCCCCGCTGGCCGTCCCCTTCGCGACCTTGAGCGCCGCCTTGCCCTGCAGCGTCGGCACCTCGATCTCCGCGCCCATCGCGGCCTGGGCGAAGGTCACCGGGATCTCGCAGACGATGTCGTTGTCGACCCGCTTGAAGAACTCGTGATCCCGCACGTAGATGTCGCAGTAGAGATCCCCCGCCGCGCCGCCGTCCGGGGACTGCTCCCCCTGGCCGCCGACGCGCATCCGGGTGCTGTTCTCGATCCCGGCGGGGATGGAGATCTCGATCTCGCGCTTCACGCGCATCAGCCCCTCGCCGTGGCAGGAGCCGCAGGGAGACGTGATCCTCGAGCCCGCGCCCGCGCAGGCCGGGCAGGTCTGCTGCAGCATGAAGAAGCCCGCGTTGCGGCCCACCACGCCCTTGCCCCCGCAGGTCGTGCAGGAGGAGCGGGAGGTGCCGGGCTTCGCGCCGGAGCCGCTGCAGGTCGTGCAGCGCTCGTGCCGCTGCAGCTCGATGGTCTTCTTCGTGCCGAGCGCCGCGTCCTTGAAGTCGATCTCGAACTCCACCCGCAGGCTCGCGCCCCGCCGGGGGCCGCGCTTGCCCCGGCCCACCCCGAAGAAGTCCCCGAAGCCGGAGCCCTCCCCGAAGATGTCGCCGAAGGATTCGAAGATGTCCTGGAAGCTCGCGCTCTGATAGTCGCGCTGGGGCGTGCCGCGCAGTCCCTCGTGCCCGAACTGGTCGTAGAGCTTCCGCTTCTTTTCGTCGGAGAGGACGTCGTAGGCCTCGGAGATCTCCTTGAACTTCTTCTCCGAGTCCGCGTTGCCGGGGTTGCGGTCGGGGTGGTACTTCAGCGCCAGCTTCCGGTACGTCGAGCGGATCTCGTCCTGCGACGCGCCCCGCCCCACGCCCAGGAGCTCGTAGTAGTCGTGCTTTTCGTCCACCCGGGAGCCCCGCCTACCTCACGGCGCCGGTGACCACCTTCTTCTTCTCCTTGAGCTCCACGATCACGGTCTTGGAGGCGAGGAGAAGCGACATCACGCTCGTGGCGCTCTGGATGGCGCAGCGCGTGACTTTGGCGGCATCCAGCACACCGGCCTCGATCAGATCGACCCACTCCCCGGTGCCCGCGTTGAAGCCGATGCTTCCCGACTTTTCCTTCGCCTCGGCCACGATCATCGAGGGATCGTAGCCCGCGTTCTGGGCGATGGCGGCCATGGGGGCCTCGAGCGCCTTCGCGATGACGCCGGCGCCCAGCGCCTCGTCGCCGTCGAGCTTGAGCTTGCGGACCGCCTCGGACGCGCGCAGCGTCGCCAGGCCGCCGCCGGGGACCACGCCCTCCTGGGCCGCGCCGCGGGCGGCGTGCACCGCGTCGTCGACGCGGAACTTGCGCTCCTTCATCTCGATCTCCGTGACGCCGCCGACCTTGAGGATGGCGACCCCGCCGGTGATCTTGGCCAGGCGCTCCTCGTACTTCTCGCGGTCGTATTCGCTCGTGGTCTTCTGGATCGACATGCGCAGTTCCTGGATGCGCGACTCGATCGTCTTCTTGTCGCCCTTGCCGTCGATGATCGTCGTGTGCTCCTTCTCGACCTTGACCCGCTTGGCCTGGCCCAGATCGGAGAGCTTGAGCGACTCCAGCTTGACGCCGAGCTCCTCGGTCACGACGGCCCCGCCGGTCAGGATCGCGATGTCCTGCAGCATCGCCTTGCGGCGGTCGCCGAAGGCCGGGGCCTTGACGGCCACCGTCTGCAGCACGCCCCGGAGCTTGTTGATGACGAGCGCCTGGAGCGCCTCGCCGTCCACGTCCTCCGCGATGATCAGCAGCGGGCGCCCGGTCTGCGCGACCTTCTCGAGCAGCGGCACCAGGTCCTTGAGGTTCGAGATCTTCTTGTCGGAGATCAGGAGGAAGGCGTCGTCGTACTCGACCGTCAACCGCTCCGGCTTGTTCACGAAGTAGGGCGAGATGTAGCCCTTGTCGAACTGCAGGCCCTCGACGAGCTCCATCTGCGTCTTGAAGCCCTTGGACTCCTCGACGGTGATGACGCCCTCCTTGCCCACCTTCTCCATGGCCTTCGCCACGAGGTCGGCCAGGTCCGCGTCGCCGTGCGCCGCGATCAGCGCGATGTTGCGGTAGTCCTCGGTGTTCTTGACGGGGCGCGCCAGCTTCTTCACGGCCTCGACGGCCGCGACGATCGCCTTGTCCATGCCCTGCTTGACCAGGGAGGCGTTGGCGCCCACCGAGACGGCCTTCAGGCCCTCGGAATAGATGGCTTCGGCCAGCACGGCGGACGTCGTGGTGCCGTCCCCGGCGAGATCGTTCGTCTTGTCGCAGGCGGCGTTCACCAGCTTCGCGCCCAGGTTCTCGAACGGGTCGCCCAGTTCGACGTCCTTGGACACGGTCACGCCGTCCCGCGTGGCCTGCGGGGAGCCCGCGGGCTTGCCGAGGATCACGTTCCGGCCGCTGGGGCCGAGGGTGACCTTGACCGCGCCGGCGATCTTGCGGATGCCCGCCAGCATCTTGCGGCGCGCTTCCTCGTCGAACATCATCTGCTTGGCCATGCTCGTCTCCTGCCTGTGGAAAGTGTCCCGGACCTACCCGATGACGGCCAGGATCTCGGACTCGTTGATGATCTTCAGCTCCTTGCCGTCGACCTTCACGTCCGAGCCGCCGTACTTGGAATAGATCACGGTGTCGCCGACCTTCACCGCGACGTCGACCACGCGCCCGTTGGGGAGCAGGCGGCCGCCGCCGGTGGCGAGGACCTTGCCCTTGGTGGACTTCTCCTTGGCGGTGTCGGGCAGCAGGATGCCGCCGGCCGTCTTGGACTCGGCCTCCAGGGGCTCGATGACGACGTTGTCGCTGAGGGGCTTGAGTTTCATCTGAAATCCTCCGTTATTCAATCAGGCTACTTGGCAAACGTGGGGTAGGCGGTGTCGTCGGCGTAGGGCTCGGGCGGCGCCTCGGGGATCTCGGCGATCATCGCCTCGGTCGTCAGCAGCAGACCCGACACGCTCGCCGCGTTCTGCAGCGCGTGCCGCGTGACCTTGACGGGATCCAGGATGCCGGCCTTCTTGAGGTCCGTGAATTTGCCGGCCTCGGCGTCGAAGCCGAAGGAGCCCGACTCGGCCCGCACGCGGCGCACGGCCAGGGAGCCGTCCTGCCCGGCGTTCACGGCGATCGTCCGCAGCGGCTGCTCGCAGGCGCGGCGCACGATGTCCACGCCGACCTTCTCGTCGTCCGAGACCTTGAGGGAGTCGAGCGCCTTGGAGGCCCGGAGCAGCGCGACGCCGCCCCCGGTCACGACGCCCTCTTCGAGCGCCGCGCGCACGGAATGCAGCGCGTCCTCCGTCCGCTTCTTCTTTTCCTTGAGCTCGGTCTCGGTCGCCGCGCCGACCTGGATCACCGCGACGCCGCCGGCGAGCCGGGAGAGGCGCTCCGTCAGCTTCTCCTTGTCGTATTCGCTGTCGCTCTGCTCCAGTTCCTGGCGGATCTGGGCGCAGCGGCCTTCGACGGCCTTGCGGTCCCCCGCGCCCCCGAGGAGCGTGCAGAAGTCCGCGTCGACGATGACTTTCTTGCAGCGGCCCAGGATCTCGAGACCCGCGGTCTGAAGGTCGATGCCGAGGTCCTTGAAGACGGCCCGGCCGCCCGTCATGATGCCGATGTCCTCGAGCATCGCCTTGCGGCGGTCGCCGTAGCCCGGCGCCTTGACGGCGCAGCAGGCCAGGATTCCCCGGAGCTTGTTCACCACGAACGTCGCGAGCGCCTCGCCCTCGACGTCCTCCGCGATCACGAGCAGGGGCTTCTTCTCGGCGACCACCTTCTCGAGCAGCGGGATGATCTGCGACGCCGGGGAAAGCTTGTCCTCGAAGAGGAAGACGTACGCGTTTTCGAGCACGCATTCCACCGACGCGGGATTCGTCACGAAGTGCGGCGAGAGGAAGCCGCGGTCGAACTGCATGCCCTCGACGATCCTGATCTCGCTCTGGATGCCCTTGCCTTCCTCGACCGAGATCGCGCCTTCCTTGCCCACCTTGGAGAAGGCCTCGCTCAGCATCTCGCCGACCTGGGTCTCGCCGCCCGAGGCGAGCGTCCCGATCTGGGCCAGGAGGGACTTGTCCTTCTCGTCGATCTTCTCGGCCTGCTTCACCAGTTCCGCGCAGACCGCCTCGGCCGCGCGTTTGATGCCGCGGGAGATGGCCATCGGATTGCCGCCGGCCGCCACCACCCGGATGCCTTCGACGAAGATCGACTCGGCCAGCGTGGCCGCCGTCGTCGTCCCGTCGCCGGCCTGGTCGCTCGTCTTGGAGGCCGCCTCCTTGATCATCTTGGCGGCCATGTTCTCGTAGGGGTCCTGGAGTTCGACCTCCTCGCAGACCGAGGCGCCGTCCTTGGTCACCGTGGGGGCGCCCCAGGACTTGTCGATCACGACCGTCCGGCCGCGGGGCCCCAGCGTGGGACGCACCGCATCGGCGATCTTCTGGACCCCCCGGCGGAGGGCTTCCCGGGCGTCCTGGTCGAACAGCAGCTGCTTAGGCATGGATAGTCTCCGACAGTCGTCGACAATGCCAGACGGCCCGTACAACGCAAAGAACGTGCCACCTGGGAGGGGAAGAGATACCCCATAACCCCTTAGAAGTCAAGACATTGTCCGGCAGGACTGGGTCCATGGGGGGAGCCGTGTCAGTTTGGCAGGCTTCGGCAGGCTGACATGAAAAAGGCCGCCACACCCAGGTCCCTTATGGACCCGAACGTGGCGGCCCTCTCTATGCGATGAAGCTCACTCCGGGATGTCGGAGTTCTCGAGGGCGAACTTCTCCAAGGCCGCTTCCAGGCGCTGCTCCGTGTCGAATTTGCCCGTTTCCATGAGGTGTTTGACTTCGTTGACGCGGTCCATGCGGACCGCCGGCAGGCTGAGGGCCTTCGAGATCAGCCGGCCGGGGCCGGAGAGATCGACTTTGTCCGCCCCGCCGGCGCGCGCGCTGTACGCGGCGGCCGCCGTCCGGTGGATCCTCTGGGCTCCGGGAATGCTGTTCATTCCGCCCACGCCGCCCGTTGCGCCGATATCCATGCGATTTTCTCCGTTTACACAACCCCTCGGTGTCCAGGGGTCCCCTGACCCCCGGCGCTGGTGGCATCCCCGGATGCCATAGATATCATCGGACGACTTTCGACGCCGCTTGAATCAAATGTTCCGACATCCCGAAAAATCATGCGGTAGACTAAGCCTCAGCGTTGCTTCCACCTTGATTCACCCTTCTCCCCCCCCTATACTCGGCCCCATGAAGACGTTTGTATCCGCCCTCCTGATCACGCTGGCCGCCGCTTCCGGGCTGGGCGCCCAGGAGCAGGATCCCGACGAGCTCAAACAGCGGATCCTGGAAAAGGTCCGCGCGAAGCTCGCGGCGGAGCGCACCCAGCTCCTGCAGCGGATCGAGAAGATCATCGACGAGGAGCTCGGCAAGGCCGCGCCGGCCGCCCCCAAGGCCGCGCCGGATGCGCGCGTCCGCGAACTGGAACGACGGATGCGCCTGCTCGAGGAGCAGAAGGAGACCATCGCGGCGGAGATCGAGCGCGAGAAGCGCCTGGCCGCCGACGAGGCCCTGCGCCAGGAGGCCAAGAAGGACGGCCCCCACGACGCCGAGGAAGCCGGGCAGATGTTCGAGAACGCGCTGGAGCTGCACGACAAGGAGAAGAACTTCCGCGAGGCCGTGAAGCTCTTCAAGCGGATCTACTACAACTTCCCGCGCACGCGGCTGGGATCGATCTCGGCGTACAACGTGGCCTGCGGCTACGCGCTCGCCGGACAGAAGGAAGAAGCGATAGATTGGCTGGAACTTTCCGTGAAAGCCGGATATAACGACTTCGACCACCTGCGCAAGGATCCCGACCTTGACTCCTTGCGCAACGAGAAGCGCTACAAGAAGCTTCTCACGGATCGCTAACGCGACTCACCTTTAATCGGGGCGTGGCTCAGTCTGGCTAGAGCGCTTGCTTCGGGAGCAAGAGGCCGTGGGTTCAAATCCCGCCGCCCCGACCATCCGCCTTCGCCCGCCGAAGGCGGGCAGGAAGGCGGATGCCCCGCCGTAGCGCCACCCCAAAGATGCGCGAAGGCGGGCTTCCCGATCCGGCGGGCTACGGCGTGATGTCCCCTCAAATCCGGCTCCGGCCACAACTTCTCCGATCGCCACTTCTGGTAAGATTTCCCCATGATCGACCGCGCGGCACGGGACCAGGCCGCCGCCGTCATCGCCGACTACCTCGCGCTCAAGATCCATCCGCGCGATCTCGAGAAGGCCTATCCGCCGAAGAGCGAGGATCCAGCCCTCCGCGCCATCGGCTCCTGCCTCTGGTTCCACTACGACGACGTCGGCCCCCGCCAGGCCGCGGTGCCCCCGATCAAGCCCGAAGCCCGAAAAGTCCTCGAACGCTGCCTCGCCTTCCTCCGCTCCGACGAAGAGTACCGCTGGCCCGTCAAAAGCCTGATCTCGTTCCGCGCCCTCCTCCTCCACCCGCTGATCTCGGGACTCCTCCTGCTGCTCGCCCTCACCGGCACCCGGAACTCCTGGGGCGATCTTTGGTCCCCTTGGGACCTCATCGCCGCCCCCGTCCTCTGGATCCTCCTGCTCCGCCTCCGCAACGCCCTCGAAGTCCGCCGCACCCGCGCCCTCCGCGCCCACGGCGACCCCGAGGCCTGGCCCTTCCTGTCGAAGTAGGCGTCAGGCGGAAGGCGAAAGGCGTGGATATTGCACGCCTCTCGCCTCTCGCCTAACGCCCTGCCCCCTGCACAAGAAAGGATTGAAACCCGCCCCCTCCTCGGGGATCATGGACGCCCAGGGGACGAGCTTGGGAGGGATGATTTTATGCTGACCTTCACGCTGACCGAGGCCGGACAGACCCGCACGCTGAAGCTTCCCCAGGACGAGATCATCATCGGACGCGCGCGCGGAAACGCCGTCGTCGTGCGCAACATCAAGGCGTCCCGCAAACACGCCCGCATCGAACGCACGGGCGGGATCTACCAGGTCACCGACCTGGACTCCGGCAACGGCACCAAGGTCAACGGCGAGAAGATCAGCTTCCACACCCTCGACAAAGGCGACGAGATCCGCATCGGCGACGCCGTCCTCGTCCTCAAGTCCATCGACGACGCCGTCGAAATGGACGCCGGCAACGCCGCTGACGAGACGGACATGAACCTCAAGCTGCCCCCCATCGACAACGCCGAGACCGAGGTCGAGGTCAAATCGGTGCCCCAGAAGCTGGCGGCGAAGCCCGCGGCGAAAGCGGCTCCGGCCCCCGCCAAGCCGGCGATCAAGCTCGAGCTCAAGAAGCCTGCCGCGGCCGCCCCGGCGGCGAAGCCGGGGCTCGGCCTGCGCTTCAAGAAATAGCGCCCTGGGCCGCCCCGGCGGCGAAGTCCAGCAGCTCGGCGCGCAGGTCCGGCGTGCGCTGGACGAAGTCCGTCACGATGCGCCGCACGTCCTCCGGAAACTCCGGATGCCACAGGGCCAGCCCGTGCAGGGCCCCCTCTCGAACCGCGTCGTGGGGGATCTCCAGCGTGCGCTCCATCACCGCCAGGCAGGCCTTGCCGAAGAAGGCGGCCTCGTCGGACCAGAAGCGGGCGGAGAACGGGACCGCGTCCCACCAGAGGAAACAGATCTCGTTCAGGGGCTTGCCGGGTTCCCGCAGGTGCGTCAGCGCGGGACTGCAGCGCTTCGCAAAGAGATCCCGGAACAGGTGCTCGATCGCATGCAGCGCCTTGAGCCGCGGCGCCTGCGGCAGCATCGGATCGCCGAGCGCCTGAAGGTAATCCGCCGCGCTCACGAGATACCAGAGCCCCTGCGCCGCGCGCTCGTCCGGCAGCCCGTCCAGCAGCTCCCCCGCCTGCTCGAAGAGCCGCCCCAGCGCCTCCACGGCCTGCGCGGGCGGCAGCCTCAGGACCGCGGCGTCGGACGCCCAATACCACTCGGGGTCCGCGACCGGGTGGTCGAAGACGTGCAGCAGCCAGTCCTGGAACTCGCGGTCCTTCAAGACGAGACCTGCCAGGCCTGGGCGAAGCGCGCCGCCTGCTCCCGGAACCAGCCCCAGTTTTTCGCCGCCACCTGCTTGGCGTCGAAGAGCGGGCCGCCGACGCCGACGGCGTCCGCCCCCGCCTTCCGGAACGCGGGCAGCGTCTCCACCGTCACGCCGCCCGTCGGCATCATCGGGATCTCCGGGAACGGCGCCTTGAGCGCCTTCACGTGCCCCGGCCCCAGCTGGTCGGCCGGGAAGATCTTCACCATCGTCGCGCCGAGCGACCACGCGGTCAGCACCTCGGTCGGCGTCAGCGCGCCCGGCATCACGGGGATCTTCCGCTCCACGCAGGCGCGGATCACGTCCGGGACCACCGCCGGCGTCACGATGAAGTCCGATCCCGCCGCGAGGGCCTCGTCCAGCGTCTTCAGGTTCGTCACGGTCCCCGCGCCCACGTTCGCCCGCGGGCCGCAGATCTCGCGGACGAGGCGGATCAGGTCCGCCGCGCCCTTCGTGTTCATCGTGACCTCGATCGTGGAGAGCCCGCCGTCGACGACCGCGGGCACCAGCTGCTCGACTTCGGCGCGGCCGAAAAAGCGCAGGATCCCGACCACCGGCAGCTTCTTGAAGAGCTCGTGATTGAAGGCCATGTCATTTCCCCGCGAGGATGCGTTCCAGAATCACGGACTGCCCGAGCACGGCGAGCGGCTCCGCCTCGATCATCGAGAGGCGCGAGGCGAGGCCGAGGGCCTCCGCCGCCGCCCGGTACGGACCGCGCAGGCGTTCGCCTGCACAGAGGAGGATCGAGGCGTCGATCGATTTCAGGGCGGCGAGTTCCGCGCCGATCAAGAGGCCGCTGAGGTAGGAAGCGTTGGATTCCGGCCCCACCCGATCCAGCACCTGGCGGGTGCGGACCCGGAAAAGGGCCGAGGAGAGCGGAAGTTTCACCGCGTCCTTCACCCCCTCGACGAAGGGGATCGCATCGAGGCTCGCATCCGCCGTCACCGAATGGCGGAGCACGCTCTGGCGCGCCAGCAGATCGAAGAGCTCGCCCGTCATGAACGTGCGGAAGCCCATCACGCCGCCCGGGATGAGATCCACGTGTTTCGAATGGGTTCCGGGCAGGACCATGACGGCCTCAAAGCGCAAGGAAGGCCCCAGCAGCGCCGCGGCGCCCAGGATCTCGGTCTCCTCCCCCCTCAGGACGTCCGTGTCCGTCTGCAGTCCCGAGACGAGATAGACGCCGGGTTCGACTTCGTCCCAGACCACGTCGCGCCCGTCCAGCGCGAAGGGCACGCGCGCGTACGGCAGCGGCTTCCAGCCGAGCGTGGAGCTCGCCATGCCCGAGACGACGACAGGCAGGCCCGCGGGCGCGCCCAGCTTCGCCAGGCCCGCGTGCAGGGTCTCGCGAAAGAGCGCGGCGCGGTCGCCGCCCCGGGCCGCGAGGGGCGCGGTCCCGGAATCCGTCTTGAGCTCGCCCCGCACCTCGCGTCCGATCACGTGACGCAGGCGGAAATGGGTCGTGCCCCAGTCGCAGCCGACGAATTCCCGGGTCATGGAACCCCAGCGTACAGGGCGGAGGCCCGGGGGTAAAGCTCCGGTTCTCCTTTACCCGTCCCCTTCCCGCGACTACTCTTGCACCCCATGCCCGAGATACCCGCCGGTGTTTCGCCGGGGCTCTACTACCTCTGCATCGGCGCGGCCGTGCTCGTCACGGGGATCAGCAAGGCGGGCTTCGGGGGCGGCATCGGCATCGTCGCGATCCCCCTGATGAGCCTGGTGCTGCCGCCGCAGCACATGCTGGGCCTCACGCTGCCGCTGCTCATCGCGGCGGATGCGCTGAGCAGCCTGCACCACCTGCGGGCCTACGAGCTGCGGCTGATGAAACCGTTGCTTTGGGGGGCGGCCGTCGGGATCCTCCTGGGCTCGGCGGCGTTCTGGGCGCTGAAGCAGTCGGACCCCGTCCGGGTGCAGAAGCTGCTCTCGGGCCTGATCGGCGGGATCTGCCTGCTTTTCGTCGGGGTCCAGGTCTGGGGGCTGACGGGGCGCCGGGTGCCGACGCTGCCGTCCGGCACGGGCTCGAGCGTGGGGGTGGGCGCGCTCGCCGGGTTCGTCTCCACGCTTAGCCACGCGGCGGGCCCGCTGGTGACGCTGTACCTGCTCCAGGAGAAGTTGGAGAAGCGCAAGCTGGTCGGGACGCTGGTGCTGTTCTTCCTGATCGTGAACGTCTCGAAGGTCCCGACGTTCGTGGCGCTGGACCTGATCAACGCCCGGACGCTGCGGGACTCCGTCTGGTTCGTGCCGCTGATCCCGCTCGGGACGCTGATCGGGGCCTGGATGCACCAGCGGGTCCCCGAGAAGCCCTTCGCGGCGATCCTCTACATCGCGGCCGCGCTCACCGCCGGCCACATGATCCGCTCGGCGCTGACGCCGCCCCTTTAAAACACCAGGGGCCGGCCGGTCGTTTTTCCGCGACCGGCCGGCCCTCAGGCACGTCAATATTTCCGCCGAGACAGGCTTTGCGGGAGAGTTGGGATTAGCGCAGCCTCGACGGACAGCTGGGGTGGGGTATTAGGGCTAAGTAATCAAGTCCCCTGTTCCGGGGCGGACGATGGGCGGGGAGGTATGCGCCTTGAAACAACCCCTCTCTCCGACCACTGTTGTGCCCCTCTCTAACCGTTGCGAATTATAAACTACAAAGTGCGTTTGTCAAGTGTGCAAACGTAATTTATCTACAAACAGGCCGCATTCTTGAATCGGTACCCGATCCCCCGCAGCGTCTCGATGCACTGCCCCGCGGTGCCCAGCTTCGAGCGCAGCGCCGCCACGTGCACGTCCACGGCGCGGTCCGCCCCCACCGGGATCTGGCGCCGCGTCACCGCGCGCCCGGGCGGGCTGAACAGCCGCCGCATGATCTCGAGTTCGCTCGCCGTCAGAGGATGCGCGTTGGGCTTGATCAGCTCCCCCCGCTCCAGGTCCACCGTCACCGGCCCCACCTGCAGCAGGGACTCCAGGCGCCCCCGCCCCGTCCAGCGCAGCAGCGCGCCCAGGCGCATCGAGAACTCCGCCTCGGAGAACGGGAAGAAGAGCACGTTGACGGCGCCCTCCTCGAGCCCCGCCGAGACCTCCTCCTCCTGCCCCCGCAGCGCGGTCAGGAGCACCGGCAGCGTCAGCGGCGCGGCCACCGCCTCCGCGTCGCGCCTCAGCAGCGCCACCAGCTCGCGGCCGCTCATGTCCGGCAGCGAGACCCTCGTGATGAAGACGTCCGGACGGCGCTGGCGGATGCGGCGCAGCGCGTCCTCCCCGCTGCGCGACCCCGTGAAGGCGTAGCCCGCCCCTTCCAGGGTGCGCCGGAGGAACGAAATGACCGTGGTGTCGGGATCAGCGACGAGAACCGAAACGGCGACCGACATGAAGCTCCCTCTCTCTCCTGGAACGCCCGAACTGCCCGGGAAGTATACCCCGTGGACGCGGAAAGGCAAGCCGCCGCGCGCGAAGCCTACGGCAGCGTGACCGCGCGCACGTCGTGCGCGTGGATCGCCGTGCGGATCTCCTCGAGGATCTCCCCCTTCACGGGGTCGTCCACCGAGAGCAGGATCATCGCCTGCTTGCCCTTCTCCGCGCGGCCCACTTCCATGCGCGCGATGTTGATCTGATTCACGCCGAGGATCGTCCCCACCTTGCCCACCACGCCCGGCGTGTCCTGGTAGGACAGCACCACCATGTGGCGCGAGGGACGCAGGTCGATGTCCATCCGGTCGATCTCGACGATGCGCGAGTCGCGCCCCTCGAAGACCGTGCCGGACACCGTCTTCACCGCCTGCTCCGTCTCCACCTTCACCGACAGCAGGCTCTTGTAGTTGCGCGCCTCCTTGTGCTTCTCCTCGGAGACCAGGATGCCGGCCTCCTTGGCGAACCAGCGCGCGTTGATGATGTTCACGTCGTCGCCCAGCGTGGGCCGGAGCGCGCCCTTGAGGGCGGACTGCGTCACGGGCCCCACCTCGAACGCGCCGATCGCGCCCTGGAAGAGGGCCGTCACGGACTTGACGCGCCCGCCGGCCAGCTGCGCCGCGAAGCCGCCCAGGTCCTCCGCGAGGCGCACGTAGGGCGCCAGCGACGGATCCGCGAGCGCCCCGAGGTTGGTCGAGTTGCGCACGACGCCGTTCTGGAAGTAGTCCACGAACTGCTCGGCGAGGTCGATGGCGACCTTGACCTGGGCCTCCTCGGTGGAGGCCGCGAGGTGCGGCGTCAGCGTGACGTTCTCGACCTTGAAGAGCGGATGGTCCTTGACGGGCGGCTCCTGCTCGTAGACGTCCAGCGCCGCGCCCGCGATCTCCTTGGCCGTGAGGGCCTCGGCGAGCGCCTTCTCGTCGATCACGCCGCCGCGCGACGTGTTCACGATGCGCACCGTGCGCTTCATCTTCTTGAGCTGCGCCGCCCCGATCATGCCCTTGGTGCGGTCGGTGAGCGGCACGTGGAAGCTGATGTAGTCCGACTCGGCGAGCACGCGCTCCAGGTCCACCAGCTCGACCCCGAGCTGCGCGGCGCGCTCCTTGGCCACCACGGGGTCGAAGGCGATCACCCGCATGCGGAAGGGCTTCGCGTAGGTCGCCAGCAGGCTGCCGATCTTGCCGAGGCCCACGATGCCGAGGGTCTTCGTCTCGAGCTCGACGCCGAGGTACTTGTTCCGCTCCCACTTCCCCGCGCGGACGGAGGCGTCCGCGGCGGCGACATTGCGGGCGCTGGCCATGATGAGCGCGAAGGTGTGCTCCGCGGCGGAGGCCACGTTGCCCTGGGGGGCGTTCATCACGATGACGCCCTTGCGCGTGGCGGCGTCCTGGTCGATGTTGTCCACGCCGATGCCCGCGCGGCCCACGATGCGGAGCTTCGCGCCGGCGTCGATGATGTCCTTCGTCACCTTGACGGCGCTCCGCACGATGAGGCCGTCGTAGGCGCCCACGGCGGCCTTGAGGTCGTCGGGCTTCATCTTGCCCTTCGCGTCGACCTCTATTCCGGCCTTGCGGAGGATGCGGACGCACTCCTCGGAGACTTCGTCGGCGATGAGGACTTTCGGCATGTTATTTGTTCACGCGCTCGAGGTATTCGCCCGTGCGCGTGTCCACTTTGACGATCTCGCCCTCGTCGATGAACGGCGGCACCGGGACGACGGCGCCGGTCTCGAGCGTCGCGGGCTTGTAAACGTTCGTGATGGTCGCGCCCTTCAGGGAGGGCTCCGTCTTGACCACCTTCAGCTCGACGGTGAAGGGCACCTGGATGGAGATCGCGCTGCCCTCGAAGAACTCGACCTTGCAGACCATGTTCTCCTTGAGCCACTTCACGTCCTCGCCGAGCAGGTCCTTGTGCAGGGAGACCTGCTCGAAGTTGGTCTGGTTCATGAACACGAAGGTGTCGCCGTCCTGGTAGAGGTACTCCATGTCCACGCTTTCGATCGTGACGACGTCGAGCTTGTCGCCCGAGCCGAAGCGGGTCTCCTTGGCGTTGCCGCCCTTGAGATCGCGCATCTTGATCTGGATGACCGCGCGCAGGTTGCCGGGCGTGTGGTGGTACGTGCTGACGACGACCTGCAGCTTGCCTTCGTAGTTGACGACCATCCCCTTGCGGACTTCGGTGCAGCTCAGCATGGATTACTTCCTTTCAGGCTCTTCGAGAACCCAGACGTTGTCGACGTGTTCGTACTTCACGAGCTCGTTCGCGGCGAAGAAGATCGGGATCTCGCGCGCGGCCGCCTCCGGGGAATCGGAGCCGTGCACGAGGTTGTAGCCCTTGGAGCAGCTGAAGTCCCCGCGGATCGAGCCCGGCTCGGCGTTGAAGCCGAACGTGGCGCCGAGGAGCTTGCGCACCACGGCGATCGCCTGGTTGCCCTCCACCGCGATCACCACGACGGGCGACGCGGTGACGAACTTCATCAGGCTGCCGTAGAACGGGCGCTCCTTGTGGATCCCGTAGAGGTTCTCGGCCTGGGCCTGCGAGACCGACAGCAGCTTCAGGCCGATGAGCCGGAGGCCCTTGTCCTCGAAGCGCTGGAGGATGCGTCCGATGAGGCGCCGCTGCACCCCGTCGGGCTTGATCATGCTGAATGAACGTTCCATAGGGCGCGCACTATAGCAGAGGGGCCCGGAGGAGGCAAGAAACAGGACGGGGATTCAGACGGAAGTACGGGGAATCCGGAATCCCGGCCGGCGGGCCTATCGGCCCCCGACCTGGCCCGACAGCGGCCGGTCGACGAACTGCTCGAACCAGCCCTTGTTCTCCGCGTAGGAGAAGGCCTCGTCGGGATCCACGAGCTTCTTCGTCACGAGCTGCACCAGCGAATCGTCCATCGTGTGCATGCCCTGCTGCTTGCCCGCCTGGATGATGCTCACGATGTCCTGGATCTTGTTCTCCCGGATCAGGTTGCTCACCGCGGGGCTGCCGAACATGACCTCGGTCGCCGGGATCCGGCCGCCCGTGTCCGTGCGCTTCAGCAGCACCTGGGAGACCACGCCCTGGAGGGACTGGGAGAGCATCGCCCGGATCTGCGGCTGCTCGTCCGAGCCGAACACGTCGATGATGCGGTCCACCGACTGCACCGCCCCGTTGGTGTGCAGCGTCGCGAAGACGAGGGAGCCGACCTCCGCCGCCGTCAGGGCGAGACGGATCGTGTCCAGGTCCCGCATCTCGCCGATCATCAGGATGTCCGGATCCTCGCGCAGCGCCGCCCTCAGTCCCGTCGGGAAGTCGATCAGGTCGTAATGCAGGCCGCGCTGGTGCACCACGGACTTCTTGCTCGGATGCAGGTATTCGATCGGGTCCTCGAGCGTGATGATGTGCTTCCGGTACTGCTGGTTCACCATGTCCAGCAGGGAGGCGAGCGTCGAGGTCTTGCCCGAGCCGGTCGGCCCCGTGACGAGCACGATGCCGCCGCGCAGGTGCGCCAGGGCCTCCAGCTGCACCGGCATGTTCAGCTCTTTGAGCGAGGGGATCTCGACGGGGATGCGCCGGTACACCGCCGCGGGCCCCCAGTGCTCCTGGAAGTAGTTGCAGCGGAAGCGCCCGGACTTGACGTCGCCGTAGGCGAAGTCGATCTCCCCCGCCTCGCCGAACCAGCGGTCCTGCTCCTCCGAGAGGATCTCGCGCGTCATCTTGTCGACCTGGTCGCGCGAGTACACGTCCGAGCCCTCGACGTCCTTGAGCTCGCCGTTGACGCGGTAGCGGGGGCGGCAGCCGGACTTGAGATGCAGGTCCGAGGCGCCGGCGCCCTTCATCAGATGCAGCATGCGGTCGATCTGAGCCATGATTCGTCCTACCGCTTCGCGCGGGCGGCCTCCTCGTCCTGCTGCGTGATGTTGAGAAACTTCTGCTTGTCGGAGGCGCGGTTCAGGGCCTCCTCGAGCGATATCTTCTTGAGGCGCACGAGGTCGATGAGCGAGTCGTCCATCATCCTCATGCCGTGCTTCCGGCCGGTCTGCATCACCATCGGGAGCTGCCAGGCCCGGTCCTCCCGGATCAGGTTGGACACCGCGGCGTTGACCACCATCACCTCGGAGGCCAGGCTGCGGCCCTTCCCGTCGATGTTGGGGATCAGCATCTGGGAGATCACGCCGCGCAGCACGTTCGCCAGCAGGGTGCGGATGTGCGCCCGCTTCCCCGCCGGGAACTGGTCCAGGATGCGCATGACGGTGCGCGCCGCGCTCTGCGTGTGCAGCGTCCCGAAGATCAGGTGCCCCGTCTCGGCGGCCGTGATCGCGGTCGCCACGGTCTCGGGGTCCCGCATCTCGCCGACGACGATCACGTCCGGATCCTCGCGCAGCGCCGCCCGCAGCGCGCTCGAAAACGTGCGGCTGTGCTTGGGGATCTCGCGCTGCGAGATGAAGGACCGCTGCGACTGGTGCACGACCTCGATCGGGTCCTCGATCGTCAGGACGTGGAGGCGGTGGTTCTTGTTGATCAGGTCGACCATCGCCGTCAGCGTGGTGGACTTGCCGGAGCCCGCGGCGCCCGTCACGAGGATCATGCCGCGGCTGAGGTCCACGAACTGCCGGACCACGCCGGGCAGGCCCAGGCGGTCGAACGGCACGATGTGCTCGGCGATGACGCGGAAGATGCCCGCGATGCCCTTCAAATGGCGGAAGACGCTCACGCGGAAGCGGCCGATGTCGGGCAGGTCCAGCGGAAGGTCCACGTACTTGCGGGCGTAGTACTCCTCCACCTGCTCCTTGCTGAGAAGGGCGAGCAGCAGCTTCCGGCTGCCCTCGAAGCCCGGGGCGTCCGCCGGCAGGTCCAGCAGGTTGCCGTGCATGCGGATCATGGGCTTGAGGCCGGAGGTGATGTAGAGGTCCGAGGCGCCGAGTTCCTTGGCCACCTTCAGGAACTCCGTGATCGGCGCCCCCTGGAGGCGGCGCTGCAGCTCGGATTCCGTGGCCTTGGGCGTCGCCTTCGAGAGCTCCAGCTTGCGTTTCTGGACGCTCAGGATGGATTTGAGCGACTTCTCGTCGAGATACCCCAGCTCCACCAGCAGTTCGCCGAGCATGCGCGGCGGATTCGCCCGCTTCTGCATCTCGACGGCCTTGTCGAGCTGCTCCTTCGTCAGAAGGTTGAAATTGATGAGGATCTGGCCGAAGAGGTTTTCTTCCATATCGTCCGCCGGAGGCGCCCCCGCTCTACCGGGATAATAACCGCGCCGCCGCGGAACGATCAATCAAATCATCGAATCGAAATCCTCACGCCGGGGTCTCCACCGGGGCGGGCGGCAGCCCCCCCTTGGCCTTGAGCAGGTCCAGGTTCTGATCCCCAGCGAGGTTCACGCTCACCTTCTTCGAGACGCCCTGCTGCTCCATCGTCACCCCGTAGAGCGCGTCGCAGACCGCCATCGTCCGCTTGTTGTGGGTGATCACGATGAACTGGGTGTCCGAGGAGAACTCCTTCACCACGCCCGCGTAGCGCTCGACGTTCTTCTCGTCCAGCGCCGCGTCCGCCTCGTCCAGCAGGCAGAAGGGGCTGGGGTTCGCCTTGAAGAGGCCCATGACCAGGGCGATCGCCGTCAGGGAGCGCTCGCCTCCGGAGAGCAGCGAGATCGAGGTCGCCTCCTTGCCGGGCGGCTTGGCGATGATGTCGATGCCGCGCTCCATCGGGTCGATCGCGTCGTTCTGCTCCAGGATGATGTCCGCCTTGCCGCCGCCGAAGATCTTCCGGAAGATCCCGTTGAACTGCTCCCGGACGAAGTCGAACGTCTTGTCGAAAAGGTCGCGCGATTCGAGGTTGAGCTGCTTGATGAGATCCTCGAGCTGCCCCTTCGAGCGGTTCAGGTCCTCCGTCTGCGTGAGCATGTACTTCTCGCGCTCCTCGAGCTCGTTGAGCTGGTCGAGCGCCACCACGTTGACCGCGCCGAAGCCGGAGACCTTGCTGCGCAGGTCCTCGACCTCGCGCGCCAGGCTCTCGGGATCCTCCGGCAGGGAGCCTTCGGGAAGCGGCTCCTGCGCCGCCTGGGCCAGGTCGAGATCCAGCTCCTCGCGGGCGCGCTGGGCGAGGTTCTCCGCCTTGACCCGGAGCCCCTCCTCCTCCACGCGCAGCCGGCCGACCTCCTCGTCGCAGGGGCCGAGCTCCGCTTCCACGACCGACTTTTCGGAGCGCGCGGACTCGCAGGCCTGCGCCAGGCCCTCGCGGATCCGGTTCGCCTCCTCGACGCGCCCGCGCGCCTCGGCCAGGCGGCCCGACAGGCTGTCGCGCTCCTCCGCGTGATGCCGGCGGTCCTCCTCCGCGCCCTCGCGCCGCCCCTCGATCTCCCCGAGCTGGGCGGCCACGCGGTCGGCCTGGGCCTCCACCTCGCGGCGGGACTTCTCCAGCATCTCGATGCGACGCTCCACCGCCACGCGCTGCTCGACGGCCTTCGCCGCCTCGACGCGGGCCAGCGTGAGCGCGTTCTGCTGCTCGACCTTCGCGGCCGCCAGGCGGGCGACGTCGGCGGCCAGCGCGGCCACCTCGTCCCCCAGGCCGCTCTTCGCCCACGCGAGCAGCGCCAGCAGGCTCTCCAGCGAGGCGCCCCGCCAGAGCGCGTCCTCCGCCTGCCGCGACAGATGCTCCGCCTCGGCCCCGAGCTGCTCGCGCTCGCCCGCCAGGAACTGCTCGCGCACCGCGAGCTGCTCGATCTGCGAGGAGGCCTCCCCGAGCTCCACGTTCCGGTCGTACACGTCGTGCCGCAGCTGCTCCAGCCGCTGGTCGGACTCCGCCAGCATGCGTTCGGATTCGGTCTTGCGCGCTTCGCTCAGCTCGAGACGCCCCTTGAAGTCGGCGATCTCCTCCTCGAGGCGGCGCAGCTCGGCCTTCCGCGAGATGAGACCCTGGGAGGTGCGGGCCCCGCCCGTCGTCACCAGCCCCGGATGGTCGAAGACGTCCCCCTCCGCCGTGACCAGGGGCCATTCCGTCAGCTGTTCGCGGCGGATCTCGCGGGCGGTGTCCCGGTCCCGGACCACCAGCGTGTGTCCGAGGAGCGCGTCCACGAGGGACTGCGTCCGCGGCTCCGTGCGGACCAGCGCGCTGGCCCGCCCGAGCGCGCCCGTCATCAGCAGTTCGACGTCCGAGAAATACCCGTTCCGGCACTCGTCGAGCGCGATCACGAGCGTGCGGCCCAGGCCGCGCTCCCGGATGCGCTCGATCGCGGCGGCGGCGTTCGCGGCCGTGTCGACGACGACGGCGCCCGCGCGCTCCCCGAGCGCGCCCTCGACCGCCGCCACGGATTCCGGCGCCACGTCGAGGAAGTCCGCGACGCTGCCGATGACGCCCTCGATCTTCTCCTGGAGCAGCACCTTCGCGCCCGCCTCCAGGCCTTCGAAATGCATCTCGAGGTCGCGCAGCGTCTCGCGGCGCGCGACCCGGTGCTCCTTGCCCTCGCGCAGCTGGACGAGCTCGCGCTCCAGCTGGGACTTCTCCGCGCGCAGCCGCTGCTGCTCCGCGTCCTCGGCGCGCTTGCGGGACATCAGCGAGCCGATCTCCTGCTCCAGGACGCCCTGGGACTGCCGGGCCCCGTCGACCTTCGAACGGATCTCCGCAAGCTCCGCCGCGAGCTTCTCCGCCCGCGCCCGGGCCGCGCCGGCGCGCGCCTCGAGCTCCTCGCGCTCCCGCATCAGCCGGGACGACTCGTTCCGGTACTGGCTCTCCTGGTGCGCCAGCTCGACCGCCTCGGCCTTCCGCGCCTCGTGATCCGCGGACACGCGGCCGCTTTCCCGCGCCGCCTCCTCCAGGCGGCGGGCCGCCTCCTCCTGCTCCGCGGAACGCGAACGGACGATCTCGTCGAGCTCGCCCAGCCGGTCCGCCTCGGCGGACGCCTGGCCCGCCACTTCCGCGGCTTTGACCTCGAGGCCGCCGCGTTCCTGCGCGAGGCGGTCCTGTTCGAGGGACAGCTCGCGGCAGCGGGATTCCGCCGCCGCGATGGTCCGCTCGACGTACGCGGATTCCGACTCCAGGGTGGCCAGGGCCGACGCCAGCTCCGCATGCTGGGACCCTTCGTTCTCGAGACGGCGCTGGGCCTCGTCCAAGAGGCGGCTCCGCTCCTCGAGCCGGGCCCGGAGCTCCGCCCGCCGGTTCTCGGACGCCTGCAGGCGCTCGACGAGCTCCTGCGCCCGGGACGAGAGCACGCGGTGCTCCAGCAGCGCCAGGTGGAGCTTCTTGCCCTTCAGGTCCTGCGTCAGCTCCTTGTAGCGGGCGGCGCGGCCCGCCTGGGCGCGCACGGAGCGCAGCTGCTTCTGGACCTCGGTGACGACGTCCTGGATGCGCAGGAGGTCCGCCGAGACCTTCTCCAGGCGGTTCTCCGTCTCGCGTTTGCGCGCGCGGTACTTGGAGACGCCCGCGGCCTCGTCGAAGACCAGGCGGCGCTCATGGGGGTTCGACAGCACGAGGCGGTCGATCTTCCCCTGCTCGATGACGGAGTAGTTGTCCGTGCCGATGCCCGTTCCGTAGAGGAGCTCCCGGATGTCCTTGAGGCGGCAGGGGGCCTTGTTGATGTAGTATTCGCCCTCCCCGTTCGAGAAGAGCTTGCGCGTGATGGTGACCTCCTCGAATTCGAGGGGCAGCGTGTGGTCGGAGTTGTCCAGGGTGAGGGAGACCTCCGCGAAGCCCATCGCCGAGACCCCCGTGGCGCCCTTGAAGATGACGTCGAGCATCTCCTCGCCGCGGACGGACTTGTACGAGAGGGTGCCGAGGACCCACTTGATGGCGTCCACGACGTTCGACTTGCCGCAGCCGTTGGGGCCGACGACGCCCGTCACGCCCTTGTCGAAAACGATGTCCGTTCGGTTGGCGAACGATTTAAAGCCGCACATCTCCAGCTTTTTGAGCTGCATGGATCCCCTCTCTCGCCTGTGCCCCGCCCGGGGCCCTCTCTCACTACCGAACAGAATATAACTTATAAACTGTCAAGATGCAAATTCTTTAGCGAAAAATCCTGCGCCGCCTCAAGAATCCTATTCCCGCTCGAAGATCTTCTTCCGGTTCTTGAGCTGTTCCCGGATGGCCTGGTAACTCTCGTAGCGGGAGGGGGCCACCTTCCCCTTCACGGCGCAGTCGCCGTCCGTGAGGTGCGAACAGTTCCGGAAGCGGCAGCCGGCCGCCAGATCCACGAACTCCAGGAAATGGTCCTTGAGATTCTCCGGCGTCACCCCCCAGAGCGTGAAGAATTCCATGCCCGGGGTGTCGGCCACCCAGCCCCCCGCCACGGACTGCAGCTCCACCCACGACGTCGTATGACGCCCCTCGCCGTGCCGCGACACCTCCCCCGTCTTCAGCCCCAGCCCGGGCGTCAGCGCGTTCAGGAGCGACGATTTGCCCACCCCCGACGGACCGAAGAACACCGAGGTCCGCCCGGGCAGCAGCGCCCGCAGCGCCTCCACGCCCTCCCCCGTCACCGTCGACGTGCGGAGGCAGCGGTAGCCCGTGCGTTCATAGACCGAGAGGTCCGGGACGCCCAGATCGCTCTTGTTGACCACCAGCACCAGCGGCAGCTTGTTCGCCGCCGCCATCACCGTGCATTTGTCGACGACCAGCGGGTTGAAGTCGGGATCCTTCGCCGAATGGATCACGAAGAGCAGATCCACGTTCGCGACGATCACCTGCTCGACGGAGGGGCGCATCACGTCATGCCGCGACAGGCGCGAGCGCGCCGGCAGCACCTTGTCGATGATCCCCTCCCCGGAGCCGGAGGACGTCACTTCGACCTCGTCGCCGACGGCCGCCAGCTTCAGCAGCGACTGCCGCTCGTGCCGCAGCTTCCCCCGGAACGTGGAGCGGAGGACGCCCTCCGGGGTGTGCACTTCGATGCAATTGCCCGCGATCTTGTGGACGCGGCCGATCATTCGACGGCCACGCGCGCGGCGAGAGATTCCGCATGGAGCCGGGAGAGCAGCGCCTGGAGATCCGCAGGGGAAATGCGGCCGCGCTCCACGACCGCGCGGGCCGTGGGCACCAGCGTGTGGAAGCGGGCCTCGACCGCCAGCGCCTCGGCCGTCCCGCCCCCGCGGGTGCGGAAGCCCGGGGTGTAGCGGGCGCGGTCCGCCAGCAGGCCGCGCGCGCGGGGATACAGCTGCGCGTCGATGCGCGCGAAACGCTCGGCGGCGTCCCCGTTGGGGACGTCCTCCAGCGCGAGCTTCAGGCCGTGCCGGACGCCCTCCTCGCGGAGGCGGAAGTAGACGTAGGACACGATCCGCAGCGCCAGGCGGACCGCGGCGTCGTTGCCCAGGATCTCGTCGCCGGAGAGCAGCCGGACGACCTCGTTCAGCCCGGCGAGGCCGACCGCGTATTCGAGATCGTCGAAACGAAGCGCGCCCGCGCCCTCGGAGGTCCATCCGAGGGCCTGGCCGAAGGTCCCGGTCTGCCGGTCCGCGAATTTCCGCAGCAGCTGCCGCTTTTGCAGATGGGCCTTGGCCGCCAGCTCGATCGAGGTCTCCAGCTCCGAATAGAAATCGCTGCCCGCCTCGCTGCGGCAGAACGCCTGCGGGAGATTGATCGTGATCGCCTGCGCCGTGGACGCCCAGGCGTCCCCGGCCGCCGCCTCCCGCAGGCCGGCTCCGCCCGCCGGCCGCTCGAGGAGAAACGTCATCCCGCGGTCCGGCGCCAGGCGGCAGAATTCCTTGAGGGAGTCGTCCACGGCCTGCACCGACACCGTCGCGTTCCCCAGCGCCGCGATCGGCGCCGCCGAGCGGTGCTGCGGCCGCACGCCGGTGGCGCAGCCGTCGATGGCCGAGGCCAGATGTTCGACTTCGTCGCGCAGCGCGCCCTCGCCGGCGCCCCAGAGCAGCAGGTCGTAGGCCTCGCTGAGGCCGGCGAACATCACGGGGCCGCTGACGAAGCGGCGCGCATCGGCGGCCACCCGGGAAAGCTGCGCCGTGAACGTGCGGGCGTCGCGCGCGGGTTCGGAAAGCGCGGCCGAGCCGCGGACCCGGACCCCGGCGCGGCGCAGCGCGCCCACCGAGGGCCAGAGGGCGTGCAGCTTGAGCGGCTCCTCGAGGCCGTGCAGGTGGAGGCGGCCCTCGATGTGGGCGTCGGCCACGTCGCGCGCGAAGATCTCCTGGAGGGCGTACTGGCGCAGCGTCGCCTGTCCGATGGTCCGGCAGAGCTCCTCGGGATCGACCCGGGCCTCCTCGTCGCCGACCATGAGCCCCAGGTCGTATTTGGGGAGGCCGACGACGATCTGGCGGCGCAGCTTGGATCCGAAGCCGCGGGCCAGCAGTTCGTGGTTCACGAGCTCGCGGATGAGGGACGTCGACACGCGCCGCTGTCCCAGACGGAAGATCTTCTGCTCCACCGCCCCGGCGATCTCGCCGGCGACGGCCTCCTCGATGCCCGCCTCCTTGGTCAGCGCGACGATGATGCGCTCGCGGCCCCAGGGGGCGAGTTCGCCCGTGGTGGCGCCGTCGACCAGCAGCAGGTTCGCGGGAAAGAGGTCCTCGGGGGGCGGCGGGGGCGGCGGGGCCTCGACCGGCTGGCCCTTCCGCTCGCGGTGGACGATGAAGGCGCGCGCGATCGCGGCATTGCCCGTGTCGAAGAGGATCTTCTCCACGAGGCGCCGGATCTCCTCGCAGCTGGGCGCCTCGCGGTCGTGGTAGCGCTCGAGATACATCGTGACCACGCTCGCGAGGTCGCGTCCGATGGCGCCGTTGTCCAGCCCCGTCGACTTGGCCGCGCGCGAGATGGCCTCGGCGATCTTCTGCTCGTCGTACGGCACGGCGCGTCCGTCGCGCTTGCGCACCGTTTCTATCTTTCGGATGGGCATCCCTGTCCCCGTTCCCCCGGTCCCGTCAGTCTAACCCGCGACTCACTCGCGCGGGGCCGATTTCATCATCGGCTTCAGTTCGCGCATGAACTCGCCCACGTCCTTGAACTCCCGGTAGACGCTGGCGAAGCGCACGTAGGCGACGTGGTCCACGCTCTTGAGCTCCCGCATCACCAGGTCGCCGATCTTGGTCGACTTCACTTCGCGGTCGAAGTTCTCGTACAGCTCGATCTCGATCCGGTTCACGATGTCCTCGATCGTCTGCAGCGACACCGGCCGCTTCTTGCAGGAGTTGAGCAGCCCGCGCTTGATCTTCTCCCGGTCGAAGACGTCCCGGCGGCCGTCCTTCTTGATGACGTAGAGGGTGATCTCCTCGACTTTTTCATAGGTCGTGAAGCGCTTCCCGCAGGCCAGGCACTCCCTGCGGCGGCGCACCGTCGCGCCGGCGTTCGCCGAGCGCGAGTCGATGACCTTGTCGTGATCCTTTTTGCAAAACGGGCAGCGCATGAAGCGGGGCCACTCTAAAGGGGCGCCCGGGGATCGTCAAGGCCGGCGTGAGCCCCCGACAAACAACCCCAACAAAACAGCCCGTCTGCTTTGTTGCCTTCGTGAGGCAACAAAGCAGACGGGCTGTTTTGTTGGGTCACTTGCCGAGGCAGAAGCGCGAGAAGATGCGGTCGAGCAGGGCCTCGTCCACCTCGCGGCCCGTGATGCCGCCGAGCGCGACGAGCGCCGCCCTCAAATCCGCCGCCAGGAACTCCAGGCCCGCCGGAGCCGTCCGGGAGAGCGCCTCCCCGGCCTCTTCCAGAAGCGCCTGCTGCCGGACGCTGACCCGGAAGCGCGCGCCGGGGCCCCCCGCGCCCGCCAGGCGCCGGCCCACCGCGCGCCGAAGTTCGTCGATCCCCTCCCCCGTTTTCGCCGAGACCCGCAGCGCCGCCTCCGTCGAAGCCGGGCTCAGATCGCACTTGGATCTCACCCGCAGCACGGGCACGCCTCGGGGCTCCGCCGGAGCTCCGTCGGATTCCCCGATGACGAGCACCAGATCCGCTCCTTCCAGCGCGCTTCGCGATCGCCGCACCGCCTCGCCCTCGATGCCCCCCGCCTCCCGGTCGCCCGCCGTGTCGACGAGCCGCACGGGCACCCCCAGCTCCGCATCCGCCTCCAGCAGGTCCCGCGTCGTGCCCGGCAGCTCCGAGACGATCGCCGCGGACCCGGACAGCACGTTGAACAGCGTGGATTTCCCCGCATTGGGCGCGCCGTACAGCACGACTCGCGGTCGGCCCGGGACCGTCCCGCCGGCCGCCGACTCGACTCTCAGATCCAGGAGCTTTTGCGCGAGACGATCCGCCCGGCGCCGCGCCTCCGGAAACGGCAGCAGCTCGATGTCCTGGTCGACGAAGTCGATCCCCGCCTCCGCATCGGCGCAGAGATCCAGCAGCTCCTGCTCCAGCGCGAGCAGCCGGCGGGAGAAGCCGCCCCGGAGCTGTTCCAGGGCCGCCCGGCGCTCGGACTCCCCTTCGGCGGCGATGACCCGTTCGACCGCCTCGGCCCGGGCGAGATCGAGCCTGCCGTTGAGGAAGGCCCGGAGCGTGAATTCCCCGGGGCGCGCGGGACGCGCCCCAAGCCGGACCAGGTCCGCGAGCAGCGCCGCCACCAGCGGGGCCGAGCCGGGGCCGTGCAGCTCCGCCATGTCCTCGCGGGTGTAGGTCCGCGGCGCCGGCATCAGAACGGCGCCCGCCCTCCCGCGGGCCAGGTCCAGCGCGCGCGGGCCGCTCAGACGCACGACCGCCCGCAGGCCCCCGCCCGGCGGCGTGGCGCAGGCGGCGATCGTGTCTTCCGGCACGCCTAGCGCACGAACTGCTTGATCTTGTCCTTGCCGTCCTCGTCGAGGCTGTCGAACTTCACGGCCAGGGCGAACTCGTCCTCGTTGTCCGAGAAGCGCACGAGCTTGCAGCGGCACTTGAAGCCCTTGAGGCGGCCGTCGTCGATCTCGACGTAGAACTTGAAGCGGTCCATCGGCAGCGTCTTCTTCTTCGTGCGGAAGTTCTTCAGGAGCATGCCCGACATCGAGATCTCGTCGATGTCGATCTGCCCCTCGTCGTAGACCGTGGTGGTCCCGATGAGGATCTGCACGCGCCCGGTGATCTCGGCCTTGCGGCGCCCCGACTCCCGGCGGTTGGACGTGATGAGCGCCGGATGCAGGTAGCCCAGTTCGCGGGCGATCCGGAAGACCTTCTGGACCGTGTCCTCGGCGAACGAGTCCCGCGTGTCCTCGTTGAGGATGCGGGACACCGACCCCTGGTCGATCTTGCAGGTCCTGGCGATATCCTCCTGGGTTACCCTCTTCTGCGGTTCCATGACGCCACCTCCTTACTCAAAATCAGGCCTTCACGGGTTCCGGCTGCTGCGGCAAGAACACCTTCTTGATCAGTTTCAGCTCCCCCATGCCCAGCAGGGAGTTCACGAGGAAGTAGAGGCTCAGCCCGCTGGCGAGCCCGTAGCACATCAGCCCGAACATGACGGGCATGAACATCATCATCTTCTGCTGCGACGCCATCTGGGGGTCCGGCGAGCGCGGCGTGAAGTAGGCCTGCAGGAACCAGGTCAGCGTCATCACGATCGGCAGCAGGTTGAACGCGTCGATGGACAGCGTCGTGATGAACAGGTTGATCACCACCGGCGTCCACGGGCCGATCAGATGGTCGGGCTGGGAGAGGTCCCGCACCCAGAGGAAGAACGGCGCCCCGCGAAGATCCACGGACTGCTCGAACACGCTGTACATGCCGACGAAGACGGGCATCTGGATCAGCATCGGCAGGCAGCCCGCCATCGGGTTCACCTTGTTCTCGCGGAACAGCTTCATCTGCTCCATGCCGAACTTCTGCTGGTCGCCGCCGTATTTCGCGCGCAGCGCCTGGATCTTCGGGCCGAGCTGCTGCATCGCCGCCATCGAACGCTGGCTCTTGAGCGTCAGGGGGAAGACGACCAGCTTGATGAGCAGCGTCGTCACGATGATGCCGATGCCGAAGTTTCCCAGCAGGGAGCCGGTCAGCTTCAGCGTCCCCAGGATCAGCGGCGCCACCAGGTTGACCACCGGCGAAATGATGCACCCGGTGCTGAACTTCAGCAGTTCCTCCGCGCCGGGCAGCTCCTTCAGGACCTCGGTCTTCTGGGGCCCCGCATACGCCTCGAACTGCAGCACCTTCCTTCCGCTCACGCGCATCTCGTTCGTCCGCGCGGAGGCCTCGAGGTTGCGGTCGCCCTTCCCGTCCGCCGCGAACTTCGCCGCGGCCGCGGGCGGCGCGCTGCGGAACCAGTAGCTGTCGAGCACGTCGAGCGAGGATTTGTCCGGCTGCACGAGCACGGCGAAGAAACGGCTCTTGAGCCCGAACCATTCCTTGCGCCCGCCCTCGACCTTGAGGTACGCCTCGGCCGCCTTCACGTCGTCGGCGCGCCTGGCGGGATCGGCGAGCTTCAGGCCTTCGGCCAGCTTGCCCTCGCCCTTCTCCACCTCCGCGAGGGGCTTGAAGTTCACCGATTTGTCGTAGTTCCACGCCCCGGACAGGTACTGGTCGAAGCGGTACCCGCTGTCCGGATCCATCCCGTTGAAGGCGAGCAGCTCGAGCCGGACCGGGACGTCCGCCGGCTCCGTCTTTCCGGGCGCGGGCGGGTTCTTGTTGTCGAGCATGAGGGTCAGGCGCAGGGTGTGCCTCAGGGGGTCCAGCTCGAAAATCTTGGTGACCTGCAGCCCGTCCTGGAGCAGGAGCCGGAACTCCGCCTTGAGCTCGGTCCGCTCGACGAGTTCCCACGCCGCCTTCTCGAGGGCCTCCCCCTCGGGGCCGCCCAGCCGGCGCAGCGCGAAATGCGGATGCCGCTCGTCGAAGGGGCGCAGGAGCGGGACTTCGCCCTTCATGCCGGGATCGGTGAGCACCAGCTCCCGGATGCCCGCGCCCTGGTTGCTCATCGTCACGCGGAGCATCTTCGACTTCAGCTCGAACGGCGGCTTCACCTCGTGCTGCGCCCGCGCGACGACCGGCGCCGGGACCGCCGCCTTCGGGGCGTCCGCCGGGGCGGCCGGGCCGGTCTTCGGGGCGGCCGGCGGAGCGACCGCGGGGGCCGCCGCCGGCTTCTCCGGCGGATACAGGCGCGGCATGACCACGGAGGTCCAGAGGAAGAAGATCGCCATGCACAACACGATGGCCAGCAGGCTGCGTTTGTCCACGCGCTATTTCCTCTCGTAGCGGAGCGTGGCGCCGCAGCCGGGGCAGGACAGGACGTCGTCCGTGCATTGCCGCGCCGCCTTGCACTTGGGGCAGGCCCGTTCGGCCTCGTCGACCAGCATGATGGGGATGCCGTCCTTCACCGGGTAGACGAGCCCGCATTCGGCGTTGCGGCAGAACAGCCGGTCCCCCTCTTCGCGGAGTTCGGACTTGCAGAACGCGCACGCCATGATGTCCAGGAGTTCCTTGGAGACGGGCATGACCGGCCTTTCAAACGGGAAGCATAAGATATTGCCCAATATTGCATAAAATGTCTAATACTTTATGGTGCATATGGGGGAATGTTCGAACTCAGCGGGGGGCGGCTTCGAGACGCAGCAGCCGCGCCTTCAGGCGAAGCCCGCCCGCCGCGCTGAAGCCTCCGGGACCGGAGGCGGCGACGACGCGATGTCAGGGGATGAAGAGGCAGACGCGGTTCCGCGCCATGGCCTGTCCCACCGCGCGCGCCGCGCCCGGACGTCCCGCCGCCCGGGCGACGTCGCCGTAGCTGCGGGTTTCGCCGCGCGGGATCCGCTGCACGGCGCGATAGACGCGGCGCAGGAACGGCGTGGCGGCCCGCAGATCAAGGCCCGGCTTCGCGTCGCGGCCTGCAAACCAGGCCTTCAGCGCGCGCCGCACCTTGGGCAGTCTCGCCCGCTCGCCCCGCAGCCCGCCCGGGCCTCCGAAGCGCAGCGCCTGCAGGCGTCCCTGGTCCTCCGCCACCCAGCAGGGACCCGCCGGCGTCGGGATCCGATCGATCTTCATGGTTTCCGCCGCTCCAAGAAAACGGGCCGCCGCTCGCGGCCCTCCGCGAGCCCGGGAGCCCGAACGTCGGTTCCCGACACTTCCTTCTCACGGAGAAACGCGAAGCCTCCGGATGGACCCAGCCAGCGGCTCCAGACCTGCACGTCGGGATCCTGGGCCAGATCGGCGGGCTCCGCCACGCCCGCCCGAAAACTCACGGCCCCGTAGCGTCCCGCAGGAGGGACCGCCCCTCCCCGCTCGACTCCCGCAAACGCCGCGCGCCGGCGGGGACCCAGCATCAGACCCTCCACCCTCGTCCGCCCCTCCTGGATCAACAGCACGAAGGGGCTTTCGGCCCCGGCCGCCGTGGGAAACACGGGCTTGACCAGCCGGGGGAATTCGAGGACCTGATCCCCCTCCAGAGACGCGCCAAGATACCACAGGCGCGCGCTCCAAAGCTCCGTTCCGGACCGCGCCGTCACGCCCTGCCCCGTCACCGACAGATTTCCCCCGGGAACCAGCAGGAAGGAGCCCCCGAGCAGCAGCAGGGGCAGCGCCAGCGCCGCGGGAAGGCGCGCGCGCCGGGGAAGGCGTCCCCACGCGGCGAACAGGCCGAGCGCCAGTGCGGCATAGACGAGCGCCAGATAGACCAGGCCCGTGCGCTTCGACTCGATCCAGCCCGCGTCGGGCATCCGCGTCCACAACGACGCCTCCACCGCCGGAATCCGGAACGCGTCGCCGGGCGGCTCCTCGAGGATGCCGCGCGCCTCCTCGAGGGTGGACGCCCGACGGAACGGGGCCTCCAGACGCGTCATCCACGGCCCCACCAGGACGACATCCACCGCCTCGAGCTGCGAGAGACCGGAGGCCTGGATCCCTTGAAGATCCGCGGCACGGATGCGCTTCACGTGGACCTTCTCCGTGGAGGCCAGCTCGGCGGCGAACGGGAGGCTGTCGTCGACGAGCACGATGCGATCGGCGCGGGCGGATGCTCCCGGCACCTCCTGCCGGGTCTTGCCGGCCGTGACGGCCTCGGGGTCCAGCGCCGGCAGCAGCAGCGTCTGCCGTCCCCCGGGCGCGAGTTTGACCGCGACGGCCGTCCGGACGTTGAACGAGCTGAGCGCCTCGACCCGGCCGTCGAAGCCGGCGGCGCTGGACACCGTAACCTTGAGCGCCGTCCAGAGCAGCGGACGCCGCACATCGCCGCTCAGACGCTCGACCTGCTCGATCGCGGGGTCGGCCTGCAGCAGGACGAGGAGCAGCAGGGCGTTCACGCGTCCGCCTCCGGCGCCGTCGCCGCCAGCGTCGCGCCCAGCAGGGCGGCCGCGACGCCTTGGGCGAGCGCGAGGCCGCCGCCCCGCGCGGCGCCCCACACGGGGCTGATCCAGACCAGGGCGGCGTAGTCCCCCGCCCCGTGCGCGACGCCCAGGAACGCGATCCACGGGGGCAGCGTGGCGAGCAGGAGCAGCCCTGCCTGCGCGAACGGCAGCGGCCCGCGGCCCCAGGCGGCCAGGCCGGACCCGAGCGCCGCCCAGCCGGCGATCGATACCAGGGCCGCGATCAAGTGCGACACCGGGGCCTGCGAGATGCGAAGGCTCGGCGCCAGCAGCGGCGCCGCCAGCAGCGCCAGCACGGCCCCCTGAAGCAGCGCGGTCCGGGCTCCGGGGATTCCCCGCGGAACGGGGGGCGCTCCGGGCCAGATCAGGATGACGAGCGCTGTTTCAGCGGCCGCGAGACCCGCGAACCAGGTGCCGGATTCCAGCCACGGCAGGGGGAACGGGAGGAGGCGGCCCAGGAGCAGCACCACGCCGCCGGCCTGGAGCAGGACCCAGGCGAGATAGCCCGTCGGCAGCTTGTCGGACATGAGCCGCCCATTATACGGAGCCGTTATCGTGCGCGGTCCTTCTTGGGGTCGTCGGCGAAGCGAAACGGGTGCGCGGCGCCCAGATCCTGGCTGGTGATCGTGGGGCACCAGGCCTTCTCCACGTGGGCCACCACAAGGTCCGTGCCGCTGTGATGATCCACGAAGGGCTTCATCTTCGAGTTGTACATCGTGTCCGTCAGGTCGCGGACCAGGACGACGTTGCGCCCGAGCCGCACCAGCTGGCGGATGGCCGTCGGGCGTCCCAGGACGCACATGTTGAGGTGCACGCCCATGATGAGGACGTTGTCGATGCCGCGCTGCGCCAGCAGATTCCAGGTCTCCTGTCCGTCGTCCGTCACCGCGTCGCGCGCGGGATCGATCTCGACCGTCGCGATCTGCCGCGTCCAGGCCTCGCGGATCGTGCATTTCACCGCGCAGTCGCAGCCCATGTCCGAATCGTCGATGGGCATCTCCCATTCGCGGGGATCCGGATAGCACCACTTCGTCCCCCAGCGCTCCTCGGTGGAGAGCGGCGCCGGCGTTTTCGAGAACGGCGCCTCCTGCGCCCGTTTCCTCGCGGGGCTGTCCTTGTAGAACGAGACCGTGGAGCTCGGCGCGTGCAGGATGAAGACCCCGCGGCTCCGCAGCCCGCGCACGACCTCGTTCAGGGGTCCGGCCATCTCCGTCACGCGCTTGGCCGCCCCCTTGCACCAGTGGTCGTCCCACATGTCGATGACGACCGCCGCGGTCCGGGACGGATCCCAGGTCAGCGGACGGACGGAGACCGCCCCGCTTTTTGCATCGCGGGTCCGCGCGTTCAGGGTCAGGCGATCGCCGCCGCTGGAGCCGGCGCAGGATCCCAGCAGGAGGGCCGCCGCAAGAGCCGCAGGAATTCTCATGAGGCCCATGGTAGCATGAAGGATAGAAATCCGGGGCTGACCCGTTATTCTCGAAAGCGCCCATGAACAGGGTTGGAGACGTCGGGATCTGGAGGCTGGCCGCGCTCGCGGTCTGCCTGCTGTGCGCCCCCGGGGCCGCGCAGGACAAAGGCGCGGACAAGGACAAGAAGGACCCCGGCATCGTCAGCTTCAAGAAGCAGATCTTCCCGATCCTCGACTCGCGCTGCATCGGGTGCCACTACCCCAAGGATAAAAAGGGCGGCCTGGACGTGTCGACCTACGGGGCCGTGATGAAGGGCGGCAAGACCGCCAACGGGATCGTCCCGGGCTACCCCGAGAAGAGCCTCTTCGTGAAGGAGATCATCGGCAAGGAGCCGCCGATGCCCAAGAACGCCCTCCCCCTCACCCCGCTGCAGATCGACCTGATCAGCGCCTGGATCAAGCAGGGCGCGCGCAACAACTAAGTTCCCGCCGGCGCCTTCAGCGGCTTCTTCTTCAGCAGCTGCAGCAGCTTGGCCTTCTGCTGGGGCCAGGTCTTGCTCAGCGTGGCCTTCCAGACCTTCACGTCCTTGAAGCGCGCCCACTGGCCGCCCGCCGTGTTCAGCTCGAGGTGCAGACGCTCCTGGGACAGGCCGTCCGCCTTGGCGAGCGCCATGTCCTTGTCGTCCACGGTCGCGACCATCTCGTCCCCGAAAATCTCCCAGACCACCGTGTGCCAGGCGCCGTCGTTGAGCTTGGTCTTGCTGCTGTCGACCTCGGTGCTCTTGGAGGTGGGGCCCATGCCCGACATGCGGCGCAGCCGGATCATGTCGGCGGAGAGCGACAGCGCCGAGACGTGCTCCTTGCCGTCGAAGAAGCCCCCCAGCCAGCCGGCGCCGTCCAGCTTGAACGCGAACTGGATCACGACGTTGGGCTCGCTCACCTTGCGCGACGCATAGGCATGATGTTTGTCGGCCGGGACCTCGGCGCCGCTGAGCACGCCCCCCTCGACCTGCCAGCTGCCCTGCCCCTTGTGCCAGTCCTTGGACAGCGCCGCCCCTTCGAACGCCTCCGCCCAGAGGAGCTCGCCCTTCTCGCACATCCAGACCTTGGGTTCGGGCGCGGCCTTCTTCTTGTCCTGGCCGGAGGCCTCCACGAGCAGCAACGGCATCAGCAGGACGGCGGCAAACGCGGTGCGGACCATGATCGTCTCCTTGAGTTCTCGTATGAACTACGCCCGAACGCCCCGAAAGCAACGCGAGAACTACTTCAGCTCGATGCCCACGGGACAGTGATCGGAGCCCTGCACCTCGGGCTGTATCCAGGTCCGCTTCACGCGGTCCCGGAGCCGGGCGTTGACGTTCGTGTAGTCGATGCGCCAGCCCACGTTCCGTTCGCGCGCGGCCGTCCGGTACGACCACCAGGTGTAGAGCCCCGCCTTCCCCGGATGCTCCTCGCGGAAGACGTCGTGGAAACCCGCGGCGAGAAACTCCGTCATCGCCTGCCGCTCCTGCGGGAAGAAGCCCGGGCTCTCGTGGTTGTCGTCCGGCCTCGCCAGATCGATCTCCTCGTGCGCGATGTTGTAGTCGCCGGTGAGGACGATGTCCTGCCCCTTCGCCGCCATGCCCTTGAGCAGCTTCGTCGCGCGACGGCAGAACTCGACCTTGAAGTCCAGCCGCGCCCCGGCCTCCTGGGAATTCGGAAAGTACGCGGAGAGGACGTGCAGCGTGCCGAAACGCAAGGCCATGACGCGGCCTTCGCCGTCGAACTGCGGATCCCCGATGCCCCGCCAGACCTCATCGGGCTTCACGCGGGAATAGATCGCCGTTCCGGAATATCCCGGCTTCACGGCGGGCGTGAAATGGGCTTCGTAGCCCTTGAGGTTCAGGAGGGCGGGGTCCAGCTGCTCCGGACGCGCCTTGATCTCCTGGAGGCAGAGGACGTCGGGCTTCTCCTTTTCGACCCAGGGGATGAAGCCCTTCTTCTGGATGGCGCGGATCCCGTTGACGTTCCAGGTGATGATCTTCATGGGCCCCTACCCTACCAGATGAGGGGCCCGTTTCGATCTCAGCGCCGGCGCGGGAGGGGGGCGTGCTGCGGCGCGGGCGGGACGGGCGCCTGCGGGGTCTGGGCGTACGGCTCCACCAGTTCCACGGCCTTCTGGCCCTGGAAGTAGACGCTCACCCGCTTCAGACCCTGGAGGTCGGGATAGGCGGCGAGCACGCCGCGCAGGTTTTCCAGCTTCGCCTCGGGCGAGAGGTCGCCGAACTTCGCGTCCTTCGCGTCGCGGCCCCAGGCCAGCTGGCAGCCGGACCCGGTGACGAGCGCGATCTCCGAGCGGCGGGCGTCCACCCGGCCGCCGTGGTTCGCGACGTTGATCTCCTTCACGCCCAGCTTCTTCAGCAGCGCGTTCTCATGGGCGTAATCGGCGAGCGCCATGCCGGCCCGGAGGGCGGCGTCGTCCCAGCGCTTCCCCGCCTCGGCGGGCTGCGAGGTCACGCCGCTCAGGACCGCGACCCGGTCGCAGGGCGGCACCGTGGCGTAAACCCCCGGCAGGCGGATGCCGTCGGCGTCCACCAGCACGTGGCCGTTCTCGCGGCGCACCGCGACGTGCGGCCGGCGGTATTCGAAGCGGACCCGGAGCTGGTCCGGGAAGACGCGCTCCACCGCGGTGACCTTCTTGACCCAGGCGCACTGCTCGAAGGAGCGGCCCACGCGGCCGACCAGTTCCCCGTCGAAGATCGAGCCCTGACCCTCGATGCGGACGAGTTCCTCGCCCTGGCGCTCCGACCAGGGCGGAACGACGGCGGCGCGGATCTCGGGGACGCGGTAGGTCCCGCGCTGGACGATGAAGCTGAAGACCTCGCGATGCACGAGCAGCACCACGAGCGCCAGGCCGGAGACGGCGAGCCCGCGCAGGGCGAGCCCCTTGTTCCGGGACGCGAGCGCGCCCGTGCGGGCGGCCAGTTTGTCCCAGTCGTACTTCCGGAAGCGTGAAACGAGTTTCCCCAGCATTCGTTTCTCTCTATCGTCGCTTGGGGTAGGATGACTTCAGTGATTCCTTCCGCGCTCTGTGCGATTCTTTTGTCGCTGCCCGCCGGGGAGTCGAAACATCTCGTGCGGGACCTGGACCGCGTCCGCGCCCACTGGCTGGCCGTGGCGCCTCCCGAATTCATCGACGCCCTGGAGCCGCTCGGCGATCTGCGCGCGAAGACCATGACCGTCGCGTTCGTGCGCAGCGACGACGTCGCCGCCCGTTTCGGCCCCGGCGCCAAGGGCATCCGCGCCCTGGTGGAACGCGCGAAGCCGCGCTTCCTCGTGCTGGCCGGAGACGCCGACCGCCTCCCGCCGTTCATCCATCCTTCGGCCTACACCTCCAACCGCTTCGCCTCGGAACCCGACCTGGCCACCGACCACGATTTCGGCGCCGTCACGGGCCGGCTCCCCGCCGACAGCGCGGCCGAACTCGGGGTCATGGTGGCGAAGATCGTGTCGTTCGAGACGACCCTGCCCGGCGGCGCCTGGCAGAAGCGGATCTCCTTCCTCGGCGGCGAGGCGGGCTTCAATCCGATCGTGGACCAGATCATCGAGAAACAGTTCAGCCAGGTCGTGAGCGGCGAACTGCCGCCCGCGTACGACGTCGAAGTCGCCTTCGCGAAACCCTCGTCGAAGTACTGTTACTACCCGCCGAAGTTCCACGAGAACGCGCTGCGCCTCCTGAACGACGGAGCGCTGTTCTTCGTCTACGTCGGCCACGGCTTCCGGACGAGCTTCGACAGCGTGGGATACAACGACCGGAGTTATCCCATCTTCGACCGCAAACACGGGGCCCAGGTCGAGATCCGCGAAGGCCTGCCGGTGATGATCGTGATCGCCTGCTCGACCGGCGAATTCGACGCGGAGGCGGAGGACTGCATCGGCGAGACGCTCTTCAAGCGGCCGCGCGGGCCGGTCGCGTTCATCGGGGGCTCCCGCGTCACGCAGCCCTACGCCAACGCGCTGCTGTCGCGGGCGCTCGTGGACCAGATCTTCCGCGCGAAGGCGCCCACGGTCGGCGAGGCGCTCTGGGCCGCGAAGGCCGCGGTGCTGGAAAAGGACGTCTCGCCGCTGCGGCTGCAGGCGGATGCGCTGGCGGGGGCGATCCAGGGGCCGGCGAATCTCGAGCTGATGCGGAAGGACGTGATCCTCCACTACAACCTGCTCGGCGATCCGGCGAGCCCGCTGCGGCGTCCCGGCGACGGGCTGCAGCTTCAAGCCCGCGGGCTGCCCGGGCCGGGGCGCACGTTCACGGTCACGGGATCGGCGCCCGACGGACCGGTGGAACTCTCGTTCGAAGTCCCGCGCGACCGTTTTGCACGCCCCGTGGATCTGGAGGGGGCGACGCCGGAGGAGGCGATCGGCCGGCGCTACCTGAACGCCAACACGAAATGGATCGTGCGGATGGGCGCGGTCGCGAAAAGCGGCGCCTTCGAGGCGGAACTGGAGCTCCCCGAAACGCTGAAGTCCGGCCGGCACTGGCTCAAGGCCTGGGCCTCCGGAAGCGCGGCCGCCCTGGAAGTCGTGATCCCCGAGTGACCTACAGCATCGCCGCGGCCCAGAAGCTGCGTTCGCGGCGCTTGAAGGCGAGTTCGGTGAGCCGCCAGCAGAGCTGGGGGAACTCGATGCCTGCCGCGCGCGCGGCCTTGGGCAGCAGGCTGCGCTCGGTCAGCCCCGGGATCGTGTTCACCTCAAGCACGTAGACGGAGCAGAACGGGGTCAGGATCAGGTCCACGCGGCTCACGCCTTCGCAGCCCAGCGCGAGGTGCGCGTCCAGCGCGGCTTTCTGCACGCGGCGCTTGTCGAGGTCGCTCAGCGGTGGGTTGACGAGGTACTGCGTGTCGGGATCCTGGTACTTCGCCTTGAAGTCGAAGAAGCGCGTCTTGGGTTTCAGCTCGATGACGGGGAGCGGCTTGCCGTCGAGGATGCCGACGGTCAGTTCGCGGCCGGAGATGAACTTCTCCATCAGCGCGATCGGATCGTGGCGGAAGCATTCGGCCGCGCCGTCGAGGAGCGTGGCGCAGTCCTCGTGGACGGTGACGCCGACGCTGGAGCCCTCCGCGCGGGGCTTCATCACGACGGGATAACCGAGGGCCCGGGCCGCCTGTTCCAGGACGGGGATGGAATCGCCCCGCGCGACCACGCGATGGGGCGGGGTTTCCACGTTCTTGAGTCTGAAGAGCCGCTTGGCTTCGACTTTGTCCATGGCCGCGCGCGACGCGTCGGGCCCGCTGCCGGTGTAGGGGATGCCGCGCTGCTGCAGCAGGCTCTGGATCCGGCCGTCCTCGCCGAAGCGCCCGTGCAGCGCGATGAAGGCGACGTCGATCCCGGTGCCGTCGAGTTCCCGGCCCGTCTCGCTGCGGATGTCCACGGGCACGACCTTGTGGCCGAGGCTCTGCAGTCCGCCCACGACGGCGGTGCCGGAGCGGAGCGAGACCTCGCGCTCGGACGAGGTGCCACCCATGAGGACGCCGATGACCGGTTGAGATGAACGAACCATGGACTTCTTCCCCCTCTTCTCCCCTTGCCCGGCGCCTACCAGACCAGGACTTCCAGCTCCAGCGGCACAGGCGCGCGGCTTTGGATCAGTTCCACCAGCCGGAGCACGTCCGTCGCCGTGGCGCTTCCGTCGTTGACGATGAAGTTCGCGTGGCGGTCGGACACGGCCGCCCCGCCCACGCGCGTTCCCTTGAGGCCGCATTCGTCGATGATCCTTCCCGCCTGTCCGCCCGGGGGGTTCTTGAACATGCACCCCGCGTTGTGGGTCCCGAGCGGCTGGCTGTTCTTCTTGGCGCTGAACACCTCGTCGTAGCGCGCCTGCAGGTTCTCGCCGGGCTTGAGGTCGAAGCCGGCGGCGAGGACCAGGGCGGCGCCGAGGCCGGTGCCGCGGTAGCGGAAGCCCGTCTCGGCCTTCGTCAGGCGGCGCAGGTCCCCTTCGGGCGTGAGGATGTCGACGTAGGCGACGGCGTCGGAGGTCTCCCCGTGGCGTCCGCCGGCGTTCATACGGATCGCCCCGCCCACGCTGGCGGGGATGCCGGCGAGCACCTCGAGGCCGCCGAGGCCTTCGGAGGCGGTCTCCTTGACGAGACGCGCGAAATTGTAGCCCGCCTGCACGTGGAGGCCCTGGCGGCGGTTCAGATGCGTCAGGCGCAGGACCAAACCGCGCACGCCCTCGTCCCGGATGAGGAGGTTCGCACCGCTGCCGAGGATTCGGACGGGGACGTCGCATTCGCGGGCGGCCCGGAGGGTGACGGCGACTTCTTCTTCATCGCGGGGTTCGACGAAATAGTCGGCGGGGCCGCCGACTTTCATGGTGGTGTAGGGCGCCAGGCGGTGATCGGCCTTCCACGGAACCTTCCGTTCGTGCAGGAAGGTGTCGAACGCCAGCAGAGCCACCACAACCTCTTCCCCCTCGATCGCCCGACCAATTATAACATATAAATTATAAAGTCAAATAAAAAATGTCAAAAACAGACCGGCTGTTTTTGACGGATCACTTCTCGAGCTGGTTTTCGACGGGCTGCAGGGAGGCCTCGAAGGAACGCAGTTCCCTCAGGAGCTGGGTGACGATCGGGGGATGCTCCGCCGCCCGGTTCACCTGCTCCCCCGGATCCTCCTCGAGATTGAAGAGCAGCGGCGGGTCGTGCTGTTCGACGGGGTCCTTCCCGTACCCGGTCCGGCTCCGGACGTGGATCTTCCAGGCCCCCTTCCGGTAGGCCCAGGGGACCTCGTCGCGCAGATAGGCGAAATCCGTCCGCCGGGGTCCGCCCTCCCGGCCCCTGAGCAGCGAGGAAAGATCGACCCCGTCCAGGCGAAGCTCCGCCGGCACGGTCGCTCCCGCCAGGGAAACGAACGTCGGCAGCAGGTCCAGCGTGGCCCCCAGTTCCTTCGTCACGACCCCCGCGGGCACCGTGCCGGGCCACCAGAAGATCCCGGGCACCCGCTGGCCGCCCTCCCAGGTGCTCCCCTTCCCTTCACGAAGCGATCCGGCCGAGCCGCCGTTCTCCTTGTGGATCAGCCAGGGCCCGTTGTCGCTGGAGAAGACCACCAGCGTCCGCCGGTCGAGGCCCGCCGCCCGCAGGGCCTCCAGGATCCGCCCCACGCTCCAGTCCAGCTCCTCCACGACGTCGCCGTACAACCCGCGCGGGCTCTTCCCCCGGAACTCCTCCGACGCGAACAGCGGGATGTGCGGCATCGCATGGGCGAGATAGAGGAAGAACGGCTTCGCGCCCTGCTCCCGGATCCAGCGCAGCGACTCCTCCGTGTAGCGTTTCGTCAGCGTCGTCTGATCCGCCGGCTGCTCCAGGACCTCGCCGTTCCGGAGCAGCGGGACGTTGAACTGCGCCCAGGCCGGCTTCCCCTCCGGCGCCTTCGGCAGGCGGTCCATGTCGTTCGAATACGGCAGCCCGTAGAAATGATCGAAGCCGTGCCGCGCCGGCGCGTGTTCGGGCAGCCGTCCCAGATGCCACTTCCCCACCGCCGCCGTGGCGTAGCCGCGCGCCTTCAGCAACTCCGGCAGCGTCCGCTCGGCGTCCGGCAGGCCGCCCTTCGAATTGGGGAAGAGCACCCGCCGCTTCGCGCTCGACATCCCGCTGCGGAT
The DNA here is from genome assembly GCA_964619955.1 of uncultured Planctomycetales bacterium. Lineage (GTDB taxonomy): Bacteria > Planctomycetota > MHYJ01 > MHYJ01 > JACPRB01 > JACQFK01. Next base: position 154,199 of record CAZUJF010000009.1, read on the forward strand.
TGCGTGACGGCCCGTGAGCAGCGCCGCCCGGCTCGGCGTGCACACCGGCGAGGCGGAATAGAACTGGGTGAAACGCATCCCCTCCGCCGCCATGCGGTCCAGGTTCGGTGTGCGGATCTGCGGATGCCCGTAGCAGGCGAGGTCCCCCCAGCCCAGATCGTCCGCGTAGATCACGATGAACGACGGCGGCGTCTCCTGGCCCGGAGCCGCCATCAAGAGCAGCAGGAGCGGCAACGTCTTCATCCGCTAGTCCTTGAGAAAACGCCGGGCGACCTCGTCGACGTTGCCCGCCCCCATCGTCAGGATCAGCGAGTCGGGCCCCGCCTTCTCCTTGAGGAACTTCACCACGTCGTCGAACGTGGGCATGAAGAGCGCGGCCTTGCCCTGCTCGCTGATGAGCTGGGCGAGATCCCCGCTGGAGATCTTCTTCTCGCCCTCCGTCCCGCGCGCCTCGTAGATCTCCGGCAGCAGGACCAGGTGCGCGTCGGCGAAGCTCCGCGCGAAGTCCTTGAGGAAGATCCGCGTGCGGGACAGCTGGTGCGGCTGGAAGACGACCCAGAGCTTCCGGTCCGGATAGCGCTCGCGCGCCGCCCGCAGCGTGGCCTGCACCTCGGTGGGATGATGGCCGTAGTCGTCGACCACGAGGGCGCCGTGGCGCTCCCCCAGGACCTGGAAGCGCCTTCCCGCGCCGGTGAATTCCGGGAGGGCGACCTGGAGGAACTCCTGTCCCACGCCCGCCCAGGTGGACGCCGCGATCGCGGCGAGCGCGTTGGAGACGTTGTGCAGGCCCGCGATGCCCGTCATGAAGCGGCCGAACGGCTTGCCGTACTTGAGCACGTCGAAGGACCAGCGGCCGTCCTGCACCGTCACGTTCCGCGCGCGCCAGTCGGCGTCCTTCTCGATCGAGTAGCTCTCCCCCCGGCCCTTGAGCTCCCCCAGCAGCGCGGCGCTGTGCACGCTGTCCAGCGACGAGATCACGGGGCCCGAGGTCTTCAACGCGAACTCGCGGAAGGCGCCGATGATCTCGGTGATGTCCCGGTAGTAGTCGAGGTGGTCCTCCTCGATGTTGGTGATCACCGCGCAGGAGGGCGAGAGTTTGAGGAAGGAGCGGTCGTATTCGCAGGCCTCCACGACCAGGTGCTTGCCCGCCCCGGGCCGCGCGTTCGTGCCCAGCTGGCTGACGACGCCGCCGCAGACGAACGTGGGGTCGAACCCGGCGCGCGTGAGGATGTAGGAGATCATCGCCGTCGTCGTGGTCTTCCCGTGGCAGCCCGCGACCGCGATCGTCGCCTTCTCCAGCGTGAGACGCCCCAGCATCTCCGCGTACTTGATCACGGGCACGCCGCGGCGCAGCGCCTCGGCCACCTCCGGGTTGTCGTCGTTCACCGCCGCCGTGCGCACGACGAGCTCCGCACCCTCGGGAACGTGCCGCGCGTCATGGCCGACATGGGCCCCTGGGAACTCCGTGGGGTTCCGGTCCGAGCCGCTCACCTGGTGGCCGCCGACGGTCAGGATCTTCGCCAGGCCGCTCATGCCGACCCCGCCGATGCCGACGAAATGCACCTTCACCGAAGCACCTCTGCGCGAAGATCCTCGAGGATGAGGTCCGCCGCCCCCGTGCGGGCCACGCCCCGGATGAGGCCCCGCATCGCCTCGATCGAGGGGTCCCGCTCGGCCAGCCGGCGGAGCACCGGACCGAGACCGCCCGCCTCGCAATCCCGTTCCTCCAGCAGCAGCGCGCCTCCCGAGCGGGCGGCCGCCCGCGCGTTCTCCCGCTGGTGGTCGCCCGCGGACTTCGTGATCGGCACCAGCACGGACGGCACCTCGAACGCGGCCAGCTCGGCGATCGCGAGCGCCCCGGCGCGGGACACGACGAGGTCGGCCGCGCAATACAGCGCGTCCATCTCGTCCACGAAACCGCGCACCTCGGCGCGCGCCCCCTTGCGGGCGTAGGCCTCCTTCACGGACGCCTCGTTGCCCCGTCCGGCCACGTGGATGATCTGCAGTTTCGACGCGGTCCCGTTCAAGGCCTCGACGACGGCCCGGTTGAGCGCCTCGGCCCCCTGGCTGCCGCCCACCACCGCCAGCGTCGGGAGGGAGCCGTCCAGGCCGAAACGCGCGAGCGCCTCCGCGCGGGCGATGCGATGCAGGTCGCGCCGCAGGGGGCTTCCCGTCACGACCGTCTTCGCCCCGCAGCCGGGAAAGGCGCCGCGCGCCTCCGCCCACTGCAGATAGACCCGCTTCGCCCCGGCGGCGAGGAAACGGTTCGCCTTGCCGGGACGGACGTTTTGTTCGAGCAGCACGTAGGGGACGCCGGCCGCGCGGGCGGCGATCGCCGGCGGGACCGTGCCGTACCCTCCCACGCCGACGACGACGTCCGGCTTGAAACTCCGGATCCGCCGGGCCGAGGCGAGGATGGCGCGGGCCATGGGTCCCAGGAAGCCGGTGAAGCCCCGCCAGCGCGGCGATTCCAGGGCCTCGTGGGCGATGCCGGCGAGCGAAAGCTGGCGCGTGTCGAAGGCGCGCGAGGTGCAGAGCCAGTAGGATTCGCGGACCTGGGAATGCTGGGCGAGGGCTACGCCGGGGAAGACATGACCGCCGGTGCCTCCGCCGGCGAAGATGACGCGGATACCCCCTCCGGGCATGGTCCCCTCTCCGAGCCGCGCGCGACGCTCACCAGCATCCCGACCCCCGCCATCGTGAACAGCACCGAGGACCCCCCGGCGCTCAGGAAGGGGAGCGGGATGCCCTTCGTGGGCATGGCCGCGGTCACCACGGCCAGATTCATGGCCGCTTGGAGAAGTATATACGTGGTCAGGGTGAACGCCAACAGAAAGCCGAAACGATCCTTCGCCCGGAACATGATCCGGTACCCCGTGAAGCCGAGCGCCAGATACAGCAGCAGCACGGCGCAGGCGCCCAGGAAGCCGAGTTCCTCGCCCAGCACGGGGAAGATGAAGTCCGAGTGGGCCTCGGGCAGGAAGTAGAGCTTGGACTGGCCGCGCCCCAGCCCCGTCCCCGTCCAGCTCCCGGAGCCCAGCGCCATCAGCGACTGAAGGATCTGGTGCCCCTTCCCCAGCGGATCCCGTTCCGGATGCAGCCAGGCCTGGAGCCGCACCTGCACGTGTTCCGTGTGGGAGAGGGCGTAGTAGGCGGCGAGGCCGCCCGCG
>CAZUJF010000009.1:157468-162646 GCA_964619955.1 uncultured Planctomycetales bacterium
CGCCCGCGCCGGGGACGAACACGAGGCCCAGGAGCAGCAGCGCCCCCACGAGCACCGGAACCTTCCACCGGTTCCAGAAACCGTAGGGGATCCGGGCCGTCAGGGCCATCGCGACCCCGCCGAGCAGCACCCAGACGAGCTGCCGCTTCAGGAAATAGGTCGCATCCTGATAGCGGGGGGACTTCTCCGCCATCACGCCGGTCGCCGAATACAGCATGACCAGGCCGATGGCCACGAGCGAGAGGGAGACCGCCACGAGGACGGCGGCGTTGCGGGTGCGGGACATGGATGAACCCCGAAAAGCGTATAGCTAATTCGGCTCCCCGAGGCCGGGGACTGAAGACCTACTTCGCTTCGGAGGCGACGAGAATCGCCTTGCGCACCGCGGTGGCGACGGCCTGGAACGAGGCCTCCAGCTTCGGATCCGGCAGGGAGATCTCCAGGCGGGTCGAAAAGTAGCCGTTGCCGAGGTTCTGGGCGAGGCGGGCCTCCCGGAAGCGCCGCCGGTAGGCCCCGTGGCAGCGGGCGCAGCGGGCGGAGTCGATCTCCCCCGTGCGGCGTTGCGCGTCGTCGAAGCTCCCGGCCTTGAGGAGCTTCGTCAGGTCGGCGAAATCCGCCTTCGCGCCGGTGGTGTACTGGCGGAACTTGTCCTGCTGGGAGGCGGACAGGAACACCGCGTTGCCGACCAGCTTGAGGGTTTCGTCGGCGGCCTTGTCCATCGCCGCGACCTCGTCAGCGCCGCTCTTGTCCTTCTTCTCGATCTTCTCCAGCAGACGCTCCCAGGACGGGCCGAAGCCGCGCATGAGGGCGTTCATCCGGAGCAGCGTGTCGAGCTCCTTCGCGGCGGGGTCCTTCCCCTCCGCCGCCTTCTTCACCGCCCCCGCCAGCTGCTCGGGCGCGTTCCAGACGTTCGCCGTGTATTCGAAGCCCTGGAACTGGGAGAGAAACGATTTCCCCTCGAGCGCCTTCTCGTCGCCGTTCTCGAGGAGGCGCACCGCGTGCAGCGTGTGCTCGAGCGTGGCCGCCGCGACGCCGAGCCGGACCGGGCCTTTCGGGCCCTTCGCGATCGCGGGCAGCACCAGCACGCGGGTGCGTTCCATCGCGGACACCGACGGCACCGAGGAGTAGCACTCCCAGAGCGGCGGCGAGAGATCGGCGTCCGTCAGTTTTTCGCCGAGGGCCTTTTCGATCTTCGCGCGGGACTCCGGCGAAACCCGCTTGGTCAGTTTCTTGATGCGGTCCGCGTCGGGGACGACCTTCTTCACGAGGTCGTCCTGCGGGACGGCGCCGGGCAGCAGCAGCGCCAGCAGCAGGAGGCAGACGCTCGTTCGCACAGACCGCATTATAGCCCCGCTCCGGAAGCCCTGCTACAATCGGCCCCATGAAGCGGCTTCCCAAGCGCAAACCCGACAGCCACAAGGGCGATTACGGACGCGTGCTCGTCTTCGCGGGCTCACGCGGCATGGCCGGCGCGGCCGTGCTCGCCTCCGAGGCGGCCTATCGCTCGGGCGCCGGGCTCGTGTACCTCGCCTGTCCCGAATCCCTCGTGGACGTGCTTTCCGTCAAACAGACCTGCGCGGTCGTCCGGCCGCTGCCGGAGCGCGGGGCCGCGGACCGCGTCCTCGAATACGCCGCGAGCTGCGACGTCGCCGTGATCGGACCCGGACTCTCCACGAACCCCGCGGTGGCGGAGGCCGTGCGGGAGCTGGTCGTCGGCCTGGAGATCCCCTTCGTGCTGGATGCGGACGGGCTCAACGCCTTCATCGACTTTCCCGACCTGCTCCAGCGCGGGCATGCCCCGAGGGTGCTCACGCCCCATCCCGGCGAGGCGGGGCGGCTCCTCAAACGCTCCATCGAGGAGGTCCAGGCCGACCGGGAGGGCGCGGCGAAGGAACTCGCCTCACGCTTCCTCGCGGTGGCCGTCCTCAAGGGGCACCGCACGCTCATCAGCGACGGCAAACGCCTCGCCGTCAACCGGACCGGCAACCCGGGCATGGCGACCGGCGGCACGGGGGACGTGCTCGCCGGCGTGATCGCGGCCCTCATCGGCCAGGGCCTGCCCCCCTACGACGCCGCCGTGCTCGGGGTGCACGTGCACGGCCGCGCCGGGGACCGGGCCGCGAAGCGCACGGGACAAACGTCGCTGATGGCGACGGACGTGCTCGCGGCGCTGCCCGAGGTCTTCAAGTCGACATAATCCGGCGCCGCCGTTATACTGTCCGCGCCATGAAGACGCAGCTCAAGATGTTCCGCGGCGACATCACCAGCGTGGACGCCGACGCGATCATCAACTCCGCGAACAACGACCTGCTGCTGGGCGGCGGCGTCTCCGGCGCCATCAGCCGGATCGCGGGGCCCGCCGTGCAGGAGGAGTGCCACAAGATCGGCACGATCCCGCTGGGGACCGCGGCGGCGACCACGGCGGGCAATCTCAAGGCTCAGTGGATCATCCACGCCGCGGTGAACCCCCTCGGGCTCTGGGCGGACGCGAAATCGGTGCGCAACGCGATGCGGGCCTCCCTCGTGAAGGCGTCCGAGCTCGGCGTGAAGCGGCTCGCGATGCCCGCGCTGGGCACCGGGACCGGCGCGCTCCCCGTGGCGCGCTGCGCCGACATCATCCTCGAGGAGGTCCTCAAGCATTGCGAGGGGGACCAGACCTCGCTGGAAGAGGTGACGTTCGTCCTCTACGACGAAAAGCCCTTCGCGATCTTCGACGAACGCTACCGGATCAAGGTGCTGGGCGAGGCGCCGCCGCCCGAACCGCCTCCCGATCCGAACGAGGACATCCCGCTGCCCCGTCCCCCGAAGCCGCAGGGCCGCGGATCCGGGCGGGGCCCCCAGCGCGGGCCTCAGACGCGCCGCAGGTAGTACCAGGCCAGCGCCGCGCATTCCCTCGCCACGAACCAGGGCTCCTTCGCGAGCCGCCGCGTCATCCGGCACGGCGCCGTGACGCAGCCGATCCCGAGCCGGCCCGCCGCGAGTTTGATCCGCGCCAGGTGGTAGTAATGGCTCACCGCCACCACCCGCCGCACGCGCAGATTCCGGAAGGTCTCCCACGTGTTGACGCCCCTCGGATCGGCGTCGATGGCGTCCGCGCCCACGCCCGCCGCCCGCGCAAGGCGGATCATGACCGGGACCTCGTCGGGGGCGCCCGAGAGTACGAGACGCGGAGCGACGCCCTGCAGCACGAGCCGCGCGCCGTGCGCCACCCGGTCCTCCAGCGCCAGGGACGGTCTGCCGTCCTCATGGACCCGGGCGCCCAGGACGACGACGGCGTCCGCCGGCCGCGTGTAATCGCTCAAGCCGAAGGTAAGGATGACCAGCAAGGCGAGGACGGGCCCCGCCAGGACGGCTCCCGCGGCCAGAAACGGCTTCGAAGCGGCCGGACCCTCGCGCAGCGTGCGCGCGATGCCCGCCGCGAAGAGAGCCGCGCTCAGCAGCGTGAACGGCAGGGGCGCGGCGGGAAGACCCGCCGAACGCAGCACCAGATGCTCCACCGCGTTGAGCAGCGCCAGCAGGAGCGCGGCGGTCAGCACGAGGGCGGAGGCGCGGGATTTCACGAGCAGGGCCGGCCCCGGCAGAAGGCCGAGGACGGAGGGCAGCGGGAATCCGCCCGGCCGGCGGAGGAACGACGACACGACCGGCTGGGACCCGCCGAACAATCCCCGCACCGCGTCGGCCACCAGCAGGGCGCCGACGAAGAGCAGAACGCCCTCGAGCAGGGACGCGGCGGCGCGGCGGGCGGATGAACGGCGGACGGCCATGGACTCCCCTCTCTCTCGGCGGGCGGGAGTATAGCATTTAAAAAAGAAACGCCCCGGTCGTCTCCGACCGGGGCGTCCCGTGGATGCGATGAAGCGAAGGGCTTAGAACTCGTCTCCCATGCCCTCGCCGCCGGCCTTCGGAGCTTCCTTCTTCTCGGGAATCTCCGCGATGATGGCGTCCGTGGTCAGCAGCAGAGAGCTGACGCTCGCCGCGTTCTGAAGCGCGCTGCGGACGACCTTCGTCGGGTCGATCACGCCGAACTTCAGCATGTCGCCGTATTCCAGGGTGTCGGCGTTGAAGCCGAAGTTCGTGTCCTTGGCGTCGCGGACCTTGTCGATCACCACGCCGCCGTCCACGCCCGAGTTCTGGGCGATCTGCTTGATGGGGGCCTCGACGGCGCGGCGGATGATGTCGATGCCGGTGCGCTCGTCGTCGTTGGCGGGCTTGACCTTGTCCAGCGCCTTGGAGGCGCGGATCAGGGCGACGCCGCCGCCGGGCAGGATGCCCTCCTCGACGGCCGCGCGCGTCGCGTGCAGCGCGTCCTCGACGCGGAGCTTCTTCTCCTTCATCTCGATCTCGGTGGCCGCGCAGACGTTGATCTGCGCCACGCCGCCGGCGAGCTTCGCGAGGCGCTCCTGGAGCTTTTCCTTGTCGTAGTCCGAGGTCGTCGTCTCCATCTCCTTGCGGATCTGGCCGATGCGGCCCTGGATGGCCTTCGTGTCGCCGGCGCCCTCGACGATCGTGGTGTTCTCCTTCTCGACCACGATCTTCTTCGCCCGGCCCAGCAGGCTGATGTCCACCTTCTCCAGGTCGATGCCCAGGTCCTCGAAGATGGCCTTGCCGCCGGTGAGGACGGCGATGTCCTCCATCATGGCCTTGCGGCGGTCCCCGTAGCCGGGGGCCTTCACGGCGCAGATGTTCAGCGTGCCGCGCAGCTTGTTCACCACGAGCGTCGCCAGGGCGTCGCCCTCGATGTCCTCGCTGATGATGAGCAGGGGCTTGCCGGTCTTCGCGATCTTCTCGAGCAGCGGGATCAGGTCCTTCACCGTCGAGATCTTCTTCTCGTGGATCAGGATGTAGCAGTCCTTGAGCGTCGCCTTCATCTCCTCGGGCTCGGTGACGAAGTACGGGGAGAGGTAGCCCTTGTCGAACTGCATGCCCTCGACCCACTCGACGTAGGTCTCGAGGCCCTTGCCCTCCTCCACCGTGATGACCCCGTCCTTGCCGACCTTCTGCATCGCTTCCGCGAGCATCTTGCCGGTGTCGGCGTCGCCGCCCGCGGCGATGGTGCCGACGTTGCGGACCTCGGAGATGTCGTCCAGGCGGACGGGCTTGGAGAGCCGCTTGAGCTCGGCGATGATCGTCTCGACCGCCTTGTCGATGCCGCGCTTGAGCGCGATCGGGTTGGCGCCG